>NZ_JBVKAH010000001.1:0-206452 GCF_055598725.1 Streptomyces sp. NPDC039423
ATGGGTGGAGTTGACCGGTACTAATAGGCCGAGGGCTTGTCCTCAGTTGCTCGCGTCCACTGTGTTAGTTCTGAAGTAACGAACTCCCACACCCCTTTTGGGGTGGCTGGTTGTAGTTCGACATCTTCATAGTGTTTCGGTGGTCATAGCGTTAGGGAAACGCCCGGTTACATTCCGAACCCGGAAGCTAAGCCTTTCAGCGCCGATGGTACTGCAGGGGGGACCCTGTGGGAGAGTAGGACGCCGCCGAACAATTATTGTGGGAAAGCCCCGCACCTTCTGGTGCGGGGCTTTTCTGCGTTCACGGGGGGTTTTCTGCGTACCGATCCCTGTCTCTGCAACGGGACCGGTACGCCGAGGGGAGAGGTCAGAGACGGCCTGCTGCCTTGAGGGCCAGATAGGCATCGGCAAGGGCCGGCGCCAGATTGTCGGGCGTCGCGTCCACGACGGTGACACCGTGGCGTTGGAGCTGTTCCGCGGTACGACGGCGTTGCGCTTGCGTCTGCGTGCCGGCGGCGGCCTCGTAGACCGCCTCGGTGCTGCCCCGCGCTGTGCTCATCGCTTCTGTGTGCGGGTCGGTCACGGACGCCACCAGGACCGTGTGGCGCTGAGTGAGCTGGGACAGGACGGGGAGCAGGCCCTCTTCGACGGGGGCGGCTTCCAGGCTCGTCAGCAGGACGACGAGCGAGCGGCGGGGAGCGTGGCTGAGGGCGGCCGAGCCGAGGCCCCGGGCGTCGGTCTCCACCAGCTCCGGTTCGAGCGGGGCGA
The DNA here is from genome assembly GCF_055598725.1 of Streptomyces sp. NPDC039423. NCBI lineage: Bacteria > Bacillati > Actinomycetota > Actinomycetes > Kitasatosporales > Streptomycetaceae > Streptomyces > Streptomyces sp. NPDC039423. The sequence continues at coordinate 769 of NZ_JBVKAH010000001.1, forward strand.
GGGCGTCGACGACGGCCGGGAGGACGTCCTTGGCGGAACGGCCTTGGACGAGGGTCCGGATGCGGCGGTCATAGGCCAGGAGGTCCACGCGGTCGCCGGCTCGGGAGGCGAGTGCGGTGAGGAGGAGCGCGGCGTCCATGGACGCGTCGAGGCGGGGCACGTCGCCGACGCGGCCCGCCGAGGTGCGGCCGGTGTCCAGGACGACGAGGATGTGGCGGTCCCGCTCGGGGCGCCAGGTCCTGACCGCGACGGTGGTGTGGCGGGCGGTCGCGCGCCAGTCGATGGAGCGGGTGTCGTCGCCGGGGACGTACTCGCGGAGGCTGTCGAACTCGGTGCCCTGGCCTCGGACGAGGACGCTGGTGCGGCCGTCGAGCTCGCGGAGCCGGGCCAGCTTGGACGGCAGGTGCTTGCGGCTCGCGAAGGGCGGCAGGACGCGGACCGTCCAGGGCACCTCGTGGTTGCCCTGGCGGGCGGCGAGGCCGAGAGGTCCGTACGAGCGGACGGTGACGCGTTCGGCGTGCCGGTCGCCGCGGCGGGTGGGGCGGAGGACCGTGGTGAACCGCCGTCGCTCGCCCGCCGGAATGGCGGCCGTGTGCCGGGAGGCGGTGCGCTCAGAGCCGGGGACCCAGCTGCTGGGCGGCCAGGCGTCGCGGAGCTGGGCGCGGAGGCGCCGCCGGGACGGGTTGGTGACGGTGAGGTGTACTTCGGCGGCGTCACCCAGTCGAACGCTTGTGTCACCACTTCGGGTGAACCGGAGTGTTCGCACTGGCGCGGCGAGCGCGTAGTCGCACAGAATTGCGAGTGAAAGCGGGGCGTTCACCGCCAGCATTCCCGTCCAGCCGGGGGCGAGGATGCCGACGGGGAGGGCGCCGATGGCGGCGAGGAGCGCGGTGCGTCCGGTGAGGGCCACGGTTCACCGCCTCATCGGGGGACGGGGACGTGGGTGAGGATCGCCGTGATGACGGAGTCGGGGGTGACTCCTTCCATCTCGGCCTCGGGCCGCAGTTGGACGCGGTGGCGCAGCGTGGGCAGGGCGAGGGCTTTCACATCGTCGGGGATGACGTAGTCGCGGCCGGTGAGCCAGGCCCAGGCGCGGGCGGTGGAGAGCAGCGCGGTGGCGCCTCGGGGTGAGACGCCGAGAGTGAGTGAGGGGGAATCGCGGGTGGCACGGCAGATATCGACGACGTAACCGGCGATCTCGGCGGTGACCTGGGTCTTCGCGACGGCCGCGCGGGCGGCCTCCAGGTCGGCCGGGCCGGCGACCGGGCGCACCCCGGCGGCCCGCAGGTCGCGCGGGTTGAACCCTTCGGCGTGCCGGGTCAGGACGTTGATCTCGTCCTGGCGCGACGGAAGCGGGACCGTCAGTTTCAGCAGGAAGCGGTCCAGTTGGGCTTCGGGGAGCGGGTAGGTGCCCTCGTACTCGACGGGGTTCTGGGTGGCGGCGACGAGGAAGGGCTCGGGCAGCGGGCGCGGGGTTCCGTCGACCGTGACCTGACGCTCTTCCATCGCCTCCAGGAGCGACGACTGGGTCTTGGGGGGCGTGCGGTTGATCTCGTCGGCGAGCAGGAGGTTGGTGAAAACCGGGCCCGGCTGGAAGGAGAACTCGGCGGTACGGGCGTCATAGACCAGGGAGCCGGTGACGTCACTCGGCATCAGGTCGGGGGTGAACTGAACTCGCTTGGTGCCCAGTTCGAGAGAGGCGGCGAGCGCGCGGACGAGCAGCGTCTTGGCGACACCGGGCACGCCCTCCAGGAGGACGTGACCTCGGCAGAGCAGGGCGACGACGAGTCCGGTGACGACGGGGTCCTGCCCGACCACGGCCTTCCCGATCTCGGTGCGCAGTGCCTCCAGGGAGGAGCGGGCGCTGTCCGAGTTCTCAGCGGTCTCGGGGGTCGGGGCACTCATGAGGTGCGTACCTCTCTTTCGAGGGCGTCGAGTTGGTCTGCGAGGAGGGTGAGAGCGGCGTCGTCGGCGGGGATCGGGCCGAAGAGGAGGTCCCGGAGGTCCCTGTCCCCGGTGGTGGAACGTGCCGACACGGCGGGGAGCAGGGCGTCCGGGGAGTGGGCTTCCGTCGGCGGGACACCCAGGAGGGGGGCGAGTCGGGTACGGGTGGCGGCGCGCAGGACGGTGGCCGCGCGGTCGCGGGCGTTGGTGCGGCGGTAGAGGCGGGCGCGGCCCTCGGTGGTCTCGGAGGCGCGGATGGTGACGGGGAGCCGTTCGGTGACGAGGGGGCCGAGGCGGCGGGCGCGCCAGATGGCGGCGAGCACGGCGGCGAGGGCGAGTTGGAGGGTGCCCCACAGCCAGCCGGAGGGGATCAGTTCGAGGAATCCGCGCTCGGTGCCTTCTTCCCCGTCACCGGTGTCGCCGCCACCGCCGGAGGCGGAGGGGTCGTCGAGCGAGGGGAGGTACCAGACGAGATGCGGTCGGGAACCGAGCAGTTGCAGGGCGAGCGAGGCGTTGCCCTGCTGGTCCAGGCGCTCGTTGTAGAGGAGGTCGGGAGAGCCGAGGAGGACGGTGTCCCCCCGCGCGGGGGAATTGACCCGGACGAGCGCGGCGGAGGTGCCGCTGGGGTAGCAGGTGTCGCTGCCGGGGAGGGCGGTCGAGTAGAGCTCTCCGCCGAGGTCGACCGTGCCGGCCCGTTCGGCGGCGGGCAGCGAGCACCGGGGGGCGCGGGCCGAGACCGGGGCGGAGGAGTCCGCGTTCACTCCAGGGGCCAGGGTACTGACGGAGGGGGCTCCGGCGGAGAGGAGGACGGTGCGGCCGCCCGCGGAGTCCATGTGGGCGCGCAGGAGGTGCTGCTGGTGGTCCGTCAGCAGGTCGGGGGTGGTGACCAGGAGGGTGGTGTCGGGGCCGGTCGCGGCGGTCGCTTCTTCGAGGGTGGTGACGGTGCGAGTGGTGACGCCCCGGTGCCTGAGCAGTTCGGCGACGGCCCGGCTGCCCTGGGGGTCGGCGGAGCGGGGATCGAGGTGGCCGTGCTGGGTGTCGGCGCGTACCAGGGCCATGACGATGCCGGCCGCGACGAGGGCGGCCAGGGCGATCAGCAGCCCTCGGGCCCGGGTCCACGTCTGGCGGGCGGAGAGGTCCGTCGAGGTGGGAGAGGTGGTGGAAGGGGTGCTCATCCGGCCGCTCCCCGGGGAGCGGTACTCGATTCGGGCTTGGCCCGTTCCACAGCGGTGTCCAGGTGCTTGAGGCGCTGGTACGCGCTCCGGTCGGCGGTGCGGCCACCGTACGTGACGTCGTCGAACGCGCGGGCGGCGGCGTGGAGTCCGTCCGCGTGGGCGGGGAGGGACCGGCCGGCTTCGGCCGCGGCTTCGTCGGCGGTGCGGCCGGGGCGCGGGTCGAGGAGGGTGCGTTCCTCCAGGGAGCGGACGACGGCCCGCATCCGTTCCTGGACGGCCTGGTTCCAGCGGCCGGCGGCGGCGTGCTCCTCGGCTGCCGCGCGGTGGTCGGCGGCGCCGCGGGTGCGGTCGTCGAAGAGAGGGTCCGTGGTGACGGGCTCGCGCCGGGGAGTGCCGAGCCGCCACCACAGGGCGCCCAGGAGGGCCAGGACGATCACGGCGATCGCCACGAGGCCGAACGGGCCGCCCGGAGTGGCCCCCGAGGCGGAGTCGAAGAGCCGGCCGAGCCAGTCCCAGAAGCCGTCGAGCGCCCGTTGGAGCAGGTTCGGGTCGTTCTCGTGGTACCGCGGATCGGACAGTTCCCGCTCGGCCGCCTCACGGGCGGGGACGCGCGGGATGTCCAGTGGTACGTCGTCGCCCGCGTGGACCGCCGGCCACGCCGTCGTCACGCCCCCCGTGGCCGGCACCGCATCAGCCCCCGGAGGTGGTGCCGTCGGCCGGCCCGTAGCCCGGCACGCCGGCGGCGCGGGCCAGGTCCAGGTCGAGGGCCTCCCGGCGGATGCGCTGGTCGATGTAGAGCAGGACCGAGACGCCGGAGGAGATCGGGTAGGTGATGGAGGCGGCGATGACCGCGCCGATCCCGGTGATGATCAGGAACGGCCAGCCGAACTCCGGGGCGGAGCCGGTGAGCAGGCCGCCGAGCCCCTCGCCGTCCACCGCGAACGCGATGACCGTGAACGGAATGGCGATGATCATGGAGATGAGGAACATGAGCAGCATGGTGAGCGTCAGGACGCCGAAGATCCGCCACCAGGCGCCCTGGACGAGCTTGGCGGACCGCCGCAGGGAGGCGATCACGCCCTGCCGTTCCAGCATCAGCGCCGAGTAGGAAAGGCTGAAGCGGACCAGCAGCCAGACGATGCCCACGAGAGCGGCGAGGCCGCCCAGGACCGTGAGCAGTACGCCGGGGGCGGAGCCGCCCAGGAGCAGGCCCGGGAGCAGGCCCACGGCCATCACGGCGGCGCTCAGCAGCGGCAGCAGCAGGGTGAGACCGAGGAGCTGGGGGAGCCTCGGGCGGGCCTCTCGCCAGGCGTCGGAGAGCGTTACCGGCCGGCCCAGCACGGCACGGCTGATGACGATGGTCAGCACGGCGGTGGTGATGAACGTGCCGATGAGGGTCAGGATCATCGTGGGGCCCAGCGAGACGAGGCTCGCCTTGAGGGACTCCACCGACTGGGCCAGGGCCTCTTCCGGCGTCGGGTCCGCGCTGAGCTGCGGCGGCGCGGGGACGAGGTAGCGCTGGACGAGGATGTCGCCGATCTGCGTGATCACGGAGACGGTGAGCGTGATGCCGAGTACGGTCCGCCAGTGGGCGCGCAGGGTGGAGACGGCACCGTCGAGGATCTCGCCGACGCCGAGTGGCCGCAGCGGGATGACGCCGGGCTTGGCGGCGGCCGGCCGGCCCCAGGCGCCCTGGTGCTGACCGCCGCCCCAGTCGGGTGCGGGGGCGCGGGGCGGGACCGGGCCGGACGGGCCGGGCGCGGTCGGCGGGGACCACTGGCCCGCGGGCGGCTGGTTCGCGGACCACTTCGGGGGCGTGCCGGGGGCGCCGGAGGGCTCGGCGGGCCGGTCGGCGTCGGAGCCCCGGCCGTCGGAGGGGGAGGATCCGGGCGAGGCCCAGCCCGGAGTGTCGTTCACGGTCGTCCACCTCGTGCGTTGGTCGCGGTGCCGGCTCGTCGAGCCGGCTCGGTCACGGTGCCGGGCCGCTCCGTGGGGCGGCAGGTTGGCAGCCATGGTGCCACGCGCCGTTCCCGGCCGGGCCTGGGGCCGGATCTCCTCGGCACCTTCATTGTCCGTGGCTCAGCGGGCAGACTGGGCGGATGGCTGATCAGTACGCACAGACGCCCATCGGCTCCGTCCCGCCCACGCTGCCTTCCCTGCGCTGGGAGGAACCGCCGGAAGGGCCCATGGTGGTGCTCCTCGACCAGACGCGGCTGCCCGCCGAGGAGGTCGAGCTGGTCTGCACGGACGTGCCGGGGCTGGTCCGGGCGATCCAGACGCTCGCCGTGCGCGGGGCGCCGCTGCTCGGCATCGCCGGTGCGTACGGGGTGGCGCTGGCCGCGGTGCGGGGCTACGACGTGGACGAGGCCGCCGGGTCGCTGGCGGGGGCGCGGCCCACCGCGGTGAACCTGGCGTACGGGGTGCGGCGGGCGGCCGGCGCGTACCGGGCGGCGCTGGAGAAGGGCGAGACCCGGGAGCGGGCCGCCCAGGCGGCGCTCACGGAGGCCAGGGACCTGCACCGGGAGGACGCCGAGGCCAGTGCGCTGATGGCGGCGCACGGGCTGGCGCTGCTGGACGAACTCCTGCCGGGCGGCGGGCACCGGATCCTGACCCACTGCAACACCGGGGCGCTCGTCTCGGGCGGGGAGGGCACGGCGTTCGCCGTGGCGCTGGAGGCGCACCGGGCGGGCCGGCTGCGGCGGCTGTGGGTGGACGAGACGCGGCCGCTGTTGCAGGGGGCGAGGCTCACGGCGTACGAGGCGGCCCGGACCGGGATGGCGTACACGCTGCTGACGGACAACGCGGCGGGTTCGCTGTTCTCGGCCGGAGAGGTGGACGCCGTGCTGATCGGCGCCGACCGGATCGCCGCCGACGGCTCGGTGGCCAACAAGATCGGCAGCTACCCGCTGGCGGTGCTGGCCAGGTACCACCACGTACCGTTCATCGTGGTGGCGCCCGTCACCACGATCGACTTGGCGACCCCGGACGGGGCGTCCATCGAGGTGGAGCAGCGCGCCGGGCAGGAAGTGACGGAGCTCACCGCACCGCCGCAGGTGGCGGTCGGCGGGGCGGGGGCGGCGGCCGGCGGCGGACTGCCGGTGGCCCCGCTGGGAACGCAGGCGTACAACCCCGCGTTCGATGTCACGCCCCCGGAACTGGTGACGGCGATCGTCACCGATCTGGGGGTGGTCTCCCCCGTCACCGGGGGTGGAATTGCCGAGCTGTGTGCCAGGTCACGCCGGGTAACGATTAGCTAATGGGATGATGTCGAATATGAAGGGACGCGTCCTTGTCGTCGACGACGACACCGCACTGGCCGAGATGCTCGGGATTGTGCTGCGTGGTGAAGGTTTCGAGCCGTCGTTCGTAGCGGACGGCGACAAGGCACTTGCTGCTTTCCGGGAGGCCAAGCCGGACCTGGTGCTGCTGGACCTCATGCTGCCCGGAAGGGACGGCATCGAGGTGTGCCGGCTCATCCGGGCCGAGTCCGGGGTGCCGATCGTGATGCTCACGGCCAAGAGCGACACCGTCGACGTGGTGGTCGGTCTGGAGTCCGGGGCCGACGACTACATCGTCAAGCCGTTCAAGCCGAAGGAGCTGGTCGCCCGCATCCGGGCGCGGCTGCGGAGGTCGGAGGAGCCGGCGCCGGAGCAGCTCACGATCGGTGACCTGGTCATCGACGTGGCCGGTCACTCGGTGAAGCGGGACGGGCAGTCGATCGCCCTGACGCCGCTCGAGTTCGACCTGCTCGTCGCGCTGGCCCGCAAGCCGTGGCAGGTGTTCACCCGCGAGGTGCTGCTGGAGCAGGTGTGGGGCTACCGCCACGCCGCCGACACCCGGCTGGTGAACGTCCATGTGCAGCGGCTGCGCTCCAAGGTCGAGAAGGACCCGGAGCGGCCGGAGATCGTCGTCACCGTGCGTGGTGTCGGTTACAAGGCCGGACCCAGCTGATATGTCCCGCGGCAGTGCTGCTCCGAAGCCCGGGAACCCGGGAGTCCGTGCGGGGCGGGCTGCCGGGCAGGGACGTCAGCCGTGGCGGCCCGGCCGCCTGCTCCAGGACGGGGCACCGGGCGGGCCGGTGCTCCGGCTGCTGGTGCGCTGGGTGAGGCGCCCGCTGCTGCCGGCGCTGCGGCTGTGGCGGCGGAACATCCAGCTGCGGGTGGTCGTCGCCACCCTGCTGATGTCGCTCGGCGTGGTGCTGCTGCTCGGGTTCGTCGTCATCGGCCAGATGCGCAACGGTCTGCTGGACGCCAAGGAGCGGGCCGCCCAGAGCCAGGCGTCGGGCGGCTTCTCGGCGGCCCAGGACCAGGCGAACGAGCAGCCGGGCCCGGGCGGTCCGGACGGCGGTACCGGGCGGGCCTCGCTGAACTGGCGGTCCGACCTGGTCGTGCAGCTCGCGAGCGGCGGTCAGGGCGCGTTCAACGTGGTGGCCCTCAGCTCCGACACGGAGGGCGCGGCGCAGAGCCGTGGCGCGCGCGCCTCGGGCGGTGTGGAGCCGTCGCGGAGCATCCCGGCGCAGCTTCGGGACGCGGTCGCGGAGGGCACGGGGACGTTCCAGACGTACACCCGGATCAACTACTCGGACGGCAAGCAGTCCGAGGCAGGGCTGGTCATCGGCAAGCGCCTCAACGACATCGACGGCAACTCCTACGAGCTGTACTACCTCTTCCCGCTGACGCAGGAGGAGGACTCGCTCGCGCTGGTCAAGACGACCCTCGCGACGGCCGGACTGTTCGTCGTGGTGCTGCTGGGCGCGATCGCCTGGCTGGTGGTGCGGCAGGTGGTGACGCCGGTGCGGATGGCGGCCGGGATCGCCGAGCGGCTGTCGGCGGGCCGGCTCCAGGAACGGATGAAGGTCACCGGCGAGGACGACATCGCGCGGCTCGGCGAGGCCTTCAACAAGATGGCGCAGAACCTCCAGCACAAGATCCAGCAGTTGGAGGAGCTGTCGCGGATGCAGCGCCGGTTCGTGTCGGACGTCTCGCACGAGCTGCGCACCCCGCTGACCACCGTACGGATGGCGGCCGACGTCATCTACGAGGCCCGCGAGGACTTCGACCCGGTGACGGCGCGGTCCGCGGAACTGCTCGGGGACCAGTTGGACCGCTTCGAGTCGCTGCTGGCCGACCTCCTGGAGATCAGCCGGTTCGACGCGGGGGCGGCGGCGCTGGAGGCCGAGCCGATAGACCTGCGGGAGGTCGTGCGCAGGGTGATCGGCGGGGCCGAGCCGCTGGCCGAGCGCAAGGGCGGACGGATCCTGGTGGTCGGTGACGAGCAGCCGGTGGTCGCCGAGGCCGACGCGCGCAGGGTCGAGCGGGTGTTGCGGAACCTGGTCGTCAACGCCGTGGAGCACGGTGAGGGCCGGGACGTGGTGGTGCGGATGGCGGCTGCGGGCGGCGCGGTGGCCGTGGCGGTGCGCGACTACGGCGTCGGGCTCAAGCCCGGCGAGGCGACGCGGGTGTTCAACCGCTTCTGGCGGGCCGACCCGGCGCGCGCCCGCACCACGGGCGGTACGGGGCTGGGGCTGTCGATCGCCGTGGAGGACGCGCGGCTGCACGGTGGCTGGCTTCAGGCGTGGGGCGAGCCGGGAGGCGGTTCGCAGTTCCGGCTGACGCTGCCGCGCACGGCGGACGAGCCGCTGCGCGGTTCGCCGATACCCCTGGAGCCGGAGGACTCGCGGCGCAACCGCGAGCGGGCCGCCGCCGAGGAGGCGACGCTGGCCGCGGGCCGGCTGCCCACGGTGCCCGGCCAGGCCGCGGGCCCGGGCCGGGCGGGGCCGGCCGGTCCGGGGCGTACGGCACTGCCGCCCCGGCAGGCGGCGCAGGTGGCCGCCGATCCGACGGCCCTGCCCGGCAGCGGTTCGCGGGTGGTGGCGCGCGGCGCGGGTGAGCGGGCGGGCGAGGGGGCCTCGTCCACGACGCGGGACGGAAATCGGGAGGGTACGACTCGTGGGCGCTGAGCGTCGACGCGGCCGTGGACGTACGGTGCGCGCAGCCGGGCTGCTCGGATGCGGTGTGCTGCTGGCCGGGTGCGGGGCGATGCCGGACAGCGGGGACGTCTCGCAGGTCAAGGCGTCCAACCCCGGGGACTCCCAGGTGCGGGTGTATCCGGTGTCACCGCGGGAGAACGCGGAGCCGGACGAGGTCGTCAACGGGTTCCTGGAGGCGATGACGGGTGACGACCCGGGGTTCGCCACGGCCCGGACGTACCTGACCAAGAAGGCGGCCCGGGAGTGGAAGCCCGAGGAGCGGACCACGGTCCTGATGGCCGCGCCGGTCAGCCGCCGGGAGCGGATCGGCATCCGGGAGGCGCAGGACCGCCTCGTCTACCCCTTGCGGGGGGACCAGGTCGCGACGGTCGACAGCCGTCACGCCTACGAGCCGACGCGGACGACCCCGTACAACGGGACGATCCAGCTGGTGCAGGTGCCCGGCCCGGACGGCAAGGGCAAGGAGTGGCGCATCGACAGCCTCCCGCCGGGGCTGCTGCTCGGGGAGTCGGACTTCCAGCGCAACTACCGGTCGGTCAACACGTATTACTTCGCGTCCGGCCGGCGCTGGGTCGTGGCCGACCCGGTCTACATCCGGCAGCGCCAGGATCCGGTGACCCGGATGGACCCGGTGGCGCAGACGGTCAAGGCGCTCCTCGAAGGTCCGACGAACTGGCTCGACCCGGTGGTGGATTCGAGTTTCCCCACCGGCGTGGCACTGAAGGAGGGCGTCACGTCACTGACGCCCGACGACCAGAACAAGCTCAAGGTGCCGCTGAATGAGAAAGCGGACAACATCGGCTTCGAGACGTGCAAGGCAATGGCGGCGCAATTGCTGTTCACGCTCGGGGATCTGGGCTCGGCCAGGGTGGAGCAGGTCGAGTTGCAGCGGGCGGACGGCGGCGCGCTGTGTGTACTGGGGGAGAGTCAGAAGGAGAACTACCGGGCCGATCCTTCGGGCGGTCTGAGGCCGAGCACCTATTTCGTCGACGCGTCCGGCCGGCTGGCCAAGCTCGACGCGGGGGTGGAGAACATGGGCAGGCCGACGAACGTGCCCGGACCGTTCGGGAACGGGGCGGTGCGGCTCACCAGGGTCGCCGTCGCGCGGGACGAGCGCAGGGCGGCCGCGGTCACGGACGACGACCGCTACCTGCGGGTGGGTTCCGTCGTCTCCGACACGCACGAGCCGCCGGCGCCGCTGTTGCGCAGTGACGGTCCCGGTCCGGACGACCGGCTGTCCGCACCGACCTGGGACGGCCGCGGCGGCCTGTGGATCGCCGACCGCGATCCGGCCGACCCCCGGCTGCTGTACCTGCCGAACGGCGCCGAGGAGCCGCTGCCGGTCTCGGCCCCGTGGCTCGCCGACGGGGTGAGGGTCGAGGCGCTGCGGGTGTCCGAGGACGGGGTGCGCATGGCGCTGCTGCTGTCGAAGGGCGGCCGGACGACCCTGCACATCGGGCGGGTCGAGCGGCAGGGCACCGGCGCCAAGCAGACGGTGCGGATCGTCGACCCGCAGGCCGTCGCGCCCCGGATGGAGTCGGTGACGTCGGTGTCGTGGGCCGGGCAGAGCCGGCTGGTGGTGCTGGGCAAGCTGGCCGGCGGGGTGCAGCAGGTGCGCTACATCCAGACGGACGGTTCGACGTCGGCCGCGGCGGTCCCCGGTCTCAACCAGGTGAAGGTGGTCGCCGCGTCGAACGACGAGCGGGCGCCCCTGGTGGCGGCCTCGGCGGACGTGGGCATCGTCCGTCTCCAGGCCGGTGCGAACTGGCAGCCGATGGTCGAGAAGGGCACCTTCCCCGTCTACCCCGGCTGACGGCCGGTCCATGCCCGGCGGCTCGGCCGGCCGGTTGTCCACAGGGGTGGATGACCGGCCCGGGCGGCGGGAGAGTGGGGCCATGCGCTGGTGGTGGCGGGAGATCACGGGGCTGGTGCTGCCGGTCGCCTGCGGCGGATGCGCGCGGGCGCGCACCCCGCTGTGCGAGGCGTGCCGGCGGGCGCTGTGCCGGCCGGGCGGGCGGCGGGTGAGGCCCGACCCGGAGCCGGCCGGGCTGCCGGTGGTCTGCGCCGCCGCGCCGTACGCGGACGCGGTACGGGCGGTGCTGCTGGGGCACAAGGAGCGAGGAGCGCTGGGGCTGGCCCGGCCCCTCGGCATCGCGCTGGCCGGGGCCGTACGGGCCTCCGTGGCCCTCTCCGGGGCCCCGGGAGGCGGAGAGCTGCTCCTGGTACCGGTGCCCTCCTCACGGCGCGCGGTACGGGCACGTGGCCATGACGCGGTGCGGCGGATCGCGCTCGCGGCTGCGGGGGAGCTGCGCCGGAGCGGCAGCACCGCGCGGGTGCTGCCGGTGCTGCGGCAGCGCCGGGCGGTCGCGGACCAGTCCGGGCTGGGCGCCCGGGAGCGGCTGGCGAACCTGGCGGGTGCCCTGGAGGTGGTGCCCGGTGCGGGACGTCTGATCGCGGACGGCGCGGGCGGCGGTAGCGGCGGACGCGGCCGGGCTCCCGGGTCGGCCCGGGTCGTCCTGGTCGACGACCTCATGACCACGGGCGCCTCGCTGGCCGAGGCGGCCAGGGCGCTGCGGGCGGGTTCCGGGCCGCGATCGGGGGGACCCGTTCGGGTGAGCGCGGCGGTCGTCGCGGCACCGTCGATCTCGTTCGAATTAAACCGGAACTGACGGGGAACTTGCATCGTTGCAGTTACTGAGAGCGCAAAAACACCTGATCGGAGGTTCGTGCGGGCAGCGGGTGCCGACATCCGTCCGAGCGAGCTATGTTCGGGTGTGAGGAATGGCGAAAGCCGCGCTTCACCGAATGCACTGCCGTGCTTCCGGCCAGATTCCGGGTAACGGTCAGGACATCGAGGTGGTGGGGTGGGGATCTTGCCGACGGGGGAGGAGGAGGTCGAGTCGCCAAGTCCGAGGCTCCGGTACATGCCGGGGTCTGGTGCAAAAGGGAGATGCTCGCCGGCCGGTGGGTCGGCAGGCGATCCGGGAACGGAGTTCTGCGTGGACATCGTCGTCAAAGGCCGCAAAACCGAGGTGCCCGAGCGGTTCCGCAAGCACGTGGCCGAGAAGCTGAAGCTGGAGAAGATCCAGAAGCTCGACGCCAAGGTGATCAGCCTCGACGTCGAGGTGTCCAAGGAACACAACCCGCGGCAGGCCGACCGGTCCGACCGCGTGGAGATCACCCTCCACTCCCGGGGACCGGTGATCCGGGCGGAGGCGGCGGCAGGCGACCCCTACGCAGCCCTTGACCTGGCGACGGGCAAGCTCGAAGCACGGCTGCGCAAGCAGCACGACAAGCGGCACACCCGCCGCGGCAACGGCCGGCTGTCGGCCGCCGAGGTCGCCGACGCCGTTCCGGGCGTCGCCCACCTGAACGGAAACGGCTCCGTGGCGGTGGAGGAGCGCGACTCGGTGCCCACCACACGGATGGGCCCGCTGGAGGTGAAGGGCGAAGGACCTCTGGTAGTCCGCGAGAAGACCCACACGGCCGCCCCCATGTCGCTCGACCAGGCTCTCTACGAGATGGAACTCGTCGGGCACGACTTCTATTTGTTCGTGGACTCCGAGACCAAGCAGCCCAGTGTCGTCTACCGCCGGCACGCCTACGACTACGGCGTCATCCACCTGGAGAGCGACCCGCTGGCCGGCTCCGAGGCAGGCGGCGCGGGTGGCGCGCTCGGTGGCTGACCGAAGCTGAAGCACCCCGGTGGTGCCCCTGGAAGCGCCGTGTGCGCCCCCAGGGGCACCACCGTGCGACCGCAGGATCACCGTCTCGCCGTCCGGGCATGAAATCATGGCGAGGCACGCCAATCGCACCTCTCGGGGCCGGGGTTGGCGTACCGCACGTGAACGTCAGGCAGGCCTGCAGGGGGAGGAACGATGGCGGACAGCTTCGGCCCGGTGCACCACCCGGGCGGCTCCGACGCCCCGGTGGGCGGCGCGGGCTTCGGAAGCGGTACCGGCACCGACGACGGCACGTCCCGCAAGGAACCCATCCGGGTCCTGGTCGTGGACGACCACGCGCTCTTCCGCAGGGGCCTGGAGATCGTCCTCGCCCAGGAGGAGGACATCCAGGTGGTGGGCGAGGCGGGCGACGGCGCGGAAGCCGTCGACAAAGCGGCCGACCTGCTGCCCGACATCATCCTGATGGACGTCCGGATGCCCAAGCGCGGCGGCATCGAGGCCTGCACCTCCATCAAGGAGGTGGCCCCCAGCGCCAAGATCATCATGCTGACGATCAGCGACGAGGAGGCCGACCTCTACGACGCGATCAAGGCGGGCGCGACCGGCTACCTCCTCAAGGAGATCTCCACCGACGAGGTCGCCACGGCTATCCGGGCGGTCGCCGACGGACAGTCGCAGATCAGCCCGTCCATGGCGTCCAAGCTGCTCACCGAGTTCAAGTCGATGATCCAGCGCACCGACGAGCGCAGGCTCGTCCCGGCGCCCCGGCTGACCGACCGCGAGCTGGAGGTCCTCAAGCTCGTGGCCACCGGCATGAACAACCGGGACATCGCCAAGGAGCTGTTCATCTCCGAGAACACCGTGAAGAACCACGTCCGCAACATCCTGGAGAAGCTCCAGCTGCACTCCAGGATGGAAGCGGTGGTCTACGCGATGCGGGAGAAGATCCTCGAGATCAGGTGAGGCGGGCCAGCGCGGACATCAGCTCCGGGGCGAGCTCCGGCCGGTCCACCCGCTCGACCCGCACGGCGTCGCAGCCCACCCACTCCGCGGCCTCCCGCAGTGCCTCGGCCATGGGGGCGACGGCCTTCGGGGAGGACAGTGACACCTGCTTGGCCACCAGGGTCGTCCCCTCACGCGCCGGATCGACCCGGCCCACCAGCTTCCCGCCGGCGAGCAGCGGCATCGCGAAGTAGCCGTGTATCCGCTTCTGCTTGGGGACGTACGCCTCCAGGCGGTGGGTGAAGCCGAAGATCCGCTCCGTCCGCGCCCGCTCCCAGATCAGGGAGTCGAACGGTGACAGCAGGGTCGTACGGTGCCGGCCGCGCGGCACGCTCGCCAGCGCCTCCGGGTCCGCCCAGGCCGGCTTGTCCCAGCCCGCCACCCGCACCGGCACCAGCCCCGAGTCGGCGAGAACCGCGTCGAACTGCTCGCCCTTGAGCCGGTAATAGTCGGCGATGTCCGCGCGGGTGCCCACGCCCAGCGCCTGACCGGCCAGCCGCACCAGCCGGCGCAGGCACTCGGCGTCGTCCAGCTCGTCGTGCAGCAGCTCGCCGGGCACGGCACGCTCGGCGAGGTCGTACACCCGCTTCCAGCCGCGCCGCTCGGTGCACACCACCTCCCCGTACATCAGCGCCCGCTCGACGGCGACCTTGGAGGCGGACCAGTCCCACCACTCGCCGCCGTTCTTGGCGCCGCCCAGCTCCGTGGCCGTCAGCGGTCCCTCGTCGCGCAGCTGCTTGATCACCGTCTCGTAGGCGCCGTCCGGCAGGTCGTGGTGCCACTGCGGGCGCTCGCGGTAGGCGCGGCGGCGGAAGGCGAAGTGCGGCCACTCCTCGATCGGCAGGATGCACGCCGCGTGCGACCAGTACTCGAAGGCGTGCGTGCCGGTCCAGTACGCGCTGTCGACGGTGGTGCGGCCGACGGCGCCCAGCCGTGCGTACGGCACCAGTTCGTGGGAGCGGGCCAGCACCGAGATGGTGTCCAGCTGGACGGCGCCCAGCCGGCGCAGGACGCCGCGCACCCCCGCGCGGCGGTCCGGCGCGCCCAGGAAGCCCTGGGCGCGCAGCGCGATACGACGGGCCTCGTCGGCGGAGAGCTCGGCGGTGGGAGGCGGCAGGGGCGTCATGGTCCGCGCGGTCGTCATGCTGGGCACGATAGACGGGGGCACTGACAGCGGGCGGGGGCGGCGGGGACCTCAGACCGGGTTGCGCCGGGCCGGCAGGTAGGGCTGCCGGGATGCCAGCCCGAGGTCGGAGGGGAGCAGGGCGCCGATCCAGCAGTCGCGGACCGTCCCCCGGTGCTCCATGCCCGCGCGCAGGGTGCCCTCCATGGTGAAACCGGCCTTCTCGGCGACCGCGCGGGAGGCCGGGTTGCCGACCTGGGCGCGCCACTCCAGGCGGGAGCAGCCGAGGCCGGTGAAGGCCCAGCGGGCCAGGGCCAGCACCGCCTCGGTCGCGTACCCGTGGCCCCGGTGCTCGCGGACCGTGTAGAAGCCGATCTCCCAGCAGCCCGAGCGCGGGTGGTGGAGGCCGGCGGAGACCAGCAGCGGGCCGCCGTCGCGGGGGCGGGCGGCGAAGGTGTACTCCGTGTCGCCGCCCCAGCCCTCCGGGACGTGGCGGCCGACGAAGTCCTCCGCGTGCTGCCGCTCGTAGGGGACCGGGACGGAGATCCAGCGCTGGACCGCCGGGTCCTGGCAGGCGGCGAGCACCTCGTCGGCGTCGGCAGGCGTGAAGGCGGCCAGGGACAGGCGCTCGGTGGTGAGGGTGACGGGCTCCATGACGGGATTCTGGTGCGCGGCCAAGGGAGGGGGCGAACACTTTTCGGGTTCAGCGGCACCTTCGGCAGGTCCCGCGCGTTGTCCTTGGGGGCGGCATGTCGGCATGGCGGTCGGCCCAGGTGAGCGCGGACCTCCCGGCGCGGTGGCGTCCTCGCTTACGATGGCCGTTGCGGTGGGGCCCACCTGCCGTGCCCGTGCCAGTGTCCATGACAAGACCTAGTGCCAGGCCCGACCGGCAAGGAGACCAGCCTCAGTGTCCGTCTTCAACAAGCTCATGCGTGCAGGCGAAGGCAAGATCCTGCGCAAACTGCACCGCATCGCGGACCAGGTCAACTCCATCGAAGAGGACTTCGTCAACCTCTCCGACGCCGAGTTGCGGGCGCTCACCGAGGAGTACAAGCAGCGGTACGCCGACGGTGAGAGCCTCGACGACCTGATGCCCGAAGCCTTCGCCACGGTCCGCGAGGCCGCCAAGCGCGTGCTCGGCCAGCGCCACTACGACGTGCAGCTCATGGGCGGCGCCGCGCTGCACCTCGGTTACGTGGCCGAGATGAAGACCGGTGAGGGCAAGACCCTCGTCGGCACGCTGCCCGCGTACCTGAACGCGCTGTCCGGCAAGGGCGTGCACCTGATCACGGTCAACGACTACCTGGCCGAGCGCGACTCCGAGATGATGGGCCGGGTCCACAAGTTCCTGGGCCTGACGGTCGGCTGCATCCTCGCCAACATGTCGCCCGCGCAGCGCCGCGAGATGT
This sequence comes from Streptomyces sp. NPDC039423, assembly GCF_055598725.1. Lineage (NCBI taxonomy): Bacteria > Bacillati > Actinomycetota > Actinomycetes > Kitasatosporales > Streptomycetaceae > Streptomyces > Streptomyces sp. NPDC039423. Next base: position 17,094 of record NZ_JBVKAH010000001.1, read on the forward strand.
ACAGCTGCGACATCACGTACGGCACGAACAACGAGTTCGGCTTCGACTACCTGCGCGACAACATGGCGTGGTCCCAGGACGAGCTGGTCCAGCGCGGCCACAACTTCGCCTGTGTCGACGAGGTCGACTCCATCCTGGTCGACGAGGCCCGTACGCCGCTGATCATCTCCGGCCCGGCCGACCAGGCCACCAAGTGGTACGGCGACTTCGCCAAGCTCGTCACCCGCCTCAAGAAGGGCGAGCCCGGGAACCCGCTCAAGGGCATCGAGGAGACCGGCGACTACGAGGTCGACGAGAAGAAGCGCACCGTCGCCATCCACGAGGCCGGTGTCGCCAAGGTCGAGGACTGGCTGGGCATCGACAACCTCTACGAGTCGGTGAACACCCCGCTCGTCGGTTACCTGAACAACGCCATCAAGGCGAAGGAACTGTTCAAGAAGGACAAGGACTACGTCGTCATCGACGGCGAAGTCATGATCGTCGACGAGCACACCGGCCGTATCCTCGCGGGCCGCCGCTACAACGAGGGCATGCACCAGGCGATCGAGGCGAAGGAAGGGGTGGACATCAAGGACGAGAACCAGACCCTCGCCACGATCACGCTCCAGAACTTCTTCCGCCTCTACGACAAGCTGTCCGGTATGACCGGTACGGCCATGACCGAGGCCGCCGAGTTCCACCAGATCTACAAGCTGGGCGTCGTCCCGATCCCGACGAACCGGCCGATGGTCCGCAAGGACCAGTCGGACCTGATCTACCGCACCGAGGTGGCGAAGTTCGCCGCGGTCGTCGACGACATCGAGGAGAAGCACAAGAAGGGCCAGCCGATCCTCGTCGGCACGACGTCGGTCGAGAAGTCCGAGTACCTCTCGCAGCAGCTCTCCAAGCGCGGCATCCAGCACGAGGTGCTCAACGCCAAGCAGCACGACCGTGAGGCGTCGATCGTCGCCCAGGCCGGCCGCAAGGGCGCCGTCACCGTCGCCACCAACATGGCCGGCCGCGGTACCGACATCAAGCTCGGCGGCAACCCGGACGACCTCGCCGAGGCGGAGCTGCGCCAGCGCGGCCTGGACCCGGTGGAGCACCAGGAGGAGTGGGTGGCCGCGCTGCCCGCCGCCCTGGAGAAGGCCGAACTCGCCGTCAAGGCGGAGTCGGAGGAGGTCAAGGAGCTCGGCGGGCTGTACGTGCTGGGCACCGAGCGGCACGAGTCGCGGCGCATCGACAACCAGCTTCGCGGTCGTTCCGGCCGTCAGGGCGACCCGGGCGAGTCCCGCTTCTACCTGTCGCTGGGCGACGACCTGATGCGGCTGTTCAAGGCGCAGATGGTCGAGCGCGTGATGTCGATGGCGAACGTCCCCGACGACGTGCCGATCGAGAACAAGATGGTCACGCGCGCGATCGCGTCCGCGCAGTCGCAGGTCGAGCAGCAGAACTTCGAGACCCGTAAGAACGTCCTGAAGTACGACGAGGTGCTCAACCGGCAGCGCGAGGTCATCTACGGCGAGCGCCGCCGCGTCCTGGAGGGCGAGGACCTGCACGAGCAGATCCGCCACTTCATGGACGACACCATCGACGCCTACATCGAGGCTGAGACGGTCGAGGGCTTCGCGGAGGAGTGGGACCTGGAGCGGCTGTGGGGCGCCTTCAAGCAGCTCTATCCGTGCAAGGTCACCATCGAGGAGCTGGAGGAGGCGGCGGGCGACCGCGCGGGCATCACCGCCGAGTTCATCGCGGAGTCCGTCAAGGAGGACATCCACGAGCAGTACGACGCGCGGGAGAAGCAGCTCGGCTCCGAGATCATGCGTGAGCTGGAGCGGCGGGTCGTGCTGTCCGTGCTGGACCGCAAGTGGCGCGAGCACCTCTACGAGATGGACTACCTCCAGGAGGGCATCGGCCTCCGCGCGATGGCGCAGAAGGACCCGCTGGTCGAGTACCAGCGCGAGGGCTTCGACATGTTCACCGCGATGATGGAGGGCATCAAGGAGGAGTCCGTCGGCTACCTGTTCAACCTGGAGGTCCAGGTCGAGCAGCAGGTCGAGGAGGTCCCGGTGCAGGACGCGGCCGCGCGGCCGTCGCTGGCCAAGGAGGACGCCGTTCCGGCGCAGGCGGGCGCCGGGCGCCCCGAGATCCGGGCCAAGGGCCTGGACGCGCCGCAGCGGCCGGACCGGCTGCACTTCTCCGCGCCGACCGTGGACGGCGAGGGCGGCGTCATCGAGGGCGACTTCGAGAACGGTGACGGCTCGGCCCGGTCCGAGGCGGACGGGATGACCCGCGCGGAGCGGCGCAAGGCGCAGAAGGGCGGCCGCCGCCGCAAGAAGTAGCCCTCCCGCCGGAGGGACACGGCTTCCGGGGCCGGGCGCGCGACACGAGACGGTGTCGCGCGCCCGGCCCCGTCGTCGTCCGTGGCGTCAGCGGTGCTCGCCGCCGAGCTCGACGGCGGCGCAGCGCCATTTGCGGTCGTCGCCCCGCTCCAGGCGGAACGCCATCGCCCGGACCTGCTCGCCCGCCGCGATGCTGGCGAACGCCTCGACGACGCCCGGGCGCAGCGGGAAGCCCCCGCAGCGGCGGACGACGGGGCGGGCGCCGCGGGCCCGCAGCGGGGTGGCGGGCGCGAGCCGGACGAGCTGGTCGTAGGCCTGGCCGACGGTCTGGCCCAGCATCCAGTGGACGGGGCGTTCACCGCTGAGGACGGCGAGCAGCCGCTCGGCGAAGAGCACATGGGGCGGGAGCGGCCGGCGGGCGGGCGCCGGAACCGTGGTCGTGCGGGGTGGGGCGGTCCGGGGTGGGGCGGTGCGGGTCGGGGCGGACCTGTCCGTGGCGGTACGGGTCGCGGGGGACCGGTCCGCGGTGGTGCGGCGGGTGGTGGGGCCCGTCGCCGGGCGGGGTGCGGCGGGCCGGGTCGTGCCGGGGCCGCGCCGGTCCCGGCGGCGGGCCGGGCCGGACGTCGTCCTGGTTGCGGTGCTGCTCATGCTGATCGCCCCCGTTCCATGGCCCGGGTGATTACCGGGCGGTAACTTGCGTTGGTGATCTTCTACGGGGGCGGGCGGGCCGCCCGCAACGGCCGCCGCGGGGGGCGCCGAAGTTCCGGGCGGATCACCTATCCGGGTGAGGGGACGCCCGTGCGGGCGGGGCGGCACCGGGTGACGCGAGGTGTGCGGTGGACCGGGCGGGCCGGTGGGCGCCGGGCCCGAAGGGGTACCGCGCACGTATCCTGAGGGCGTCTGTCGACTACGAAAGCGGCCTGCCATGCGCGTCTACGTCCCCCTGACCCTCCCCGGTCTCGCACAGGCGCACTCGGCGGGAGAACTGGGCCCCGGACCCCTCACCGCGTACGCCGTGACGCCCGGGCTGCGCGAGTGGTACGTCTCGGACGACATCGAGGAGCTGGAGTACGCGGCGCTGAGCCGGGCGGCCGCCGCGTCGCTGCGGCTGCTGGCCGCCGATCCGGGCGCGGCCCGGCGCAGGGTCGTCGTGGCCGTCGACGTACCGGACGGAGCGGCGGTCGCCGATCCGGATGGGGCGCTGGACCCCTCGTCGGTCGGCGAGGTGCGGATCGAGCGGGCGGTGCCGCTGGCCAAGGCGGCCGCGGTACACGCGGACGGTGACGAGGCCGCGGACGACGTGACGGCGGCGGCCGACGCGCTGGGCGCGGCGGACCACGGGGACGACGACGCGCAGTTCGTCGTGGACGGGGCCGAGGACCACGAACTGCTGTGGTTCGGGGTGCAGGAGATCCCCGGGCTGATCGGCTGAGCACCGGCTTCCCGCTGGTGGGGGCCCGTTGTCGGAGCGTGCCGGTACCTTTTTGGACATGGGCAAGCGCGGCACGCACCTGGTGTGGGACTGGAACGGCACACTCCTCGATGACATCGACGCGGTCATCGGGGCGACGAACGCGGCGTTCGAGGAGATAGGCCTGGAGCCCATCACCCTCGCGCGGTACCGCGAGCTCTACTGCGTCCCCGTCCCGCTGTTCTACGAGCGGTTGATGGGGCGGATGCCCAGCGAGGCGGAGTGGCTCGTGATGGACGAGGCGTTCCACCGGCACTACTGGGTGCGGGCCGAGGTGTGCGGGCTGGCGGACGGGGCGGCCGAGCTGCTGTCCGCGCGCCAGGCGGCGGGGTCCACCCAGTCACTGCTGTCGCTGGCCCCGCACGAGCTGCTGGTGCCCATCGTGCGACGGCACGGCATAGAGGAGCGGTTCGTCCGGGTGGACGGGCGGACGGACCGGTCGACGGCCGGCAAGGCGGAGCACATGGTGCGGCACCTGAGGGCGCTGGAGGGCGTGCCGCCGGAGCGGATCGTGGTGATCGGGGACGCGGCGGACGACGCGGTGGCGGCGGCCCACGTGGGCGCGCGGGCGGTGCTGTACACCGGCGGCTCGCACAGCCGGGCCAGCCTGGAGGTGGTCGGCGTGCCGGTGGTGGACACGCTGGCGGAGGCGGTGGCGGTCGCGGAGGAGCTGGCGGCGTGACCCCGGCCGGACCGGGCGCCCGCCCGCGCCGGCCGTGAAGCGGGGCGGGCGGAGAGCGCGCCGGCCGTGCGAGCGCGCCGGCCGTGCGAGCGGGCGCCGGACCGGGCGGGCCTGTCAGGTGGCCGGTGACTTGGCCCTGAGGACCTCCAGGAAGGCGCGCATCCAGGTGGGATGGTCGGGCCAGGCGCGGGAGGAGACCAGCGTGCCGTCGACGACCGCCTCCGCGTCCTGGAAGGTGGCGCCCGCGGCCTGCATGTCCAGCTCCAGCGCCGGGTAGGCGGTGACGCGGCGGCCGTCCAGGGCGCCGACCGCGGCCGTCAGCAGCGGGCCGTGGCAGATCTGGGCGACCGGCTTGTCGGCGTCGAAGAAGGACTTGAGGATCTTGCGCAGTTCGGGGTCGTTGCGGAGGTACTCCGGCGCCCGGCCGCCCGGGATCACCACGGCCGCGTACCGGCTGGGCTCGACCTCCGAGAAGGCCAGGTCGGCCGGCCAGGTGTAGCCCGGCTTCTCGGTGTAGGTGTCGTACCCCGGCTCGAAGTCGTGGACGACGAAGCGCAGAAGTTTCCGGGCGGGCGCGGCGATGTGGACCTCGTACCCCTCCTCCCGCAGCCGCTGGTACGGGTAGAGGACCTCCAGGGACTCCGCCGCGTCGCCGGTGACGATCAGGATCTTCACGGTCATCACTGCCTGCCTCTGCTGGGAGGTGGTGCGAGGGGTATGGCACCAGGACATGTGTCGCTGTCCAGAGTGTCAAACTTCATGGCCGGGTTTTGTACACATACGGCTCATGACGGGCCGGGGGTCAGGAGCGATAGCCTGGACCCGTGATCAGCGCGATACGCCATGGGGGCAGCGGAGCCCCCGGCCAGCGCCCGGAGTGCCACCGTGCCCGGGCGATCGCTGACCCGTTCCATCCGGCCCGGTCGCCAAAATTGGCCAATAACGGCCCGGACATCTCTCATCGCGGCATAACGTCGCCTCAGACCGGATACCCCGCGTCGTGGCGTTGTGTCACTTCTTTCACCTACGTCACGCAACGGCGCGCGACAGGAGCCAGAGGACATGCAGACCAAGCTGGACGAAGCCAAGGCCGAGCTGCTCGAACGGGCCGCCCGGGTAGCTGAGCACAGCCCGGTCGGGGGGCAACTCCAGACTGGGTCCGAGAACGGGGACCGTCCGGACGAGGACGTCGTTCTCGGATACCTCCAGCGCTACTACCTGCACACCGCTCCCGAGGACCTCACGGACCGCGACCCGGTCGATGTCTTCGGCGCGGCCCTTTCCCACTACCGGCTGGCCGAGAACCGTCCCCAGGGCACCGCCAGCGTCCGTGTGCACACCCCCACGGTCGAGGAGAACGGCTGGATGTGCAGCCACTCCGTCGTCGAGGTCGTGACGGACGACATGCCGTTCCTGGTCGACTCCGTCACCAACGAGCTGTCCCGGCAGGGACGCGGCATCCACGTGGTGATCCACCCCCAGGTCGTCGTCCGCCGTGACATCGCCGGCAAGCTGATCGAGGTGCTGCCCGACGGCGGCACCCGCACCGATCTGCACGACACCCTCACCGAGTCCTGGATCCACGTCGAGATCGACCGCGAGACCGACCGCGCCGACCTCAAGCAGATCACCGCCGACCTGATGCGCGTCCTGTCCGACGTCCGCGAGACCGTCGAGGACTGGGAGAAGATGCGCGACGCCGCGCTGCGCATCGCCGAGGACCTCCCCCGCGAGCCGATCGCCGACGACCTCCGCGACTCCGAGGTGGAGGAGGCCCGCGAGCTGCTGCGCTGGCTCGCCGAGGACCACTTCACCTTCCTCGGCTACCGCGAGTACGAGCTGACCGGCGACGACGCGCTGGCCGCCGTGCCCGGCACCGGCCTCGGCATCCTCCGCTCCGACCCCCAGCACAGCGACGACGAGGCGCACCCCGTCTCGCCCTCCTTCAACCGGCTGCCGCGCGACGCCCGCGCCAAGGCCCGCGAGCACAAGCTGCTCATCCTCACCAAGGCCAACAGCCGCTCCACCGTGCACCGCCCGTCCTACCTCGACTACGTCGGGGTCAAGAAGTTCGACAAGGACGGCAACGTCGTCGGTGAGCGGCGCTTCCTCGGCCTGTTCTCCTCGGCCGCCTACACCGAGTCCGTCCGCCGCGTGCCGGTGATCCGCCGCAAGGTGGCCGAGGTCCTGGAGACGGCCGGCTTCTCGCCCCACAGCCACGACGGCCGCGACCTGCTCCAGATCCTGGAGACCTACCCGCGCGACGAGCTGTTCCAGACGCCGGTCGACCAGCTCGAGTCGATCGCCACGAGCGTGCTGTACCTCCAGGAGCGGCGCAAGCTGCGGCTCTACCTCCGCCAGGACGAGTACGGGCGCTACTACTCCGCCCTGGTCTACCTGCCGCGGGACCGGTTCAACACCACCGTCCGGCTGCGGATCATCGACATCCTGAAGGAGGAGCTCGGCGGTACCAGCGTCGACTTCACCGCCTGGAACACCGAGTCGATCCTCTCCCGGCTCCACTTCGTCGTCCGTGTCCCGCAGGGCACCGAGCTGACCCCGCTCACCGACGCCGACAGCGAGCGCATCGAGGCCCGGCTGGTCGAGGCCGCCCGCTCCTGGGAGGACGGCTTCGGCGAGGCGCTCAACGCCGAGATGGGCGAGGAGCGCGCCGCCGAGCTGCTGCGCAGGTACGGCAACTCCTTCCCCGAGGGGTACAAGGCCGACCACACCCCGCGTTCCGCCGTCGCCGACCTCGCCCACCTGGAGCAGCTCGTCCGGGGCGAGAAGGACTTCGCCCTCTCCCTGTACGAGCCGGTCGGCTCGGGTCCGGGCGAGCGCCGCTTCAAGATCTACAAGACCGGGGCCCAGATCTCCCTGTCCGCCGTCCTGCCGGTGCTCAACCGGCTGGGCGTCGAGGTCGTCGACGAACGCCCGTACGAGCTGCGCTGCGCGGACCGCACCCAGGCGTGGATCTACGACTTCGGGCTGCGCATGCCGCACGGTGCCGGCGGCGACTACCTCGCCGACGACGCGCGCGAGCGGTTCCAGGAGGCGTTCGCCGCCACCTGGACCGGCCGCGCCGAGAACGACGGGTTCAACGCGCTGGTGCTGAGCGCGGGCCTGGGCTGGCGACAGGCGATGGTGCTGCGCGCGTACGCCAAGTACATGCGGCAGGCCGGCTCGACGTTCAGCCAGGACTACATGGAGGACACCCTCCGCCACAACGTCCACACCACCCGTCTGCTGGTCTCCCTCTTCGAGGCGCGGATGTCGCCGGAGCGCCAGCGCGCCGGCACCGAGCTGACCGACGGGCTGCTGGAGGAGCTGGACGGGGCGCTGGACCAGGTCGCCTCGCTCGACGAGGACCGCATCCTCCGGTCGTTCCTCACCGTCATCAAGGCGACGCTGCGCACCAACTTCTTCCAGAAGAAGGACGACGGCACGCCGCACGACTACGTGTCGATGAAGTTCGATCCGCAGGCCATCCCCGACCTGCCGGCGCCGCGCCCCGCCTTCGAGATCTGGGTGTACTCGCCGCGCGTCGAGGGCGTCCACCTCCGCTTCGGCAAGGTCGCGCGAGGAGGCCTGCGCTGGTCGGACCGGCGCGAGGACTTCCGTACCGAGATCCTCGGCCTGGTCAAGGCGCAGATGGTGAAGAACACCGTCATCGTGCCGGTCGGCGCCAAGGGCGGCTTCGTCGCCAAGCAGCTCCCGGACCCGGCCGTCGACCGTGACGCCTGGCTGGCGGAGGGCATCGCCAGCTACCGGACCTTCATCTCGGCGCTGCTGGACATCACCGACAACCTGGTGGCGGGCGAGGTCGTCCCGCCGGCCGACGTGGTCCGGCACGACGAGGACGACACGTACCTGGTGGTCGCCGCCGACAAGGGCACGGCGACCTTCTCCGACATCGCCAACGAGGTCGCCGTCGCCTACGGCTTCTGGCTGGGCGACGCCTTCGCCTCCGGCGGCTCGGCCGGCTACGACCACAAGGGCATGGGCATCACGGCCCGCGGCGCCTGGGAGTCGGTCGAGCGGCACTTCCGGGAGCTGGGCCACAACACGCAGACCGAGGACTTCACGGTCGTCGGCGTCGGCGACATGTCGGGCGACGTGTTCGGCAACGGCATGCTGCTGAGCGAGCACATCCGGCTGGTCGCGGCCTTCGACCACCGGCACATCTTCATCGACCCCACCCCCGAGGCGGCCGTCTCGTACGCCGAGCGGCGCCGGCTGTTCGAGCTGCCCCGCAGCTCCTGGGCCGACTACGACAAGGAGCTGCTGTCCGCGGGCGGCGGCATCCACCCCCGTACGGCCAAGTCGATCCCGGTCAACGCGCACATGCGCACGGCCCTCGGCATCGAGGGGACGGTCACCAAGCTGACCCCCGCCGAGCTGATGCAGGCGATCCTCAAGGCGCCGGTCGACCTGCTGTGGAACGGCGGCATCGGTACGTACGTCAAGGCCACCACCGAGTCGCACGCCGACGTCGGCGACAAGGCCAACGACGCCATCCGCGTCAACGGCGAGGACCTGCGGGTCAAGGTCGTCGGCGAGGGCGGCAACCTGGGCCTGACCCAGCTCGGCCGGATCGAGTTCGCCCGCCGGGGCGGCCCCGGGGGCGAGGGCGGCAAGGTCAACACCGACGCCATCGACAACAGCGCGGGCGTGGACACCTCCGACCACGAGGTGAACATCAAGATCCTGCTCAACGGCCTGGTAGCCGACGGCGACATGACCGTCAAGCAGCGCAACAAGATCCTCGCCGAGATGACCGACGAGGTCGGCACGCTGGTGCTGCGCAACAACTACGCGCAGAACGTGGCCCTCGCCAACGCGGTCAAGCAGTCCCCGTCGCTCCTCCACGCCCACCAGCGGTTCATGCGCCGGCTGGGCCGTGAGGGCCGGCTGGACCGGGCGCTGGAGTTCCTGCCCAACGACCGCCAGATCCGCGAGCTGCTCAACGCGGGCAAGGGACTCAGCCAGCCCGAGCTGGCCGTGCTCCTCGCGTACACCAAGATCACGGTGGCGGACGAGCTGATCCACACGGACCTGCCGGACGACCCGTACCTGCGCGAGCTGCTGCACGCCTACTTCCCGACGAAGCTGCGCGACGAGTTCGCCGAGCAGATCGACGCCCACGCGCTGCGCCGCGAGATCATCACCACGGTGCTGGTCAACGACACCGTCAACACCGGTGGCTCGACCTTCCTGCACCGGCTGCGGGAGGAGACGGGCGCGTCGATCGAGGAGATCGTCCGGGCGCAGACCGCCGCCCGCGCGATCTTCGGCCTCGGTGAGGTGTGGGACGCCGTCGAGGCGCTGGACAACAAGGTCGCCGCCGACGTCCAGACCCGCATCCGGCTGCACTCGCGGCGCCTGGTCGAGCGCGGCACGCGCTGGCTGCTGGGCAACCGGCCGCAACCGGTCAAGCTCGCCGAGACCGTCGAGTTCTTCGCCGAGCGCGTGGAGCAGGTGTGGGCGAAGCTGCCGCAGATGCTGCGCGGCGCCGACCTGGAGTGGTACGAGTCGATCGTCGAGGAGCTCACCTCGGCGGGCGTGCCCGACGAGCTGGCGCTGCGGGTGGCGGGCTTCTCGTCCGCGTTCCCGACGCTCGACATCGTGGCGATCGCGGACCGGACGGGCAAGGACCCGATGGCCGTCGCCGAGGTCTACTACGACCTGGCGGACCGGCTGTCCATCACCCAGCTGATGGACCGGATCATCGAGCTCCCGCGGGCCGACCGCTGGCAGTCGATGGCCCGTGCCTCCATCCGCGAGGACCTGTACGCCGCGCACGCCGCGCTCACCGCCGACGTGCTGTCGGCCGGGAACGGCACCTCCACGCCGGAGGAGCGGTTCACGGCCTGGGAGCGGAGGAACGCCGCCATCCTGGGCCGGGCGCGCACCACGCTGGAGGAGATCCAGGGCTCGGACGCGTTCGACCTGGCCAACCTGTCGGTCGCGATGCGGACCATGCGGACGCTGCTGCGCACCCATAGCTGACGGGCCACGACGAGGGGCGCCCCGCCGGTCACCGGCGGGGCGCCCCCGTGCGTGTCACAGGCCCTTGAGGGAGGGCGGCCCCGGCACCGTCTCCGTCCACAGCCGCCGGCACGACAGCAGCGCGGCGGCCACCAGCACCCCGTTGCGCAGCGCCACCACCGCGCACCCGGCCGGGGAGACGGCGATGACCTCGTCGTACAGGAGGGGGTAGGCGAGCGCGCTGAGCGCCGCCGCGGGCAGCATCAGCAGCGCCACCATCCGCTGGCTGGTGTCCCGGCAGGTCAGGCAGACCGCGCCGAGACCCAGCAGCCACACCATGTACTGCGGGCTGATCACCCGGCTGGTCACGGTGAACAGCAGCACCGCGGTGAACGCGGCGTCCACCGGGGTCGCCACGGTCCACTGCCACGACCGCACCCGCCACAGCAGCAGCCAGCAGAAGGCGAGCGCGGTGAGCACCAGCGCGAAGTGCGCCGCGCTGGAGGCGTACGGCCCGGCCAGCTCGAAGGCCCCGTACCGGTAGCGGACCCGGCCGGGCCACCACCCCGCCAGTGTCGCCAGCGACAGGGCGGTGCCGCCGACGGACTCGATCTGCACGCCCCGCCCGCCCTGCTGGCGGGCGAAGTCCAGGGTGTGCGTGAAGCCCAGCGCCAGGACCCCGAACAGCACGCCCGCGGCCACCAGTGCCGAGACCCAGGCCCGGCGGGTGAGGTGCCCGCGGGGCGTGCCGAGCAGGGTGAGCAGGGGCCACACCTTGACCATGGCGCCGAGCCCGGCCAGCGCCCCGCCCAGCCGGGCGTGACCGCCCCGCAGGGCCAGCAGGCCGAGCACCGCGACGGCGGTGACCTGGACGTCGTACCGCGCCAGGGGCAGGTGCAGGAGCAGCGGCAGGCCGCCCACCCACAGCCAGGCCCCGCCGGCCCCCGCCCGCGCGAGCGCGAAGGCGACGACGGCGTCGGCGAGCAGTGTCAGGGCGACGAACGCCTGGTAGTACGTCAGCTCCGGGACGTGTCCCGGAGCCAGGAACACCAGCCCGGCGCCGGGCGGGTACTGCCAGGTGACGTCGTCGGGCGGGAACGTGCCCTGCGAGAGCTGCTGGTACCAGTGCCGGTACAGCAGGTAGACCTCGCGGCCGATCCCGCCGATGCCGAGGGTGTCGCGCCACAGCAGCACGAGCATCCCGGCGCGCGTGAAGGCCCACACGGCGGCCAGCGGCAGAGCCGGGGACCGGTCCGTGAAGATGGGCGTGCGGCGTGCGCTGATCCTGGAGATGGTCATCGCTGGGCACTTTAGCCCGCTATGACCTATTTCTTCCTCGTGTGTGCTTCATATGCGTCAACAACCTCCCCCGCCGGGCCGTCCATCAGCAGCCGTCCGGCCTCCAGCCACAGGGCACGGTCGCACGTCCGGCGGATGGCCGAGTTGCTGTGGCTGACCAGGAAGACCGTCCCGGCCTCCCGGCGCAGCTCGGCGATGCGCTCCTGGCTGCGGCGCTGGAAGGTCGCGTCGCCGGTGGCCAGCGCCTCGTCGATCAGCAGGACGTCGTGCGACTTGGCGGCCGCGATGGAGAACCGCAGCCGGGCGCCCATGCCGGAGGAGTACGTCCGCATCGGCAGCGAGATGAAGTCGCCCTTCTCGTTGATGCCGGAGAAATCGACGATCTCCTGGTACCGCTCCTGGACCTGCTCGCGGGACATCCCCATGGCGAGGCCGCCCAGGATGACGTTGCGCTCGCCCGTCAGATCACCCATCAGGGCGGCGTTCACCCCCAGGAGGGAGGGCTGGCCGCGGGTGTAGATCCGCCCCTCGCTGGTGGGCAGCAGTCCCGCGACGGCCTTCAGCAGGGTGGACTTGCCCGATCCGTTGGAGCCGATCAGCCCGATCGCCTCGCCCTTGTACGCGGCGAAGCTGACGCCCTTGACGGCATGGACCGTCCGGGTGCCGGGCGCCGCCGTGCGCGTACGGGACAGGAGCCGGCCGAGCGCGGCCGTCGCGCCGCCCCGGCCGGCCCCGCCGGCGCCCTGGACGGTGTAGGTGATGTGCACGCCGTCGGCGACGACGGTCGGAACCCGCTGCCCGGTGTGTGTGTCAGCCACGGCCGTACGTCTCCTCCGCCTGCCAGAACCAGATGAAGCCGCCCACGGCGGCGACCAGCGCCCAGCCGGCCGCCACGGCCCATACGTGCGGCGGGAGCTGGGCGGCGGTGAAGCTGTCGATGAGGGCGAAGCGCATCAGGTCGATGTAGACCGCCGCCGGGTTGCACTCCAAAGCCAGCAGCACCGCGTGCGGCAGGTGGTTGTTCGCCAGGACGTGGTCGACGCTCCACATCACGCCGGACACGTACATCCAGGTGCGCAGCAGGAACGGCATGAGCTGCGCGACGTCCGGCGTACGGGCGGCGAGCCGGGCCATCACCAGTGACACCCCCGTGTTGAACAGGGACTGGAGGAACAGGGCCGGAACGGCCAGCAGCCAGGACCGGCCGGGGGTGACCCCGACGCAGAACAGGATGAGCACCAGCGCGCACAGCGAGAAGACGAGCTGCTGGAGCTGTTGCAGCGCGAGCGAGACGGGCAGGCTCGCCCGCGGGAAGTGCAGGGCCCGGACGAGACCGATGTTGCCGCTGATCGCCCGCGTCCCGGCCATGATCGAACTGGAGGTGAAGGTCCAGATGAACACGCCCGTGACCAGGAACGGGACGAAGTCGGGCACGCCGGCCCGGGTGTTCATCAGCACCCCGAAGATGACGTAGTAGACCGCCGCGTTGAGCAGCGGGGTCATCACCTGCCACACCTGGCCCAGCCGGGCCTGGCTGTACTGCGCGGTGAGGCGGGCCGTGGCGAAGGCGGTGATGAAGTGGCGCCGCGACCAGAGCTGCCGGGTGTACTCGGGCAGGGAGGGGCGGGCCCCGCTGACGGTGAGCCCGTGCCGGAGGGCGAGCGCGCGGAGGTCCTCGGGGTGGTCGTCCACCGGTGGGGGTGCGAGTGTCTGGGTACTCACAAGGCGGTCTCCCTCGGCGAGTGGGGGGTGGTCGGCGACGGAACGGACCCGTTTCGTCGCTACGTCGAGGGTAGGGCGGTCCAACGTCGGAACGCAACCGTCCCGTCGTCTCGTGGGGGTGGCGCTATGATCCCCGCATGAGCACACCCCCGCCCCGCCGGCAGCCCGCAGGAGCCGCCGTGCTCCGGGAGGACGTCACCGAAGCCATCCGCGCCGCCGTGTTCGAGGAACTGGCCGCGGTCGGCTTCGCCCGTATGTCCATCGAGGGCATCGCCCGGCGGGCGGGCGTCGGCAAGACCGCCGTCTACCGGCGCTGGAAGTCCAAGCTGTCGCTCGTCCTCGACCTGCTGACCGCCTTCGCCGCCCAGGGCCTGCCGGCCCCCGCCACCGGCTCGCTGTACGGGGACGTCCGCGCCCTGCTGGAGGTCGGCGCCCACGCGCTGCGCCACCCGGTCGCCTCCCAGGTCATCCCGGACCTCCTCGTCGAGGCGGCCCGCCACCCCGAGATCGCCGACGCGGTCAAGGCGGCCCTGCTCGACGGCCAGCAGGGCGTGGCCGCCCTCGTCGTCCGGGACGCGGTCGCGCGCGGCGAGCTCCCGGCGGGCGCCGACCCCGCCCGCGCGCTCGACCTGATCATCGGCCCGCTCTACTGGCGCCTGGTGGTGGTCCGCACGCCGCTCCCGGAGGGGTACCTCGACGACCTGGCGGCGGCGGCGGTCGCCGCGCTCCGGGCGTGAGGGATGAGGGTCTGACGGCGTGACGGCCCCGGGGGCGGAGGGGCGCCGGCACCGGACGACGTCACCCGGTCGGACGCGGCTCCGGTGACGCCGGGCGCCCGTCGCGGTTGAGCCCACCGACACGAAAGGACGGTGGGTGAGCGTGCACGCACTGGGTATCGACGGCGCCTGGGTCATGGAGCCACGGGTCTTCCGGGACGAGCGTGGCAGCTTCCACGAGTGGTTCCGGGCGCCCGACCTCCAGGGGGCGGCGGGGTACGGGCTCGGGCTCGCCCAGGCGAACTGCTCCGTCTCCGCCCGGGGCACCCTGCGCGGCGTGCACTTCGCCGACGTACCGCCGGGCCAGGCCAAATACGTCACGTGCGTGCGCGGCGCCGTGCTCGACGTGGTCGTCGACCTCCGCACCGGCTCGCCCACCTACCGCGCCTGGGAGGCCGTACGCCTCGACGACCGCGAGCACCGGGCGGTCCACCTGGCCGAGGGGCTCGGCCACGCGTTCATGGCGCTGACCGACGACGCGACGGTCGTCTACCTCTGCTCGCGCGGCTACGCCCCCGAGCGGGAGCACGGCGTCCACCCCCTCGACCCGGACCTCGCCATCGCCTGGCCCGCCGGGCTCACCCCCCTGCTGTCGGCCAAGGACGCCGCGGCCCCCACGCTCGCCGAGGCCGAACGGACCGGTCTGCTCCCGTCCTACGAGGCCTGCCGGCGCTGGTACGAGGGTCTGCGCGCGCCCGGGGCGGACGACGCGGGGGCGCCGCCGCGCGTCCCGTCGACCCGCCGCTGAACGGCCGGGAGCCGGGTACCGCCTCGGGTGAGGCGGTACCCGGCTCCCGGGTGTGACGGGGTGTCAGTGGCCGTACGGCCTACCAGCGGTACCAGCGGCCACGTGCGCCGCCGTGACCGGCCGGACGGACCAGGAAGCCGACCAGCCAGACGACCAACACGATGGCCGCCACCCACCAGAGCACCTTGAGGGCGAAACCCGCGCCGAAAAGAATCAGGGCGAGAAGAAGAACAAGAAGAAGCGGGACCATGGTTATCAACCTCCGAAGCCGCTTGTGCCCGGCATAAAGAAGATCACACGATGAGAATCCGATTTTCTTCCCGGGTTTGCCCGGCGGTGTCCCGGCAATACGCCACACCAATCCCGTAGTCGACCGTGTGGGAGTGTGATTCCGATGGCAGCCGACGAGAAGGCACAGGCCAAGACGGAGCAGGCCAAGGGCAAGGTCAAGGAGACCCTCGGGCGTGCCCTCGGCAACGAGCGCATGGAAGCCGAAGGCCGCGCCGAGCAGTCCAAGGGTGATCTTCGGCAGGCGAAGGAGAACACGAAGGACGCCTTCCGCCGCTGAATCGCCGGACGTCCCGAGAACGCCGGACGTCCCGTTTTGCAAAGGTCCACGGCCCGCCCCCCTTTCCGGGAGGCGGGCCGTTTTCCTGTTCAGCGCAAGGTCACCGCACCGTCAACCGGCGGCGCCGCCCGGGATGAAACACGCGGTGATGGTCTTGCCGTCCTCCTGGGCGTGGGTGTGCCAGTGGTCCGACAGGGCGTCCACGAGCGCGAGTCCGCGCCCGCCGGGCGAGGTGGTGTCGGGCGTGCGGGGCGCCGGCACGCCCCTGCCGTCGTGGTCGTGGACGCTGACGTGCAGGCACCGGCTGTCCCAGGTCAGGACGAGCTGGGCGGAACTGTGCGCGTGGACGTGGGCGTTGGTGATCAGCTCCGACACCGTGAGCAGGACGTCGTCCACCGTCTCCGGGGCGTCCTCCGTCCACCCCAGGGACTCCATGTGCTCAAGTGCCCAGTGCCGCCCTGCCCGTACGCCACCCGACACGGGGAAGCACCGGGCCCAGCCCACGGCCCTCATCGACGAGTCGGACATCGTGTCTCCTTTACCGTCCGGCCTTCTGGTCAGGGAACCGCCCTGCCCGTGTACCCCCTGGACGAGGAGGACACCTGCGCCCGGATCCGGCGGCCGTACCGGCTCACCGGCCCGCGCGCAGTGCCGGGAAGGCTTCGGCGAGGGCGTCGCGCCAGGGGCGCGGCGCGGGCAGGCCGGCCTCGCGCCAGCGGTCGTGGCCCAGCACGCTGTACGCGGGGCGGGGCGCCGGGCGGGGATGGGCGGCGCTGGTGACCGGCCGGACGCGCGCGGGGTCCGCGCCGAGCAGGCGGAAGGTCTCCCGGGCCAGGTCGTACCAGGTGCCGTCCCCGCCGTTCGTGGCGTGGTAGATCCCCGGGGGCGCCCCCACCAGCCGGACCAGCCGGTGCGCCACGTCGGCGCTCCAGGTCGGCTGCCCGCGCTGGTCGTCCACCACGTCGACCCCGTCCCGGTGCGCCTCCGCCCGGATCATCGCCCGGACGAAGCCGCCCCCGCCCGCCCCGTACAGCCACGCCGTCCGCACCACGTACCCGCGCTCGGGCAGGACCTCCAGGACCGCCCGCTCACCGGCCAGCTTGGTGCGCCCGTACGCCGTGCGGGGGCCGGGCACGGCCGACTCGGCGTACGGCACGCGCGCCCGCCCGTCGAAGACGTAGTCCGTGGAGACGTGCACCAGGGCCGAGCCGACCGCCGCGCACGCCTCGGCGAGGTGCCGCACCGCCGTGCCGTTGACCGCCAGGGCGTCGGCCTCGCGCGTCTCGGCGTCGTCCACCGCCGTCCAGGCGGCGCAGTTCACGACGACGGAGGGGCGGAGGCCCCGGAGCGCGGCCAGGACCGCGTCCCGGTCGGTGACGTCCAGGTCCCGCCGGGTCAGACCGGTCGCGCCGTCCCCCAGGCACGCCAGCACGTCCCGGGCCAGCATCCCGCCGGCGCCCGTCACCACCCAGGTCACAGCGCCGCCCGGTCCAGCAGGGGCTGCCACCAGGAGCGGTTGTCCCGGTACCAGGCGACCGTCTCCGCGAGCCCGGTCGCGAAGTCCTTGCCGGGCCGGTAGCCCAGCTCGTCGCGGATCTTCGTCCAGTCCACCGAGTAGCGCCGGTCGTGACCCTTGCGGTCCTCGACGTGGTCCACCCGCGAATCGTCCGCCCCCAGGGCCTCCAGCAGCAGGTCGGTGAGCTCCCGGTTGGACAGCTCAGTGCCGCCGCCGATGTTGTACACCTCGCCCGCCCGGCCCCGGGTGCGCACCAGTTCCACCGCGCGCACGTGGTCGTCGACGTGCAGCCAGTCCCGCACCTGCGAGCCGTCCCCGTACAGCGGCACCCGGCCGCCGTCCAGCAGCCGGGTGATGAACAGGGGGACGACCTTCTCGGGGAACTGGTGGGGGCCGTAGTTGTTGGAGCAGCGTGTCACCCGCACGTCCAGGCCGTGGGTGCGGTGGTGGGACAGGGCGAGCAGGTCGGCGGACGCCTTGGTCGCGGCGTACGGGGAGTTGGGCCGCAGCGGCTCATCCTCGGTCCAGGATCCGGTGTCGACCGACCCGTACACCTCGTCCGTGGAGATGTGGACGACCGTGGCGATACGGTTCCGCACGGCCGCGTCCAGCAGGGTCTGGGTGCCGAGCACATTGGTCCGGACGAACGCGTCGGCGCCCGCGATCGAGCGGTCGACGTGCGACTCGGCGGCGAAGTGGACGATCTGGTCGTGTTCGGAGACCAGCTTGTCGACCAGGACCGGGTCGCAGACGTCGCCCTGGACGAAGGCGAAGCCGGGGTGCCGGCGCACCGCGTCCAGGTTCGCGGGGTTGCCGGCGTAGGTGAGCTTGTCGAGGACGGTGACCTCCGTGCCGGCGGGGCCCGAGGGCCCCAGCAGCGTACGGACGTAAGTCGAGCCGATGAAGCCGGCTCCGCCGGTCACCAGGACACGGGGGGCGCTGTTCATGCCGAGATCTGCACCTTGCTGTGATCGCCGAGCACCAGGCGGTGGGCGGCCGGGATGGGCGGGGCGGGAGTGATCTCGACGTTACGGCCGATCAGGGACGCCTCGACGCGCCCCACGCCGTGCAGGGACGAGCCGCTGAGCACGATGGAGTACTCGATCTCGCTGTCCGTGACCCGGCAGTCCTCCGCGATGGACGTGGACGGGCCGATGTAGGAGTTCTCCACGACCGTGCCCGCGCCGATGATGACCGGGCCGACGATCCGCGAGGCCCGCACGGTCGCGCCGCCGCCGATGCGGACGCGGCCGATGATCTCGGTGGCGGCGTCGACAGTGCCCTCGTTGAGCGGGGTGAGCAGCTCCAGGACGGACCGGTTGACCTCCAGCATGTCGGCCACGTTGCCGGTGTCCTTCCAGTAGCCGGAGACGATGGTCGAGGTGACGGTGCGCCGCTCGTCGATGAGCCACTGGATGGCGTCGGTGATCTCCAGCTCGCCGCGCGCGGACGGCTCGATGGAGCGCACCGCTTCGTGCACGGCGGGCGTGAAGAGGTAGACCCCGACGAGCGCCAGGTCGCTGCGGGGGTCCTGGGGCTTCTCCTCCAGCCGGGCCACCCGCCCGTCGACGTCGAGCTCGGCGACGCCGAAGGCGCGGGGGTCGGGGACCTTGGTGAGCAGGATCCGCGCGGCGGGGCGGGCGGCGCGGAACTCCTCGACCAGGTCGGTGATCCCGCCGACGACGAAGTTGTCCCCGAGGTACATGACGAAGTCGTCGTCCCCGAGGAATTCCCGGGCGATCAGCACCGCGTGCGCGAGGCCGAGCGGGGCGTGCTGGGGGATGTACGTGACGGCGAGGCCGAAGCGCGACCCGTCGCCGACGGCCGCCCGGATCTCGCCGGCGGTGTCGGGGGCGACGATGATGCCGACCTCGCGGATCCCGGCGGCGGCGATCGCCTCCAGCCCGTAGAAGAGCACCGGCTTGTTGGCCACGGGGACGAGCTGCTTGGCGGAGGTGTGCGTGATGGGGCGCAGCCGGGTGCCGGCGCCTCCGGAGAGTACGAGAGCTTTCACTTCACTGGCCTGCCTGTCTGCCTCGGGCTGACGGGGACAAGGTGCAGGTTGTGAACGAGAGTTGAGCGCCACGAATTACGTGCCCCCGTGGGCCATACGTGTGATTCGGCGATTCGCCCCGACGCGACAACGCCCACACGACACCCATGCGGTGAACTTCCGTGCGGCTTAAGTACGCTTATAGGTGCTTCGCTACGTGTGGTCGGTATTGCTACGTTCGGCCACCATGAACGTCCGAATGTCGTCTCTGTCCTGGGACGTACGGAAAGCCCGGATCGTCGTCATCGTCGTCGCGGCAGTCGCGTTCGTCGCGAAGACGGCGCTCGCGGCGCACACGCGCGGGCCCGCCGACGTGCGGTTCTTCTGGGGCTTCGCCCGGGCCATCGCCCGGACGGACCCGGTGCGCATCTACGCCGAGCCGCTGCCGTGGCTGCCGGTCTACAACCACCCGCCGCTGGCGAGCTGGATGCTGCTGGGGCTGGAGTGGCTGGCGCAGCACGGGGTGCCGTGGCGGCCGCTGATCCGCTTCCCGGCCTGCCTGGCCGACTTCATCACCGTGCTGCTGGTCTTCGCGATCGTACGGCGGCGGGCCGCCCGGCTGCGCACGGCGGTGCTGTGCGCCCTGGGCGCGGCGCTGTGCCCGGTGCTCGTGGCCACCTCCGGCTACCACGGCAACACCGACTCGGTCGCCGTGATGTTCGCGTTCGCCGCCGTCCACCTGCTCGTCGACCGGAGCAGGCCGGTGGCGGCCGGGCTCGCGGCGACGCTGTGCGTCAGCGTCAAGCTCATCCCCGTCGTCGCGGTGCCGCTGCTCTTCGCCGCCGCCTGGCGCACCGGGGGCCGCCCCGTCCTGCTGCGGTTCACCGCCGCGGCCGGGGCCCTGTTCCTCGCCGTGTGGGGGCCGGTGATCGCGACCGTACCGGGCGGGCTGAAGGCGAAGGTGCTGGAGTACGCGGGCGGCAACTTCAGCTTCTGGGGCATCGTCCGCTTCGCCCGCTGGGCGGGCGTGCCCGAGCCGTACGTCCAGCTCCTGCGCGGCGACGGCCACTTCCTGATCGTCGCCGCCATCATGGCCGTCGGCGTCTGGCTGGCCTGGCGGCGCCCGGCGGACGCCCCGCTCGCCGTCGCCGTCACCCTCGGACTGCTGCTGTTGCTGAGCACCGCCTCGGGCGTGCAGTACCTGGCGTGGCCGGCGGCCGGGCTGTTCGTCGTCGGCCTGTGGCAGGGCCTGGCGTACGCGGTCGTCGTCGGCTCCGTCGCCGCCTCGGTCTACTCCGGGCAGCGCCCGGTGCACTGGACGGACACCGAGATGGCCTTCGGCGCCCTGGGCTGGGCCGTCCTCGCCGTGTGCGTGGCCTCCGCGCTCCACGCGGCCCTCGCCGCCCGTCCCCGGCCCGCTCCCACGACCCCGCTCCCACCCGCCCGCCAGGCCGCCGCCGCGCCCGCCCCACCGGCCGCGAGCCCCGCACGGCACCCCGCCGACTGACCTGCCCCCGACCCCCCGCGAGAGTGGAGAAGCCCGTGACGGAAGGCCAGAGCAGCCGAAGCAGCAGCCCCAGGATCGGGATCCTGGTGGTGGCGTACAACGCGGAAGCGACGCTGGAGAAGACCCTCGACCGGATCCCCGCCGACTTCCGGCCCAGGATCGCCGAGATCCTCATCCTCGACGACGCCAGCCACGACGCGACGTTCACCGCCGGCTGCCGCTGGTCCCAGCTCGACGGGATGCCGCCGACCGTCGTCATGCGGCACACCAAGAACCTCGGCTACGGCGGCAACCAGAAGGCCGGGTACGCGCTCGCCGCCGAGCGCGGACTGGACATCGTCGTCCTGCTGCACGGCGACGGGCAGTACGCCCCCGAACTGCTGCCCCGGATGGTCGAACCCCTCGAACGCGGCGAGTGCGAGGCGGTCTTCGGGTCACGCATGATGCGCCCCGGGGACGCCCTCCGCGGCGGCATGCCGTTCTACAAATGGCTCGGCAACCGCGTCCTCACCCGCTTCGAGAACCGGCTCCTCGGCTCGGACCTCACCGAGTTCCACTCCGGCTACCGGGCCTACCAGGTCGACGCCCTGCGGCGGCTGCCCATCGACCGCAACACCGACGCCTTCGACTTCGACACCCAGATCATCGTCCAGATGGCCGACGCCGGCATGCGCATCCGCGAGATCCCCATCCCCACCTACTACGGCGACGAGATCTGCTACGTCAACGGCATGCGCTACGCCAAGGACGTCGTCAAGGACGTCCTGGAGTACCGGCTGGCGAAGAAGGGCTTCGGGACCTGCGGGTGGATCCCCAAGCCCGTCGAGTACGCCTTCAAGGAGGGCGACGGCTCCTCCCACGCCGTCATCCTGGACCGGATGCGCGACCTGCCGCCCGGCCGCGTCCTCGACGTCGGCTGCTCCGGCGGCGTGTTCGCCGGGCACCTCGAAGCCCTCGGCCACACCGTCACCGGCATCGACCGCGTCGAGGTCGAGGGCGTACGGGACAGGTGCTCCGGCGGCTTCTTCCTCGCCGACCTGGAGGAGGGCCTGCCCGACGGCATCGGCGAGGGGTACGACTACGTCGTCGCCGGCGACGTGATCGAACACCTCTCGCGCCCCGAACGCCTCCTCGCCGAACTGCGCGGCGCGCTCCGCCCCGACGGACACGTCCTGCTGTCCGTACCGAACTTCGGCCACTGGTACTCCCGGCTGCGCGTCGCGCTCGGCATCTTCGACTACGACCGGCGCGGCATCCTCGATGAGACCCACCTGCGGTTCTTCAGCCGCGCCAGCCTCCGCCGCACCGTGCGCGCCGCCGGGTACGACGTGCTGTCCATCGTCGCCACCGGAGCGCCCTTCTGGTCCGTGCTCGGCCGCGGGCCGCTGTCCCGGGCGCTCGGCGGGACCTCCCGGCTGCTGACCCGCCTGCGGCCCACCCTCTTCGGCTACCAGTACGTCGCACTGCTCACCCCGCATGCGGCGCGGACGATCATCGCTGGGGAGCACATCGATGTCCAGGACATCCTCAACCGTCAGTTCGTCCCCGACGACACCACCGCGGCCGACCGCGTCGGCGTGTGAGAGGCGGACGTTGACCCTGCCCGGTTTCACCCTGCTGCTGTTCGCGGTGTTCTCCTCCGCCGCCGGCCAGATCATGCTCAAGCACGGCATGGAGACCGCCGCCACCGCCACCGGCAAGACCGGCGGCTCCCTGGCCGTACGCGCCGCGACCACCCCCTGGGTGATGCTGGGCCTCGCCGTCTTCGCGATCTCCGCCGTCGCCTGGATGTCCACCCTCGCCCGGGTCCCGCTGTCCATCGCGTACCCCTTCAACGCCCTCGGCTACCTGCTGATCGTGCTCGCCGGCTCGACGCTGCTGCACGAGCGGACCTCGGTGTGGACCTGGGCCGGCTCGCTGCTCGTGGTGGCCGGCCTCGTGACGGTCTTCCTCGGCCAACGGAACTGATCCACTTCAGAAGGACCGAACGCCCATGCCCGCACTCAGCGTCATCGTGTCCGGCCACGCGCCCCTCGGCCGGCTCCGCGCCTGCCTGGACGGCGTCACCGCCCAGACGCCGCCCGACCTCGACATCGTCGTCACCGTCCCCGACACCGACGGCCCCGCACGGGCCCTGGCCACCGTCCACGAACTGCGCGACCCGCGCGTCACCGTCGTGCCGGTCGCCCCCGACGCGCCCGCCGCCACCGCCCGGGCCGCCGCCGCCCACGCCGCCACCGGCGCGTACCTCCAGTTCCTCCACCCCGCCACCGACCGGCTCCCCGACGGTGCGGCCGCCGCTCTCACCGCCCGCCTCGGCACCCTCCGCGACGCCCCGGACGTCCTGCTCATGGACCACCACCACGCCCACTGGTGGGACGACGCCGTGCCCAGCGGCTCCACCGACCTCCTCGCTGGCACCGGCCCCACCACGCTCGCCGACCGGCCCGCGCTGCTGGACGTCGCCCCCCACCTCGGCAACCGCCTCATCAGCGCCCGGCTCCTGGCCGAACACCCCGACCTGACCGGCACCGAGGGCCACGACGAGCTGTACCTCTCCTACGCCGTCCTCCTCCTCGCCCGCCGCATCACCACCTGCACCACCGTCGGCCTCGTCCGCCACAAGGACCGCCCCGCCCAGCGCCGCGCGGCCGGACCCGAGCAGCACTTCGCCGCCTTCGGCCAGTACGAACGCCTCCACCAGCTCGCCCACGCCGCGTCCGCGCCCCCCGCGCTGCGCGCCCGGCTCTACGACCGGATGGTCGGCGACTACCTGGCCACCCTCGCCCGGCGCGACGAACTGCCGCCCGCCCTGCTCGCCGACTACTTCCGGCACGCCGCCCGCCACACCGCCCGCTTCCGCCCCGAGGGCCACCAGCGCCCCGGCGGCCTCGACGGCGTCCGCCACGTGCTCCTCGGCCGCGGCGCCCACCTCGGCTACCGGCTGCTGCGCATCGCCAACGACAAGCGCCGCTCCGCCGCCGGCACCGCGGCCACCCGCGCCGAACGGCTCGCCGCCGCCCGCGCCCGCCACCGCTACCAGCGCCGGCTGCGCCGCGGCATCGACCAGGACCTCGCCGTCTTCTCCGCGTACTGGGGCCGCGGCGTCCACTGCAACCCCGCCGCCATCGCCGCCGAACTCGCCGAACTGGCCCCCGACATCCGCCAGGTGTGGATCGTCGAACCCGGCCGCGTCCCGCTGCTGCCGCCCGGCACCGACCACGTCCTGCCCGGCACCCCCCGCTACTGGGACGTCCTCGCCCGCGCCAAGTACCTGGTCAACAACGTCAACTTCCCCAACGGCGTCGTCAAGCGCCCCGGCACCGTCCACCTCCAGACCCACCACGGCACCCCGCTCAAGCGGATGGGCGTCGACCAGCGCGACCACCCCGCCGCCGCCCAGGGCCTCAACCTCGACGCCCTCCTGGAGCGCGTGGACCGCTGGGACTACAGCCTCTCGGCCAACAGCTACTCCACCGAGACCTGGCAGCGGGCCTACCCCGCCGGCTACCGGTCCCTCGACTACGGCT
Organism: Streptomyces sp. NPDC039423; assembly: GCF_055598725.1. NCBI lineage: Bacteria > Bacillati > Actinomycetota > Actinomycetes > Kitasatosporales > Streptomycetaceae > Streptomyces > Streptomyces sp. NPDC039423. The sequence goes on from NZ_JBVKAH010000001.1 coordinate 41,215, forward strand.
ATCCCCGCAACGACGTCCACTACCGGGCCACCGCCGCCGACGTCCGCGCCGCCCGCGCCCGGCTCGGCATCGAACCCGGCCGCCGCGCCCTGCTGTACGCGCCCACCCACCGCGACCACGAGCCCCGCACCCGCTGGACGCCCCGCCTCGACCTGCCCCGCCTCGCCGACGACCTCGGCGACGACACCGTCCTGCTGGTGCGCGGCCACTACTTCCACGACCGGCTCCCCGGCCCCCGCCACGACCGCGTCCTCGACGTCACCGGCTACGAGCCCGTCGAGGAACTCGCCCTGGCCTCCGACGGGCTCATCACCGACTACTCGTCGGTCATGTTCGACTACGCCAACCTCGACCGGCCCGTCGTCCTGCTCACCGACGACTGGGAGACCTACACCGCCACCCGCGGCGTCTACTTCGACATCACCGCCGAACCGCCCGGCCACGTCACCCGTGGCCAGGACGAGCTCACCGAGGTCCTGCGCGACGGCACCTGGTGCGACGAGGCCGCGGCCAAGCAGCGCCACGACTTCCGGCTGCGGTTCTGCGAGTACGACGACGGCCGGGCCGCCGAACGGGTCGTCCGCCGCGTCTTCCTCGGCGAGGGCGAGGAGAGCCTGCCGCCCGTCCTGCCCCTGGAGCGGCGCACCCCCGCCCCCACCCCCGAGGAGGCCACGCTCCGATGACCGCCGCCCCCGACGTGACCGTCACCGTCATCGTCCACAACGACGCCGAACGGCTGCCGCGCGCCGTCGCCTCCGTACGCGCCCAGACCCACCGCGACATCGAGATCGTCATCAGCGATGACCACTCCACCGACGCCACCCCGCGGGTCGCCGCCGAACTGGCCGCCCAGGACGACCGCATCCGCGTCCTGCGGCTGGAGCGCAACAGCGGCGGCTGCGGCACGCCCCGCAACCGCGCCCTGGAGACCGCCCGGGCCCCGCACCTGATGTTCCTCGACAGCGACGACGAACTCCCGCCGCGCGCCTGCGAACTGCTCCTCGCCGCGCTCACCGGCGAGGACGCCGACTTCGCGATGGGGGCGGTCGAGCGGGTGCGCACCGACACCGGGGACGTCTCCCCCTGGATGGCCCACCTGTTCGCCCGGCGGCGCACGGTGCGGGGCATCGCGGAGGAGCCCCGGCTGCTGTTCGAGCCGCTGTCGACCAACAAGATGTACCGCAAGGAGTTCCTGGACCGGCACGCCCTCCGCTTCCCCGAGGGCGTGCACTACGAGGACCAGCTCTTCTCCGCCCGCGCCTACACCCTGGCCCGTGCCTTCACCGTCATCACCGAACCGGTCTACCGCTGGTACATCGCCCCCTACGCGACGGCCGACGCCGCGACCATTTCCAACCGGCGCCACCTGATCACCAACGTCCGCGACCGGGTCACCATCGCGCGGCTGATCGACGACTTCCTGGCCGGGCAGGGCGTGCCGGACGCGGTACGGGAGGAGAAGGACCACAAGTTCCTCTCCCACGACCTGCGCCTGTACGCCGGTGACCTGCCCTACCGCGAGCCCGGCTGGGTCGAGGAGTTCGCCGCGGAGGTCCTGCCGTACCTGGACGGACTGTCCGCCGCCGCCTTCGCCCGGATGCGCAGGGACGAGCGGATCGTGCTGGGCCTGCTGCGGGAGCGGCGGTACGAGGAGGCCCGGCTCGCCGCCCGGGGCCTGACGCACCCCGTCGGGCCGCGCGAGACGGTCACCGACGGGCGCGGCCGCACCTACTGGGGGAGCGCCCTGCCGCGCACCGGGGCCGGGCGGGACGACCTCGACCTGACGGAACTGGACCTGGCGGGCTGCCCGTTCGGGTTCGCCCGGTTCCGGCACGAGATCACCCGGGTCGCCCGCGCCGACGGCGGCGCCGTGGACCTGGAGGTACGCACCTACGACCCGGGGCGGCGCCTCCCGCTGGCCCCGCTGCCCGCGCGGCTGCACGTCTCGCCCGCCGGGCGGCGGCTGACCGTGCCGCTGCGGATGGACCCCGCGGGGCGGGGCGTCTTCGAGGGCGCCGTCCGGCTCGACCCGGCCGCCGCGTCGCTGCCCCTGCACGGCTTCCGGGGCGTGCGGCACCCCGTCCTGGGGGTCACCGACGGGCGCTCGGCCCACACCGGGGTGCTGCTCGCCCCGCTGGACTTCGCGCCCTTCGAGGTGGCCGGAGCGGGGCGGCACCGCGTCATGGTGGAGCCGGAGGGCCGGGACGCGGGGCGGCTCCAGCTCCGCTGGCGGCCGGGCGGGGCGATGGGCCGGCTGCTGGGACCCGTCGTGCGGCAGGGCCCGGTCCGCCGGGCCGCCAAGGCCCTGGTCGGCCCGTAGCGCCCGGGGGCGCGCCCCGTGCCGGCGCTCAGCGCGGCGTGGGGAACAGGGCCTGACCCGCCCCGTCCATCGACGGGGCGGGGCGGCGCTCCTCCAGCGGGACGACGGGCGGCAGGGCCGCCGGGTCCTCGCCCAGGAACAGGTGCCGCACCACCCGCTCGGCCGCGTACCCGTCGTCGTACGGACAGAAGCGCGCCCGGAACGCGGCCCGCAACTGCGCGGAGCGCGAGCCGCGCCAGTGGCCGCCGGCGAAGATGTCGATCAGCTCGTCCTCGGTGCGGGCGACCGCGCCCGGCGGGAAGGCCCGCAGGTCGAAGTAGGTGCCGCGGGCCGCGTCGTACGCCGCCCAGTCCTCGGTGTGCACCACGATCGGCCGGTCGAGGCCCGCGTAGTCGAACATCAGCGACGAGTAGTCCGTCAGCAGCGCGTCCGACGCCAGGCACAGGCTCTCCACGCAGGCGTGCCCGGACACGTCGATGATGCGGGGGTTGCCGTCCGTGGCGAACGGAGCGCCGTGGGTGGGGTGGGCGCGGGCCAGGATCACGAACCGGGGGCCGAGGGCCAGCAGCAGCCGTTCCAGGTCCAGCAGCCGTGGCTGCGGGCGCACGTAGTCGCGGTGCGTGGGGGCGTAGAGGATCGCCGTGTGCCCCTCGGGGATGCGCAGCGACTCGCGCAGCAGGGCCACGTCGGTGGCGGTCGCCCGCTGGAAGACGTCGTTGCGCGGCGAGCCGAACTCCAGCACGCGGTACGCGGCCGGGTAGACCCGCTCCCACACCAGGCTGGAGTGGCGGTTGGCGGACACCAGGGCGTCCCACTTGTCGATGTTGCGCAGGAGCTGGGCGAAGTCCGTGTCCCGCGCGGCCGCCGGCCGGTACTGGAGGTCCAGGCCCATGTGCTTGAGCGGGGTGCCGTGCTGGGTCTGGATCAGGAGCTGGCCGCGCCGCTTGACCAGCCGCCGGTCGAAGTTGACGTTGTTGACCAGGTATTTGGAGCGGGCCAGCGCGGTCCAGTACGCCGCCGACCCCGGGCGCAGCCGGCGCGTCGCGGGCGGCACGGTGTGGGCGTGCTCGGGCGCGCACACCCAGGCGGTCCGCACCCCGGGGGCCAGCTCCCGCACCCGCTCCTCGATCGCGGCCGGGCTGCACGCGTACCCCCGGTTCCAGTACGCGGCGAACACCGCCCGGTCCTCGCGCACCGGCAGGCAGAGCTGGATCCGGTAGTGGAGCTGGAGCAGGGCGCCCCGCACGGCCCGGGCGGTCCACGCGGCCCACCGCACGGCCCGCTTCAGGTACCCGCGGGCGGCCGTGATCGCCCGGTAGGTGCGGTGGCTGCCGAACCGGACCAGGGCGTGCCGCAGCCGGGTCGTGGCCTTGGGGGTGGCGCCGCGCGTGCGGAAACGGCGGTAGTGGCGGCGGGCGCGGCGGAAGAAGTCGGCGCGGGTGCCGCGCGGCAGGCGGCCGGGCGCGGAGAAGACGGAGGTGAAGTGGTCGGCCATGCGCCGGAACAGCACCGGCCGCCAGCGGGCCAGCTCGGGACGGGCGTCGATGAACGCGAAGACCCGCTCGTACTGCTCGAACAGGTCGAAGTGCCGGGGGCTGGTGGTGCGCAGGATGGAACCGGTGCGGCGCTGGCGGTAGTGCACGCACACCCGGTCGAGGGTCGCGATCGACCCGGCGGCCATCAGCGCCGGGTACGTCCACGGGGTGTCCTCGTAGAACCCGGGCGGGAAGGTGAACCCCTCGCGCTCCAGGAACTCCCGCTTGTACGCCTTGTTCCACACCACCATCAGCACCTTCAGCAGCCCCGGCCGCTCGGTCAGCGGGAAGGGCGCCGGGCCGGCCTCGGAGAGGTGGCTGCGGAACTCGTGGCGCACCGCCTCCCCCGACCAGTAGACGCGGGCGTAGTCGTACACCAGGAGGTCGGGCGAGCCGGTCTCCTTGAGGCGGTCGGCGACGGCCTGGAGGGCACCCGGTACGAAGGTGTCGTCACCGTCCAGGAAGAGGACGTAGTCGCCGGTCGCCCGGGCGAGCCCGGCGTTGCGGGCGGGCCCCAGCCCGGCGTTCTCGGGCAGGTGGACGGCGACGACCCGGCGGTCCCGGGCGGCGAACTCGTCGATCACCGCCCCGCAGCCGTCGGGCGAGCAGTCGTCCACGGCGATCAGCTCCACGTCCTCGAAGGACTGGGAGAGCACCGACTCCAGGCACTCGTGCAGATACGCCTGGACCTTGTACGCGGGGACGATGACGCTGAACCGGGGCATGGCCCGGGAACGTCGGATGAACCGACCGGGTTACGCCCGCCGTGGCATACGGGGGATCCGGTGGCTCACCCGTACCGCAGCGGCACGCGTCCGGTCGCCCCGCCCGGACGCGTCCCGCCCGGCGGTCACTTGACCGCGCCCGCCATGACCCCGGAGACGAACTGCCGCTGGAAGGCGAAGAACACGGCGAGCGGGATCACCATGGACACGAACGCACCGGGCGCCAGCACGTCGATGTTGTTGCCGAACTGCCGCACCTGCTGCTGGAGCGCCACCGTGATCGGTGGCGACTCGGAGTTGGCGAAGATCAGCGCGATCAGCATGTCGTTCCACACCCACAGGAACTGGAAGATGCCGAGCGAGGCGATGGCCGGGCCGCCGAGCGGCATGACCACCCGTACGAACAGCCCGATCTCGCCCGCCCCGTCCAGCCTGGCGGCCTCCAGGAGCTCCCGGGGGATCTCCGCGAAGAAGTTCCGCAGCAGGAAGATCGCGAACGGCAGGCCGAAGGCGACGTGGAAGAGCACCACACCGAGCGTGGTCTCGAAGATGCCGATCACGCCGAACAGTTTCGACACGGGCACGAGCGCCACCTGCACGGGCACCACCAGGAGCCCCACCACACCCAGGAACCACCAGTCGCGGCCCGGGAACTCCATCCACGCGAAGGCGTACCCGGCGAGCGAGCCGATCACCACGACCAGGACGGTCGCGGGCACCGTGATCAGGACGGTGGCCAGGAGGGAGTCCGTGATGGTGTCGTTGCGGAGGATGCTCGCGTAGTTGGACGTGGTGAGCTGGGCCGGGGCGGTGAAGACCTGCCACCAGCCGCTCGCGTTGATGTCGACCGGATCGCGCAACGACGACACCAGCAGGCCGACCGTCGGCATCAGCCAGAACAGCGCCACCACGACGAGGAAGACCCGCATGGCGCCACCGCCGGCCCCGGCGGCCAGACGCGCCCCGAGCGACCGCTTCGCCTTCACGACCGTACCGGTGCCGCTCATCGCCGCGTCTCCCTTCGCATGCGCCGGATGTTGAAGAGCATCACGGGGATCACCAGCAGCAGCAGGAGTACGGCGATGGCGCTGCCCACACCGAGGTGGGCGTCCGTGCCGAACGAGGACCGGTAGAGCTGCAGCGCCAGGACGTTCGCATCGTCCTGCACCGAACCGGGCGCGATGATGAAGACCAGGTCGAAGATCTTCAGTACGTTGATCATCAGCGTGACCAGGACGACCGCCAGGACCGGTGCGAGCAGCGGAACGGTCACCCGGCGGAAGACCTGCCACTCGTTGGCACCGTCCACGCGCGCCGCCTCCAGCAGCTCGCGCGGCAGCCCCGCCAGCCCCGCCGCGATCAGCACCATCGCGAAGCCCGCCCACATCCACACGTAACTGCCGATGATGGCCGGTGTGACCAGGGCGGGGCCGAGCCAGTCGACGCCGTTGTACGGCTCGTGGAAGTTGCTCTCCGGGAGCCGCAGGCGGGCGCCGTCCGCCTCCTCGGGCAGCGAGAACGAGCCGTCGGCTCCGGCGGTCGCCGTGGCGATGACCCGGCCGTCCCGGACGGCCTCCACCTTCAGGCCCTTCAGGCCCAGCTCCTTGGCGTCGACGGCGTTGGGCGTGCCGCCGCCGCCCCGCGAGAAGTCCAGCCAGGCGGTGCCGGTGACCTTCCCGGCCTCCGGTGCCGCCGCCTTCGCCGGCCGCGCGTCACCCGGCATCCTGGCGGGCGCCACACCCACCAGCGGCAGCTCCACCGGGGTACCCGCCCGCACCGGTTCCTTGGTGATGAACGCGCCTCCTCCCGCCGGCCGGAGCGGATGCACCGGCAGCGGGCGCGCCCCCGGGTACCCGGCGGACTCGGAGAACGTGTCGTGCACGCCCACCCAGACGGCGTTGGCGATGCCGCGGTCGGGGTCCTGCTCGTACACCAGCCGGAAGATGATGCCCGCGGCGAGCATCGAGATCGCCATCGGCATGAAGACGATCAGCTTGAACGCCGTGCCCCAGCGGACCCGTTCGGTGAGGACCGCGAAGATCAGGCCGAGCACCGTGGCGACGGTCGGCGCGACCACCACCCAGATGGCGTTGTTCCTGACGGCGGTGAGGATGGTGTCGTCGGTGAAGATCTCGACGTAGTTGTCGAGCCCGGCGAACGAACTGCCGGACTGGTCGAAGAACGACCGGTAGACCGAGTACCCGATCGGGTAGACCACGAGCGCGCCCAGCAGCACCAGGGCGGGCAGCAGGAACGCTGCCGCGACGAGTGTGCGGGTGCCGGTCACGCTCTTGCGCGTCCCAGGGGGAGCGGGGGGCTCCGGTCGCGCCGCGCCCCCCGCCGTCGCCGCGGCCACCGCGTCAGCTCTTGAACGCCTTGGCCGCGTCGGTCTCCAGCCGCTGCTGGATCGCCGCGATGTCCTTCGGGTTCTTCAGGAAGTCCTGGAGCGCCTTCCACTCGCCCTTGCCGGGCGTGCCGCCGAACGACTGCGGCATCTGGTCGGACATGTCGAAGCGGAAGTCGTCCCCGGCCGCGATCAGCGCCTTGGCGATGCCGCGCTGGACGTCGTTCGGGTACGCCGCCACGTCCATGGCCTTGTTGGGCGAGAGGAACCCGCCCTCCGCCGCCCAGATCTTCGCGGCGTCCGGGGAGGCCAGATAGGTGAGCAGGGCCTGCGTGGCGGGCTTGGAGGTCAGCCCCACCGCCACGTCGCCACCGGTCACGACGGGAGCCTCCGAGCCCACGGCGGGGAACGGGAACACCTTGGCGTCCTTGCCGATCTCGGCCTTCGTCTGGGCGATGTTGATCGACACGAAGTCGCCCTCGAAGACCATGGCGGCCTTCGGCTGGTCACCGCCGGTGAAGGTCTGGGTCACCGACTTGGGGAACTCCGTCTGGAGTGCTCCGTCCGCGCCGCCCGCGATCAGGTTCGGCTTGCCGAAGAGCTCGGCGAGCGTGGTGAGGGCCCGGGTGACGGACGGGTCGGTCCACTTGATCTCGTGCTTGGCCAGTTGGTCGTACTTCTCCGGCCCCGCCTGGGAGAGGTAGATGTTCTCGAACCAGTCGGTGAGGGTCCAGCCGTCCGCACCGCCGATCGACACCGGGGGCACGCCGGACGCGGAGATCGTCTCGGCCGTCGACAGGAACTCCTTCCACGTCTTCGGCTCCGAGGCGCCCGCGTTGTCGAACACGGCGGTGTTGTACCAGACCAGCGACTTGTTGGCGGCCTTGAAGTACACCCCGTACTGGGTGCCGTTCACCGAGCCGAGGTCCTGCCAGCCCTTGGAGAAGTTCTTCGCCAGCTCCGCCTTGGCGGCGGCGCCCAGCGGCTTGGCCCACTTGCGGTCCACGGCCTGCTTGAGCGCCCCGACCTGCTGGAGCATGGCCACGTCCGGCGGGGAACCACCCGCGATCTTCGTGCCGATGTAGTTGAGCATCGCGTCCTGGGTGGGGACGTAGGAGACCGTCGCGCCGGTGCGCTTCTCGAACTCGTCGAGAACCTTGGTGAAGGCCTTCTGCTCCGGGCCGGTCCAGACGGCCACGACCTGGACCTTCTGGCCGTCCAGCTTGGGGAGCCCGACCGTGGGGGAGGCCTCCTGCCCCGTGCCCTCGGTGGGACGGGACCCGCCCGACCCGCCGTCCCCGCCCCCACAGCCGGCCAGCGCCAGAGCGCCGGCCACCGCCATCGCCGTCACGGCCCCGCGTGTACGAAGAGTTCTGCGCATCACTGCCCCGTCTCTCCTGTGCCCGTGCTCGTCCCGTGCGATCAGGTCTACGCCCGGCGCACGGGCGTCGCAATACCGCCTTGCGGGCCGAGTGGGTGATCGTGATGCGCTTGTGACGTCGATCACACCGCTGGGCGTCGGGCCCGGGGCCTCAGGGGCGCACGGCGGGGACGAGCGGCGGCAGCGGGGCCGCGCCCACCGACCGGGCCGCCCGCTCCAGCGCGCTCGCCAGCAGGGCCAGGTCCGTCGGTCCGTTGCCCAGCTCCCGCACCGGGCGGCGGGTCGGCGGATCGCCCATCCGCTCCCACTCCAGCGGCACCACGGTGGGCCGCTGCGTCGCCGTACGGGGAATGCGCCCGGTGACCCGGCCGCCCTGGAAGGGCGTCACCCGGCCATCCGGGTGACCCAGCCGGCCGCGCCCCGGAACGGGGACGTCCGGCCCCGGGGCGGCGGCCGGGGCGTCCAGCACCACCCGCAGCCTCGACCGGCGGGCCGGCTCCGTGTCGGCGGTGCGGTCCGGGCGGCCGGACGACACCACCAGGTGCACGCCCAGCCGGTGGCCGTCCCGGGCCACGGCCTCCAGCGCCCGCACGACCGACCCGGCCGCCGGGCGCCCGGGGCTGCCGAGCGCGGGGGCGACCAGGGCGTCGTAGTCGTCGACCAGGACGACCAGGCGCGGCAGCGGGGGCGGGACCTCGTCCGCGGCGGTACGGGACGCGGGACGCAGCCGCAGCGTCCCGCTCGGCGCGGTGTCCACGTCACCCTGGCCGGCGGGCCGGCCCTGGTCCACGGGCCGGCGCGGACCGACCATGCGGTCCGCGACCTCCCGCTGGGTGTGCCACTCGGTGAACTCCTGACGGCCCAGCAGCTCGGCGCGGCGCTTGAGCTCCGCCCCGAGCGCCTGGGCGAACTCCCGCATGCGCACCGGGTCGGAGGCCACCAGGTGCTCGGTGGCGTGCGGCAGCTCGGTGCAGGGCGCGAGCCCTTCGCCGCGCTCGCCCCCCGCCCCGTCGACGAGGAGCAGCCCCAGCCGGTCGGGGCGGGACGCGGCCGCCAGCGACGCGGCGATCGACCGGAGCAGTTCGGTGCGGCCGCTGCCCGCGGGGCCCTCGACCAGCAGGTGCGGGCCCTCCGTGGTGAGGTCCACGGCCAGGGGCCCGCGCGGGCCGGTGCCCAGCACGGCGGTGCCGTCCGGCGCCGAGGCCCAGCGGGCCATCAGGGACGCGGGGGTCGCCCGGGCGAGCCCCAGCTCGTCCAGCAGCCGGGCCGAGGGGGGCAGCGGCAGGGCGGTGGCGCGGCCGGCCGGGAGGGCACCGGCGGCGGCGCCGGGGTGCGCCGCGGGCGTCGCCCGCAGCGGGGCGAGGGCCCGCGCGAACCGCTCGGCCCAGGCGGGGGAGACCGCGTCCAGGGTGCCGACCGTGCCGTGACCGGCGGGCTGCCCGCCGGCCGTGCGCATCAGGCGCAGCGCGGTCGCCACGTCACCGGACAGCAGCGCGGCGGCCCCGCACTCGCGGAAAGCCGGCGACGCGGCGCACGCCGTCTCGTACGTCTCCATGACCGGGGACACGGGTGAGGCCGCCGGGGTCTCGGCCAGGCAGACGAGGTGGATACCGGCGGCCGGCCCCGCCCCGGCCAGCCGCGCGGTCGTCTCGCGCAGCGCGGCGGAACCGGGGTCACCGTCCACGATCACCACCGTGCACCTCCCGTCCTCCGCGCGGTGCCGCCGGGCGGCCTCGGCGACGGACGCGCGGTCGGCGCTCGCCCAGCCGGGCCCGAGCGGCCCGTCGTCCAGCCGCCGGGTGAGCTCGGCCGTCCGGGCGTCGGCCTGCTCCCGGTCGTACGCGAGGAGCAGCCGGCAGTCCTGGCCGTGGGCCGGGCGCACGTGCGGCAGCCAGCCGAGCCAGCTCCACTCGCGCTTGCGGCCCGCCCCGCTGATCAGCACGATCTCCAGGTCGGTGGGCGGGTGCAGCGCGGCGAGCTGCGCGACGACGGAACGGGTCAGGCCCAGCAGCCGCGGCCGGGGCCCGGCGAGGCCGAGCGAACCGGCCTCGTGCAGGCCCACCGTGACCGGCACGGCGGCCAGCTCGGCCCGGTCGGTGGTGCCCAGCCGCACGACCAGCGCCTCCGGGTGACCGGGGCCCCGCTCCCACAGGCGCGGCCCGGGCCCGAGCGCGGTGAGCAGCACGGCGGCGGGGTCGGGCCAGGTCTCCTGGCCGGTGCCGCGCGCGAGGGCCGTGGGGCCCTGCCCGCCCGGCGCCCCGGTCTGCCCGTCGGCGCGCCCGCCCGCCAGCCGCCGCGCCCAGGCGCCTATGCCCCGCCTGCGCGGCGGTACGGCGGTGTCGGCGGGCGACCCGGGGAGGGCGGGGGCGCCCGGGGTGGCGGATCCCGCCGGGGTGCCGGGTCCCGTGGGGGCGACGGTGTCGGCAGGGGCGCCCGGGGTGGCGGATCCCGCCGGGGTGCCGTGGGCGCCGGGCTCCGTATGGGCGCCGGGAGTGCCCGGGCCCGTATGGGCGCCGCCCACGGGGGTGCCGCGCGGGGGCGTGGCCTGCCGGGTGCCGTCCGCGCCGGGGGCGCCGGCCCCGCCGCGCGGGCCGGCCGTCACCGGGCCGCCGACGGCCACGGCACCGCCCGGGCCCGACGGTCCGGCTCCGCCCGGGGCCGGGCGGGACGCCTGGCGCGGCACCGGCCGGTCGCCGGACGAGGCCGCCGGCCCGTCCTCCGCCACCCAGGGCGCCGCGCCCGCGGGGGACACCCGGAGGTGGCCCTCGCCGTCGGGAGCGGTGGGCAGCGGGGTCCCGTCAGCCGGGGGCGGCCCCGCCGTCAGCCGCAGCGACGACTCACCCAGCCGCAGCAGCGCCCCCGGCGACAGGCGGACCGGGCGGGAGCCGACCTCGGAGCCGTCCAGGGTCGTGCCGTTGGTGGAGCCCAGGTCCGCGACCGTCACCCGGCCGCCGTCCGTGACGGTCACCGCGCAGTGCAGGCGGGACACGTCCGGGTCGTCCAGCGGGACGTCGGCGTCCGCGGAACGGCCGATACTGATCCGTCCCGGATGCAACAGGTGGACCCCGCCCGCGTCCGGGCCGGCCACCACGTGCAGCCGCGCGGCCGCGCCGTCCAGGGGCGCGTGGTCCTCGCCCGGCACCTGGAGGGACAGCACCGCGCCGTCCACCAGGGGCGGTTCGCCCAGGACGCGGCGCTGCGCGTCCAGCCGCTCCCCGCCCGCGTACAGCACCACCGTGCCGGAGGGGTCGGTGCCCGACACGGCGGCGGCCAGCCCGGAGGCGACGGCGGCCAGCGCGGTCCCGGCCGGGGCGGTGACAAGCACGTCACAGGCGCGCCCCGCGGCCTGGCCGCCGGTCGGCGCCGCGAGGACGGTCAGCCGGATCTGCATCGCCGTCAGCGGTCCCTTCTGCGCGGCGCGCCCGGCAGGGGAGGGAATGGCCCGTCTCGATCTCCCCCCACCCGCCACGGACGCGTCGTCCGGTCAGGTCGGCACGGACCACGGGGCTCCCGACCCCGCGATGCGCCGTGCTGGAGGCATCCTCCCACCTGGGACCGACAGCGCGGCGCCGGACCGGCAAGAAATGATCTTGACCGATCGGAGGCGATCACGAAAAGGCCTGCTTGCGTGCGTCTTGCGATCGTGTGGGCCGGTGCGAGTCGTGTCACCCTGGCAACCGTGTCCCGTTCGCCCGCGTCTTGCAGGGTCGAACCGGACCGGAAGACGACCCGCCGGTGTGCCACCGTCCGGCACTACAGTGGGTCGGACACCCGGGCGGGCCCCAGCGGGCGGCCCGGGCAGGCAAGGACCACGATCGCAGGGAGCGCATGACGTGCGGCCGGTAGGCAGCAAGTACCTGCTCGAGGAGCCGCTCGGGCGCGGCGCCACGGGCACCGTCTGGCGAGCCCGCCAGCGTGAGACCGCGGGCGCCGAGGCGGCCGTGGCCGGCCAGCCCGGCGAGACCGTCGCGATCAAGGTCCTCAAGGAGGAGCTCGCGAACGACGCGGACGTGGTGATGCGGTTCCTCCGGGAGCGCTCCGTCCTGCTCCGCCTCACCCACCCGAACATCGTGCGCACCCGCGACCTCGTCGTGGAGGGCGACCTCCTCGCCCTCGTCATGGACCTGGTCGACGGCCCGGACCTGCACCGCTACCTCCGCGAGAACGGCCCCCTCAGCCCGGTCGCCGCCTCGCTCCTCACGGCCCAGATCGCCGACGCCCTCGCCGCCAGCCACGCCGACGGGGTGGTCCACCGCGACCTGAAGCCCGCCAACGTGCTGCTCGCCGAGCGGGACGGCCAGATGCACCCGATGCTCACCGACTTCGGCATCGCGCGCCTCGCGGACAGCCCCGGCCTCACCCGTACGCACGAATTCGTCGGCACGCCCGCGTACGTGGCGCCCGAGTCGGCCGAAGGCCGCCCGCAGACCTCCGCCGTGGACGTCTACGGCGCCGGCATCCTGCTCTACGAGCTGGTCACCGGCCGCCCGCCGTTCGCCGGCGGCACCGCGCTCGAGGTGCTGCACCGCCACCTCAGCGAGGAGCCCCGCCGGCCCTCCACTGTCCCCGGCCCCCTGTGGACCGTCATCGAGCGCTGCCTCAGCAAGGCCCCGGAGCGCCGGCCCAGCGCCGAGAACCTGGCGCGCGGACTGCGTACCGTCGCCGCCGGTATCGGCGTGCACGCCACGCCCGCCCAGATCGAGGCGGCCGACGGCGTGGGCGCGCTGCTCGCCCCCGACCCGGCGCCGGCGTCCGTCTCCGAGACCCCCGGGGCCGCCGACCCGACCCAGGTCCTGCCGAGCGGCGCCGGCCAGTACGACCCGGGCGCCCCCACCAGCGTGCTGCCCACCGGCGGAGCCGCCGGACAGGGCGGCCACGGTGCCGCCGACCCCACCGCGGTCATGCCGCCCGTGCCCCCGCGCTCCGACGGCTCGCCGCAGCCGGAGGAGCCGCACCCGTGGCAGAGCCAGCTCCGCGCCGCCCGGGACCGCAACGAGCAGACCCAGGTCCAGTACCTCGACCCGAGCCAGGACCCCCTGCGCCGCCGCCCGCAGCGCCAGGCGCCCCCGCAGCAGCCGCCGCAGCACCAGCAGCGCCCGCCCCAGCAGTACCCGCCGCAGCACCAGCGCCCGCAGCAGCCGCCGCAGCGCAGGCAGTACGCGCCCCCGCCGCCCCCGCCGCAGCAGTACGCGCCCCAGCACCACCAGCCGCACCCGCCGCAGCACCACCAGCCGCAGCAGCCCCAGCAGCCGGCCCCGCGCCCGCCCCGCGAGCCGCGGCCGCCCCGGCAGCGCAGCGCCAACCCGATGCGCATCCCGGGCCTGGGCTGCCTCAAGGGCTGCCTGTTCACGATCCTCCTGTTCATCGTGGCGGGCTGGCTCATCTGGGAGCTGACCCCCCTCCAGGACTGGATCGCCGACGGCAAGGGCTACTGGCAGGCCATCAGCGACGGCGTCTCGGCCGTGTCCGACTGGATCTCGGGGCTCAGCAGCGGCTCCGGCTCCACCGGCACCACGCCCTCCGGGCAGTAACTCTGCCGATTTGTCGACTTCCGGGGGGTGATTTCCCCCCGGAGGTGAATACCGGCGGCCGGGCCCGCGTAACTTGGTCGGGAACGCCAGCCGCTGAGGGAGCAGTCTTGGCACGGAAGATCGGCAGCCGGTACACCGCCCACCAGATCCTGGGGCGGGGCAGTGCCGGAACGGTGTGGCTCGGCGAGGGCCCGGAGGGCCCCGTCGCCATCAAGCTGTTGCGTGAGGACCTGGCCTCCGACCAGGAACTCGTCGGACGCTTCGTCCAGGAGCGCACCGCCCTGCTCGGGCTGGACCACGCGCGCGTGGTCGCCGTCCGCGACCTGGTGGTCGACGGCAACGACCTCGCCCTCGTCATGGACCTCGTCCGGGGCACCGACCTGCGCACCCGGCTGGACCGCGAGCGCCGGCTGGCGCCCGCGGCGGCCGTCTCCATCGTCGCGGACGTCGCCGAGGGCCTGGCCGCCGCGCACGCGGCCGGCATCGTCCACCGCGACGTCAAGCCGGAGAACATCCTGCTCGACATGGAGGGCCCGCTCGGCCCCGGCGGCGCCCACCCCGCGCTGCTCACCGACTTCGGCGTGGCCAAGCTGATCGACACCCCCGGCCGTACCAAGTCCACCCGCGTCATCGGCACGCCCGACTACGTGGCCCCCGAGATCGTCGAGGGCCTCCCGCCCCGCGCGGCCGTCGACATCTACGCGCTGGCGACCGTGCTCTACGAGCTGCTGGCCGGCTTCACACCCTTCGGCGGCGGCCACCCCGGCGCCGTCCTGCGCCGCCATGTCACCGAGACCGTCGTCCCGCTCCCCGGGATCCCGGACGAGCTGTGGCAGCTCATCGTCCAGTGCCTCGCCAAGGCCCCGGCGTCCCGGCTGCGCGCCTCCGAGCTGGCCGCCCGGCTGCATGACCTCCTGCCGCTCGTCGCGGGCATGCCGCCGCTCGACGTGGACGAGCCGGACACCGAGCCCGCCGCCGACGGCTACGAGGACGACCCGTACCCGACGCTCCCCAACGCTCCCCGCCGGGCCGCCGTGCCGCTGGTCCCGGGTTCCGCCACCGACTCCAACCGGGACACCCACACCTCGATGCGCGTGCCGGCCCCGGACGAGCTCTCCGGCGGCCCCCACGGCACCGCCCGCGCCCCCCGCCCGGCCGGCGGCCGCCGCCCCGGATCCGCCCGCCACAAGTCGGCGGCCGTCCGCAAGCGCCGCCTCACGCTCGGTATAGCCGCCCTCGCCCTGGTGGCCGCCGCCGGGGTCGGCGGGTACGTGGCGACCAGCGACGACGACCCCGGCGCCCCGCCCCAGGACTCCCAGCGGTCGGCGCCCTCGCAGCCCTAGGCCGGCCCCGGGCCCGCCTGGGGGCCCGGGCTGTCGCACGCAGCCGTTACGCTGGTGTCGTGGCAGTCGTCGATGTATCCGAAGAGCTGAAGTCCCTCTCCTCGACCATGGGGTCGATCGAGGCCGTCCTTGACCTGGACAGGCTGAGGGCAGACATCGCCGTGCTCGAGGAGCAGGCCGCGGCCCCGTCCCTGTGGGACGACCCGGAGGCGGCGCAGAAGATCACGAGCAAGCTTTCGCACCTCCAGGCCGAGGTCCGCAAGGCCGAGGCGCTGCGCGGTCGCATCGACGACCTCGCGGTCCTCTTCGAGCTCGCCGAGGAGATGGACGACTCGGACACCCTCGCCGAGGCCGAGGCGGAGCTGGTCTCCGTCCGCAAGGCGCTCGACGAGATGGAGGTCCGCACCCTTCTCTCCGGCGAGTACGACGAGCGCGAGGCGCTGGTCAACATCCGCGCGGAGGCCGGTGGCGTCGACGCCTCCGACTTCGCCGAGCGCCTCCAGCGCATGTACCTGCGCTGGGCCGAGCGCCACGGGTACTCCACGGAGGTCTACGAGACGTCGTACGCGGAAGAGGCCGGCATCAAGTCGACCACCTTCGTCGTCAAGGCGCCGTACGCCTACGGCACGCTCTCCGTCGAGCAGGGCACGCACCGCCTGGTCCGCATCTCCCCGTTCGACAATCAGGGCCGCCGCCAGACGTCCTTCGCCGGCGTCGAGGTGCTCCCGGTCGTCGAGTCGTCCGACCACGTCGAGATCGACGAGTCCGAGCTGCGCGTGGACGTCTACCGCGCCTCGGGCCCCGGCGGCCAGGGCGTCAACACCACCGACTCGGCGGTGCGCATCACGCACCTTCCGACGGGCATCGTGGTCTCCTGCCAGAACGAGCGCTCGCAGATCCAGAACAAGGCCAGCGCCATGAACGTGCTCCAGGCCAAGCTGCTGGAGCGCCGCCGCCAGGAGGAGCAGGCCAAGATGGACGCCCTCAAGGGCGACGGCGGCAACTCCTGGGGCAACCAGATGCGTTCGTACGTCCTGCACCCCTACCAGATGGTGAAGGACCTCCGGACCGAGTTCGAGGTCGGCAACCCGCAGGCGGTGCTGGACGGCGAGATCGACGGCTTCCTGGAGGCCGGCATCCGCTGGCGCAAGCAGCAGGACAAGTAACTCCGCGACCCCACCGGGCCCTTCGGCGCCGGACCACCCGCTCGGCGGGGGGTCCGGCGCCGCTCGCGTGGGGCGCCGATTCGCTGGCGCAAGCTCCCTGCCATACCCGAACTCGCTTTGTCGACAAGGAAACTGGGCAGCCACCGGCGAGAGTTCGCCTTTTACGTCACAGTTGCATCGTTGCACCCCTGGCAAGTGTGATCATTCCGGGCATCGCACGCGCAACCGCCTTGACGCTTGTACGAAAACTGGGAAAGCTGACGCGCGGCATGCGCATGACTGGGGCGTGTGTGATCGGGGGCGACTGAGCAGGATCCCCCAGCGTCCGCTGCCCCGAGCGCTGCTCCACTGATGAATGAGCTACTGGGGGTAGCAGCCAGATGACCAAGAAGACGCGGGTCCGCGTGGCGCGGATCGCAGCCGGTGCGGTGATCGCGGCCGGAGCGTCCCTGACCGCGGCGGGCGCCGCCTCGGCGGTCGGCATCGACGTCAACGTCGCCGGTATCGGCGTCAACGCCGAGGTGAACGAGGGCGGCGTGGAGGCCGGCCTCGGCATCAACGACGGCGACCCGGGCGGTGTCGACAACGGCGGCACGTCCGGCGACCCGGGCACCACGGGTGCCACGACCGGCGACCCGGGCACGACCGGCGCCACCACGGGCGACCCGGGCACCACGGGTGCCACGACCGGCGACCCGGGCACCACGGGCGCCACGACCGGCGACCCGGGTACCACGGGCGCCACCACGGGTGACCCCGGTACCACGGGTGCCACGACCGGCGACCCGGGCACCACGGGCGCCACCACGGGCGACCCGGGCACCACGGGTGCCACGACCGGCGACCCGGGCACCACGGGCGCCACCACCGGCGACCCCGGCACCACCGGTGGCGGCAACGGCGGCAACGGCGGCAACGGCAACTCCGGCGGCAACGGCGGCAACAACGGTGCCACCGGCGGCAACGGCGGCACGACCGGCGGTAACGGCGGCAACGGCGGCACCGGCGGCACGACCGGCGGCAACGGCGGCACCACCGGCGGCAACGGCGGCACCACCGGCGGCGGCGACCAGGGCGGGACCACGGGCGGCTCCGCCACGTCCGGCTCCGCCACCACCGGCGGCGGCGACGCCGGCACCTGCACCGTCGACCTCGACGGCGCCGAGTGCGCGGACAACACCGACACCGACTCGGCCGGCTCCAAGCCGGTCGAGCAGGGCGAGGCCAAGGAGGAGCTCGCCGAGACCGGCGCCGCCGAGACCTCGTTCCTGCTCATCGGTGCCGCGACGATGATCGCCGGCGGCATCGGCTTCCGGATGCTGCCGCGCCTCGTCGGCGGTGGCCGCACGGTCGCCTAAGGGCAGCGGAACGACGGAAGGGCCCGGGCGGGCCGGGATCGGCCGCCCGGGCCCTTCCCGTGCGTACGGCGCGTACGGCGGGCGTACGGCGGATCGCGGGGAGAACCGGAGCGTGCGGGCAGCAGGACGGCGCGGCGGGGGCTGCGCGGTCCGGTGGGCTACACGGTCTGGTGGGCCAGCAGGGCCAGCGCCGCGACCAGGATCAGCAGGAGCGTCAGCAGGGCCACCGGGTTCAGTCCGCCGAAGGGACCCTCCTGCTGGAGGCGCTCCCGGTTCGCCCGGCACACGGGGCACCGGCCCTCGTTGACGGGGGCCGCGCAGTTGGCGCACACCAATCGGTCATAGGTCATGCGCTCTCCTCCTCCCGCGCGGCGGAGCCGCAGACGCGGACCGTGCACCGACGCGGACCGCACACGGTTCTACGGTTCTCTCCGCACAACGCTCAGGGAAACGCATCCGTTCCCCCTACCACTGTGCCAGCTCCGGAGAGTTTAGGCGCGCCCCGCCGGATTCCCCCCGGTTCGAGCTTCTACCCCACCCGGACAAATGGCGCAAGGCAGGACGGCGACTGCACGTGACAGGCCCAGTCGCGTATGGTCACGCACACCTACTCCCTGCCGACCGTGGTGCACCCGTGATCCGATTCGACAACGTCTCCAAGACCTACCCGAAGCAGAACCGCCCCGCGCTGAGGGACGTCTCCCTTGAGATCGAGAAGGGCGAGTTCGTCTTCCTGGTGGGGTCCTCCGGCTCCGGAAAGTCCACCTTCCTGCGGCTGGTCCTGCGCGAGGAGCGCGCCAGCCACGGCACGGTGCACGTTCTGGGCAAGGACCTCGCCCGGCT
The DNA here is from genome assembly GCF_055598725.1 of Streptomyces sp. NPDC039423. Taxonomy (NCBI): domain Bacteria; kingdom Bacillati; phylum Actinomycetota; class Actinomycetes; order Kitasatosporales; family Streptomycetaceae; genus Streptomyces; species Streptomyces sp. NPDC039423. The sequence goes on from NZ_JBVKAH010000001.1 coordinate 59,761, forward strand.
GTCCAACTGGAAGGTGCCGCACATGCGCCGCCAGCTCGGCACCGTCTTCCAGGACTTCCGCCTGCTGCCCAACAAGACCGTCGCGCAGAACGTGGCGTTCGCGCAGGAGGTCATCGGCAAGCCGCGCGGCGAGATCCGCAAGGCGGTTCCCCAGGTCCTCGACCTCGTCGGCCTCGGCGGCAAGGAGGACCGGATGCCCGGCGAGCTGTCCGGCGGTGAGCAGCAGCGGGTGGCCATCGCCCGCGCGTTCGTCAACCGCCCGATGCTGCTGATCGCCGACGAACCGACGGGCAACCTGGACCCCCAGACCTCCGTCGGCATCATGAAGCTGCTGGACCGGATCAACCGCACCGGCACCACCGTCATCATGGCGACGCACGACCAGAACATCGTCGACCAGATGCGCAAGCGGGTCATCGAGCTGGAGAAGGGCCGTCTCGTACGCGACCAGGCGCGCGGCGTCTACGGCTACCAGCACTGAGCAGCAGCACCCGCAGCACCCCGCAGCAAGAAAGGCTGAACGCACGCGATGCGCGCCCAGTTCGTACTGTCGGAGATCGGTGTCGGCCTCCGTCGCAATCTCACGATGACCTTCGCCGTCATCGTCTCCGTGGCTCTGTCACTCGCCCTCTTCGGCGGTGCGCTGCTCATGCGCGAGCAGGTCAGCGTGATGAAGGACTTCTGGTACGACAAGGTCAACGTCACCATCTACCTCTGCAACAAGAACGACGCCGCGGCGGGCGGCACGTGCAACAAGGGCGCGGTCACCGCCCAGCAGAAGAAGGAGATCGAGGCCGACCTCAAGAAGCTCGACACCATCGTGGAGAAGGTCCACCACGAGTCGGCCGACGAGGCGTACAAGCACTACAAGGAGCAGTACGGCGACACCGCCATCGCCAGCATCATCACGCCCGACCAGATGCAGGAGTCGTACCGGGTCAAGCTGAAGGACCCGGAGAAGTACAAGGTCGTGGCGACCGCGTTCGCGGGACGGGCCGGTGTGCACTCCGTGCAGGACCAGCGCCAGACGCTGGAGAACCTCTTCCAGATGATGCGCGGGATGAACGTCGCCGCGCTGTGCGTCATGGCGCTGATGCTCGTCATCGCGCTGATGCTGATCGTCAACACCGTGCGGGTGTCGGCGTTCAGCCGGCGGCGGGAGACCGGCATCATGCGGCTGGTCGGGGCGTCGAGCTTCTACATCCAGATGCCGTTCATCATGGAGGCCGCCGTGGCGGGCCTGCTGGGCGGTGTGGTGGCCTGCGGAATGCTGCTGGTCGGCCGCTACTTCATGATCGACGCCGGGCTCAACCTCGCCGAGAGCATGCCGCTGGTGAACTTCATCGGCTGGGACGCGGTGGTGACGGTGCTGCCGCTCGTCGTGGTGATCGGCCTGCTGATGCCCTCCCTTGCCGCTGCCATCGCGTTGCGCAAGTACCTGAAAGTGTGACGATCGCCCTTGGCGCCGTACGGTCAACCACCGTACGGCGCCTTTCGTTTGTCCTAGAGTGGGCGACATGTTGGGCCCCGAGTTCTGTACCCGGCCCCGTGGCGTTCGCCGCCGCGGGGCGGCCCTGACCTTCGTCTTCGCCTCCGTCCTGGTCGCCGCCGCGGTGACCAACTGCCTTCCCCGGGACGGCGCCGGGCCGCCGGAGCGGCCCGCCGCCCGGGCCGCCGCCCCGGGCCCCGGTGCCGGGCGGGGCGCGGTGGACCAGCGGGAACTGGCCCGCGCCGCCGAAGCCGCCGTGGCCGACGGCAAGTCCGGCGCCAAGGCGGCCCGTGAGGTCGTCAGCCGCAGCGGCGACCGCTGGGGCGCCGTCTACGACCGGCGCGAGTACGAGGAGTTCGAACAGGCCCTGGACGGGCGGTACACGGGCGTGGGCCTGGCCGCCCGCCGCACCGCCGACGGCCGCATCGAGGTGGCCCGCGTCCTCGGCGGTGGGCCGGCGGACCGGGCGGGCCTCCGGGCCGGCGACCGGATCCGCACGGTCGACGGCCGGCCCGTGGACGGCCGCTCCGCCGCCGAGGTCGTCGCCCTGCTGCGCGGGGAGGGGGCCCCGCCCGGCTCGGCGGTCACCGTGGGCATGGGGCGCGGCACGCGCGCGTGGAGCGAGACACTGCGGCGGACCCGGCTCGCCACCGAGGACGTGACCGTCCAGCGGCTGGCCGGCGGCGCGCTGCGGATCCGGGTGGCGGCGTTCACCCGGGGCACGGGGGAGCGGGTGCGGGACGCCGTCCGGCGCGCCCCCGCGCACGCCGGGGTGCTGCTGGACCTGCGCGGCAACGGCGGCGGGCTGGTCACCGAGGCCGTCACGGCGGCGTCCGCGTTCCTGGACGGCGGCCTGGTCGCCACGTACGACGTGCACGGCAGCGAGCGGGCGCTGCACGCCCAGCCCGGCGGCGACACCGGCCGGCCCCTGGTGGCGCTGGTGGACGGCGGCACCATGAGCGCCGCCGAGCTGCTCGCCGGGGCCCTCAAGGACCGGGGCAGGGCGGTCACCGTCGGTAGCAGGACGTTCGGCAAGGGGTCGGTCCAGATGCCGAGCCGGCTGCCCGACGGGTCGGTCGCCGAGCTGACCGTGGGCCACTACCGCACCCCCGCCGGTCACAGCGTCGACGGCCGGGGCATCACCCCCGACCTGGTGGCCGACGAGCGCGCCGAGGAGCGGGCCCGCACGGTATTGAGTGGCCTCGGGGGCCACTCGTAGTGCGAAAATGGCCGCACTATGGCAAAGGAAAAGAACACCGGGCGCAAGCTGATCGCGCAGAACAAGAAGGCGCGGCACGACTACACCATCATCGACACCTACGAGTGCGGGCTGGTGCTGACCGGCACCGAGGTGAAGTCGCTGCGCCAGGGGCGGGCCTCCCTGGTGGACGGGTTCGTCCAGATCGACGGCAACGAGGCCTGGCTGCACAACGTGCACGTACCGGAGTACGCGCAGGGCACGTGGACCAACCACAGCGCCCGGCGCAAGCGGAAGCTGCTCATGCACCGGCACGAGATCGACAAGCTGGAGTCCAAGTCCCAGGAGACGGGCCACACCATCGTGCCCCTGTCGCTGTACTTCAAGGACGGCCGGGCCAAGGTCGAGATCGCCCTGGCGAAGGGTAAGAAGGAGTACGACAAGCGGCAGACGCTCCGGGAGAAGCAGGACCGCCGTGAGGCGGAGCGGGTCATCTCGGCGGTGAAGCGCCGGGAACGGGCCTGACACCCGTCCGCCGCGCCGCCCGCCCGCCCCGGTCACCCGGAATAGGCTGGCACCGTCGGGCGTTGGTCACGTACGATGGCACCTGCCCCTCACAGCGGGGGCGAGCCCCCTCGGGGGCACGGTTTGAAAAATCAACATGGGGATGATCGGTTTCGACAGCGGATGTCGAAGCAGGGGAAGCGTGTCGAGGAAGCGGCAATGATCTCGTAAACCATATGTCGCAAAAAATAATCGCCAACACCAAGCGCGATTCCTTCGCCCTCGCTGCCTAAGTAGCGAGCTTGCGAAGTGTCAGCCCGGGGCTGTTCCCGACCCGGATCCTGGCATCAGCTAGGGAACTAAACCTCTAGGCCCGGTCACGGGGTGTAGAGGGAAATCAAACAGTGACTGAGCCCGTCGGAGACTTGTCCGCGTGATCTCCGGGGCCGAGAAAATCGCAGCGGACTGCACACGGAGAAGCCCTGATTCTGCACCGTTGGACGCGGGTTCGATTCCCGCCATCTCCACGAGCGGTACCTCCGGGGGCATGCCCCCGGACCCGTCACCCCATGTGGACGCAAGGCCCGGCAGCCCTCACGGCAGCCGGGCCTTCGTCATGCTCGCCGCCGCCAGGGCCAGGGCGAGTGCCGCCGCGGTGACCGGTACGGCGTAGCCGGTCGCGGCGCCCGCGTGCTCGACCGTCCAGCCGCCGGTCGCCGACCCCACCGCGATGCCGCCGAGCAGGGCGGTGACGGCGAGCGTCATGCCCTCGTTGAGCTGCGCCACCGGCGTCAGCCGCTGGACCAGCGTCATGCCCGTCACCATGGTCGGCGCGGTCGCCATCCCGGCCGGGAGCAGGGCGGCCGCCAGGGCCAGGAGCGAACCGGTGGCGGCCGTCGCCGCGAGCAGCGGCAGCGCCATCAGGGCGGTCATCGCGGCGAGGCAGCCCAGCAGCCGGACGCCCACCCGGCGGGCGGGCCGCACCGACCCGTACACCAGGCCGGCCACGCACGACCCGGCCGCCTGGAGCGCCAGCAGCGGACCGGCCGCCGGGCCGTCCACGTACGCCAGGGTGACGACCTCCAGCGAGCCGAACACCGCGCCCGTCGCCAGGAACACCGCGAGCAGCGCGGGCATGCCGGGGTTCCGGAGCGGGGTGCGCGCCCGGCCGGCCCGGGGCGAGACCGGGGGCTCTGTGGCCCGCTGCGCCGCGAACACCAGCACACCGGTGAGCAGCAGGACGGCGCCGGTCAGGGTGCCGGCCTCCGGGAACAGCGCGGCGCACAGGAACGCGGCGAGCACCGGGCCCAGCATGAAGCACAGTTCGTCGACGGCCTGTTCGAAGGCGTTGGCGGTGTGCACGGCGGCGGGGTCGTCGCGGTACAGGTGGGCCCAGCGGGCGCGGGACATGCCCCCGGTGTTGGGCGTCGTGGCGGTCGCGGCGTACGCGGCGAACAGGGTCCACGCGGGCGCGTGGTGGTGCACGCACAGCAGCAGGGCCAGCGACCCCAGGACGGCCACCACGGTGGCGGGCACGGCCACCCGCGCCTGCCCGTACCGGTCGACCAGCCGTGCCGTGAACGGCGCCACCAGCGCGGTGGCGCCCAGCCCGGCGGCGGTGACGGCACCGGCGAGGGCGTACGAGCCGTACGCGCCGGCGATCATGATGACCGCGCTGACGCTGAACATCCCCATGGGGAGCCGGGCCACGAGGTTCCCGGCGGTGAAGGCCCGGGCGCCCCGCGTCGCGAAGAGGCGGCGATAGGCGGCGAGCGCTCCCCGCGGTCCGTGCCGGGACTCGGGGGCGCGGCGCCGCGGGGCGCGCGGCTCCTCATGGCGGGGGTCCTGGTGGCGGGGCTCCTCGTGGCGGGGCTCGCGGTAGCGCGGGGTGAGGACGAGGGACTCGGAGGTGAGGGCGAGCAGGGGCGCGTTCTTCGTCTGCGGCATGGCCCCACCCTCGCCGGGCACCGCTGCCGGGGTCCAACACCTGACGAGACCCCATTGACGCACTCGCGTTGTAAATTTCGCCGCGTGGCCCATGACATAGAACCCCGGCTCCTCCGCGCCTTCGTGGCCGTCGCCGGCGAACTGCACTTCACGCGCGCCGCCGCCCGGCTCTACGTGGCGCAGCAGGCGCTCAGCCGGGACATCCGGCGCCTGGAGCGGGAGCTGGGCACCGAGCTGTTCGTCCGGACCACCCGGCAGGTGGCGCTCACGGCGGACGGGGAGCGGCTGCTGCCGTACGCGCAGGGCGTGCTGGCGGCCCACGACGAGCTGGCCGCCGCCTTCGCCGACCCGGCGCGGCCGCTGCTGGTGGACCTCAACACCGACGGCATGATCAGCGGCCGGGTGCTGGCGCGGGCCCGGGAGCTGGTGCCCGACTGCGAGTTGATGGCCCGCTACCAGAGCGGGCTGACCGGTGCGGCCGCCGAGATCCTGGCCGGGCGGCTCGATGTGTCCTTCGGGCGGTTCGCGGGACTGGCGCCCGCCGTCCGCGCCCGGCTGTCGGCGCAGCCCGTACGGTACGAGCCGATGGCCGTGCTGCTGCCGGAGGGCCACCGGCTGGCGGGCCGGCCTGTGGTGGAGCTGGACGCGCTCGCGGGGGAGGCCGTGTACGCGGGCGCCGGCAACCCCGCCACCGGGGAGTGGACCGATCTGGCCGAGCGGCTGTTCGCCGGGCGCGGGATCCGGGTGGCCCCGCCGGCGCCGGTGGCGATCGGGTTCGAGGAGTTCCGCCGGGTCATGGCCAAAACTCGCACCCCGGTCCTGGCCGCCGTGGACTTCCCGGCCGTGCCCGGGAGCGTCCTGCGGCCCCTGGTCGACCCCGTGCCGCTGTCACCGGTGTCGCTGGTCTGGCGCAAGGGGCTGAAGCATCCGGGCGTCGAGGCGTTGCGGGCGGCGGCGGCCGAGCTCGCGGAGCGTGAGGGGTGGCTGACGAAACCGGCCGGAGCGTGGCTTCCGGAGGGTGATTTGACGCACATGTGCCCGAATCAATGAACCATAAGGCCTGTTGTCACACGCGTGCGCTACATTCATGGTCCGGGTGCAGTGTGGTGGGGTCGCTCCGGCAGGGTGGGGGCCCGGTCCGGTGCCGTACCCAGGTGGTCCGTACGCGCACCCTTGGTCCGTTCAGTGGGGGATGTGCGTACAAAAGTGGACAACTGGCGAGAAAGTGCCTGGAACGGGCACCAGAACGAGCCACAGGACAGCACGGTCCAGCTCGACAGTCTCAGCGAATTCGACGCCTTCGGCAGCCGCGGCGGTGGCGCCGCGCTCCAGCCCGAGGCCCACGGCTACCGGCCCGCCGGTCCCTGCCACGCGCAGGACGGCACCGGTTACGCGCCCGATCCCGCCGGGTACGCGGCGGACGGCCCGTTCCACCAGTCCGGTCACCACGACCACGGCTATGGCACCGCCCCCTACCCGGACGAGACCCTCGCCTACCGGGACGAGACCCTCGCCCACCGGGCCGACGGGCCCGGCCCGGACGCCGGGGACTCCGCGCCGCTGACCGTCGAGCTGCCCGCCGTGACGGTCGCCGCGGCCGCGGGCGCGACCGCGTCCATATCCTCCGCCGCTTCGTCGCCGACGGACCAGGAGCCCTCCGACGGGCCCGTGTTCGTCGACGAGAGCGGCCGCCGCAGCAAGAAGTTCCGCCGGCTCGGCTGGGTCCTCGCGACCGCCTGCGCGGTCTACGCCATCACGCTCGTCGTGTCCGTCATCGGCGGCAACTCCTCCGCGCCCTGGCTCCTCATACCCGGCCCCGCCGACGAGAAGAAGACCGACACCACCCAGGTCGTCCCCGCGCCCACCACCAGCGACGCGCCCCGCGGCGCCACCCCCGGCGCCGTCCCCGGCGCCCCGGCGCCCACCGACTCCACGGGCGCGGTCATCCCGCAGCCCGCCGACGGCGGTTCCCAGGGCGTTCCCGCCACCCCCCGCCCCGGCACGTCGTCGGATCCGGGCACCACGCCGAGCAAGAGGCCCGGCGGCGGCACGGACGCCGGCAAGCCGGACATCGATCCCACCCCGCCCCGGCCCACCGACGGTGGCTCCGTCGAGCAGCCGCCTCCCGTGACCCCGCCCCAGACGCCGGACCCGGATCCCACGGACACCCCGACGACCCCGACGGAAGAACCCACCGACCCGCCGGTCGGAGAGAGCGGCGGCCAGCAGATGGCCGCGGAAGGCGCACAGTAAATGACTTCCCCCGGCAGGCGGCGCGCCCAGAAGCAGAGGCGTGTCCGCCGGCGCAGGCTGCCCATGCGCTATCTGCTGCCTTCCCTCTTCCTGGTCGCGCTCCTCGCCATGCTCATGCTGCGCGGCTACGTCCACAGCGAGATCCTCGCCGACCACCGCGTCCGCCCCCCGGTCGCCTACGACCAGGTGCCCGAGGACATCCTCAAGGGCGGCCCGGTCATCGACGCCCGCGACGCGAACGCTCCCAAGGCGCTGAGCGTGCCCGACAAGAAGCTCGTCCTGACCTTCGACGACGGCCCGGACCCGGTCTGGACGCCGCGCGTGCTGGACAAGCTCAAGGAGTACGACGCGCACGGCGTCTTCTTCGTCACCGGCACCATGGCCTCGCGCTACCCCGACCTGGTCGAGCGGATGGTGAAGGAGGGCCACGAGGTCGGCCTGCACACCTTCAACCACCCCGACCTGTCGTTCCAGACCAAGAACCGCATCGACTGGGAGCTGTCCCAGAACCAGCTCGCCATCGCCGGCGCCGCCGGGGTGCGCACCTCGCTGTTCCGCCCGCCGTACTCCTCGTTCTCCGACGCCCTGGACAACGAGTCCTGGCCGGTCACCCAGTACATCGGCACCCGCGGCTACATCACCGCCTTCAACAACACCGACTCCGAGGACTGGAAGCGACCGGGCGCCGACGCGATCATCAAGCGCGCCACGCCCAAGGGCACCCAGGGCTCCATCGTGCTGATGCACGACTCCGGCGGTGACCGCTCCCAGACCGTCGAGGCCCTCGACCGCTTCCTGCCGCAGATGCAGAAGCGCGGGTACGAGTTCACCGTGCTCACCGAGGCGCTCGGCGCCCCCAGCGCCCACACCCCCGTCACCGGCTTCGAGCTGTGGAAGGGCAGGGCCTGGGTCACCGCCGTCGCCGTCTCCGAGAGCACCACCTCGGTGCTGGTCGGCGGCCTCGCCATCATCGGCGTGCTGGTCATCGCCCGCTTCGGCCTGATGCTCGTGCTGTCGTTCGCGCACGCCCGCAAGGTGCGCAGGCGCGGCTTCCGCTGGGGCGCGCCCGTCACCGAGCCGGTGACGGTGCTGGTCCCGGCGTACAACGAGAAGGAGTGCATCGAGAACACGGTGCGCTCGCTGATGGCCAGCGACCATCCCATCGAGGTCATCGTCATCGACGACGGCTCCTCGGACGGGACAGCCGACATCGTCGAGAACATGTGGCTGCCCAACGTCCGGGTGGTGCGGCAGGTCAACTCGGGCAAGCCCGAGGCGCTCAACAACGGCATCCGGCACGCGCGGTACGACATCATCGTGATGATGGACGGCGACACGGTCTTCGAACCGTCCACCGTCCGCGAGCTGGTGCAGCCCTTCGGCGACCCGCGCGTCGGCGCCGTCGCGGGCAACGCCAAGGTCGGCAACCGCGACTCGCTCATCGGGGCCTGGCAGCACATCGAGTACGTGATGGGCTTCAACCTCGACCGCCGCATGTACGACCTGCTCGGCTGCATGCCCACCATCCCGGGCGCGGTCGGCGCCTTCCGCCGCGAGGCCCTGGACCGGGTCGGCGGCATGAGCGAGGACACCCTCGCCGAGGACACCGACATCACCATGGCCATGCACCGCGACGGCTGGCGCGTGGTCTACGCCGAGAAGGCCCGCGCCTGGACCGAGGCGCCGGAGTCCGTCCAGCAGCTCTGGTCCCAGCGCTACCGCTGGTCCTACGGCACGATGCAGGCCATCTGGAAGCACCGCCGCGCGCTGATCGAGAGCGGTCCGTCCGGCCGCTTCGGCCGCGTGGGCCTGCCGCTGGTGTCGCTGTTCATGGTGCTGTTCCCGCTGCTGGCCCCGCTCATCGACGTCTTCCTGCTCTACGGGCTGATCTTCGGCCCCACCGGGCAGACCGTCGTCGCCTGGCTCGGCGTCCTCGCCATCCAGGCCGTGTGCGCCGCGTACGCCTTCCGGCTCGACCGCGAGCGCATGGTCCACCTCATCTCGCTGCCTCTCCAGCAGCTCCTGTACCGGCAGCTCATGTACGTGGTGCTGCTCCAGTCCTGGATCACCGCTCTCACCGGCGGCCGGCTGCGCTGGCAGAAGCTGCGCCGGACCGGTGTGGTGGAGGCGCCCGGCTCCATACCGAGCCAGCGGCGCAGCGGTGACGATCGGAGTCCTGTCGCATGACGACCCCCACGAGCCGCCCGGCCGGTGACGGTTCCGAGTGGTTCGGCACCCCGGCCGCCTCAGGCGGCGGGTCCGGCCGGCCCGGCGCCGACCCGCTCGGTGACGGTGCCTTCGCCACCGACCCGTTCGCCACCGACCCGTTCGGCGACGTCCCCCGGCAGCCCGGCCCCGGCGCCCACGGCCCCGCCCCGACGGCGTACGACGACGTCTTCGGCGACGGCCCCGGCGACCCCTTCGGCGCCCCGGCCCCGGCCCACGGGCCCGGCGCCCCGGCCGCCGACGGGACCGACGCCCACGGCGCCGCCGCCCTCGCCGGCACCGGCACGATGACCGTCCCGGAGACGACCGACGGCGTCCCGCGCGCCAAGCACAAGGCGCCCGTGGCGGGCGGCCCCGCCCCGGCGGCCGCGCGGCCCGGCCGTGACCGCTACCTGGACCTGCTGCGCGCCGTCGCGCTGGTCCGCGTGATCGTCTACCACATCTTCGGCTGGGCCTGGCTGACCGTCCTCTTCCCCTCCATGGGCGTGATGTTCGCGCTCGCCGGCTCGCTGATGGCGCGCTCGCTGTCGCGGCCCGCCTGGGGCGTGATCCGCGGACGTATCCGGCGGCTGCTGCCGCCCATGTGGGCGTTCTCGCTCACCGTCGTACCGATCATGTTCTACTTCGGCTGGAAGCCGCTGAAGGAAGAAGGCCTGTGGTGGTTCGCCAAGCTGGCCACCTACGTCTTCCCGATCGGCGCCCCGCCGTACCCCTGGCACAGCGGTGACAAGGCCGGTCTGCTGGAGGACACCTGGGCCGTCCAGGCCGCGGGACCGCTCTGGTACATCCGCGCCTACCTGTGGTTCGTGATCGCCTCGCCGCTGCTGCTGCGGGCGTTCCGCAAGCTGCCGTGGGTGACGCTGCTCGCGCCGCTCGGCCTCACCGCGATCGTCGGCTCCGGCCTGATCAAGATCCCCGGCGAGACCGGCAACGCGATCACCGACTTCGCCTGCTACGGCTCCTGCTGGGTGCTGGGCTTCGCGCACAACGAGGGCCTGTTCCAGAAGGTCCCGAGGTACGTCTCGGTCTCCGTGTCCGCGCTGATCATGGCCTTCGGTCTGTGGTGGGCGTCCGGCCACCTGGGCCCGGACGGCTGGGACCTCAACGACATCCCGCTGGCCCAGGCCACCTGGTCGTTCGGCTTCTGCGTGATCCTGCTCCAGTACTCGCCGTCCTGGAAGGAACTGCCGGGCAAGCTCGCCGGCTGGGACACCCTGGTGACCCTGGCGAACAACCGGGCCGTGACCATCTACCTCTGGCACAACCTGCTGATCATGGCCACCATCCCGGTCATCGACCTGCTGTTCCAGATCCCGGGCGTCTGGCCCACCTACTCCGGCTACATCGAGAGCGCGTACACCGTGCTCATGCTGATCGTGGTGTTCCCGCTGATCGGCCTGATGATCATGGCCGTGGGCTGGCTGGAGGACGTCGCCGCCAAGCGCAAGCCCCGGCTCTGGCCGAACGGTGCCAAGAAGAAGGCACGCGCCTAGGGGAGTCTCCGGAAAGTATCGGCGCCCGCCCGGCGCTCACAGTCCGCCCGCGCGCCGGGTGAGAGCAAGGTTTCAGCCCGGTCACCTCACATGACCGGGCTGAAACGCATCCTCCCTAACGTCGGGTCCTGACGGGAACGACGGACCTGAAGCAGCGGAGGTACCCGATGGGCGGCCGGTGGATCGAGCGGTGGGAACCCGAGGACGAGACCTTCTGGCGGGAGACGGGGGAGCGGATCGCCAAGCGCAACCTGCTCTTCTCGGTGCTCTCCGAGCACATCGGCTTCTCCATCTGGTCGCTGTGGTCCGTGATGGTGCTGTTCATGGGCCCGGAGTACGGCATCGACCCGGCCGGCAAGTTCTCCCTCATCGCGGTGGCGACGCTCGTCGGGGCCGTCATCCGCGTCCCGTACACCTTCGCCGTCGCCCGCTTCGGCGGCCGCAACTGGACCATCTTCAGCGCGCTGATGCTCCTGCTGCCGACCGGCGCCGCGTACGCCGTGATGGAGCCGGGCACGTCGTACACCACCTTCCTGCTGGTCGCCGCGCTCACCGGGGTCGGCGGCGGCAACTTCGCCTCGTCGATGACGAACATCAACGCCTTCTTCCCGCTCCACAAGAAGGGCTGGGCCCTCGGCCTCAACGCGGGCGGCGGCAACATCGGCGTCCCCGTCGTCCAGCTCACCGGCCTGCTCGTCATCGGAACGGCCGGCGCGGCCCAGCCCCGGGTCGTGCTCGGGATCTACCTTCCGCTGATCGTGGTCGCCGCCGTGTGCGCAGCGCTGTACATGGACAACCTGGCGCCCGTGAAGAACGACACCGGCGCCGTCAGGGAGGCCGTCAGGGACGCCCACACCTGGATCATGGCGTTCCTCTACATCGGCACCTTCGGCTCGTTCATCGGCTACAGCTTCGCCTTCGGCCTGGTGCTCCAGACCCAGTTCGGGCGTACGCCGCTCCAGGCCGCGTCCCTCACCTTCATCGGGCCGCTGCTCGGCTCCCTGATCCGCCCGCTCGGCGGCTCCCTCGCCGACCGGCACGGCGGCGCCCGGATCACCCTGGGGACCTTCATCGCCATGGCCGCCGCCACGGGTGTGGTCGTCTACGCCTCCGTCATCGAGTCGCTCACCGTGTTCCTCGTCGGCTTCATCGCCCTGTTCATCCTCAGCGGGCTCGGCAACGGCTCCACGTTCAAGATGATCCCCGCCATCTTCCAGGCCAAGGCGTACGCCTCCGGGCTGGAGGGCGAGGAGGCCGAGGCGTACGGGCGGCGGCTGTCCGGCGCCGCGATCGGGCTGATCGGCGCCGTCGGCGCCATCGGCGGGCTCGCCATCAACCTGGCCTTCCGGCAGTCCTTCCAGACCGCAGGCACCGGCACCGCCGCCTTCGTCGCCTTCCTCCTCTTCTACGCCGCGTGCCTCACCGTCACCTGGGCGGTATACCTTCGCCGCCCGGTGGAGGCCCCCGCCAAGCGGCAGCTCAGCTACTCCGAGGTGTGACGGAGGTGGCACTCCACCACGCCGTACGTAACGGGGGAGAAACCCCGGTGAACCGAGACCGACACGGATCCTTGCCAGTCTCTGGTGTCATGCACGAGCAAGAGCATGGTTCCCACGGCCCGCTGGCCGGGTTCACCGTCGGTGTCACCGCGGCCCGCCGCGCGGACGAACTGGGCGCGCTGCTGGAGCGCCGGGGCGCGGCGGTCGCGCACGCCCCGGCCCTGCGGATCGTGCCGCTCGCCGACGACGCCGAGCTCCTCGACGCCACCAAGGCCCTCATCGGCCGGGCCCCGGACATCGTGGTCGCCACGACCGCGATCGGCTTCCGGGGCTGGCTGGAGGCGGCCGACGGCTGGGGGTACGGCGAGGAGCTCCTCGACAGACTGCGCGGCGCGCAGGTCCTCGCCCGCGGCCCCAAGGTCAAGGGCGCGGTACGGGCGGCCGGACTGACCGAGGAGTGGTCGCCCGCCTCGGACTCCATGGCCGAGGTACTGGACCGGCTGCTGGAACAGGACGTCACCGGGCGCCGCATCGCGCTCCAGTTGCACGGCGAGCCGCTGCCCGGCTTCGTCGAGGCGCTGCGCGACGCGGGCGCCGAGGTCGTGGTCGTCCCCGTCTACCGGTGGATGCCGCCCGAGGACCTGGCCCCCCTGGACCGGCTCGTCGACGCGACCGTGGCCCGGTCGCTGGACGCGGTGACGTTCACCAGCGCCCCGGCCGGCGCGTCGATGCTGGCCCGTGCCCAGGACCGGGGCCTGCTGCCCGAACTGCTGGACGCGCTGCGCCACGACGTGCTGGCCGCCTGCGTCGGGCCGGTCACCGCCCTGCCGCTCCAGGCCCACGGCATCGACACCGTCCAGCCGGCCCGCTTCCGCCTGGGCCCCCTGGTGCAACTGCTGTGCCAGGAGCTGCCCGCGCGGGCACGCACCCTCCCGGTCGCCGGGCGCCGCATCGAGATCCGGGGCCACGCCGTCCTGGTCGACGGGGACCTGCGCCCGGTGCCTCCGGCCGGCATGTCCCTGCTCCACTCGCTGGCCCGCCGCCCCGGCTGGGTCGTCTCCCGCGCCGACCTGCTGCGTGCCCTGCCCGGGGCGGGCCGCGACGAGCACGCCGTGGAGACCGCGATGGCCCGCCTCCGCTCGGCACTGGGCGCCCCCAAGCTCATCCAGACGGTCGTCAAGCGGGGCTACCGGCTGGCCCTGGACCCGGGCGCGGACGCCAAGTACGCCGACGGGTAGGAATCAGCGGGGGCTCACCGAGCGCGGGGTCGCGCCGGCGCCGCCGTACGGTCCGTGTCGCCCGCCCGCCGCGATACGGCCCATGTCGCCCGCCCGCCGCGCAGGCGGGGTACCGGTCGCCGTCCCGGGCGGGCACTCTGGGGCGCATGGTGGCATGGCGGTTCCACTCCGGGCGGCTCTGCCTGGACCTCATGGCCGAGCCGCCGTCCGACCCCGGGCGGCTCGCGCACTGGCTCGTCACCGCCGGACTCGTACCGGCCGGGACGCCTCTCGACGGGGTGGACGAGCACTGGGCGGAACGGTTCGCCGAACTGGCCCGGGACATCGACCGGTTGGTCCGGGACGAGCTCGACGGCCGGGGCGGGCACCCCGGTTCCCGCCTCGACCGCCTCAACGCCCTCGCCGCCGCCCCGCCTCCGGCGCCCCGGGCCGTGCCCGGCGAGGGGGGCCGCCTCGTCCGGGCGCTGGCCGTGCCGCCCGGTTGCCGGGCCCTCCTCGCGGCCGTCGCCCGGGACGCGGTCGACCTCCTGACCGACCCGGCGACCCGCGCGCGGCTGCGCCAGTGCGAGGGAGAGGCCTGCCGCCGTGTGTATCTCGACACATCGCGCGGGCGCCGGCGCCGCTGGTGTTCCAGTGCGACGTGCGGCAACCGGGAGCGTGTGGCGCGCCACCGTGCGCGCACACACGGCCAGTTGTGAAACTTCCTGGAAAAAAATCTCCGCGCGTTGAGCAAACCCCCCCGCCCCCCACGTAGTGATGGGGGACAGCGAGTCAGATCAAGGTCTCGACCGGGAGGTTCCAGGTGCGCAAGGATGCCGCCGTGGCCGATGACCGTCGGGGGACGCATCGTGCCCGGCATCGAGCGGTGCCCGCACGCACCCAACCGGACGTCCCGGACGAAGAGTTGATGCGTGCTCTCTACCGTGAACACGCCGGGCCCCTGCTCGCCTATGTACTGCGCCTCGTCGCCGGCGACCGCCAGCGCGCCGAGGACGTCGTACAGGAGACGCTCATCCGTGCCTGGAAGAACGCCGGTCAGCTCAATCGGGCGACCGGCTCTGTCCGACCCTGGCTGGTGACGGTCGCCCGGCGTATCGTCATCGACGGCCACCGCAGCCGGCAGGCCCGGCCGCAGGAGGTCGATCCGTCGCCGCTCGAGGTCATGCCCGCGGAGGACGAGATCGACAAGGCGTTGTGGCTGATGACGCTCTCTGATGCGCTCGACGATTTGACCCCGGCCCACCGGGAAGTCTTGGTCGAGACATATTTCAAGGGGCGTACGGTCAACGAGGCGGCCGAGATCCTCGGCATACCCAGCGGGACCGTCCGGTCCCGCGTGTTCTACGCACTGCGTTCGATGAAGCTCGCGCTGGAGGAGAGGGGGATCTCGGCATGACGTCGCACCACGCTCCACAGGGGAACGAGTCGGTGCACGACGCAGTCGGCGCGTATGTGCTCGGCATTCTGGACGACGCCGAAGCCACCGCCTTCGAGGCGCATCTGGCGGGCTGCGACCTGTGCGCCCACCACCTGGAGGAGTTCTCCGGGATGGAACCGATGCTGGCCATGCTCGCCGAGGCCCCCGGCCCCGCGGAGCGGCCGGTCGTCCTCCCGATGCCGGAGCGGCCCGGCGCCCGCGGCGCCCCCGGCGGACCACCGGCGCCGATGCTCGACCGCCTCGTCGACGAGGTGGCCGTCAAACGCGCCCAGCGCCGCCGCCGCAGCCGTTTCCTGGTCGCGGCGGCTGCCGCGCTGATCATCGCCGGTCCCGCGGCGGCGTTCGTCGCCACCTCCTCCGGCGGCGGGGAGACCAACCGGACCAACCAGGCGATCGACCCGCACCCGACGAGCCCCGCCGAGGACGCCTTCTTCCACCACATGGACGAGAAGGTCCAGCACACCGACGCCGGCACCAAGGTCAGCGCCACCGTCGGCATGGAGAAGAAGGCCTGGGGCACCCACACGGTCCTGGAGCTGAAGAACGTCAAGGGTCCGCTCAAGTGCAACCTGATCGCCGTCTCCAAGACCGGCGAGGAGGAGGTCGTCACGTCGTGGGCCGTCCCCAAGTGGGGGTACGGCATCCCGGGCAGCACCCATGAGACGGGCAAGAACCCGCTGTACGTGCACGGCGGCGCCGCCATGGACCGGAACGACATCGACCACTTCGAGGTCCGCACCTTCGACGGAGAGCGCCTGGTGGAGGTCCCCGCGGCCACCGCCTGACATATGCCCCTCCTGTGGCGTACGCTCGACGGCTGCCCAGCACGTCAGAAGGGGGCCTCGGTGGCCGCGCAGGAAGCCGACCGTGGTGTCGATACGATCCGGGACCGCGAGCTCGGGATCGAACAGGACCACCTGGACCAGGTGTACCGCCGCCTCGAGGAGAAGATCCACGAGGCGGAGTTCCTGATGAACGACGCCGCCAAGAGGGGTCAGGTCGGCACGCCCGGCGCGCTCGCCGAGCGCGACGCCCAGGTGTTCCGGGCCGGTATCCACCTCAACCGGCTCAACAACGAGTACGAGGACTTCCTCTTCGGCCGGATCGACCTGCTGTACGGCAAGGACGGCAAGAAGGGCCCCGACGGCGCGTACACCTCCGTCGAGCCCGCCGACGACGCCGTACGGCCGGACGGCACCGCCGACATCGGCGAGACCCTCCACATCGGCCGCATCGGCGTCCTCGACTCCGACTACGCGCCGCTCGTGATCGACTGGCGCGCCCCGGCCGCCGCCCCCTTCTACCGCTCCACGCCCGTGGAACCGGGACGGGTGGTGCGCCGCCGGGTCATCCGCTCCCGGGGCCGCAAGGTCCTCGGCGTCGAGGACGACCTGATGCGCCCGGAGCTGAAGGCCCGGCTCGGCGGCGAGGAGCTGGCCGTGCTCGGCGACGGCGCCCTGATGGCCGCGCTCGGCCAGGCCCGCAGCCACACCATGCGCGACATCGTCTCGTCCATCCAGGCGGAGCAGGACCTGGTCATCCGGGCCCCCGCCGCCTCCGTGACGTACGTCGAGGGCGGCCCCGGCACCGGGAAGACCGCCGTCGCGCTGCACCGCGCCGCCTACCTGCTCTACCAGGACCGGCGCAGATACGCGGGCGGCATCCTCATCGTCTCGCCCACCCCGCTGCTGGTCGCCTACACCGAGGGCGTCCTGCCGTCGCTGGGCGAGGAGGGCCAGGTGGCGATCCGCGCGGTCGGCAGCCTGGTCGACGGGGTGGAGGCCACGGTGTACGACGAGCCGGCGGTCGCCCGCGTCAAGGGTTCCTCCCGGATGCGGGCGGTGCTGCGCAAGGCCGTGCGGGGCGCCCTCGAACTGGGCGACGCGCCCGAGCGGCTGCGGGTGGTGGCCTTCGGCCGGCGCCTGGAGCTGGAGGGCGAGGAGCTCACCCGGATCCGGCACGCCGCGCTCGGCGGCACCGCGCCGGTCAACCTGCTGCGCCCCCGGGCCCGCAAACTGCTGCTGGACGCCCTGTACGCCAAGACGGGCGCGGGCTCCCGGCACCCGGGCGACCCGGAGCTGGCCGCCGAACTGCGCTCCTCCTTCGACGAGGACGTGACCACCGAGGACAGCTTCCTCGCGTTCCTGGACGCCTGGTGGCCCGAGCTCACGCCCCGGCGCGTCCTGGAGGCGATGGCCGACGAGAAGCGGCTGGGCCGCTGGGCGCGCCGGGTGCTCAACCAGGGCGAGGTGCGGCGCCTGGCCCGCTCGCTGCGGCGCGACGGGTACTCCGTGCACGACGTGGCGCTGCTGGACGAGCTCCAGACGCTGCTGGGTGCCCCGGCGCGCCCGCGCAGGAAGCGGGAGCTCGACCCGCTGGACCAGCTCACCGGGCTGGAGGAGCTGATGCCGGTGCGCGAGGAGTCGCAGTGGGAGCGGGCGGAGCGGCTGGCGCAGGAGCGCACCGAGTACGCCCACGTCATCGTGGACGAGGCGCAGGACCTCACGCCCATGCAGTGGCGGATGGTCGGCCGGCGCGGGCGGCACGCCACCTGGACGGTGGTGGGCGACCCGGCCCAGTCGTCCTGGTCGGTGCCGGACGAGGCGGCCGAGGCACGGGACGAGGCGCTGGGCAGCCGGCCGCGCCGGCGCTTCGAGCTGACCGTGAACTACCGGAACCCGGCCGAGATCGCGGAGCTCGCCGCCAAGGTGCTGGCCCTGGCCATGCCGGGCATGGAGGCGCCCCGGGCGGTGCGCTCCACGGGCGTGGAGCCCCGCTTCGTGGCCGTGGCGGGCGGGGACCTCGCCGAGGTGGTGCGCGAGGAGGCGCGGCGGCTGCTGGACCGCGTGGACGGCACGGTGGGCGTCGTGGTGGCGATGAACCGGCGCGAGCAGGCGGCGCGCTGGCTGGCGGACCTGGGCGACCGGGTGGTGGCCCTGGGCAGCCTGGAGGCGAAGGGCCTGGAGTACGACGCGACGGTGGTCGTCTCGCCCGCCGAGATCGCCGACGAGTCCCCGGCCGGGCTGCGGGTGCTGTACGTGGCCCTCACCCGTGCGACCCAGCAGTTGACGGTGGTCTCGGGGCGCCGGGACGACCCGGACGCGGAGGGCGTCCCGGACCTGCTCCGGGACTGAGCCCGGGCCCTCGGAGCGGGACCGGACCGGAACCGTCGCGGGGCCGGTCGGGGAACGGATCGGCGCGGGGGGAATCACTTACCGGGGCGGTTTGTTAGCCTGGGTGTGGCACCGGCTCGATCCAAGCCCCCGGGCCCAACCTTCGTCGCTACGAGCGACCACTTGCCGCGAGGCGAGCATGGCGGGTCGGTGCCACTCAAGTCGTACACAGCAGGTCCGTGTCATCGTCCGATGGCACGGACCTGCTGTCGTTTCGTCCGCCAGGACTTCCGTCGGCACCCTGATCTCTCGTATGGTGGAAAACAGTTTCCGAAAGCTGTACGACCGAAACGACCGCTATTACCTGCTACTCGCAGGTAGGTGCGACCATCGGAGGGCTCCGCCCGGTCACCGCCGGCGCGGCGCGGCAACGAACCAGGGAAAGCAGAGGAACACGGCCATGGCAACGGCGCCCAGCGTCTCGTACTCGATGACGGTCCGGCTGGAGGTGCCCGCGAGCGGAACAGCGGTCTCCCAGCTCACCACGGTTGTGGAATCCTCGGGCGGCTCGGTCACCGGCCTCGACGTGACCGCCTCCGGCCACGAGAAACTGCGGATCGACGTCACCATCGCCGCCAGCTCCACCTCCCACGCCGACGAGATCGTCGGGAAGCTGCGCGGCATCGAGGGCGTCGTCCTCGGCAAGGTCTCCGACCGTACGTTCCTGATGCACCTCGGCGGCAAGATCGAGATGGCGTCCAAGCACCCCATCCGCAACCGTGACGACCTCTCCATGATCTACACCCCCGGCGTGGCCCGCGTCTGCATGGCGATCGCCGAGAACCCCGAGGACGCCCGCCGCCTCACCATCAAGCGCAACTCCGTCGCAGTCGTGACGGACGGCTCCGCCGTGCTGGGCCTCGGCAACATCGGCCCCAAGGCCGCGCTGCCGGTCATGGAGGGCAAGGCGGCCCTGTTCAAGCGGTTCGCCGGCATCGACGCCTGGCCCATCTGCCTGGACACCCAGGACTCCGACGCCATCGTCGAGATCGTCAAGGCCATCGCCCCCGGCTTCGCCGGCATCAACCTGGAGGACATCTCCGCGCCCCGCTGCTTCGAGATCGAGGCACGGCTGCGCGAGGCCCTCGACATCCCCGTCTTCCACGACGACCAGCACGGCACCGCGATCGTCGTCCTGGCCGCCCTCACCAACGCCCTGCGCGTGGTGGGCAAGGCCATGGGGGACGTGCGGGTCGTCATGTCCGGCGCCGGAGCGGCCGGCACGGCCATCCTCAAGCTGCTCATCGCGGCGGGCGTCAAGCACGCCGTCGTCGCCGACATCCACGGCGTGGTGCACGCGGGCCGCGAGGACCTCGTCTCCGCCGACCCCGAGTCGCCGCTGCGCTGGATCGCCGACAACACCAACCCCGAGGGCGTCACCGGCACCCTCAAGGAGGCCGTGCGCGACGCCGACGTCTTCATCGGCGTCTCCGCCCCGAACGTCCTGTCCGGCGACGACGTGGCGGCCATGGCGGACGGCGCCATCGTGTTCGCGCTCGCGAACCCGGACCCCGAGGTCGAGCCTGCAATCGCCCGCCAGACGGCGGCAGTTGTGGCCACCGGACGGTCCGACTTCCCCAACCAGATCAACAACGTCCTGGTCTTCCCGGGCGTGTTCCGCGGCCTGCTCGACGCACAGTCGCGCACGGTCAACACGGACATGATGCTCGCGGCGGCCGCCGCCCTCGCGGACGTCGTCACCGAGGACGAGCTGAACCCGAACTACATCATCCCGTCCGTCTTCAACGACAAGGTCGCGGGCGCCGTCGCGGGCGCGGTGCGCGACGCCGCCAAGGCCGCCGGCGCCGGTGTGACGGCGCCCACGTCCGTCTGACCTCCGGCGCGTCGCGTGTCCCGGGGCCGTAAAACCGCCTTTAGGGTGGCGGTTCGGCCCCGGGAAGTCTCGGAGAGTCTCGGAGGAGTCGACCGAACGTCACCACGGCGGGCCCGTGGCGCTTTTCGTGTGACTCCGGAGGGTGCCGGATTGGCTTTCCCGCCGCTGGTGGGGGCAGGATGCGTATTCGGGCGCGAGGGTCTGACAGCAGACCCGGGTCCGGGGACTGTCCGAGGGCCCTGGCAGCATCGGCTTCGCTGTGCCCAATATGCGGCTTCGCCGCGTGGCACGCCTCAACAGCAAGAAGAACACGGGAGTACAACATGAACCGCAGTGAGCTGGTGGCCGCCCTGGCCGACCGCGCCGAGGTGACCCGCAAGGACGCCGACGCCGTGCTGGCCGCGCTCGCCGAGACCGTCGGTGAGGTCGTCGCCAAGGGCGACGAGAAGGTCACCATCCCCGGCTTCCTGACCTTCGAGCGCACCCACCGTGCCGCTCGCACCGCTCGTAACCCGCAGACCGGCGACCCGATCAACATCCCGGCCGGCTACAGCGTGAAGGTCTCCGCGGGCTCCAAGCTCAAGGAAGCCGCCAAGGGCAAGTAAGCCCCCCTGGCGCGTTGAGAAGGGCGGCCACCCCCCGGAGGGGTGGCCGCCCTTCGTTTTTTGGGCTCGGTTCGCCTCCGGGGCGCTCGCCCTTTTTTTGGGCTCGGTTCGCCTCCGGGGCGCTCAAGCGTGTGTGACGGTCGATCGTGCTCGGTTTTTCTCCCGGCTCGGTTCGCCTCCGGGGCGCTCAAGCGTGTGTCGACGGTCGATCGTGCTCGACCCCCTCGTTCCTCGGGGGCCTCCGCGCGTTCTCCCTTTCGACACCCGCCGCGCCCCTTCGGCTCACTCGCCCCGTTTCTCGGGGGCCTCCGCCCTTTCGGCGCCCGCCGCGCCCCTTCGGCTCACTCGCCCGGTGCGGGGCCTGTGAGGGGCTGTGCGGGGCCCGGAACGGCCGACGGCCCCTCGCACGGGGCGAGGGGCCGTCGGAGTGGCTCACGGGGCGTCAGACGATCGCGCTGCCCGGGAGTTCGACCTTCGCGCCGAGTTCCACGAGCTTCTCCATGAAGTTCTCGTAGCCGCGGTTGATCAGGTCGATGCCGTGCACCCGCGAGGTGCCCTGCGCCGCCAGGGCCGCGATCAGGTACGAGAAGCCGCCGCGCAGGTCGGGGATGACCAGATCGGCGCCCTGGAGCTTCGTCGGGCCCGAGACGACCGCCGAGTGCAGGAAGTTGCGCTGGCCGAAGCGGCAGTCCGAGCCGCCCAGGCACTCCCGGTAGAGCTGGATGTGCGCGCCCATCTGGTTCAGCGCGGAGGTGAAGCCCAGCCGCGACTCGTACACCGTCTCGTGGACGATGGACAGGCCCGCCGCCTGCGTGAGCGCCACCACCAGGGGCTGCTGCCAGTCCGTCTGGAAACCGGGGTGCACGTCGGTCTCCAGGGCGATCGCGTTCAGCGCGCCGCCGGGGTGCCAGAAGCGGATGCCCTCGTCGTCGATCTCGAAGGCACCGCCCACCTTCCGGTAGGTGTTCAGGAACGTCATCATCGAGCGCTGCTGCGCGCCGCGCACGTAGATGTTGCCCTCGGTCGCCAGCGCCGCGCTCGCCCAGGAGGCCGCCTCCAGGCGGTCCGGGAGGGCGCGGTGGGTGTAGCCGCCGAGCTTGTCGACACCGGTGATCCGGATGGTCCGGTCGGTGTCCATGGAGATGATCGCGCCCATCTTCTGGAGCACGCAGATCAGGTCCTCGATCTCCGGCTCCACCGCCGCGTTGGACAGCTCCGTGACGCCCTCCGCCAGCACGGCCGTCAGCAGCACCTGCTCGGTCGAGCCGACCGAGGGGTACGGCAGCCGGATCTTCGTGCCGCGCAGCCGCTGCGGGGCCTCCAGGTACTGGCCGTCGGCGCGCTTCTCGATCGTCGCGCCGAACTGGCGCAGCACGTCGAAGTGGAAGTCGATCGGCCGGCCGCCGATGTCGCAGCCGCCCAGGCCCGGGATGAAGGCGTGGCCGAGGCGGTGCAGCAGCGGGCCGCAGAACAGGATGGGGATGCGCGACGAGCCGGCGTGGGCGTCGATGTCGGCCACGTTGGCGGACTCGACGTGCGTCGGGTCCAGGACCAGTTCGCCCGGCTCCTCGCCGGGGCGGACGGTCACGCCGTGAAGCTGGAGCAGCCCGCGCACGACGCGGACGTCACGGATGTCGGGCACATTGCGCAGCCGGCTCGGCCCGCTGCCGAGCAGGGCTGCGACCATCGCCTTGGGCACGAGGTTCTTCGCGCCGCGGACGCGGATCTCGCCCTCCAGCGGGGTTCCGCCGTGGACAAGCAGTACATCGTCTGTGCCGGTCATGAATCTCGCGTTCCGGTGGGAGGTCGGGCAGGGGGCCAGGGAAAAGGGTAAGGGGGCGGAGTGGCCTTCTTGGTAGCCCGTGGACGCCACTCAGATGTAATGAATTCGGCACAGCACCCTCCGTTCCCCGGCCCTTGCGGACGGTTACCGTCCGCTTTCGGCCAGAGCGCTCCCGGGGCGCCCGTGGCGCGGGGCCGTGGCGCCCGTCCGGCCGCCGACCCCCCACGGACGGCCGGGATGCGGGATCATGTCTGGCATGACCGAGGTGTCCTCGCTCACCGGACGGCTGCTCGTCGCCACCCCCGCGCTGGCGGACCCGAACTTCGACCGCGCGGTGGTGCTGCTGCTCGACCACGACGACGAGGGCTCCCTCGGCGTGGTCCTCAACCGCCCGACGCCGGTCGGTGTCGGTGACGTCCTGGAGGGCTGGGCGCCACTGACGGGTGAACCGGGCGTGGTGTTCCAGGGCGGCCCCGTCTCCCTCGACGCCGCCCTCGGGATCGCCGTGATCCCAGGTGACGAGGGCCCCCTGGGCTGGCGGCGGGTGTACGGGGCGATCGGGCTCGTGGACCTGGAGACCCCGCCGGAACTCCTCGCCGCCGCGCTGGGCAGCCTGCGGATCTTCGCCGGGTACGCGGGGTGGGGGCCGGGCCAGCTCGAGGACGAGCTCGCCGAGGGCGCCTGGTTCGTCGTGGACTCCGAACCGGGGGACGTCTCGTCGCCGCGTCCCGAGAGCCTGTGGCGCGAGGTGCTGCGGCGCCAGCGCGGCGAGCTCGCCATGATCGCCACGTATCCGGACGATCCCTCGCTGAACTGAGCCTCCGGGGCAGACGGGGCGGTACGGCGGGTTTCGGCCACCCGCCCGGACCGGACGCGCAGCGCCCGCCGGGTGACGGGCTTCACACCGCGGCCGCGCTTCCGGGGCGGCGGGCCCGCGGGGCCTCGCTCCCGGGACGGCTCCGGCGTGAGTACCCTTGGAGCTCATGAGCACTCTTGAGCCCGAGCGCGGGGCAGGTACGGGGACCCTCGTAGAGCCGACGCCACAGGTGTCGCACGGCGACGGCGACCACGAGCGCTACGCCCACTACGTCCAGAAGGACAAGATCATGGCGAGTGCCCTCGACGGCACTCCCGTGGTGGCGCTGTGCGGGAAGGTCTGGGTGCCGGGCCGCGACCCGAAGAAGTACCCGGTCTGCCCGATGTGCAAGGAGATCTACGAGTCCATGGGCGCCGGTGGCGACAAGGACAAGGGCGGCAAGGACAAGAAGTAACCTTCCGGACCCGCCGGGCAGAGGCCCCCGGGGCGCGTACACACGTACGCGCCCCGGGGGCCTTCGTCATGTGATCGCGGTGTGGTCGAGACCTCTTGTGGGCGTCGCGGGCCGGCTCTAGTCTCCTCCATGTTGTGCAGCGTGAAACGCCCGTTGCGTATGTTGCAACGCGATCGGAAGGGATCCGCCTTGAAGCTTCCTGCCCGGCCGTCCGCCCGCCCGTCGTTCCGCCTGTCCGCCCGGCTCGTCGCCCCCGTCGCCGCCGTCCTCCTGGCCGCTGCCTGCGCCCCGCGGACCTCCGACACCACGGCCACGGAGGACGCCACCACCGGCACGCTGCGCGTCTGGCTCTTCCAGGAGGTCGCCAACGGGCCCAAGGAACGGGTCGTCGACCGGGCCGTCGCCGCGTTCGAGAAACGGCACCCCGGGGTCGGCGTACGCGTCGAGTACATCCCCGTCGACACCCGCGCACAGCGCGTCAGGGCCGCCTTCAACGACCCGGCCAGCGCCCCGGACGTCATGGAGTACGGCAACACCGACACCGCCGGCCACGTCCGGGACGGCGGACTCGCCGACATCGGCGCCGAGTTCGGCGCGTGGGACGAGGCCGGGGACACCGACCCCACCGCACGGGCCTCCGTCACGGTGGACGGCAAGGTGTACGGCGCCCCGCTGTTCGTCGGCGTACGGGCCCTGTACTACCGCACCGACGTGTTCGGCGAACTGGGCCTCACCCCGCCCAGGACGCAGACCGAACTGATCGCGACCGCGAAGCGGATACGCCAGGAGAAACCCGGGCTGTACGGGATCGCCGTCGGCGGCGCGTACACCTACGGCGCGCTGCCGTTCCTCTGGGCGGCCGGCGGCGACCTCGCCACGGAGCGCGACGGCGGCTACACCGCCACCGTCGACGGCGCGGCCGCCCGCAAGGGCATCACCGCCTACACCTCCCTGTTCGGCGACGACAACTGCCCGGCCGCCACCTGCGCCTCCATGGGCGGCAACGCGACCGTCACGGCCTTCGCCTCGGGCAAGGCGGCCATGGCGATCGGCGGCGACTTCAGCCGTGCGGCGGTGGAGGCGGGCGCCGTGAAGGGCCGGTACGCGGTCGTCCCGCTGCCCGGGGCGACACCCGGATCCATCGCCCCGGCCTTCGCGGGCGGCAACAACCTCGGCGTCCTGCGCGGCAGTTCGCACCGCACCCTCGCCGTGGACCTGGTGAAGACGCTGGCGGGCAAGCGGGCGCAGCGCGAACTGTTCGACGCCATGGGGTTCCTGCCGACCTTCACCGACGTGCGGGCGGAGGCGGCGAGGAAGCGGCCGTTCGTCAAGCCGTTCACCGACACACTGTCCGCCGGGACCAGGTTCGTCCCCGCGTCCCCCGCCTGGGGCGAGATCGACGCCTCGCTGGTCCTGCCGACGATGTTCCAGGAGGTCATCAGCGGCCGCAAGGACGTGGCGGCGGCCTCCCGCGACGCGGCCGCCAAGATGAACGCGGCGTTCGCCGCGGCGGGCCGGCCATGACGCACCACGCCGCCGGCACCCGGCCCGTGCGCGGCACCCGCGCACCGGGCACCCGCGCGCCCCTGGCCGCTGCACACGGCGCCCCCGGTGCACCCGGCGCACCGGCGTCGCGCCGCGGCCGGCGCCACGAGGCCTGGACCCCGTGGCTGTACCTCGCGCCCGCGCTCGCCGTCCTGGGCGCCCTGCTGCTGTTCCCGCTCCAGCAACTCGGCCTCATCTCCCTGCTGGAGTACACCCAGGCGCAGGTCAGCGGCGGCCGGCCCACCGGTTTCCGGGGCCTGGACAACTACGGCACCCTCGTCCGCGACCCGCAGTTCCGGCAGGTCCTCCTCGCCACCGTGCTGTTCGCCGCCGTGTGCGTCGTCGCCACCCTGGCCGTCGGGTGCGCCCTGGCCGTCCTCCTCACCCGGGTGCGGGCCGTCCCCCGCCTCGCGCTGATGCTCGCCGCGCTCGGCGCGTGGGCGACACCCGCCGTCACGGGGTCCACCGTCTGGGTGTTCCTCTTCGACCCGGACCTCGGCCCCGTCAACAGGGTGCTCGGACTGGGCGACTTCTCCTGGACGTACGGCCGCTACAGCGCCTTCGCGCTCGTCCTGGGCGAGATCGTCTGGTGCTCGTTCCCGTTCGTGATGGTCACCGTCTACGCCGGTATCAGGGCCGTCCCGGCCGAGGTCCTGGAGGCCGCGGCGCTCGACGGCGCCTCCTCGTGGCGGACCTGGCGCTCGGTCACCGCCCCGATGCTGCGGCCCATCCTCCTCGTCGTCACCATCCAGTCGGTGATCTGGGACTTCAAGGTGTTCACCCAGATCTACGTGATGACGGGCGGCGGCGGCATCGCCGGCCAGAACCTCGTCCTGAACGTCTACGCGTACCAGAAGGCCTTCGCGTCCTCCCAGTACGGACTGGGCTCGGCGATCGGCGTCGTCATGCTGCTGATCCTGCTCGCCGTCACCCTGGTCCACCTCCGTCTCGTACGACGCGGGGGAGAGGAACTGTGACGCCGGCGCGCCGGCCGTGGCGCCTCGCCGCCGAGGCCAGCGCCCTCCTGGTGGCGGCCGCGGTCGCCTTCCCCCTGTACTGGATGGTCCTCTCCGCCTTCAAACCGGCGGGCGAGATCCAGTCGGCGCACCCCCGGCCCTGGACCCTCGAACCGTCCCTGGACTCCTTCCGCCGCGTCTTCGCCCAGCAGGACTTCGGCCGCTACTTCCTCAACAGCCTGCTGGTCGCCGGCACCGTGGTCCTCGCCTCCGCGCTCATCGCCTTCCTCGCGGCGACGGCGGTCACGCGCTTCCGCTTCCGCTTCCGCACCACCCTGCTGGTGATGTTCCTGATCGCGCAGATGGTGCCGGTCGAGGCGCTGACCATCCCGCTGTTCTTCCTCATGCGGGACCTCGGCCAGCTCAACTCCCTCGGCTCGCTGATCCTGCCGCACCTCGCGTTCTCCCTGCCCTTCGCGATCTGGATGCTGCGCGGTTTCGTCAAGGCGGTCCCCGAGGCCCTGGAGGAGGCCGCGTACATCGACGGCGCGAGCCGCTCCCGGTTCCTGTGGCGGATCCTGTTCCCGCTGGTGCTCCCGGGGCTCGTCGCGACGAGCGTCTTCTCCTTCATCTCCACCTGGAACGACTTCCTGTTCGCGAAGTCGTTCATCATCAGCGACACCTCACGGTCGACCCTGCCCATGGCGCTGCTCGTCTTCTTCAAGCCCGACGAGAACGACTGGGGCGGCATCATGGCCGCGTCGACCGTGATGACCATCCCGGTGCTGGTCTTCTTCGTACTCGTACAGCGCCGCCTGGTGTCCGGGCTCGGCGGCGCGGTCAAGGACTGACGACCCGATGGACCCCATGGACCTGATCCCCGCCCCGTCCCTCTTCCGGTGGGTGCCGCCCGCCGGGTACGACCCCATCGACGACGAGACGATGCTGGACGCCCGGCCGGGCACGGAAGGCGTCGCACGGTGGTTCCGGGCCACTGTCGGGGCCGCCACCGGGCTGCCGTTCCCGGACGGCGACGACGCCGACAACCGCATCGTGCTGAGCATCGACCCCGAACTGGCGCCCGAGGGCTACCGCATCGTCATCGACGGGTACGCCCAGCGCATCAGCGGCGGCAGCGCCGCGGGTGTGTTCCGGGGCGCCCAGACCTACCGCCAGCTCCTAGGCCCCGACGCACACCGCCGGGCTCCTGTCGGGCCGCCCGGCCGGGAATGGGCCGTCCCCACGGTCGTCGTCGAGGACGCGCCCCGCTTCCCCTGGCGCGGCCTCATGCTGGACGTGGCCCGCCACTTCCTCCCCAAGGACGACGTCCTCCGGTACGTCGACCTGCTCGCCGCCCACAAGCTGAACGTGCTGCACCTCCACCTCACCGACGACCAGGGCTGGCGCCTGGAGATCAGGAAGTACCCCCGCCTCACCGAGGTGGGCGCCTGGCGGGCGCGCACGAAGCGGGGGCACCGCGCCTCCGCGCTCTGGGACGACACGCCGCACGGCGGCCACTACACCCAGGACGACATCCGGGAGATCGTCGCGTACGCCGCCGACCGGCACGTGAGCGTCGTTCCCGAGATCGACGTCCCCGGCCACTCGCAGGCCGCCATCGCCGCCTACCCGGAGCTGGGCAACACCGACGTCACCGGCCCCGCCGCCCTCCCCGTCTGGGACACCTGGGGCGTCAACCGCAACGTCCTCGCCCCCACCGACCACACCCTCCGCTTCTACGAGGACGTCCTGGAGGAGGTCCTGGAGCTGTTCCCGTCGCCCTTCGTCCACCTCGGCGGGGACGAGTGCCCCAAGGACCAGTGGCGGGCCTCCCCGGCCGCACAGGCCCGGATCGCCGAACTCGGGCTGGCGGACGAGGACGGGCTCCAGGCCTGGTTCGTCCGCCACTTCGACCGCTGGCTGGCCGACCGGGGCCGCCGCCTGATCGGGTGGGACGAGATCCAGGAGGGCGGGAGTCGAGCCGAAGGGCGCGCCCCTGTCGAAAGCGACGAGGAGGAGGGAGTGAGGAACGAACGACCGTGCGACGAGGAACGTCGAGAGGGGGTACGAGCGGCCGGAGGCGAGACGACATCGTTGGGCCTGGCGCCCGGCGCCGCCGTGTCGTCCTGGCGCGGGTACGCCGGCGGGATCGCCGCCGCCGAGGCGGGCCACGACGTCGTGATGTGCCCCGAACAGCACGTCTACCTGGACCACCGCCAAGACGACGGCCCCGACGAGCCGGTGCCCATCGGCTACGTACGCACCCTGGAGGACGTCTACCGCTTCGAACCCGTACCGCCCGGGCTGTCCCCCGAAGCCGCCGCGCACGTCATCGGCACCCAGGCCAACGTCTGGACCGAGGTGCTGGACTCCCGCGCCCGCGTCGACTACCAGGTCTTCCCGCGTCTCGCCGCCTTCGCCGAGGTCGCCTGGTCCACCCGCCTCCCGGCCGACCCCGCCGCACGCGACTTCGCGGACTTCGCCCGCCGGATGACCGTCCACTACCGCCGCCTCGACGCGCTCGGCGTCGGCTACCGCCCGCCCGGCGGCCCCCTGCCGTGGCAGAAGCGCCCCGGGGTGGTCGGACGCCCGATCGAGGGAGCGCCCCCGAACGTGTGAGGGCGGCCGGAAGCCGCACCCGTCCGCGTCCGGCACCTGGGACCGTAAGGCCCGCCCGGCAAAAGTCGTACAAGGTCGCCGAGAAGTGGCAATCCGTGCCTGCCGCCAATGGCGTGGCAAACCGGTCCATCTCGCAGGTCACGGGATGTCCCGGGCGGATGCGTGCGTCGCGGACCCTCGCGTCGAGCGGCCCGGAAGATGTGCCAGAGTTGCCACGTCGGGGCTGTGAGCACGTACGGTACGGCAACACAGGCGGGACAGCCGGGACAGCCGGGACACCGGGAAGGGGCAGCTGGGTTGACCACGCACGCACCGCAGGCGGCGCAGTCCGTGACGCTGCCGGCCACGCTCGGCGAGGCCGTGGCGGCGCTCAGCGCCATGCCCGCCGCCGTGCCCGTGGCGGGCGGTACGGACTTGATGGCCGCCGTGAACAAGGGCCAGTTGCGGCCCGCCGGCCTCGTCGGCCTCGGCCGCATCAACGAGATCCGGGGCTGGCAGTACCAGGACGGCCACGCCCTGCTGGGCGCCGGCCTCACCCACGCGCGCATGGGCCGCCCGGACTTCGCGGCCCTCATCCCCGCCCTCGCCGCCGCCGCCCGCGCGGCCGGCCCGCCCCAGATCCGCAACGCGGGCACCCTGGGCGGCAACATCGTCACCGCCGCGCCCACCGGCGACTCGCTGCCCGTCCTGGCCGCCCTGGAGGCGGACCTGGTCGTCGCGGGCCCCGGCGGCACGCGCGAGGTCCCGGTCACGCACCTGCTGGCGGGCCGGGAACTGCTCGGCCCCGCCGAGCTGATCGGTTTCGTCCGCGTACCCCTCCTGCACGCCCCCCAGGTGTTCCTGAAGGCCACCGGCCGGACCGGCCCCGGGCGCGCCACCGCGTCCGTCGCGGTCGTCCTGGACCCGGCGCGGCGCGGGGTGCGCTGCGCGATCGGGGCGATCGCCCCGATGCCGCTGCGGCCGCTGGAGGCGGAGCGCTGGATCGCGTCGCTGATCGACTGGGACGGCGACCGGGGCCTCGCTCCGGAGGCCCTCACGGCGTTCGGCGAGTACGTGGCGGCCGCCTGCATCCCGGACCCGCCGGGCGAGGAGCAGTTGCCGCCCGCCGTACTGCATCTGCGGCGCACGGTCGCCGCACTGGCCCGACGGGCACTGGGGAGGGCGCTGTCGTGACCACCGACGAGAACGACGACCGGCAGGGGCGGGGCGGTTGGCAGCCGACGCCCCAGGGCGAGTACGACAGCGACGCGACCGCCTTCGTGCAGCTCCCGCCGGACATGGCGTCCGGCGCCCCGCTGGAGGCCCCCGGCCACGGCTACGTGCCGCCGGAGGCCTGGGCGCCGCACGACCCGAACGCGACGTCCCAGTGGAGCTACCCGGCGCCCGCGCCCACGGAGCTGACCGGACAGTGGACCATCCCGGTCGCCCAGGGGGACATCCCGGACGAGTCGGGCGAGTTCACCACCTCGGCGCTCGCCTCGCAGTGGACCGGCGGCAACCCGCCGGCCACTCTCCCGGGCGGCGCCGCCGCCCCGTGGGCGACGCCGGAGCCGCACGGCGCCGGGGAACCGGCCCCGCGGGCCCCGGAGACCGCCCAGGGCGGCGCCCCGGCCGCCGCGGACCCCGCGGCGCACCCCGAACCCGTTCCGGCCCACGACCCGCACCACGCCCCGGCCGACGAGCCGCACCCGGACCCGCACCACGACCGGGCGCCCGACCCGCACGCCCCGGCCCACGACCCGGACGCCGACGCCGGAGCCCCCCGGGAGGCTCATCCGGAGAGCGGCACCGAGGCCCACCGGGAGCCCCACCACGAGGCGGCCGGCCACGAGTCGCAGCGGGACGCCGCACCGGCCCCCACCCAGGTCACGGGCAGCGAGGAGCACCCGCACGTCTCGTACGTGCTGCGCGTCAACGGCAGCGACCGCCCCGTCACCGAGGCGTGGATCGGCGAGTCCCTGCTCTACGTGCTGCGCGAGCGGCTCGGCCTCGCGGGCGCCAAGGACGGCTGCTCGCAGGGGGAGTGCGGCGCCTGCAACGTCCAGGTCGACGGCCGGCTCGTCGCCTCCTGCCTGGTCCCGGCGGCCACCGCGGCCGGCAGCGAGGTCCGCACGGTCGAGGGACTCGCCACCGACGGCGAGCCCTCCGACGTACAGCGCGCCCTCGCCGGCTGCGGAGCCGTCCAGTGCGGCTTCTGCATCCCCGGCATGGCCATGACCGTGCACGACCTCCTCGAGGGCAACCACGCCCCGACCGAGCTGGAGACCCGCCAGGCGCTCTGCGGCAACCTCTGCCGCTGCACGGGCTACCGGGGCGTCCTCGACGCCGTACGGCAGGTCGTCGACGAACGCACCGCCGCCGCGGCCGCCGCGGCCGAGACGCCCGGCCCCGCCCCGGGCGCCGACGGACCCGGGGGCGGCGCGCAGGCCCGTATCCCGCACCAGATCCCCCACCCGCACGACGGAGGCACGGCGTGAGTAACGACGCGGCCACCGCCATCCCGGCGGTCGACGCCCCCCAGGGGCCCCAGCAGGAGACGCCGGCCCACGGCCTGGGCGCGTCCCTTCCGCCCGCCGACGCCCGCGCCAAGACCGAGGGCACCTTCCCCTACGCCTCCGACCTGTGGGCCGAGGGCCTGCTGTGGGCGGCCGTCCTCCGCTCCCCGCACGCGCACGCGCGCGTGGTCTCGATCGACACGACGGCCGCCGCCGAGATGCCGGGCGTCCGGGTCGTGGTGACCCACGCCGACGTCCCCGGCGACGCCACCTACGGCCGCACCGTCGCCGACCGGCCCGTCTTCGCCTCCGACCTGGTGCGCCACCACGGCGAGGCCATCGCCGCCGTCGCCGCCGACCACCCGGACACCGCCCGCCTCGCCGCCGCCGCCATCGCCGTCGAGTACGAGGTCCTCGACCCGGTCACCGACCCCGAGAAGGCGTTCGCCGCCCCGCCCCTCCACCCCGACGGCAACCTGATCCGCCACATCCCGCTGCGCTACGGCGACCCGGACGCCACGGGCGAGGTCATCGTGGAGGGCCTCTACCGCATCGGCCGCCAGGACCCCGCGCCGATCGGGGCCGAGGCCGGACTGGCCGTGCCCCGCCCGGACGGCGGCGTGGACATCTACACCGCCTCCACCGACCCGCACACCGACCGCGACCTCGCCGCCGCCTGCTTCGGACTCCGCCCGGACCAGGTCAAGGTGGTCGTCACCGGTGTCCCGGGCGCCACCGGCGACCGCGAGGACCCCGGCTTCCAGATCCCGCTCGGCCTCCTCGCCCTCCGCACCGGCTGCCCCGTCAAACTGGCCGCCACCCGCGAGGAGTCCTTCCTCGGCCACCCGCACCGCCACCCCACCCTGCTGCGCTACCGCCACCACGCGGACGCCGAGGGCCGCCTGGTCAAGGTCGAGGCGCAGATCCTGCTGGACGCCGGCGCCTACGCCGAGTCCTCCTCCGAATCGCTGGCCGCCGCCGTCGCCTTCGCCTGCGGCCCCTACGTCGTTCCGCACGCCTTCGTCGAGGGCTGGGCCGTACGCACCAACAACCCGCCCTCCGGCCATGTGCGCGGCGAGGGCGCGATGCAGGTGTGCGCCGCCTACGAGGCCCAGATGGACAAGCTCGCCGGACGCCTGGGCCTGGACCCCGCCGAACTGCGGCTGCGCAACGCGCTCGCCACCGGCGACATCCTCCCCACCGGCCAGACGGTCACCTGCCCGGCCCCGGTGGCCGAACTCCTCCAGGCCGTCCGCGACTTCCCGCTCCCCGCCCTTCCCAAGGACGGCCCGGAGGACGACTGGCTCCTCCCCGGCGGCCCCGAGGGCGCCGGCGAGCCCGGAGCCGTCCGCCGGGGCGTCGGCTACGCGCTGGGCATGGTCCACATGCTCGGGGCGGAGGGCACCGACGAGGTCTCCACCGCCACGGTCAAGGTCCACGACGGCGTCGCCACCGTCATCTGCGCGGCCGTCGAGACCGGTCAGGGCTTCACCACCCTGGCCCGCCAGATCGTGCAGGACACCCTCGGTATCGACGAGGTCCACGTCGCCCCCGTCGACACCGACCAGCCCCCCGCCGGCCCCGCCACCCACGGCCGCCACACCTGGGTGTCGGGCGGCGCGGTGGAGCGGGCGGCCAAGATGGTGCGCACCCAGCTCCTCCAGCCGCTGGCCCACAAGTTCGGCATGTCCACCGAGCTGCTCCAGATCACCGACGGCAAGATCACCTCCTACGACGGCGTCCTGTCGACCACCGTCATGGAGGCGCTGGAGGGCAAGGAGCTCTGGGCCACCGCCCAGTGCCGTCCCCATCCCACCGAGCCCCTCGACGACGCCGGCCAGGGCGACGCCTTCGTCGGCCTCGCCTTCTGCGCCGTGCGCGCGGTGGTGGACGTCGACATCGAACTCGGCTCGGTCCGGGTGGTGGAGATGGCCGTCGCCCAGGACGTGGGCCGGGTGCTGAACCCGGCCCAGCTCGCCACCCGCATCGAGGCGGGCGTCACCCAGGGCGTCGGCGCCGCCCTCACCGAGAACCTCCGCACCGCCCGCGGCCTGGTCCGCCACCCCGACCTCACCGGCTACGCCCTGCCGACGTCCCTGGACGCCCCGGACATCCGCATCGTCAAGCTCGTCGAGGAACGGGACGTCGTCGCCCCGTTCGGCGCCAAGGCCGCCAGCGCGGTGCCGGTGGTCACCTCGCCCGCCGCCGTGGCCTCCGCCGTCCGCTCCGCCACCGGCCGCCCCGTCAACCGCCTGCCCATCCGCCCCCAGGCGGCGGTCGCCGCGCCGTAACCGGGGCGCCCGGTCACGCACGCGCGAAGGGCGCGGCCCCGGTGGACGGGGACCGCGCCCTCAGGGCCTGTCTTCCGGATCTTGCCGGGCTCGCGTGCCCTGGCACGCGCGTCTGCCGCGTTGTCGTCGGTCGCCACTGCTCCGCAGTGGCTCCTCCCTGATCCGGCCTGATCCGGCCTGATCCGGAAGACAGGCCCTGGCGCTGGAGACCGTGGCGGGATTCGAACCCGCGTCACCGGAGTTGCAGTCCGGCCCCTCAGCCTCTCGGGCACACGGTCGTGAGGTGCTCCGGTACGACCGTAGGGCGGCGGCCGCGCCGTCGGGAAGGACGGCGGGGCGGCCGCAACAGGACTGCCACACGCCGTTCATGGACGGAGGGCCGGCGGACGGGACGTTCCCCGCCCCCGACAGGCGCCACCGTGTCCCACGCCTCTTACGGTGAGGGGATGACCGCTTCGGAACGCCTCCGCACAGGCACCCCCACCGCCGGGGGGCACCGGCCCGGCGGTGTCCTCGGCCGGGACCACCGCGCGCTGAGCGTCGGCATCGTCTCGGTGGTGATGCTCATCGCCTTCGAGGCGACCGCCGTCGGTACGGCGATGCCGGTCGCCGCACGGGAACTGCACGGCGTCCCGCTGTACGCGTTCGCCTTCTCCGCGTACTTCACCACCAGCCTGTTCGCCATGGTGCTGTCCGGGCAGTGGTGCGACCGCGCGGGACCGCTCGCGCCGCTCGCCACCGGCATCGGCGCCTTCGCGGCCGGGCTGCTGACCTCGGGGACGGCCACGGCCATGTGGCTGTTCATCCTCGGGCGGGCCGTGCAGGGACTGGGCGGCGGGATGGTGATCGTCGCGCTGTACGTGGTCGTCAGCCGGGCGTACGAGGAACGGCTGCGGCCGGCCATCATGGCGGCGTTCGCCGCCGGGTGGG
This sequence comes from Streptomyces sp. NPDC039423, assembly GCF_055598725.1. NCBI lineage: Bacteria > Bacillati > Actinomycetota > Actinomycetes > Kitasatosporales > Streptomycetaceae > Streptomyces > Streptomyces sp. NPDC039423. The sequence goes on from NZ_JBVKAH010000001.1 coordinate 94,548, forward strand.
TCGTCCCCTCGATCGTCGGGCCGCTCGCCGCCGGCACGGTCACCGAACGGCTGGGCTGGCGGTGGGTGTTCACCGGCATCCCGGTGCTGATCGTCCTGCCGCTGGCGCTCGCCCTGCCGGCGATACGGCGGACGGCGTCCGGACCGGCGGGCGCGGAGGCGACGGCGGTGCCGTTCGACGGGCGGCGCGTCCGGTCGGCGCTCGGCATCTCCCTGGGCGCCGGACTGCTCCAGTACGCGGGCCAGGACCTCCGGTGGCTGTCGCTCGCGCCGGCGGCGGCCGGAGCCGCGCTGCTCGTGCCGTCCGCGCGCAGGCTGCTGCCGCGCGGCATCCACCGGGCCGCGCGTGGCCTGCCGTCGGTGGTGCTGCTGCGGGGGCTGGCGGCGGGGGCGTTCATCTCCGCCGAATCGTTCGTGCCGCTGATGCTGGTCAGCGAACGGGGCCTGAGCCCCACCCTGGCGGGGCTGTCCCTGGCGGTGGGCGGCGCGACCTGGGCGCTGGGCTCGTACATCCAGTCGCGGCCCCGGGCGGAGCCGTACCGCGAGCGGCTGATGGTGCTGGGGATGCTGCTGGTCGCGGCGGCCGTCGCGACCGCCCCGAGCGTGCTGATCGCCTCCGTACCGGTGTGGACCGTGGGCGTCGCCTGGGGGTTCGGCTGCCTCGGCATGGGGCTGGTCATCGCCTCGACCAGCGTGCTGCTGCTGAAGCTGTCGGCGCCGGAGGAGGCGGGCGCCAACTCGGCGGCCCTCCAGATCTCGGACGGGCTCTCCAACGCGGTGCTGCTCACCGTGGGCGGCGCCGCCTTCGCGGCCCTGGGCGGCGGCTCCCCGGCCGGCCACGCGACGACGGGCGGCGGCTCGCACCCGGCGGCCTTCGCGGCGGTGTTCCTGCCGATGGCCCTGGTGGCGCTGGTGGGGGCGTGGGTGGCGACGCGGCTCGGCAAGCCTGCCACCCCGCGCGGTGACGCCGGGCCGGCCGGGCCCGCGGCGGTGTGAGCCGCGTCGCACTCGGCGAGGTCACGGCGCCGTCCCGGCGGGGACGGCGCCGGGCCACCGGTAGGGTGGCCCGGTTGTCGTACGTACCGCCGAGAGACCGAGTCGGAGACCGTGACCACTACCGCCTCCCATCACCTCTCACCCGCCTTCCCCGGCCGCGCCCCCTGGGGTACCGCGAACAAGCTCCGTGCCTGGCAGCAGGCCGCGATGGAGAAGTACGTCCAGGAGCAGCCGCGTGACTTCCTGGCCGTCGCGACGCCCGGCGCCGGCAAGACCACCTTCGCGCTCACGCTCGCGTCCTGGCTGCTGCACCACCACGTCGTGCAGCAGGTCACCGTGGTCGCGCCGACCGAGCACCTGAAGAAGCAGTGGGCGGCGGCCGCCGCGCGGATAGGGATCAAGCTGGACCCGGACTACAGCGCCGGGCCGCTGAGCAAGGAGTACCACGGGGTCGCGGTCACCTACGCCGGTGTCGGCGTCCGGCCCATGCTGCACCGCAACCGCAGCGAGCAGCGCAAGACGCTGGTCATCCTCGACGAGATCCACCACGCCGGTGACTCCAAGTCGTGGGGCGAGGCGTGCCTGGAGGCGTTCGAGCCCGCCACGCGGCGCCTCGCCCTCACCGGTACGCCCTTCCGGTCCGACACCAACCCCATCCCGTTCGTCACGTACGAGGAGGGCAACGACGGCATCCGGCGGTCGTCCGCCGACTACACGTACGGATACGGCAACGCGCTCGGCGACGGCGTCGTCCGCCCGGTGATCTTCCTCAGCTACAGCGGCAACATGCGCTGGCGCACCAAGGCCGGTGACGAGGTCGCGGCCAAGCTCGGCGAGCCGATGACCAAGGATGCGATCTCGCAGGCCTGGCGCACCGCGCTCGACCCGCGCGGCGACTGGATGCCCAACGTGCTGCGCGCCGCCGACCAGCGGCTCACCGAGGTCAGGAAGGGCATCCCCGACGCGGGCGGCCTGGTCATCGCCTCCGACCAGGACTCGGCGCGCGCGTACGCCAAACTGATCCGCGAGATCACCGGCACCAAGGCGACCGTCGTGCTGTCCGACGACGCGGGGGCGTCCAAGCGGATCGACGAGTTCAGTGAGAGCCACGACCGCTGGATGGTCGCCGTCCGCATGGTGTCGGAAGGCGTCGACGTCCCGCGCCTGGCCGTCGGCGTCTACGCGACGACCATCTCCACGCCGCTGTTCTTCGCGCAGGCCGTGGGCCGTTTCGTACGGTCCCGCAGGCGCGGCGAGACCGCGTCGGTGTTCCTCCCCACCATCCCCAACCTCCTGACCTTCGCCAACGAGATGGAGGTCGAGCGCGACCACGCCCTCGACAAGCCCAGGAAGGAGGGCGAGGAGGACCCCTACGCCGAGTCCGAGAAGGAGATGGACGAGGCGAACAAGGAGCAGGACGAGGACACCGGCGAGCAGGACACGCTGCCCTTCGAGGCGCTGGAGTCCGACGCCGTCTTCGACCGGGTCCTCTACGACGGCGCCGAGTTCGGCATGCAGGCCCACCCCGGCAGCGAGGAGGAGCAGGACTACCTCGGCATCCCCGGCCTGCTGGAGCCCGACCAGGTGCAGCTCCTGCTGCGCAAGCGGCAGGCACGGCAGATCGCGCACAGCCGGCAGAAGCCGGCCGATGAGGCCGACCTGCTGGAACTGCCGGCCGAACGGCGTCCGGTGGTGTCGCACAAGGAGCTGCTGGAGCTGCGCAAGCAGCTCAACACGATGGTCGGCGCCTACGTCCACCAGAGCGGCAAGCCGCACGGCGTCATCCACACCGAGCTGCGCCGGGTGTGCGGCGGGCCGCCGAGCGCGGAGGCGACGGCGGGGCAGATCCGGGAGCGCATCAAGAAGGTCCAGGAGTGGGCCACCCGCATGCGCTGAGCCCGGGGCGGCGGGCGTCGGCCCATCGGCACATACCGGGGCGAAGACTGCGTACCGAAAACGCTTTCGCCCGGATTCTGGACGAGGGCTTCCGCTGAGCGGAGTCCCTCGCTACTGTCCCCGGCAATCGCAATGCAAACGCCCCGTGGCAGCGCCGCCGCGGAGCGCAGCCGGTGTGCCATGGCCTGCCGGCGGCCTCTCCGTGCGTCGCCGATGGGACCGGTGCCGCGTCCGCCTTTGAGAGTGTCCGCCGTCACTCACTCCGAAGGAGAGGGCGTCGTGACCGCGGAAACCTCCCAGACGCTCGACCGGGGACTGCGCGTCCTCAAGCTGCTCGCCGACACCGACCACGGGCTGACCGTCACCGAGCTGTCCACCAAGCTCGGCGTCAACCGCACCGTCGTCTACCGCCTGCTCGCCACGCTCGAACAGCACGCCCTGGTACGCCGTGACCTGGGCGGCCGCGCCCGGGTGGGCCTCGGGGTGCTCCGGCTGGGCCGTCAGGTGCACCCGCTGGTGCGCGAGGCCGCGCTGCCCGCGCTGCGATCGCTGGCCGAGGACATCGGCGCCACCGCCCATCTGACGCTGGTCGACGGGGCGGAGGCGCTCGCCGTCGCGGTCGTCGAGCCGACCTGGACGGACTACCACGTGGCCTACCGGGCCGGGTTCCGCCACCCGCTGGACCGGGGCGCGGCCGGCCGCGCGATACTCGCCGCCCGGCAGGGCGCCCTGAACGAGCCGGGCTACACGCTCACGCACGGCGAACTGGAGGCGGGCGCCAGCGGCGCGGCGGCCCCGCTGGTCGGGGTGACCGGCATCGAGGGCAGCGTCGGGGTGGTCATGCTGGCGGACGCCGTGCCGGAGCGGGTGGGCCCCCGGGTGGTCGACGCCGCCCGCGAAGTCGCCGACGCCCTCCGCTGACGCGGGTCCGCCGCATGCCCGCCGCCGGCCGGCGGCCGCGGGGCGGCCGATAGATTGGCACCGTGCTCTCCAGTCTCACGCGCCCCCGCGCCCTCGCCCTGTGCGCCCTGCCCGTCGTCGCCCTGCTCGTGGTCGCAGGGGCCGCGCCGCTGCCGTTCACCCTGGCGCAGCCGGGGTCGACCAGCGACGTCCTGGGGGAGCACAAGGGCCGGCAGGTCATCACCGTCTCCGGCGTGCCCGTCCGCCCGACCACGGGCGAGCTGCGCATGACGACCATCGTGGCCACCGGGCCGCGTGCCGACGTCGACCTCGGGGACGTCGTGGAAAGCTGGTTCCGCGGCGACCGGGCCGTCCTGCCGCGCGACTCGGTCTACCCGCCGGGCAAGTCCGACGCCGAGATCGAGAAGCGCAACATCGGCCAGATGCGCGAGTCCCAGAACAGCGCCGTCCGGGCCGCCCTCGGCTACCTCGGCAAGAGCCCCGAGCAGGTGAAGGTCGACCTGGAGCTCGCCGACGTCGGCGGCCCCAGCGCCGGGCTGTTCTTCGCGCTGGGGATCGTCGACAAGATCGAGGGCGACGGCTCGGGCGGCGACCTCACCGGCGGCCGCACGATCGCCGGTACGGGCACGGTCGCCGCCGACGGCACGGTCGGCGCCGTCGGCGGGGTGTCCCTCAAGACGCAGGCCGCGCACCGCGACGGGGCGACCGTCTTCCTCGTACCGAAGGACGAGTGCGCGGACGCCCAGGCCGAGAAGCCCGAGGGGCTGCGGCTCGTCCCCGTCACCACGCTCAAGGACGCGGTGTCGTCGCTGCGCGCCCTGGAGCGGGGCGGGAAGGTCCCGAGCTGCTGACCGGCCCCGGGGCGTCCATCTCCCGCCAGCTCGGGAAGAGCGCCGGGGTCAGCGTGGTCAGGAAGTACAGCCCGCCGACCGTCAGCAGCGTCGGTACCAGCCCCGCCCGCTCCACCAGGTAGCCCGCCCCGACCGCGCCCAGCGGCATGGCCATCAGCGCCCCGGCGGTCGTCACCCCGGCCACCCGGCTGCGCAGCGCGTCCGGGACCCGCTCGTACATCACCGTCGTCAGGATCGGGTTGAGCGTCCCGGAGCCCAGCCCGCCGGCGGCCGCGGTCACCACCAGCGGCCACACGCCGTCCGTCGCCGCCGCCATGAGGAACGGCGGCGCCCCGCTGACCAGGAACGCCAGCGTGAACACCGTCCGCCGCCGGCAGCGGTGCCCCACCATCGCGTAGAGCAGGGCGCCCAGCAGCGCGCACCCGCCCCACACCGCCATGAGCAGGCCGATCGCGGCCGCCCCGCCCAGGTTCCGCTGGGCGTGCACCGGCAGGAGCACCGCGCTCCAGCTCTGGCTCAGGCCGTTGGTGACCATCACCATCAGGGTGATGCCCAGCAGCAGCCGGGAGCCGATCACGAAGGCGTACCCCTCGCGCAGCTCCGCCCGGTACCGCGCCGGCGAGACGGGCTCGGCGTCCCGGCGCGGCTCCGCGGCGGCCACCCCGCGCAGGCCGGCGGAGACCAGCAGCGCGGAGAGCCCGAAGGTCGCGGCGTCCAGCAGCAGCACCGTCTCCGCCCCGACCAGGGCGATCAGCACGCCCGCGAGGGCGGCGCCGGTCATCCGGGCGCCGCGCGACACCGCGTCGAAGAGACTGGCCGCCCGGGCGAGCGTGGTCCCGGCCCGCTCGGCGAGGTCGGGGACCAGGACGTGCCGCGCCGTCTCGCCGGGCGCGTGGAACAGGCCGGTGACGGCCATCAGGGCGCACAGCACCCAGAAGTCGAGCCGCCCGGCGCGGTGCAGGAGCGGGATGGCGGCGAGCGCGAGGCCGCAGACGAGGTCCGAGGCGATGCTGACACGCCGGCGGCCGATCCGGTCGATGACCGGTCCGCCGACGAGAGCCGAGACGACGACGGGCAGGGTGGCGCAGAAGGCGACGAGCCCCGCCTTGCCGGGGCTCCCGGTGGTCTGGAGCGCGAACCACGGGACGCCGATGAGGGTCAGTGCGTTGCCGCTGATGGATATGGCGTTGGCGGCCAGCACGGTGGCCAGCGGACGCCGGCTCCGGCCGCTCATGCCATACGGGCGGTGCGGGCCGGCGGGGTGACCAGGCGGAGGCCCAGTTCGACCAGCATCCAGCCCAGTTGGGCCCGCAGCGGGCGCCGGCGGGCCGGGCGCGGGGGAGCGGCGTCCCGCAGGGCGGCGGCGCGCAGCTCGTGCATCCGCAGGTGTATGTCGGGGTGCATGGCGGTGGTCGGTCCCTTCAGTCGTTCTGCTGGGGGAAGGCGTGCAGGTGGACGCGGACCTGGGTGGCGTCGGCGTCGGGTGCCGCCGCGCGGTAGCGGTCGATCACCGCGTGCAGTTCCTCGCCGAGGTCGTGGAGCTGCCGGGGGCCGAGGCGCAGGGTGAAGTCGCTGAGGTCGGCGTTCCTGACCCACTCGGCGGGCCAGTCGCGCATGGTGCCGATCCACGTCGACAGTTCCTGGCCGTGGAGGGTGGCGATCTCGTGCAGCAGGACGTTGACCGCCCCGCGCGTCTGCGGGTCCTCGTCGTCGAACAGCGAGGAGTCCCAGGCCGTGCCCTGGTGCACGGCCTGCCACCAGCGCTCGCGCCCCTTGCCGCGCTCGGGCGCGTCCTCGGTGAAGCCGTAGGAGGCGAGCTGGCGGAGGTGGTAGCTGGTGGCGCCGCTCGACTCGCCCAGCCGGTCGGCCAGTTGGGAGGCGGTGGCGGGGCCGTGGTGGCGGAGGGCGGCCAGCAACCGGATCCGCAGGGGGTGGGCCAGTCCGCGCAGCGAGCGTGGGTCCAACTGCCGGACCGGGCGGGCCCCTTGGTCGTTCTTCTCGGGCTCGGGCATGCCCTCAGCCTAGAGTTGCAAAGAAGTCTGTGCAAGGACTTCTTTGCACAGACTTCTTGGCACGCATGCGACTCACTCCTCCGACGCGGCCTGCTCCACCAGTGGGATGATCCGCAGGGGCACGGGGTTCTCCATGACGATCGCCGTCGAGGCCCGCACGATGCCGTCGAAACCGACGACCCGGTCGATCACCCGCTGGAGATCCGCGTTCGACCGGGCCACCAGCCGGCACAGCATGTCCCCGTGGCCGGTCGTGGTGTGCAGCTCCAGCACCTCGGGGACCCCGGCCAGGTGCTCCCGCACATCGGCCCCTTGCCCCTGTTTGATCTCCAGGGTCGCGAAGGCGGTCACCGGGTACCCCAGCGCCGCCGGGTCCACCTCCGGGCCGAAGCCCCGGATGACTCCGTTCGACTGGAGCCGGTCCAGCCGGGCCTGCACCGTGCCGCGTGCCACGCCCAGCCTGCGCGAAGCCTCCAGCACGCCTATCCGCGGCTCCTTCGCCAGCAGGGCGATGAGCCTGCCGTCCAGATGATCGATCGCCACAGCCGCTCCCGAATGGTCACCCTGTACAGAACGTCCGCCCATCCTGCCCACCCGCTGGTCAAAATGACCAGCGTCCATCACAACTATTGCGCACCTTGCCAAACGGAGAGAGCCTGCCGCCATGACTGAGACCATCCAGCACACGCCCGACACCGCCCGGCAGGCCGACCCCTTCCCGGTGAAGGGAATGGACGCGGTCGTCTTCGCCGTCGGCAACGCCAAGCAGGCCGCCCACTTCTACTCCACGGCCTTCGGCATGAAGCTGGTCGCCTACTCCGGACCGGAGAACGGCAGCCGCGAGACCGCCAGTTACGTCCTGACGAACGGCGCCGCGCGCTTCGTGTTCACCTCCGTCATCAAGGCGTCCACCGACTGGGGCCGCTTCCTCGCCGACCACGTCGCCGAGCACGGCGACGGCGTCATCGACCTCGCCATCGAGGTGCCGGACGCCCGCAAGGCGTACGCGTACGCCGTCGAGCAGGGCGCCACCGGCCTCACCGAGCCGTACGAGATCAAGGACGAGCACGGCACGGTCGTCCTCGCCGCGATCGCCACGTACGGCAAGACCCGCCACACCCTCGTGGACCGCTCCGGCTACGACGGCCCCTACCTGCCCGGCTTCGTCACCGCGTCCCCGGTCGTCGAGCCGCCGGCCAAGCGCACCTTCCAGGCCATCGACCACTGCGTGGGCAACGTCGAGCTCGGGAAGATGAACGACTGGGTGGCCTTCTACAACAAGGTCATGGGCTTCACGAACATGAAGGAGTTCGTGGGCGACGACATCGCGACCGAGTACTCGGCGCTGATGTCGAAGGTCGTCGCCGACGGCACGCTCAAGGTGAAGTTCCCGATCAACGAGCCGGCGATCGCGAAGAAGAAGTCGCAGATCGACGAGTACCTCGAGTTCTACGGCGGCGCGGGCGTCCAGCACATCGCGCTCGCCACGAACGACATCGTGCACACCGTCCGCACGATGCGGGCCGCGGGCGTCCAGTTCCTCGACACCCCCGACTCGTACTACGACACCCTCGGCGAGTGGGCCGGCGAGACCCGCGTGCCGGTGGAGACCCTGCGCGAGCTGAAGATCCTGGTCGACCGCGACGAGGACGGCTACCTGCTGCAGATCTTCACCAAGCCGGTCCAGGACCGTCCGACGGTGTTCTTCGAGATGATCGAGCGGCACGGGTCGATGGGCTTCGGCAAGGGCAACTTCAAGGCGCTGTTCGAGGCGATCGAGCGCGAGCAGGCCAAGCGCGGCAACCTCTGACACCCCCGCCCGGGCGGTCCGCGCCCGGCGGCACCCCCCGGCCCGGGCGTCCGCGTCCGGGCCGCACGCGCGCACCGGAACACCGGCCGCCCGGTACGGGGGGCCGGGCGGCCGGCCGCGGCCTTCTCGTCCCGCGTCCCGCGGCCGCGGGACGGCCGGGCGGAGCCGTGCGGGGTCGATCCGACGACCGCGGCGGGCGTCCACGTTCGTCGCCCCGAACCCGCCTCAGCGGCCCCGCGACGACGACGGCGACGGTGACAGCGACGGCGACGGCGACGGGCGGGCGCGGTCACGGGCGGGCGACCGGTCGGGCGCCGGGGAGCCGGCGCCGCCGGGGACGTTCCGCGGGCCGCCCTCCGGCGGTTCGCCCAGCGAGGCCAGCGCCCGGCGGGCCTTCGGCGCCAGCAGGGGCGAGAAGGACGGGTTGATCCGCAGCGCCTCCTCGATGTGTCGGCGCGCCGGCCCCCACTTCCCCAGCTCCTGTTCGATCCGCCCCCGGTGGTACGCGAACAGCGCGCTCCGCAGGCCCTGGTCCGTGGCCCGCCGGGCGTACGGCAGCGCCTCCTCGGCGTCACCCGCCCGGTACAGCGCCCAGCCGAGCGCGTCGGCGACGTGCACGGACCGGTGCCCCCTCGCCCACGCGGCGCGCAGCCGCGCCACGGCGGCGTCCGGGTCCCCGTGGTCGGCCTCGTACCGGGCCAGCACCAGCGTCCCGTCGACCCCGTGGGTGCCCGCCTCGGTGGCCCGCGCCCGGAGCACCTCGTACTGCGTGCGGGCGTCCCCTTCGAGCCCCAGCGACTCGTACAACTCGCCCGCCTCCAGGGCGTACTGCGGCAGCGGCAGCGCCTCCAGGGCGGCCGAGTAGTCCCGCAGCGCCTCGCCGGTCCGCCCGAGCGCCGCCAGCGCCCGGGCCCGGCCGGCCAGCGACGGGGCGTGGCCGGGCACCAGCCGCAGCGCCGGCCCGTAGGACGTGAGGGCCTCGGCGGGCTCGCCCCGCTCCCACGCCAGGTCGCCCAGCCGCGCCAGGCACGCGGCCTTCTCCGCCGGGGTGGCGGCCAGCGCCACCGCGTCGTGCGCCAGCGCGGCGGCGTCCTCGCGCCACCCCCTGTCCCGGTACACCAGCGACGCCCGGGACAGCGCCGGCGCCCCGGCCCGCAGCGCCCGCAGCCGCTCCATGGCCCGCCCCGCGGACACCTGGTCGCCGAGCCCGCCGTACGCGTCGATCAGAACCACGTACGCCTGCCACCGCCTCGGGGCGCGGTCGCGCACCGCCTCGCCCCACTTCCGCGCCGCCCGGAAGTCGCCCCGGGCGTTGGCGAGCGCGCCCATGCCGAGCTGCGCGTCGGTGTTGCCCCGGGCCGCGGGCAGCAGCTCCAGGGACCGCTCCAGCGCCCTCTCGGCCCGTACGTACGCGGCGGTGTCGCCGCTGCGCGTCCCGCGCTCCACGTACGCGGCGCCCAGCTCCGCCCACGAGGCGTCGTCCCGCGGGTGGGCGCGCAGCCACCGCTCACGATCGCCGATCAGCGCGGCCAGCTCGGGAAGCGACGCCTGTGCCCCGGCGTGCGCCGCCGACACGGCCCGCGCGACGGCGCCGGGCGCGGGTGCCGGAGCACCCCCGCCGAGGCCCACCGGCACGAGCACGGCGACCATGCCGGCCAGCACCATGGCCGCGCCCACACCCAGGACGATCCGCGAGACCCGTTCCGTTGTCATGCCGTCACTGTGCGGCAAACGCCCCGCCGGTACGGCGAGCCACCCGGCGCACCCCGCGCCGAACCCCCGACGGGTTCACACCGATGGCCCCGGGTGCCAGGCTGGGATCATGGACGAGCTGCTGACCCGCCTGCGGGCCGGCCTCCCGGCGGAGGCCGTCCTCACCGACCCGGACGTCACCACCTCCTACGCCCGTGACATGGCGAGCTTCTGCGACGCCGGCACCCCGGCGGTGGTCGCCCTGCCGGGCACCGTCGACGAGGTGCGGCACGTCATGCGCACCGCGACCGAGCTGCGGGTGCCGGTTGTCCCGCAGGGCGCCCGCACGGGCCTGTCGGGCGCGGCGAACGCCTCCGACGGCTGCATCGTGCTGTCGCTGACCAGGATGGACCGGATCCTGGAGATCAACCCGGTCGACCGCGTCGCGGTCGTGGAGCCCGGCGTGGTCAACGCCGTGCTGTCCCGCGCGGTCGGTGAGCACGGGCTGTACTACCCGCCGGACCCGTCGAGCTGGGAGACCTGCACCATCGGCGGGAACATCGGCACCGCGTCCGGGGGCCTGTGCTGCGTCAAGTACGGGGTGACGGCGGAGTACGTGCTCGGCCTGGACGTCGTCCTCGCCGACGGCCGTCTGCTGTCCACCGGCCGCCGCACGGCCAAGGGCGTGGCCGGGTACGACCTCACCCGGCTCTTCGTCGGCTCCGAGGGCACCCTCGGCGTCGTCGTACGGGCCGTCCTGGCGCTGCGCCCGCGGCCGCCGCGACAGCTCGTGCTGGCCGCCGAGTTCCCGTCGGCGGCGGCCGCCTGCGACGCCGTGTGCGCGGTCATGGAGCGGGGCCACGCGCCGTCGTTGCTGGAGCTGATGGACCGCACCACCGTACGGGCGGTCAACCGGCTCGGCCGGATGGGCCTGCCCGAGACCACCGAGGCGCTGCTGCTCGCCGCGTTCGACACCCCCGACCCGGCCGCCGACCTCGCCGCCGTGGGGGAGCTGTGCAGCGCCGCCGGGGCCACCGGGGTCGTCCCGGCCGAGGACGCGGCCGAGTCGGAGATGCTGCTGAAGGCCCGCCGGATGGCGCTGACCGCGCTGGAGGCGGTCAGCACGGCGACGATGATCGACGACGTGTGCGTGCCGCGCTCCCGGCTCGCCGAGATGCTCGACGGCACGGCCGCCATCGCCTCCGCGTACGGCCTGACGATCGGCGTCTGCGCGCACGCGGGTGACGGCAACACCCATCCCGTCGTCTGCTTCGACCACCACGACCCCGACGAGTCGCGCCGGGCCCGCGAGTCGTTCGACGCGATCATGGCCCTCGGCCTGGAGCTCGGCGGCACCATCACGGGCGAACACGGCGTCGGCGTACTGAAGAAGGAGTGGCTGGCCCGCGAACTGGGCCCGGTGGGACTGGAGTTGCAGAGGGGCATCAAGGCGACCTTCGATCCGCTCGGCATCCTCAACCCCGGCAAGGTCTTCTGAGACTCCGGCGAGACTTCGCGGACAGGACCTAGGGCCGATGTCCGATGGTCCGGGCCCGGCCGCCCGCATAGCGTGGAGGGACCGATGAAGGAGGAGCCGTGCCCGCACGCCTTGACCACACCATCGTCCGCAGCCGCGACCGGTTCGCCGCCGCCCGTTTCCTCACGGAGCTGATCGACGCGCCCGAGCCCAAGCCCTTCGGCCCGTTCGCGAGCGTCCCGCTGGAGGGCGGCGTCACCCTCGACTACCTCGACGACGACGCGCCCCGGATCGTCCCGCAGCACCTCGCGTTCCTCGTCCCGGAGGACGAGTTCGACCAGATCTTCGGGAGGATCCAGGAGCGCGAACTGCCGTACTGGGCCGACCCGTACCACCGCGAACCCCAGCGGATCAACCACCACCACGGGGGCCGCGGTGTGTACATCGACGACCCCGACGGCCACTCGATCGAATTCATCACGCACACGTACGTGACCGGCTGACCGGGCCGTCAGGCGAGCAGCTCGGCCAGTCCGTCGTCCAGGCCGAGCTGCTCCGACTCCGAGCCGGGCGGCACCACCGTCAGCGCCAGCTCCAGCCAGGCGGACACCTGCGGGGAGGGGGCCTCCAGCAGCGCGTCCCCGTCCGGCGACGACAGCGCGATCAGCACGACGGCCCGGCCGTCCAGGGTGGTGGGCCGGATCCGCACGTCGCCGTGGCCGCACGGGCGGAAGACGCCCTCGACCAGCAGCTCGCGGGCGAAGGTCCAGTGCACCGGGTGGTCGGTGCCGACGTGGAAGGTGATGTGCACGGCGTACGGGTCGTCCGTGCGGTAGGCCAGCCGGGCGGGGACGGGGACGCCGCGCTCGGGCGACAGCACGAGGGTGAGCTCCAGTTCGCGTTCGACGACGGTGTGCCGCATGGGACGGTTCCCTTCTCTCCGGTACGGGCCCTGGAGGGGGCCGTACCGGATGAGAGGCGCTTCGCCGTCCGTCATTACGCGACTTCGGCGGGGGACTTCCCGGGGTGGGGTCGTCCTCGCTTCCCGTAACACAGGTGTGACCTGATCGTGGCCGTTGTGGACGGACCGGTCCGGGTCCGCTCGGCGGTCTGGTAGATGTGGTGCCTTGAATTGAGGCCTCGAGGAGATACGGGACCACGGTGATGAGCGCCCCAACCCCGGCAACCGGCGACGGCAGCCCCACGCCTGGCTACTACCCCGATCCGTCCATCCCGGGATATATCCGGTTCTGGAACGGTGGCGCCTGGGTGCCGGGGACGAGCCGCCCCGCCCCGCAGGACGGCGAGGCGCTGCCCACGCCGCCGGACCGGCCGTCCCCGGCGCCGGCACCGACGCCCTCGGTGTCCTCGGTGTCCTCGGTGGAGGAGACCGGCCCGGTCTTCTTCGACGAGGAGCCGGTCGCCCCGCCCGAGCCGGAGCCCGCGTCCGTGTGGCAGGCGGACGCCTCGCGCCAGACCGGGTTCGGGGGCGACCGTGACCACCGGGTCTCCTGGGGCGCCGAGGCCGGCCAGGACCCGCGCCGCCCGGCCCCCGACCCGACGGGCGGCGCCCTGCCCGGCGTGCGGAACGTGGAACCGGAGCCGGCGAAGGCGGCCGCCCCGGAGGGCACCGTCACCATCCGGGCGGTCAAGCCCCCGCAGCCCCAGCCCCAGCCGCAGGCCCCGCAGCCCGCGCCCGGGCAGCCCGCCGACGGCACGATGACCATCCGGGCGTTCACGCCGGACGCCCCGAGCGGCCCCCGGCTCCCCGCCCAGCCGGCCGCCCCCGCCCAGGGACCGGCCCCCGCCCAGCCGGCCGCCCCCGCTCCTGCCCCTGCCCCTGCCCAGGCGCAGGCACCGGCCCCGGCCCCGACGACGCCCGCCACCCCCGCGGCGCCCGCCGCGCCGGTCACCCACGGACCCGGCGGCGGCGCCGCGTCCTGGGCGCAGCAGGTGCACCAGCTCGCCCAGCCCGGCCGCGCCGAGGCCCAGGCACCCGGGCCCGGCGTGCCGGAGGCCCGGTCGCAGCAGCCCGTCCTGCCCTGGAAGCCCCCGGTCGACGACCCGTTCCTGGCGGCCGCGCAGGCCCAGGCGGCCGCCCGCCCGGCCGGTCTGGGCAAGCGGTTCGCGGCCCGGCTGATCGACACCCTGGTGCTGGGGGCGGCCGTCGGCGCCGTCGCCGTACCGTTCGTCTCCAAGGCGCTCGACCACATCGACGGCAAGATCGAGCAGGCCCGCCGGTCCGGTGAGACGGTCACCGTCTGGCTCCTGGACGGCACCACCGCGACGTACTTCGGCATCACGCTGGCCGCCCTGCTGGTGCTGGGCGCGCTGTACGAGGCGGTGCCCACCGCCAAGTGGGGCCGTACGCTCGGCAAGAAGCTGATGGGCCTCGACGTGCGGGACATCGAGTCGCACGAGCCCCCGGCGTTCGGCGCTGCGCTGCGCCGCTGGCTGGTCTACTCGGTGCTGGGGATCCTGGTGGTCGGTGTGGTCAACGTCCTGTGGGCGCTGTTCGACCGCCCCTGGCGCCAGTGCTGGCACGACAAGGCCGCCCACACCTTCGTCGCCGGGCGGTAGCCCGAACGGCCGGTGATCGTTTGCGGGGCCCCGCCGGCCGGGGTGCACTGCCCCCATGAGCAACGAACCACCGCCGCCCGGTCAGCAGCCCCCCGAGGACGACCCGTTCCGCAAGAGGCCGCCGCACGAGGAGGGCGCCGAGCCGCCGCCCGCGCCGCCCCCTCCGCCGGGCGGTGGCGGTCCGTACGGCGGGCAGGGACCGTACGGCGGCGGCGGGCCGTACGAGGGCGGTCCGGGCGGGCCGTACGACGGCGGCGGGGGTGGCCCTTACGGCGGAGGCGGCGGCCCCTATGGCGGCGGCGGTCCGTACGGCGGCGGTCCGTACGGCTACGGCGGGGCGGATCCGCTGGCGGGGATGCCGCCGCTCGCCGACTCGGGCAGGCGCGTCCTGGCCCGGCTCATCGACTGGGCGATCATCGTCGTACCGCTCGCCCTCCTCGGCATCCCGTTCGACCTCTACGCCAAGGTGGGGGACGACGCGGACGTCGCGGACGTGTGGCAGGCCAACGACACCACGCAGTGGGTGTTCCAGCTCATCACCATCGCGGCGTACGTCTCCTACGACACCCTCATGACGAGCAAGCGGCACGGCCAGACCATCGGCAAACGGCTGATGGGCATGCGCGTGGCGATGCTCAACGACGGCAGCGTGCCGAACACGAACGCCGCGCTGATCCGGGCGGTGGTGCTGTGGCTGCCCGCGCTGATCTGCTGCGCCTGTCTGTGGCCGTTGTTGCTCCTGATCCTGATCCTCGTCGACAAGCCGTACAAACAGGGCCTGCACGACAAGGCGGCCAAGACCGTCGTCGTGTCAACGACGCAGTGAGTGCTCCCTGCGCCGGGCCGGGACCGGCGGTCGCGCGGCGTCGGGGGCCGCGCGGCGGCCGGCGGACGCCGGCAGGGTCATCGCGACCAGCAGGCCGAGCGCCAGGGCGGCGACGCCGATCAGCGCGACACCCAGTCCGGTGGTGGTGCGGGACACGAGCAGCATGGCGACGGTCGCGAAGACGACGGTGGCCGAACCGTAGGCGAGCTGTGCGGCGGTCGGACGCGGCATGGCGGGTTCCGTCCTCGAAGCAGTGGAGCACCGGATGGGGGTCACGCAACTCGGTCGCACTGTTCTTTGACTCTACGACGGTGGATGCCCGAGAGGAACCGGTAGTAAGCGTGACCTAACCCACGGTACCGGTGTATGGGGGGCGCACAGAATCACGGCCTATGCCAAATGGCCCGAATTCGGCGCCCGTTGTCGCGATCGGCAGGGGAGGACCGCAGTAAGTGAGGTACATCGGAGCCGCGTCGATCATCGTCGTCGCGCTGGCCGCGCCCTTCGTCACCACCGCGCCGGACGCCCGGGCGGCTCCGCCCGCCGCGGCGGCCGCGGCGGTCCCGGCCACCACCGCCCCCGTCGACGACGACGTCTCGCGCGGGTCCGCCGAGGGGAAGCACGACGGGCACGTCATCGACGGCCCCTTCAGCGCCCGCCAGCGGCAGCAGCGGCAGGTGGCGCTGGAGCAGGTGCTGAGCGGGCGGGCGGAGGTGGAGCGCCGGGGCGGTTCGCGGGTGGTCAAGCTCGCCGACCGCAAGTACGTCGAGCTGGGCCGGGAGCGTACGGACAAGATCTTCACCATCCTGGTCGAGTTCGGGGACGAGATCGACGACACCACCACGTACGACCCGGACGGGCCGGGCGGCCCGAAGCCGCCCGTCATCAAGTACGGGGGCACGCCGGGGCCGCTGCACAACCGGATCCCCGAGCCCGACCGGACGCGGGACAACTCCACGGCCTGGCGCGCCGACTACGACCGCGAGCACTACCGGCGGCTGTACTTCGGCGAGGGGGAGGGGGTGGAGTCGCTGAAGACGTACTACGAGAAGACCTCCTCGGGCCGGTACTCGGTGGAGGGCGAGGTCTCGGACTGGGTGAGGGTCGCGTACAACGAGGCGCGGTACGGCTCGAACTACTGCGGCGGCAACAACTGCCCCAACGTCGAGGACCTGGTCCACGACGGGGTGGCCGCCTGGGTCGCCGGGCAGCGGGCCGGGGGCAGGACGGACGAGCAGATCAGGGCCCAGGTGGCGCGGTTCGACGAGTGGGACCGTACGGACCACGACAACGACGGCGACTTCAACGAGCCGGACGGCTACATCGACCACTTCCAGATCGTGCACGCGGGCGAGGACGGCTCGGCGGGCGGCGGCGCCCAGGGGCCGGACGCGCTGTGGGCGCACCGGGGGTACGCCTACGGCCGGGACGACGGCGACACCGGTCCGGCGGGGTTCCGGGCGGGGGGCGTGGCGATCGGGAACACCGGTGTCTGGGTGGGCGACTACACGATGCAGCCGGAGAACGGCGGGCTGGGCGTCTTCGCCCACGAGTACGCGCACGACCTCGGCCTGCCGGACCTGTACGACACCAACAACGTGGCGGGCGTGGAGAACTCGGTCGGCTTCTGGTCGCTGATGTCGTCCGGTTCGTGGCTGGGCACGGGCAAGGAGGCGATCGGCGACCTGCCGGGGGACATGACCGCCTGGGACAAGCTCCAGCTCGGCTGGCTGAACTACGAGCGGGCCCGGGCCGCGGTCGCGTCGGAGCACACGCTGGGCGTGTCGGCGTACAACACCGACCTGCCGCAGGGGCTGGTCGTGGAGCTGCCGACGAAGCGGGTCACCACCCCGGTGGTGCGGCCGGCCGGGGGCGCGGGGCAGTGGTGGAGCGACCACGGCGACAACCTGTCGCACACGCTGGCCCGGACCGTCGACCTGACGGGCCGTTCCTCCGCCGCGCTGGAACTCGACGGCTGGTGGGACATCGAGAAGGACTACGACCACCTGTACACCCAGGTCTCCACGGACGGCGGGGAGAGCTGGAAGGCGGTGGACGGCACGGCCGACGGGGAGGCCATCACCCGGGACGGCGGTGACAAGCCGGCCCTGACGGGCGTCTCGGAGAGGTACCGCCGGCTGGTGTACCCGCTGGACGCGTACGCCGGCAAGCGGATCGTCGTCCGGTTCCGCTACAAGACGGACGGCGGGGTGGCGGGCAAGGGCTTCGCGGCGGACAACGTCACCGTGCGGGCGGACGGCGTGACGCTGTTCGCGGACGACGCGGAGGGGGAGGGCGCCGCGGGCTGGACGGCGCGGGGGTTCGCGCGGGTGGGGGAGTCGGTCACGGGCGACTACCCGCAGTACTACGTCGTGGAGAACCGGCAGTACGTGTCGTACGACCGGACGCTGGCGACCGGCCCGTACCACTTCGGCTTCCCCGAGCCGCGGGGCGACTGGGTGGAGCACTACGCCTACCGGCCGGGGGTGATGATCTGGCAGTGGGACACCTCGCAGCGGGACAACAACGTCACCGACCACCCCGGCGAGGGGCTGCTGCTGCCGGTGGACGCCCACCCGCAGCCGATGACCTGGGACGACGGCACCCTGATGTCCAACAAGATCGCCCCGTACGACGCGGCGTTCAGCCGGTACCCGGTGCCCGGTTTCACCCTGCACAGGAAGGGCGTACCGCAGCGGATCCCCCCGCATGCGGGCAACTCCGTCTTCGATGACCACAAGGGGGTGTACTGGTACGCCGAGAACCGGTTCGGCGGGGTGCGGACCACGGACACCGGCACCCGGATCGCCCTCGCGGGCCAGTCGCCGGGCGGCTCGTCGGTGACCGTGGAGGTGGGCCCGTCGGGCGGGTGACCAGGCCGGTTCCCCGCCGCCGCCCCGCCGGAGCCCCGGCGGGGCGGCTGTTCGCAATGCGGGTCGGGCTGTTCACATAGAGCACTTGGCCTGTGCAAGTCAAGGTCTGTCTTTTCGCGTCATTCTCCGGTCGAATGTCGTCACTTGTGGCGCGACACCGCACGCGGATAACACATCGACCCCCCATCCGCGGGCGCGGGCGCGGGGAGGACAAGATCTAAGTGACCAGCAGACGACGGGCGTTCAGAGCGTCCGCGGTGATCGTGGCGCTGGCCGCCACCGCCGCTACGGCCTCGGCCTTCACCACGGCCCAGGCCGACAACCGCCCCACCGAGGGCATCGAGCGTCATGACCCGGCTCCGGGTGCGCACGGGGCTCCGGGGCGCGACAACGCCGCCAAGGTCGACCACGACCTCGACGGCCCGTTCAGCAAGCAGCAGGCCCAGGCGCGCGAGGCCGCGCTGGAGCAGGTGCTGGCAGGCGACCGCAAGGTGGAGCGCAGGGGTGCCTCCAAGGTCGTCAAGCTCGACGACAAGAAGTACGTCGAGCTGGGCCGCGAGAAGACCGACAAGATCTTCACGATCCTGGTCGAGTTCGGCGACAAGGTCGACAACACGACGCTGATCGACCGCGCGGACGACGGCGACGACCACACGCTGAAGCCGAAGTTCGGCGGCGCGGCCGGCCCGCTGCACAACGCGATAGCGGAGCCGGACCGTTCGAAGGACAACTCGACGGCCTGGCAGAAGGACTACAACCAGCAGCACTTCCAGGACCTGTACTTCGGCACCGGCAAGGACAAGAAGACCGGTCAGCAGAAGCAGTCCCTGAAGACCTACTACGAGAAGACCTCCTCCGGCCGCTACTCGGTCGACGGCGCGGTCTCCGACTGGGTCAAGGTCGAGTACAACGAGGCCCGCTACGGCTCGAACTACTGCGGCAACACCAACTGCGCCAACGTGTGGGACGCCGTCCGCGACGGTGTGACCGCGTGGACCGCGCAGCAGAAGGCGGCCGGCAAGACCGACGCCCAGATCAAGGCGCAGCTCGCCCAGTACGACCAGTGGGACCGCTACGACTTCGACGCCGACGGCAACTTCAACGAGGCCGACGGCTACATCGACCACTTCCAGATCGTCCACGCCGGTGAGGACGAGTCCGCGGGCGGCGGCGCACAGGGCACCGACGCGCTGTGGGCCCACCGCTGGTACGCCTACGGCACCGACGCCGGCAAGACCGGCCCGGCGAACAACAAGGCCGGCGGCACGCAGATCGGCGACTCCGGCATCTGGGTCGGCGACTACACCATGCAGCCCGAGAACGGCGGCCTCGGTGTCTTCGCCCACGAGTACGGCCACGACCTGGGCCTGCCCGACCTGTACGACACCTCGGGCAAGGCGGGCGCCGAGAACTCGACCGGCTTCTGGTCCCTGATGTCCTCCGGCTCCTGGCTCGGCACCGGCAAGAACGAGATCGGTGACCTGCCCGGCGACATGACCGCCTGGGACAAGCTCCAGCTCGGCTGGCTCAACTACGAGAAGGCCAAGGCGGCGACGAAGTCCAAGCACACGCTGGGCGTCGCGGAGTACAACACCAAGAACCCGCAGGCGCTCGTCGTCGACCTGCCGAAGAAGAAGGTCACCACCCCGGTCGTCAAGCCGGCCGAGGGCTCCAAGCAGTGGTGGAGCGACATGGGTGACGACCTCAAGAACACCCTCACGCGCTCCGTCGACCTCACCGGCAAGACCAAGGCCGCGCTGACGCTCGACGGGTGGTGGGACATCGAGCAGGACTACGACTACCTGTACGCCGAGGTCTCCACCGACGGCGGCAAGCAGTGGACCGCCCTGGCCGGTACCGCCGACGGCAAGGCCATCCCGGCCGACGCCAGCGGCGCCCCGTCGCTGACCGGTGTCTCCGGCACCTGGCAGAAGCTGGCGTTCCCGCTCGACGCCTACGCGGGCAAGAAGTTCGACCTCCGCTTCCGCTACCAGACCGACGGCGGCGCGGGCGGCAAGGGCTTCACGGCCGACGCCATCACCCTGACGGCCGACGGCGCGCCGGTGTTCTCGGACAACGCCGAGGGCGACGACAACGGCTGGACGCCGAAGGGCTTCTCGCGGATCGGTGACTCGCTCACCGACGAGTACGACCAGTACTACATCGCCGAGAACCGCCAGTACGTCTCGTACGACAAGACCCTCAAGGTCGGCCCGTACAACTTCGGCTTCGCGGCGCCGATGGACAGCTGGGTGGAGCACTACCCGTACCAGACCGGTCTGCTGGTCTGGCAGTGGGACACCTCCCAGAAGGACAACAACACCGCCGTCCACCCGGGCCAGGGCCTGATCCTGCCGGTCGACGCCCACGCCACGCCCACCAAGTGGGCGGACGGGACGCTGACCCGCAACCGCATCCAGGCCTACGACTCGCCGTTCAGCCTGTACCGGACCACCGGCATCACGCTGCACAAGGCGGGCGTGGCGACCAAGATCGCTTCGCAGGCCGGTGTCCCGGCGTTCGACGACCGCAAGGGCGTCTACTACTACGACTCGAACCCGCGCGCGGGCGTCAAGGTAACTGACACCAACACCAAGATCGCCATCGTCAAGCAGCCGAAGAACGGCCAGACGATCACGGTCCAGGTGGGCCCCTCGACGAAGTAAACCCTGTCGTCGCAGGTCAGAGCATGATCGGCCGTCGCCCCCTAGCGGGCGGCGGCCGATTCTGTTTAGGTGCGTGGTGACCCATTCTTATTGACACACCATCTCACGGGGGAGTGGTTCAGCATGCCCGGTGGAGGTTTCACCAAGTTGCCCGGCGGCAAGGTCGTGGTCGCGCTCAGCCTGCCCAACCCGGTCGGCGACGGCTCCACGGTCCGCGTCCTGGTCCACGCGGCCAACCGCGCCCGCGCCCTGACCCGGCTGCGGAACCTGGGCCTTCGCGCGGTCTACCTCCGGGGCAACACCCACCCGCCCACGCCGGACGAGGTCACCGCGGTGCTCCACCACCCCGACGGCCTGCTCTGGCGCACGGTCCCGGAGTCCCGCACCGAGCTGTGGCACCCCATCCGCGCGCTGCTCCCGCGGCCGAGGGCCTGGGGCGCGCCCACGGGCGCCTCGTGGCCCGGAGGCGCGCCGTAGGACCTCCATGGGGCCGCCGCAGGGCCGATGCGGGGCCGTCGGGGGGCCGTCGGGGGTTCAGACGACCGGCTTGCCGGTCAGCTCGACGCCCGCGGCCCGCAGGTCCCTCAGGGCCCGCTCCGTGGTCTCCGCGGCGACACCGGCGGTCAGGTCCAGCAGCACCTGGGTGCGGAAGCCCGCCCGGGCCGCGTCCAGCGCGGTGGCGCGCACGCAGTGGTCGGTGGCGATGCCCACCACGTCCACCTCGGTGACCTCCCGCTCCCGCAGCCAGTCGGCCAGCCGGACGTCGTTCTCGTCGGTGCCCTCGAAGCCGCTGTACGCCGCCGCGTACGCCCCCTTGTCGAACACCGCGTCGATCGCGCCCGACGCGACCGCCGGCGCGAAGTTCGGGTGGAAGCCCACCCCCTCCGTTCCGGCCACGCAGTGCCTCGGCCAGGAGTTCACGAAGTCGGGCCGGTCGGAGAAGTGGTCCCCCGGGTCGACGTGGTGGTCCCGGGTGGCCACCACGTGCTGATAGACGGCTCCGGCGGCCTCGCCGACCAGGTCGGTGATGGCGGCGGCGACGTCCGCGCCGCCCGTCACCGCGAGGCTGCCGCCCTCGCAGAAGTCGTTCTGGACGTCGACGACGATCAGTGCGCGGTGCATGACGGTAGTCCTTCGGTGGGGGACCGGTCGGCCGGCCGTTCGAGCGGGTGGTCACGGGGGATGGGACCGAGCCTAGAGACTCCTCCGGTCCGGCGGGAGGGGGCGTCCCACCCGCCCGGACCCGGTCGTCCGCACGCTCCGGGTGATCTCAGAGGTACTCCGTGGGGATGACGGCCTCGCCCCGGGAGAGCTGGATCGCCGACATCGGCAGCCCCGCCAGCGCCGCCATGTGCCGCTCGCGCGCCGCGTCCAGCGGCTCGCGCGCCACCACCTCGCCGCCCTTGACCAGCTCGACCAGGAGCTGCCGGTCCGCGAGCTCCGCCGGCACCGGCCCGGTGCCGATGACCTCGGCCTCGGCCACCCCGTCCGCGTCCACCCGGCGCGCCGCCCATTTGCGGCCGCCGACGGACATCTTGCCGCCCAGCGACTTCTTGGCCACCGACCGCAGCGGCGCCTTCGGGTCCGCCGACTCGGCACGGGCGACCAGCTTGTAGACCATGGAGCAGGTCGGGTGGCCGCTGCCGGTCACGAGCTGGGTGCCCACCCCGTACGCGTCCACCGGCGCCGCCGCCAGCGACGCGATGGCGTACTCGTCCAGGTCGGAGGTGACCACGATCCGGGTGTCGTGGGCCCCCAGGTCGTCGAGCTGCTGGCGCACCCGGTGCGCCACCAGCAGCAGGTCCCCGGAGTCGATGCGCACCGCGCCCAGCTCGGGGCCGGCGATCTCCACGGCGGTGCGCACCGCCTCGGCCACGTCGTAGGTGTCGACCAGCAGCGTCGTACCGCGGCCCAGGGACTCCACCTGGGCGCGGAAGGCGTCCCGCTCCGTGTCGTGGAGCAGGGTGAACGCGTGCGCGGAGGTGCCGACCGTCGGGATGCCGTAGCGGAAGCCCGCCGCCAGGTCGGAGGTGGAGGAGAAGCCGCCCACGTACGCGGCGCGGGCGGCTGCGACCGCGGACAGCTCGTGGGTGCGCCGGGCGCCCATCTCGATCAGCCGCCGGTCACCGGCCGCGGCCGACATCCGCGAGGCGGCGGCCGCGATGGCCGAGTCGTGGTTGAGGATGGACAGGATCACGGTCTCCAGCAGCACGCACTCCGCGAAGGAGCCCTCCACGCGGAGGATCGGCGAGCCGGGGAAGTACACCTCGCCCTCGGGGTAGCCCCAGACGTCGCCGCCGAAGCGGTAGTCCGCGAGCCAGGCGAGGGTGGGCTCGTCGACGATCCCGCGCTCCCGCAGGAAGCCGAGCACACCGGCGTCGAAGCGGAAGTTCTCCACGGCGTCCAGCACCCGGCCGGTGCCGGCCACCACGCCGTAGCGCCGCCCCTCGGGCAGCCGGCGGGTGTACACCTCGAAGACCGACCGCCGGTCGGCGGTGCCGCCCCGCAGTGCCGCCTGGAGCATGGTCAGCTCGTACTGGTCGGTGAAGAGCGCGGTAGACGGCACGTCCACCGGCAGCCCAAGATCCGCAGCATTCATAGGACGATGCTACCCCCGAATACTCGTCACTCTGACGATTTCTAGGACCCGTTTGTGCGGCTGCCCACCCCGAGTGGCAGCATTGGGTGAGTGAGTGTTGCTCCCGCAGAGATCGAACGCACCGAAGCGGCCGAAGAGGGTTTCGCCGTCACCGAACCCGACGTGCCCTGGGTGACGATCGTCCACAACGACCCGGTCAACCTCATGAGCTACGTCACCTACGTCTTCCAGGCGTACTTCGGCTACTCCAAGGACAAGGCGCACAAGCTGATGCTGGACGTCCACCACAAGGGCCGGGCCGTGGTCTCCAGCGGCACCCGCGAGGAGATGGAACGCGACGTGCAGGCGATGCACGGTTACGGACTGTGGGCGACCCTCTCCCGGGACCGCGGCTGATGAGCGGCCACTTCGAGGCGCTGCCCGGCGGCGGCGCGGCCGTCCCGCTCGACGAGGTCGAGATCTCCATCCTCCGCTCCCTGGCCGTCCAGCTCCTGGAGCTGATCGGCCCCGGCGAGGCGCCGCCCATGGGCGAGGACCCGCTGGCCGAGCTGTTCCGCGACGGCCCCACCGAGCCGCCGGCCGACCCCGCGCTGGCCCGGCTCTTCCCGAACGCCTACGAGGACGCCGACGAGGAGCTGCGGGCCGCGTCCGCCGAGTTCCGCCGCTTCACCGAGAACGACCTGCGCGCCCGCAAGCGGGAGGACGCCCTCGCCGTCGTCCGCAGCCTGGACCTGCTGGACGTGGCGGGCGGCGGCGGCGCGGTCCTGGAGCTGACGGGCGAGGAGGCCCGCCACTGGCTGGGCGCGCTCAACGACCTGCGGCTGACCATCGGCACCCGGCTGGAGGTCAGGGACGACGACGAGAACGAGGCGCTGTACCGGCTGCCCGACTCCGACCCGCGCAAGCCGATGGTCATGGCGTACCTGTGGCTGGGCGCCCTTCAGGAGACGCTCGTCGAGACCCTCATGTGACCTCCGTTCGCTCAGCGGACGCTCAAATCCGCATAACGATCGGATTACCAGCCCGCCCCACCTTGTAGGCATTTCCTCCGTTTGTCCGCTTCTTCCTGTGCGGTGCGCCACAATCCGGCTCGTCGATCACTGTTGCGGCCGTGATAAATCTTCACGACCGCCCGGGGACGCCACCCCTGTTCCCGGGTGCGCTTCGACCGGCAGACCGCCGGTGGCACTCCATCCATATCCGGGGGGATCAGGACCTGATCCGCGGTCACGCGCAGTCCAGTGCGAGCGACGCGGATCAGCGTGGAGAAAGGCGCACCAACCATGACCTCAGTGCAGGTCGACAAGCAGCACGACGGCAGTGAGGCCGCGGAGTCCGCGTCCGGCGAGGGCTACCAGCGAGGCCTCGGAGCCCGTCAGATCCAGATGATCGCGATCGGCGGAGCCATCGGCACCGGGCTCTTCCTCGGCGCGGGCAAGGCCATCTCCAAGGCGGGACCGAGCCTCATCCTCGCGTACGCCATCGCCGGCCTCGTCATCTTCTTCATCATGCGGGCGCTGGGCGAGCTGCTCATGTACCGCCCCGTCTCGGGCTCCTTCTCCGAGTACGCCCGTGAGTTCGTCGGCCCCTTCATGGGCTTCGTCACCGGCTGGACGTACTGGCTCTTCTGGGTCGTCACCGGCATCACCGAGGTGACCGCGGCGGCCACCTATATGACGTACTGGTGGAACATCCCGCAGTGGGTGTCCGCCCTCGTCTTCACGATCATCCTGTACGGCGCGAACCTCATCTCCGTGAAGCTCTTCGGCGAGCTGGAGTTCTGGTTCTCGATGATCAAGGTCACCGCCATCATCGGCATGATCCTGATCTGCGCCGGCATCCTCACCATCGGCTTCTCCGACGCCGCCGACACCGCGTCCGTGACCATGCTCTGGTCCGAGGGCGGCTTCTTCCCCAAGGGCATCGGCGGCACGCTGATGACCCTCCAGATCGTGATGTTCGCCTTCCTCGCGGTCGAGCTGGTCGGCGTCACCGCCGGCGAGTCCAAGGACCCGAAGGTCACGCTGCCGAAGGCCATCAACACCGTCCCGTGGCGCATCGCCGTCTTCTACGTCGGCGCGCTCATCATGATCCTGTCGGTCGTGCCGTGGACGCACTTCAAGCCGGGCGTCTCGCCCTTCGTCGCGGCCTTCGAGCAGATGGGCCTCGGCATCGGCGCCGCGATCGTCAACTTCGTGGTGCTCACCGCCGCCCTGTCCTCCTGCAACTCGGGCATGTACTCCACCGGCCGCATGCTGCGTGACCTCGCGCTCAACGGCCAGGGCCCGAAGGTCTTCACCAAGCTGACGAAGTCCGGCACCCCGCTGGTCGGCACCACCTTCTCGGCGGCGCTGATGCTGGTCGGCGTCTGGATCAACTACGTCGCCCCCGGCAAGGCCTTCGAGTACGTCGTCTCCTTCGCGACCATCTCCGGCATGTGGGCCTGGATCATGATCCTGGTCTGCCAGATCCGCTACCGGGCGGCCGTCGGCCGCGGCGAGCTTCCGGAATCGGAGTTCAAGGCCCCCGGCGCCCCCTTCACGAGCTGGTTCGCCCTGCTGTTCATCGGCATGGTCATCGTGATGATGGGCATCGACGAGGGCGCGCGGGTCTCCCTGTACTGCGCCCCGCTGTGGGCCCTGCTGCTGGGCGTCTCCTTCCTGGTCCTGAAGAACCGGAACCCCGAGAACGCCGCCTTCAAGCGCCGCTGATCGGCTCCGCTCTCAGCATGTGGGCCCGTTCGTACCGGATGTTGGTACGAACGGGCCCGTTCGCTTGTTCCCTCTGCTTATCCTGATGCCCATGCTGACCATCACACGGGCCCTGTACGACCAGATCGTCGCGCACGCGCGCGAGGACCACCCGGACGAGGCGTGCGGCGTCGTCGCGGGCCCGGCCGGCTCCGGACGCCCGGAGCGCTTCGTCCCGATGCTCAACGCCGCCCGCTCGCCCACGTTCTACGAGTTCGACTCGGGTGACCTGCTCAAGCTGTACCGCGAGATGGACGACCGCGACGAGGAGCCGGTGGTCATCTACCACTCGCACACCGCGACCGAGGCCTACCCGTCCCGCACGGACGTGTCCTACGCCAACGAGCCCGAGGCCCACTACGTGCTCGTCTCGACCGCCGACGCGGACGGCGCCGGACCGTTCCAGTTCCGGTCGTACCGCATCGTGGACGGCGAGATCACGGAGGAAGAGGTCCAGGTCGTCGAGGCCTACTGACCTCCGGTCTCGCATGATGGTCGCAAAACGTCCACCATGCGATATCACACTCCGAATGCCGGACCGGGAATCGATACGATGACCGCATGGTTTCCCTCGACGTGAGCGAACAGACGCCGGGCACCGTGCTGCTCGTGGCGCGGCTGCACGTCGATCTGTGCCGTCTCGCCAGCGCCATCTGTCCGCGCCGCGCCCCCGCCGTCTGAGCCGTACGGCGCCGCGCGGAGCGCGCACCACCCGGCTGTACCGGTACCACCCGCACCACCGCGCGGCCGTCCCCGTGCGCGCACGCAGCACGTCCCGCACCAGCCTCCCGGCCGACCGGGCCGTCGCCCAGACTTCAGAGCCCGACCAGCCGTCCGACGCCATCCGACGCCATTCGACAGGAGCCCACGCCATGGCCATCGAGGTCCGCATCCCGACCATCCTCCGTACCCACACCGGTGGCGCCAAGGCCGTCGAGGGCAGCGGGGACACCCTCGCCGACCTCTTCGCCGACCTCGAGAGCCGGTACGCCGGCATCCAGGAGCGCATCGTCGAGGGCGGCGAGCTGCGCCGCTTCGTGAACGTCTACCTGAACGACGAGGACGTCCGCTTCCTCGAGGGCATCAACACCAAGCTGTCGGACGGCGACAACGTCACGATCCTCCCGGCCGTGGCCGGCGGCATGCGCTGATGCGCTACGACTCGCCCCTCGCCGCGGTCGGCAACACCCCGCTCGTCCGCCTGCCGCGCCTGTCCCCCTCGGAGGACGTGCGCATCTGGGCCAAGCTGGAGGACCGCAACCCGACCGGCTCGGTCAAGGACCGCCCCGCCCTGCACATGATCGAGCAGGCGGAGAAGGACGGCCGGCTCACGCCCGGCTGCACCATCCTCGAACCGACCAGCGGCAACACGGGCATCTCGCTCGCGATGGCGGCCCGCCTCAAGGGCTACCGCATCGTGTGCGTGATGCCCGAGAACACCTCCCAGGAGCGGCGCGACCTGCTCGCCATGTGGGGCGCCGAGATCATCTCGTCCCCCGCGGCGGGCGGCTCCAACACGGCGGTACGGGTGGCGAAGGAACTCGCCGCCGAGCACCCCGACTGGGTGATGCTCTACCAGTACGGCAACCCCGACAACGCGGGCGCCCACTACGCCACCACGGGCCCCGAGATCCTGGCCGACCTGCCGTCCGTCACGCACTTCGTGGCGGGCCTCGGCACCACCGGCACCCTGATGGGCGTCGGCCGCTTCCTCCGGGAGCACAAGCCGGACGTGAAGATCGTCGCCGCCGAGCCGCGGTACGACGACCTCGTGTACGGGCTGCGCAACCTCGACGAGGGCTTCGTCCCCG
This sequence comes from Streptomyces sp. NPDC039423, assembly GCF_055598725.1. NCBI lineage: Bacteria > Bacillati > Actinomycetota > Actinomycetes > Kitasatosporales > Streptomycetaceae > Streptomyces > Streptomyces sp. NPDC039423. The sequence continues at coordinate 122,307 of NZ_JBVKAH010000001.1, forward strand.
AGCTGTACGACGCCTCCGTGCTCACCACCCGCTTCTCGGTCGGCTCGGCCGACGCGGTCACCCGCACCCGGGAACTCCTCCAGCAGGAGGGCATCTTCGCGGGCGTCTCGACGGGCGCGGCGCTGCACGCGGCGATCGGGGTCGGGAAGAAGGCGGTCAAGGCGGGCGAGAGCGCGGACATCGTGTTCGTCGTCGCGGACGGGGGCTGGAAGTACCTGTCGACGGGCGTCTACACGGCCCCGACCACGGAAGCGGCCATCGAGACCCTCCACGGCCAGCTCTGGGCCTGACCCCCCGGGCGCCGCGGAACCGGGGCGGCGCCGCCGCGGGGGCGGCCCCGGTGGGGGCACGGGGTTGCGGGACCGTCAGGTGGCCAGGTGCCGCACGCGGTCCCACACCAGCGGGTCCACGTCACTCGCGCGCCGCCGGAACCCCGCCAGCGGCACGTCCCGCAGCTCGTCCGTCTCCAGGAAGCTCGGCCGCCCCCGCGCGTCGCCCACCGCGCCCGGCCGCAGCGCGATCACGCCCGGCCGGTCGTCCCGGTAGCGGCTGGTGATCTTCGCGACCAGCGCCGTACCGCCGCGTACCGTCAGCACCAGACAGGGGCGGTCCTTGGAGCCGGGGCCGTCCTCGTAGGGGACGTCCGCCCACCAGATCTCGCCCGGCCGGGGCCGCGCCCCGCGCCCGCCGGGCCGGCCCGGCGGGCGGGTACGGCCTCCCGGTCGGCGACGCCGGCGCCGCCGACCGGTCGCGTCGGACACCGCCGCCACCAGCGCGAGCACCACGACGGCGCCGAGCGCCAGCCACCAGGACGTGTCCATGGAACGGACGCTACCCGCCCGAACCGGTGACAGCGCGGGTGAGTTCGACCACAAGGGGCCACTGCGGAGGAGCGACCCGGCGCGCCGCGCCTTACGCTCGGTAAACCGCACGACCTCCCCTGTCAGCGCCTGCCCGGCTCCCGTCCTCGGAGGTTCACGCTCCATGAAGCTCACCGTCGTCGGCTGCTCGGGGTCGTTCCCGTCCGCGGAATCGGCCTGTTCGAGCTACCTCGTAGAGGCCGACGGCTTCCGGCTGCTCCTCGACATGGGCAACGGCGCCCTGGGCGAGTTGCAGCGCCACATCGGTCTGTACGACCTCGACGCGATCTTCCTCAGCCACCTGCACGCCGATCACTGCATCGACATGTGCGGGTACTTCGTCGCGCGCTACTACCGCCATGAGGGCGGCCGCTGCCCCGCCATCCCCGTGTACGCGCCGGACGGCGCGGAGCAGCGCCTGACGACGGCGTACGCGGACACCCCGTCCGACACGTCGATGAGCGAGGTGTTCGACTTCCACACGCTGAAGACCGGCTCGTTCGACCTCGGCCCGTTCCGGGTGCGGACGGAGAAGGTGTGCCACCCCGTGGAGGCCTACGGGATCCGGGTGGAGCACGGCGGGAAGTCCCTCGTGTACTCGGGCGACACGGGTGTCTGCGAGGAGCTGGACACGCTCGCCGCGGGGGCCGACCTGTTCCTGTGCGAGGCGTCGTTCACGTACGGCAAGGAGGACATCCCCGGACTGCACCTGAACGGCAGGGAGGCGGGGGCGCACGCCGCCCGGGCCGGGGCGGGCCGGCTGGTCCTCACGCACATCCCGCCGTGGACGGACGGCGAGCGCAACCTGGCGGACGCGCGGGCGGTCTACGACGGCCCGTCGGAGCTGGCGTACGCGGGCGCGGTCTACGAGGTGTGACGGCATGCGGAAGGCCCCCGGAACCGAGTGGTTCCGGGGGCCTTCGGCGTGCTTACTTGGCCTCGGCCTTCTGGAGCTCGGCGAGCTCCTCGTCGGACTCACGGCCCGGCGTCGGGAGGTTGAACTTGGTGATCGCGAAGCGGAAGACCACGTAGTAGACCGCCGCGAAGCACAGGCCCACCAGGGCCAGGCCCCACGGGTTGGACGCGATGCCCAGGTTGAGGAAGAAGTCGATCGCGCCGGCGGAGAAGCCGAAGCCGTCCTTCATGCCGAGCGCCCAGGTCAGTGCCATGGAGACACCGGTCAGCACCGCGTGGAGGGCGTACAGCACCGGGGCGATGAACATGAAGGTGAACTCGATCGGCTCGGTGACACCGGTGACGAAGGAGGTCAGCGCGAGCGAGAACATCATGCCGCCGACGACCTTGCGGCGCTCGGGGCGGGCGCAGTGCACGATCGCGAGGCAGGCCGCGGGGAGAGCGAACATCATGATCGGGAAGAAGCCGGTCATGAACTGTCCGGCGGTCGGGTCGCCGGCGAGGAAGCGGGCGATGTCGCCGGTCTTGCCGTTGTACTCACCGGCCTGGAGCCACGGGAAGGAGTTCAGCAGGTGGTGCATGCCGACCGGGATCAGGGCGCGGTTGGCGACACCGAAGACACCCGCACCGACGGCGCCGGAGCCGACCAGGCTCTCGCCGAACCAGTGCAGACCCGCGCCGAGCCACGGCCAGATCAGGCCGAACACGATGCCGACGAGCAGACCCGCGAAGGCGGACAGGATCGGGACGAGACGGCGGCCGCCGAAGAAGCCCGCCCAGTCCGGCAGCTTGGTGCGGTAGAAGCGCTGGTAGAGCAGCGCCACGATGATGCCCATGACCACACCGCCGAGCACCTTGGCGTCGACCGCCTGCTCGACCATGACGATCTTGCCGTCGACGATGGCCTGCTTCTTCGGCAGGCTGCTGTCCGTGAAGGTGCCCAGCACGCTCTTGAAGACGAGGTAACCGACCACCGCGGCCAGCGCGGTGGAGCCGTCCGACTTCTTCGCGAAGCCGATCGCGATGCCGACGGCGAAGAGCAGCGCCATGTTGTCGAGCAGGGCCCCGCCACCGGCGGCCATGTAGCCTGCGATCTTGGTGATGAAGGTCGGGAAGGACTCCCGGCCCAGCATGTCGGGCTGACCGAATCGCACCAGGAGCGCGGCGGCCGGCAGCACGGCGACCGGCAGCATGAGGCTGCGGCCGATGCGCTGCATGACGGCCATCACGCCGGCGCCCTTCTTCTTCTCCGCCGCGGGGGCGGTGGCGGTGGACATCAAGTTCCTCCAGGTGGGCAAGGCGCCGCCCGGGGACATGGTTCACGGGGGACGGCGGCGTCTCGGAAAACGCGGCGCGACGCCGCGTGGTCTACACCATTAACTGGTGTAGACCTGTTGTAGCACGGTGAGGGTTAGATAAGGAACTTGCGATTTGATAACGCCGAAAGGGCCCCGGACCAGAGCTGGTCCGGGGCCCTTCGCGCGTCCGGTGGCTACGGCTTGGTGACGTCCGTCTCCGCGTCCTCGGGCTCCCGGCCCGGGGTCTTCAGGTCGAACGTGGTGATCGCGAAACGGAAGATCGCGTAATAGACGACGGCGAAAGCGAGACCGATGGGAATGATCAGCCACGGTTTGGTCGCCAGCCCCCAGTTGATCACGTAGTCGATCAGGCCCGCCGAGAAACTGAAGCCGTCCTTCACGCCGAAGGCCCAGGTCACGGCCATCGACACACCCGTCAGCAGGGCGTGGACCACATACAGCAGCGGGGCGATGAAGAGGAAGGAGTACTCGATCGGCTCGGTGATGCCCGTGACGAACGAGGTGAGGGCCACCGAGAGCATCAGGCCGCCGACCTCCTTGCGCCGGTGCGGCTTGGCGCAGTGGGTGATGGCCAGCGCGGCGGCCGGCAGCGCGAACATCATGATCGGGAAGAAGCCGGTGGTGAACTGGCCCGCGTCGGGGTCGCCCGCCAGGAACATGCTGATGTCGCCGTGCACCACCGTTCCGTCCGGCTTGGTGTACGAGCCGAACTGGAACCACACGGGCACGTTCAGGAACTGGTGCAGTCCGATGACCAGCAGCGCGCGGTTGGCCACGCCGAAGATGCCGGCGCCCCAGGAGCTCAGCCCCACCAGCCAGTCGCTGAAGCTCTCCAGGGCGTCACCGACCGGCGGCCACACGAAGAGGCACACCACCGCGAACGCGATCGCGAGGAACGACATGAGGATCGGCACGAGCCGGCGGCCGTTGAAGAAGCCCAGCCAGTCGACCAGCTTCGTCCGGTGGTACCGCTGCCAGACGTACGCCGTGAGCAGGCCCATGACGATGCCGCCGAAGACGCCCGGGTTCTGGTACGTGTACGCCACGAAGGTGTCGTCCGAGGCCAGGCAGCCGCCGTTGACGTCCGTGGTGTCCGCCGGGCAGTCCTTGGGAAAGGCGCGCAGCACGCCCCGGTAGACCAGGAAGCCGGTGACGGCGGCGAGCGCGGTGGAGCCGTCCGCCTTCTTGGCCATCCCGATCGCGACGCCCACGCAGAAGAGCAGCGGAAGACCCAGGTCGGCGTCGAGAAGGGCCCCGCCCGCGCCGGCCATCACCCTGGCGACGTCGTTCCAGCCGAGCCCGTCCGCGCCGAACACGTCCGGCTGGCCGAGCCGGTTGAGGATGCCGGCCGCGGGCAGCACGGCGATGGGGAGCTGGAGGCTGCGGCCCATCTTCTGGAGCCCCTGGAAGGCACCGGCCCACCGTTTCGGCTTCGGTGCGGACCGCGATCCAGCCGCGCTCTCGGCGCTCATCGGCGTCCTCCTGAAGACTGGTGTAGACCAGTTGCGATATCGTAGGCGCTGGTGATCGTCATCCTTCGGTACAACCGGGTAATGCGCCCGCGAAGATGGGCCAACCGTGCGTTACCGTGACGAAAGACCTAGGTGGGCCGAGCAGCGCTCAGTGCTCCGAAACGGCTCTTGGACGCAGGGAGAAAGACATGGCCAGCAAGGCTGAGAAGATCGTCGCCGGGCTCGGTGGCATCGACAACATCGAAGAGGTCGAGGGCTGCATCACCCGCCTGCGCACCGAGGTCGCCGACCCCGCCCTGGTCGACGAGGCCGCGCTGAAGGCCGCCGGCGCCCACGGCGTCGTCAAGATGGGCTCCGCGATCCAGGTCGTCATCGGCACCGACGCCGACCCGATCGCCGCCGAGATCGAAGACATGATGTGAGCCGACCGCTCACCCGTGAGGGGCCCGTTCCGGTACCGGAACGGGCCCCTCGCACGTCGGCGGCTAGGCTCGACCCCATGTCTCGAATCGACGGCCGCACCCCCGAACAGCTCCGCCCGGTCACCATCGAACGCGGATGGAGCAAGCACGCCGAGGGCTCCGTCCTCATCTCCTTCGGCGACACCAAGGTCTTCTGCACCGCCTCGGTCACCGAGGGCGTCCCCCGCTGGCGCAAGGGCAGCGGCGAAGGATGGGTCACCGCCGAGTACTCGATGCTCCCGCGCTCCACCAACACCCGCGGCGACCGCGAGTCCGTGCGCGGCAGGATCGGCGGCCGCACGCACGAGATCAGCCGGCTCATCGGCCGCTCCCTGCGGGCCGTCATCGACTACAAGGCCCTCGGCGAGAACACCATCGTCCTCGACTGCGACGTCCTCCAGGCCGACGGCGGCACCCGCACCGCCGCCATCACCGGCGCGTACGTCGCCCTCGCCGACGCCGTCGCCTGGGCGCAGGGCAAGAAGCTCGTCAAGGCCGGCCGCAAGCCCCTCACCGGCACCGTCGCCGCCGTCTCCGTCGGCATCGTCGACGGCACCCCCCTGCTGGACCTCTGCTACGAGGAGGACGTCCGCGCCGAGACCGACATGAACGTCGTCTGCACCGGTGACGGCCGCTTCGTCGAGGTCCAGGGCACCGCCGAGGCCGAGCCCTTCGACCGCAAGGAGCTCAACGCGCTCCTCGACCTCGCCACCGGAGGCTGCGCCGACCTCGCCGCCCTCCAGCGCGACGCCCTCGGCATCACCCTGTAGCAACCGCGGACGCCCTGCCGGCGTCCCTACCGGTACGGGCGTACGGGCCGAACCGTACGCCCGTCCGCAGCCCCTGGGGAGGACCCGTTCCATGCGACGTCGCCGTACCGCCGCTCTCGCCGCCGCCACCGCGCTCCTCGCCGTCACCGGAGCGGCCGGCTGCGGCGCGCTGGACAAGGCCATGGACTGCGTCCAGGCCGCCGACTCCATCGCCACCAGCGTCGACGAACTGGGCCGTGCCGTCTCGTCCGCCGCCGACGACCCCACCCGGCTCAACGAGTCCCTCGACAAGATCGACAAGGAACTCGACGGCCTCAAGGACAAGACCGACAACGCCGACCTGTCCAAGGCCGTCGACGACCTCGGCAGGGGCGTCGACAGCGTCCGCACCGCCGTCAACAACGGCGACGCCACCCCCGACATCACCCCCGTCACCGACGCCGCCACCGAGATCGGCAAGATCTGCACCCCGTAGATACTGGGGACATGACCCGCCTGATCCTCGCCACCCGCAACGCCGGGAAGATCACCGAACTGCACGCGATCCTCGCCGACGCAGGACTGCACCACGAACTCGTCGGCGCGGACGCCTACCCGGAGGTCCCCGACGTCAAGGAAACCGGCGTCACCTTCGCCGAGAACGCCCTCCTCAAGGCCCACACCCTCGCCCGCGCCACCGGCCTGCCCGCCATCGCCGACGACTCCGGCCTGTGCGTCGACGTCCTCGGCGGCGCCCCCGGCATCTTCTCGGCCCGCTGGTCGGGCCGGCACGGCGACGACGAGGCCAACCTCCGGCTCCTGCTGGCCCAGCTCTCGGACATCGACGACGCCCACCGCGGCGCCCACTTCGCCTGCGCCGCCGCCCTGGCCCTCCCCGACGGCACCCAGCGCGTCGTCGAGGGCCGCCTCGGCGGCACCCTCCGCCGCGCTCCGGCCGGCACCGGCGGCTTCGGCTACGACCCGGTCCTCCAGCCCGACGGCGACAGCCGTACATGCGCCGAGCTGACCGCCGAGGAGAAGAACGCCATCAGCCACCGCGGACAGGCCTTCCGCGCCCTGGTCCCGGTGATCCGCGAACTCGTCGGCTGAGCAGCCCGCGCCGGCCGGGCCCGCGGCCCGCGGACGCACCGAAGGGCCGCCCCCCACCGGGAGGCGGCCCTTCGCCGTGCGTGCGGCCGGAGGGACTCGAACCCTCACGGGTGTTACCCCACTGGGACCTAAACCCAGCGTGACTGCCAGTTCCACCACGGCCGCGTGCGCGCCACCATCGTAGTGGGCGGCCCGCCGCCGCTCGGCGCCACCGTCAGAACCGCGGCTCCGGGGCGCGGGACTGGACGAGTGCGGCCGCCTCCTCCTTGGTGCAGACCGACGGCGGGGAACCGGCGAGGGGCTGACGGGCCGTCTCCTTCATGCAGGCCACCGCCACGACACCGACCAGGGCCGCCGCCATCGCGTAGTACGCCGGCATCAGGGTGCTGCCGGTGAGGCTGATGAGGGCCGTGATGACCAGCGGGGTGGTGCCGCCGAACAGGGAGGCGGACAGGTTGTAGCCCACCGACAGGGAGCCGTAGCGCACCTGGGTGGGGAACAGCGCCGGGAGCGCCGCCGACATGGTGCCCAGCAGGCAGACCAGCGACAGACCGAGCATCAGCATGCCCGCCGTGATGGCGACGACGCCGCCGAGGCCGATCAGCAGGAAGGCCGGGGCCGACAGCAGCAGGAAGCCCAGCATGCCCGCCATCAGCAGCGGCTTGCGCCCGAAGCGGTCACTGAGGCGGCCCACCTGGGTGATGATCAGCATCAGGAACGCCATCACGGCCAGCAGGATCAGCAGACCGTGCGTCGCGCCGTAGCCGAGCTCGTCGGAGAGGTACGTCGGCATGTACGACAGCAGCATGTAGTCGGTGACGTTGTACGCGCCCACCAGTGCCACGCACAGGATCAGCGTCGGCCAGTGGTCGCGGAAGATCGTGGCGAGGTCGCCCTTCACCGAGGTCTCCACCGGATCGGCCGCCTCGGACGCCGAGGCGCTCTCCGACTCCAGCTTCTGGAAGGCCGGGGTCTCGTCCAGCCTCAGCCGCAGGTACAGCCCCACCAGCCCGAGCGGGCCGGCCACCAGGAACGGGATCCGCCAGCCCCAGGCCTCCATGGACGCGTCGCCCAGGACCGCCGTCAGCACCGTGACCAGACCCGCCGCCCCGACGTACCCGGCCAGCGTGCCGAACTCCAGGAAGCTGCCGAAGAAACCGCGCCGCTTGTCCGGGGCGTACTCGGCGATGAAGGTCGAGGCACCGCCGTACTCACCGCCCGTGGAGAACCCCTGGACCAGCCGGAACAGGATCAGCAGCACCGGCGCCCAGAAGCCGATCGACGCGTACGAGGGGATCAGGCCGATCGCGAACGTACCGACCGCCATCAGGATCATCGTCAGCGCGAGGACCTTCTTGCGGCCGATCCGGTCGCCCATGGGACCGAACACCATGCCGCCCAGCGGCCGGATCAGGAAGGCGACGGCGAAGGTCGCGAAGGACGACAGCAACTGCGCCGTGCCGTTCCCGGGCGGGAAGAAGACATGGCCGATGGTGACGGCCAGATAGCTGTAGATGCCGAAGTCGAACCACTCCATGGCGTTGCCCAGTGAGGCCGCCTTCACGGCCCGCTTCACCGCCGCCTGGTCGGTGACGGTGATGTCGCACCGACGGAGCTTCGGGTTCTTCCGCTGCTGGATCGTGCGGAACAGGGTGCGGTGGCGCCTGACCGCCGCTGGATCGGCCGTGGCCGCCATGGGCAGGGGTCCTTTCCTGGACTTCGGGTGGGGAGAATCCAAGGGGGACACCTGCTCGGGCATAGCGTTCGCAAACCGAAGTCCCGGGGGACGGGAATGGGACTTCGGTCACACGACGACGGGCGGGCCCAAAGGGCGGACCGGGCGCCCGATCAGATGCCCAGGTCCTTGATGATCTTGGCGACATGGCCGGTCGCCTTCACGTTGTACAGCGCGCGCTCCACCGTGCCGTCCTCGGCGACGACGACCGTCGAGCGGATGACGCCCGTGACCGTCTTGCCGTACAGCTTCTTCTCGCCGAAGGCGCCGTACGCGGCCAGCGTCTCCTTCGACGGGTCGCCGACCAGCGTGACCCGCAGGTCCTCCTTCTCCCGGAACTTCGCCAGCTTCTCCGGCTTGTCCGGCGAGACGCCGATCACGTCGTAGCCGGCGGCCGCGAGCACGTCGAGGTTGTCGGTGAAGTCGCACGCCTGCTTGGTGCAGCCGGGCGTCAGCGCGGCCGGGTAGAAGTAGACGATGACCTTGCGGCCGCGGTAGTCCGCGAGCGACACGTCCTTGCCGTCCGCGTCGGGCAGGGTGAAGGCGGGGGCGGTGTCGCCGGGCTGGAGTCGCTCGCTCATGGCTTCTGGCTCCTCGGGAGAGGGGATGCTCGTACGCGTTCAGAGCCTAATGGGGGTCTGCGACAGTCATCCGGGTCCCGAGCTGACAGACTGTCCACCACGGATTCGGCCGGACCTACGGAGGCAGCGCGGTGTCGGAAGCCAGGACCCCTGCGCAGATCGAGGCGGACATCGTCCGCCGACGCGAGCAGCTCGCCGTCACTCTCGACGAGATCGGCGTGCGCATGCACCCGAAGACGATCATCGGGGACGCGAAGGCCAGGGTGGCGTCGACGGTCGACCAGACCGCCGGACGCGCCTTCGTCACCGTCAACCGCGTCGTCACCGATGTGAAGGGACGGTTCGTCTCGGAGGACGGCGCGCCCCGGCTGGAACGGGTCGTACCGGTGGCGCTGCTCGCCGTCGGCGTGGTCGGGCTGCTCGCCCTGTCCGCCCGCAGGCGCAAGGGCTGACGCGAGTCGTGACCCACCGGCGTGCGGGACGGGGCCGGGCAGGTAGGTTCGTGGCGTGAGCGAGAACACCCACGACAAGCTGCCCATCCGGATGCTGCACGACCGGGTGCTGGTCCGCACCGACACGCCCGAGGGCGAGAGGCGTTCGGGCGGCGGCATCCTGATCCCCGCGACCGCCGCCGTCGGCCGCCGGCTCGCCTGGGCCGAGGTCGTCGCGGTCGGACAGAACGTACGGACCGTGGAGACCGGCGACCGGGTGCTGTACGACCCCGAGGACCGTGCCGAGGTCGAGGTGCGGGGCGTGGCGTACGTACTGATGAGGGAACGCGACCTGCACGCGGTCGCGGCGGACCGTTTCGGGGGCTCGGAGGACTCGACCGGCCTGTACCTGTAGGGCGGCGTTCGACACGCGCGTGCGGAAAAGGCCTGGTGGCGGACGTCACCAGGCCTTTGTGCATGCGCTGTGCCAGCATGGAGGGACCCCCGACGAGACGCGCCGTACCGGGTCACGCAAAGACGACGCACCCCGTTGTCCGTACGTCTTCGCGTCCCGGAGGTGCCGTCATGGCATGGGTCCTGCTGATCGTCGCCGGCCTGCTCGAGGTGGGCTGGTCGATCGGAATGAAGTTCACCGACGGATTCACCCGGCTGTGGCCCAGCCTGCTCACCGGCGCCGCCATCGTGGCCAGCATGGCCCTGCTGTCCCAGGCCGCCAGAACCCTGCCGATCGGCACCGCCTACGGCGTCTGGGTCGGCATCGGCGCGGCCGGCGCGGCGGTCGTCGGCATGGTGGTGCTGGGCGAGCCGGTCACCGCCGCGCGGATCTTCTTCGTCTGCCTGCTGCTCGTCGCCGTCGTGGGCCTGAAGGCGACGTCGGGGCACTAGGTCATGTCCGCAAGCCCTTCCCGGGCGGCCCCGGGCGCATGGCCGTCCCGGGCCGGCGCGGAACCGGTGCCCCGGTGCCCGCCGGGCCCGGGGGCTCAGCGGGCGGGTGGTGCGGCGCCCGGACCGCCCGGGGGACCGGCGGGGGTGACCGGGACGGGGGCCGGGTCCACGGCGGCGGCGTTCGTGCCGGGTGCCGGGCCGGTGCTCACCGCCGCGCCGCTCCGCCCGGGGCCCGGCCCGCCGGTGCCCCGCGCCGCGCCCCGGTCGCCGCCCGGCGCGCCGGGGCCTTCGTACCCCTCGTACCCGTCGTACCCGTCCTCCTCCTCCCGGCCCCGGCCCGCCTCCCGGCCGTTCGCGTCCCGGACCTCCTCGGGGTCGCCCGGCTCCGAGGACCAGGGCTCCTCCTCCGGTTCCTCGTCCGCGCCCTTGGCCAGGACCAGGTCGAAGTCCCGTACCGGACTGCCCTCCAGTGCCGCCCGCGTGTACTGGCCCCAGATCTCCGCGGGCGCCCCGCCCCCGTTCATCCGTTCCAGCCCCAGCGCCCCGTACAGCGGCTTCTGCGCCCCGGTGTCCGGGTCCTGGCCCATCACGGTGACCACCGTCGCCAGGTCCGGGGTGTAGCCGGCGAACCAGGCGGCCTTGTCGTCCTCCGCCGTCCCGGTCTTGCCCGCGGCCGGCCGCCCGGCCGCCTGCGCGGCGGTGCCGGTGCCGCCGTCGATGACGCTGCGCAGCATGGCCGTGGTCGTGTCGGCGGCCTCCCTGCTGATCACCTGCTTGCTGCCGGAGGACGGCAGCGGCAGCTCCCGCCCGTCCTTCTCGATCTTCCGCACGAGCACGTACGCGCCGTGCTTGCCGTGGTTGGCGAGGGTCGCGTACGCCTGCGCCATGTCCAGCACGCTCGCGGTGGCGGGGCCGAGCGCGATGGAGGGGGACGGGTTGAGGTCGGGCGTGTCGGCGGGCAGGCCCAGGTCGATGGCGGTCTGTTCCACCTTGGCCGGGCCGACGTCCACGGCGAGCTGCGCGTAGACGGCGTTGACGGACTTGTCGGTGGCGGTGCGGACGCTGATGGGACCGTAGTCGACGTCGTCCTCGTTGGCCGGCGCGTACGGGCCGCCGCTCCAGCCCTGCACCCGGCGTTTGTTGGTGCCGTCGTACCGGGTGTTGGGGGTGATGGGGTCGCCGTCCTGGGTGACGGAGGAGTGGTCGACGGCGGCGGCGAAGACGAACGGCTTGAAGGTGGAGCCGACCTGGTAGTCGCGGCGGGTCGCGTTGTTCACGAACTGCTGGGTGTAGTCGATGCCGCCGTACATGGCGACGACCTCGCCGGCGGCGGGCTCGATGGACACCCCGCCGACCCGTACGTAGCGGTCCGTCTCGTTGGAGGTGTCGAGGCGGGCCACGACCTGTTCGTCGACGGCCGCCGCGAGGGACTCCTGCTTGTCCTGCTCCAGGGTGGTGGTGATGCGGTAGCCGCCCTGGGCCAGGGTCTTGCGGTCGATGACGTGGCGGGCGGTGAGGTAGTCCTCGACGGCCTGCACGATGTAGCCGCGCTGGCCGGACAGGCCGGTCGTGGCGGTGACCTCCTCCGGGTCGGGGAAGTCGGTGGCGCCGCGCGCGGCGGGGCTGAGCCACTTCTCCTCGACCATGGCGTCCAGGACGTAGTTCCAGCGGCGGACCGCCTTGGCGCGGTTCTCGGGCCGGCCGTCGACGTCGTAGGCGCTGGGCGCGTTGAGCAGGACGGCGAGGTACGCGCCCTGGGCGGTCGTCAGTTCCTGGGCGTCCTTGCCGTAGTAGGCGCGGGCGGCGGCCTGGATCCCGTAGGCGTTGCGGCCGTAGAAGCTGGTGTTGAGGTAGCCCTGGAAGATGGCGTCCTTGCTCTTCTCCCGGTCGAGCTTGATGGAGATGAAGAACTCCTTCACCTTCCGGACGAGGGTCTGTTCCTGGCCGAGGTAGTAGTTCTTGACGTACTGCTGGGTGATGGTGGAGCCGCCCTGGGTGCCCTTGCCGGTGAGGGTGTTCCAGGCGGCGCGGAGCATCGCCTCGGGGTCGACGCCGGGCTGGGAGTAGAAGTCGCGGTCCTCGGCGGCGAGTACGGCGTGCCGCACGGTGGCGGGGACCTGCGAGAGGCGTACGTTCTCGCGGTTCACGTCACCCTTCTGGGCGAGCGGGGTGCCGTCGCGGTAGAGGAACACGTTCGACTGGGCCGTGGCGGCGGCGTTGGCGGGCGGGATGTCGACGAGGTGGTAGCCGGCGAAGAAGCCGCCGAGCAGCAGGACGGCGGTGATGAGCGAGGCGCCCAGGACCATCCGCCAGGTCGGCAGGAGGCGGCGCCAGCCGGTGCGTTTCCTCCGCGCCGCCTTCCCGTTCTTCCCCGGCTTCCCGCCCGGCGCGGTCTTCCCGGGCTTCCCGTCCGGTGCGGTCCTGCCGCCCGGTGCGGCGGTGCCGGCCTTCCCGTCCGGTGCGTTCTTCCCGGACCGCGCGGTTCTGCCGGATCGCGCGGCGCCCTTGGTGCCGGGCTTCCCGTCCCTCGCGGCGCTCTTGGTGCCGGCCGCCTCGGCCGCCCGGGCACCCTCGGCCCCCTGCGTGTCGTCGGCTCCCGCCGCCCCGGTGGGTCCTGCTGAGCCCGTGGCTTTCCGCGCGTTCCGCGCGTCCGGGGTGCTCCCGTCGCCGTGGTCGGTCTGCCCGGCCGGCCGGGCGGGGGTGTCGGGGCCTCGCCCGGGAACGGTCGGGTCGCGGGGCTCCCAGCCCGGCTGCGGTGGCTCGTCGCTCATGGTCTCCGGCCTGTTTAGTCGATTATGGGGCGATTTGCGCAGTCCCTTCATAGTGCACGGCCCACCCGCCCAACCCCGGCAACGGCAGCCGAAAACCGCTCGCGGACATGCATCGGGGCCCATTAGGCTCCTCGGCTTTGGCGCGTGCCGGGACGTGGGCAGGTATGTGCCGGACGCGTACGCGGCGCGTACCGGACGGGGGCGGACCCGACGCACGCGTACCGGACGCGGCCGTACCGGGGACGCGGGAGGGAGCAGGGGATGCGGCTGTACGCGGCCGTGGCGGCGGGCGGGTTCCGGCGCTACGCGACGTACCGGGTGGCGACCGCCGCCGGGGTGTTCACCAACACCGTCTTCGGCTTCATCCTGACGTACACCTACATCGCCCTGTGGGACGAGCGACCCGGTCTCGGCGGGTACGACATGGCCGAGGCGCTGGCCTACGTGTGGATCGGCCAGGCCCTGCTGGCGACCTGCGGGCTGATGGGCGGCGGGTTCGAGGACGAGCTGATGGAGCGGGTCAAGACGGGCGACATCGCCGTCGACCTCTACCGCCCGGCGGACCTCCAGCTCTGGTGGCTGTCGGTCTCCCTGGGCCGGGCCGGCTTCCAACTGCTGGGCCGGGGGGTGGCGCCGATGGCGGTCGGCGCGCTCGTCTTCGACCTGGCCCTGCCGGAACACCCGTGGACCTGGCTCGCCTTCCTGGTGTCGGTGGCGCTGGGTGTGGTGGTGAGCTTCGCCGTCTGGTTCCTGGTGGCGCTGAGCGCGTTCTGGCTGATGGACGGGGCCGGGGTGGTGCAGGTGGCCTGGCTGTCGGGGATGTTCTTCTCGGGGATGCTGCTGCCGCTGACGGTTTTCCCCGGGGCGCTGGGCGAGGTGGCGCGGGCGCTGCCGTGGGCGTCGCTGCTCCAGGTCCCGGCGGACGTGTTCCTGGAGAAGCGGACGGGATGGGGGCTGATGGGGGCGTACGCGTTCCAGGCCGGCTGGGCGCTGGTGCTGCTGGCGGCGGGCCGGGTGCTCCAGGCGGCGGCGACCCGGCGGGTGGTGGTCCAGGGTGGCTGAGGCGGGCGCGGGGCTGCGCGCGTACGGGCTGATCGCCGCGATGTGGGTGCGGTCCACCATGACGTACCGCTTCTCCTTCGCGATGACGCTGCTGTCGAACTTCGTGGCCACCGGCTTCGACTTCGTGGTCATCCTGCTGATGTTCAGCCAGGTCCGCGGGCTGGGCGGCTTCTCGTTCGCCGAGGTGGCCTTCCTGTACGGGACGACCGGCACGGCCTTCGGACTGGCGGATCTGGTGCTCGGTCAGGTGCAGCGGCTGGGGCGGCGGGTGCGGGACGGGACGCTGGACACGCTGCTGGTGCGGCCGGCGCCCGTGCTGGCGCAGGTGGCGGCGGACCGGTTCGCGCTGCGGCGCCTGGGGCGGGTGGCGCAGGGGCTGATGGTGCTGGTGTGGTCGCTGGTCCTCCTCGACGTGGACTGGACCCCGGCACGGGTGGCCCTGGTGCCCCTGATGGTGCTGAGCGGATGGCTGATCTTCTCGGCGGTGATGGTGATGGGCGCGGCGTTCCAGTTCTGGGCGCAGGACGCCTCGGAGGTCGCCAACGCCTTCACCTACGGGGGCAACAACCTGCTCCAGTTCCCGCCGGTGATCTTCGCCCAGGACCTGGTCCGGGGCGTGGTGTACGTGGTGCCGCTCGCCTTCGTGAACTGGGTCCCGGCACTGTACGTGCTGGGGCGCGAGGCACCGGCGGGCCTGCCGGTGTGGGCGGTGTTCGCGTCGCCGCTGGTGGCGGCGGTGTTCTGGGTGGTGGCGGGGCTGGCGTGGCGGGTGGGGGTTCGTTCGTACCGGAGCACGGGGAGCTGAGCAGGGATGCAGGACTTCATCGCACTGGACGGCGTCGAGAAGGTCTTCGACGTACGCCGCAAGGCCGGCCGCTTCCGACGGGAGCGGCACCGGGTCCGCGCGGTCGACGGAATCAGCTTCCGGGTGCCGCGCGGCGAGATGGTGGGCTACATCGGGCCCAACGGGGCCGGCAAGTCGACCACCATCAAGATGCTGACCGGCATCCTCACCCCCAGCGGCGGCCGGCTGCGGGTGGCCGGCATCGACCCCTCCCGGGACAGGACCCGGCTGGCGCGCCGCATCGGGGTGGTGTTCGGGCAGCGGACGACGCTGTGGTGGGACCTGCCGCTGCGGGACTCGTACCGTCTGGTCCACCGGATGTACCGGATCCCCGACGCCCGCTTCCGGGAGAACCTGGAGCGGTGCGTCGAACTGCTCGACCTGGCCGACCTGCTGGAGGTGCCGGTCCGTCAGCTCTCCCTGGGGCAGCGGATGCGGGGCGACATCGCGGCCGCGCTGCTGCACGACCCCGAGGTCCTCTACCTGGACGAGCCGACGATCGGCCTGGACGTCATCTCCAAGGCCAAGGTGCGTGACTTCCTCCGGGACCTGAACGCCGAGCGCGGCACGACGGTGCTCCTCACCACGCACGACCTCACCGACATCGAGCAGCTCTGCAAGCGCGTGATGGTCATCGACCACGGGCGGCTGATGTACGACGGGCCCCTGGGCGGGCTGCACGAGGTGGGCGAGAGCGAGCGCACCCTGGTCGTGGACCTGGAGCGGGAGCTGCCCCCCATCTCCGCCGACGGCGCCCGGGTGGTGAGGGTGGACGGCCCGCGTCAGTGGCTGGCCTTCCCCGCCGCCCGCTCGGCCGCCCCGCTGGTGGCGCGGATCGCCGCCGAGTACCCGCTGGTGGACCTGTCGGTGCGGGAGCCGGACATCGAGACGGTGATCGCCAAGATGTATGCCGAACGATCAACGGGCCGGTGACCGCACCCCGCACTAGTCTGTTCGTATGACGAGCGAACTGCCCGAGATGCGGGCCTCGGACGCCGACCGCGAGCGGATCGCGGAGCGGCTGCGGGACGCGGTGGCGGAGGGCCGCCTGGACATGGCGGAGTTCGAGGAGCGTCTCGACCTGGCGTACAAGGCGCGTACGCACGGCGAGTTGGTCCCGCTCGTGCGCGACCTGCCGCAGGCGGTCGGGGACGGGGCGACCCGTGCCGGGGCCTCGGACGGCAACTGGCCGGCCCGGATCGGGAAGCCCGCCACCTCCAGGGGTGCCTTCGCCTTCTGGAGCGGCTTCGGGCGCCGCGGCAGGTGGACCGTCGCGCGCCGCTTCACCGCGGCCGTCCTCCAGGCCGGCGGCGACATCGACCTGCGGGAGGCGGACTTCGAGGACCGGGAGGTCGTCATCCGCTGCTTCGCCGTCATGGGGGGCATCCAGGTGGTCGTCCCGCCCGAGCTGCACGTGGAGGTCACCGGCTTCGGCTTCATGGGCGGCTTCGACGACCGGGGCTCGGGCGGGGGCACGCCCGGCTCGCCGCGCGTCCGGGTCACCGGGTTCGCGCTGATGGGCGGGGTGGACGTGAAGCGCAAGGAGCGGAAGGCGGCCCGCAAGCAGCTCGGGAAATGACCGGGCGGGGGCCCATGGCCGGGCTCCTGGCCGGTCCGCCCGCCGCGCCGGGGTCCCGGCGGGTCTCGGCCCGGCGCGCCGGGCTCCCGCCGGTCTCGGCCCGCATCCCGGCCGGGGCCCGGCCTCCGCCAGCGGCCCCGGCCCCCGCCCGCAGCGGCCCGCCAGGCCGCCCAGCCAACCCGCCCGCAGCGGCCCGGCCACCCGCCCTCCAGGGCCCGGTGTGTCGTCAGGGGCGTGACCGTCCGGGTGTGCCGGCCCGTGCGGGCGGGAACTCGCCGTGCGGCTGAGGAGTACCTGAGGTAGGGACTGAGGTACGCATGCGCGGGGACGGGTGGAACCGGATGAACCATACGAAGACGCCGCTGGTCGCCTTCTCGTACACGGCCGCGGACGAGGAGAAGCGCAGGGGCGTGCGCCGGATGAAGATCACGGCGACCAGCCTGCTGCTGCTGGTCGCGCTGATCTACGTCCTGGCCACGTGGGCCGGGAACTCCGGCGTCACCGGCTGGCCCGGTTACGTCGCCGCCGCGGCGGAGGCCGGCATGGTGGGCGCGCTGGCGGACTGGTTCGCGGTGACCGCGCTGTTCCGCCGCCCCATGGGCCTGCCCATCCCGCACACGGCGATCATCCCCACCAAGAAGGACCAGCTCGGCGCCTCGCTCGGCTCCTTCGTCGGCGAGAACTTCCTCTCCGAGGGCGTCGTCCGCGGCCGGCTCCACGCCCTCGGCATCAGCAGCCGCCTCGGCGCCTGGCTGGCCGAGCCCGAACACGCCGACCGGGTCACCGCCGAGCTGTCGACAGCGCTGCGCGGCGCGCTGACCGTCCTCCGGGACGCGGACGTCCAGGCGGTGGTGGGCGAGGCCGTCACCCGGAGGGCCGAGGCGGCGGAGATCGCCCCCGGGCTCGGCAAGGCCCTGGAACGGGTCGTCGCCGACGGGGCCCACCGCGGGGCGGTCGACCTGGTCTGCAACCGGGCCCACGACTGGCTCGTCCTGCACGCCGACTCGATCATGGAGGCGGTGCAGGGCGGGGCGCCCGGCTGGACGCCACGGTTCGTGGACCGGAAAGTCGGCGAGCGCGTCTACAAGGAGCTGCTGCGGTTCGTCACCGAGATGCGGGACATGCCCGGCCACCCGGCGCGCGGCGCCCTCGACCGGTTCCTCACGGACTTCTCGGCCGACCTCCAGGGCGACACGGACACCCGGAGCCGGGTGGAGCGCCTCAAGTCCGACCTGGTGGCCCGGCCGGAGGTGCAGGACATCATCGCCTCGGCGTGGGCCTCCGTACGCGCCATGATCATCTCGGCGGCCGAGGACGAGCGCAGCGAGCTGCGCCTGCGCGCCCGCGCCTCCCTCCTCAAGCTCGGCAACCGGCTGGCCACCGACGGCCGCCTCCAGGCCAAGGTCGACGGCTGGGTCGAGGACGCGGCGGTGTACGTGGTCACCACCTACCGCGCCGAGATCACCTCGCTGATCAGCGACACGGTCGCGAGCTGGGACGCCGACCAGACGTCGAAGAAGATCGAGGCGCACATCGGCCGCGACCTCCAGTTCATCCGCATCAACGGCACGGTCGTCGGCGCCCTGGCCGGCCTGCTGATCTACACCGTGTCGCACGCCCTGGGCGGCTGACCCCGCCGGCCGTCCGGCCCGGGCGCGTCCCTCCCCCGCTCGTGGGGGACGTGCCGGGCGGGGGACCGGCCCCTGCCCGACCGGTCACCCGCCCAGCCACTGTGGGGAGGTGCTGTGCTATACGTGCGCCGGGGCGCGGGTGTTCAACCGCTCTTCCGGCTGACCGCCCAGGACGCCGCCGCCATGCCCCCGGCCACCGAGAACACCGCGGGCCACGCCCCCACCTTCTTGGCCAGCGGGTGCGAGCCGGCGAAGGCAGCCACGTACGCCGCGGTGAGCCCCGCCGCGGCCTTCCCGCCGCTGCGCTGCTTCCACTCCCGCGCGGCCACGGCGCCGGCCGCCGCCAGCGCCACCCCGCCGAGCGGCCGCTTCTTCGTCCACCGCGCCACGGCGTACCCGCCGACGAGCCCGCCCGCCGCCACCACCGTTGCCGGAACCCTTGCCATCTCCGTCGCCTGCCCTTCGTCGTACGACATGCCTCCGCCCGAGGCTAACGCGGCGGCCGGGGGCGGCCGCGGCGGGTGCGCGCGTACACCCCGCAGCCCAGGGCGACGGAGACCCCGAGCACCATGCCGAGGGCGGCCCCTTCCGGTACGTCGGGGAGGAGCAGCGTCACGCCCCTCACGAGCAGCGCCCCGGCGACGGAGCACAGGAGGCCGATCAGCAGCGGGCGCGTCGGACGGGTCATGGGGTGTCCACCTGTCGTTCGGTGATGTTCGTGGCTGCCGGGCGGCGCACGCACACCCCGCCGCCGTGCTCCAACGCGCGCGCCGCCCCGCCGACACGGCCGCGGGGCCGGCGTACCGCCGGATGTGCAGGACCCTTCCTGCCACCATCCCGTAACGGACGGCCGTCCCGCGGGTAGCCACCCGCCCCCCGCGGGCACGAACCGCGCATGCCGACCCCCATCCCGCCGCAGCTCCTCGCCACCGACCCGCTCGTGGTCGCCCAGGACGGCGTCGCCACCGTCCACCAGCTCATGGACCTGGGCTGCGCCTCCTCCGTGATCGCCGCCCACTGCCGCCCCGCCGGCCCCTGGCGCCGCCTCCTGCCCCGGGTGGTCACGCTCCAGACCACCGCCCCCACCCCCCGCCAACGCCTCCGCGGCGCCCTCCTGTACGCCGGCCCCGACGCCCTCCTCACCGGCCCGGCCGCCCTCGCCCTGTACGGCCTGCCGTCGGCCCCCACCACCGCCGAGGTCGACGTCCTGGTCACCCACCGCACGGCCCCCCGGGGCCACGCCTACACCCGCGTCCGCCCCACCCACCGCCCCACCCGCCGCGTCCCCGTCGACGGCCTGGCCTGCGCACCCCCGGCCCGAGCCGTCACCGACGCCGTCCCGCACCTCACCCCCGACACCGCCACCACCCTGGTCACCGACCTCGCCCACCACGCCCTCTGCCGCCCCGCCGACCTCCGCACCGAAATCACCGCGGCCCAACTCCCCCACACCCCGGTCGTACTCGCCCTCTTACAAGCCGCCGCCGACTGATCCCCCCTCCACGCGGAGGTTCAGCCCGCTGCGATCGCCGAGTACGTGTAGACATCAGCGGGGATCTCGTGCCGGAGCTGCCAGGTGATGGCCATCGGCTTGCTACCGGTGTGCTGTACGTACTCCGCCGGGCCGAGCAGCATCCAGGGTTGGGCACCGCCTATGTCCGTACTCTTGTAGCGGCGGACGAAGAGCAGCACGTGACTGCCCTGCGCGACGTGCTTCTGGTAGCGCATTCCGGTGGGGGAGGTGTCGGAGATCTGGTTCTGTGACTCCCAGTGGAAGCGCGTCTCGCTGAGGGCATAGTCGTGGTAGCGCGTCTGCGGCGAGAAGTCCTTCTCGTCCTTTTCCAAGGTGATGAGCAGCGCATCCGTCTTGATGGACTCGCACCACTTCACGCCTTCGCGGAAGTCGGCGGGCATGAAGCCGCCGATGAAGGACTGGCCGAGAGCGGGCAGGATTTCCTCGCGGCTGTAGGAGGCGTGCACGGTCAAGGGGAGACCAGCGTGCTCGTCAGCCAGCGGGATGGGCACGTGCTCCGTGTGTTCCAGGTTGTACGCCAGGACTTGGCGCAGCTCGCGGCGGAAGGCGTGCTGGTCGCGGAGGGTGGCGAATCCCTCGTCATAGCTTCCGTAGCCCTTCCTCGTGGTGCCGCCGAGCGGCCAGAGCTGGAAGAAGAGCATGCGGGCGTACGCCTGGTCCTGCGGGGTGAGATCGTCATACGCGGGGGCATCGTCCTCGAGGAGGCGGGTGTAGGCGGCGACCCGCTGCGGGTCGTCCACGTGCAGGAACGACGGAACGCGCTTCAGAAGAGCAGCTTCGCCCTCCGGAGGGTCCGTCTTCAGCAGCCCGGCGCGGCGCAGCAGGCCGGTCCAGGAGTTGCCATTGCCTCGGTACAGCTCCTTAAGCTCGCGCCCACTTTCCGCGAGGTAGCTGCTGAGTTCCGGGAGGGCGTAATCCGCTACCTCGCGGGCCAAGGCCGTGACGTTGACACCGATCTGCTCCTTGATGTTCGCGATGATGGTCTTCTTCGCCTTCTCCTCGAGAACGATGTGGCATCCGGAAGGCAACTGAGGGAAGTCGTGTTCGATGTTTGCCAGGAGTCGCTTCCTGGTCAGGTTGGTGAGTGCTCGGAACTGGTTCTCGAAGCGGAACTCCTTGCGGTGCTGACCGATGAAGTCCAGGACGGTCAGGACAGCCTTGTTCTCGCTGCGTCGCAGTCCCCGTCCCAGCTGCTGGAGAAAGACGGTGGCGCTGGAAGTCGGGCGGAGGAGGAGCA
This sequence comes from Streptomyces sp. NPDC039423, assembly GCF_055598725.1. Taxonomy (NCBI): domain Bacteria; kingdom Bacillati; phylum Actinomycetota; class Actinomycetes; order Kitasatosporales; family Streptomycetaceae; genus Streptomyces; species Streptomyces sp. NPDC039423. The sequence continues at coordinate 143,504 of NZ_JBVKAH010000001.1, forward strand.
GGGTGTCGACGTCAGGGATGTCGAGACCTTCGTTGAAGAGGTCGACCGAGAAGATCACCTGAATACTGCCGGCCCGGAGGTCGGCCAGAGCCTTCTGGCGCTGCTCGGCAGGCGTTTCACCGGAGAGCGCCACGGCGTTCAGGCCGGCAGTACGGAAGAACTCCGCCATGAAATGGGCGTGGGCGACGGTTACGCAGAAGCCCAGAGCCCGCATGGCGAAGGGATCGGCGATCTTTTCCTTCACCGACTTGACGACCAAGCGCGCACGGGCGTCGTTACCGGTCAGCACGTTGCCGAGGTCGGTCGCGTCGTAGCCCCCGCGTTTCCACTGCACGGCACTCAGATCGGTGGTGTCGCTGATGCCGAAGTAGTGGAAGGGGCTGAGCAGGTCGTTCTCCAGCGCCTCCCACAGGCGCATCTCGGAGGCGATCCTTCCATCGAAGAATTCGTCGTGGATGTTCTTGCCGTCCATCCGCTCGGGAGTGGCGGTCAGGCCGAGGAGTTCCACCGGCTGGAAGTGGTCAAGGATCTTGCGGTACGTCGGTGAGGTGCCGTGGTGGAACTCGTCGATGACGATGACGTCGAAATGATCGGGCGCCAGTCGTTCCAGGGCGCGGGCGTTCAACGATTGCACGCTGGCGAAGACATGCGTCCACCGTTCCGGGATGTCGCCGCTGTGGAAGTGCTCACCAAAGTTCGCATCGGTCAGGACGTCCTGGTAGGTCCGCATCGACTGCTGCAAGATCTCCTTGCGGTGGGCGACGAAGAGCAGTCGCAGCTCACGCCCGTACCGTTTGCGGAGCTGCTTGAAATCGAGTGCGGCCATCACCGTCTTGCCGGTGCCGGTCGCGGCCACCAGGAGGTTGTGGTGGCGGCCGTGGACGGCCCGCTCGACGTCGAGCCGCTCCAACATGTCCCGTTGGTGCGGGTACGGCCGCACCTCCAGGCCCGACAGCGTGATGCGGGCCGATGAGGCGGACGGTGCCCCACCAGCAACGGTCAGCGCCTCATCGAGACGGGGCCCGTCCCGTTCCGGGTCGTAGGTCTCGAAGGAGGGATCGTTCCAGTAGGCATCGAAGGTGCCCTCGAACTTGCGGATCACATCGGGGGTGGCGACGGACGAGAGGCGCACGTTCCACTCCAGGCCGTCGAGTAGTGCTGCCTTTGAGAGGTTGGAACTGCCGACGTAAGCCGTGTCATAACCGGTGTCACGACGGAAGAGCCACGCCTTGGCGTGGAGGCGAGTGGAACGCGTCTCGTAGTTGACCTTCACCTCGGCGCCGAACTCCTGCACCAGACGGTCCAGTGCGCGGCGCTCGGTGGCGCCGATGTAGGTGGTTGTGATGACCCGTATGGGCACCCGGCGCTCGCAGGCCGCCCTCAAGGACTGCTCGATGATGCGCAGCCCGTGCCACTTCACGAAGGCGCAGAGGAGGTCGATGCGGTCAGCCGTGGCGATCTCGGAACGAAGCTCGAAACCCAGACTGGGGTCTTCGGGCGCGTTGGTGATGAGCGCAGTGTCCGAGAGCGGTGTCGCCGGCCGTACGGCGTAGACGCCGGGGGCTTCTTGTCGGGCCAGTGCGAGCAGTTCCCGGGGGCCGTCGGCGACCAGCTCCACCCATTCCCGGGCGCCTTGCAACGTGCTGACGGACTCCAGGATGTGGTTGGCCGCGTGCACACGCTCTTCGGCCGGCATGCCGCGCAGCACGTGGCGCACTGTTTCCGCGACGTGTCTGGCCAAGACGTGGGGGGTCGACTCCGGCCCGACTTCCTCACTGATCAGGTGCCAACCCTGATCGGCAGCATCGGCAAGCTGCTGTGCCAGCCGCACGGTGATGAGCTGCTCGTACAGCCCTGTTGACAGGGTCGATGGATCGCTGCCGATCTGAGGCATGGCTCGCTCCCGGTGCACGTGATCGTTGGACTCGTTCTACCAAGACGTACTGACAACGGAACGTGAATTGATCAGAGTCCGACCGTCAACATTGCTGTCGGGGCCGCCAGTTGGCCGATCGCGTCCCGTGAAGTCCGACGATCTGCACCGCTCAGCCGTTGTCGCAGCCGACGCCGTCGTTGTCGCGGTCGAGGTGGCGGGCGTAGCCCGGGTCGCCGCGGTGGACGGGGGTGGCGCCGGCGGCGCGGGCGGCGGCGCAGTTGGCGTAGTAGACGTCGCCCCCGCTGTCGGAGCCCGAGTCGATGGTGGCGGGGTCGTCCTGGGTGGCTGCCGGGGCCTGGTGGGTGATCGTCGCCGTCGCCGTGACCGTTTCGGTGACGCTGACCGCCGAGGCGGGGGCCGGTGTCGCGGTGGTCGTGGCGGTGGTGGTGATGGTGACCGTGGGGGCGGGGGCGGCCTTGGTGGTGGGCTTGGCGGCGTCCTCGGCGGTCACGGCGCCGCAGCCGGTGCCGATCAGGAGGAGCAGGAGGCCGCCCGCCCAGACGCGCTTCATGCGGGACAGGGGGCGGGCGGCGGGCTGCTGGTACGCGTTGGTCATGGGACACGTCTCCCTCGCACACAGGGACTGGAGCTGTGTGGGGGAACAGGGGCCAGTCGATGCAGTAGTTGAGGGCGAAATTACTGCATGGACAGGGACCGGCGGAGGGGAACGGTCCGATTGCCTGCCGGTCAGATCCGCGCCGTCCCGTGGCAGTCGCCGTACTTCGTGCCCGAGCCGCACCAGCACGGGGCCGTGCGGGAGGGGGGCCAGGGGGTGGCGCGGCCGCGGGCGGCGAGGGTGGTGGCGTACTGGGGGAGGAGCGCGGCGTTGGAAGGGGACGTGGACTCGGAGGCGGCGAAAGCCTCGTACGAGGGGACCGTGCCCTGCACCACGCCCAGGTTCGGGGTGCCCGCCGCCGCGAGTTCGCGGAGGGAGGCCTCCAGATCGGTGAGGTGGGCCTCGTGGGTCGGGTACTCCGACTCCAGCTCCGGGTAGGCGGCCAGCAGCTCGTCCAGCTCGTCGGCCGGCCAGAGGAGGACCGCGACCGGGAAGGGGCGCGACAGGGCCGTGCGGTACGAGCCGAGCTCACTGCGCAGACGGGCGATCTCGGCCTGGAGCTCGGCCGGGTCCGAGGAGCCGAGGGACCACAGGCGCTTGGGGTCGTGGAGCTCGTCCAGCGGCACCGAGCCGGTGTGCAGGCGGTCCGCCAGGACGTCCCAGTCGTCGTGGCGCAGCCCGAGCAGGCGGCGCACGCGGTGGCGGCCCATGAGGAGCGACTGGTGCGCGTACGGCACCTCGTCGTCCGGGGACGGGATGAGCGCCGTCACCGCCGTGGTGAAGGTCGCCTCGGAGGCCGGCAGCTCGTCGTGGGCCTCCAGCGTCTCCGCGACGATCTCCCACGCGGCGGCGTCGCTCACGGGGGTCGCCCGGAGGCCGTCGATGATGGCCCGGGCCTCGGCCTCGTGCCCGTACTCCCAGAGATTGGCCGCCTTCAGGGCCTTCACCAGGTGCGGGTCCTCCGGCGGCGGCGTCGCGGCCAGGAGGTCGTCGTACAGCGTCGTCGCCCGAGCGCGGTCGCCGGCCAGCTCCAGATGGGCGGCCGCCCGGAGGAGCAGCGGTTCGCGGTCCTCGGGGTACTGCGCCGCGGTGCGCAGCAGACGCTCGGCTTCGGTGATGTGATCGGCAGGCGTGTCGGGGCGCATGGGTGACACCGTACTGCCGTGCGGCGCGGCTCCGGTGGGTTGACGGGCGACCACCCAGGGTGCCGCCGCGCGCGGGCGGACACCGGTGGTGGTACGGCGACGACGGGGCGTGACGGTGGTCCCGGGGGCTGCGGGTCGCGGCCGATCCCGTGGTCACGGTCGGCCCCTCACCTCGTGCACTCCCGAGTACAGTTCTGCGTACCGGCTCGTCGTGTGGGGGAAGCTCCCGTCGATGCGCCCGCGTCAGCAGGAGAGGAAGGGGGGAGCGGTCATGAGCGGTCTCGTCGCACGGCTGGCCCGCTGCGGTCTGCTCGGCTTCCTGCTGTTCCTCTGCGCCGAGGGTCTGTACGCCGAGGGCGGCACCCTCTCCGCGGCCGTCGCGCTCGCCGCCGTGGCCTCCGGGCTGGTCGCGTGCGCCGTCCTCGCCGCCCGGTCCGTGCCCGCCGTGCCCCCGACCCGGGTGCGCACGGCCATCCGCGACCGTGAGCAACGCACCGCGTTCCTTCCCCAGCGCGATCCCGACGCCTCCGGGCGCCGGCGGCCCCGAGCACCCGGCCGTCCCCTCCCGACGGCCGCGTAGGGGTACGCACCACCGACTCCCCGGTACTCCGGGCGCTTCGCGCTACCTCCCCGCGCGGTTCCGTCATGCCGAGATCCAGATCCCCGGTACGACGAGACCCCCGGAGGGCTCCTTCCCATGTCCGTTTTCGCCTCGCTGGTCGAGCAGCTCGCGGCGCTGCTCCAGCCCCTGTTCCACGGTTCCGCCACCGCCGCCGCCATCGTCGTCTTCACCCTGCTCGTACGGCTCGCCGTGCACCCGCTGTCCCGGGCCGCCGCGCGCGGGCAGAAGGCGCGGACGCGGCTGGCCCCGCGGGTCGCCGAGCTGCGCAAGAAGCACGGCAAGGACCCCGAGCGGCTCCAGCGGGCGGTGCTGGAGCTGCACGCCGAGGAGAAGGTGTCGCCGCTGGCCGGCTGCCTGCCGAGCCTGCTCCAGGCGCCCGCGTTCCTGCTGATGTACCACCTGTTCTCGGGCGGCGGCATGAGCGGGCACACCCTGCTGGCCGCACCGCTCGGCGGCCGCTGGGCGGACGCCCTCCGGGACGGCGGCGTCCTCGGCCCCGCCGGGCTCGTGTACGTGGCCCTGTTCGTGATCGTCGCCGCCATCGCCACGTACGGCTACCGGCGTGCCAAGGGGCAGATGGTGGAGCTCGGCGAGGGCATGGCCGGGGGGATGGGGGCCGGGCTGGGGAAGGTCATGCCGCTGCTGTCCTTCGGCACGCTCATCACGGTCGCCGTCGTGCCGCTCGCCGCCGCGCTCTACGTCGTCACGAGCACCGCGTGGACCGCCGCCGAGCGGGCCTACCTGTTCCGTGACGCGTCCAGTGGGTGAACGGGGTCTTGCGGGGTGATCCGATGTCTTGGAGGATCGGCCAATCCTCCGATGGCCGCACCCCATCGGCCGGGGCCTACCTCGACCACAGGGAGAAGACCATGAAGCTGCTGCGCGTCGGTACGGCGGGGGCCGAGCGTCCCGCGCTGCTCGACCGGGACGGGGTCCTCCGGGACCTGTCCGCGATCGTCCCGGACATCGACGGAGCCCTGCTCTCCGACGCGTCCGCGCTCGACCGGGTCCGGGCCGCGGCGGGTGCGGGGGTGCTGCCCGCGCTGGACCCGACGGGGCTGCGGATCGGTCCGCCGGTGGCGCGCGTCGGCAAGGTCGTGTGCATCGGGCTGAACTACCACGACCACGCCGCCGAGACCGGCCAGGCCACCCCCGCCGAGCCGGTGGTGTTCCTCAAGGCGGCCGACACGGTCGTCGGGCCGGACGACACCGTGCTCGTGCCGCGCGGCAGCCGCAAGACCGACTGGGAGGTCGAGCTCGCGGTGGTCATCGGACGTACCGCCCGCTACCTGGACTCCGCGGAGTCCGCGCTCGCCCATGTCGCCGGGTACGCGGTCGCGCACGACGTCTCGGAGCGGGAGTTCCAGATCGAGCGCGGCGGCACCTGGGACAAGGGCAAGAACTGCGAGACGTTCAACCCGCTCGGCCCCTGGCTGGTGACGGCGGACGAGGTGCCCGACCCGCAGGCGCTGTCGCTGAGGCTGTGGGTCAACGGCGAGCTGCGGCAGGACGGTTCGACGTCCGACCAGATCTTCCCCGTGGCGGAGGTCGTGCGGTACGTCAGCCGGTTCATGACCCTGTACCCGGGTGACGTCATCAACACCGGCACGCCCGCCGGGGTGGCCATGGGGCAGCCGGAGCCGAAGCCGTACCTGCGGGCCGGGGACGTCGTGGAGCTGGAGATCGAGGGGCTCGGGCGGCAGCGGCAGCAACTCAAGGACGCCTGACCGCGGCCGCCCCAGGAGGGGCGTACGGGGCCGTACGGAAAGGGAAGGCGGGCCACCCCTCGGGGGAGGGGGGTGGCCCGCCGGCTCATGGGGCGGGGGTGGCCCGCCGGTTCATCGGGCGCCGGTGAGGCGTTCCAGTGCCTCGACCACCAGCGCGTGGTCCTCAAGCTGCGGCAGGCCCGAGACGGTGACCGTGCCGATGACGCCCGCGCCCGCGACCGTGATCGGGAACGAGCCGCCGTGGGCCGCGTAGCGGTCCGGGTCCAGGCGCGAGTCCGTGTCGAAGGACTTGCCCCTGGCGCGGAAGCGGGTGCCGACGAGCAGGGAGCTCTCGGCGTACCGCTCGACCACCCGGCGCTTGCGGTCGATCCAGGCGTCGTTGTCCGCGCTCGAACCCGGCAGGGCGGCGTGGAACAACTGCTGCCCGCCGCGCCGGACGTCGACCGCGACCGGGGCGCGGCGCTCGCGGGCGAGGTCGACCAGCAGCGTGCCGAGCGTCCAGGCGTCGTCGTACGTGAAGCGCGGCAGCGTCAGGCGGGCCTGCTGGGCCTCCAGCTCCGCCACGGTGGGGGAGTCCGGTGCGGGGGTGCCGGCGCTCACAGGGTCACCGTCACACCGTCGCGGGCCGACCGGCGCGCGGCCTCCAGGACGTCCAGCGCGGCCGCGGCCTCCCGGGCGGTGACCGGCGGGGGCGTACCGTCGCGCAGCGCGGCGGCGACGGCGGCGTAGTAGGCCGGGTAGTCGCCGGGGACGCTCGGCACCGGGGTGCCGCCGCCGGTCGGCGGGGACTCGCCCGCGCCGATCCGGCCCCACAGCGCCTCGGGTTCCGCGCCCCAGCCGGGGCCGGGGCGCCGGCCCTCGCGCAGCGCCGCCTCCTGCGGGTCCAGGCCGTGGGTGACGAACCCGGCCCGCGAGCCCAGCACCCGGAAGCGGGGGCCGAGCTGGGCGGCGGTGGCGCTCACGTACAGGTGGGAGCGGACGCCCCCGGCGTGGGTGAGCGCGATGAACGTGTCGTCGTCCGCCTCGGCGCCCTCACGGCGCACGTCCGCCTCGGCGTACACCCGCGTGGCCGGGCCGAACAGCACCAGCGCCTGGTCGACGACGTGACTGCCCAGGTCGTACAGCAGTCCGCCGAACTCCTCCGGCGCCCCCGACTCGCGCCAGCCGCCCTTGAGCCGGGGCCGCCACCGCTCGAAGCGGGACTCGAAGCGCTGTACGTCGCCGAGCTCGCCGCGCTCGATCAGGCCGCGGAGGGTCAGGAAGTCGCTGTCCCAGCGGCGGTTCTGGAAGACGGAGAGGAGCAGTCCGCGCTCCTCGGCGAGGGCGGCGAGGTCGCGGGCCTCCGCCGCCGTGCCCGCCACCGGCTTGTCGACGACGACCGGCAGCCCGGCCCGGAGCGCGGCGGTGGCCAGCGGGACGTGCGTCTTGTTGGGGGAGGCGATGACGATCAGGTCCAGCTCACCGGCCCGCGCCCACAGCTCGTCCGGCGACGCGGCGAACCGGACGTCCGGGTACGCGTCACGGGCCTGCTGCCGCCGCTCCTGGCTGGAGGTGACGACCGTGTCGAGCACGAGGCCCTCGGTCGCGGCGATCAGCGGGGCGTGGAAGACGGACCCCGCCAGGCCGTAGCCGACGAGTCCGACGCGCAGCGGTCGACCAGTCATGCCCGCCACTTAAGCAACGCTGTTGCCAAAGTGCAAGCGGGCGCGACAATGGACCGGTGAACAGCGATACGGGTGTGAACCTGCCGGCCCTCCGGAGCCACAACGCCGCGCTCGTGCTCGACCTGCTGCGCACGGCCGGCGAGCGGGGAGCCAGCCGCCCGGAGCTCGCCGAGCGGACCGGGCTCACCCCGCAGGCGGTCAGCAAGATCACCGCGAGGCTGCGGGGCGAGGGGCTCGCCGCCGACGCGGGGCGCCGCGCCTCCACGGGCGGCAAGCCGGCCTCCGTGCTGCGGCTCGTCCCCGGCGCCGCCCACGCCGTGGGCCTGCACCTGGACCGGGACGAACTCACCGCGGTCCTGGTCGACCTGTCGGGCGTCGTCGTGGCGTCGAGCGTCGTCCCGCTGGACCTGGGGTCGGGGGCGGAGGTGGTCATCGAGGTCGCCGCCGGCGAGGTCGCCGCGCTCACCTCCCGGCCGCTGCTGGGCGTCGGCGTCGCCATGCCCGGGCCGCTGGACCACGCCGCGGGCGTCCCGCACCGCGTGACCGGCTTCCCCGAATGGGACGGCTTCCCGCTGCGCGCCGCGCTCGCCCGGCGGCTCGGGCTGCCCGTGGTGCTCGACAAGGACACCAACGCCGCCGCCCTGGGCATCGCGCTGGACGGGGCGGGCGGGGACTCGTTCGCGTACCTCCACCTCGGTACGGGGCTGGGCGCCGGCCTGGTGCTCGGCGGCACCGTGTACCGGGGGGCGCGGACCGGGGCGGGCGAGTTCGGGCACCAGACCATCCAGCTCGACGGCCCGGCCTGCGGCTGCGGCGGGCGCGGCTGCCTGGAGGCCCTGTGCCTGGCCGCCGTCGCCCGGGGCGACCACGCCGGGGCCGCCCGGGTGCTGGGCGCCGGAGCCGCCAACCTCGTCAAGCTCCTGGACATCGACCGCGTCCTGCTGGGCGGCCGGGTGGTGACGGGGGCGGCGGAACCGTTCGTCCGGGGCGTGAGCGCCGTGCTGGCGGAGCTCGGCGAGCGCGCCGGCGAACCCGTGGTCCCGGTGGCCCTGGCCGACGGCTCGGCCCACCCGGTCGCCGAGGGTGCGGCCCAGCTCGTCCTGGCCCCCCTCTTCGGCCGCTGACCCCCGCCGACGCGTCGTCGCGGCCCGGTCCGGCCGCCACCCCCGGTCCGTCACGGGCCCCGGTCGGTCACACCCGGCGGATGCGCGGGACTCCCGGTCCGGCCTGCCCGGCGGGTGGGGGACTCCCGGCCCCGTCCGCCGGCGCCGCCCGCCCCGTGCCGGGCGCGGGCGCTGGGCCGATCGGGGGCATGGCTGCCGCCGTACGGCGGGACGTTGCCCGGGCAGGGGTGCGGCGGCGGGGCGGCGTGGGAGGTTCTCGGCGTACGACCGTCCGCCGGCCGCCAGAGGTTCCCCATGCGACTGCGCAACGTCTCCGCCCCCGTCGCCGCCGTCGCCGTCGCCGTCCTCGCGCTCACCGCGGCGGCACCGGCCCGGACGGCTCCCTGGAGGGACGGCACCGTGACCTTCGAGGCCGCCGTTCCCGACCGGCAGCCGACCTGCGGCAGCCCCACCGCCGCCGACTTCCCCATCCGCACCCGCATCACCGGCGGCCCCGCCGCCTACCGGCCCGGCGGCGGGTTCCGGACCTGGAACGTGGAGCTGACCAACACCACCGCCGAGCCCTGCGCCAACATCCACCCCGTCATCGTCTTCACCGACCGCGCCCGCACCCTCGAGCCGGGTCAGATCCAGCTCGAGTTCTACGAGGACGGCGGAAGCGGCCGCCAGTACCCCGTGACCGTCGAGCGGACCGACGAGAGCGAACTCGTCGGCGTCCTCGACGACGGCACCGGCGGCCCCGCCCGGCCCCCGGCGCGCGGCGGGGCCGCCCCCTTCCGCGGGTTCGCCGTGCCGCCCGGCCGGACCGTCACCGTGCCCGTCCGGCTCGCCTTCACCTCCGACGCCCGGCCCGACACCATCACCGTCAACGCCGCGATCGTCCAGCGGCGCGGCGGCGACGGCGACTGGGTGGGCGACTCCGCCGACTACCGGTTCTCCCTCGTGGACGAGGAGCCCGCCAGCGAGTTCGCCGAGGAACTGCCCCGCACCGGACGCAACGTCCTGATCGTCGCCGGCGCCTCGGTGCTCGCCTTCCTCCTCGGCGCCGGCACCCTCGCCCTGGCGGGCCGTCTCCGCGACCGCAAGGACTGACGGGCCGCCAGGACCCCGCCCGTGCGGCTGACGGCGGGTCATACGCGGCGCACGACCCGGCCCCGCGCCGCCCGGCGACCGGTACCGCATGATCGACCGGGTGAAGACGGCGACATCCTGATTAGGCTGGGGGCGTCGCCACAGCGCTGTCGCGGCGTCCCCAGCACGCATGCATGTACCTGTACGGCAGGAGTCCCGCCCCATGGCAGAGCGCAAGCCGATCGAATCCTGGCTCACCGACATGGACGGCGTCCTCATCCACGAGGGCGTACCGATCCCCGGCGCCGACGCCTTCATCAAGAGGCTGCGGGACGAGGGGAGGCCCTTCCTGGTCCTCACCAACAACTCCATCTACACCGCGCGCGACCTGCACGCGCGCCTCGCCCGGATGGGCCTGGACGTGCCGGTGGAGAACATCTGGACCTCCGCCCTGGCCACCGCCCGCTTCCTCGACGACCAGCGGCCCGGCGGCACGGCGTACGTGATCGGTGAGGCGGGGCTCACCACCGCCCTGCACGACATCGGCTACATCCTCACCGACCACGACCCCGACTACGTGGTCCTGGGCGAGACCCGCACCTACAGCTTCGAGTCCCTCACCAAGGCGATCCGCCTCATCAACGCCGGTGCCCGGTTCATCTGCACCAACCCCGACGAGACCGGCCCGTCCACCGAGGGCCCGCTGCCCGCCACCGGCTCGGTCGCCGCGCTGATCACCAAGGCCACCGGCAAGGACCCCTACTTCGCGGGCAAGCCGAACCCCCTGATGATGCGCACCGGGCTGAACGCCATCGGCGCCCACTCCGAGACCAGCGCCATGATCGGCGACCGGATGGACACGGACGTGCTGGCGGGCCTCGAAGCGGGTATGGAGACGTTCCTCGTCCTCACCGGCCTCACCACCCCCGCCGACGTGGACCGCTATCCCTTCCGGCCCTCCACGATCGTCGACTCGATCGCCGATCTGGTCGATCGTGTCTGAGCCTCGTCCGCGCCCATCGGCCCAGGTCACCAGCCGTCTGACCGGGTGAACGCCGATCCCTGCGGATGCGGGAAGCACCGAACCGGGTGAATCTTCTGTGCAGGAGGTTCACGATGCGTTCAGCTTTGTTTGCTCTCCGTGCCGCGGGGACGGCCGCCGCGACGGCCACCGTCCTGACGCTGGCCACGGGGCCCGCCCACGCAGGTGACGGCGACGAGCACCGGGACGGCGGGAAGCACCGGGAGAGGGTGACGGTCCTGGTCGTCCCGGCCACCAGCGAGCCCGGCGGGGACGTGGACGTCCAGGTCCACGGCTGCCACGGCGGACACGGCTGGGTCAGGTCCCGGGCGTTCGTCGCGGACGCCGAGCTGTCCGGACACGAGGGCAAGGGCCGGCCGCTGAAGGGCGGCGCCACCGTCAAGTCCCACCTCGACTCCGGTACGTACCCGGTCACCGTGCACTGCGACGGGCGCGACCACCACGACGTCGGCACCATCCACGTCGCCCGGCACGCCCCGCCCAGCCCGATCGCCCCGGTCCGGGCCGGCGGCGGGGGCGCCGCGGTCATGGCCGCCGACGCGCCCCGGGGCGTCACCGGGGAGCAGGGGCCGAGCACCTCGCACACCGTGGTCGGCCTGGTGCTGGCGGGGGTCGCGGCGGTCGCCGTCGCGTTCCGCAGCACCCGCCGCCGTCGCCGCAGCGGCGCGGACTGACCGTGTCCACCGCACCGCGCGCCGCCGGTCACGGGCGGCTGCTCACCGGCGTGGCCTGGGCCCTGTTGCTGCTGGGCCTGTGGCTGTGGGGCAAGGACATCGCGGCCGGCCCCGGCGGCCTGTCCGCCCCGACCACCGGTGACGTCGCCGCCGTCGGCCGCCCCCTGGGCGTGCCGTTGCCGCCGGCCCGCCCGCCGCTGGCGCCGGGCGAGCCCGAGCGCCTGGAGATCCCGTCGCTGGGCATCACCGCGCCCGTCGTCCCGAGGGGCCTGGACGGGGCCGGCGCGATAGACCCGCCGCCGTACGGGACGGCGGACACCGTCGGCTGGTACCGCGACGGGACGAAGCCGGGCAGCGACGGGGCCGCGCTCCTCGTCGGGCACGTCGACACCGAGACCGAGCCGGCCGTCTTCTACGGGCTGAGCTCCGCCCGGCCGGGCGAGCGGGTCGAGGTGACCCGGGCGGACGGCTCGGTCGCCGAGTTCACCATCGACGACGTCCAGGTCTTCGCCCGCCACGAGTTCGACCCGAGGAAGGCCTACGGGCAGCGCCGGGAGGGCCGCGCCGAACTGCGCCTGATCACCTGCGGCGGCACCTTCGACCGGGAGGCCGGCGCCTACACGGCGAACGTCGTGGTCTCCGCGTACCTGACGGGCGCGGGTGACGCACCCCGCCGCGGATGACGGGCGCCCCCGCACCGGGCGCCCCCGCACCGGGCACCACCCGGGGGCGGCCGCCCGCGCACCGGGAGCGACCGGGGGCGGCCGCCCTCGTGGCTGTCAGGACCGGTGTGTCAGGATGGATTGGACCGGGTTGTCCGGGAGAGGGGCGCCTGGGGGGTGGCCCCGCGCAGAGCGCACCCGAGGGGGAGTGGATGTACGGCAGTTGCACCGGGCGTGCCCGCGTGAGGGCGGTCGCGCTGGGGGTGGGCGCGGCGGCGGCGTTGCTGCTGGCGGGCTGCACCTCCCCCGACGCCGGCGCCGGCAAGGAGCCGGAGGCGGGGCCCAGCCTGGGGCAGCAGCCGAAGGCGACCGACCCGTTCTGGGTCAACCCCGGCAGCAAGGCGGCCCAGCAGGTGGGCAGTTACCTGCGGGACGGCAAGAAGGCGGACGCCGAGCTCATCAAGAAGATAGCGTCCCAGCCGGTGGGCGAGTGGGTCGGTACGGAGCAGCCGGAGGAGGACGCCCGCGGCTTCACCGAGGCCGCCACGAAGGCCGACCGGGACGCCGTGCTGGTCCTCTACAACATCCCGCACCGCGACTGCGGGCAGCACTCCGCGGGCGGTGCCGCCGACGGTGACGCGTACCGGGCCTGGCTGGACAAGGTCGCCGACGGCATCGGCGACCGGCGGGCCACGGTGATCGTGGAGCCGGACGCGGTGATGCACATGGTGGACGGCTGCACCGAGGACCAGTACCACGAGGAGCGGTACGACCTGCTCAAGGGCGCCGTCCAGCGGCTGAAGAAGCTGCCGAACACCAAGGTGTACCTGGACGCGGGCAACGCCGGCTGGGGCAAGCCCGACCAGATATTCGAGCCGTTGAAGTGGGCGGGCGTCGAGAAGGCCGACGGCTTCGCGGTGAACGTGGCCAACTTCCAGACGACCGAGGCCAGCAAGGTGTACGGCAAGAAGGTGTCGGCGAAGGTCGGCGGCAAGCCGTTCGTCATCGACACCAGCCGCAACGGCAACGGCCCCTACACCAAGGGCGACCCCGCCGAGAACTGGTGCAACCCGCCGGGCCGGGCCCTCGGCGAGACGCCCACCACCGAAACGGGCGACCCGCTGGTCGACGCGTACCTGTGGATCAAGCGCCCCGGCGAGTCGGACGGCGACTGCAAGGGCGGCCCGAAGGCGGGCGACTGGTTCCCGGAGTACGCCCTCGAACTGGCCCGCAACACCAAGTAGGACCCGCACGAGGAAGGGGCGCCCCCGCCGGGGGCGCCCCTTCCTCATGCCTGCCGCCGGTCCCGCCGGGACCCGGGGACCTACGGGACCTCGACCCAGACCGCCTCGGACGGCGTGCCCTTGTCGTCGGTGACGAAGAGCATGTACCAGCCGGAGGGGACCAGGGCGCGGTTCTTGGGGACCTTGACCTCGATGCCGCCGGCGGTCTTCTTCACCTCCAGGGCTATGGAGCGCTGGTCCACGTCGGTGACGTGGGTGACGGCGCTGGGCCGCATCAGCTTGGCCGTCTTGATCCTGGCGGCGTCCGGGGTGGTGAAGACCCCGCTGCCGCCGCGCTTGATCTTCGCCGGGCCGCCGGTGACCTTGGGCTTGGCGTCCCGGTAGAGGTAGGGCGGGGTGTAGATCTCGATGCGCTGCTCGAAGACGCCCGGCTTGGTGTTGGCCTTGTCGGCGAAGAGCGAGTCCGAACCGAAGATCATCACCCGGCCGTCGGGCAGCAGCACGGAGCCGGAGTGGTAGTTGCGCCCGACCCGCGGGTCGGCGACCCGCGTGTACGTCCCCGACTTCGGGTCGTAGGTGCGGGCCTCCAGCACGTTGGAGTCGCCGCGGCCCCGGTAGTCCTCCGACCCGCCGGTGACCAGGACGGTGTCGTCCGGCATCAGCGAGGCGCTCGGGTAGCGGGTGCCCCGGTCGAGGGAGGCGCCGTCCTTGAAGCGCGGCTTCGGGTCCTTGAGGTCGACCAGGCGGGACTTCTCGCTGGACTTCTCCGACTCGCCGACCCCGCCGCCGCCGATGACCATGAACCGCTGGTCCTGGGCGGGCGGCAGCATGACGGTGGCCGAGGTCTCCATCTTGTCGGCGTCGCTCAGGCCGGGGATCTTCTCGAACGTGTTCTTCCCCAGGTCCCAGACGCCCGGGTCACGGCCGATGTCGGCCGGGCCGTACCCGGCGTTGGAGCCGGAGTAGAACAGCTTGCCGTTGTCCATCAGGAAGATGGCCGGGTAGGTGGGGAAGCGGCGCTCGAAGCCGGTGTACTTCCACGTCTTGGTCTTCGGGTCGTAGATCTCGTCCTTGCCGGGGACGATCTGCCCGATCTCGTCGAGGCCGGACAGGGCGAGGACCTTGCCGTCCTTGAGCGTGGTCAGCGTCGGGTACCAGCGCGCCTCGTTCATCGGGTCGACCTTGACGTACTTCTCGGCGACCGGGTCGAACTCGAAGGCGTCGCGGATGCCCTGGAAGTCCTTCTTGTCGAGGGCGAGCTTCTGCGCCATGCCGTAGACGTTGCGGGCGTCCTTGCCGGTCAGGCCCTCGACCTTGTAGTTGTCCTCGGTGCCGGTCTCGAACTCCTTGCCGGACTCCTCGGCCTCGACGTAGATCCGGCCCAGTCCGGGCTGGGTGCGCTGGAAGCGGCCGGTGGTCTTGTCGAAGATCTTCTCGGCCTTCTCCACCAGGACCGGGTCCTTGGAGACGAACGTCTTGCCGTTGGCCTTGCCGGTGAACCGGGTACCGGCGGGCAGGGTGATCGGCTTGTCCGGGTCCTCGTTGTGGACGATCATCAGGCCGCCGGCCTTCGTCACGTCGCCCTGGAGCTTCTCGTACCGCTTGGTGCCGCCGGCGATCAGCAGCTTGCCGTCGGGGAGCTGGGTGTGCCCGGAGCAGAACATGTCCTTGGGCGTGGGGATCTTCTTGAACCCGTTGGTCTTCGGGTCCCACAGGACCGACTCGAACTTGTTCGCGTCGAAGTTCTTCTGGTTGTTGCCGGAGCCCGCCACGAGCAGCACCTTGCCGGTGTGCAGCAGTGCCGCGTGGATGGTGTTGATCCGGAACTCGGAGGGGACGTCGAGGAAGTCCCAGTGGCCGTTGGCCGCTTTGTACTCCGGCTTGTTGATCGTGTAGTCGTGGTACTTCTCCGAGCCGTACCGGTACAGGGCCGGCCCGTTGAACCCGGCGACCACCGCAACCACCGCCGTGCCTATCAGGATGCGACGGGCGCGGTTCCTCCGGTGGTTCGGCCGGACGGGCAGGCTGCTCATTTGTTACGTCCCCCAAGGGCGATCTGCATGGTGTCGTTCTGCTCGGCCCAGCTCGGGCCGGCCGGCTGCGCGGGGTCCACGGCCGGGGTGGGCGGCTGCGCGGGGTCCACGGCCGGGGTGGGCGGCTGCGGCGGCCGGCCCGCTCCGTGCCGGGCGGGGCGCTTCTTCTTCTCCTGTCGCAGCATGTGCCGCCAGACGAAGATCGGCGTCGCGGTGATCAGGGTGGCGAAGGTCGCCCAGATGATCATCGCGGGGTGGGAGTGCCCGAAGACGAAGCCGGCGGTGATGGAGGCGCCGAAGATCCCGATGAAGTACCAGTGGTAGCGGAAGGTCCCGAACCACCTGTCGGGGCTCGCCGAGTCGCCCTTGGGGGTGACCACGAACTTGCTCTTGCGGCGGAGGGCGGAGTCGATCAGCGCCTTGGCGTAGAGGGGCGCGGACAGTGCGGACATGAGCATGCCCGCGACACCGCCGGAGCCCTCCGGCTCGTGCGGGGAGACGTTGTGCCGGCGGTTCCAGACGTAGAGGCCGATCTGGAGCGCGGAGGCGTTGCCGTAGAGCATCAGCCACACGGTGGGGTCGATGTTCACGCCGGAGGCGCCCAGGCCCAGGAACAGCGCGCAACTGAGAGCGGCGAGGATCCAGTTCAGGGCGGACATCGGATAGAAGATGATCATCATCGTGTAGTTGAAGAGCTTGCTCGGCGGCAGCGAGTACCAGCCCTTCCAGTACTGCTTGAGGATCGTCTCGTACGTACCCCGCGACCAGCGCATCTGCTGGGTGAAGAAGTCCGTCCAGGCGCTGGGGCCCTCGCCGACCGCGAGCACGTCCGGGGTGTAGACCGAGCGCCACTTGTTGCCCGTCGCCGGGTTCTTGTGGCGGTGGATCTCGAAGCCGGTCGCCATGTCCTCGGTGATCGAGTCGTACAGGCCGCCGATCTGCTTGAGCGCCGTGATGCGCACCGCGTTCGACGTGCCGACGAACATGGGCGCGCCGTAGCGGTTGCCGGCGCGCTGGATCAGGGCGTGGAAGAGGAACTGCTGCGACTCGGCGGCCTTGGTGACGAAGTTGTCGTAGTTGCCGTAGACCTGCGGGCCGATGACGAAGCCGATGTCCGGGTCCCGGAAGAAGCCCAGCATGCGCTCCAGGTAGTTGGGCAGCGGCACGTGGTCGGTGTCGACGGAGGCGAAGAAGTCGTACTTGTCACCGTGCGCGTCCAGCCAGGCGTTGTAGTTGCCGTGCTTGGTCTTGGCGCGGTGGGGGCCGGTGGGCTGGTTCCACTTGTCGATGCCCTTGCGGGAGAAGTGGTGCACGCCCAGGCGCTCGCAGACGGCCTTGACCTCCGGGTCGTTGCCCTCGTCGAGCAGCCAGACGTGCATCAGGCCGCGGTGCCGGATCCTGACGGCGGCCTCCAGCGTCTTCGTCACCATCTCCAGGGGCTCCTTGCCCGGGACGAAGGAGGTGAGGAAGGCGACCCGGGTGCCGGACTCCGGCACGACCGGGACGGGGTCGCGGGCGACCAGCGTCGCGTGCGCGTTCGACAGGACGTTCATGCACCGGAAGAACTCGATCAGGCCGATCGAGACGAGCATCACGATGTCGAGGGCCGGCAGCCAGTCGAACGCGGGGTAGTCGCGCTCGGTCCAGTGCGACGGCTGGAGCAGCCAGACCAGCAGGACCAGCGACAGCACCGGGGCGGCGGCGAGCATCAGCGCGACGCGTATGCGGTGCGGCTCCTGCGAGATCAGGGAGCGGTACTGCACCGTGTACGGCTTGTTCGGGTCCGGCTGGGTGAGGGGTCCGGCGAGCCGGCTGTAGTGCTCGTAGTCGTAGCGCGGCAGCGGCTTGGCGGCGGCGCGCTGCCGGGCCCCGCCGCTCCGGAGCTGCGGGGGAACCCGGAGCTGGGTGGTGTGGGACGGGTCGTTGTCCTGCCGGGCGCCGCTCGGCGTCGACGTCATGAGTCTTCCCCCCGCACGCATGCTGGCTGCGTGTTTGGTCGTGTTCCTTCGTCCGGAGCGCGGTCCCCCCTGGACCGGCGCGTCCTGACGTGTCAGTGGCAGGCCGCCGTCCGTGAAGACATGGAACGACGACCTTCCGGTTGCATGATGCCTGTCACGGCACCGCGTGCGTGAACGGGGCCCCCGCCCTGCGGTCCCCGCAACCGGGGCATCCCCCCGCGACTGCCGCCAACTGCACGAACCACATGCCCCATTGAGGCGCACCGGTTCCAGGATAGGGTCTACGGCCGCCCCGCTTGATCGCAAGGGCGAAAAGGACCGCTTACCGGGCATATGCGTGCTTCGGGTGCCGTATGGCAGCGAGAGCACGACTGAGGCCCCCTCACTCGTGGTGAGGGGGCCTCGGCCTCGCGTGCGCCGCCAGGGACTCGAACCCCGGACCCGCTGATTAAGAGTCAGCTGCTCTAACCAACTGAGCTAGCGGCGCCTGCTGACCTGCACAACTTTACCCGATGTCCGGGGGTGGTCCGGACCGCCGGGTCCCGGCGGGCCCCGGCGGGTCCCGATCGCCGGGCCGCGCCCGGCCTGTCGGCTGGCAGCTTTTTCCCTTTCAACCGTCAAAATGCGACATGTCGGGACAGTTGCGACACTGGCGCCCGTACCGCAGTACCGGAAGAACCTGGAGGGGACCCGCATGGCAGCCGTACCGGTCTTCGAGGAGTACGAACCCGCCGCCGACTGTCCCTGCGCCGGCTGCGCCCGGCAGCGCCGCGAGACGGCCCTCCGCCTGGCCGTGCGGGCCGGCGGCCACCCCGCCGCACACGGTGCCCGCCGCGCCCTGGTCCTGTTCACTGCCGCCGGGGTGGCCCTGGGCGGCGGGGCCGGGGCGGGCGGCGCGGCCGCCGTCACCCACCCGGCCGGTCCCGCGGGACCCCTGGGGGCCGGTGCCGCCGGGCCCGTGCGAGACCGGGATGAACCGGACACCCCGACCCCGCAGGGCGGCGCCGGGCCGCTGCACGGGAGACCGCACGCGGGGCCGGCGAGCGGGCACGTCTCCGCCCCCGCCCTGCGCGCGTCCACCCGGACCGAGATCATCAACCGCGCCAAGCGCTGGGTCGCCGCGAAGGTCCCGTACTCGATGGAGAAGTACTGGACGGACGGGTACCGCCAGGACTGCTCGGGCTTCGTCTCGATGGCCTGGAACCTCGCCGGCAACGAATGGACCGGCTCCCTCGACCGGTTCGGCGTCCGGCTGGACCACTCCGAACTCCAGCCCGGCGACATCCTGCTCTTCCACAACCCGGCCGACCCCAACCGGGGCTCGCACGTCACCCTCTTCGGCGGCTGGACCGACTACACGCACACCTCCTACACGGCCTACGAGCAGACCCGGCCGCACGCCCGCCGGCTGGCCACCCCCATGGCGTACTGGACGAACGCCGGCCGGTACGTCGCCTACCGCTACAAGGGCCTGAGCGGCGGCGCCCTCGGCAACCCCGGCAGCCCCGGCGCGTCGGTCGCCTACCCGGGCCCGGGCTCCTTCGGGCCGGGGGCGGACAACCGCTACGTCACCCGGCTCGGACGGATGCTCGTGGAGCGGGGCGGCAAGCGGTTCTACCGGTCCGGGCCGGGACCGCGGTGGGGCGAGGCCGACCGGAGGGCGACCCGGGCCTTCCAGCGGGCGCAGGGCTGGATCGGGCGGGACGCGGACGGGCTGCCCGGGCCGCACACCTGGCGGCTGCTGGTCACCGGGGAAGGCCGGGACATCCCGGCCGGCTCCGGCGCGGGGGCCCCGGCGCCGCCCTTCCCGGGGCGGGCGCACTTCAGGCCCGGGCGGTCGAGCGACCACGTCGAGCGGCTCGGGCGCCAGTTGGTGAAGCGCGGCTTCGGCGCCCACTACCGCTCCGGCCCCGGGCCGCGCTGGGGCGAGGCGGACCGGCGGAACGTCGAGGCGTTCCAGCGGGCCCAGGGCTGGCGCGGAGCCGCCGCCAACGGCTACCCGGGGCCCGAGACCTGGCGGCGGCTGTTCCGATGACGGATCACGAGGAGGCAGGGTTGAGTACGGCGACGCCGGAGGGCGGCGGGACGACGGCCGGGCGGCGGGTCCCGGTGATCGGGAACGAGACCACCGGGCCGATCCCGGTGCACCTGCTGTTCCGGGACGACACCGAGGCGGACCCGGGGACGGTGACCACCGGGCCGGTCACGGTCGTACGGGACCGGGCCGCCTCCGGGGCGCGGCCCGCCGGCCGGGTCCCGGTGCGGGTGCCCGCGCCGGCCCGGCGGTCCGCCCCGGCGGCCGACCCCGAGCTGGCCGAGCGGCCCGGGCCGGTGCTGCCGGGGTGGGCCGGGGTGGCGGCCGGGACGGTCGCGCTGGCCGGGTGCGCGGCGGTGCCCTGGTGGACGGGGGCGGTGCCGCCGGCGGTGACCGGCATGCTGGGGCTGCCGTCCCGCCCGTACCACGGGATCCCGCTCGGGGTCTGGGCGGTGCTCGCGCTGGGCGTGCTGGTGGTGCTCTTCGCGTTCGGCGGGCTCGTCCGGGGCAGGGTGGGGTACGCCTGGGTCCTCACCCTCTTCGGGGACTACCGGGGCAGCGTGCGGCGCACGGGGCTCATGTGGGTGAGCCCGCTGCTGCTGCGCCGCCGTGTCGACGTACGGCTGCGGCACTGGCGCAGCGAGCCGCTCCCGGCGGTCGACGCGCACGGCACGGCGCTGCGGGTGGTGGTGCTGGTGGTGTGGCGGATCCGGGACACGGTGCGGGCGGCGCTCGGGGTGGCGGACCACGAGCGGTACCTGCGCGAGCAGGTGGAGTCGGCGCTGGCCCGGGTGCTGTCCCGGCTCCCCGCCGACGCCGCCTCCGACCCCGCCTCGGGTGGGGGCAACCCCGTGCCGGAGGACGCCCCGATGACGCTGCGGGACGCGGAGGTGGTGGGGGAGGCGCTGACGCGGATGCTGTCGGCGGAGTGCGCCCCGGTCGGGATCGACGTCTTCTCGGCGCAGCCGACCCGGATCGAGTACGCGCCGGAGATCGCCGCCGCGATGCAGCGGCGCCGGGTGGCGGCCATCGACGCCAAGCACCGGGACACGGTGCTCACCTCGGTGGTGGACGCGGTGGACGACATGGTCCACCGGCTGACCACGCGTGGTCTGGTCGAGCTGGACGACTACGACCGCAAGGCGCTGGTCAAGGACCTGACGGTGGCCTTCTACACGGGGCGGAGTGGTCCGGTCGAAGGCCCGTGATTGGTATGGACATGTTCAAGTGGCGTCCATACATTGGGACTTGGTCTAGACCGGATCCCCGCGCACGCGTGCAGCACGGCTCATGGAACGTCCCCCACCTCCACCTGGAGCGACAGCATGCGACACAAGATAGGTACGGCCGTGGTGGCCCTCGGTGTGACCGGGGCCTCCCTGCTGACCGCCGGCAGCGCCAGCAGCCACGGCTACACCGACTCGCCCATCAGCCGCCAGAAGCTCTGTGCCAACGGCACCGTCACCAACTGCGGCAACATCCAGTGGGAGCCCCAGTCCGTCGAGGGGCCCAAGGGCTTCCCGGCCGGCGGCCCCGCCGACGGCCGGATCTGCGCCGGCGGCAACGGGCAGTTCGCCGAGCTCGACGACCCGCGCGGCGGCAACTGGCCCGCCACCAGGGTGACCGGCGGTCAGTCCTTCACTTTCCGCTGGCAGTTCACCGCCCGGCACCGCACCACCGACTTCAGGTACTACATCACCAAGGACGGCTGGAACCGGACGGCGCCGCTCACCCGCGCCGCCCTGGACCCCCAGCCGTTCCTGACCGTCCCCTACAACGCCCAGCAGCCGCCGTCCACGCTCAGCCACCAGGGCACCATCCCGGCCGGGAAGACCGGCAAGCACCTGATCCTGGCCGTCTGGACCGTCGCGGACACGGCGAACGCCTTCTACGCCTGCTCCGACGTGCAGTTCTGACGGCCGGACAGGAACGCTCCTTCCGCCCCCGGTAGGGCCTGCCCCACCCCGCGTACACCCGCTGGGGCCATGGTGGCGCCGTGAGCCCGGCGCCTACCGTGGTCCCCATGGATCCCCGTACGCCCTGGCAGGCCCTGACCAGGGGCGACTACCTGCGCGGCGGCTGGCCCTGGCGGTCGGCCGGCTACCTGGCGGGCGGCGTGCTCGTCGGCCTCCCGCTGGCCGCCGTCCTGCTGGTGTCGGCCGCCTCCTCGCCGGTGCTCGTCGGCCTGCCGCCGCTGCTGCTCGCCGGGGTCGCCCTCGGCGGCGTCGAGCGGCGGCGGCTGCGGCTCGTCGACACCGAACCGGCCGAGGACCCGCACCGGACACCCGGGGAACCGGGCCTGCGGGCCTGGCTGCGGGTGCGGGCGGGGGAGCAGGCCACCTGGCGGGAACTGGCGTACGCGCTGCTGCACGGCTGCGTCCTGTGGCCGCTGGAACTCCTCGCGCTCGCCGTGGCCCTGGGCGCGCCGCTCGCCCTGATGGCCACCCCGGCGCTCCTCGCGCTGGACGGCCAGGAGGTACGGGTGCTGAAGGGGCCGCTCGTCACCACCTACCCGGCCGCCTTCGCGGCCGCCCTGTGCGGGCTGCTCCTGCTGCCCGCCCTGCTGTACCCGCTGGGCGCCCTGGCCGGTGCCCGCGCCGCCCTGACCCGGCTGCTCCTGGCGCCCCGCGACGCCGAGCTGAGCCGCCGCGTGGGCGAGGTCACCCGCTCCCGCGCCCGCCTGGTCGCCGCGTTCGAGGCCGAGCGCCGGCGCATCGAGCGCGACCTCCACGACGGGGCCCAGCAGCGGCTGGTCGCCCTCACCATGACGCTGGGCCTCGCCCGGCTCGACGCCCCGCCCGGTCCGCTCGCCGACCGGCTCGCCCGGGCGCACGACGAGGCGGGACAGGTCCTGACCGAGCTGCGCGAACTGATCCACGGCATCCATCCGCAGGTCCTCACCGACTACGGCCTGGGCGCCGCCCTGACCGACGCCGCCGACCGGTCGGCCGTCCCCGTCGCCACCGATGTGGACCTGCCGCGCCTGCCGCAGCCCGTCGAGAGCGCCGCCTACTTCGCGGCCCGCGAGGCGCTCGCCAACGTCGGCAGGCACAGCGGCGCGGCCCGCGCCCGGCTCACCGCCCGGCACTCCGGCGCCCTGCTGCGCATGGAGGTCGGGGACGACGGCCGGGGCGGCGCCGACGCCTCCCGGGGCACCGGCCTGACCGGCTTGGCCGACCGCGTCGCCGTCCTCGGTGGCACACTGGCGCTCGACAGCCCGCCGGGCGGGCCGACCGTGCTGCGAGTGGAGATCCCGTGCCGAGCCCTCTGCGAATAGTCCTGGCCGAGGACGGCGTGCTGCTGCGCGAGGGGCTGACCGGGCTCCTGGAGCGCTTCGGCCACGAGGTCGTCGCGGCGGTCGGTGACGCCGCCGCCATGCAGGGCGCGGTCGTCGAGCACGATCCGGACGTCGTGGTCACCGACGTCCGGATGCCGCCCGGCTTTCGGGACGAGGGGCTGCGGGCGGCCGTGGCGCTGCGGTCCGAGCGCCCCGCCCTGCCGGTGCTGGTCCTCAGCCAGTACGTCCAGCGGGCGTACGCGGCCGAGCTGCTGGAGTCCGGCGACGGCACCGGGGTCGGCTACCTGCTCAAGGACCGGATCGGGCAGGTCGAGGAGTTCCTGGACGCCCTGACCCGGGTCGCGTCGGGCGGCACGGTCGTCGACCCCGAAGTGGTCCGCCAGCTTCTGCGCCGTCACCGCGATCCACTGGCGGCGCTGACCCCCCGGGAGCGCGAGGTGCTCGCCCTGGTGGCGGAAGGCCACTCGAACGGCGCCATCGCCCGCCGGTTGTCGGTGACGGAGGCGGCCGTCGGCAAGCACATCGGCAACATCCTCGGGAAGCTGGACCTGCCTCCGGCCGGGGACACCCACCGGCGGGTCCTCGCCGTCCTGGCCTTCCTCCGCGCCTGAGCAGGCACGAGCGGGGGCGATCCCGCTCCGGCCGCCGCGCGCCGTGACACGAAGAAGCCCCCCGCTTCCGCGAGGGGCTTCTTCCGTCTGTGCGCCGCCAGGGACTCGAACCCCGGACCCGCTGATTAAGAGTCAGCTGCTCTAACCAACTGAGCTAGCGGCGCCTGCTGACAGAGTTAATACTACCCGGTCCGCAGGGCGCTCCCGACCACTCGGCCGTGAGCTGGCTCACATCGGCGCCCGAAAGGTTTAGCGGCGTGTTTCGCCCTGGGTCGTGTCCACTCCCTAGAGCGCCAGGGAGAGCACCACCGGCGCGGCTCTGCGGTTCAGCGTGTCCGCCGCCGAGCGCAGCCGGTGCGCGTGCTCGATCGGGAGCGAGAGGGCGAGGCAGCCGACGGCCGATCCGGCGGTCAGCGGAACCGCCGCGCAGACCGTGCCCACCGCGTACTCCTGGAGGTCGAGCACGGGGACGGTCGGCGGCTGGCTGTCCAGCTTGGAGAACAGCACCTTCTCGCTGGTGATCGTCCGGGAGGTGAGCCGGGCGATCTTGTGACGGGAGAGGTGGTCGCGGCGGCCGTTCTGGTCGAGCTGGGTCAGCAGGCACTTGCCGACGGCGCTGGCGTGGGCGGCGGAACGGAAGTCCACCCACTCGTTCACCTTGGGGGTGTGCGGGCCGTCCGCCATCTGTGTGATCTTGACTTCGCCGTCGATGTACCGGCTGATGTAGACGGCGGCGCCGACCGAGTCGCGCAGCTCGGTGAGCGTCTCCTGGAGCTTGCTCTCCAGGGCCTCGCGGCGGGTGGCGCCGGAGCCCACCAGCACCAGGGAGTCGCCCACGACGTAGGCGCCGTCGCTGACCTGCTCGACGTACCCCTCGCGGCGCAGCATGAGCAGCAGCGGGGTCAGGTGGCCCGCCGGGAGCCCGGTCTCGCGTGCGATCTGGACGTCGGTCACCCCGCCACCGTGCCTGGAGATCGTTTCGAGAACACGCAGGGCGTACTGCACCGAATGGAACGGCGCGGTCGGCTCGGGCTTCAGCGCCACGGTTTCCCCCTACCAGGTTGTGACCGCAAGCTTCCGTACCACGATAGCGGCCAAGAGCCGTTTCGTGGGCTCCTGTTGACAAGAATCTGTTCCACCCCACGCGCATACGCTGGGGCGGGACACCGGGGCATATGCCCACGGCAAACTTCCGGGCGGTAACGAGAGGTCAGGGCACCGCGTCGACGGGGTCACGGGCCCGTGCGGGCGCCGGGTTCGAGAAGATTTTCACCCGGCCCCGGCCGGGGAGCGGCCGTCACGCGCCCGTGCGCCGCCGGCTCAGTCGCGCCCGGGCACGTACCCGCGTTCCTTGTCCACCACGTTCGGCAGCGGCCGCCCGGCCGCCCACAGCTCGAACATGTCGACGAACTGCTCCCCCACACGGTCCCGCCAGCCCACCGTGTCCCCGCTCATGTGCGGCGAGACGATCAGCCCGGGCACGTCCCACAGGGGGCTGTCCTCGGCCAGCGGCTCCTCGGCGAACACGTCCAGCGCCGCCCCCGCGATCCACCGCCTGGTGACCGCCGCCACGAGGTCGTCCTCCACCACCAGCGCGCCGCGCCCCACGTTGACGAACCGGGCCGACGGCTGCATCAGCCCGAAGCGCCGCGCGTCGAACATGCCCCGGGTCTCCTCGGTCAGCGGTGCCGCGCACACCACCCAGTCCGCCCGCGTCAGCAGCAGGTCCAGCTCGTCGGCCCCGTGGACGCGCGGCCGTGCCGTCCGCCCCACGACCGCGGTCCGCACCCCCAGCGCCCGCAGGGTGCCGGCGACCGTCCGGCCGATCGGCCCGGACCCGACCACCACCGCCCGGCTCCGGGCGACCGGCAGGCTCTCGCGGTGCCGCCAGTGGTGGCGCCGTTGCAGCTCCAGGGTGCCGGGCAGGTCCTTGGCCATGGCGAGAACCAGCCCCGCCACGTACTCGGCGATCGGCTCCTCGAACACGCCCCGCGCGTTCGTCACCACCGTGTCCGAGGCGACCAGTTCCGGACACAGCAGCCGGTCGACCCCGGCGCTCGGCGTGTGCACCCACCGGGGCCGGGGCCCGCCGCCGGGCCAGGCCGCGCGGACCGCGTCGGAGGTGAAGTCCCACACCAGCAGGACGTCGGCGGAGGGCAGCGCCTCGGCGAGGGTGCGCCCGTCGGCGTACCGGACGTGGACCCGCCCGGTCAGCCGGCCGAGGCGGGGCGGCGGGTCGGCCCGGAGGACGAGCAGGGTCGGCGGCGTCATCGGTCGACCACGGTGGCACCCGGACCCACCGTCGTCAACAAGACGGCCGGGCGCGGCGCAGGACTATCCGCGGGGAGCGGGGGCAGCCGTCACGGGCGGGCCTCCCCGGGGCGCACCGGCCCCCTGCGAGAGGTGCCGTGCCGTGCGCCGGCGGACCCGGCGCGGCGGGCGGCGGCGGGCCCCGGGCCCGGTGCCGGCGGACCCGAAGGACAGGAGGGCGTGACATGACGACGGTGGGCCTGCTCCATCCCGGGCACTCCGCCGAGGACGACTATCCCCGGATCGAGACGCTGCTGACGGGCGTGAACGTGCCGATCGTCCACACCGGCCCCGGTGAGGACGCCCACCGCGTCGACACGCTGCTGGACCGCGGTTCCGCGGAGCGGCTGGCGGCCGGGACGGAGGAGCTGCGGCTGTCCGGCGCCGAGTCCGTGGTGTGGGCGAGCACCAGCGGCTCGTTCGTGCACGGCTGGGACGGGGCCCAGGAGCAGATCCGCACCCTGGCGGTGACGGCCGGGCTGCCGGCGTCGAGCACCTCGTTCGGCTTCGTCCACGCGGCGCGCGAGGTGGGGGCCGGGCGGGTGGCGGTGGCCGCCGCGTACCCGGAGGACGTCACGCGGCTGTTCGTCCGCTTCCTCGGGGCGGCGGGCATCGAGGTCACCGGGGCCCGGTCGAGCGGGGTCGCCACGGCCGCCGAGGCCGCCGCCTGGGGGCCGGAGCGGGTGCTGGAGCTGGTCCGGGCGGCCGACCGTCCGGACGCCGAGGCCGTCCTCGTACCCGGCACGGCGCTGCACACGGTGGCGTGCCTGCCGGAACTGGAGGCGGCGGTGGGCAAACCGGTGCTCACGGCCAACCAGGTGACCGTGTGGGAAGGGCTGCGGCTGGCGGAGCGGCGCGGGGCGTGGTCGGCGGACCTGGGGACGCTGTTCGCCCGCAAGGGGGAATAACCGGAGAGGCCCTCCTGTTGACGGTGGTCGTCCGCACGTTCCGCGCAGGAGGGTCCCACCGGTGAGTCACGACGCCATTCGAGGCACGGCGCGGGGGACCGCGCCCGTACCCCTGTCCGTACTGGACCTGGTCACGGTGGGCAGCGGCCGCACCGCCACCCAGGCCCTGGGTACCAGCGTCGCCCTCGCCCGGCTGGCCGAGCACCGCGGCTACCACCGCCACTGGGTCGCCGAGCACCACTCCATGCCCGGCGTGGCCTCCTCCTCCCCGGCCGTGATCCTCGCGCACCTCGCCGCCCACACCGAGCGCATCCGGCTCGGCTCGGGCGGCGTCATGCTGCCCAACCACGCCCCGCTCGTCATCGCCGAGCAGTTCGGCACCCTGGAGGCCATGGCCCCGGGCCGCATCGACCTCGGCCTCGGCCGCGCCCCCGGCACGGACGGCGCCACCGCCGCGGCGCTGCGCCGCACCGACCGGCTGAGCGAGGGCGCCGACGAGTTCCCCGAGCAGCTCGCCGAGCTCACCCGGTTCCTCGACGACGACTTCCCCGACGGCCACCCCTACGCCCGGATCCACGCCGTGCCGGGCCCGGTGCAGGGCCCTGCGGGCCGGCCGCCCGTGTGGCTGCTGGGCTCCTCGGGCTTCAGTGCGCGGCTCGCGGGGATGCTGGGGCTGCCGTTCGCGTTCGCCCACCACTTCTCGGCGCACAACACGGTCCCGGCGCTGGAGCTGTACCGGGACTCGTTCCGCCCGTCCGCGGTGCTCGACGAGCCGTACACCCTCATCGGCGTCTCCGCGCTGGCCTCGGACGACGAGAAGGAGGCGCGGCGGCAGGTGCTCACCGGCGCCCTGTCCATGGTCCGGCTGCGCACCGGGCGCCCCGGCCTGATCCCCACGCCGGAGGAGGCGGAGGCGTACGCGTTCAGCGCCGCCGAGCGGGACTTCGTCGACGGCTGGCTGGCGAACGTCGTGCACGGCACGCCGGACGCGGTCCGCGACGGCCTGGACGGCCTGCGGAAGCGGACCGGTGCCGACGAGCTGATGATCACGGCCAACGCGCACGGCGCGGAGGCGCGGCTGCGCTCGTACGAGCTGATCGCGGACGTCTACGATCTGCCGGATGGTTCTCCCTCGGGAACGGGCGCACAAGGTTCCTAAGGCAGGCTTAAACCGCTCGTCACCTGTGGTGGCGAGCGGTTCTTCCTGTGCGGACGCGGGCCGTGACGAGCGGTTTTGCCCGGAGATTGGTCTAGTCCTCATTTGGTCCGGACCATTGACGCGGTGTTCGCGCGGCGGTTATCACTTCGTCAACTACCGCCGCGTACAACCCCGGAGGCCGCACGTGCACCACCGCAAACCCCTCATCGCCGCGCTCACCGGCGTGGCGCTCGCCGCCGGTGTGCTGGCCACCGCCGGCGGCACGGCCACCGCCCAGCCCGCAGCCGCCTCCACCGGCGGGGTGAAGATCGCGTACTACGACCAGTGGAGCGTGTACGGCAACGCCTTCTACCCCAAGCACCTGGACACCCGGGGGATCGCCGGCAAGCTGGACGTCATCAACTACTCGTTCGGCAACATCCACCCCACCGAGCTGACCTGCTTCGAGGCCAACAAGGCGGCGGGCGACGACAACAACCCCAACGCCGGTGACGGCGCGGGCGACTCGTACGCCGACTACCAGCGCTCCTTCTCGGCGGCCGACAGCGTCGACGGGGTCGCCGACAAGTGGGACCAGCCGATCGTGGGCGTCTTCAACCAGTTCAAGGAGCTGAAGGCGAAGTACCCCAAGCTCAGGATCAACATCTCGCTGGGTGGCTGGACCTACTCCAAGTACTTCCACGACGCGGCGAAGACCGACGCGAGCCGCAAGAAGTTCGTGGCCTCCTGCGTCAAGCAGTACATCGCCGGCGACCTGCCCGTCGAGGGCGGGTACGGCGGCCCCGGCACCGCCGCCGGGATCTTCGACGGCATCGACATCGACTGGGAGTACCCGGGCTCGCCCGACGGCCACCTCGGCAACCACTACGGACCCGAGGACAAGCAGAACTTCACGCTGCTGCTCGCCGAGTTCCGCAAGCAGCTCGACGCCTACGGGGCCGCCCACGGCGGCAAGAAGTACCTGCTGACCGCCGCGCTGCCGGCCGGCCAGGACAAGATCAAGAACATCGAGACGGACAAGATCGGCGCGTATCTCGACTACGCGAACATCATGACGTACGACATGCACGGCGCCTGGGACGGCGACGGGCCCGCGTACCACCAGTCCCCGCTGTACTCCGGCGCCGGTGACCCGACCGACCCGGTCAAGCCCGGCACCGAGAAGTACTCGATCGACAACGCCATCGACTCCTGGATCGACGGCAAGCCGGCGTACGGCATCGCGGGCGGCTTCCCGGCGAACAAGCTGACCCTGGGCTACGAGTTCTACTACCGCGGCTGGAAGGGCGTCCCGGCGGGCGCCAGGAACGGTCTCGGGCAGCCCGCGACCGGCGCCTCCGCCGCCCGGCCGGTCAGCCAGCAGGCGGGCATCGCCCACTACAAGGAGCTCGGCGGCATCGTCGACAACCCGGCGACCACCTTCTGGGACGACGAGGCGAAGGCCGCGTACTTCTACAAGGACGGCGAGTTCTTCACCGGGCTGGACAAGCGTGCCGTCCAGGCCCGCGCGGACTACGCCCACAGCCGGGGCCTGGCGGGCGCGATGATGTACTCGCTGCTCGGACTGGACGAGCGGACCACGCTGCTGAACGACATCGTGGCCGCGGTCGGCTCGTCCCCGACGACCCCGACCCCCACGCCCACCCCGACCCCGACCCCGACCCCCACGCCCACCCCGACCCCCACCCCGACTCCGACGCCGACCGACCCGCCGGCCGGCTGCTCCGCGGCGGCCTTGGCGCCGGCCACCGAGTACACCGGTGGCGCGCAGGTCGCGCACAAGGGGCACACCTGGAAGGCCAAGTGGTGGACGAAGGGCGAGGAGCCCGGCACCACCGGTGAGTGGGGCGTCTGGCAGGACCTCGGCGCCTGCTGATCCCACCCCCCTCCGGGGCGGCCCTCCCACACCACCGCCGCCCCCGCACGACCGCCGCCCCCCGCGTCCCGACGGGGGGCGGCGGCCCGTCGTTCAGCCGTTGTCGACGAGGACGTTGAAGAACTCGTCCACGGCGGCCTGGTCCGCCGGGAAGTGCCGTATCTCGGCGATGCGGCCCTTCTCCATCCGGAACACCAGCACCCAGTCCATGTCGATGTCCGTGCCGTCCCCCCGGTGGCTCACGCAGTGGTGGACCTCCACCACATGGCTCTCGTCCGCCCCCGCGTACCAGACGTCGGCGGTGAAGTCCCCGGTCGCCAGTCCCTCCAGGTACGTGGTGATGCCCTCCGCCCCGCGGTGGCTGCCGGCCAGCGGATGGTTGCCCGGCACGTGCCACACCGCGTCCGGCGCGAGCACCGTCTCGCGCAGTCCTTCCAGGTCCCCGGTGGCGTACCCGGCCCAGAAACGTTTGATCAGGTCGATGTTGGGGTTGCTCATCTCAACCCTTCCCCGTGTGCGGCTCCTTGTGTGGTCGAGCCTCCCTCCGCCCGACCACTCCGGTCCAATGCTTGAATCCATAACCTTGTGGCATGGACATCGACACCCGGCTGCTGCGTTACTTCGCCGCCGTCGCCGAAGAGGGCCATCTCACCCGTGCCGCCGAGCGGTTGTTCATCTCCCAGCCCGCACTGACCAAGCAGGTCAGGCAACTGGAGGCCCAACTGGGCGTGGAGCTGTTCGTCCGCTCGCGCAACGGTATGGCCCTCACCGACGCGGGTACCGCGCTCGCCGCCGCCGTACCCCCCGTCCTCGACGCCTGGAGGACGGCGCTGCTCACGACCAAGTCGGCGGCCGAGCGGGCGCAGCGGGTGCTGCGGGTCGGCTTCGTGGCGTCGGCCGCCAACGAGCTGACCCAGCAGATCATCGCCGAGTTCGCCCGGCGCCGCCCCGGCTGGCGGGTGCGGCTGGTCCAGACGGGCTGGGAGGACCCGACGGCCGGACTGGCCGGCGGCGGGACCGATGTGGCGCTGCTGCGGCTGCCGTTCCCCGGCCAGGACGAGCACGGCGTGGAGGTGCTGCTCACCGAGGACCGCTGGCTGGCCCTGCCGGCCGCGCACCGGCTGGCGGACCGCGAGGTGATCGACTTCCGGGAGGTCCTCGACGAGCCGTTCGTCACCACGCCGGACGCCTCCGGCTGGTGGCGCGACTACTGGCTGGCCGTCGACGAGCGCGACGGGCACCCCGTGACGGTCGGCGCGGTGGCGAACAACCCGGACGAGTGGCTGGGCGCCATCGCGAGCGGCTACGGCATCGGCCTCACCCCGGAGGCCACCGCCCGCTTCTACCAGCGCCCCGACGTGGTCTACCGGCCGGTGCGCGGGGTCAGCCACAGCCAGGTGGGCGTCGTCTGGCGGTCCGGCGGCGAGGTGCCGCCCGTGGTGCGGGACTTCGTCCGCAGCGCGCTGACCGTGAGCCGCGGGGAGGCCCCCGGTCCGGTCAGCCCGGGGTGACGCCGATCAGCTCGGCGATCCGCTCGGCGGCGACCGCCCGGGAGTACAGCCAGCCCTGGCCGGTGTCGCAGCCGATGCGGCGCAGCCGGGCGGCCTGGCCCGAGGTCTCCACGCACTCCGCGGTGACGGTCAGCCCGAGCCGGTGCGCGAGCTGCACCAGCGCCTCGACGATCACCTCGTCGGCCGGGTTGGGGTGCTCCTCGTCCTGGAACCCGCGCACGAAGGAGCCGTCCAGCTTCAGCACCTTGACGGGGAGGCGGCTGAGGTAGGCGAGGTTGGAGTAGCCCGTGCCGAAGTCGTCGATGGCGATCCGTACGCCCATGTCGCTGAGCGCCTGGAGGGCTTGCAGCGGCCGTCCGGCCGAGCCCATCACCGCCGACTCGGTCAGCTCGAGCTGGAGCAGGTGGGGGGCGAGGCCGGTCTCCGCGAGGATCTCGGCCACGTCCGCGACCAGGTCGGAGTCCCACACCTGGCGCACGGCCACGTTGACGCTCACGAACAGCGGGCGCTCGCCGGGTTGGTCGACCTGCCACCGCCGGGCCTGGCGGCACGCGGTGCGCAGCACCCAGCGGCCGAGCTGCACGATCGAGCCGTCTTCTTCAGCAATTCCGATGAACCGATTCGGCGCCAGGGTGCCGAACTGCGGGTGGTTCCAGCGGACCAGGGCCTCCACGCCCCGCACCGTCCCGTCCGCCATGCCCACCAGCGGCTGGTACTCCAGCGCGAACTCGCCCCGCTCGACGGCCCGGCGGAGGGTGGAGGAGAGCGACTGCCGGGTCATCCGGTGGGCGTTGCGCTCGGGGTCGAACAGCGTCCAGCGGGCCTTGCCGTCGGCCTTGGCCCAGTACAGCGTGGTGTCGGCGGCCTGCATCAGGCCGTTGACGGTGGTGCCGGCCGCGGTCCGCTCGACGACCCCGATGGACGCCGAGACCGACAGCCGCTGCCCGGCCAGGTCGAACGGCTTCTGTACGGCGGCGAGCACCGACCGGGCGAGGTCGGCGAGCTGTTCCGTACCGGTGGAGTCCTCGACCAGGATGGCGAACTCGTCCCCGCCGAGCCGGGCCACCAGGTGCCCGCCACCGCGCGTGTGGCCGTCGCCGTCGGCGCACTCGGTGAGCCGGGTGGCGACGGCGGCCAGCAGCCGGTCGCCGACGCGGTGCCCGAGGGTGTCGTTGACCGCCTTGAACCCGTCGAGGTCCAGGTAGCACAGCCCGATGCGGCCGGTGCCGCCGTCGTCGTACGAGGAGTTCTCCAGCGCCGAGGTCAGGCGCTCGAAGAACAGGGTGCGGTTGGGCAGCCGGGTCACGGGGTCGTGCATCTGGAGGTGCCGCAGCCGGGCCTGGAGCTGGCGCCGGTCGCTGATGTCCGCGATGGACAGCAGGACGCCCCGGCCGGCGGTGACCGGGGCGACGGTCACCTCGGCCCACAGGGAGCGCCCGTCGGGGTGTTTGAGGCGGCGCGTGCAGCGGAAGCGGGAGCGCCGGCCCCGCAGCACCTCGCGGTACGCGTGCCAGGTGCGGGTGTCGGAGGCCAGGTCGACGAGGTCGGCGGCGGCCTGTTCGCGCAAGGAGGCGGTGTCGGTGCCGAGCAGGGCGGCCAGGGACTCGTTCGCGGTGACCACCAGCCCCTCGGGGTCGACGACCGCCATGGCGAGGTGGGCGGCGTTGAAGGCGGCGCGGTAGTCGTCCGGGAGGTTCGTGGCGCGCGGTCCGGGCGCTTCCGCCGGGACGCGGACGACGGCGGCCGGGTGGCGCGGCCCCTCGGCCGTTTCATTACTCTCGGTGACCGGCCGCGGGGCGGTTGCGGTCGGTGAGACCGCCGCAGCTCCCGGTCCTTCGGAGGTTCCGTTCACGGCTCGCTCCCGCAAGGCAGTTGTGACGCACAGATGTGGTCGGGATGGGTCGGCCAGGAAAGTGTGCCGATCATAGAGGCTTCAACGGCGGCCGTTCCAGCGCCGCCACCGCATGAGACGGGTGGGGTTCCTGTGAGGAATCCGCCCTCCGCGGGCGGCCGATCGTTTCTGCACGGGTGTGGCCCCGCCCGGTTCTGCCGTGATCGGTTGTGACTGTCGGTGAACTTCGCGGACCGGTGCGGCGCGTCGCCCAGTCACCCGGGTGGGGCAGCGGAACAGGGCGTAACGGCACAAAACGTCACAGGGTAGTGAGACGTCCCGATTGCCGCACCGGAGGTCGACGTGGAGGGTCAGCAGCCACCCGACGGAGTGGAGCGCCGCCGCCTGCGTGCCACCGCGGCGGGCCTCTTCGCCCTCCTTTCGCTCGCGGCCACCGGTCTCGTCGCCGGTCCCGCGAACGCCGCCCCCGCGGCCGGCCCCTGCGCCCTGCCGCGCACCGACGCCCATCACTCGCTCGGCCTGGACACCTGGAACACCGCCTACCCGCGGCCCGTGCGGACGCTGGACGCCCTGATGGTCTTCCTGTCGTTCCCCGACTCCCGGCCGCTGACCGACCCCGCCGCGCTCGCGGCCGACTACTTCCCCGCGACCAGCCACTTCTTCCGGCGGGCCTCCTACGGCAGGTTCACCTTGCGCCCCCACCCGCGCGCCGAGTGGCTCCGGATGCCGCACGCCTCCACCTCGTACGCCATACGGCGCGACTGGGAGCCGGGGCGCCGCGCCGCCTACCTGCGCGACGCCCTCGCCGCCGCGGACCCGGTGGTCGACTTCTCCCGGTACGACATCGTCTACCTGGTCGCCGACCCGGACGCGCCCGGCGTGGACTCCGACGCGACGAAGGTCGTCAACTTCAGCACCCCGCTGTACGCCGACGGTACGGCGATCAAGCGGGTGGTCACCGTCTTCGAACGGCACCCGCCGGACCGCAACGTCCTCGCCCATGAAACCGGACACGTATTCGACCTGCCGGACCTCTACCACCGGCCGATGGACGGCAAGGGCGACTGGGACACCCATGTGGGGGACTGGGACGTGATGGGAAGCCAGTTCGCCCTCGCGCCCGAACCCTTCGGCTGGCACAAGTGGAAACTGGGCTGGCTGGACCGGCGCCAGGTGTACTGCGTGGGCGCGCCCGGCGAGTCCGGCGACAGCCGCTTCACCCTGGAACCGCTGGCGGCCGCGCCCCCGCGCGGTGCCTCGGTGGGCACCCGGCTGGCCGTCGTCAGGACCAGCAGCACCAGCGCGCTGGCGATCGAGGCGCGCGGGGCGACCGGCAACGACCAGGGCACCTGCACCGAGGGCGTGCTGATCTACCGGGTCCGTACGGACGCGGTGTCGGGCGGCGGCCCCGTCGAGGTGGTCGACACCCACCCCTCGACCGGCGCCTGCCACGACCGGTCGGTCTACCCGCCACTGGCGGACGCGCCGCTGCGCGTCGGCGAGACCTTCACGGTGCCGGGGGAGAACGCCCGCGTCGAGGTTGCCGACCGGACCCGGACGGGCACCTGGACGGTGCGGGTCACGGTCCCGTAGCGGCGGGGCCGGGGAGCGCCGGAAACGAAGAGGCGCCGGGACGAAGAGGCGCCGGGGCGAAGAGGCGCCGGGAACGAAGAAGCCCCTCGCTTTCGCGAGGGGCTTCTTCCGTCTGTGCGCCGCCAGGGACTCGAACCCCGGACCCGCTGATTAAGAGTCAGCTGCTCTAACCAACTGAGCTAGCGGCGCCTGCTGACGTCGTAGACCTTAGCACCCTGATCGGCGGGAGGAAAAATCGAAACCCGCACGCCCGCCGCGGCCCCCGCCCGCACCGCCCGCACACAGGCCCAGAGGATCACCTCCGGCCCCGGCAGCCAGGGATGACGGGTGTCCGGCGCCACCAGCCAGCGCGGCGCGCCGCCGGTCCGCGCGCCGCCCACCGCCGCGTCCGAGGGCGTCAGCGCGGGGACGGTGACCGCGTCCCCGGTGCTGTGGCAGAGCAGGGGCGGTACGGCCTCGCCCCACTCCTCCCAGCGGAGCAGCGAGGGCAGCCGGTGGGCGGTGCCGGGCGCGGTGAACAACAGCATCCGCCCCCGGTGAACGGCGACCGGACCGGAACCGGGCCCCTCCGCCCACAGCCGGTCGAGCATGCGGCGCCCGAAGACGGACTCGACGCTCACCACGTCGAAGACGGAGCCGCAGGGCAGCACCGCCGGCGCGGCCGGCCGGGACTCCCACAGGGCGAGCGTGGAACGCGGGTACGCGGCGGCCGACGCCAGCCAGGCGGCTCCGGGCGCCGTGACCTCGGTGGCGTGGTCCAGGGGCGATTCGTTTCGCAGCCAAGCGCTCATGACACCAAGGTGTACCGCCCGTGACGGTCCGGTTCCGGGGAGTTGGCGGAAACAGGGACAGGCCTCCGCCGGGAGGAGTATCTTGCGCCCCGGTCATATGCCACCCGGCTACTCGTCGCCGGGACGGCCTCCGCCACGCAGCAGGTCACGCCCGAACTCGATCATCTTCTTGGCGTAGTCCTCGGTCCACTCGGCGCGCTCGGCGATGTCCCCGGCCGTCAGCCGGTCGAACCGCCGCGGATCGGCGAGCTGCGCGGCCGCCACCGCCTGGAACTCCACCGCCCGGTCGGTCGCCGCGCGGAAAGCCAGCGCCAGCTCCGTGGACCGGGCGAGCAGCTCCCGCGGGTCCTCCATCGACTCCAGGTCGAAGAAGTGCTCGGGGTCGGAGGCGGCCTCCGCAGGCTCGAAGAGCAGGGGTGCGGGCCTCAGCCGCCGCTGCTCGCTCCGCTCGGTCTCCGCCATGAACGTCTCCTCTTCGCACGACGCGCTTCCCCCACCCGCGGGGACGCCCCCGTCGTGATGGACCACCCTCTATTCTCCCGCCCGGCGCAAGTACGCCCCCTCCCCGCGCCGCCCCGGCCCTACGGCACCCAGGTCACGCGGTGTTCGGCCAGGTGGGAGAGGACCGCGTGGTTGGCCTCCCAGCCGTCCGGGAACTTCACCGTCACGCCAAGCTGGACCGGCTCCGTCGAGGGGTGCTCGTCCAGCAGGTCGGCGACGCCCGCCCGGCACACCACCACGCACGCGTGCCGGTGGCGGGAGGCCAGGACGCAGAGCCGGCCCGTCTCCAGGTGGAACGCCGTGGCGTCCGGGCGGCCCGACAGCGGGTGCAGGACCACCGTCACGTCGTACTCACGCCCCTGGAGGCGGTTCGCCGTGTCGACCGTGACGCCCGCCACCCCCAGCTCGGCCAGCGCCGCCCGCACCGCGGCCGCCTGGTCGCGATGGGCGGTGCCGACCGCGACCCGGTCCGGCGTGAGCGGCACCGGGTCCGCCGACCGCTCCGACACGGCCGCCCCGCCCCGGTCCAGCACCCGCCGCACCACCAGCGCCACCGCCCGGACCGCCTCCGGGTCCGTGCGCGGGGTGTGCCGGGCCGGCAGCTCCAGCAGGCCCCAGCCCGACGCGGCCGCCTCGTCCAGCACCCGGTCCGGCCCCGAACCGTCCGACGGCACCCCGAAGGACAGCCGCCGGTCACCCGGCCCGGTGCCGCTGCGGAACGGCGTGTACGGGTAGAACGCGTCCGACACCAGCGGCGCGGCCGACGCCGGGAGCCGCCAGGACACCGGCAGCCGGTGCTGCGGCAGGTCCGGGTTGTGCGCCAGCAGCGTCGACACCGCGCTCGCGGACGGGTCGTACGACAGGCCCGCCCACTGGTCCGCGCCGACCACCGAGAACGGGTCGAGCTGCCCCGGGTCGCCCACGAACAACGCCCGCTCGAACAGCCCCGCCACCGCAAGCAGCGCGTCCGACCGCATCTGGTACGCCTCGTCGACGATGGCGTGCCCCCACGGCTCGACGCCCTTGACGTGCGCCCACTTCGCGGCCGTCGAGATCACCACGTCCAGCCCGGCCAGGTCCGCCGCCCTGGCCGACTTCCGCACGTTCCCCAGGTCGTCGAGCGCCTTGTCGTACGGGTCGGGGTCGTTGCTGTGCAGCCGGCCCACCGGCAGCTCCGGCTCCTTCTCGGCGAGCCGCAGCACCAGGTCGTCCACCTGGGCGTTCGTCTGCGCCACCACCATCAGCGGCCGGCCGGCCGCCGCGAGCTCCAGCGCGGCGCGCACCACGAGGGTGGACTTCCCCGCCCCGGGCGGCGAGTCCACGACGACGCCGCGCGCGTCCCCGTGCAGCGTGTCGGCGAGGATCCCCCGGGTCGCCCGGGCCGCCTCGGCGGAAGGGTCGAAGGGCAGGGACGTCACAGCAGGTCCTCCGGCGTCACGGGATCAGGGGCCTCCGCCGCGTCCACCCGGGGAGGACCCCCGTGCGTCCAGGGCGTCTCCTCCGGGTCGGGCAGCTTCGGGCCCACCCGCTGGTCGTGCTCGAACAGCGTCCACACCAGGCGGTCGCCCTTCTCCGGCACCGACCCCTCGGCCGGCTCCTTGCCCCGCCCCATCCGGTCCAGCACCCGCAGCACCAGCGACCCGTCCTCCTCGTACCGCACGAACTGGGCCGCCTGCGGCTTGCCGTCCAGCGACCGGTACGCCTTCACGCCCTCGCCCAGGTGCGGCCGGTCGTCCGTCCGCACGGTCAGCAGCGGGCGCGGTGCCGGCCGCTTCGACTCCGACCAGGCCATCGTCACGTCCACCACCTCGGCCGCGAACGCCTCACCCGCCAGCCGCCGGGCCGCCATCACCAGCGGGTCGTCGAGCGCCTCCTGCGCCTCCAGTTGCGCCTGGGCGCCCTCCCGGGCGGCCAGCTTGTTCGCCGCCGTCACCGCGTCGTCCCGGCGCGGCTGCGGCGGCTCGCCCGCCCGCACCCGGTCCCGGTGGCCGGTGAACGACCAGCGGTCGCGGGTCCACCGGTCCGCCACCCGGGAGCCCGGCGGCAGCGCGCGCACCAGCTCGACCGCCCGCCACACGGCGTGCCACGTCGGCCGTAGCTGGGTCAGGACCAGCCGCCGGACCTCGCGCTCGGCGCGGTGCAGCTCGCCCAGCCGCTCGTCGGCCGCCTCCCCGTCCTCGGCCGACGCCAGGGCCTGCCGGGCCCGGTCGAACCGCTCGATCGCCGGGGCCAGCAGCCGGTTGTCGAACGCCGGGTCGGTCGCCGGACCGGCCGGCGGGCACAGGAGCTGACCGTCCCGGTCCCGCCCCAGCTCCGCGCGCAGGGCCGCCTCGGCGCCGGAACCGCCCTCCGGCGCGTCGATCCAGGCGAGCAGCGCCCCCAGGTGCTGGTCCTCCAGCGACGACTGGCCGGTCGCCCAGTGCCGGTTCAGCAGATCGGTCGCCGCCAGCAGCAGCGACGAGCCCGGCACCCGGGCCCGCTCCCCGTAGTGCGTCAGCCACCGCCCCAGCAGCGGCACGCGCGGCGGCGCGGGGAACGGCGTCTCCGGGTCCTGCTCGGCGGTGCGCCGGAACCGCATCGACCGGCCCAGCAGCCGCACGTACTCCACGCCGGCCCGGCTCGGCACGATGAGCTGCGGCGCGTCCGCGCACAGCTCCACCTCGACCTTGACCTTCCTGCCGGTCTCCGGATCGGTCTCGTTGCGCTCGGCCGCCTCGACGTCGTCCGCGAACCCGTCGACGTACGGCAGGACCGCCTCGGCCAGGTCCGCCAGGAACGCGAACCGCAGGTCCCGGTCGCGCGGCTGGGCCACCACCAGCAGCCGCGGCTCCTCCGGATCGGTGCCGACCAGCGCCCCCAGCGGCGCGCCCGCCTCACCGGCGGTCGTCAGCGGTACGAGGACGAGCGGCCGCCCGGACACGTGCCGGTGCCGCACCGTCGCCAGCGGCTGGGCGCGGCCCGACTCGACGGCCTCCAGCCGGGCGAGCGTGGAGATCAGCGACATGCCCGCACCGCCTCCAGGGACTGGGCCCGCAGGGCCGCCGCCTGCCGCAGCGCCGCCACCGCCGGATCGGCGGGATCACCCGCCTCGCCCCGCGCCGCCGCCAGCACCCCGCCCACCGTCGTCAGCCCGCCCAGCTCACCGCGCACCGAACGGCCCAGCGTCTCCACCGCCCCTGCCGCCCGGGCCCGGTCGCGGCAGTGGAACGCCAGCTCGCACGCCGCCAGGCACTCCGGCGCGTACGCGTGCGGCACCGCCTCCACCGCCGCCGCCAACTGCTCCGCCGAGCAGGCCGCCATGTCGAAGGTGACCCCCTCGGGCAGGGCCGCCGCGATGTCCTCGATCCGGGTCAGCCGGGCGAGCTGCCGCCGGGTCACCGACAACTGCTTGCGCACGTCGACGGCCGAGGCGGCCGGCTCGTTGGAGAAGTCCCTGGGGCACACCAGCAGCACCGAGTGCGCCACCTCCGCGTCCCCGGTCACCGCCGCGACCCGCTCCAGCGCCAGCACGTACACCGCGGCCTGCCGGGCCGCCGCGCCCACCTTCGCCGCGTCCGCGGAACCGTCGATCATCGGGAACGACTTGATCTCGACGACCGTCCACCGCCCGTCCGGACCCACCACCACCGCGTCCGGCTCCAGATACGCGGGCGAACCGGCCACCTCCAGGGCCAGCATCGGATGGTCGAGCAGCGACCACGCCCCGGCCTCCGTCGCCTCCCGCAGCGCCAGCGCGGTGCGCGCCGCACGGCCCTCCGGCCCGGCCGCCGCCAGGTCCGGCACCCGCACCTCCGCCGGCTCGGCCACGCCCAGCAGCCGCATCAGCTCCCGCCCGCCGTCGGCCTTCACCCGGGCCTCGAAGGCATTGCCCCGCATGAACGCGAACTGCGACTGGCCGAAGCCCGACGGCGCGCCCAGCGCGGAGGCCAGCGCGGCCTTGTCGACACCGGCGCCGTCCAGCAGCGCCCGGCGCCGGCAGCCGGGGTTGGCGGCCAGCGCCGCCAGCGCACGGGCGTCCAGCGGACGCGGCGCGGCGGTCGGACCGCGCAGCTCAGCCAGCTGCTGTCGCAGTGTCGTCTGCGGACGCGGGACGGGTCCGCTGCCCAGGGATTCGCTCACCCGCGGAAGTCTCGCATCCGTCACTGACAACCGGGGCCCGGACGCCCGGCGTCCACGTCAGCCACCACCCGAGTCCCATGACCGCGACGCCCGCCACCGCGTCCAGGAGGTAGTGGTTCGCCGTGCCCATGACGACGAGGACGGTGAGGGCCGGGTACGCGACGGCGAGGACCCTCAGCAGCGGCGCCCGCCCGTACCGGAACAGCACCACCCCGCACCACAGCGCCCAGCCGACGTGCAGGCTGGGCATCGCCGCGAACTGGTTGGTCATCCCGCCCAGCCCGCGCGGGGCGCTCGCCTCGCCGCCCCACCAGCCGTACGCGCTGTAGTACGCCATCGTGTCCGTGAACCCCTCGCCGGCGCCGAGCAGCCGGGGCGGGCAGGTCGGCAGCAGCGTGAAGCCGACCAGCCCCAGCAGGGTGGAGACCATCAGCCAGGTCCGGGCGGCCCGGTAGTGCGCCGGGCGGCGGCGGAACAGCCACACGAGGACGGCCGGCGTGACCAGGTAGTGCAGCGAGGCGTACGCGAAGTCCGCGGGTATCCCCAGGGCCGGCGTACCGGTGAAGAGACGATTCAGCGGATGCTCCGCGTCCAGGTGCAGGGCCTCCTCCAGCCGCAGGATCGCCAGCCCGTGCCCGACCGCGTCCCGCTCGTCGCCCCGGGCGAGCAGCCGGCCCCCCGAGTAGGCGGCGTACACCACCGCGAGCAGCGCGGTCTCGGCCCACCAGCGCGGCCGGTGTCCCCCCGCGGCGTACGGCATACGGACGCTCCCCCCTGTGCACTCCCCCCACAGGGACGCCCCGCGGACCGCGCGGGTTGCCCGCCTCGTAACCCGGAGTCCAGGTGCGCGATGATGGAGGGACACCCCTCGCGAGACTTCAGGAGAGCCCTCATGGCACCGCGGATCCTGCTCGCCCGGCACGGCCAGACCGAGTGGTCACTGCTGGGCAAGCACACCGGCAGGACGGACATACCGCTGCTCGAGGAGGGCCGCCGGGGCGCGAAGCTGCTCGGCGAACGGCTCCAGCGCGGGCCCTGGGACGGTCTGGACGGCACGGAGATCCGTACGAGCCCGCTGGTGCGCGCGCGGGAGACCTGCGAACTGGCCGGCTTCGGCGACCGCGCCGAGCCCTGGGACGCGCTGATGGAGTGGGACTACGGCGCCTACGAGGGC
Source organism: Streptomyces sp. NPDC039423 (assembly GCF_055598725.1). Lineage (NCBI taxonomy): Bacteria > Bacillati > Actinomycetota > Actinomycetes > Kitasatosporales > Streptomycetaceae > Streptomyces > Streptomyces sp. NPDC039423. Next base: position 184,700 of record NZ_JBVKAH010000001.1, read on the forward strand.
ATGACGCCGGCCGAGATCAAGGCGGGCCGGCCGGACTGGTTCATCTGGCGCGACGGCGTGCCGGAGGGGGAGACCCTGGCGCAGCTCTCCGACCGCGCGGACACGATCGTCGACTGGGCCCGCTCGGCCGACCGGGACGTCCTGGTCTTCGCCCACGGCCACATCCTGCGCTCCATCGCCGCGCGCTGGCTGGGCGAGCCGGTGTCGTTCGCGGCCCGGATCCGCCTCGACCCCACGAGCCTGTCCGCCCTGGGCTGGGCGTACGGCGACCCCGCGATCGAGCGCTGGAACGACACGGGCCACCTGGAGGGCTGACGGGGCCTGACCCCTGGGGAGCGTTTGGGGCACCGCGGGCCGGGCGGGACTTCGCGGACACGACCTAGCGTGCTCCGAGCGCGGCGTGGCGGGCGACGAACGCCGACACCGCGTCGCCGGCCGGGTACGGGGCGAGCAGCCGTACCGTCTCGTCCAGCAGGGCGCGGATGCGGCTCGACTGGACCTGGTCCAGCAGGTCCAGCACCCGTCCGCCGGCCGACGCGGCCTCCTCGGGGGCGTCGGCGCGCGCCAGGTCGGTGGCGAGCTGGGCCCGGTACAGGGCCAGGTTGCGGGTGAAGTGCGGGTCCTGGAGGACCGTCGCCCGGTGGGCGTGCCGGGCGGCGCGCGCCCAGTCGCCCAGCGCCGACCAGCACTGGGCCTCCAGCGCCTCCAGCTCCGGCTCGCCGAAGAAGGACATCCACTCCGGGTCGGCGCCGCCCGGGCCGCGCCCGAACAGCGTGTGGGCCCGCCCCAGGGCCTCCTCGCACCCGGCCCGGTCGCCCAGCCCGGCCCGGCCGCCCGCCTCCCGCAGGGACAGCAGCGCCAGCAGCCGCGGCGAGGACAGGTGGCGGGCCGCCCGCTGGCCGGCCTGGGCGGCGCGTACCGCCTCCCGGTACCGGCCCGCGTCCCTGGCCAGGAACGACGCGTTGGAGAACGCGTGCGCCTCCAGCGCGTGGTCGCCCGCCACGCGCGCGGTGGCCAGGGCTTCGGCGTAGTGCGAGCGGGCGTCCTCCAGCCGGCCCGAGTCGTGGGCCAGCCAGCCCACGGACAGCGCCAGTTCGCCCGCGCCCGCGTGCATCCGGTCGGCGGTCGACTGCCGTACGGCGGTCCCCGCGTCCAGCAGCGCGTACGCGGTACGGAGCGGCTCGGCGGCCGTGCGGTAGAGCCGGTCGGCGCCGTGCCGGTCGTCGAGCAGCCGGATCCGCCGGACCGCCTCCTCGACGGCGCCCACCTCGGTCTCGCCGTACCTGCCGCCGGCGCGCGGCGCGGGGACGATGCCGCCGAGGCCGAGCGAGGCGGCCGCCACGGTGGCGGTGCCGCTCGTCATGAATGCGCGACGCAGCACGTCGCTCTCCTCATCGTTCCGGATGGTGGTGTCGGTGTCCGGCGCCGGCGGGTGCGCGGCCGCGGCACGCGCTGCCCGGCCGCGCACCTGCTCCCGGGCGGCGAACCCCAGGTCGGTCAGGGACAGTCCGGGGAACATGTGCAGGAACACCCGTTCGTACGCGTAGTTGGGGCAGCGGATCTCGCCCGACTCCACGCGCCCGATGTAGCGGGCGTCGCACGCCACCTGCTCACCGATCTCCCGGGCTGCCCGGCGGACCGCGGCCGCGAACTCCCCCGGGGAGTGCTGCCCGCGCAGCCGGCGGAAGGCGAGGTTGGGAACCGTCCGTGACGTCGCCATGGCCGAGCCCTCTCCCGCGTACCGCACAGCCGCTGTTCCGGCGGAGCAAGAACGTACCTGCTGTGACGGGCCGGACACACAGTGTTTGCCTACAAACCGGATATCTCACCCACGATCCGCCATGAACTGCCATCCTTTGCGGCGGCGAGCCGCCGTAGCCGTTGACGGGCATGCGCGTTGAACCATGTGGAGAGACGCCAGGTGTCTCCACACGGGGACTCGAGCGAGGAGGGGATCCCTTGTTGGAGGTCGGCATGCAGGTGAATCCGCGGTCCGACGGCGCGCCACGGAGCGCCGCGCCGCACTGGCCGGCGCCGGACGCGAGCGCCGCGCCCGAACAGGGCGAGCCCTGGGATCTGGTGACCGTTCCGGCCCGCCAGGGCCTCGAGGCCGTCGACATCCTGCGGCGCGGCGGCGCCCCGGCGGTCGGGCCGGTGCTGCACGACGGGTCGTGCGACACCCTGGGCTTCCTGGTGCCCCCCGGCACCGCCGCGGGCTGGGACGTGCCCGGCAGTGCCTGTACGCGCACGGACGGGCGCGGCCTGCGGATCCCGGCGCCGGCCGGCGACCACCCGGAGCCCCCGGTCTCCGGTTCCGGCTGGCTGCTCCCGCCGGCGGACACCGGGCCGGTCACCGACCCGGTGGTGCTCCGTGAGGCGCTGGGCGAGGCCGCCCGTCTGATCGAGGCCGCCGACAACTGCCGGTGACGGCGCACACGTCCCGGGGCGGGGTCCGGCGGGATCCCGGGCGCCGATAATGGGGGGATGGCAAGAAACAAGCGGCGCGGGCGGGCGGCGGCGGCCGAGGCCGTCGTCGAGACCGTGGCCGGCGGCGTCGCGGAGCTCATACCCGACCCGGACCACTCGCGGGCCTGGACGCTGCTCATCGACGGGGCGCCCCAGTCGCACGTGGACCTCGACGAACCGGCCCGGCTGAGCTTCCCGTACCAGCGGCGGCTCGGTCATGTCGCCGACCTCGTCGCCCCGCCCAACAAACCGCTCCAGGTGGTGCATCTCGGCGGCGGTGCGTTCACCCTCGCCCGGTACGTGGCCGCCACCCGGCCCCGCTCCACCCAGCAGGTCGTCGAGGTGGACGCGCCCCTCGTCCAGCTCGTCCGCCGCGAACTGCCGCTCGACCCCGGCGCCCGCGTCCGGGTGCGCGGCGCCGACGCCCGCGCCGGGCTCGGCAAGGTGCCGGACGGCTGGGCGGACCTGGTCGTCGCGGACGTCTTCAGCGGCGCCCGCACCCCCGCGCACCTCACCAGCACGGAGTTCCTGGAGGAGGTCCGGCGCGTCCTCGCACCCGGCGGGTACTACGCCGCGAACCTGGCCGACGGGCCGCCGCTGGCCCATCTGCGCGGCCAGGTCGCCACCGCCGCCGCCGTCTTCCCCGAGCTGGCGCTCGCCGCCGACCCGGCCGTGCTGCGCGGCCGCCGGTTCGGCAACGCCGTGCTCCTCGCCTCCGCCGTACCGCTGCCCGTCGCCGAGCTGACCCGGCGGGTCGCCACCGACCCGCACCCCGGGCGCGTCGAGCACGGCCGGGGGCTGGCCGACTTCACGGGCGGGGCGGCCGCCGTCACCGACGCGAGCGCCAAGGACTCACCCGTACCGCCCGCCGCGGTGTTCGAGTGACCGACGGCCGGTCCCGTCCGCCTATCGGACAGCTTCTTGCCGGGAACCGGACGCCGAGCCGAGAATCGGCCAAGAGGCACACACCGGCGGAAAGGGGACGGTCATGGCCGCGCACGTCCACGTCCGCGTCCACCAGGGCATGGGCGTCACCAGGAGCGGCGCACTCGTCGAGCACTACCGCTGCCGCTGCGGCGCCACCTGGACGAAGTCGTACCGGGCCGACGGCCGACTGGACTAGCGCTCGTCGATCTGCACCATCGGCGCGTGGTCGTGCCAGGTGCAGAACACGTCGTTCTCCCGGCCGTCCCGGCTGAACGTCACCCGGATGTAGGTCGGCTGCTTCCACACCTGCATCTGCCAGCCGGGCGCCGGCGTCGCCGAGACCAGCTCCGCCGAGGCGGCACCGATGTCGAAGGCCACCCGGCCGCCGTCGACCGTGTAGCTCTTCACGGCACCCGTGCTCGCGGGCGGGGTGCTCGGTGCCGGTGACGGCGGGCGCCGGGGCGGGGGCGAGGACGAGACCGGCGGCGTGCGGCGGCTCGGAGCGGCGGAGGACACCGGGGCCGGTGTGCGGCTCGGGGCGGGGGATGCCTGCGGGCGGCGCGTGGACGAGACCCGGGGCGACCCGCTCGGGCTCGCCGCGGGACGGTCAGCCGTGATCGGCAGGGCGCGCGGCGGGTCGTACGCCGTACCGGCCATCACCGTGTGGACGCCCCACCACGACAGGGTGACCGCCGCGCCCGTGGCGAGCGACCACGCCACCGCGTGTACCAGTCCTCTACGCATCCGGGCCATCCTGCACCACACGCCCCAGAGGTCAACACCGGTCCCCCTCATTCCGCCGTATGGCGTACGGTGCCGCCCATGGCAAGTGTGCTCGTGGTCGAGGACGACCAGTTCGTGCGCTCCGCCCTCATCCGGCACCTGACCGAGGCCTCCCACACCGTACGGAGCGTCGGCACGGCACTGGAGGCGCTGCGCGAGGTCGCCCATTTCCGGTTCGACGTGGTCATCCTCGACCTCGGACTGCCCGATCTGGACGGGTCGGAGGCGCTGAAGATGCTGCGCGGCATCACCGACGTACCGGTGATCATCGCGACCGCCCGGGACGACGAGACCGAGATCGTCCGGCTCCTCAACGACGGCGCCGACGACTACCTCACCAAACCGTTCTCCGTGGAGCACCTGTCCGCGCGGATGGCCGCCGTGCTGCGCCGGTCCCGCGCCACCGCCGGCGAGGCCCCGCCGAGCAGCGTCCTCCAGGTCGGCGGCCTGACCGTCGACCCGCTGCGGCGCCAGGCCGAACTGGACGGCGTACGCCTGGACCTGACGCGCCGGGAGTTCGACCTGCTGGCCTTCCTCGCCGGCCGGCCCGGCGTGGTCGTCCCACGCAAGGAACTGCTCGCCGAGGTGTGGCAGCAGTCGTACGGGGACGACCAGACCATCGACGTCCACCTCTCCTGGCTGCGGCGGAAACTGGGCGAGACCGCCGCCAAACCCCGCTACCTGCACACCCTCCGGGGTGTCGGCGTCAAACTGGAGCCGCCGCAGTGAGCGTCGACCGTGACCTCAGCCGCTGCCGCGGCGGGGCGGCCGCCGGGCCGCGGACGACCGCGAAAGCCGCACCTCTGCGCCGCGCGGGCGGAGAAGCGAGCCGAGTGCGGTGAGGTGGGCGCTCGTCAAGGTGGCGCTGGCCGTCACGGTGATGGTGGTGGCCGCGTTCGCCGTGCCGCTGGGGCTCGTCATCAAGGAGATGGCCCGTGACCGGGCCTTCACCAACGCCGAACGGCAGGCCGCCGCCATCGGCACCTCCCTGTCCATCACCACCGACCGCGGCCAGCTCGACCGGGCCGTCGCCTCCACGCAGGCCGGCGCCGCGGGGCGGCTCGCCGTCCACATCCCGGCGCCGCCCGGCCGGCCGGGAGCCCGCGCCATGGAGATCGGCACCGGCCGGGCCACAGAGGAGGACCTCGACACCGTCCGCCGGGTGCCGCGCGCCTCCACCACCGAGGTCCCCGGCGGCTACGCCCTCCTTCAGCCGACCGCCATCAGCACCGGCCAGATCGCGATCGTCGAGGTGTACGTCCCCGAGGGGGAGGTCTCCAACGGCCTCACCACCGCCTGGCTGATCCTCGCCGGCGTGGGCCTCGCGCTGGTCATCGGCTCCGTCGCCGTCGCCGACCGGCTCGGCGTCCGCATGGTGCAGCCCGCCCAGCGGCTCGCCCGTGCCGCCCACGACCTGGGCGAGGGCAGGCTCGGCGCCCGGGTGCCGGAGGAGGGCCCCCCGGAGCTCAAGTCCGCCGCCATCGCCTTCAATTCGATGGCCGACCAGGTCGTCCAGCTCCTCGCCAACGAACGGGAGCTGGCCGCCGACCTCTCCCACCGGCTGCGCACGCCCCTGACCGTGCTGCGCCTCAACGCCGCCTCGCTCGGCGACGGGCCGGCCGCCGACCAGACCCGGGCGGCGGTCGAGCAGCTCGAACGGGAGGTCGACACCATCATCCGTACGGCACGGCAGGCCAAGCCGCAGACCCAGGCGGCCGGCCCGGGCGCCGGGTGCGACGCCTCCGGGGTCGTACGGGAACGGATGGACTTCTGGTCCGCGCTCGCCGAGGACGAGGGCCGCAAGGTCCGCCTCGCGGGCGTCGACCGGCCCGTACGCATCCCCGTCGCGCGCCCCGAACTGGTCGCCGCGCTGGACGCCCTGCTCGGGAACGTCTTCCGCCACACCCCGGAGGGCACCGCCTTCTCGGTCGACGTCCACAACGGGGACGACGCCGTCATCATCCTGGTCTCGGACGCGGGACCCGGCATCGCCGATCCCGAGGCCGCCCTGGAGCGCGGCAACAGCGGGGCGCGGGACGGGTCGACGGGGCTCGGCCTGGACATCGTGCGGCGGGTCGCCGAATCGACCGGCGGGGACGTCCGCATCGGCCGCTCGGTGCTCGGCGGTACGGAGGTCCGCGTCTGGATCGGGCTGGACGGCCGGGGCGGGACGGTCGAGCGGCGGGGGAGGGGCCGCGGCCACCGGATGCGGCGCCGCCGGCGGGCCCCGCACTGACCGGACCGGCCCAGCATTAATCCGCCCCCATGCCTTCCTTAAGCGGAACCTAAGTTCTCCAACCGCCGCCCCGTAGTGGACATTTGTCCGTTTCCGTCTCGCTAGCGTGCTGCCGCACCACCAAACCCCCCAGTAACACAGAGGCAGGCACGCGATGGGCAGCACGGACACCACGGGCGGCAGGGCGACGCACCGGCGCAGGGTCAGCGGCAGGAACAAGGCGATCGGCGCGCTCCTGGCGGCCGCGGTGGCCGGCGGCGCGGCGTTCGCCCTCACCGGCACCGCCCAGGCGGCCGCCGTGGGTGCCGTGTACACCAGGACCAGCTCCTGGAACGGCGGCTACACCGGTCAGTACGTCGTCACCAACGAGACCGGCGAGACCCGGTCCGGCTGGACCCTCGAATTCGACCTGCCCGCCGGGACGAAGCTCGGCTCCCTGTGGAACGGCGACCACACCGTCGACGGACAGCACGTCACCGTGAAGCCCGCGAGCTGGAACAAGCAGCTCGCCCCCGGCGCCTCCGTCACGGTCGGCTTCGTCGCCGGCGCGTCGGGCACCGCGGGCGACCCCGCCGGGTGCCGGATCGACGACCTGGCCTGCGCGCCCGGCGGCGGCACCACACCGCAGCCCAGCGGCCGCCCCACCGAGCAGCCCACCCCCACCCCCACGGCCACCGCCAAGCCCACCCCGACCGCGAGCACCCCGACCCCCACCGCCTCCACCCCCACCCCCACCCCCACCCCCACCGCCTCCACCCCACCGCCCGCGCAGGGCACGGCCGCCCGGTTCGCCCCCTACGTCGACACCTCGCTGCACCCCGCGTACGACCTGCTCGACACCGCCGCCAAGACCGGCGTCAAGGAGTTCACCCTCGCCTTCATCACCTCCGGCGGCTCCTGCGCCCCCCTGTGGGGCGGCGTCACCGCCCTGGCCGACGACAAGGTCGCCGCCCAGATCGGCGCCCTGCGCGCCAAGGGCGGTGACGTGCGCGTCTCCTTCGGCGGCGCCGCCGGCCACGAACTGGCCCTCAACTGCGCCACGGCCACCGACCTCGCCAAGGCGTACGGCAAGGTCGTCGACCAGTACGCCCTCACCAAGGTCGACTTCGACATCGAGGGCGCGGCCCTCCCAGACACCGCCGCCAACACCCGCCGCTCCCAGGCCATCGCGCAGCTCCAGAAGTCGCACCCCGGCCTGGACGTCTCCTTCACGCTGCCCGTCATGCCCGAAGGCCTGACCCAGCCCGGCGTGGACCTGCTCGCCGACGCCAGGAAGAACGGCGTACGCACCGACGCCGTCAACATCATGGCGATGGACTACGGCCCGGCGTACAGCGGCGACATGGGCCAGTACGCCATCCAGGCCGCGACCGCCACCCAGGCCCAGGTCAAGGGCGTGCTCGGACTCTCGGACGCGGCCGCCTGGAAGACCGTCGCCGTCACCCCCATGATCGGCGTCAACGACGTCACCACCGAGGTCTTCACGGTCGAGGACGCCACCCAGCTCGTCGACTTCGCGAAGTCCAAGGGGCTCGGATGGCTGGCCATGTGGTCCTCGACCCGTGACAAGCAGTGCGCGGCCGGTGCCGTGAACCACGCGGACGCCACGTGCAGCTCGATCCTCCAGCAACCGCTGGCCTTCACCAAGGCGTTCGCCGCCTACAAGTAGCCACCCCTCCAGCGCTCCGGCCGGGCTCGCCCCCCACCCGGCCGGAGCGCGCCCCGTTTCCCCCGCGCGTCCTCAGCCCTTCACCGCGCCCCGCATGATGCCGCCGACGATCTGCCGGCCGAAGACCACGAACACCAGCAGCAGCGGCAGCGTGCCCAGCAGCGCGCCCGCCATGACGACCGCCTGGTCCGGGACGTAGCCGCGGCCCAGGTTCGTCAGCGCCACCTGCACGGTCGGATTGCTCTGGGTGAGGGCGATGACCGGCCAGAAGAAGTCGTTCCAGGCCATCACGAACGTCAGCATGCCGAGGACCGCCATCGCCGGCCGGGCGGCCGGGAACACCACGTGCCACACCAGCCGCGGGCCGCTCGCCCCGTCCACCCGGGCCGCCTCGACCAGCTCGGTGGGAAGCGCCGTCACCAGGTACTGGCGCATGAAGAACACCCCGAAGCCGCTCACCAGCGCCGGCAGGACGACGGCCTGGAGCCGGTCCGTCCAGGACAGTTCGGCGATCAGCATGAACAGCGGCACCGCGCTGAGCTGCGGCGGCACCATCATCGTGCCGATCACCAGCAGCATCAGGGGCTCCCGGAGACGGAACCGCAGCTTGGCGAAGGCGAAGCCGGCGAGCGTGGAGAACAGCACCGTCCCCGCCGCGACGCTGCCCGCCACGATCGTCGTGTTGACCAGCGCCAGACCCAGCCCGCCGTCCGTCCAGGCGACGGCCAGGTTGCCGGCGAGGCGGTCGCCGAACCACAGGGGCGGCGGTGTCGCCGCGAGCCGGCCGCCGGTGCCGGACGCCGCCACCGCCGTCCACACCAGCGGGAACAGGGACAGCACGGTGAAGACGATGAGCGCGGCGTACGTCAGCCGGCCCGCACGAGCGGTCACCCCGCCCTCCTCCTCCGGTAGGCGCCGGTCAGCGCGACGGCGGTCCCGAGCAGGACCAGGATCAGGAACATGGTCCACGCGATGGCCGAGGCGCGGCCCAGGTGCAGGTTCACCCACCCCTGCTCGTACAGGTACAGCCCCAGCGTCTGGAACTGGTGCTCCGAACCGCCCGTCGCGCCCGCGCTGCCGTTGTACAGCAGCGGTTCGCCGAACAGTTGGGTGGCGCCGATCGTCGACACCACGCACGTGAAGAGGATCGTCGGCCGCAGCGACGGCACGGTGACGTGCGCGAACTGCCGCCACCGCGACGCCCCGTCCAGCGCCGCCGCCTCGTACAGCTCCCCGGGGACCGCCTGGAGTGCGGCGAGGTAGATCAGCGCGTTGTACCCGGTCCACCGCCAGACGACGATCGTCGACACGGCGATCCGCGAGGCCCAGGTCCCGTTCTGCCAGTCGACCGGCCCGACGCCGGCGAGCCCCAGCACCCAGTTGACGAGCCCGTAGTCCCGGCCGAAGAGCAGCACGAACACCAGCGTGGCGGCGGCGACGGACGTGGCGTACGGGGTGAGGGCGACGACCCGGAAGAACAGCGAACCGCGCAGCCGGTGGTGGAGCAGGTGCGCGATGCCGAGCGCCATCAGGAGCTGCGGCACGGTGGAGAGCACCCCGATCGTCACCGTGTTCCCCAGGGCGTTGTGGAAGAACTCGTCCGTCAGCAGCCGGGAGTAGTTCCGCAGCCCCACCCACTCCATGTCGGACGGCGCCGTCAGCTCCACCCGGTGCAGCGAGGCCCAGCCGGTGTAGAGGAGCGGGAAGAGCCCGAAGGCGCCGAAGAGGGCGAAGAAGGGCGCGACGTAGGCGTACGGGGCCCACCGCGCCGCCCGCCGCGCCCCCGGCCCCCGTGACGCCGTCCCCCGTCGCCCCGGTCCGCGTGCCCCCGTTCTCCGTGGACCCGGCCCGCGCGTCCTCTTCCCCCGTGCCCCCGTCTTCCGTGGCCCGGTCCCTGACCCCGGCCCGGGCGGTGCCGGGTCCGGGCGGGGGGCGCGGGGCCGGTCCGGGGTGTCGTCGTCCGGTGCCGTCGTCGTGTCGCTCGCCATGGCGGTCACAGGTCCAGTGCGTTGTCGATGGTCCGCACCGCCGCGTCCCAGCCGTCCTTGGGCCGCCGCCCCTTCTGGTCCACCCGCAGCATGCCGACGTCGGCCAGGTTCTGCGCGATGACCAGGTCCTTCGGGCCGAGGATCGTCACCGGGACGTCCCGGGCGGCACGGGTGTAGATCCGCCCGATGGGGGCGTCGCCGAAGTACGGGTGCCGGGCGCCGGCGACGGCCGGGAGCGTGTGCGCGGCGGACGCGCTGGGGAAGCTGCCGCGCCGCTGGAACAGCCTCGCCTGCTGCGCGGGCGCCGTCAGCCAGGCAGCCAGCCGGGCCGCCGCCACGCGGTGCCGCCCGGACTTCGGTACGACGAGGAAGGAGCCGCCCCAGTTGCCCGGCTTCGGCGCGGCCGCCACGTCCCACAGGTCCTCTCCCGCCGGGCCCGCCTTGTCCTCGATGTAGCCGAGCATCCAGGCGGGGCAGGAGACGGTGGCGAACGTGCCGTTGGCGAACGCCTGGTCCCACGAGGGCGTGAACTGCTGGAGCCGGGCGGTCAGGCCCTCGGTGGCGAACGCGGCGGCGATGTCCCACGCCTCCCGCACGGCCGGGTTCGTCCGGTAGACCACCGTGCCGTCCTCGTCGTAGTACCGCCGCGCGCTGCTGCCGGTGATGGCCGACAGGACGCCGGACGCCGAGTCCGTGAACGCCGTGCCCGCCGGTGCCTTCGCCCGGTACCGCTCGCCGGTCTCCAGGTACCGGCGCCAGTCGCCGGCCCACAGCCGGCCGACCGCCTCCCGGTCCGTGGGCAGCCCCGCCCGCGCGAAGAGATCCTTGCGGTAACAGACCGCCTGGGGCCCGATGTCGGTGCCGAGCCCGACCGTGCGGCCGTCGCGGGTGGTCGCCTGCCGCCACTTCCACGGCAGGAAGTCCTGCCGGCGCACCCCCTCCACGCCGCCCAGGTCCACCAGCCGGTCCGCCTGGGTGGCGGTCACCTCCGCGATGTTGATGGCCTCGACGGCCTGGACGTCGGCGAGGCCGCTGTCGCTGACCAGGTGGGTCAGGAGCTGCGGGTAGTAGTTCTCGTTGCGCTGGATGGAGGTCTGCCGGACGACGACGTCCGGGTGCAGCCGGCTGTACTCGTCGTACAGACCCGCCTCCGCGTAACCGAACGAGCCGAAGAGGCCCACCGTCAGGACGGTCCGGCCGGCCACCCCGTCGCCGTCCCCGCCGCACCCGGCGGCGGGGACGGCGCCGAGCACCACGACGGCCGCGAGGAGCAGGGCCCGGACCCGTCGCCGGAACCCGCGGAAGAGTGCGCGCATGAGGCGATTGTGTACGCGGGCGGCCGCCCGACACGCCCGGGCCCCGGCGCCGGACCAGGGCCCCGGCCTGATCCCGCCGGTGCCGGTCAGGCCCCGTCGAGGGGCGGCAGTTCACCGGAACGGGCCACCCGGGCGTACCAGTGGGCGGTCGACTTGGGGGTACGCCGCTGCGTCCCGTAGTCGACGTGCACCGCGCCGAACCGCTTGGCGTAGCCGTACGCCCACTCGAAATTGTCCAGCAGCGACCAGAGGCAGTAGCCCCGCACGTCCGCCCCGTCCTCGATGGCCCGGTGCACCGCCTCCAGATGGCCGTGCACGTACGCCAGGCGCCGGGGATCGTGCACCGAACCGTCGGCCGCGACCTCGTCCTCGAAGGCCGCCCCGTTCTCGGTGACCAGCAGCGGCAGGCCGGGGTACTCACCCGTCACCCGCAGCAGCAGGTCGTACAGGCCCGTCGGGTCGACCGCCCAGCCCATCGCGGTCCGCTCGCCGGGCGGCTGGTGGAAGGCGACGTCCTCCGACCCCGGCCAGGGCGAGTGGTCACTGGCGCCGTGCCCGTCGGCGCGCGGGGCGTCGTCGCCCTCGCGGGCCGCCCCCACCACGGTGGGCGTGTAGTAGTTGATGCCCAGGGTGTCCAGGGGCCGGCCGATGTCGGTGAGGTCGCCGGGGCGGACGAACGACCAGTCGGTGAGGTGCGCGGTGTCCCGCAGCAAATCGTCCGGATAGGCGCCGCCCAGCATGGGGCCCAGCCAGATCCGGTTGCCCACCGCGTCGATCCGGCGCACCGCGTCCAGGTCCTCCGGCGCCGAGGTGTGCGGCCGCAGCTCGTGCAGGTTCAGCGACACGGACGCCTGCGCGCGCGGCGGCAGCGCGGCGCGCAGCGCCTGGACCGCCAGCCCGTGCCCCAGGTTCAGGTGGTGCGCGGCCCGCAGGGCGGCGACGGGATCGGTGCGCCCGGGGGCGTGCACCCCGGAGCCGTACCCCAGGAAGGCCGTGCACCAGGGCTCGTTGAGCGTGGTCCAGCGCCCGACCCGGTCGCCGAGCGCCTCCGCGACGAGGGCGGCGTACTCGGCGAACCGCCCGGCGGTCGACCGGTGCGGCCAGCCCCCGGCGTCCTCCAGCTCCTGCGGCAGGTCCCAGTGGTACAGCGTCAGCACCGGCTCGATGCCGTGCGCCAGCAGGTCGTCCACCAGCCGGCGGTAGAAGTCCAGGCCCTTCTGCACGGCCGGTCCGCGCCCGGTCGGCTGCACGCGCGACCAGGACACCGAGAAGCGGTACGCGGTCAGCCCCAGGTCCGCCATGAGCCGTACGTCGTCGGCGGACCGGTGGTAGTGGTCGACCGCCACGTCCCCGGTGTGGCCCTCGAAGACCTTCCCGGGAGTGCGGGCGAAGGTGTCCCAGATGGACGGGGTCCGGCCGTCCTCGGCCGCCGCCCCCTCGATCTGGTACGCGGCGGTGGCGGCGCCCCACAGGAAGCCGGGCGGGAACCGGCGGGTCGCGGTGAGCGGCAGGGAATCGGACGCGGTCATACGGGAGCGCTCCCAACGCTGAGGAGGATGCGAGGTGTCATGAGACAGGGATCGGGTGCCGGCGGTCAGCTCTTGACCGCGCCCGAGGTGATGCCGCCCACGATGTGCTTGCCGAGCAGCGCGAACACCAGCAGCAGCGGCACGGTGGAGATGAGCGCGCCGGTCAGCACGACCGCCTGGTCGACGGTGTGGTTCCCCGACCCGAGGCCGGCGAGCGCCACCTGGAGGGTCGGGTCGCCGTCCGGCGTGAGCGCGATGAACGGCCAGAAGAAGTCGTTCCAGGCCTGGACGAAGACCAGCATGCCCAGGACGGCCATGGCGGGCCGGGCGACCGGGAAGACCACGTGCCAGATGATCCGCAGGCTGTGCGCGCCGTCCATCCGGGCGGCTTCCACCAGCTCCACGGGCAGCGCCTCGATCAGGTACTGGCGCATGAAGAACACCCCGAACGCGGCCACCAGCGACGGCAGCACGACCGACTGGAGCTGGTCCACCCAGCCCAGGTCCGTGATGATCCGGTACAGCGGGATCACGCTGAGCTGCGGCGGGATCGTCATCGTCGCCACGACGAGCGCCAGCAGGACGTTGCGGCCCCGGAACGGCAGCTTGGCGAAGGCGAAGCCGGCGAGCGTGGAGAACACCACCGTCGACACCGCCACCAGGCCGGCCACGACCGTGGTGTTCACCAGCGCCTCGCCCATGTCCACCTGGTTCCAGGCGAACGTCAGGTTGTCCAGCAGGCGCGGGCCGGGCAGCAGCGGCGCCGGGGCCTCCACGACCCGCTCGCCGGTGTGCGAGGCGGCGACGAGGTTCCAGTACAACGGGAAGAGCGAGACCAGGGCGGCCAGGCCCAGCAGGACGTACGTCAGCGGGCCCGCGTGCTGCTGGCGCCCCGCCGTCTGCGTGAACTTCACGTGGTCTCCCTGTTCAGACGGGCGACGAGCAGCCGCACCCCGCCGATCAGCAGCAGGATCAGCAGCATCACCCAGGCGATCGCGGACGCCTGTCCCAGCGCCCCGGTGATCCAGCCCTTCTCGTACATCAGCAGGCTCAGCGTCTGGAACTGGTTGCCGCTGCCCCCGCTCACCCCGAGGCTGCCGCCGAACAGCATCGGCTCACCGAAGAGCTGGGTGGCGCCGATCGTCGACACCACGATGGTGAACAGGATCGTCGGCCGGATCGACGGAATCGTCACGCTGACGAACTGGCGCCAGCGGGACGCCCCGTCCAGCGACGCGGCCTCGTACAGGTCCTGGGGGACGGCCTGCATCGCGGCCAGGTAGATCAGCGCGTTGTAGCCGGTCCACCGCCAGATGACGATGACGGAGATCGCGATCTGCGCGGGCCACTTGGACGACTCCCAGTCGACCGGACCGGCGCCGGCCCACCCCAGGACGGTGTTGACCAGCCCGTAGTCGCTGTTGAACAACTGGGCGAAGACGAGCGTCGCGGCGGCGATGGACGTCGCGTACGGGGCCAGCACCGCGACCCGGAAGAACCCCCGGCCACGCAGCTTGTAGTTGAGCAGGTGCGCCAGGCCCAGAGCCATCAGGAGCTGCGGGACGGTGGAGATGACCCCGATGGTGAAGGTGTTCGCCAGCGCGTTCCAGAAGAAGTCGCTGTCCCACAGCCCCGTGTAGTTGCCGAACCCGCGCCACTGCGCCTCCCCGCCCAGCTCCACGCGGTGCAGCGACAGCCAGCCGGTGTAAATCAGGGGGAAGAGCCCGAAGGCGGCGAAGCAGAGGAAGAAGGGGGAGACGAAGACGTACGGGGTCGCCTTCAGGTCCCATCGGTAGAGGCGGCTGCGCCAGCCGGTGCCCGCGGGGGCCTCGGCCCCCGGGACCCCGGTGTCCAGGGAGCCCGGGCCCCCGGTCGCGGGCGGGTCCGCCGGGCCGGCGGCCTCGGGCGCGGGTGGCCCCGGGGGGCCTGGCGGCGACGTGCCGTTGGCCGTCGCGCGGGGGGAGGTGGCCACGGGGGGCGTCCTTCCAGGTGGGTGCGGGGATGCGGGGGAGGCGTGCGCGAAGGCGAAGGCGAAGGCGAAGGCGCGGGCACGGGCGAGGGCGAGGTTGGTGGGGTGGTCGCGGGTGCGTGGGCCGCGGCGGGGGCACGGGCACGGGCGAGGACGGTGGGGTGGGCGCGGTGCGCGGGCCGGGGCGGGGCCCTCCGGGCCCGTCTCCCGCCGGGGTCGCCCCACGTGGCCGGCGGGCGCGCCCACCCGGTTCGGTGGACGCCCGGCGCCGCCGGTCCGCCGCGGGGACGACCCTCCACGTCCCCTCGCCGCCGGGGGCGATGGCGGGCTCCGTCCACGGGCCGGGGCCCGGCCGGCGGCGTACCGGGGCTACTGGTCGATCTTGTCGGCGACCAGCTTCCTGACGTTCTGCCATGCCGTGTCCGGCGCCGTCCCGCGCTGCTCGATGTCGAGGATGCCGTTGTCGGTGATGAAGGTCTTCACCTGGCCGTCGTAGCGGCTGACCGGCGCGGGGCGGATCCCGGCCGCCGCCTCCGAGTAGATCCGGCCGACGGGGGTGTCACCGAAGTACGGGATCCTGGCCGTCTGGACCGTCGCCGAGGCGAGCGTCTCCTTGGTGGAGGGGATGTTGCCGTTGACCCCGAACACCTTGGCGTGCTGCTCCGGTGCCGTCAGCCACGCGGCGAGCTTCGCGGCCTCCTCGGCGTGCTTGCCGGCCTTCGGCACCGCGAGGAAGGAGCCGCCCCAGTTGCCGGCGACCGGAGGGGCGGCGATGTCCCACTTGCCCTTGTTGGCGGGGCCGGCCTGGTCCTTGATGATGCCCGTCATCCAGCTCGGGCAGGCGACGGTGGCGAACCGGGAGTTCTTGAACCCGGCGTTCCACGTGCCCTTCTCGTCGAACTGCCGCAGCTTGGCGGTGATGCCGCTCCGCGCGGCCTCGACGGCGAGGTCCCAGGCCTTGCGGACGCCGGGGCTGTCCTCGTAGGCCAGCTCCCCCTCCTCGTCGGCGTACTGCTGCGGCTGGCTGGAGAGCACCGCGTTGAACAGCCCGCTGGCCGAGTCGTGGAAGGCCGTCCCCGCCGGGGCGTTCTTCTGGTACGTCTTGCCGGTCGCGACGAACTTCGCCCAGTCGCCCGCCCACAGCTCGGCGACCTTCGCGCGGTCCGTGGGCAGCTTGGCCTTGGCGAAGAGGTCCTTGTTGTAGCAGATGGCCATCGGGCCGATGTCGGTGCCGAGGCCGATGACCGAGCCGTTGCCGGTCGTCGCCTGCTTGACCTTCCAGTCCAGGTAGGCGGAGGTGTCGGCGCCACCGGTCTTGGACAGGTCCACCCACTTGTTCGCCATGGCGGGGCCGGTCGCCTCGGCGATGTACCCGACCTCGATGGCCTGGATGTCGGCGAGGCCGCTGTTGCGGGAGAGACGCAGCTTCAGCGTGTCCCAGTACTTCTGGCCGTCGGCGACGTTGGACTCGACGATCGTGATGTTCGGGTGGAGCCGCTCGTACTCGGCGTACAGCTTGGCGCCGTTCTTGTCGTCGTAGCCGAAGGAGCCGAAGGTCCCGACGCGCAGGGTGATCTTGCCGCCGCCCGCGGCTCCGTCGGCGGTGCCGTCGTCGGTGCTGCATCCGGCCATCAGGGCCGCGCCGGCCACGAGCGCCGCGAGAGCCGCGGATCCGGGGCGGCGGGGTCTGCCCGTACTGCTGGAAGTGCGCATTCCACTCTCCTCGTCCAGGTGGTGCCGGTGTGCGCGCGAAAAGGGGTCCGGGTCGGCGTTCAGCGGCTCGGCGGCGGCCGGGTCGGACAGCGGTGCCGGGCGGTGGGAGCGCTCCCACACCGCCATGCCCGGAAGGTTGCTGCCTGGCGGGGGCGGGTGTCAAGACATGGGCGGGAAATCGTCGCCGCTGGCGGCGCGGGCGGCTTTCCTCTACGGTGGGAGCGCTCCCACCCCGGTTCTCCGCACCGGTACTCCCGCTGGCCCCGGCGCAGGGGCACCCTCTAGGTTGACGGTGACGACAGTCACCACCCCGTTGCGGGGTTCGGCGTTCGATGGGAGACCGATGGCGGTGAGCGGACGGCAGACCGGCAGACCCACGCTGGAGGAGGTCGCGGCCCGGGCGGGGGTCGGACGCGGCACCGTGTCGCGGGTGATCAACGGCTCGCCCCGGGTCAGCGACCGGGCGAAGGAGGCGGTCGGCCAGGCCATCGCCGAGCTGGGGTACGTCCCCAACCGCGCCGCCCGCGCGCTGGCCGGTGCCCGTACGGACGCCATCGCCCTGGTGATCCCCGAGACCGAGGCCCGCCTGTTCGCCGAGCCGTACTTCCTCGACATCATCCGTGGCGTCAGCACCGAGCTCGCCGACGCGGACATGCAGCTTCTGCTCACCCTGATCCGGTCCAGCAAGGAGCGGCAGCGGTTCGAGCAGTACCTGTCCGCCCAGCGGGTGGACGGCGTACTGCTCGTCTCCGTCCACGCGGACGATCCGCTGCCCGACCTGGCGCGCGAACTGGGCCTGCCCGCCGTGCTCAACGGCCGCCGTTCCGCCGGCGAACCCGTGGCCTACGTCGACTCCGACAACGTGGGCGCCGGCCGCTCCGCCGTCGGCCACCTCGCCGGCCGGGGCCGCCGCCGGATCGCGACCATCACCGGGCCGCTGGACATGTACGTGGCGCGCTGCCGGCTCGACGGCTACCGCCAGGGCGTCGAGGCGGCCGGGCTGCCGGCCGACGACCGGCTGGTGGCCGCCGCCGACTTCACCGAGGAGGGCGGCCGCCGCGCCATGCGCGAGCTGCTGGACCGCTGCCCGGACGTGGACGGCGTCTTCGCCGCCTCGGACGTGATGGCGGCGGGTGCCCGCGGGGTGCTGCGCGAGGCGGGCCGGCGCGTCCCGGACGACGTGGCCCTCATCGGGGTCGACGACTCGGCCGTGGCCCGGCTGATGGACCCGCCGCTGACCAGCGTGCGCCAGCCGATCGAGGAGATGGGCCGCCGCATGGCCCGCGCCCTGCTCCAGGAGATCACCGGCGCCGGCCCGGAACCCTGCCGGGTCGTCCTGCCCACCGAACTGGTGGTCCGCGACTCGACGTGACGCCCCGCGCGCCCGTCCGCCCCCGGCGGCCGCCGTGCGGTCACCGGGGGCGGGGTCCGGGGCGGGGTCAGAGCGCCGGATGGGCGTTCTTCATCAGCTCCTGGAACTGGGCCGAGAACCACCGGCCCGACAGCGGGGCGTTCGGCAGAGCGCCCGACATGTTGTTGTTGTTCCGGGGGTTGCCCGTGTACGTGGGGTCGCACATCCGGTCGAAGCCCTTGCCCTCGTCGTTCGGGATCTCGCGGCTCGCCCCGTCCGACTCGCCCGGCGGCTTCATCCACACGTACGCGTCGATGCCCGCCGCCGGGGCCGCCTTCGGGCGCTCACCGAGACCGGCTCCGGCCTGGTTGCACCAGTTGCCGAGGTGGATGCGCCGGTCGTAGCGGCCGCCGTTGACGTACGTGTCGACGCTGGTCGTCGCGCCCGGACCGGCCGGGCGCGCGGTACCGCCCCAGCCGTTGCGGGAGGTGTCGATCAGCATGCCGACGTTCTGGTCGAAGCCGAGCGACACCAGCTTGGCGCGCATGGCCTGGGCGTACGACAGCTCGTCGGTGTACCGGTTCCAGTCGACCCACTTCGACTGGCGCACGGACACGCCGTTGACGGAGTCCTCGATCCTGAAGTGGTCCTCCTTCAGCGCGCTGTAGTTGGCCGTGTTGACGATGAAGCCGTGCACGTTGGAGACCGTCGAGCCCTCGGCGGTCGCGGCCTGCTTGAACAGTTCGGCGGACGCGCCGAAGTTGTCGTCCCAGCCGAGCCAGCCGTGGTGGCCGGCGTCCACGTAGTTGTAGACGTTGCCGATCGCGCCGAGCTTGTTCAGCGCGTACCCGACGCCCTTGATGTAGTTGCCGTTCGCCTTCATCACGTCGCAGTTGGGCGTGGCGGTCGGGCGGGGGGTCACATTGGTGACCAGGTTGGGCAGGGAGTCGATCTCCACGGTGGTGACGATCCGCAGGCCCGCGTACTTGGGGTCGGCGAGGATCGCGGCGATCGGGTCGATGTACCGGGTCTTGTACTTGTCGATCTCCGTCGGGCCCAGCTCGCCGTTGGAGGCGAGGGCGGCGCAGTCGCGGCCCGGCAGGTTGTAGATGACGAGCTGGACGGCGAGTTCGCCGGTGCCCTTCTGGCGCAGTGCCTCGTCGAGGTGGTCGCGGAGGCCCATGCCGCCGTTCACGCCGTCGATGGCGGCGATCCGGTCGAGCCAGACGCCGGTCGGCTGCTGGGAGACCCGGCTGCCGCCCGGCTCGGCGGCGGCCTTCGCGGACCATTCGGGGTTCACGTACACCTTGGCGCCCGCGTAGGGGTTGTCGACGCGGCTGCCGGAGGGCGGCGGGTCGGTGGGCGGGTCCGTGGGGTCGGTCGGGTCCGTGGGGCCGCCGTTGCAGGTGACGCCGTTGAGCTTGAAGGCCGTGGGGACGGCGTTGGTGCCGCTGTACGAGGCGTTGAAGCCGAAGGATGTCGATCCTCCGGTGGCCAGGCTGCCGTTGTACGGGGCGTTCCTGGCGGTGACCGCGGCACCGGACTGGGTGGTCGTGGCGTTCCAGGCCTGGGTGACGCGCTGGTTGCCCGCGTAGGTCCACTCCAGCGTCCAGGACGCCACCGGGTCACCGGTGTTGGTGACCGTGACGTCGGCGCCGAAGCCGGTGCTCCACTGGTTGGTGACCCGGTAGTCGACCCGGCAGCCGGGGGCGGCGGCGCCGGCCGTGGTGGTCAGCGCGGTGGCGGTGGCCCCGGTCGCCGCGAGCAGGGTGCAGGCGGCCAGGAGGGCGGTCCGGCGGCGGGAGGGGGGTGCGGCGGTTCTGGTGCGGCTCATGTCCGGTACTACCTCTCGGTCGTGGGCGCGCTTCGATGGAGGCGCGGCCCGGTGACGAATGGTGCGGATATGTGCGGTACGTGCCGACGTCGCAGAGCAATGGCGTACGGGGAACGGGGATGCGGTACGGTTCCGCGCCGCTGCCACCCCTGACGGGGCGGGCGGGGGAGGAGCGAACCCGGCTGGCCCGTGCCGCGTACGACCCGGGCGGGCACCTGACCGTGCGCCGACCGAAATGGAACCGCTCCCACTGGTGGAGCAGACCGTAGCGGCAAGTTCCGCCAAGGAACAGAGGGGCCGTCAATTTTCTCCTTCGATTTTCTTCGACTCTTCAACCCCCTTGACCCTCCGTCTCCCTCTCCCCATAGTGGGAGCGCTCCCACTGGCCTTCCACTGGTACAAGGCTTGTGCACGACGCGTCACCCCGCCCGGACCGCGCTGCCCCCGGTCCGACGGCGGACCCCTCGTCGAAAGGAAGCCACCGTGCCCACCTCGTCGCCGCCCCGGCCGGCCCCCCGTGAACCCGTCACCTCCCAGGTCGCCGCCACGCGCGGAAAGGTTGCCGCACCCGGGGTGCCGGCCCGTCACCGGCGAGCGCGCGGCGGCCGGCCGGGGCGGTGTCACACGGCTGGGCCGGGCGCCGGGGCCGCTTCGATGACGCGCTCCGGGTAGTGCAGCCACACCTGGTGGCCGAGGCGGGCGGACACGGACAGCCCGAAGTCCCGGGCTTCGGGGGACCCCAGGGCGACGTACTCCTCGTGGACCCGCTCGGTCTCCGTCCACAGGGACCGCGCCCCGTATTCGTGGACGTCCCCGCCGGTGGTCGCGGTCGCCGCGCAGCCGTCGTAGTCCTGGAGCCACACCTGCGCTCCGCCGTCGTGGTCGGCGTGCACCATGCGCACTCCCGGCAGACGGGTCCCGGCGTACAGCGCGAACCCGAGCGTCAGCAGCGCGCGGGGATCGAGGCGCGCGGCCGCCGTCCGGCAGGTGGTGGTGTCGACCTGCTTCAGGGCGGGTGGCCGGTGGGAGCGCATCGGCATGTACGAGGCGCCTCCCTGGAACCGGCCCGCGGCGCCGCCGTTGCCGTCGGCGGTGAGCTGGATGACCGCGCCGCTCCAGAAGTCCCGGGCCAGGGGCGCGACGAGGACGCCGCCCGGGACGAGTTGCCGTACGAGCCGGTGCGGGACCGTCCGCAGCGCGCAGGTGACGAGGACGCGGTCGAACGGGGCCTGGTCGGGCCAGCCCCCCGCCCCGTCCCCGCACGCCAGGTTCGGCCGGTACCCGGCCGCACGGAGAACGGCGGTTGCGTGGTGGGCGAGGCCGGGGTCGATCTCGACGCTGTACACCCGTGAGTCACCGACCCGGCGGCAGAGCAGTGCCGCGACGTAGCCGGACGCGGTGCCGATCTCCAGGACCCGGTGCCCGGACTCGACCAGGAGCAGGCGGAGCATACGGGCGACCATCGACGGCTGGCTGTTGGACGAGGTGGCGACGCCGGGCCCGTCGGGCGCGCCGTCGTCGACCTGGATGACGACCGGCTCGTCGGAGTGGACGAGGCCCAGGCGTTCGTCCTCGGTCATGAGCGGCTCGCACGCCGTGGTGCCCTGGCGCCAGGCCTGGCGGGGGATGAACGGTGCGCGGGGGACGGCGTGCCAGACGGCGCGCCATGTCTCGTCGAGCAGGCCGCGCCCGTAGAGGTTCTCCACGAGCGCGGCGTGCCCGCCCAGGGGGGCGGCGGCCACATCAGCTCCCGTCGGTGTCGGCGTACTTGTGCGGGCCGGAGCCGTCGGGGGACGGCGGAGTGGGCGGGGTCCATGGCTTGTCGGACGGCTGGCCGCCGTGCTTGCCGCCGTCGGCGTTCGTAGTGTCGCTCATCTGTACCTCCTGTGTGGGTGATGCCGATGGATGGTGGTGGGGGGTGTGCGGGCGGCCGGGGTGGGAAACCGCTGATCATGGGTGGTGTGACTGATCT
>NZ_JBVKAH010000001.1:206462-1271974 GCF_055598725.1 Streptomyces sp. NPDC039423
GTCCGCCCGCTGCGCCGTCCCTGCTGGCGGTCGTGGGCGGGGGGCGAGCTCAGCGAGGCCCGCGGCTGCGCCGACTCTGGTAGTACGCCAGGGCGGCGAGCAGGTCGTCGAACGGGGCGGCCAGGTCCCGGGCGTGCGCGCGGCACGCCCAGACATCCCGGCCGTTCCGTACGGCGACGACGCGCACGTGCTCCCTCGAGCCACAGTGGGCGCATGGGGCGGTCACCGTCCGGACTCCGGGGCGGTCGGTTCCTCGTCCAGTGCCTGCACCCCGCGCGCGGTGGCGCACCGGCAGTGCGCGTACAGCGGACAGCCGGGCCCCGACGTCTTCTCCAGCACCTGCACGCACACGTCGGCGCCCGGGTGCGAGCAGTAGACGCAGTCCTTCACCGAGCCCTGTCGGTGAGCGCCGTACACCGACAGGGTGTTCGGGCCGGCGCCACCCTGTACGCACGCCGCGTCGTTGAGGCGCGCGATGCTGACGGGTCCGTCCACCACCACTCGGCTATCGCTCATGGACTGATGTTGTCCCGGTCGCATGGGCGCAAGTACCCCTCGGTGGGGTACCTCTCAGATCGCGTGGCACCACTCGGCGAACGCGGTCACCGCCGGCGCCGCCCCCCGCCGCAGCCGTCGCAAGGTGGCGACGTCATGGCGCACCCACGGGTGTTCACGGGTGTGCAGCGGCGCGATGCGCCGTGCGGCGGTCAGGGACTCGAATGCGTCACCGGGTCTGCCGGCCCAGAGCTG
The DNA here is from genome assembly GCF_055598725.1 of Streptomyces sp. NPDC039423. Classification (NCBI taxonomy): domain Bacteria; kingdom Bacillati; phylum Actinomycetota; class Actinomycetes; order Kitasatosporales; family Streptomycetaceae; genus Streptomyces; species Streptomyces sp. NPDC039423. Next base: position 207,213 of record NZ_JBVKAH010000001.1, read on the forward strand.
CGCGCGGGCGAGCTCGATGTGGAAGCCGCTGCGCCGCTCGGCGGGCATGTCGGCCGACGGTCTCCACACGCGAGCGACGGCCAGTGCCTCGCCGATGTGGTCGCCGCCGAGGCTCACAGCGACGGCCACGTGATGGACGCGCACCGAGTCAGGGCCGAACGCGGTTCCGGAGTAGAGCGCCTCCGGGGCGAGCCCGGCGAGTCGCCCGGCCTCGGCGAGGTGCGCCCGGGCCGCTGCGGCGTCGTCGGCGCGCGCGGCGATGACGGCCGCGCGCATGTGCAGCGCGCCGCGGGCGGCCGCCGTCCCCGGGGTGGTCGGTGCGGGTGCCCGGTCGATGGCGGTTTCGAGCGCTGTCAGTCCAGCGCGGTGCGCACGGGCGGCGAAGAAGATTTCGGTGCGTACGTAGGCGACGGCGGCCGCGACGAGGGGGTCGCCGCTCCGCGTGGCCGCCCACCTCATCAGTTCGACGAGCCGTGCCGAGAGGTCCCGGGCACCGTACTTGTACGCGGCGGCGTCGACGCTGCGGTACGCGGACACCAGCAGGGTCGCCACCCGCTCTCTTTCCGCGCCGCCGGCCGTATGTAACGCGCGTGCGAGTTCCGGCAGTAGGGCCGGCGCGGAAAGCGCGAGGCGCTTGTACTGGGCGGCGAGGCGCCATGCGGTCCACTGCTGTACATCGCTCACCAGCAGGGGCAGGGGGCGCACGGGGCCGTCCCTGGGGATGTCGTACACCGCGATGGCACCGGAGATTGCCGGGAGAGCATCACGTACAGCGCACGGCGCGGTGGCGTCGCCGAGGAGCCGGGGTACGTCGATGCCGAGGGCGTCAGCCAGGGCTTCGAGCATCGTCCCGCTCGCGGCCCGCTCGCCCTGCTCGATCTTCCGTACGGTTCCCAGCGCGACGCCCGCGCGTTCGGCGAGCTGCCGCTGCGTCATCCGGGGCCGGGCGATGCCGCGGAAATACGCCACGCGCCGCCCAAGCTCGCGGTCGACGGTCACGCCGAGTCCCGGATGATGGCGAGGAGATCGTGCAGGCTGTCGATGCTGTGGTCGGCCGCGGCTCGCACCGCCGGGTCGTCCGCCCACAGATGCCCCCAAGGGCCACGGCGTAGGTGCGCGGTCAGCAGACCGGCGGCGCGGGCCGGGTGGACGTCATTGCTGGGGTGATCGCCCACGTACAGCGTCTCGTGGGGCGGAGCTTTGCCGGCGTCGAGGACACGTGCGAAGAACTCGCCGTCGGGCTTGGCGCATCGCCATTCGTCCGAGGTGGCGATCAGATCGGCCGGCAGATCGAGGTCGCGCAGCAGGTCGCCCGCGCGGCGGGTCTGGTTGCCGGCGATGACGACGCGCACTCCCGCGTCGCGGAGCGCGGCGAGGGCGGGGCGGACGTCCGGGTAGAGGTCGGTTTCGTCAAGGTGCTCGCCGCGGCCGGCTGCCTCCCGGGCGCGGTACTCGGCGGCGAGGTCGATGCCGGGGCGCAGCAGCCGGATGGCGTCGGCGTTGTCCCGGCCCTGTGCGACGACGGCGCCGACGAGTGCCGCGAGGGTGTGGCGGGGGGCGTCGAGCCAGTCGGCCCACGATGCCCAGTACCGGTCGTCACGTACGAGGGTCTCGCCGATGTCCAGGGCTACCGCTCGAATCATGGGACCAGCGTAGGGGTGGCGGGGGCACGTCGGTGGGGTGCGGTCCGAGACGGTCCGCGACCGCTTGGCCGAGCATGACGGACGAGGCCGGGTGGCGGCGGGACTCCCGTGGGAGATCGGCGCTCGGCGATGGAACATTAAATATCTGCGCCACGCAGTGAATGTGTCGTACAGTGGAGGCATGACGAAGGAATCCTTTCGGCCCGTGGTGGCCGTTACCGGAGCGACCGGTGCCCAGGGCGGCGCGGCCGCCCGCTCGCTGCTCGACCAGGGCTTCGAGGTCCGCGCCCTGACCCGCGATCCCGACTCGGCCGCCGCCAAGGCGCTGCGGGTCCTCGGCGCCGAGGTGCTCGCCGCCGACTTCGACGACCGCGAGTCGCTGGAGGCCGCCCTGAAGGGCGCCGACAGGTTGTTCGCGATGTCCACGCCGTTCGGCTCCGACCCGGAGACCGAAGTCCGGCAGGGCATCGGCCTGCTGGAGGCCGCCCGCGGCATCGGGCACATCGTGTTCACCTCGGCCGCGCACGCCGACCGGGACACGGGCATCCCGCACTTCGACAGCAAGTACCGCATCGAGCGGCACCTGCGCGGGCTGGGTGTGCCGTGGACGATCCTCGGTCCGGCCGCGTTCATGGACAACTACACGGTCGAGTGGTCGCTGGAAGGTCTGCGTGAAGGCCGATTCGTCCTGCCGATGCCGGCCGACCGGCCGCTGACACTGATTCCCGCGCGGGACATCGGAGCCTTCGCCGCCCATGTGCTCGCGCGGCCCGAGGAGTTCGCGGGCCGGCGCATCGACATCGCCTCCGACGAGCTGACCTGTCCCGAGATCGCGGAGGCGCTGACCGGGGTGTGCGGCAGGCCGATCGTCTTCGAGCGGCTGCCGATCGCCCGCGTCGAGGCGTTCTCCGCCGATCTCGCCGCGATGTTCCGGTACTTCACCGAGGTCGGCCTCGACGTGGACGTGGACGCGCTGCGGCGCGACTTTCCGGAGATCGGCTGGCAGCGCTTCGGCGCCTGGGCGGCCGAGCGCACCTGGCCGGTCGACTGAGCGCACGTGGCCGGCACGTGGCTCGCCTCGGGCCGGTAGCGGTTCATGCGGGCGCTCGGCCGGGGATTCCGGCCGAGCGCCTCGCGCGGGCGGCCGTTGAGCTCGGGCGTGGCGGCCTGGTTCGCCTTGCCCGCCCGGGTGGGCAAGGGATCGGTACGGGCACGCTCGAGGCGGCCGTCAGCGGCAAGATCGGCTTCGATGGGGCCGGCAAGCAGCGCACCGCCTCAAGGTGCCGTACCGCCATGCCCGCCCCGCCGGCTTCCGTGCCCGCTGGGGATGCGCACCTCGCGGTGATGGTCCTCGCGCGTCCATGCGTCGGTTCCTGTGAGCCGGTTCACACGGCGGGTCGCGGAATCGGTGCCTGGCGTTGCGAACACGACGAAGGGCTGACCTGTTTTCACAGGTCAGCCCTTCGTCGTTCAGGGTGAGTAACGGGACTCGAACCCGCGACATCCTGGACCACAACCAGGTGCTCTACCAGCTGAGCTATACCCACCACGACCGGTCTTTTTCCCGACCGGCCGAGAAAAAGTGTACAGGGTCCGAGAGGGTGCTCGCTCCCGCCTTTCGGGCGGGCGGGTTACTCGGGCAGGACGTGGCGCGCGGCGATGCGCTTGGCGGTGTCGGAGTCCGGGCCGGGCTGCGGGACGAAGATCGCCTCGCGGTAGTAGCGCAGCTCGGCGATGGACTCGCGGATGTCGGCGAGCGCGCGGTGGTTGCCGGCCTTCTCCGGACTGTTGAAGTACGCCCTCGGGTACCAGCGGCGAGCCAGCTCCTTGACCGAGGAGACATCGACGATCCGGTAGTGGAGGTAGTCCTCCAGCGTCGGCATGTCGCGCAGCAGGAACCCGCGGTCGGTGGAGACCGAGTTCCCGCACAGCGGGGCCTTGCCGGGTTCCTTGACGTGCTCGCGCACATAGGCGAGGACCTGCTCCTCGGCGTCGGCGAGGGTCGTGCCGGCGGCGAGCTCGTCCAGGAGGCCGGAGGCGGTGTGCATCTGGCGCACCACGTCCGGCATGGTCTCCAGCGCCGCGTCCGGCGGGCGGATCACGATGTCCACCCCTTGACCGAGTACGTTCAGTTCCGAGTCGGTGACCAGCGCGGCCACCTCGATGAGTGCGTCGTCCGTCAGCGAGAGCCCGGTCATCTCGCAGTCGATCCACACCATGCGATCGTTCATGCGTCCTACCTTAGAGGGGCGGCCGCCCGGGGGACGCGCCTCGTACGGGCGCCCCCGGGCGGCCGCCCCTCTCAAAAGGCGGTACGCCGTGTTCGTGACGTGGTCGCTACGGTGCGCTGCGCTGGCCCGGCAGGGCCGCCCTGCCGCCGAACGCGTCCGCGTGCGGCTTGCCGTGCTCCGCCGGGACGGCGGACGTCGCCGACGGGCCGGTCGCGGCGGAGGCCGCGGCCGCCCGCCTCGCCGCCGACGCCACCTGGGACGGCACCAGCGACTCCACGACGGCCGGCGGCCCCGACGGACCCGACGGGTCGCTCTGGGGACGACGGGCCCGGTAGGCGGCCCGGTACGCGGCGGGCGACGAGCCGAGCTGGCGGCGGAAGTGCCCGCGCAGCGCGACGGGGGAGCGGAAGCCGCAGCGGCCCGCCACCTCGTCGACCGAGTAGTCCGACGTCTCCAGCAGCCGCTGGGCCTGGAGCACCCGCTGCGTGATCAGCCACTGGAGCGGGGCCGACCCGGTGAGCGAGCGGAAGCGCCGGTCGAACGTCCGCCTGCTCATGTACGCGCGGGCCGCGAGCGTCTCCACGTCGAACTGCTCGTGGAGGTGTTCCAGCGCCCACGCGACGACCTCGGCCAGTGGGTCGGCGCCGATCTCCTCCGGCAGCGACCTGTCGAGGTACCGCTCCTGCCCGCCGCTGCGCCGGGGCGGCACGACGAGCCGGCGGGCCAGTGCCCCGGCCGCCTCGGTGCCGTGGTCCGTGCGCACGATGTGCAGGCAGAGGTCGATGCCGGCCGCCGTTCCGGCGGAGGTCAGTACGTCTCCGTCGTCGACGAACAGCTCCCGCGGGTCCACGTGGACCGACGGGTAGCGCTTGGCGAGCGTCGGCGCGTACATCCAGTGCGTGGTGGCGGGCCGCCCGTCGAGTAAACCGGCGGCCGCGAGCACGAACGCCCCGGTGCACAGGCCGACGATGCGGGCCCCTTCCTCGTGCGCGCGGCGCAGCGCGTCGAGCGCCTCGGCCGGTGGCGGCGAGGTGATCGACCGCCAGGCCGGTACGACGACGGTGCCGGCCCGGCTGATGGCCTCCAGCCCGTACGGCGCGCTGAGTTCGAGTCCGCCGGTGGTCCGCAGCGGTCCGTCCTCTCCCGCGCAGACGAGCAGCCTGTAGCGCGGAACTCCGGCGTCCTGGCGGTCAATCCCGAACACCGAAAGTGGAATCGAACTCTCGAAGATGGGGCCGCCGCTGAACAGCAGTACTGCGACGACCTCGCGGCGGCGCCGTCCGGACAGTTTGCGTCCGGTCTCCGGTGCGGCGGAGTCCTGGCTCATGACGCTAAGCCCCCCTCGGTGTTCGCGTCTCCTAGGTCCTGTCGCTCCTGCACGTTTCCCCTCGGTTTTGCACGAGTCCCCAGTCTTCGATAGTCATGATCGAATCTACTGTGTCCCGTGGCGCCGGAGTGACAAGTTCCGCATCCGGCACTATGTCGACAAGGCAACTTGGCGCGAAGCATTCGATCACGAAGCGTTCCACTCGCGGGGCCCGCAGGGAAGTGCGCCTCACGCGCATGGCCCATCCGCGTAGGGTGCGAGCCGCCCTCGCGGTCCTTTCTTTCCTGGTGACAAGGGGGTTGGCAGGCCATTCTGGCAAGGAATGGCCAGGTCGCCGAAGTTGGCTGAAAACATACGGGTGCGGATGTGCGAACACGTCAGTCTCCGGACGTGCGCCTCCCGTCGTGACGGCCTCCGCGGTACGCCCCGGCCCCGGATCGTGAGTGCCGGCCGCCCCGCTGTGGGACGGTCCGCCGCCGGTTCTCCTCGGCCGCCCGTTCCGAGCGGCGCAGCAGCATCCGGCACGCGGCGGTCACGGCGGCCAGCCCCACGGCGGTGCCCGCCGAGCCCCCGACGGAGGTGCCGTACACCAGGAGCACCACCGGTACCAGGGCGCAGCTGAAGGCGGCCCAGCGCACCACGTCGCTCGCCGACTCGGACGCGGAGGACGGGGCGGGCGCGGGCGGGCGTACGGGCACGGATGCTCCCTCGGGCTGCGGTATGACCGGTCGGACCGAGTGGCCAACGACAACCGGCCGCCCCGGTCACTGCCCCCGGCGCCCGGATGGCGGGCCCCGGGGCGGCCCGGCCGGGGTCGCTCGCCGGTACGCGGAGGCCGGGGATGCGCGGGCGCGGGCCGGCGCGCAGGGGCGCACAGGGGCGCGGACGGGCTCCACCGGGTACCGGTCGGTCGGCATGATAAACGCCCCTGTCGAGCCCCCCGGAAGGTTCCGGCCGCGCGCCCCTCCCGCTGCCGGGCCCCCGGCAGGTCGCCGTTCCCGCACGTGAGCGGCCGGGCCGGAGGCGAGGGGTGCGCGACGGGGCGAGGACGGTGCGATGGAGGCGAGGGCGGTGGGGTCGGGGGCCGGGGCCGGGCCGGTGGCATGGCGGCCGGGGCGGTGGCGCGGTGGCGGTCGGGGTACGGCGGGTGGGCCCGCACCGGCGCGGGGGGCAGCCGCCCCCGGCTGCCGCCCCGGCTCCCGCCCCGGCGCACCCGGGCGGGCGCGGCGGGGGCGGACGGCTGTAAGGGGCATCCGGCATTGCCATACCGGGCGGGCTCGTGCATGCTCCCTGGAACGCCGTGTGACCGCCGCGGCAGGGTGGCGGGCACTGGGCAGTGGAGGAGTGTCGCCGTACCCTTGGGGGTATGGGGTGGGGAAGAGGTTTCCCGGACAGAGCTCCCCCGCGAACCGTCGTACCCCTGCTCCCTCCCAAGAGGACCTTCTTCGCCGAGACACCGATGGCCGGTCACGAAATCCCTGAACCCGCGGACCGCAGGCAGGTCGCCGACTCCCCGGTCGACCCCCTCGCGGCGGACGAGACACGCCACTCCTGCGATCCCGCGTTCCGGCACGGAGTGGTCGTCGGCTTCGACGGCTCGACCTCCAGCGAGCGGGCGCTCGCGTACGCCATCGGCATGGCCCGGCGCTCCGGCTCCGGCCTGATCATCGTGCACGTGGCGAACCGGCTGCCCACCACCGTCTGGGCCGGCTGCGAGCCGCCCGTCTTCGTCGACGTGCCCGACCACCGCACCGAGGTGCTCGGCCTGGAGCTGGCCTGCGCGGACTACCTCTCCGAGGTGCCGTGGATCCTCGTGGAGCGCGGCGGTGACATCTGCCACGAGCTGGAGGAGGTCGGCCGGGAGTACTCGGCCGACGCCATCGTGGTCGGCTCGACGCACGGCCTCGTCGGCCGTGTCTTCGGCTCGGTCGCCGGACGGCTGGCGCGGCGGGCCCAGCGGCCGGTCGTCGTCATCCCCTAGTCCGCAGTCCGCAGTCCACAGTCCACAGTCGGCAGTCCGCCGTACCCCCCGGACCCCTTCGCCCCTCAGGCCCCCTTCGTACCTCGGGCCCCCTTCGTACCTCGGCTCCGCCGTTGGTCCGCGGCTCCGCCGTCTTCCGGCGGTGATACGGCGTCAAATCCCCTTGCGCCAGGCCGGATAAAGGCCCTCGGGAGGTGGATTGCGCGCTTGTGAAGGGTATATCCGGAGGGCTGGGAAGCAGTACGACCGCACATGAGCTTGAAGGGAGCCCGCCGTGGACAACGACGTCTCCGCGGGAAGCGCCGGAAGCACCGGCTCCACCGCCTCCACTCTCGGCCACCTCGCACTCGGCCTGACGCTGCTGGCGTTCGGCATCGGCGGCGCCGGTGTGATCGACGGCGTCACGGCCGCGGACGCCGCGGCACTGGCGACCTGGGTCGGCGGAGTCGCCCTGTTCGCCGCCGGACTGTTCGCCCTGCGCGAGGGCGACGGCCGCACCGGCACCGCCTTCGCGGGCCTCGGCGCCTTCTGGTTCGCCTGGGGCACCGGCGTGGGTGCCGGGACCTCGGCGAAGGCCGGCGGGCTGTTCCTGGTCCTGTGGGCGCTGCTGGCGCTGAGCATGACGGCGGCCGCCTCCGGCGGCGGGCCGCTCGGGCAGGGCGTGTACGGGCTGCTGACCGTCTCCCTGCTGCTCTCCGGCATCGGCGCCTTCGCCGACGCCTCCGTGCTCGGGCGGATCGGCGGCTGGACCGCCGCGGTCGCGGGTCTCGCCGCCTGGTACGGCGCCACCGCGTCGCTGGCGAAGTGGCCGACGTTCGCGGGGCGCGCCGCGGGCCGGGGTGTGACGGCCACCGGCTGAAGCGGCCACAGGGGCCGGTGCGGGGGCGGCACCGGCCGTACGGAAAGGGGCGACCCCCGGCGCGTTGGTGGCACGCGCCGGGGGTCGCCCGCGTCCGGGACTACTCCACGGTGACGGACTTGGCCAGGTTGCGCGGCTTGTCGATGTCCCGGCCCAGGGCCAGGGCCGTGTGGTAGGCGAGGAGCTGGAGCGGGATGCCCATGAGGATCGGGTCCAGCTCGTCCTCGTTCTTCGGGACGATGATCGTGTGGTCGGCCTTCTCCTGCTCCTGGTGCGCGACCGCGAGGATCCTGCCGCTGCGGGCCTTGATCTCCTCCATCGCGGCCCGGTTCTTCTCCAGCAGGGAGTCGCTCGGGACGATCGCGACGGTCGGCATGGCCGGCTCGATGAGCGCCAGCGGGCCGTGCTTGAGCTCGGAGGCGGGGTACGCCTCGGCGTGGATGTAGGAGATCTCCTTGAGCTTCAGGGAGGCCTCCAGGGCGACCGGGTAGCCACGGACGCGGCCGATGAACATCATCGACTTGGCGTCGGCGTACTCGGCGGCGAGCTTCTTGATGTCCTCCTCGCCCTGGAGGATCTCCTGGATCTGCGCGGGCAGCTTGCGCAGGCCCTCGATGATCCGCTTGCCGTCGGCGACCGACAGGTCGCGGATGCGGCCCAGGTGCAGGGCGAGCAGCGCGAAGGCGACGACCGTGTTGGTGAAGCACTTGGTGGACACCACGCAGACCTCCGGGCCGGCGTGCACGTACACGCCGCCGTCGGCCTCGCGGGCGATGGCGGAGCCCACCACGTTCACGACGCCCAGGACGCGGGCGCCCTTGCGCTTCAGCTCCTGCACGGCGGCCAGCACGTCGTACGTCTCGCCGGACTGCGAGACGGCGATGTACAGGGTGTCGGGGTCCACGACCGGGTTGCGGTAGCGGAACTCGGAGGCCGGCTCGGAGTCGGCCGGGATGCGGGCCAGGCCCTCGATCAGCGAGGCGCCGATCAGGCCGGCGTGGTACGAGGTGCCGCAGCCGAGGATCTTCACCCGGCGGATGCCCCGGGCCTCGCGGGCGTCCAGGTTGAGGCCGCCGAGGTGGACGGTGGAGAACTTGTCGTCGATGCGGCCGCGCAGGACGCGGTCGACGGCGTCGGGCTGCTCCGAGATCTCCTTGTGCATGTACGTGTCGTGGCCGCCCATGTCGAACGAGGCGGCCTCCCACTCCACGGTCTCGGGCGTGGCGGTGGTCAGCGTGCCCGACGTGGTGTAGGTGCGGAACTCGTCGGCCTTGAGGGTGGCCATCTCGCCGTCGTCGAGGGTGACGATCTGGCGGGTGTGGGCGATCAGCGCGGCGATGTCGGAGGCGACGAGCATCTCCTTCTCGCCGATGCCGAGGACGACCGGGGAGCCGTTGCGGGCGACGACGATGCGGTCGTTGAAGTCGGCGTGCATGACGGCGATGCCGTACGTGCCCTCGACGACCTTGAGCGCCTCGCGGACCTTCTCCTCCAGGGTCTCGGCCTGGGAGCGGGCGATCAGGTGGGTGAGGACCTCGGTGTCGGTCTCCGAGGCGAAGACCACGCCCTCCGCCTCCAGCTTGGCGCGCAGCTCGAGGGCGTTGTCCACGATGCCGTTGTGGACGACCGCGACCTTGTTCTCGGGGTCCATGTGCGGGTGCGAGTTCACATCGCTGGGGGCACCGTGGGTGGCCCAGCGGGTGTGGGCGATGCCGGTGGTGCCGGTGAAGCGCTTGGGGACACGGGCCTCCAGGTCACGGACCCGGCCCTTGGCCTTGACCATCTTCAGACCGGTGGACTTCGGGCTGGTGATCACCATGCCCGCCGAGTCGTACCCCCGGTACTCCAGCCGTGCCAGACCCTCCAGCAGCAGCGGAGCCACGTCACGCTTACCGATGTAACCGACGATTCCGCACATAAAGTGTTGCCCCTCCGAATGATTGCGGGTGTGTGCCCGGTCCCGGGCGCTCTCAGCCGTAGACGATGCGGCGCAGCTGCCGGAGCGAGAGCTCCGGTGGCGCCACGGCGCGGTGCGGCAGTTCGGCCGCGATGCGCTCGAAGATCGTGGAGTTCACCTCGCCGCCGGACTGGAGCTCGCGGTGGCGGCGGCGGACGAACTCCTCCGTCGTCTCGTCGAAGTACGCCAGCACGTCGAGCACCACCCGGGCGGCCTCACCGCGCTGGAGCGCGGTGCTGCGGACCAGGTGGTCGATGAGGTCGTCGTGCGACGGGCGGTGTTCGAGCACTCGTAGATATTGAAGGACGGGCATACGGATGGCAACATTCCTGCCCGATATCGGGCAGGCTGTTGTCCTTTTTGGTCAGAGTTGCTTGAGAACGGCCTGTTTGGCGGCGGTGAACTCCTCCTCGGTGAGGACGCCGGTCCGGTGCAGATCGCCCAGCTCCCGCAGCCGCCGCAGCAGGACGTCATGGTCGGCGGCGGCCGTCGGTTCCGCCGCCGGCGCCGCCGGCACCGCCGGGGCGTTCGGGTGCGGCAGCCGGGCCACCACGGCCGCCCCGGCCAGCGCCATCAGCGGGTCCTTGCGGAAGCCGAACAGCTCCACGGCGTGCGGGTCGTACTTGGGCGCCGGGAGGGAGGCCGCCGTCCCGGCCCCCACCCGGAAGCGCAGGTAGCCGTTCTCCAGCCCCGAGGCCGGCAGCCACTCCACGCCCCGCACGTCGGCCAGGGCCAGGGTGCGGTCGCCAGCGGAGGACTTGGACTCCTCCGTCTTCCAGTTCCACTCCAGCCGGACGCGCTCCCCGTCGAAGGTCACCGTGCCGTCCCCCGCGCCCACGGTGATCGGCAGGGCGGGACCGGGGAGCAGGTACGTGTCCACCGGACCGGTCCCCACCTGCTCCAGCAGCAGCGCGTGCCGCACCTCGTCCACGAAGTACTCCGCCACTCCGCTGCGGTCGTTGGCCACCGCCAGCCGGTACGGGTCGGACCCCTCCGGCAGCCTGCCCCCGGCGACCTGGAGCAGGGGATCGGCGCCGTCCCGCAGCCGCAGCCGCAGGCGCCCCGCCTTCTTGCCCGGTTCGAACGAGATCCCGGCCAGTGCCTCCAGGGGCACCACGACTTCGCCGAGCGTCCGGCGCAGCAGACCCACGCTCTTGTCGCCGCCCGGCACGACGCGTATGACGTCCCCGTCGAAACTCCAGGTCCCGTCCTTCTGGATGATTTCCGTCATGCCGAGGATTCTGGCACCGCGCGACGACGACCCGTCCCGAGGGCACCCGGTACCGGCCCGGGAGGCCGCCCCGGAAACGGTCCGCGCCTTGACCGGCACCGGGGCGCGCGGTACGGATGGGGACCGTTACGTTGCACCGGCCCCACAGTCGCGACGCCCCGTGAAGGGATCCAGCCTGTGAGAGTGAGACAGCACGCGACGTCCTCCCGCCTCCGCCTCCTCGGCCCGCTGCTGCTCGTGATCGCCACCGGGATCGCCGGGACCGGCGCCGCGCCCGGCGGGGCCCCGCCCGGCGAGGCCCCCGCCGCACCCGCCGCCGCGCCCGGCGTGCGGCCGCTCGGCGACGTCGTGCCCGTGCCCGCCTCCGTACGCCCCGGCGGCGGCCCGTACACCCTCACCGCCCGCACCCGGATCCGGGTGGACGCGGGCGCGGCCGGCGCCCGCCGTGTCGCGACCTACCTCGCCGAGGTGCTGCGGCCCTCGACCGGCTACGCCCTGCCGGTCACCGACGACGGCACCGGCGGCATCCGGCTGCGGCTCAGCGGCCGCGAGACCGCGCTCGGCGACGAGGGCTACCGGCTGGAGTCCGGCCCGAGGGGCGTCACCCTCACCGCCCGCGAGCCCGCCGGGCTCTTCCACGGCGTCCAGACGCTGCGCCAGCAGTTCCCCGCCGCCGTGGAGAAGGACACCCGGCAACCCGGCCCCTGGCAGGTGGCGGGCGGCACGATCACCGACACCCCCCGCTACGGCTACCGGGGCGCGATGCTCGACGTGTCCCGGCACTTCTTCACGGTCGGGCAGGTGAAGCGCTATATCGACAACCTGGCCCTGTACAAGATCAACAAGCTGCACCTGCACCTCAGCGACGACCAGGGCTGGCGCATCGCCATCGACTCCTGGCCGCGCCTGGCCCGACACGGCGGCTCCACCCAGGTCGGCGGCGGGCCGGGCGGCCACTACACCAAGGACCAGTACCGCGACATCGTCGCGTACGCCGCCTCGCGCCACCTGGAGGTCGTGCCCGAGATCGACATGCCCGGCCACACCAACGCCGCGCTCGCCTCGTACGCGGAGCTCAACTGCGACGGCGTCGCCCCGCCCCTCTACACGGGCACCGAGGTCGGCTTCAGCAGCCTGTGCGTGGGCAAGGACGTCACGTACGACTTCGTCGACGACGTCGTCCGCGAGCTGGCCGCCCTCACTCCCGGCCGGTACCTCCACATCGGCGGCGACGAGGCGCACTCCACCGGCCACGAGGACTACGTCGCCTTCATGGACCGGGTCCAGGCGGTCGTCGCCGCGTACGGCAAGACCGTCATCGGCTGGCACCAGCTCACCGGCGCACGTCCCGCCGACGGCGCCCTCGCCCAGTACTGGGGCCTGGACGGCACGTCCGGTGCCGAGAAGGCACGGGTGGCGAGCGCCGCGCGCAACGGCACCGGGCTGGTCCTGTCGCCCGCCGACCGGCTCTACCTGGACATGAAGTACACCAAGGACACCCCGCTCGGCCTGTCCTGGGCCGGGTACGTGGAGGTGCGGCGGGCCTACGACTGGGACCCGGGCTCCTACCTGCCGGGCGTCCCCGCGGCCGCCGTCAGGGGCGTCGAGGCGCCGCTGTGGACGGAGACCCTCTCCACCGACGCCCACCTCGACACGATGGCCTTCCCCCGGCTGCTCGGGGCGGCGGAGCTGGGCTGGTCCCCGGCCGCCTCGCACGACTGGGAGGCGTACCGGCAGCGGCTCGCGGGCCAGGGCCCGCGCCTGGAGGCGCTGGGCGTCGGCTTCCACCGGTCGCCGCAGGTGCCGTGGCGGACCCGGTGAAAAAGCCGGGGCGCCGGACGGAGGACCGTACTCCGTCCGGCGCCCCGGCCGGCCCGTGGGTCACGCGAAACGCGCGATCGGGTTCACCAGCGTGCCCATGAACTGGAGCGCGCCGGAGGGGTCCGCCAGGTCCACCATCTGCTTGTTGTTGCGGAGCTGGAGGCGGTTGAGGCAGGAGAGCGCGAACTCCCCGGCGAACATGTCGTACTGCGCGAACTTGTCCGCCAGCTCGGGCTTGGACTCCTGGTAGGACCTGACGCACTCGGCGACCGTCCGCCAGAAGTCGTCCTCGTCCAGGACCCCCTCGGCGGCGAGCGTCGCGCCCAGGAAGCGGAAGAAGCAGTCGAAGACGTCCGTGAAGACGGACAGCAGCTTGGTGTCCTCGGGCACGTCCACCCGGATGCGCTCCACGGCCGGCGGCAGCACCGCGTCCGGGTCCATCACCGCGATCTCCTCGGCGATGTCCTTGAAGATCGCGCGCCGGACCGCACCGTCCTCGATCACCAGGATCACGTTCTCGCCGTGCGGCATCCACACCAGGTCGTAGGCGTAGAAGGTGTGCAGGATCGGCAGCAGGTACGCGTCCAGGTAGCGGCGCAGCCACTCGGTGGGCGCCAGCCCCGACTCGGCGATCAGCGCGCCGGCGAACGACGCGCCCTCGTGGTCGGTGTGCAGCAGCGACGCCATGGTGGCGAGGCGCTGGCCGTCCTCGATCGTCGGCACCGGGCTCTCGCGCCACAGCGCGGCGAGCATCTTGCGGTACGGGGAGTACCGGTCGGTGGCGGCCTCGTACTCCAGGTGGCGGTAACCGACCGCGGCCCGCTCGCGGATGATCGAGAAGCGGGCCGCCTTCAGGACGTCGTCGCCGTCGATCAGGTTCGCCAGCCAGTCGTTGATGGCCGGGGTGGCCTCCATGTAGGCGGCGGAGAGGCCGCGCATGAAGCCCATGTTGAGGACCGAGATGGCCGTCTTGACGTAGTGCTTGGCCGGGTCGTCGGTGTTGAAGAACGTCCGGATCGACTGCTGCGCCAGGTAGCGGTCGTCGCCCTCGCCGAGGAACACCAGCCGCCGCTGGGCGATCTCGGCGGCGAAGGTGACGGACAGCTTGTTCCACCACTGCCAGGGGTGCACCGGCACCAGGAGGTAGTCGGCGAAGTCCAGGCCGAGGCCGGCCAGGGTCTTCGCGAAGCCGTCGACGGCCGCGTCGCCCAGCTCGGCGCGGATGAAGCCGTCGTAGTCGATGCCCGCGCCCGCGGTGAAGGTGGTGCGGTCGCGGTGGGCGGCCAGCCAGATGAGCCGCAGCGGGTTCGCCGCCTCCGGCGCGTACGCGTGGTACTCGTCGATGCCGAAGCCGAGCCGCCCGTTGTTGGCGACGAAGCACGGGTGGCCCTCGGTCATGCCCGTCTCGACGTCCTGGAAACCGGCCTTCGCCAGCTCGGCGGCCGGCACCGGCGGCTTGGCCGACTTGTACGCCGTACCGGAGAGGGTGGAGGAGATCTCCTCCAGGTAGACCGGGAGGATCTCGTCGCTCAGGCCCAGGGAGCCGCGCAGCTCGATGATGAACCGCAGCGCGTCGAGCGGCAGTTCCTCCCCGCCCTGGTGGCGGCTGATGGAGCCGGCGTCCACCTGCCAGTGGTCGAGGGCGAACCGCTCGGCGGTGAAGCGGTACTCGGTCGTGCCGTCGTCGCTGAGCACGCGGTAGCGGTCCTCGCCCAGGGGCTCGGGGGTGAGCAGCCGCTCGTGGGCGAACTCGGCGAGGCCCTTGCGGACCAGGAGGCGGTTGGCGTGCGCCCAGCGCTCGGGGGTGAGGTGGGCGACGGGGTCCATGGGGTGGGCGGCGCTCATCGGGCGGCCCCCACGGCGGCGCGGAACTGCTCCCGGGTGCAGAAGCTCAGGTAGGCGTCCTTCTCCGGCTTGGCGATCCGCTCGGCTATCTCGAAGCCGACGGCCGCGTTCAGCGCGTGGACGGCCGTGTTGCGGACGTCGGGCTCGACGACGACCCGTGCGGTCGCCGGGTCCCGGAACAGCTCCTCCATCACGGCGGTGATCACGGCGCGGGTGAAGCCGTGGACGGGGGTGTCGGTCGGGGCGACCAGGAAGTGCATGCCCACGTCGCCGGGGCGCGCCTCGTACAGCCCGACCAGCTCCGCCTTCGCCGGGTCGTACCGCTCCATGAGGAACGCGGGCTCACCGTCGCGCAGGCCGATGAAGGCGTCGTGGTGCTCGTCGGCCGCGATGGCCATGTACTCGCGCTCGACGTCGGCGACGGTGTGGTTCTGCATCATCCAGAACCCGGCCTTGGGGTGGGTGACCCAGGAGTGGACCAGCTCGCCGTCCACGAGCGGGTCGAGCGGGCGGAAGGTGAAGGTCCCGACGGCGGTGGCGGTACCGGTGGTGCTGGTGGTGCTCATACTGCGAACTCCTGGAACGCGATGGACTTCTCGACGGGGTAGTACTCGGAGCCCAGCAGCTCACCGATGATGTACGCGTTGCGGTAGGCGCCCATGCCCAGGTCGGGACTGGTGATCGAGTGGGTGTGCACACCGGCGTTCTGGAGGAAGATGCCCCGGCCGGTGGTGTCGATGGAGTAGTTGCGGGCGACGTCGAAGCGGCCCTGGCCGTCCCAGCGGATCCGGTCGCGCACGGGCTCCAGGAACGCGGGGGTCACGTACTTGTAGCCGGTGGCCAGGACCAGGCCCTCGGTCTCGATCTCGAAGTCCTTGCCCTGCTCCTCCTGGCGGAGGCCGAGCGTGTACGTGCCGTTCTCGTACGTCGCGCTGTTGAGCGACGCGTTCGTGAGCAGCCGTGTGGGGACGGGGCCGCCGAGGTTCTTCTGGTACAGCAGGTCGAAGATCGCGTCGATCAGCTCGCCGTCGATGCCCTTGAACAGGCCCTTCTGCTGGGTCTCCAGGCGGTAGCGGGTGGCCTCGGGGAGGGCGTGGAAGTAGTCCACGTACTCCGGAGAGGTCATCTCCAGCGTGAGCTTGGTGTACTCCAGCGGGAAGAAGCGGGGGGAGCGGGTGACCCAGTTGAGGCGGTAGCCGTGGACGTCGATCTCGCTCAGCAGGTCGTAGTAGATCTCGGCGGCGCTCTGGCCGCTGCCCACGAGGGTGATCGACTTCTTCTTCTGGAGCGCTTCCTTGTTCGGCAGGTAGCGCGAGTTGTGGAGGAAGTCGCCCTCCAGCCCCTCGCAGGCCTCCGGGATGTACGGCGGGGTGCCGGTGCCCAGGACGAGGTGGCGGGCGCGGAAGGTGTCGCCGGCGGTCGTGCGGACCGCGTACAGCTCCTCGGCGGCGTCGTACTCGACCGTCTCGACCGTGGTGTTGTAGCGGACGCTGCTCAGCTTGCCGGCGGCCCAGCGGCAGTAGTCGTTGTACTCGGTCCGCAGCGGGTAGAAGTTCTCGCGGATGTAGAACGAGTAGAGCCGGCCGTTCTCCTTGAGGTACTGGAGGAACGAGTACGGCGACGTCGGGTCGGCGAGGGTGACCAGGTCCGACATGAACGGCGTCTGGAGGTGGGCGCCCTCCAGGAACATCCCGGAGTGCCACTCGAATCCGGGCTTGGACTCGAGGAAGAGGCCGTCGAGCTCCTCGATCGGCTCGGTCAGGCAGGCGAGACCGAGGTTGAACGGACCCAGTCCGATACCGATGAAATCGTGGACGTCACGAGGCGTGGACAAGGTTTTCTCCAAGGTACTGCTCGGCGTGGCCGGCGATCAGGTCGAGGACGGCGGTGATGTCGTGCACGGTCGTCTCGGGGTTGAGCAGGGTGAACTTCAGGTACTGGCGGCCGTCCACCTTCGTACCGGCGACGACCGCCTCGCCCGACGCGAACAGCGCCTTGCGGGCGTGGAGGTTGGCGCGGTCGATCTCCGTGGGGGAGGTGACGGCGGCCGGGATGTAGCGGAAGACCAGGGTGGACAGCGACGGCCGGACGACCACGTCGTAGCGCGGGTCGGCGGCGAGCACGTCCCAGCCGGCGGCGGCCAGATCGCACACCTCGTCGAAGAGCTGCCCGACGCCGTCGGCGCCCATGACGCGCAGGGTCATCCACAGCTTGAGCGCGTCGAAGCGGCGGGTGGTCTGGAGCGACTTGTCGACCTGGTTCGGGATCCGCTCCTCCACCGTGCGCCGGGGGTTGAGGTAGTCCGCGTGGTAGGTGGCGTGCCGCAGCGTGGCGCCGTCACGGACCAGCACGGCGGAGGAACTCACCGGCTGGAAGAAGGACTTGTGGTAGTCGACGGTGACGGAGTCGGCCCGCTCGATGCCGTCGAGGAGGTGACGGCGGGTGGGGGAGGCGAGCAGTCCGCAGCCGTAGGCGGCGTCGACGTGCATCCAGGCGCCGTACTGGCCGGCGAGCTCGGCGATCTCCGGGAGCGGGTCGATGGAGCCGAAGTCGGTGGTGCCGGCGGTGGCGACGATCGCCATCGGGGTGAGCCCCTGGGCGGCGCACAGCTCCAGCTCGGCGGCGAGGGCGACGGACTGCATCCGCTTGTCGCGGTCGGTGGGGACGGCGATCACGGCGTCCGGGGACAGGCCGAGGAGTTTGGCCGACTTCTGGACGCTGAAGTGGCTGCACTCGGAGGAGAAGATGCGCAGTTTCGCCAGGTCGTCCGTCTTGGCCTCCTCACGGGCCAGGAGCAGTGCCTGGAGGTTGGACTGGGTGCCGCCGCTGGTGAACACGCCGTCGGCGGCCGGCCCGAGGCCGATGCGGCCGGTGGTCCAGTCGATCAGCTTGCGCTCGATGAGGGTGCCGCCGGCGCTCTGGTCCCAGGTGTCCAGCGAGGAGTTGACGGCCGAGAGGACGGCCTCGCCGAGGACGGCGGGGATGACGACCGGGCAGTTGAGGTGGCCCAGGTAGCGCGGGTGGTGGAAGTAGACCGCGTCGCGGAGGTAGACCTGCTCCAGCTCGTCGAGGGCGGCGGAGGCGTCGCCGAGCGGCTTGTCGAGGTCGACGGCGGAGACGAGGGGCGCCAGCTCGTCCGGCGTGACGCCGGTGAACGGCCGCCGGGTGGAGGCGAGCCGGTTCGCCACCCGCTCCACTCCTTCGGTGACGGAACGCCGGTACTGATCGGCTGTCGCGTCATTGAGCAGGTGCGAGCGCATGCGGTTGTCCTCCCGGGTACGGGGACTTGAACGGCCCTCAGGGGACAGGAAGGGGGTTGAGGCGCCGTGGCGTAAGTAAGGTTAGCCTAACCTAATTTGAAACCGCAACGGACCCAGGTGCCTCACCAGCCCCGTACGGCACGGCCGTTGCTCCCGACCTTCCGCCGTACCACCGCCGTCGCGGGGCGACGGCGCGCCGGGTCCCGGGGCCGGGGTGCCCGCGGTACAGGCGGGCACGGACGTCCGGGCGGCCCCGTGGCGCGGTGCCACGGGGCCGTTCCGGACGGGTGCTCCGGCCGACGGACCGCGGGATCGCGGTACCGCGGCCGTCACGGTCGCCGGTGGACCGCTCCTGTGCCCGCCCTCCGGGCGGACGGCGCCGGTTCCGGCGTACTGCCTAGGACTCGTCCTCGGTCGTGTCGGGGACCTCGCGAAGGGCGTCCTCGCTCAGGCCCTTGCGCCAGTAGCCGACGAAGGTGACCCGCCGGCGGTCGATGCCGCGCTCGTTGACCAGGTGCCGGCGCAGCGCCTTCACCGAGCCGGCCTCGCCCGCGATCCAGGCGTACGGGGCCGAGCCCGACAGCTCGGCGGCCCGTACCGCGTCGACCGCGGCGGGCGCGCCCTCCTCCCGGACCAGCCAGGTGACGGTCGCGTCCGCCTCCGTGGCGAGCTCCAGGCGGTCGGCGGTGTACGGGACTTCGAGCCACACCCGCGCCCTCGTCCCAGCCGGCAGCTCCTCCAGGATCGCCGAGGCGGCGGGCAGCGCCGTCTCGTCGCCCCAGATCAGCACCTCGTCGGCGTCCTCCGGCAGCCGGAAGCGCACACCGGTGTTGTCGGCCGCCGTCGGCCCGAGGACGACCACCCGGTCCCCCGGTGCCGCTCCGGCGGCCCAGCGGCAGGCCGGCCCGCCGTCCTCGTGCAGGGCGAAGTCGATGTCCACCTCGGCGCCCCCGTCACCGGCCGTGCGCTGCCCGCGCACGGTGTACGAGCGCATCACCGCCCGT
This sequence comes from Streptomyces sp. NPDC039423, assembly GCF_055598725.1. Classification (NCBI taxonomy): domain Bacteria; kingdom Bacillati; phylum Actinomycetota; class Actinomycetes; order Kitasatosporales; family Streptomycetaceae; genus Streptomyces; species Streptomyces sp. NPDC039423. Next base: position 226,372 of record NZ_JBVKAH010000001.1, read on the forward strand.
ACGTCGTCGGGCATGGCCCGCCACGCGCCGAGCGCGCCGTACAGGTCCCCGTCCACCACCGGCGGCATCACCGGCTGGGGCTGGCCCGGGTGGGGCAGGAACAGCGACAGGCTCTGGTCGCGGCCGCCGGAGACGAAACCTTTCAGCTCCTCGCCGCCGGCCCCGGTGAACGTGACCCGCACCAGCGACGGGCCGAGCCGCCGCGTCCGCGCCACCTGGAGGGAGAAGAAGGCGAACACCGGGTCAGGCCACCTTCTTGGCGTTCTGGATCGCCTTGGCGAGGTCCTCCAGCAGGACGGCGCACTTGTCGTAGGAGTAGATCGGCTCGGTGAAGCGCGGGACGACCTGGCCGGCCTTGACGGCGGGCAGTCGCGTCCAGGTCGGCTTGGACTTCAGGTCGGCCGGCTGGATGGCCTGGCTGCGGTTGTCCATCATGATGATGTCGGCCGGGTACTTGTCGAGGTTCTCCCAGCTCAGTTCCTCGAAGTAGCCCTGCGCGTTGACCTTCGGCTTCACGAACTTCACGCCCAGCTCCTCGAAGTACGCGGTGTCCGCGGACATCTTGGCGAGCGAGACGTAGAACAGCTCGGCGCTCGCCGAACCGATCATCACGCGGATCTCGGGCCGCGACTTGGCGGCGGCGCGCAGCGCGGCGGCGGCCTTCTCGAAGCGGGCCTTGGCGTCGACCGTCTTCTTGTCCTTCAGGTCCGCGCCCAGCGACTCGGCCAGCTCGGCGTGGCGCGCCAGGGCCTTCGGCATCGTGGTGTTGGCGGCCCACAGCGCGACGGTCGGCGCCAGCTTGACGATCTTGTCGTGGGACTGCGGGGGCAGGTACCACAGGACGTCCTTGTCCCACATCGCCGAGACCAGCAGCTCGGGCTCGAGCTTCAGGTACTCCTCGATGTTGAAGGTGCCCCAGACGTTGCCGAGGTTCTTCACCTTGGTGACGTCGAGGTCGCCGGCCTGGATGTCGGCCTTCTCCTTGCCCGTCTTCGGGTCCTTGACGGTCGTCGGACCGAAAACACCCTTGACCTCGATGCCGTAGTCGTACAGCGCGGCGGCGGTACCGATGAAGGCGACGATGTTCTTCGGGGTGGACTTCAGCTCCACCGCCTTGTTGCGGTCGTCCGTGAACTTCCAGGGGCCGGACTTCCCCTCGGCCTTGGCCGAGCCCTTGTCGTCTTTTCCGCCACCGCACGCGACGAGCGCGGCGCCGAGCCCGACGGCGCCGCCAGCGGCGAGCAGACCGCGACGGGTGAGGGAGGTGGCTCGGGCGTTGCTGGACATGGCGGAGTCGCTTTCGTACGGCCGTATTCGGCCACTGGGCAAGTTCGAGGGTAGGTTAGCCTAACCTCACGCGATGTCCAGAGGGTGCCCCCGTGTGGGATGGAGCACGCGACCGGAGGCCGGACGCGGCGAGGCCGCCGTCACCGGGTGACGGCGGCCCCGCCGGACGTACGGGAGGTCAGGCGGACAGGCCCAACTCCCGGGCGATCAGCATGCGCTGGACCTCACTGGTGCCCTCGCCGATCTCCAGGATCTTGGAATCCCGCCACATCCGGGCCACCGGGTACTCGTTCATGAAGCCGTAGCCGCCGTGGATCTGCGTGGCCTCACGGGCGTTGTCGACCGCGACCGTGGAGGAGTACAGCTTCGCCAGCGCCGCCTCCTTCTTGAACGGCTCTCCGCTCACCAGCCGGGAGGCGGCGTCCCGCCAGCCGATGCGCGCCATGTGCGCCCGCATCTCCATGTCGGCGATCTTGAACTGGATGGCCTGGTTGTCGCCGATGGGCCGCCCGAAGGCGTGCCGCTCCTTGGCGTACTTCACCGACTCGTCCACGCAGCCCTGGGCCAGGCCCGTCGCCAGCGCCGAGATGGCGATGCGGCCCTCGTCGAGGATGCGGAGGAACTGGGCGTACCCGCGCCCCTCCTCGCCCAGCAGATGGGACACCGGGACGCGTACGTCCGAGAAGGACAGCTCGCGGGTGTCGGAGGCGTTCCAGCCGACCTTGGAGTAGGGCGCGGCGACCGTGAAGCCGGGGGTGCCGGAGGGGACGATGATGGAGGAGATGAGCGGGCGGCCGTCGTCCTTGTGGCCGGTGACGGCGGTGACCGTGACCAGGCCCGTGATGTCCGTGCCCGAGTTGGTGATGAAGCACTTCGAGCCGTTGATGACCCACTCGTCGCCGTCCCGCACGGCCGTGGTGCGGGTGCCGCCGGCGTCCGAGCCGCACTCCGGCTCGGTCAGCCCGAACGCGCCCAGGATCTCGCCGGAGCACATGCGCGGCAGCCACTCCCGCTTCTGCTCCTCGGTGCCGAACCGGTACACCGGCATCGCGCCGAGGGAGACGCCCGCCTCCAGGGTGATGGCGACGGACGAGTCGACCCGGGCCAGCTCCTCCAGGGCGATGCCCAGGGCGAGGTAGTCGCCGCCCATGCCGCCGTACTCCTCGGGGAAGGGCAGGCCGAACAGGCCCATCCGCCCCATCTCGCGGACGATCTCGTACGGGAACTCATGGCGCTCGTAGAAGTCCCCGATCTTCGGGGCGACGACCTCGTGGGCGAACTCCTCCACGGTGCGGCGCAGTTCCTCGTGCTCCTGGGAGAGCCGGTGGTCCAGGGACATGACTCAGGACTCCTTGTGGGAGGCCGCGCCGCCGAGGGCGCGGACGGTGCGGGACGGGCTGGGACGGCCCAGTTGTCCGGCCAGCCACACGCTCGTGGCGGTGAGCAGGCCGAGGTCGACCCCGGTGTCGATGCCGAGGCCGTGGAGCATCCACACGAGGTCTTCGGTGGCGAGGTTCCCGGTGGCGGACTTGGCGTACGGGCAGCCGCCGAGGCCGCCGGCGGAGGCGTCGACCGTGGTGACGCCGTGCTGGAGGGCGGCGAGGGTGTTGGCGAGCGCCTGGCCGTAGGTGTCGTGGAAGTGCACGGCCAGCGCGTCCGTCGGGACGCCCGCCTCGTTGAGCGCGGTCAGCAGCCGGGTGACGTGGCCAGGGGTGGCCACGCCGATCGTGTCGCCCAGGCTCAGCTCGTCGCAGCCCATGTCCCGCAACCGCCGGCAGACCCGGACGACCTCGTCGACCGGGACGGGGCCCTCCCAGGGGTCGCCGAAGCACATGGAGAGGTAGCCGCGCACGGTGAGGCCGTGCTCGACGGCGCGGGTGACGACCGGGTCGAACATGGCGAGCGCCTCGTCGACCGTGCGGTTGAGGTTGGCCTTCGCGAACGACTCGGTGGCGCTGGCGAACACGGCCACCTCCCGCGCCCCGAGCGCCAGCGCCCGGTCGAGACCGCGCTCGTTCGGCACGAGGACCGGCAGCCGCACCCCTTCGAGGTCGCTGACGAGCGGGAACAGCCGCTCGGCGTCGGCGAGCTGGGGCACCCACTTGGGATGGACGAAGCTGGTCGCCTCGATGGTGGTCAGTCCGGCGCCGGCGAGGCGCCGGATGAACTCGGCCTTCACCTCGGTCGGGACGACACCCTGCTCGTTCTGGAGGCCGTCGCGCGCACCGACCTCATGGATCCGCACACGGGCGGGCAGCCCCGGCGCGGGCACGGTCATGGGCAGTCCGGTGGTCATCGCTCCTCCTTGGGAACCACCACGGCGAGCACCTGGTCCATGGCGACGGTGGTCCCGGGCGTGACGTCCAGCTCGGCGACGGTGCCGTCGTGCGGGGCGGAGATGACGTGCTCCATCTTCATGGCCTCGACCACCACCAGCCCCTGTCCGGCCGTCACCTCGTCGCCCACGGCGACCTTCACGACCGTGACCGTCCCGGGCATGGGGGCGGTCAGCGAGTCGGCCCCGGCGTGCGCCGACCGGCCGAGGGAGGCCTCCACCGGGTCGTGGTCCAGGACGTTCCAGGCGTCCCCGTCCCGGCCCAGCCAGCTCCCGGCGCGGTGGAAGGCGTGCGTGAGGCCGTCCACCTCGACGGTGGCGGTGCTCGCGGTGAGCGCCACCAGCCGGGCCCGCCGCCCGGCGGACGCCGACGCCCCGGCCGCCGGGGCGCCGGTGGTTCCCGCTCCCTCGTCCGCCGCCCCGCCGTCGCCGGACGGCAGCAGCAGCTCCGCGTCCCCGGCGGTGCCCCGCACCCGCACGGTCACGGGCTCGTGGCCCGGGATCCGGAGGTGGTGGGCCGTCCAGGCGGGGGCGCCGCCGAGGCGCCAGGCGCTCGGCACCGAGAACGGGTCCGTCCAGCCGGGGCCGGCGGGCGGGGCCAGCTCCGCCTGCCGCACCAGCGCGGCCGCCGCGTACACCTCCTCCGGTACGCCCCCGGGGACCAGCCCCTCGGCGTCCCGCTCCACCAGCCCGGTGTCCAGGTCGCCGGACACGACGTCCGGGTGGGCGAGGAGCCGGCGCAGGAAACCGGCGTTGGTCGGGACGCCGAGGGTGACCGTGTCCGCGAGGGCCGCCCGGAGCTTGCGGAGCGCGGTGGGGCGGTCGGGCCCGTGGACGATGACCTTCGCCAGCATCGGGTCGTACAGGCTGGACACCTCGGTGCCCTCGCTCAGGCCCGAGTCGGTCCGCACCCCGTCGCCCGAGGGCTCGGCCAGCGCCAGCACCGTGCCGCCCGAGGGCAGGAAGCCCCGGGAGGGGTCCTCCGCGCAGAGGCGGGCCTCGATGGAGTGGCCGGTGAGCGCGATGTCGTCCTGGGTGAAGCCGAGCGGCTCGCCGGCGGCCACGCGCAACTGCCACTCCACCAGGTCCACGCCCGTGACCAGTTCGGTGACCGGGTGCTCGACCTGGAGCCGGGTGTTCATCTCCATGAAGTAGTGGGCGGACGGGTCGCCGCCCGGGACGATGAACTCCACGGTGCCCGCGCCCCGGTAGCCGCAGGAGCGGGCCGCCTGGACGGCGGCCTCGCCCATCGCGGCCCGGGTCTTCTCGTCCAGCAGGACGGAGGGGGCCTCCTCGATGATCTTCTGGTGCCGGCGCTGGAGGGAGCACTCGCGCTCGCCGAGGTGCACGACGTTGCCGTGCCCGTCCGCCAGCACCTGGATCTCGATGTGCCGGGGCCGGTCGATCCACCGCTCGACGAGCAGCGTGTCGTCGCCGAACGACGCCCGCGCCTCGCGGCGCGCGGCCGCGATCTCGTCCATCAGGGCCGACTCGACCCGGGTGAGGCGCATGCCCTTGCCGCCGCCGCCCGCCGAGGGCTTCAGCAGCACCGGCATGCCGATCTCACGGGCGGCCGCCGCCAGTTCGTCGTCGCTCAGCCCGCTTCCCGAGGAGCCGGGCACCACCGGCACGCCGGCGGCCTTCACGGTCTCCTTGGCGCGGATCTTGTCGCCCATGAGGGCGATCGCGGAGGCCGGCGGCCCGATGAAGACCAGACCGGCGTCCTCGCAGGCCTGCGCGAAGGCGGCGTTCTCCGCCAGGAAGCCGTATCCCGGGTGGACGGCCTCCGCGCCGGTGCGGGCGGCCGCCTCCAGCAGCCGGTCCACACGCAGGTAGCTCTCGCCGGCGGGCGGCGGCCCGATCCGCACCGCCGTGTCCGCCTCCCGTACGTGCCGGGCGTCGGCGTCCGCGTCGCTGAAGACCGCGACCGAGCGGATGCCGAGCGTCCGCAGCGTACGGATGACGCGGACCGCGATCTCGCCCCGGTTGGCGACAAGAACAGTCGTGAACATCAGTCCCTCACATCCGGAAGACGCCGAAGCCGGGCTCACCCAGCGGGGCGTTGGCACACGCGGTCAGGGCCAGACCCAGCACCTGGCGGGTCTCCAGCGGGTCGATCACACCGTCGTCCCAGAGCCGGGCCGTGGCGTAGTAGGCGTTCCCCTGCTGCTCGTACTGCGCGCGGATCGGGTCCTTGAACGCCTCCTCCTCGTCGGCGGACCAGGACTCGCCGCGCGCCTCGATCTGGTCGCGCTTGACGGTGGCCAGGACGGAGGCGGCCTGCTCGCCGCCCATCACGGAGATCTTGGCGTTGGGCCACATCCACAGGAAGCGGGGGCTGTAGGCCCGGCCGCACATCGAGTAGTTGCCGGCGCCGTACGAACCGCCGACGACGACCGTCAGCTTCGGCACGCGCGTGCAGGCGACGGCGGTGACCATCTTGGCGCCGTGCTTGGCGATGCCGCCCGCCTCGTAGTCCCGGCCGACCATGAAGCCGGAGATGTTCTGGAGGAACAGCAGCGGAATGCCGCGCTGGTCGCACAGCTCGATGAAGTGGGCGCCCTTCTGGGCGGACTCGGCGAACAGGATGCCGTTGTTGGCGACGATCCCCACCGGGTGGCCGTGGACCCGGGCGAAGCCGGTGACCAGCGTCTGCCCGAACTCGGACTTGAACTCCTGGAACCGCGAGCCGTCCACGACCCGCGCGATGATCTCCCGCGCGTCGTACGGCGTGCGCGAGTCGACCGGCACCGCCCCGTACAGCCCCGCGGGGTCGACCTTGGGCTCCTCGACCGGCTCCACCGGCCAGGGCAGCGGGCCCCGGGCGGGGAGCGTGGAGACGATGTTCCGCACGATCCGCAGCGCGTGCGCGTCGTCCTCCGCGAGGTGGTCGGTGACGCCGGAGGTCCGGGAGTGGACCTCGCCGCCGCCCAGCTCCTCGGCGGTGACGACCTCACCGGTCGCGGCCTTCACCAGCGGCGGGCCGCCCAGGAAGATCGTGCCCTGGTTGCGGACGATCACGGCCTCGTCGCTCATCGCCGGGACGTACGCCCCGCCGGCCGTGCACGAGCCGAGGACGGCGGCGATCTGCGGGATGCCCGCGCCCGACATGCGGGCCTGGTTGTAGAAGATCCGCCCGAAGTGCTCCCGGTCGGGGAAGACCTCGTCCTGCTTGGGGAGGAAGGCGCCGCCCGAGTCCACCAGGTAGACGCACGGGAGGCGGTTCTCCAGGGCCACCTCCTGGGCGCGCAGGTGCTTCTTGACCGTCATCGGGTAGTACGTGCCGCCCTTGACGGTCGCGTCGTTCGCCACGACGACCACCTCGCGGCCGGCGACCCGGCCCACTCCGGCGATCACCCCGGCGGCCGGTGCCTGGCCGTCGTACATCCCCTCGGCCGCCAGCGGGGCGAGCTCCAGGAACGGGGAGCCGGGGTCCAGGAGGGTGTCGACGCGGTCGCGCGGCAGCAGCTTCCCGCGCGCGGTGTGCCGGGCGCGGGCCTTCTCACCGCCCCCCAGCCGGGCGGCGGCCAGCCGGGCGCGCAGCCCCTCGGCCAGCTCGTGGTGCGCCGCCTCGTTTGCCTGCCAGGCGGCGGAGGCCGGATCTGCCGTGCTGGTCAGCACGGGCGCCTGCTGCATCATGCCCCCAGTTAATGACCGTTAACGTGTGTCCATCAGGTTAACGACCGCTAACCGCCTTGTCTAGAATCAATCCATGAGCACCAGGACCGACGCCCCGACGCGCCGCGAACAGATCCTCAAGGAGGCCGCACGCCTCTTCGCCGAGCGCGGCTTCCACGGTGTGGGCGTCGACGAGATAGGCGCCGCCGTCGGCATCAGCGGTCCCGGCCTCTACCGGCACTTCCCCGGCAAGGACGCCATGCTGGCCGAGCTGCTGGTCGGCATCAGCGAGCGGCTCCTCGACGGCGGCCGGCGACGCGTACGGGAGGCGGCGGGCGACCCCGGGGCGCTCCTCGGGTCGCTCATCGACGGGCACATCGACTTCGCGCTCGACGACCGCCCCCTGATCACCCTGCACGACCGCGAGCTGGACCGCCTCCGGGAGAGCGACCGCAAGAGGGTCCGCCAGCTCCAGCGGCAGTACCTGGAGCTGTGGGTCACGGTGGTCCGCGAGCTGTACCCGGCGCCCCCCGAGGCGGAGGCCAGGGCCACCGTCCACGCCGTGTTCGGCCTGCTCAACTCCACCCCCCACATCGGCCTTCTCGGCCGCACCGCCATGGAGGCCCTGCTGCGCCGCCTTGCCCACGGTGCGTTCGGCTCCCTGGGTGAGCCCCCGGCGGCCTGAGGGGGAACGGCCGGGGGTCCGCACGGTGTGGCGCCTCCCGTACCCCGCGCCAGGGGGTGTGGCATGGGCCGGGTGCAGAGAGGACCGGCCCATGGCAGGCTCGCCCGGATCGCTCACCGGCGGGCTGCGAGCCGGCGCCGGAAGCGGCGCCGGCACCCCACCGGTGCGGAGCGCCCGGCGGGCCGTGACGGGACCGCCTGGATCTCGTTGCTGCTCCTCAGCCTGCCGGGGTTCGCGGCGCTGGCGGCGCTCCTGTTCACCTGGATGCAGGTGGGGCAGGCGAACAAGGAACTCCGGCTCGGCGAGCAGGGCCAGGTCACCAGCAGGTTCAACGCGGCCATCGGCAACCTGGGCTCGGACTCCGAGGACGTGCGCCTGGGCGGGCTCTACGCGCTGGAGCGCCTCATGCACGACTCCACCCGCGACCATCCGACTGTGGTCTCGGTCGTCTCGGCGTACGTGCGCCGGCACGCCCCGGTGAGGGCCGGCGGGGCACAGAAGCCCGTTCCCGCGGACATCGACGCGGCGATGAAGGTCCTTAGCCGACGTCCTCCCGGACACGAACAGCAGGAGCTCGTCGACCTGAGCCGCACGGACCTGAGGGGGTGGCAGCCCGCGTTCCAGGGTGAGGAGACCGTTCGGTGGGGTGGGGCGATCCTGACGGGAGCGGATCTCAGTGGCGCTAACCTCAGCAACGGCTACCTCCGCGAGGCCGTTTTCGACGGTGCCACTCTCCGTGACAGTTACCTCGGCGGTGCGGACCTCCGGGGCGCGACCTTCGACGGTTCCGACCTGCGTGGTGCGCAGGCGGAACGGTGCCACTCTCCGTGACAGTTACCTCGGCGGTGCGGACCTCCGGGGCGCGACCTTCGACGGTTCCGACCTGCGTGGTGCGCAGGCGGATACTGCGGATCTCCGCGGCGCCTCCCTCGATGGCGCGGACCTCCGCGATACCAACCTGTTCGATGCGAACCTCGGCAAGAGCTGGTTCTGCCGTTTCGCACTGTGTGCGGACTTGACCGGAACGGTGTTGGTCGGCGCCGATCTGGCCGGGTCGGGTCTGGCCGGCGCTAACCTCACCCAGGCCACCCTGTGCTTGACTGCGCAGGAGCTGACCGTAGGCGACGCGCCGGCCAGCCCGGGCACAGAACGCGATGTGCGATCGTGCGCCACCTTGCGGGGTGCGGACCTCTCCCGGGCGCGGCTCACCGGGCTCGACCTCGCAGGAGCGGACCTCCGAAGTGCCAACTTGACCGGCGCCGACCTGGCGAAGGCGGACCTCACCAAGGCGGATCTCCGCAAGGCCGACCTGAGGAAGGCCGACCTCAGGAAGGCCGACTTCACCGGGGCGAAGCTGTCCGGAGCCCGCCTCGCGGGAGCGAAGCTCACCGGCGCCAAGGGCCTCCCGGCGTCCCTTCGCTGACCGACAGGTGCGAGCCCCCGGCGGCCTGAGGCGCGCGCCACGTCCACGGGGCGGAATGACGCGGCCACCGACGGTGGCGGCGCGGCACAATGGGGCCATGCCGATACCCAGCCGCGCCGCCCTCGTCGAGCACCTCGTCCGCACCCGGATCGCCGGAGACGTCGCCACGCCCCGCGACAACAACCTCTCCCACTACCGCAAGCTCGCGAACGGCGACCGCCACTACTGGCTCGGTCTGGAGCTGGGGGACCGGTGGACCGACGAGCAGGACGTGCTCGCCGTGATGGCCGAGCGGTGCGGGGTGAACGACGATCCGGCGCACCGGGCCGGGCAGGACACCATCGACCCGGAGCTGACCGTCGACGGCCTGGAGCGGATGGCCGCGCGGCTGCGCAAGGCCGCCGCCGGCCGGCAGCGGGTGCTGTTCGCCACCGGGCACCCCGGCGCGCTGCTGGACGTGCACAGCAGCACCGCCGCCGCGCTGCGGGCGGCCGGCTGCGACATCGTGCGGATCCCCGGCGGGCTCGTCGCCGACGAGGGGTACGTGGTGCAGTTCGCCGGCGTCGCGGTCTTCGAGCGGGGCGCCAGCCTGTGGCACACCCACTCGCCGGAGCCGATGAACGCCATCCTCGACCACCTGGAAGTCCAGCCGGACCTGGTCGTGGCCGACCACGGCTGGGCGGGCCGCGCCGGCCAGCGGGGCATCGACTCGGTCGGGTACGCCGACTGCAACGACCCCGCCCTGTTCATCGGCGAGGCCGAGGGCACCATGCAGGTCACCGTGCCGCTCGACGACCACGTCGTCGACCCGCGCTACTACGAGCCGATGACGGCGTACCTGCTGGACGCGGCCGGGCTGCTCTGAGACGGGGCGGCGCCGGGCGCTCAGCGGGTGAGCGCCCGCTTCCGGCGGCCGCTCAGCCGGTGACCGCCCGCTTCCGGCGGCCGCTCAGCTCACCGCGGGCGGCCTCCATGAACGCGGCCCGCCGCTCCCGCTTGGCGGGCACCGCCGGGCTCCCGGTGCCGCCCCGCACGCGCGCGTGGAGCGCCTCGGCGTACTCCTGGGCGGCCAGTGCCGTCCCGTCAGCGCAGACCAGTTCGACGGCCTTCGTCGCCAGCCAGAGGTCGTGCAGCGCCTCCTCGTCGGTGCCGCACGCGTCCGACAGGCCGAGGCTCCTGCTGTCGAGGACCAGCTCGATCCGCTGCGCCGAGCCGAGGAAGTCCATGATGGCCGCCTTGCGCTCCGCGCGGTCGGTGGCGGCCCGCTCCCACTGGTGGCGGCGGTTCTCGACCCGGGTCGCCAGATGCTGGCCCACCAGCGTGCCCAGGGTGCCGAGCAGAACTCCCGCCAGGGCCAGGGCCGTTCCCCCCGTCAGTGTCTCCATGACGCCAAGAAAACCTCACCCGCGCGGGACGCGCACCACGCCCTCCTGGATGACGGAGATGGCCAGCCGGCCGTCCTGGGTGTAGATGCGGGCCTGGCCCAGGCCGCGGCCGCCCGAGGCGGAGGGGGACTCCTGGTCGTACAGGAGCCACTCGTCCGCCCGGAAGGGGCGGTGGAACCACATGGCGTGGTCCAGTGACGCGCCGACGACGTCACCGACCGCCCAGCCGCCGCGCCCGTGGGCGAGGAGGACCGAGTCGAGCAGCGTCATGTCGGAGACGTAGGTCGCCAGGCACACGTGCAGCAGCGGGTCGTCGGCGAGCTTGCCGTTGGTCCGGAACCACACCTGGGAGCGCGGCTCGCGCGGCTCGCCGACGCTGCCCCACGGCGGCACCTCCGCGTACCGCAGGTCCACCGCCGCCCGCGCCTCGATCAGCCGGTCGGCGACGTCCGCGGGCAGGTGGCGCGGCAGCATCTCGGCGGCCGTCGGCAGGCTCTCGGGGTCGGGCGCGGCCGGCATCTCCGCCTGGTGCTCCAGCCCCTCCTCGTACGTCTGGAACGACGCCGAGAGGTGGAAGATCGGCTGCCCGTGCTGGACGGCGACGACCCGGCGGGTGGTGAAGGACCGGCCGTCCCGGATGCGGTCGACGGTGTAGACGATCGGCGCGCCCGGGTCCCCGGCGCGCAGGAAGTACGCGTGCAGGGAGTGGGCGTGGGGGACCCCCCTGCTCGAGCGAAGCCGAGAGCTTGGGGGACGGTCCTCGGGTACGGTCCGGCCGGCCGCGACCAGCGCCTGCGCGGCCACCTGGCCGCCGAAGACGCGCGGGACGAGGGCCGACCGGGACACGCCCCGGAAGATGTCCTGCTCGATCCGCTCCAGGTCGAGCAGATCGAGCAGGGCGTCCAGAGCCTCGGGCACTTACAGACCCATCGACTTGGCGATGATCGACTTCATGATCTCGCTGGTGCCGCCGTAGATCCGGTTGACACGGTTGTCCGCGTACAGGCGGGCGATCGGGTACTCGTTCATGTAGCCGTAGCCGCCGTGGAGCTGGAGGCAGCGGTCGATGACGCGGTGGGCGACCTCGGTGCAGAAGAGCTTGGCGCTGGCGGCCTCGGCCGGGGTCAGCTCGCCCGCGTCCAGGGCCTCCAGGGCGCGGTCGGCGACGGCCTCGGCGGCGTCCACCTCGGCCTGGCAGGCGGCCAGCTCGAACTTGGTGTTCTGGAAGTGGGCGACCGGCTTGCCGAAGACCGTGCGCTCGGTCACGTACTGCTGGGCGAACCGCACCGCGGCCTTGGCCTGCGCGTACGCGCCGAAGGCGATGCCCCAGCGCTCGGAGGCCAGGTTGTGGCCGAGGTAGTAGAAGCCCTTGCCCTCCTCGCCGAGCAGGTCCTCGACCGGGACCTTGACGTCGACGAAGGCCAGCTCGGCGGTGTCGGAGGTCTTCAGGCCCAGCTTGTCGAGCTTGCGGCCGATGGAGTAGCCCTCGGACTTGGTGTCCACCGCGAAGAGCGAGATGCCGAAGCGGCGGTCCTGCTCGCTGGGGGCGGACGTACGGGCGCACACGATCACGCGGTCGGCGTGGACGCCACCGGTGATGAAGGTCTTGGCGCCGTTGAGGACGTAGTGCGTGCCGTCCTCGGAGAGCTTGGCCGTGGTCTTCATGCCCGCGACGTCGGAGCCGGTGCCCGGCTCGGTCATCGCCAGCGCCCACATCTCCTCGCCGGAGACGAAGTTCGGCAGGTAGCGCTTCTTCTGCTCGTCGGTGGCGAGCATCTTGATGTACGGCAGGGCGAGCAGCACGTGCACGCCGGAGCCGCCGAACTGGACGCCCGCGCGCGAGGTCTCCTCGTACAGGACGGCCTCGAACTTGTGCGTGTCCAGACCCGCGCCGCCGAACTCCTCCGGCACGTTGATGCCGAAGACGCCCAGCTCGCCGAGCTTGTAGTAGAAGTCGCGCGGCGCCTGGCCCGCCGCGAACCACTCGTCGTAGACGGGGACGACCTCGGCCTCGATGAAGGCGCGAATGGTCTCCCGGAACGCCTCGTGGTCCTCGTCGAATACGGTACGGCGCACGGACGCCTCCTCGTGGTGTCGCTGGCTACGGTCGCGCTGGATCTGGCTAAGCGCTTGCTCAGACGAAGTTACCGGGCAGTCACCGCGGCTGTCCAGGGTCGTTCACGTCACAACCACCGCAGCGCGAACCACAGCTCCATGCGCACCTCCGGGTCGTCCAGGTCCGCGTCCAGCAGCGCCGCGCACCGGGCGATCCGCTGCCGGACCGTGTTGCGGTGCACCCCGAGGGCGGTGGCCGTGCGGTCCCAGTTGCCGTGCAGCGACAGCCACGCCCGCAGCGTCTCCGGCAGAGGCTCGGTCAGCGGGGCCAGCAGCCCGCGCCCGTACGCGGCCGCCTCGTCCGGGTCCAGCAGGGCGCCGAGGCCGCCGGCGCGGTGCCGGGCCAGCGGCAGGTGCGCCGCCCGGGCCCGGCCGAGGGCGCGGGCCGCCTGGACGTCGGCTGCTCCAAGCTGCGCGGGCTCCACCGGGGCGCTCACCCCCAGGGTCCAGCCCGGGTGCGGGGCGACCTCCCGCCCGGCCGGCAACAGCGCCCGTACGGTCCCCTCCCGGACGTCCACCAGGGGCGTGCCCAGCGGCGGCGGGACGTGCGGCGGGGCGCCCTCACCGCGCGCGTGCACCACGGTCCACGGGGCCTCACCCAGCAGCGGGGCGACCTCGCCGGGAGCCGCGCCCAGCAGCAGGCGTACCAGGGCGGTGGACCGCGTGGCCTCGTCGGCGCCCTGGTGCGGGGCGGTGAGCAGCGACAGCAGGACCACCGCCACGCCCGCGATCGTGTGGTCGCCCGCCTCCCGGCGCCCCGTGGCGAGGCCCAGGGTGAGGCCCTGGCCGCCCCCCAGGGCGTACGCGGCGAGATGGGCCCCGCCCACGGTGTCCGCCGCCGACGCGGGGCGCGAGCCCGTGTGCGGCACCCGGGCCAGGCGGGCGAGGGTCGCCGCGACCCGGGGCTCCGGGGGCCGGCCGGCCGCCGCGTACTCCGCCCCGTCCGGCGCGTACAGCACCGCCCGCCCCGCCAGCCGGGACGCCAGCGCGTGCAGCACGGCGGGCACCGGGTCGGGCCGTGCCGCCGCGGTGGCCAGCGACTGCTGGGCCTCCGTCACCCGGCGCAGCTCCCGGTGGCGGGCCTGCGCCATCAGCCGCCACACCGCGCGCCCCACCGCCGCGAACGGCGTCCTCGGCGGCACCTCCAGCAGCGGCAGCCCGTGCCGGGCGCAGGCCGCGACCAGCTCCCCGGGCACCGTGTCGTACACCGGCGTCACGCCGAAACCGAGCGCCGCCGCACCCGCCTCGACGACCCGCCGCACGTACCGCTCGGGGTCGGACAACTGCATCCCCGCCGTCATCAGCAGCTCGCCGCCCAGCAGGTACGGGAAGGGGTCGGCCATCTCCGAGGCGTGCACCCAGTGGACCTCGGCCTCCGCCGGACCGGCGATCAGCCGCAGGCCCAGATCCTCCCGCGCGAGCAGCGCGCTCAGCGGGACGGTCGGCGCCGGTGGGGCGGGCGCCAGCCCGGCGACGGGGTCCGTCATGGACGCTTCCTCCATACAGCGGGCGAACAATGGAGGAAACGTACACTTCAGCGTCGCGTCCCGGCCACCTACGGTCTTTCCGACCGGCCATGCACACTCGAAGCAGTGCACACCCGTGCATACCGGCACCAGCAGTACGAGACGACCGAAAGAAGGCCAACCGATCATGAGCAGCACCCCCGAGACGCCGCGCGGCCCCATCGACTCGTCCCGCGTCCCGCGGTACGCCGGTCCCGCGACGTTCGCCCGGCTGCCGCGGCTCGACGAGGTGGGCACCGCCGACGTCGCCGTCATCGGCGTGCCCTTCGACTCCGGCGTCTCCTACCGCCCCGGCGCCCGCTTCGGCGGCAACGCCATCCGCGAGGCGTCCCGCCTGCTGCGCCCCTACAACCCGGCGCAGGACGCCTCGCCCTTCGCGCTCGCCCAGGTCGCGGACGGCGGCGACATCGCCGTGAACCCGTTCAACATCAACGAGGCGGTCGAGACCGTCGAGGCCGCCGCCGACGACCTCCTCGGCACCGGCGCCCGCCTGATGACGCTGGGCGGCGACCACACCATCGCCCTGCCCCTGCTGCGGTCGGTCGCCAAGAAGCACGGCCCGGTCGCCCTGCTCCACTTCGACGCCCACCTCGACACCTGGGACACCTACTTCGGCGCCGAGTACACCCACGGCACCCCGTTCCGCCGGGCCGTCGAGGAGGGCATCCTCGACACCGAGGCGCTCTCCCACGTCGGTACGCGCGGCCCGCTGTACGGCAAGCAGGACCTCACCGACGACGAGAAGATGGGCTTCGGCATCGTCACCTCGGCCGACGTCTACCGGCGCGGCGCCGACGAGATCGCCGACCAGCTCCGCCAGCGGATCGGCGACCGCCCGCTGTACATCTCCATCGACATCGACTGCCTCGACCCGGCCCACGCCCCCGGCACCGGCACCCCCGAGGCGGGCGGCATGACCTCCCGCGAGCTGCTGGAGATCCTGCGCGGCCTGGCCTCCTGCAACCTGGTCTCGGCGGACGTCGTCGAGGTCGCCCCGGCGTACGACCACGCCGAGATCACCTCGGTCGCCGCCTCCCACACGGCGTACGAGCTCACGACGATCATGTCCCGCCAGATCGCCGCGCAGCGCGCCTCCGCCGCGGAGTAGGCCCCCGGCGCGCCGGGCTCCGCGGGTACGGAACCATGAGGTCCAGCCCCTCGGCCCGCACGCCCGGCGCGCCCCGGAGGAGAACCGAGCCCGAAAGGAACACCGTGACCCACGACCACGACCTCGTGCTGCGGCCCACCCCCGCGCAGACCGCGGCCGCGCTGAACCCGCCGGCCGGCCGCACCGGCGGGGACCTCGTCGTCGAGACGCTGGCCGGGCTGGGGGCCACCACGGTGTTCGGGCTGCCGGGCCAGCACGCGCTCGGCGTGTTCGACGCGCTGCGCCGTTCGACGCTGCGGTACGTGGGGTTGCGCGTCGAGAACAACGCGGGCTTCGCGGCGGACGCGTACGGCAGGATCACCGGTGAGGCCGCGCCGCTGCTGCTGTCGACCGGCCCCGGCGCCCTGATGTCGCTGGCGGCGCTCCAGGAGGCGGCGGCCGCGAGCGCGCCGGTGCTCGCCATCGGCAGCCAGGTCCCGGTCGCCGGGCTGGGCGGCGGGCGCCGGGGGTACCTGCACGAGCTGCGCGACCAGCAGGCCTCGTTCCGGGACGTCGTCAAGTCGGTGCACACGGTGCGGGCGCAGTCGCAGATCCCCTCGGCGATCGCCGCCGCCTGGGAGTCGGCGCTGACCGCGCCGCACGGCCCGGTCTGGGTGGAGATCCCGCAGGACGTGCTGGTGGCGGAGACCGTCCTGCCGGTGGTCACCGCCGTGGACGCCACCCCCGAGGAGCTGCCGCCCCGTCCGGAGCTCACCGCGCTCGCCGCCCACCTGCTGGCGAACGCGGAGCGGCCGGCGATCGTCGCGGGCGGTGGTGTCGTGCGCGCCGACGCCTCGGGCAAGCTCCGGGCCCTGGCCGAGCGGATCGCCGCGCCCGTCGTGACGACCTTCGGCGGCAAGGGGGCCTTCCCCTGGGAACATCCGCTGTCCCTCCAGTCGTGGCTGGAGGACCGGCACACCACCGACTTCCTGGAGGACGCCGACGTCCTGCTGGTGGTCGGCTCCGGACTCGGCGAGCTGTCGTCGAACTACCACACGTTCGCCCCGCGCGGCCGGGTGATCCAGATCGAGGCGGACGCCGGCAAGCTGGAGGCCAACCATCCGGCCCTGGGCATCCACGCCGACGCCCGCCTCGCGCTGTCCGCGCTGCTGGAGACCGTGGAGGAGCGGCGGGACGACACGGCCGCCGTCCGGGTCCGTACGGTGCTGGACCGGGTGCGGGACCGGATCGACGGCCAGGACCTGGCCCTGGAGCGGGAGGTGCTGGCCGCCGTTCGTGCCGCGCTCCCGGACGACGCGCCCAGCTTCTGGGACATGACGATCCTCGCCTACTGGGCCTGGTCCGCCTTCGACGCCCGCCGCCCGAACACCATGCACTCCGCGCAGGGCGCCGGCGGCCTGGGCTACGGCTTCCCGGCGGCGCTCGGCGCGGCGGCGGCCGACCCCACTCGTCCGGTGCTGGCGGTCTCCGGCGACGGGGGCGCCATGTACTCGATCGCCGAGCTGGCCACGGCCCGGCAGTACGGGCTGGACGTCACCTGGCTGATCGTCGACGACGGCGGCTACGGGATCCTCCGCGAGTACATGACGGACGCCTTCGGCGAGGCCACCGGCACCGAGCTGACCGGTCCGGACTTCGTCGCGCTCGCCGGGTCGTTCGGCGTCCCGGCGGTGCGGACCACTCCGGAGGCGCTGGCCGGCGACCTCGCCAAGGCCCTTGCCGCGCCCGGGCCTTCGGTGGTCGTGCTGCCGGCCCGGCTCAGGATGTTCGCGCCGACGCACCTGTGACGGACGTCGCGCGGGTCCCGTCGAACCGATGGTCCCCGCACGTACAACTTTTCGCGCGCTGCCGGGTCATCTGATGCGTGAACCGACTCTCCATATCCCGCCGCCGGCGCGGGGCCGTGTGCGCCGCGGTCGCCCTCGGGGTACTGCTGCCGACCGCCGCCACCGCCACCCCGGCCGCCGCCGTGACGCCGGCCGTGGCGTGCACGTCCCAGAAGGCGGGTCTCGCCGCCAAGCTGGTCAAGGACATCAACGCCGCCCTCGCCGGCCGCAAGTCCACCACCGCGATCCTGGTGAACGACCGGATCACCAGGACGAGCTGCGTCCTGCGGCCCGACACCCAGTTCGACTCCGCCAGCGTGGTCAAGACGACCGTGCTCGCCACCCTCCTGTGGGACGCGCAGAAGACGAAGCGGGCGCTGACGGCGACCGAGAAGTCCCGCGCCACCGCCATGATCACAAAGTCGGACAACGACGCCACCACCGCGCTGTGGAAGCAGCTCGGCGTCACCAAGGTCAAGGGCTTCCTGACCGCGGCCGGCATGACCAGGACCGTCCCCGGGTCCGGCGGCTACTGGGGGCTCACCCAGATCACCGCCCGTGACCAGCAGAAGCTGCTGGCGCTGATCACCGCGAAGAACACCGTCCTCACCGACGCCTCCCGCGGCTACATCCTCCAGCTCATGAACGCCGTCATCCCCTCGCAGCGCTGGGGCACCCCCGCCGGAGCGCCCGCCACCGCGAAGGTCCACGTGAAGAACGGCTGGCTGCCGCGGGCCACCCACGGCTGGCGGGTGCACTCCATCGGCGCCTTCACCGGCACCGCGCACAACTACCAGCTCACCGTGCTCACGCACGACAACGCGGCGATGCAGGACGGCATCAACACCATCCAGGCCGTCGCCCGGGTGGTCCACGCCGACCTCAACCCGACGGCCGCCCGGAGCGACTCCTTCGTCCCGCCCGCCGCCCCGCAGGAGGCCGTCCCGGCCGTGCCCGGCCGCGCCGCCCAGGACCTGGTGACCGCCACCCGCTGACCCCCGGCCGCGTCACCGCCGCGGCTCCGGCCCCGGTCCTAGGACCAAGGGCCGATCATTGCGGAGGGATGAAATCCGTCCGCGCCCGCGTTGGTGCCTTCCGGAAGATCAGGTCATCTGACCAGAGGTCGGAACGGGAGGCACCACGTGGTGGCGGCAGAGCAAGGATGGGCACGACGGCTGTCCGGGTACGCCTGGCGGTACCGGCGCAATGTGGTGCTCGCGCTCGGCTCGTCCCTCGGGGGCATGGCCGTCATGGCGCTGGTCCCGCTGATCACCAAGGTCGTCATCGACGACGTCATCGGCGACGGGACCCGCTCCCTCGCCGTCTGGACCGGACTGCTGATCGCCGCCGCCGTCGCCGTGTACGTGATGACGTACGTCCGCCGCTACTACGGCGGCCGCCTCGCCCTCGACGTACAGCACGACCTGCGCACCGACATGTACCGGACCATCACCCGGCTCGACGGCCGCCGCCAGGACGAGCTGTCCACCGGGCAGGTCGTCGGCCGCGCCACCAGCGACCTCCAGCTCATCCAGGGCCTGCTCTTCATGCTCCCGATGACCATCGGGAACTTCCTGCTCTTCCTGATCTCCCTCGTCGTCATGGCGTGGCTGTCGCTGCCGCTCACTCTCGTCGCGCTCGCCGTCGCCCCCGCCCTGTGGGTCGTCGCCAAGCGCAGCCGCACCCGCCTGCATCCCGCGACCTGGTACGCCCAGGCACAGGCCGCGCAGGTCGCGGGCGTGGTCGACGGGGCCGTCACCGGCGTACGCGTGGTCAAGGGCTTCGGCCAGGAGGAGCAGGAGACCGGCAAGATCCGCCGGGCCAGCCGCAAGCTGTTCGCCGGCCGGATGCGCACCATCAGACTGAACAGCCGCTACACCCCCGCCCTCCAGGCCGTCCCCGCGCTCGGGCAGGTGGCCATGCTGGCTCTCGGCGGCTGGCTGGCCACCCGCGGCCAGATCACCCTCGGCACGTTCGTCGCCTTTTCCACCTACCTCGCCCAGCTCGTCGGCCCGGTCCGGATGCTCGCCATGGTCCTCACCGTCGGCCAGCAGGCCCGCGCCGGCGTCGAGCGGGTCCTGGAGCTCATCGACACCGAGCCGGTGATCGACGACGGCACCAAGGAGCTGCCCGCCGGCGCCCCCGCGAGCGTCGAGTTCGACGACGTCTCCTTCGCGTACGAGGACGGACGCCCGGTCCTCGACGGCTTCTCGCTGGAGATCCGCCCCGGCGAGACCGTCGCCGTCGTCGGCTCCTCGGGCAGCGGCAAGTCCACCGTCTCGCTGCTCCTGCCGCGGTTCTACGACGTGACGCGCGGCGCCGTCCTCATCGGCGGCCACGACGTGCGGGAGCTGACCCTGGACTCGCTGCGGGCCGCCATCGGCCTCGTACCGGAGGACAGCTTCCTCTTCTCCGACACCGTCCGGGCCAACATCGCCTACGGCCGGCCGGAGGCGACCGACGAGGAGATCCGCGCCGCCGCCCGGGCCGCCCAGGCGGACGGCTTCATCGGCGACCTGCCCGACGGCTACGACACCACGGTCGGCGAGCACGGCCTGACCCTCTCCGGCGGCCAGCGCCAGCGCATCGCCCTCGCCCGCGCCATCCTCACCGACCCGCGGCTGCTGGTCCTCGACGACGCCACCTCCGCGGTCGACGCCCGCGTCGAACACGAGATCCACGAGGCGCTGCGGTCCGTCATGGCCGGGCGCACCACCCTGCTCGTCGCCCACCGGCGCTCCACCCTGAACCTCGCCGACCGGATCGCCGTCCTGGACGACGGGCGGCTGTCCGACATCGGCACCCACGAGGAGCTGGAGCGGCGTTCGGCCCTCTATCGGCGGCTGCTGACCGACCCGGACGAGCTGGGCGGCGTCTCGCCCGGCCACGCCCCGGCCCTGGAGATGCCCGAGGACCGCACGGTCCGCGAGGAGCTGGACGCCGAGTTCGACGCGGAGCGGGGCATCACGCCCGCGCTGTGGGAGCGGAACGAGCCGGCCGCCGAATCGGCCGCCCCGGGCGCCACGCCCGAGCTCCTCGCCCAGGTCGAGGCGCTGCCGCCGGCGACGGACACCCCGGAGGTCGACGAGGCGCGGGCGGTCACGCCCGAGGAGTCGTACGGACTGCGCCAGCTGCTGCGCGGCTTCGGCGCCGCGCTGCTGGTGAGCCTGCTCCTGGTGGCAGCCGACGCCGGCATGGGCCTGCTGCTGCCGATCCTGATCCGGCACGGCATCGACGACGGCGTCGAGCAGGCCGCGCTGGGCGCGGTGTGGGCGGCGTCCGGGCTGGCCCTGGCGACGGTGGTGGTGCAGTGGGCGGCGCAGACCGGTGAGATCCGGATGACCGGCCGGACCGGTGAGCGGGTGCTGTACGCGCTGCGCCTGAAGATCTTCGCGCAGCTCCAGCGCCTCGGGCTCGACTACTACGAGCGGGAACTGACCGGCCGGATCATGACCCGGATGACGACGGACGTCGACGCCCTGTCGACGTTCCTCCAGACCGGGCTCGTCACCGCGTTCGTGTCACTGGTGACCTTCTTCGGCATCATGGTCGCGCTCGTCGTGATCGACGTGCAGCTCGCGCTGGTCGTCTTCGCCACGCTGCCCGTGCTGGTGGTCGGCACGGTCTTCTTCCGCCGGTCCAGCGTGAAGGCGTACGAGCTGGCGCGGGAGCGCATCAGCGTCGTCAACGCCGACCTCCAGGAGTCGGTGTCGGGGCTGCGGATCGTGCAGGCGTTCCGCCGCGAGCGGTCCGGCACGGAGCGGTTCGCGGCGCGCAGCGCCGAGTACCGGGCCGCCCGGGTGCGCGGCCAGTGGCTGATCTCCGTCTACTTCCCCTTCGTCCAGTTCCTGTCGTCGGTGGCGGCGGCCGCCGTGCTGATCGTGGGCGCCGGGCGGGTGGAGGCCGGGACGCTGACCACCGGCGCGCTGGTCGCCTACCTGCTCTACATCGACCTGTTCTTCGCCCCGGTGCAGCAGCTCTCGCAGGTCTTCGACGGCTACCAGCAGGCGTCCGTCTCGCTGGGGCGGATGCAGGAGCTGCTGCGCGAGAAGACGTCCACGGCGGCCCCCGCCGAGCCCCTGCCGGTGCCCTCGCTGCGGGGCGAGATCGCCTTCGAGAAGGTGTCGTTCGGGTACGGGAATGCCGTCGGCGACGGGGAAGGCGACGCCCTGAGCGGGGTGGACCTGCGCATCCCGGCCGGGCAGACCGTCGCCTTCGTCGGCGAGACGGGCGCCGGCAAGTCGACGCTGGTCAAGCTGGTCGCGCGGTTCTACGACCCCACCTCCGGCCGGGTCACCGCCGACGGCACCGACCTCCGGGAGCTGGACCTCACCGCGTACCGGCACCGGCTGGGGGTCGTGCCCCAGGAGGCGTACCTCTTCGCCGGTACGGTCCGGGACGCCATCGCCTACGGGCGGCCGGAGGCCACCGACGCGGAGGTGGAGGCGGCCGCGCGGGCGGTCGGGGCCCACGACATGATCGCCACGCTGGACGGCGGGTACCTCCACGAGGTCGCCGAGCGCGGCCGGAACCTCTCGGCGGGCCAGCGGCAGCTGATCGCCTTGGCCCGCGCCGAGCTGGTCGACCCGGACGTGCTGCTGCTCGACGAGGCCACCGCCGCGCTGGACCTGGCCACGGAGGCGCAGGTCAACGCCGCGACCGACCGCCTCGCCGGGCGCCGCACCACCCTGGTGGTCGCCCACCGGCTCACCACGGCGGCCCGCGCGGACCGGGTGGTCGTGATGGACCACGGCCGGGTCGCCGAGGACGGCACGCACGACGAGCTGCTGGCCCGTGGCGGCCGGTACGCCGAGCTGTGGCGCACCTTCATCGGCGAGGCCCCCGCCGAGGCCCCGGCCCCCACCGCCTGACCCCGGGGCCCGGGACGCCTGGTCCCGGCCGGCCCGGGACGCCCGGTCCCGCGACGCCCGCCCCGGCCCCGCGACGCCGGGGCCGGAGACCGGGACGTTGAGTACCCGCGCCCGGGGGACTGAGTAGCGGGGCCCATCCGGGCGGTGGCCGGGGGCGGTGGGATGGGGGCATGAACACCGAACCGGCCCGCCCCTCCGTCCCCTCCCGCCCTTCCGCGCCCTCCCGCCCTTCCGCGCCCTCCCGCCCCGCCGTCCGTGTGCGGGTGCGCGCCACCATCGCCGCCGTGGCGTTCCTGCCCGCCTGTGCGCTGGTCGGGTTCCTCACGCTGTTCTCCGAGCGGGCGTCCGGGTGTGTCCTCCAGGGCGGGGACCAGTGCGTGGGCGTACCGGGGCAGGTGTGGGCGTACGGGGCGCTGGCCGCGGCCGTGCTGTGGGCGGTGGCGCTGTGCACGCCCGACCGGGGCGGGTGGACGGACACCGTGCGCAAGGGCGCCTTCCGTGCCCAGCTCGGCAGTGAGGCGCTGGCGCTGATGGTGATCCTGAGCCACGCGTGACCCGGGACGGGGCAACCGTTCGGCCCCCCGGTGCGTCGTACGCACGTACGCACGTACGGCGAAGAGGAGCGAACGTGTTCGATGGGACGGTCACGGCCGGGACAGGGCGACTGCTCGTGCACATACTCGCGGTGCTGGTCGCCGCGGGGCTCCTCGTCCTGGCCGGACCAGGGACCCCGCGCGCCGACGCGGCGGCCACCGCCTGCACCGGACGCCTCGTCAAGACCATGACCTTCCGCACGGGCGAGCTGCGGGTGTACAAGAACCGCCAGTACGCGTGCGCCGTCACCCTCGCCGCCAAGCCGGGCGCCCGCCGCGTGATGTCGGTGTCCATCCAGCCGCGCGGCGGGCGGGCCGCCGTCGACGCGGGCTCCTTCACCCGGCAGGCCGGTCCCGTGACCGTCCACGCCCTCAACCGCTGCGTCCGCGCGTCCGGCGCCGTCGCCGGCAAGGGCGCCTCCACGGGCTGGATCCTCTGCTGACCCGCCCGCCGGCCCGGCGCAACAGGGGCTGGCGGCAGGCGCGTTGGTCCCACTAGGTTCGCGGCGACCACAGCGAACCCACGTGGAGGGTGCATGCGCAAGGCGCTCAGATGGCTGCTGTCACTCATGGTGCTCATAGGCACCGTGAGCGCGGCCGGCACGGCCACCGCCGCCGGTACCGCCGACAGCGGTACGGCCACCGATATCAAGGACCGCATCCTGGCCATCCCCGGGATGACCCTCGTCGAGGAGAAGCCCTACCCCGGTTACCGCTACTTCGTCCTGACCTACACCCAGCCGGTCGACCACCGCGACCGCTCCAAGGGCACCTTCGAGCAGCGCTTCACCCTGCTGCACAAGGACACCGCCCGCCCCACCGTGTTCCACACCAGCGGGTACGCCGTCAGCACCCGCCCCGGGCGCTCCGAGCCGACCCGCATCGTGGACGGCAACCAGGTCTCCCTGGAGTACCGCTTCTTCACCCCCTCCCGCCCCCAGCCGGCCGACTGGTCGAAGCTGGACATCTGGCAGGCGGCCTCCGACCAGCACCGGATCTTCACCGCGCTGAAGAAGGTCTACGACCGCAAGTGGCTCGCCACCGGCGCGTCCAAGGGCGGCATGACCGCCACGTACTACGAGCGCTTCTACCCCCGTGACATGGACGGCGTCGTCGCGTACGTCGCCCCCAACGACGTGGTGGAGAAGGAGGATTCGGCGTACGACCGGTTCTTCGCGACCGTGTCCACCAAGGAGTGCCGGGACCGGCTCGACGCCCTCCAGCGCGAGGCGCTGGTCCGCCGCGCGCCGCTCCAGGAGAAGTACCGCGCCTGGGCCGAGGCCGAGGGCGCGACCTTCACCACCGTCGGCGGCCTGGACAAGGCGTACGAGGCGGTCGTCCTCGACTTCGTCTGGGGCTTCTGGCAGTACCACACCGAGGCCGACTGCGCCTCGGTCCCGGACGCCGCCACCGCCACCGACCAGGCCGTGTACGACACGATCGACACCTACTCGGGCTGGTCCGCCTACAGCGACCAGGGCCTGGAGCCGTACACCCCGTACTACTACCAGGCGGCCACCCAGCTCGGCTCGCCCAGCCTGCGCCAGCCCCACCTCAAGGGCTTGACCCGGTACGGCTACCAGCCGGCCCGGAACTTCGTGCCGCGTGAGATCCCGGTGCGGTTCGAGCCGTGGGTGATGCGGGACGTCGACACCTGGGTGCGGACCCGGGCGCGCGGCATGCTCTTCGTGTACGGCGGCAACGACCCGTGGGGCTCCGAGCGGTTCCGCGTCGACAAGGGCGCCCGGGACTCCTACGTCCTCACCGCGCCGGGCGCCAACCACGGTGCCAACGTGGCGGGCCTGACCGAGGACGAGCGCACCAAGGCCACCGCCCGGATCCTGGCCTGGGCGGGCGTCGCCCCGGCCGACCCGCAGCGCGCCGCGCCGCTGAGCTCGTACGACCCGCGCCTGGACAAGCGGGACCTGGAGCGGGAGCCGGCCCTGCGCCCGTGAACCGGCGGGCCCCCGGGCCCCGGGCCGCGCGCGCCGCTCACCGGCGGCGCGCGCGGCCCACCGCCGCCCCCGGCGGCGCCGGCTCCGGGGCGGACCGGTCGGGGGACCTCCCGCTACCGGTACGTCAGGCCGTACCCCACCGGGTACAGCACCTGGGCCGGATCGTCCGCGCGCTGCACCGGGACCGGCAGCCGCCCTTCCGGGCGGGCCCGGCCGGCGATGACCCGGGCGGCGGCGCGGAGTTCGACGTCGGTCCAGGAGTAGGTCGCGAGCGTGGCCCGCTGGCCGCTGAGGCGGGCGATGTCGTACGGGTTGCGGATGGCGACCGTGACGACGGGGACGCCGGTGGCGGCCAGCCGGGACACCAGTGTGCGCTGGCCGCTCGTCGCCGAGACGTTGTACGTCCCCACGACCACGGCGTCCTTGCCGGCCGCGGCCGCCACCGCCTCGTCGATCTTCGCGCCGCCGGGCGCGGTGCCGGTGGGCAGGACCGTGGTCGTGAAGCCGAGTTCGGTGAGCGCGGCGGCCAGGGTGGCGGTCGGCGGGCCGGTCGTGCCGGTGGGGGAGGCGACGTCGGCGCCGACCACCAGGAGGTTCGGCCGCTCGGTGCTGTCCAGCGGGAGCAGGCCGCCCTCGTTGAGCAGCAGGGTGGTGGTCCGCTCGGCGATCCGGTCGGCGGCGGCCAGGTGCGAGCGGCTGCCGACGGTGCGGTCGACGGCGGCGTGGGTGACGTACGGCTGGTGGAAGAGGCCCAGCCGCGCCTTGAGGCGGAGGATGCGGAGAATCGATTCATCGATCCGGTCCTCGCCGAGTTCGCCGCTCCGTACGGCCGCCAGGACGGCCTCGTAGGCCACGGACAGCTTCGGCGGGTTGAGCAACTGGTCGCAGCCCGCCTTGAGGGCGAGGACGGGCACCCGGTCGTCGCCGTACTTGGTGCGGACGCCCTCCATGCCGAGCGAGTCGGTCACGACGACGCCGTCGTACCCGAGTTCCTCCCGGAGGATGCCGGTGACGATGGGGCGGGAGAGGGTGGCGGGGTCCTCGGCCGGGTCGAGGGCGGGGACCACGATGTGCGCCGTCATGATCGAGTCGATGTCGGCGGCGATGGCGGCCCGGAACGGCGGCGCGTCGAGGGCCTGCCACTGCTCACGGGTGTGGGTGATGGTCGGCAGGCCGTAGTGGCTGTCGACGGACGTGTCGCCGTGTCCGGGGAAGTGCTTGGACGTGGCGGCGACGCCCGCCCGCCGGTACCCGCCGACCTGGGCGGCGACCAGGCCCGCGACGGCCCGCGGGTCGGAGCCGAAGGACCGTACGCCGATGACCGGGTTGGCCGGGTTGACGTTGACGTCGGCGACCGGGGCGTAGTTCTGGCGGACGCCCAGCGCGGCCAGCTCGGCGCCCGCGATCCGGGCGGCCCGGCGTGCGTCGGAGCGGGAGCCGCCGGCGCCGAGCGCCATGGCCCCGGGCATGAGGGTGGCGGGTTCCCCTATCCGGGCGACGATGCCGTGTTCCTGGTCGGTGGAGATCAGCACCGGGACGGGCACGGACCGGTCGAGCGCGGCGCGCTGGATGCCGTTGGACAGGTCGGCGATCTGGTGCGGGTCGCGGGTGTTGTGCGCCCAGGAGAAGTAGATGACGCCGCCGACGTGGTACCTGGCGATCAGCTCGGCCGCGGTGCGGACGCCGATCTCCTTGAGGTTGGCGTCGACGTCGGCCTGGTCGGGGGCGGTGGCGGAGTGCCCGTACACCCGCATGACGAAGAGCTGGCCGACCTTCTCCTCCAGGCTCATCCGGGAGACGAGCCGCGCGAGGCGGCGGTCGTCCGCGTCGGCCCGGGCGGGGGTGGTGGCCCCGGTGGCGGCGGCCGCCGCGGCGGCGGCGGTGACGGTGAGGAGGGTGCGTCTGGAGGGGGAGGAGGGGGAGGCGGCGGTGGCGCGGTGGTGCATCGGTGCTCCTTCCGGCCATGCGGATGAAGGAAACTTCCAAGGAGTCACGGATAGCCGGAAAGTAACTGCCAGGTCAAGGACCTGGACGCACCGCGCCGGAAAGGGGCGGGGCCGCCACCGGCGCCGCGGAAGGGGCGCGCCGGTGGCGGTGCGTGCCGCCGGCCGCGGGGCGGCTGGAGAGGGGGAGCCGGCGGTCGCCGCCAGAAGCGAGGCCGGCACACCGCCCCGCGGTGACTCGGTGGCGGCACGTCCCGTTGGACGGAGGGCGACGACGGCAGGTTCCCGGAACGCCCGATTCCCGGCGAAGTGGTGCCGATGGGACGGGCGTTACGCGGCCGCGACGGACGGCCACAGGTCCTGGAGCGTGCGTACCGTCTCGGTGATCGCCGGCCGCCGCGCCGCCCCCGCGCGCCACAACGCCGCCAGCCTCCGCCTGGGCACCGGATCGAGGCGTACGGTGGCGACCTCGTCCGGCAGCCTGCCGCGGCCCAGACGGGGGACCAGCGCCACCCCGAGGCCGGCCGCCACCAGGGCCACCTGGGTGTGGTTCTCCTCGGCCAGATGGGCGATGTGCGGCTCGCCGCCCGCCGCCCGCAGCGTCCGCATCAGCCAGTCGTGGCACACCGTGCCCGGCGGCTGCGAGATCCACCGCTCGCCCGTCAGCTCCTCGCGCCGCACCGCCTCCCGCCCGGCCAGCGGGTGCCCCAGCGGTACGAGGACGTCGCACAGGTCCTCGCCGATCAGGGCCTGCTCCACGCCCGGCGGCGCGGGCATCGGCGCGATGTCCCAGTCGTGCGCCACGGCCAGGTCGATCACGCCCCGCGCCACCAGGTCGACCGACAGGTGCGGGTCCACCTCCGTCAGCCGGGCGTCCAGCGCCGGGTGCCGCCGGGCCAGCTCCCCGAGCGCCCGGGGCATCAGCCCCCGGGCCGCGCTGGCGAAGCACCCGATCGACAGCCGCCCGGCCGGCAGGCCGCGGCGCTCCTCCAGACGCACCTCCGCCTCCTCGACCAGCGCCAGCAACTGCCGCGCCGTCGCCGCCAGATGGCGCGCCTCGTCCGTGAGCCGCACGCCCCGGCCCTGCCGCTCCAGCAGCGTGGTGCGGGTCTCCCGCTCCAGCTTGGCGATCTGCTGCGACACGGCGGACGGGGTGTACCCGAGCGCGGCCGCGGCGGCGCCGACCGTCCCGTACACCGAGACGGCGTGGAGCGCCCGCAGCCGTCCGAGATCGAGCACGACGCCCCCCTCCCGTTAGCGATGCTTCATCCAACCATGAAGAGATCCGCGCTGGTGCTACATGGTCATCACTCGCGATGCTCGACGCATGCGCCCAGCACACCTCGCCCTCGCCGCCCTCGTCGCCGCCGTCTGGGGGGTCAACTTCGTCGTCATCGAGATCGGCCTCGACCACTTCCCGCCCCTGCTCTTCTCCGCCCTCCGCTTCCTGGTCGCCGCGCTGCCCGCCGTCTTCCTCGTGGGCCGGCCGAAGGTGGCGTGGAAGTGGATCGTTGGGGTCGGACTGACGCTCGGCGTCGCGAAGTTCGGCCTGCTCTTCACCGGCATGGACCGGGGCGCCCCGGCGGGCCTGTCCTCGCTGGTCCTCCAGGTCCAGGCGGTCTTCACCGCGCTGTTCGCCTTCGCCGCGCTCGGCGAACGGCCCGGCCGCGTCCGGCTGGCCGGCATGGGCGTGGCGCTCGGCGGGATCGTGGTCGCCGCCGTCGA
Source organism: Streptomyces sp. NPDC039423 (assembly GCF_055598725.1). Lineage (NCBI taxonomy): Bacteria > Bacillati > Actinomycetota > Actinomycetes > Kitasatosporales > Streptomycetaceae > Streptomyces > Streptomyces sp. NPDC039423. The sequence continues at coordinate 254,767 of NZ_JBVKAH010000001.1, forward strand.
CGAGGGCACCGCCGGGCCCCTGCTCGGCTTCGCGCTGTGCGTCGCGGCCGCCGCCTTCTGGGGCGTGTCGAACGTGATGACCCGCAAGGCGGCCCCTCCCGACGCGCTGAACTTCATGGTGTGGGTCAGCACCGTGCCGGTCCTCCCGCTCCTCGCCCTCTCCCTGCTGCTGGAGGGCCCCTCGCGGGACTGGGCCGCGCTGCGCGCGCTCGACTGGACCGGCGCGGGCGTCATCGTCTACGTCGCCTGGATCACCACCGTGTTCGGCTTCGGCGCCTGGGGCTGGCTGCTGCGCCGTCACCCCGCCTCCTCGGTCGCCCCCTTCTCGCTGCTGGTGCCCGTCTTCGGCATGTCCTCGGCCGCCCTGTTCCTCGGCGAGACCGTGAGCCCCCTCCGCTGGTGCGCGGCGGCCCTGCTGGTGGGCGGCGTGGCGCTGACGTCATGGCCGGGGCGGCGGGCCGCCGCGTCCGCGCCCGGGCCGGCGCCCCTGCCCGCGGCTGAGCCCCAGGCCGCGCCCGTGCCGGTGCCCGTGCCCGCGGCGGCCGCGCCCGTCACCGGCCGGCCCGCCTCCGGGACGTCCGCCGGCCGGCCCGCCCCACGGCCCCGCTAGACGATGCGGGCCAGGTGCTCCCGCCCCGCGGCCAGCAGCGGCGGGAGGCCGGCCGCCCCGGGGTACCACCGCTTCTCGTACTCCCAGCACACCCAGGGCTCACCGGCCCCGTCGTCCACCAGCGCCAGGCACTCGGCGAGCGGCAGCACCCCGGCGCCCAGCGGGAGCGGCGCGGGATCCTCCACCGAGGCGATGTCCTTCACCTGGACGTACCCGAGGTACGGGGCCAGCACCGCGTGCGTCGCCGCCGGGGCCTCGCCGGCCGACCAGGGGTGCATCACGTCCCACAGGGCGCCCACGTTCTTGTGCCCGACCGCCCCGACGATCCGGGCCAGATCGGCGCCCGTCCGGTGCGAGTCGTGGGTCTCCACCAGGATCCGCACGCCCAGGTCCGCCGCGACCTCCGCCGCCGCGCCCAGCCGCCGGGCCGCCGTCGCGTCCGCCTCCGCCGGGTCCTGCTCACCGCCGCCGGGGAACACCCGGACGTACGACGCGCCCAGGTCGGCCGCCAGGTACAGGAGCCGGTGCAGCTCCTCGTACACCGGCTCGTCGTCACCGGCCTCCGCCACCCGCGCGTACCCGGCGACCGTCAGGACCTCCACCCCATGCCGGGCGAACTCCTCCACCACGGCGCGCCGCTCGTGCCCCACGAGCCCCGGATGCACCGGTTCCTCGGGGTGGGCGCGCAGCTCCACGCCCTGGTAGCCGCTCTCCGCGGCGAGACGGACGACATCGGGCACCGGCATCCCGGGGACACCGAGGGTGGAGAAGGCGTACTTCACGGTCTGGAGCTCCTTCGTGGGGCGCGGTCCGGTCCGACTCCGTGGAACGTACCCGCAGGACCCCCCGTCATGACCGGCCCCCGGCGCGGCGCCCGCCCCGTGTCGGCGCCGGCCGCGCGGCCCGCGCGGCCGGCGCGAGGTCAGCCGCGGCGGGGGCGGCCGGTGGAGGAGCGGATGACCAGCTCGCCGTCGACCGTCGCCACACCGCCCGGCGGCGGGGCCTCCGTGCCCGTCGCCAGCCGCCCGGCCCGCGCGCCCGCCTCGTGCAGCGGCAGCCGTACGGTGGTGAGCGCGGGCACCGCGTCCACCGAGAACGGCAGGTCGTCGAAGCCCGCGACGGAGACGTCGTCCGGGACCCGCAGGCCCCGGTCGCGCAGCGCGGCACAGACGCCGAGCGCGACCGTGTCGTTGGCGGCGACGATCGCCGTCAGGCCCGGCTCGCGGTCCAGCAGCTCCAGCGCGGCGTCGTACCCGGAGCGCCGGTCGTACGGCCCGTGCACGGTGAGCCGGTCCGGGTCCCCGCCGCCCGGCCCCGCCGCGGCCGTCGCCGCGCGGTGGCCCTCCAGGCGGTGGCGGGTGGTGGTGCGCTCGGCCGGGCCGGCGACGTACCCGATCCGCCGGTGGCCGAGCTCCAGCAGATGCTCCGTCAGCCGCCGCGCCCCGCCCCGGTTGTCGAACGCCAGCGCCGCCACGACCGCCCCGCCCGCCGCCGGCACCGGCGGCCGGCCGCACAGCACCACCCGCGTACCGGCGTCCGCGAGCCTGGCCAGCTTCGCCGCCATGGCCGCGCCGTGCCCGGGGTCCTCCACCGCGCCCCCGGTCAGCACGACGGCGGCGGCGCGCTGGCGCTGAAGGAGGGTCAGATAGGTGAGCTCCCGCTCGGGGGAGCCGCCCGTGTTGCAGACGACGGCCAGCTTTTCGCCGCCCGCCCGGCCCCGCGCGCCCTCGCCGATCGCCTGCTGCGCCGCCCCGGCCATGATCCCGAAGAAGGGGTCGGCGATGTCGTTGACGAGGATGCCGACCAGGTCGGAGGTGGCGGCGGCCAGCGCGCTGGCGGGGCCGTTCAGCACGTAGTCCAGCTCGTCGACCGCGCGCAGCACCCGCTCCCGGGTGGGGGCGGCCACCGGGTAGTTGCCGTTCAGGACCCGGGAGACGGTGGCCGGGGACACCCGGGCGCGTGCCGCCACATCGGCCAGGGTGACTGTCATCGCGTTCCTCCGAGGAGAGTCGGACCGGCCCCCTTGTACGGGCTGCCGTCGGCAGGCTAGCGTCATTGGGCGTAGAAAGCGCTTGCTGTCCTGGTGTACGGGCATGTCTTCCCCGGGCACCCCGCCCGCGGGCCGACCGGTCCCGCGCGCCGAGGACACTGGGAGGACCTTCGTGACACGCAGAACCGTGCGCATCGCCATGAACGGCGTCACGGGGCGGATGGGTTACCGGCAGCACCTGGTGCGGTCCGTTCTCGCGATCCGCGACCAGGGCGGCCTGGACCTCGGCGACGGGCGGGTGCTGTGGCCGGAGCCCGTCCTCGTCGGCCGCCGCGAGCACGCCCTGCGCGAGATCGCCGGCCGCCACGGACTGACCGAGTGGTCCACCGACCTCGACGCGGTCCTCGCCGACGACACCACCGACGTCTACTTCGACGCCCAGGTGACCTCCGCCCGCGTCGACGCCCTCACCCGGGCCATCGCCGCCGGCAAGCACGTCTACGCCGAGAAGCCGACGGCCACCGACACCGCCGGCGCCCTCGCACTCGCCCGCCTCGCCCGCGCCGCCGGCGTCAAGCACGGCGTCGTCCAGGACAAGATCTTCCTGCCGGGCCTGCGGAAGCTGAAGCGCCTCGTCGACGGCGGCTTCTTCGGCGAGATCCTCTCCGTACGCGGGGAGTTCGGCTACTGGGTCTTCGAGGGCGACTGGCAGGAGGCCCAGCGGCCGTCCTGGAACTACCGCGCGGAGGACGGCGGCGGCATCGTCGTCGACATGTTCCCGCACTGGGAGTACGTGCTGCGCGAGCTGTTCGGCCGGGTCACCGGCGTCACCGCCCACGTCACCACGCACGTCCCGTGGCGCTGGGACGAGGACGGCAAACCGTACGCCGCCACCGCCGCCGACGCCGCCTACGGCATCTTCGAGCTGGAGAGCGGCGCCGTCGCCCAGATCAACTCCTCCTGGGCGGTACGCGTCCACCGCGACGAACTGGTCGAGTTCCAGGTCGACGGCACCCACGGCTCGGCCGTCGCCGGACTGCGCGGCTGCCGCGTCCAGCACCGCTCCACCACCCCCCGGCCCGTCTGGGACCCGGACGTCCCCGCCACGGAGGCGTTCCGCGACCAGTGGCAGGAGGTCCCGGACAACACCGTGTTCGACAACGGCTTCAAGGCCCAGTGGGAGCTGTTCCTCCGCCACGTCGTGCTCGACGAGCCGTACCACTGGGACCTGCTGGCCGGCGCGCGCGGCGTGCAGCTCGCCGAGCTGGGCCTGAAGTCCTCGGCGGAGGGCCGCCGTCACGACGTGCCGGAGCTGGTGCTGTGACGATCCGGCTCCCGCACGGCACGTACGAGCCGCGCGCCACGCCCGCGGACCTCCGCCCCGGTGGCGCCCCCCTCACCTCCCGTACGGTCCTCGCCGCCGCCCATGTGGTGGCCGATCCGTACGCGGACGTCTCCCCCGGCTCCCCGGCGGCCGTCGACTGGGACGCCACCCTCGCCTTCCGCCGCCACCTGTGGTCCCACGGCCTGGGCGTCGCCGAAGCCATGGACACCGCCCAGCGCGGCATGGGTCTGGACTGGGCGTGCGCCGCCGAACTGATCCGCCGCTCCGCCGCCGAGGCGAGGGCGGCCGGCGGCCGGATCGCGGCGGGCGCGGGCACGGACCAGCTCACCGCCCCGGCGGACCTCGCCACCGTCCGCGGCGCGTACGAGGAGCAACTGGCCCTCGTCGAGGACGCCGGCGCCCAGCCCGTCCTCATGGCCTCCCGCGCCCTCGCGGCGGCCGCGCGGTCGTCCGAGGACTACCTGAGCGTCTACACCCACCTGCTGCGCCAGGCGCGCGGACCCGTCATCCTGCACTGGCTCGGCCCGGTGTTCGACCCGGCCCTGGAGGGCTACTGGGGCTCGGCCGACCCGGACGCCGCCACCGACACCCTCCTGAAGGTCGTCGCCGAGCACCCGGACAAGGTCGACGGGGTCAAGGTGTCCCTGCTGGACGCCCGCCGCGAGGTCGACCTGCGCCGCCGCCTGCCCGAGGGCGTGCGCTGCTACACCGGCGACGACTTCCACTACCCCGAGCTGATCGAGGGCGACGGCCAGGGTTTCAGCCACGCCCTGCTCGGTGTCCTCGACCCGCTCGGCCCGCTGGCGGCCCGGGCGGTACGGGCTCTGGACACCGGCGACACGGAGGGCTTCCGGGCGCTCCTGGACCCGACCGTCGCCCTCTCCCGCCACCTGTTCGGGGCGCCGACCCGCTTCTACAAGACGGGTGTGGTGTTCCTGGCCTGGCTGGCGGGCCACCAGGACCACTTCACCATGGTCGGCGGCCTCCAGTCGGCCCGCTCCGCCCCGCACCTGGCGCGGGCCTACGAACTGGCCGACCGGCTCGGGCTGTTCCCGGACCCGGCGCTGGCCGAGTCCCGTATGCGGTCCTACCTGGCGGTTTACGGAGCCGGGCGATGAGCGGCCTGGCCCGCCTCAGCGTCAACCAGATGACCGTGCGGCAGCTCCCGCTGCCCGAGCTCACGGCGGCCTGCGTGCGCCTCGGCATCCCCGGCGTCGGCCTGTGGCGCGAACCGGTCGCCGCGTACGGCCTGGAGGCCACCGCCACGCTCGTCCGCGACGCGGGGCTCGCCGTCACCACCCTGTGCCGGGGCGGGTTCTTCACCACCGCGCCGAACCTGGACGACAACCGCGCGGCCGTCGACGAGGCGGCGGTCCTCGGCACCGACACCCTGGTCCTGGTCTCCGGCGGCCTCCCGCCCGGGAGCAAGGACCTGGCCTCGGCCCGGTCCCGCATCGCCGACGCCCTGGCCGAACTCGCCCCCTACGCCGCCTCCCGGGGCGTCCGCCTGGCCATCGAACCCCTGCACCCCATGTACGCGGCGGACCGGTGCGCGGTCTCCACCCTCGACCAGGCCCTCGCCCTCGCGGAGCCCTTCCCCGCCTCCCAGGTCGGCGTCGTGGTCGACACGTACCACGTCTGGTGGGACGACCGCGCCCCCGCCGCCGTCGCCCGAGCCGGCGCCCAGGGCCGCCTCCACGCCTTCCAGCTCGCCGACTGGACCACCCCCCTCCCCGCCGGCGTCCTCACCGGGCGCGGCCGGCTCGGCGACGGCGCCATCGACCTGCGTGCCTGGCGCGAACTGGTCGACGCGTCCGGCTACACGGGCCCCGTCGAGGTGGAGCTCTTCAACGACGACCTGTGGGCCCGGGACGGCACCGAGGTCCTGGAGGAGACGGCTCGGCGGTACGTCGAGCACGTGCTCTGAGAATCGCCGCCGTATCCGTACAACCCTTGGGCGGCGACGCGTGTCATACGTGGCGTCAGGGCTTCGGGGGGATCCGGGGGGATTCAGGAAGCCCTGACGGGGGAGCGCTCGGGGCCCGGTCCAAGGACCGGGCCCCTTCCGTGCGACATGGCGCACCGGTCGCCGCCGGACGTGCAGGGGCAGACGACGCCCTGGTCCCGGCGTGACGGGCGAGGCCGGGTGCCCGGGGACCGTCCCCGGGCGAGTGGCGCGACCACCCGCGTGCCACCTGGTCCGGAATCTGACCGTTGAAAGGGAAACCTTTTGGGTGGCGGCGGCGACTGGTGGGTGTCAATGCCCCTGCACGTGAGGTCCCCATGTCCCTTGCCCCTCCCGCAACCCACCGCCGCAGCCGCAGAGGCCGGCTCCTCGCGGCGGCTCTCGCCGCCGTCCTCGTCGGCACCGGCGGTTCCCTGGCCCTGAACCGGTTCGCGGACGCCGCCGACGCCCTGCCCGCGCCCGCCGACAGAGCGACGAAGGCCCTGGCCGCCGCCCGGATCGCGGAGCGCCTCGACCGCGGCCTGGTCGCGGTGCCCGCGAACGGGGGAACGCTCGTCACCTGGCGGATGCTCGGCGACGACCCGGACGGCGTCTCCTTCAAGCTCTACCGGGGCGGCAGACTCATCGAGGAGACCCGGAAGACCAACTACCTGGACGCCGGGGGCAACACCTCGTCGGTGTACGAGATCCGTGCCGTCGTCGACGGCAGGGAAGGGCCCGGCGAGAAGGCCGGCGTGTGGGGGTCGGGACGCCTCGACATCCCCCTGCAGAAGCCCGCCGGCGGCACCACCCGCGACGGCGTCGCCTACACCTACTCCGCCAACGACACCTCGGCGGGCGACCTGGACGGCGACGGCCGGTACGAGTTGGTCGTCAAATGGGTGCCCTCGAACGCCACCGACGTGGCCAACTCCGGTGCCTGCACCGGGCCCACGATCTACGACGCCTACAAGCTGAGCGGCAAGCGGCTCTGGCGGATCGATCTCGGCACCAACGTCCGCAGCGGCTCCCACTACGACTCTTTCCAGGTCTTCGACTACGACCGCGACGGCAAGGCCGAGATGGCCGTCCGCACGTCCGACGGGTCGAAGGACGCGGCGGGCACCGTCATCGGCGACAGGAACGCTTCGCACCTCGGGGACAATTGCGCGGTCCTCCGTGGAGCCGAGTATCTGTCCGTCTTCAACGGTGCGAGCGGCAAGGTGATGGACTCCGTGCCGTTCGAGCCCGCTCGCGGCTCCGTCGCCGACTGGGGCGACACCTGGGGCAACCGCGAGGGCAGGCTGCTCTCCGCCACCGCCTACCTCGACGGAACCAGGCCCAGCATGGTCTTCACGCGCGGTATCTACGCACGTACCGCGCTCGCCGCGTACGACTGGAACGGGTCGGAGCTGACCCGGCGCTGGAAGTTCGACAGCAACAGCTCGGCCAACCGCGGCAAGGGTTACGACCAGCAGGGCAATCACAACCTCGCGGTGGCCGACGTCGACGGTGACGGCAGGGACGAGATCCTGTACGGCGCGATGGCCGTCGACGACAACGGCTCCGGCCTGTGGACCACGCGACTGGGCCACGGCGACGCCCTGCACGTCGGCGACCTGGACCCGGCGCGCCCCGGCCTGGAGTCCTTCAACGTGCACGAGCACAAGGACTCCGCGTACGGCTTCGAGATGCACGATGCGAAGACCGGCCGGGTCCTGTGGGGCCGGAAGACCGGCACGGACGTCGGCCGCGGCATCTGCGCGGACCTGACGAGGCAGTACGCGGGCGCCGAGTGCTGGTCCAGTGGCGGCGGGCTCTATACGGCGGCCGGCAGGAAGATCAGCGACAGCGTTCCGGCGTTCGGCGGCGGCCCCTCGTACAACTCCGCGATCTGGTGGGACGGTGACGCCAACCGTGAGCTGCTCGATCACCGCTGGTCGGGCTCGGCGAGGGCGGGCTCCGGCCAGGTCCTCAAGTACGACGGCGACAGCGAACTCTCCCGCATCTGGTACGACCAGGACGCCAAGTCCAACAACTGGACGAAGGGCAGCCCGGCGCTCTCCGCGGATCTGCTCGGCGACTGGCGCGAGGAGATGATCTGGCGGAACGCCGACTCCACGGCGCTGCGGCTCTACAGCACTCCGCACCCGACGGAGTACCGGCTCCCGACGCTGATGCACGACCGGGTGTACCGCACGGGCGTGGCCTGGCAGAACACCGGTTACAACCAGCCGCCGCAGGTCAGCTACTACCTCGGGACGAAGTAGACCGGGGACGGGTGAGCCCCCGCCGCATGAGGCGGGGGCTCACCCGCGTCCGGGCGCGGGCCGTGGGCGGGAGTTGTCCATAGGCCGTACGGGCTGTCGGACCCGGCGGGTAGCGTCGGGGCATGTCCAGTCTGGCAGTGGTCGAAGGGGTCCTGGAGCGGATCACGTACGCCAATGAGGAGAACGGCTACACGGTGGCCCGGGTCGACACCGGGCGCGGGGGCGGGGAACTGCTCACGGTGGTCGGGTCGCTGCTCGGCGCGCAGCCGGGGGAGTCGCTGCGCATGGAGGGGCGCTGGGGGTCGCACCCGCAGTACGGCAAGCAGTTCACGGTGGAGAACTACACGACCGTGCTGCCCGCCACCGTCCAGGGCATCCGGCGCTACCTGGGGTCCGGGCTGATCAAGGGCATCGGACCGCGCATCGCCGACCGGATCGTGGAGCACTTCGGGGTCGAGACGCTCGACGTCATCGAGCGGGAGCCGAAGCGGCTCGTCGAGGTGCCCGGGCTGGGTCCCAAGCGGACGAAGATGATCGGCGCCGCGTGGGAGGAGCAGAAGGCGATCAAGGAGGTGATGGTCTTCCTGCAGGGGGTGGGTGTCTCCACCTCCCTCGCGGTGCGGATCTACAAGAAGTACGGGGACGCCTCGATCTCCGTCGTGCGGAACCAGCCCTACCGGCTGGCGGCCGACGTGTGGGGCATCGGGTTCCTCACCGCCGACCGGATCGCCCGGGCCGTGGGGATACCGCACGACAGCCCGGAGCGGGTGAAGGCCGGGTTGCAGTACGCCCTGTCGCAGTCCACCGACCAGGGGCACTGCTTCCTGCCCGAGGAGCAGCTCATCTCCGACGCCGTGAAGCTGCTCCAGGTCGACACGGGCCTGGTGATCGAGTGCCTGGCCGCCCTGGTGGCCGACGAGGAGGGCGTCGTGCGGGAGCGGGTGCCGGGCCCGGACGGGCAGCCGCTGACGGCGGTCTACCTGATCCCGTTCCACCGGGCCGAGGTCTCCCTGGCCGCGCAGCTCCAGCGGCTGCTGCGCACCGGCGAGGACCGGATGCCGGCCTTCCGGGACGTGGCCTGGGACAAGGCGCTGGCGTGGCTCGCCGACCGTACGGGGGCGGACCTGGCGCCGGAGCAGGAGCAGGCCGTGCGCCTGGCCCTGACCGAGAAGGTGGCCGTGCTGACCGGGGGTCCCGGCTGCGGCAAGTCCTTCACGGTCCGGTCGGTGGTGGAGCTGGCCCGCGCCAAGAAGGCCAAGGTCGTCCTCGCGGCACCCACCGGTCGCGCGGCGAAGCGGCTGGCGGAGCTGACCGGCGCGGAGGCGTCCACCGTGCACCGGCTGCTGGAGCTGAAGCCGGGCGGGGACGCGGCGTACGACCGGGACCGGCCGCTCGACGCCGACCTGGTCGTCGTCGACGAGGCGTCCATGCTGGACCTGCTGCTGGCGAACAAGCTGGTCAAGGCGGTGGCGCCGGGGGCGCACCTGCTGCTGGTGGGGGACGTCGACCAGTTGCCCAGCGTGGGCGCGGGGGAGGTGCTCGGGGACCTGCTGGCGCCGGGCGGCCCCGTCCCGGCGGTGCGGCTCACGCGGATCTTCCGGCAGGCCCAGCAGTCCGGGGTGGTCACCAACGCCCACCGCATCAACTCCGGTCAGCAGCCGGTCACCACGGGGCTGCCGGACTTCTTCCTGTTCGTCGCCGAGGAGACCGAGGAGGCCGGCCGGCTCACCGTGGACGTGGCCGCCCGCCGCCTCCCGGCGAGGTTCGGTCTCGACCCGCGCCGGGACGTGCAGGTCCTGGCGCCGATGCACCGGGGCCCGGCCGGCGCGGGCACCCTGAACGGGCTCCTTCAGCAGGCGATCACCCCGGCGCGGCCCGACGTGCCGGAGAAGAGGTTCGGCGGCAGGGTCTTCCGCGTCGGCGACAAGGTCACACAGGTGCGCAACAACTACGAGAAGGGGGCGAACGGCGTCTTCAACGGCACGGTCGGCGTGGTCACCTCGCTCGACGTGGACGAGCAGCGGCTGACGGTGCTGACCGACGAGGACGAGGAGGTGCCGTACGACTTCGACGAGCTGGACGAGCTGGCCCACGCCTACGCCGTCACGATCCACCGCTCGCAGGGCAGCGAGTACCCGGCGGTGGTGATCCCGGTCACCACCGGGGCGTGGATGATGCTCCAGCGGAACCTGCTCTATACGGCCGTGACACGGGCCCGGAAACTCGTCGTCCTCGTGGGATCACGCAAGGCGATCGGTCAGGCCGTCCGGACGGTGTCCGCCGGGCGGCGCTTTACCTCACTGCATTATCGGCTGAAAGGTGAGGTAGGGGTGGGAAACATCACCTGAGGATCATCCGGACTTTCGCAAGCGGGGCGAAGGGGGCAGGATGAGCAGGTTGACGGCACTGAGTGCCGCCAATTGGCCGAATGGTCGACCCCGAGTGCACTCTGCTGGGCCAAGTGGGGGATGGTAGAGACAGTCAGGGCACCTCGAAGAAGAGGCACTACGTCGGTGAGGGATGACGTGAGCGACAACTCTGTAGTACTGCGGTACGCGGACGGTGAATACACCTACCCGGTGGTCGAGAGCACCGTCGGTGACAAGGGCTTCGACATCGGGAAGCTCCGAGCCCAGACCGGTCTGGTGACCCTGGACAGTGGATACGGCAACACCGCCGCCTATAAATCCGCGATCACCTACCTGGACGGCGAGCAGGGCATTCTGCGGTACCGCGGCTACCCCATCGAGCAGCTTGCCGAGCGCTCCACCTTCCTCGAGGTGGCGTACCTGCTGATCAACGGTGAGCTGCCCAAGGTCGACGAGCTGGCGGCCTTCCGCAACGAGATCACGCAGCACACCCTGCTGCACGAGGACGTCAAGCGGTTCTTCGACGGCTTCCCGCGCGACGCCCACCCGATGGCGATGCTCTCCTCCGTGGTCAGCGCGCTGTCGACGTTCTACCAGGACAGCCACAACCCGTTCGACGAGAAGCAGCGTCACCTCTCCACGATCCGGCTGCTGGCCAAGCTGCCCACGATCGCGGCCTACGCGTACAAGAAGTCGATCGGCCACCCGTTCGTCTACCCGCGCAACGACCTGTCCTACGTCGAGAACTTCCTGCGCATGACCTTCTCGGTCCCCGCCCAGGAGTACGAGCTGGACCCGGTCGTGGTCTCCGCGCTCGACAAGCTGCTCATCCTGCACGCGGACCACGAGCAGAACTGCTCCACCTCCACCGTGCGCCTGGTCGGCTCGTCGCAGGCGAACATGTTCGCCTCCATCTCCGCCGGCATCTCGGCCCTGTGGGGCCCCCTGCACGGTGGCGCCAACCAGTCGGTGCTGGAGATGCTCCAGGGCATCCAGGCCAGCGGCGGCGACGTCGACTCCTTCATCCGCAAGGTGAAGAACAAGGAGGACGGCGTCCGTCTGATGGGCTTCGGCCACCGCGTCTACAAGAACTTCGACCCCCGGGCGAAGATCATCAAGGCGGCGGCGCACGACGTCCTCTCGGCGCTCGGCAAGTCCGACGAGCTGCTGGACATCGCGCTGAAGCTGGAGGAGCACGCGCTCGCCGACGACTACTTCGTCTCGCGCAACCTCTACCCGAACGTCGACTTCTACACGGGTCTGATCTACCGGGCGATGGGCTTCCCGACCGAGATGTTCACGGTGCTCTTCGCGCTGGGCCGGCTGCCGGGCTGGATCGCCCAGTGGCACGAGATGATCAAGGAGCCGGGTTCCCGCATCGGCCGCCCGCGCCAGATCTACACCGGCGAGGTCCTGCGTGACTTCGTCCCGGTCGAGAGCCGCTGACGCCACGCTCATCGAGAAGCGCCCCGCCGCCGATCCCCCCACGGGTCGGCGAGCGGGGCGCTTCCCATATCCCCGGAACGGATTCCCCCCACGGGATCCGGGTCCGGGCGTCTGCCGGGTTGCAGCAGAAGCTCGCGATGCGATCTGCCGGGGTACGTACGGGAGGGCCGCTCAAAGCTCCCCGGTGCACGTGCCCCGGCCAACGCTTGCCTGGGACGTCCCCCAAGACATCCCATGAACGTCCCCCAAGACGTTCTTGGCATCGCCCATTCAGACTCGCGAGCGGTCCGAATGGTTACCCCCAAATATCTGTGATCTAGGTCTCTTTGTGAAGGTCCTGTGAGTCACGTGAAGGTGAAATCACGTGGAGCAGTGGCCCGGAAGACCGACAGTCACCACCAAAGGGGGAGGAAAAGCCGCGGCCGGGCCGGCCGCCCGCCGTCGCGGTGCGGCCCGGCCCGGCCGGGGTGGCGTGCTCGGCCGGCGGGTCCGCCGGCCGGCCGTGGCGTCAGGCGCGGCCGACGAGCTCGTATCCCGCCTCGTCGACCGCGGCGCGCACCGCGGCCTCGTCCAGCGCGGCTTCCGAGACCACGGTGACCAGGCCGGTCGAGGCGACCGCCTGCACGGAGGTGACGCCGGCGATCCCGGAGACCTCCTCGGTCACGGCGCCCTCGCAGTGGCCGCAGGTCATGCCCCGGACCTCGTAGACGGTGGTGACGCCGCCGGTGGCGGCCGCCTCCGCGCCGTCGTGGCAGGAGCCGGCGGGGGAGCAGCAGGACCCGGTGGCCTGGGGAAGCTCGGTCCTCGTCTCGGAGGTCATGGTGTTCTCCTGTTCGGTCGCAGTCTGGTGCGGCAGGGGCGTACGGGCATGCCGTGACGTCCTGACGTTCCTCACTGTATACCCCTAGGGGGTATGAATTCCAGTGGGGTCGCTCCCGCGCGCCGCACCGGCCGCCCTCTCCGGGTGCCCGCGGTGGACGGCCCACTCCCGGGCCAGGACCGACATCCACACCGAGTCGACCCACCGGCCGCGGTGCCGCAGCGCCTCGCGCTCGACACCTTCCCGGACGAAGCCGACCTTCTCGTAGACCCGGATCGCGCGCGGGTTGAAGGCGAAGACGCCCAGCGAGATCCGGTTCAGCCCCAGCTCGCCGAAGCCGTGGGCGAGCAGGAGCCGGATCGCCTCGGTCCCCAGGCCCCGGTCACGTCCACGGGGGCCGACCAGGGTGCGGAAGTTGCAGCTACGGTTCGGTTCGTCCCACTCGTTGAGGACGAGCTCGCCCACCGTCTCCCCGGAGGCCCGGTCGACCAGGGCGAGGTCCAGACGGTCGGTCCGCTCGCCGCGCGAGCCGTACCAGGCGCGCAGGGAGGCGGGGGAGGGCGGCGGCGCGCCCTCGGGGGTGCCGGTGAAGGTCAGTACCTCCGGGTCCGAAAGGATCTCCGCGATCACCGCGGCGTCGTCCTCGGTGACCGGCCGCAGCACCACGTGCTCGCCGGTGAGGGTGGGTTTGACGGAGAAGTCGTTCATCCGGCGATCCTCCGGCCCGCCGCCGGGGACGGGCAAGGCGATATGTGCGGCCGGCCCCGCGCCGGGGCCGGCGCGGGGCCGGGCCCCCGGACGGGGCCGTGCTCCACGGCGGGGCCGTCAGTCCCCGCGGCCCCGGTTGCCGGGGCGGTTGGCCACCCAGACGCGGATCGTGTCCGGGTGCCAGTAGGGCTTGCCGCCCTCCACGTGGTCGGGCTTGGGGAGCAGGCCGTGCTTCCGGTACGAGCGGACCGTGTCCGGCTGCACCCGGATGTGCGCGGCGATCTCCTTGTAGGACCAGAGCCTGCTGTCCGTCATCTGTGCACCTCCTTGCGCGCGCCGCGGTGGCGGTCCGGGAGGACCGGCGGGGGAGCCACGGCGTCGGCGCTGGCGATCAACTCAGCCTGTGCCCGTTGAACGACAGCGAGTGACCGGCGGGAAGGGGCTGTTGAACGCTTGTGACCGAAGACCCGCGTAATGGAGATATGCGTGACACGGAGGAGATCACTGTGACAAGGACGTGGCCGCTTCCGCCGGTACGCGCCCGAGTCCCGGACCGGAACGGGGAGATGTGCGCCGGCGGCGGGTCCGGCCGTGGGGCGTGACCGCGACGACCTGGCGCCGCCTCAGTCGCACAGGGCTGCCGTCTGGGCCTTCATCAGCCCCTTGTTCCCCGGGAGGGGCGACTTGCCTCTCAGGTCGGCGCCGAGGTCGTAGACATTGACGGCGAGGACGAGCTGTCGCTCGCCGTCCGTGGTGGTGAGGGACACGCTGGTGAAGCCAGGTCCACCGCCGTCGGTCCCCCAGGCGCTGACCGGCTTGGTGCCCGGCTCCGAGCCGCACGGCATGTTCATGCGTTGCACGCCGAGTCCGTACGCCGGCTTCCGGGGGAACCGCACCGTGGTCAGGAGTTCCCGCTGCTGGGCGGGGCGCAGCAGCTTGCCGCTGAACAGGGCCCGGTGGAACCGGGCCAGGTCGCCGACCGTGGAGATCATGGCACCCGCGGTCCAGTCGTACGACGGGCTGAACCGGGTCACATCCCGCCCCGTGAGGTCGTAACCGTGCAGATGGGGACCGTGAATGGACGGGTCGGTCAGCGGAAAGGAGGTGTCCTTCAGTCCCAGCGGGGCGAGAATCCGCCGGTGGATTTCCGAGGGCGCGCTGTGATGCGTGACCGCCTCGATCACCAGACCGGCGAGCAGGTAGTTGGTGTTGGAGTACGACCAGCCGCCGCCGGGCGCGAACAGCGGCTTGTGCCGGACGGCGCGGTCGATCACCTCCCGGGGGGTGTACACGTGGTCCCACTCATGGCGCTCCAGATAGGGCGCGAAGAACTCCGGCTCGGTGGTGGGGTCGTAGATGCCCGAGGTGTGGTTGAGCAGTTGCCGGACGGTGACGGCCCGGCCGTCGTTGCCATTCCCCCGGACCACGCCGGGCAGCCACTTCTCCACGCTGTCGTCGAGCGAGAGCCTTCCCTCGCCCTCCAGTTGCAGAAGCACCGTCGACACGAACGACTTGGTGTTACTGGCGATCCGGAACCGCTGGTCCGGCCGGGCTCGCTCGCCGCTCGCCGTGTCCGCGAGTCCGGCCGCCGAGCGGGACTCCCACTCACCGCGTCTGGCATACGCCACGGCACCCGGGAATCCGTCCGCGACCGTCTGCTCGAGGGCCTCGGCGAGCCCGGCGGGCGGCGAGGCCGGCGTCCGCTCCCCGGCGGCCGCCGGAAAGACCCCTGACACCGCCACCGCGCATATCCCCGCCAGCAGTGCAGCCGCCCGTGCACGCACATTCATCGATCGCTCCCGTTTCTGTTGCCTGTGCCTTCCCGCATCAGCCTGCCGGTCGCCGCACCGGTTGCCCATCCGGCTGACGCCCGCATGGATACGGGGGCTGTCCCCCCAAAGCCCCGTCCTTCGCCACCTGGGTGCGCGACGAGGCCCGAGGCCGCCGAGCCCGGGGCGTCCGCTGCGCGGGTGTGCCGTTCAGGCTCCGCAGGAGCGGAGGAAGCGGCGGGTGCGGGCGGCGATGGGGTAGGGCTGGTCCGGAGGGCAGGGGTACATGTCCTGCTCGACGATGGCGAACAGGTCGACGTCCAGGGCCTGGGCGGCGGCGAGGACGGGTTCCAGGGCCGGGACGCCGGAGGGGGGTTCGCACATGACGCCGCGCGCGACGGCCGGGCCGAACGGGGTGCCCTCGGCGACGACCCGGGCGAGGACCTCGGGGTCGACCTGCTTGAGGTGCAGGTAGCCGATGCGTTCGCCGTACGTCTCGATCAGCTTGACGCTGTCGCCGCCGCAGTACGCGTAGTGCCCGGTGTCCAGGCAGAGCGCGACGAGTTCGGGGTCGGTGGCGTCGAGGAAGCGGCTGACGTTCTCCTCGGTGTCGATATGGGTGTCGGCGTGCGGGTGGACGACGACGCGCAGGCCGAAGCGGTCGCGCACCTCGGCGCCGAGGCGCTCGGTCAGCCGGGCCAGGTCGCGCCACTGTCCGGCGGTGAGGTGGCGGTCCTCCAGCACCTCGCCGGTCTTGTCGTCCCGCCAGAAGGACGGGATGACGACCAGGTGCCCGGCGCCCATCGCGCGGGCGAGCGCGGCGTTGTCCGCGACGTGCGCCCAGGTGCGGTCCCAGACGGCGTCGCCGTGGTGCAGGCCGGTGAAGACGGTCCCCGCCGAGACCTTCAGCCCGCGCCGGGCCGTCTCCTCGGTGAGCCGGGCCGGGTCGGTGGGAAGGTAGCCGTACGGACCGAGTTCGATCCACTCGTACCCGGCCGCGGCGACCTCGTCGAGGAAGCGCTGCCAGGGGACCTGCCGGGGATCGTCCGGGAACCACACCCCCCACGAGTCGGGGGCGGAACCGATCCGGATGCGGGACAGCGGCGGCGGTGACAGCGGCGTCATGGGCCCCAGCTTGGTGGCGGACGCGGAGGAGCGTCAAGCATTGGTCCGAATGTCCGGACAAAATGTTGACAGGCCCTCCCGTGGCGGCTAGACCTGATCACGGTGCCGACGCGAAGGGGAACAAGGGATGGTGTCCGATCCGTACGACCTCATCAGCATGGGACGCATCGGGGTGGACCTCTACCCGCTCCGGACCGGGGTCCCGCTGGCCCGGGTCGAGACGTTCGGCAAGTTCCTCGGCGGCTCGGCCGCCAACGTGGCCGTGGCGGCCGCCCGGCTCGGCCGGCGCACCGCGCTGATCACCCGCACGGGCGCCGACCCGTTCGGCGCCTACCTGCACCAGGAACTGCGGGACTTCGGCGTGGACGACCGGTGGGTGACGCCGGTCGAGGCCTACCCGACGCCGCTCACCTTCTGCGAACTCTTCCCGCCCGACGACTTCCCGCTGTACTTCTACCGCCACCCCAAGGCCCCCGACCTGGAGATCCACGAGCACGAGCTGGACCTGGCCGCCATCGCCGCCGCCCGGGTGCTCTGGACGACCGGCACCGGCCTGTCCGCCGAACCCAGCCGCGGCGCCACCCTCGCCGCCCTCGCCCACCGGGCCGGGAACGGCACCACCGTCCTCGACCTCGACTGGCGGCCGATGTTCTGGCCCGGCGCCGAAGCGGCCCGCCCCCACTACCGCGCCGCCCTGCGGCACGCCACCGTCGCCGTCGGCAACCTCGACGAGTGCGAGATCGCCACCGGTGAGCGCGAACCGTACGCCGCCGCCCGCGCCCTGCTCGCCACAGGCGTCCGCCTCGCCGTGGTCAAGCGGGGCCCGAAGGGCGTCCTGGCCATGACCGCCGACGGCGACACCGCCGACGTCCCGCCCGTGCCCGTCGAGGTGGTCAACGGCCTGGGCGCGGGCGACGCGTTCGGCGGGGCGCTGTGCCACGGGCTCCTCGCGGGCTGGGACCTGGAGCGGACCGTGCGGTACGCCAACGCGGCGGGCGCCATCGTCGCCTCCCGCCTGGCCTGCTCCTCCGCCATGCCGTTCCCTGAGGAGGTGGAGCGGGTGCTCCGGGGCGGCGGCACACCGTGAGCGTCGACCTCGCGCGGCTCGTCGCGGTCCGCGCCCGGCACCCCGAGGCCGTCGCGGAGGCCGCCGCGCGGCGAAGGCGGCGGGCCCTGCTGGGCGACTCCGGCCGGCTGATGATCGTCGCGGCCGACCATCCGGCCCGAGGCGCGCTGGCCGTGGGCGACCGGCCGCTCGCCATGGCCAACCGCCTCGACCTGCTGGAACGGCTCTGCCTGGCGCTCTCCCGCCCCGGCGTGGACGGCGTCCTCGCCACCGCCGACATCCTGGACGACCTGCTGCTCCTGGGCGCCCTGGAGGACAAGGTCGTCATGGGCTCCATGAACCGCGGCGGGCTCGCCGGCGCCGCCTTCGAGTTCGACGACCGGTTCACCGGCCACCGCCCCGAGGACCTGGCCCGCCTCGGCTTCGACGCCGGCAAGCTCCTGCTGCGCATCGACCGCACCGACCCCGGCTCCCTCAGCACCCTCGCCACCGCCGCCCGCACCATCGAAGCCATGGCCGAGCGGCGGCTCCCCGTCTTCGTCGAGCCGTTCCTGTCCCGCCGCGACCCGGCCGACGGCCGCGTGCGCAACGACCTGAGCCCCGAGGCGGTGACCACGTCGCTCGCCATCGCCTCCGGGCTCGCCGGCACCTCCGCGTACACCTGGCTCAAGGTCCCCGTCACCGACGACCCCGACGACATGGCCCGGGTCATGGCGACCACCACCCTGCCGGCCGTCCTCCTCGGCGGCGACGTCGGTCCCGACCAGGACGCGGCGTACGAGAAGTGGGGCACGGCGCTGCGGCTGCCCACCGTCCAGGGGCTGGTGGCGGGCCGCACCCTGCTCTACCCGGCGGACGGGGACGTCGCCGCCGCCGTCGACACGGCCGTCGGCCTGCTCCGAGGAACCGCCCAGGAGGATACGGAGAGATCATGACCGAGCGGCAGCTTCACCTCCC
This sequence comes from Streptomyces sp. NPDC039423, assembly GCF_055598725.1. NCBI lineage: Bacteria > Bacillati > Actinomycetota > Actinomycetes > Kitasatosporales > Streptomycetaceae > Streptomyces > Streptomyces sp. NPDC039423. Next base: position 273,187 of record NZ_JBVKAH010000001.1, read on the forward strand.
GCGGGGCCAGGCGGCCCGCGGGCCCTACGCCCTGCACATCGACCCCGAACGGGCCGGCTGGAGCCACTCCGCGCTCCGGATCCTCGACCTCGGCCCCGGCGGGAGCCACCGGTTCGACACCGGGGAGAGCGAGTGGATCCTGCTTCCCCTCACCGGGGGCTGTACGGTGCGGATCGACGCCGATCCCATCGAACTGCGCGGCCGGGACGGCGTGTTCAGCGGCGTCACCGACTTCGCCTACCTACCGCGTGACGCCCACGCCCAGATCGCCTCCGGCGCGGGAGGCCGCTTCGCCCTGGCAGGAGCGAAGTGCGAGCGACGACTCCCCGCTCGCTACGGCCCCGCGCCGGAGGTACCGGTGGAGGCGCGCGGCAGCGGCACCTGCGCCCGCGAGGTGCGCAACTTCGCCGCCGCCGACGCCTTCCCGTGCGACCGGCTCATCGCCGTGGAGGTCGTCACCCCCGGCGGCAACTGGTCCTCCTACCCGCCGCACAAGCACGACGAGCACCTCCCCAGCCGGGAGGCGGAGCTGGAGGAGATCTACTACTTCGAGATCGACGGCGACGGCGTGGGCTACCAGCGCGTGTCGCCCTCCCGCCCGGGCGGCGCCGATCTCCTCGCCGAGGTCCGCGGCGGCGACGCCGTCCTCGTACCCGACGGCTGGCACGGGCCGTCCATCGCCCAGCCCGGACACGCCATGTACTACCTCAACGTCATGGCCGGGCCCGGCGACGAACGGGAGTGGAAGATCAGCTTCCACCCCGATCACGCGGAGGGATACCGATGAGCACCCGACGACTCACCACCGCCCAGGCGCTCGTCGCCTTCCTGGCCCGCCAGTACACCGAACGCGACGGGCGGCGCCGGCGGCTCATCGGCGCCACCTGGGGCATCTTCGGCCACGGCAACGTGGCGGGCATCGGCCAGGCCCTCGTCGAGTACGCCGACGAGATGCCCTACTACCAGGGCCGCAACGAACAGGCCATGGTCCACGCCGCCGTCGGCTACGCCCGCCAGTCCAACCGCCTCTCCGCCCACGCCGTCACCACCTCCATCGGCCCCGGCGCCACCAACCTGGTCACCGGCGCCGCACTCGCCACCGTCAACCACCTCCCGGTGCTGCTCCTGCCCGGCGACACCTTCGCCGGCCGGCCCGCCGACCCCGTCCTCCAGCAGCTCGAAGTGCCCCACGCGGGGGACGTCTCCGTCAACGACACGCTGCGCCCGGTGTCCCGGTACTTCGACCGGGTCACCCGCCCCGAGGCGCTGGTCCCCGCCGCCCTCGCGGCCATGCGCGTCCTCACCGACCCCGCCACCACCGGCGCGGTCACCCTCGCGCTCCCGCAGGACGTCCAGGCCGAGGCGTACGACTGGCCCGAGGAGTTCTTCGCCGAACGCGTCTGGCGGGTGCGCCGCCCACGGCCCGACACCAGCGAACTCGACGCCGCCGTCCGGGCGGTCGGCGCGGCCCGGCGCCCCCTGATCGTCGCGGGCGGCGGCGTCCACCACAGCCGCGCCGAGGACGCGCTGCGCGCCCTCGCCGACGCGACCGGCATCCCCGTCGCCTCCACCCAGGCCGGCAAGGGCTCCCTGCCCCACGACCACCCGGCGGACGTCGGCGGCATCGGCCACACCGGCACCTCCACCGCCGACCACCTGGCCCGCACCGCCGACCTGGTCATCGGCGTCGGCACCCGCTACACGGACTTCACCACCGCCTCGGCCACCCTCTTCGCCCGCCCCGGCGTCCGGTTCGTCAACCTGAACGTCACCGGCTTCGACGCCCACAAGATGGCCGCCCTGCCGCTGGTCGCCGACGCCCGCGAGGGGCTGGAGGACCTCGCCCGGGCCCTGGCGGGCCACACCGTCCCGGCCGCCTACACGGCCGAGTACACCGGGCTCAAAGCCGGCTGGGAGGCCCGCGTCACCGCCGCGTACGCCCCGGGGGCGGAGGACACGCGGCCCACCCAGACCCAGGTCCTCGGCCTGCTCGACACCCTGGCCGGCGACGACGACATCCTGATCAACGCCGCCGGCTCGCTCCCCGGCGACCTGCACAAGCTCTGGCGGACCCGCTCCCACGACCAGTACCACGTCGAATACGGGTACTCCTGCATGGGATACGAGATCCCCGCCGCCATCGGCACCGCCCTCGCCGCCCCCGGCCGCCCCGTCTGGGCGCTGGTCGGCGACGGTACGTACCTGATGAATCCCACCGAGATCGTCACCGCCGTCCAGGAGGGCGTCCCGCTCAAGGTCGTCATCCTCCAGAACCACGGGTACGCCTCGATCGGCGGCCTCTCCGAGTCGGTCGGCGCCGAGCGGTACGGCACCGCCTACCGCTACCGGAGCCCCGACGGCACGTACACCGGCGATCCCCTCCCGGTGGACCTGGCCGCCAACGCCGCCTCCCTCGGCATGCGGGTCCTGCGCGCCCACACCATCCGTGACCTGCGGGAAGCCCTCGCCGAGGCCCGCTCGGCGACCGTCCCCACATGTGTCTACACCGAGACCGCAACGGCAGACACAGTGTCGGGCGCGCCCGCCGCCGAGGCATGGTGGGATGTGCCCGTGGCCGAGACCGCGACACGTCCACCGGCGGTGAAGGCCCGGGAGGAGTACGACCGCCACGTCGCAGCCCGACGCCGCCACCTGTAGCAGAGGTCCGAAGAGGAGCACGTACGTCATGACGAAGACCGTTCACCATTGGATCGGTGGCAAGACCGTCGAGGGCACGTCCGGCAACTGGGGCCCGGTCACCGACCCGGCGACCGGCGCCGTCACCACCCGGGTCGCCCTCGCCTCCGCCGAGGAGGTCGACGCCGCCGTCGCCGCCGCCAGGGCCGCGTACGCCACGTGGGGCACGTCCTCGCTGGCCCAGCGCACCTCCGTACTGTTCGCCTACCGCGCGCTGCTCGACGCCCACCGCGACGAGATCGCCGCCCTGATCACCGCCGAGCACGGCAAGGTGCACTCCGACGCGCTCGGCGAGGTCGCGCGCGGCCTGGAGATCGTGGAGCTGGCCTGCGGCATCACCGTCCAGCTCAAGGGCGAGCTGTCCACCCAGGTGTCCAACCGGGTCGACGTCGCCGCCATCCGCCAGCCGCTCGGCGTGGTCGCCGGCATCACGCCGTTCAACTTCCCGGCGATGGTGCCGATGTGGATGTTCCCGCTGGCCATCGCCTGCGGCAACACCTTCGTGCTCAAGCCCAGCGAGAAGGACCCGTCCGCCGCCAACCTGCTCGCCGAGCTGGCCTCGCAGGCCGGCCTGCCCGACGGCGTCCTCAACGTCGTCCACGGCGACAAGGTCGCGGTCGACGCCCTGCTGGAGCACCCCGACGTCGCGGCGGTCTCCTTCGTCGGCTCCACGCCGATCGCCAAGTACATCCACACCACCGCCTCGGCGAACGGCAAGCGCGTCCAGGCCCTCGGCGGCGCCAAGAACCACATGCTGGTGCTGCCCGACGCCGACCTCGACGCGGCCGCCGACGCGGCGGTCTCGGCGGCGTACGGCTCGGCGGGCGAGCGCTGCATGGCGATCTCGGCGGTCGTCGCGGTCGGCGCCATCGGCGACGAACTCGTCCAGAAGATCCGCGAGCGCGCCGAGAAGATCAAGATCGGCCCCGGCGACGACCCCACCTCCGAGATGGGCCCGCTGATCACCGCCGCCCACCGCGACAAGGTCGCCTCCTACGTCACCGGCGCCGCCGCCCAGGGCGCCGAGGTCGTCCTCGACGGCACCGGCCACACCGTCGACGGGTACGAGGACGGCCACTGGATCGGCCTGTCGCTGCTCGACAAGGTGTCCACCGACTCCGACGCCTACCGCGACGAGATCTTCGGCCCGGTGCTGTGCGTGCTGCGCGCCGACACCTACGAGGACGGCGTCCGGCTCATCAACGACTCGCCGTTCGGCAACGGCACCGCCATCTTCACCCGCGACGGCGGCGCGGCCCGCCGCTTCCAACTGGAGGTCCAGGCCGGCATGGTCGGCGTGAACGTCCCGATCCCGGTGCCCGTCGGCTACCACTCCTTCGGCGGCTGGAAGGACTCGCTCTTCGGCGACCACCACATCTACGGCAACGACGGCGTGCACTTCTACACCCGCGGCAAGGTCGTCACCACCCGCTGGCCCGACCCGTCCGAGGCCCCCGCGGGCGTCGACCTGGGCTTCCCGCGCAACCACTGACCCTCGCGGTCCGGAGAAAACGGCTGGCCCCCACCGGGGCCGGCCGTCGATCCTGGCGGGGATGAACGACGAACCGAAGTACCGCGTCCGCGCCCTCCACACCGAGGACACGATCACCGTCTACCAGGCGTACGCGCCCGGGATCGGCGTCCCCGCCGCCCGCGACGGCCGCTTCCCGGCCTCCTGGAAGCGCGAGCGGATGACGTGGATCAAGCCGAGCTTCCTGTGGATGATGTACCGCTGCGGCTGGGCCACCAAGCCGGACCAGGAGACCGTCCTGGCCGTCGAGATCACCCGTGAGGGCTTCGAGTGGGCGCTGCGCCACGCCTGCCTCTCGCACTACGTGCGCGGCTTCCACCCCGACCAGGACGCCTGGAAGCGGCAGTTGCGCCGCTCCCCGGCCCGTGTCCAGTGGGACCCCGAGCGGGACTGGCACCTGGCGCCCCTGCCGTACCGCTCGCTCCAACTGGGCCTCGCGGGGGAGGCGTCCGCGCGGTACGCCGACGAGTGGACCGTGTCGATACGGGACGTGACGCCGCTCGCGCGCGAGATCCACGCCCTGGTGCGGGACGGGGACCTCGACGGGGCGGCCCGGCTGATGCCCGAGGAGCGCCCGTACCCGGCGGGTGCCGAACTCCTCGGACACCTGGTCCCGTGAGCGGCCGGGGCGGGCGGGACAGCTCGTACGGGCACGTCTCCGAGCCCTTGCCCGGGTGCGGCATTCCGGTCCTCCCGTGTACCGCGGCTGGTGTACGGCGACGGTCGTGCGTACACCTCAGGAAGGCCCCCGACTTCCGCCGTGCGGCAGGGGAGGCGGCCTGGCGCGGCGCTTAGGGTCGAGACATGCAGATCCGATTCCCCCGGCGTGCCGCGGCCGCCGCGGCCGCCGCCGTCGTGCTGCTCGCGGGCGCCGGCACGTGGACGGCGGTCGCCTCGGACGACGGGCCCGTCCCGCGCCGCGAGGACCGAGTGCTCCCGATGCCGGGAGCGAGGATCGACACGTCGTTCTTCACCTCCGGTCCCACGGACGCGCGCCGCCCGGCCGTGCTCCTCGCGCACGGCTTCGGCGGCAGCAAGGACGACGTGCGCGCCCAGGCCGAGGAGCTGGCCCGTGACGGCTACGCGGTACTGACCTGGTCCGCGCGCGGCTTCGGCGCGTCGACCGGGCGCATCGGCCTCAACGACCCCGCGTACGAGGTCAAGGACGTGTCACGGCTCATCGACTGGCTCGCACAGCGCCCCGAGGTGCGGCTCGACGGTGACGGCGACCCCCGGGTGGGCGTCTCCGGCTCGTCGTACGGCGGGGCGGTGTCGCTGCTGGCGGCCGGGCACGACGAGCGGGTGGACGCGATCGCGCCGCAGATCACGTACTGGAACCTGGCCGACGCGCTCTTCCCGGACGGCGTCCTCAAGAAACTGTGGGCCGGGATCTTCTTCACCACCGGTACGGCGGCCGCGTCGGACCGGCCCCCGGGCCCCGCCCCCGACGACCCGGGCCAGGACACCGCGCCCCAGCAGCGCGCCCCGGTGCGGGGCGGCGGCGGGCAGGCGCAGGACTCCAAGGGCTCCTCGGCCCAGGGCTCCTCCGCCGGCGGCTCCCGGGCCGCGGGCTCGCCCGCCCCCGCCCCCGCCCCCGCCCCCGCTCCACCGCGGGCCTCCGCCGCGTGCGGGGAGTTCCAGGACGTGCTGTGCGCCATGTACCAGCGGGTGGCCGTCGCCGGGAAGCCGGACGCCGAGGCCCGCGCGCTGCTCGCCGCGCGCAGCCCGTCCGCCGTCGGCGACCGCATCGCGGTGCCCACGCTCCTGGTCCAGGGGCAGGCCGACTCGCTCTTCCCCCTGGCCCACGCCGACGCCGCCGCCCGGGCCGTCCGCGCGAACGGCGCGCCCGTCGCCGTCGACTGGATCGCCGGCGGGCACGACGGCGGCGACCGGGAGACCGAGCGCGTCCAGGCACGCATCGGCGCCTGGTTCGACCGGTACCTCAAGGACGACACCGGCGCCGACACCGGTCCCGCCTTCCGCGTCAGCCGCACCGGCGGGGTCGACTCGACCGACGGGCAGGCCCGTCTGCGCGGCGCCACCGCCGACACCTACCCCGGTCTGCGGGCCGGCGCCCGCACCGTCTCCCTCGCCGGCGGCCCGCGGGCCTTCCGCAACCCGGCCGGGGCCACCCCGCCCGCCATCTCCGCCGTCCCCGGTACCGGCGGCGGCCTGGCCCGGCTGTCGTCGCTCGGGGTGGGCCTCTCGCTCGACTTCCCCGGCCAGCACGCCCGGTTCGACTCCGCCCCGCTCACCGGGTCCCTGCGCGTCACCGGCTCGCCCACCGTCCGCGTGCACGTCACCTCCGACACCGGCGAGGCCGTCCTGTTCGGGAAGGTGTACGACGTCGGCCCCGACGGCCGGCAGGTGCTGCCCGCCCAGCTCGTGGCGCCCGTCCGCGTCGAGGGCGCCGCGAACGGCAGGACCGTCGACCTGACGCTGCCGGCCGTCGACCACGAGGTGGAGGCCGGGCACCGGCTGCGGCTCGTCCTCGCCGCCACCGACCTCGGCCACGCCTCCCCGGTGACCCCCGCCGCGTACACCGTCACCGTGACCGGCGGGCTGTCCGTACCGACCGCGCCCGCCGTGCGCACCGAGGCCGCCGGCCTGCCCTGGTGGGTGTGGGGCCTGCCGGCCGCCGGCGCCCTGACCGCCGGGGCCCTGCTGCTCACCGCCCGCCGCCGCACCACCGCGCCACCGCCCGACCCCGGCCTCGCGGACGTCCCGCTCACCATCACCGGGCTCACCAAGCGGTACGCCGGGTCGGCCGACCGGTACGCGGTGCGCGAGCTGTCCTTCCGGGTCGAGAGGGGCCAGGTCCTCGGCCTCCTCGGGCCGAACGGCGCCGGCAAGACCACCACCCTGCGCATGCTCATGGGCCTGATCACCCCCGACGAGGGGGAGATCCGGGTGTTCGGGCACGCGATCCGGCCCGGCGCGCCCGTCCTGTCCCGGGTGGGCGCCTTCGTCGAGGGCGCGGGCTTCCTGCCCCACCTGTCGGGCCGCGAGAACCTGGAGCTGTACTGGCGGGCCACCGGCCGTCCCGCGGGGGACGCCCACATCGACGAGGCGCTGGAGATCGCCGGCCTGGGTGACGCCCTGGCCCGTGCCGTGCGGACGTACTCGCAGGGCATGCGCCAGCGGCTCGCCATCGCCCAGGCCATGCTCGGCCTCCCGGACCTGCTCATCCTGGACGAGCCGACCAACGGGCTGGACCCGCCGCAGATCCGCGAGATGCGGGACGTGATGATCCGGTACGCGGCCGGGGGCCGGACCGTCATCGTCTCCAGTCACCTCCTGTCGGAGGTCGAGCAGTCCTGCACCCACCTGGTCGTCATGGACCGGGGCCGGCTCGTCCAGGCGGGCCCGGTCGCCGAGATCACCGGCGCGGGCGACACCCTGCTCGTCACCACGGACGGGGACGTGCCGGACGGGCCGGTGGACAAGCTCGGCGCCCTGCCCGGCGTCGGCTCGGTGGTGCGCGCGGACGGAGGCCTGCTGGTCCGGCTGGACGGCATGACCGCCACCGCCCTGATCACCGAACTGGTCAGGCTGGAGATCCCGTCGACCGGCGTGGGACCCCACCGCCGCCTGGAGGACGCGTTCCTCACCCTGATCGGAGGAGGATCCGCATGAGCGCCCCGCTGACCGAGGCCGTCCGGTCCGCGCCCGGCTACCGGGCCGGGCACACCCTGCCGCTGCGCGTCGAGGCCGTCCGCCAGCTCACCCGGCGCCGCACCCTGGTCATGGGCGCGGTCCTGGCCGCCCTGCCCTTCGTGCTGATCGCCGCCTTCGCGATCGGCGGCGGCCCCGACGGGCGCGGCAACGACCGGATCACCCTGATGGACACGGCGACCGCGTCCGGCGCGAACTTCGCGGCGACCTGCCTGTTCGTGTCGGCGGGCTTCCTGCTGGTGGTGCCCGTGGCGCTGTTCTGCGGGGACACGGTGGCGTCCGAGGCCAGTTGGTCCTCCCTCCGCTACCTGCTCGCCGCGCCCGTGCCCCGCGCCCGGCTGCTGTGGTCGAAGCTGGCCGTGGCGCTCGGGTTCAGCGCGGCCGCGATGCTGCTGCTGCCGCTGGTGGCCCTCGCCGCCGGGACGGTGGCCTACGGCTGGGGGCCGCTGGCGCTGCCCACGGGCGGCTCCCTCGCCACGGCCGACACCCTGCCCCGGCTGGCGCTGGTGGTCGCGTACGTCTTCGTGTCCCAACTGGTCACGGCGGGCCTCGCGTTCTGGCTGTCCACCAGGACCGACGCCCCGCTCGGCGCGGTCGGCGGCGCGGTGGGTCTGACGATCATCGGCAATGTGCTGGACGCGGTCACGGCGCTCGGCTCCTGGCGCGACTTCCTGCCCGCGCACTGGCAGTTCGCCTGGGCCGACGCGCTCCAGCCCCAGCTCGAGTGGGGCGGCATGCTCAAGGGCGCGGCGGTGTCGGTGAGCTACGCCCTGGTGCTGTTCGCGCTGGCCTTCCGGGGCTTCGCCCGCAAGGACATCGTCTCCTAGGAGGCGAGACGCCCCCTGGGGAGCGTCCGCGAGGGGTGGGCCGCCGTCCGGGGCGGGGTCACAGCCAGCCGCGACGAGCCGCTTCCGCTCCCGCCCGGAAGCGGCTTGTCGTGCCCAGGGCGGTGAGCAGCTCGCCCACGCGCCGGCTGTACGTGCGCCCCGATATGCCCAGCCGCGCGGCGGCCGTCTCGTCGGTGAGCCCCGCCAGCAGGGCCTCCAGCACCGGCCGCAGGTGCGGGGGGAGCGCCCCGGGTGGCGCGGGCCGGGAGGGAACCTCCTCACCCGTTTCCCACCAGGCGTGATGGGCCCGCACCAGAGCCTGGACCACCACCGGGTCGCGGATCAGCAGCAGCCCGTTGTAGAGCAGTTCGAGGTCGAGGGGGATGGCGGCGATCGTGCGGTCCACCAGGATCATCTTGAACGGGATGGACCGGGTGAGCCGGGCCCGGCCCGGCAGCCGTGCCATCCCCGGGGCGTCCGCGGCGGTGATCCGGGACAGGGAGTGCCGGGGCAGGATCTGACGGACCGTCCCCACCCGCTCGGTGGCCGTGCGCACCCACGCGCCGGCGAGCTCCAGGAACGGTTCGGGGATCGACAGGCCGGTGCAGGCGGACGGATCGTCGAAGGTCAGCACCTCGTGGCGGGCGGACTCGGTGAGCGCGGCGAGTGTCGCGCAGATCTGTCTGGTGCCGCGCACCGGCTGCCCGGCCGGCCGCGGTGTCCGCGGCGGCGCGGCCCGCGCCGGTGTCGTCTCTCGTAATGCCGCCCGGCCGAGCACGGAGCCCGGAACGTCCGCCACGGCTGACCACCCCCGCCATCCCTTGGAACGTACGCAACTCCATGTACGCATGTGACTGCGTACCGTGACAAGGGCGTGTTCCGGGGTTGGCGAGTCCAAGCCAAGCCCTGCGCCGGGCCTCACCAACAGCTTCGTGTTGCCGCATTGAGACACGTCCGTAACCGGTTCGTCCGGTCCTCCGGCCGCCGGCCGACGTCCCATTCACAGTGCCGAGAGTCCGAGAGGACGCGAGACCGGGGGAGTTCGGATGGATACGTACCGAGGTGCGGCGTACCGACGGGACGCGAGCGGGGTGAACGGGGCGCACCGGGCCGGCGGGACGAGGGCCGGCAGGGCCCGCGGGGCCGGGCCGAGGCGCCGGGCCGCGCTGGCCGCGGCGCTGGCCGCGGGCCTGCTGCTCGCCGGCTGCTCCGGCGGCGGCGTCACCGACCGCGCCGCCACGGGCGACAGTGGCAAGCGCGCGCCCGGTGTCCCCGCGCCCGGCGCCCCGGCGCCCGCGCCCGGCGCGCAGGACGGCCGGCGGCACGACGGCGCGGCGGACGGGCGGGAGGAGGACCAGGCGCGCGAGACCCCGCCCGCCGACCATCTGTCCACCTTCGCCCTGGACGTCGACACCGCCGGTTACGGCTACGCCCGCCGTACCCTCGCCGAGGGCCGGCTGCCCGCGCCGGACACCGTACGGCCCGAGGAGTTCGTCAACAGCTTCCGCCAGGACTACCCGAAGCCGGAGGGCAACGGCTTCTCCGTGACCGTCGACGGCGCCCGCACGGGCGCGGGGGACTGGTCCCTCGTACGCGTCGGACTGGCCACCCGCCCGGCCGACCGGCGCGGCGCACGCCCGCCCGCCGCGCTCACCTTCGTCGTCGACGTCTCCGGCTCCATGGCCGAACCGGGCCGCCTCGACCTGGTCAAGGAGTCCCTCGGCCTCCTCACCGACCAGCTCCGCGACGACGACTCCATCGCCGTGGTCACCTTCAGCGACGAGGCCGAGACCCGGCTGCCCATGACCCGGGTCGGGGGCAACCGCGACCGCGTCCACGACGTCGTCGACGGACTGGAGACCACGTCGTCCACCAATGTGGAGGCGGGCGTCACCACCGGCTACGACACCGCCGTCGAAGGCCACCGCAAGGGCGCCACCAACCGGGTCGTCCTGCTGTCCGACGCGCTCGCCAACACCGGTGAGACCGGGGCCGAGGCGATCCTGGAGCGGATCGGGGACGAACGCCGCGCGTACGGCATCACGCTCTTCGGGGTCGGCGTCGGCAGCGAGTACGGCGACGCGCTCATGGAGCGGCTCGCCGACCGGGGCGACGGCCACACCACCTACGTCTCCACCCCCGAGCAGGCCCGCAAGGTCTTCGTCGACCAGCTCCCCGCCCACCTCGAACTGCGCGCCCGGGACGCCAAGGCACAGGTCGCGTTCGACCCGGCGGCGGTGGAGTCCTTCCGGCTCATCGGCTACGAGAACCGCGAGGTCGCCGACGAGGACTTCCGGGACGACCGGGTGGACGGCGGCGAGGTCGGTCCCGGCCACCAGGTGACCGCCCTCTACGCGGTCAGGACCCGGCCCGGCGCCCTGGACCGCGACGGCCGCCTGGCCACCGCCACCGTCCGGTGGCTCGACCCCGCCACCCGGGCCCCGCACGAGGGGTCCGGCACGCTGCGGGCGGGCGCCCTGGGCGGCCGGCTGTGGGACGAGAACACCCGGCCGGGCCTCCGGGTCGCCGCCGTGGCGGCGTACTTCGCCGACTCGCTGCGCGGCGGGGAACTGCCGGGCGCGCCCTCGCCCACCGAACTCGCCGCCCGGGCGGACGGTCTGGCCCGGACGACCGAGTCGAAGGTGGTGGCCGAGCTGGCCGCGTCCATCCGGCAGGCCAACGGCCTGCGGGACTGATCGCGGACGGCTGACGGGGAGCCGGCCCGCTGCCATGATGTGCCCATGCCGACGTTGCTGCTCGCCCTCGCGGTCGTCTCCACCGGGCTCTACGCGGGATTCATGCTGATCTTCCTGACCGGGGTGATGCCCGCGCTGGCGAGGCTGGACGACGAGCAGTTCGTGACGGCGATGCGCCGCGTCAACGAGTGCGTGCCCCGCGCGGTGTTCCTGGCCGTCTTCGCCGGGGCCGTGGTCTTCCCGGCCCTGGCCCTCGCCGTACCGGCCGGGGACCGGACGGCCGGCGGCCGGTGGCTGATCGCCGCCGGACTGGTGTGCGCGGTGCTGGGCCACCTGGTGACCGTCGCCGGGAACGTCCCGCTCAACAACGCGCTCGCCGCCGCGCCGGGGGACGACGGACCCGGCCCCGTACGACGGGCGTTCGAATCCCGCTGGAACGCCCTCCACCGGATCCGCACCCTGCTCGTCACGGCGTCCTTCGCCCTCCTGGTCGCCGCCGCGCTCCGGTGACCGGGCGTGCGCCGTTTGCAGTACCGCGAGTGGCGGGCGGCGCCGCGCCGTGTCCGGATGGTCACGTGACCCTCGACGGGAGAGGGTCGCCCACCGACCGAGCAGAAACGGACGACCAATCGTGAGCCGCACGCACCGCTGGGCCGCCACGGCCTTCACCTGCCTCGCCCTGACCGGCATAGCCGCCGGCCCCGCCCTCGCCGCGGCACCCGCCGACGGCTCCCCCACCCCCACCGACGCCGGCTTCCTGCGCGCCTCGCACCAGGGCAACCTGACCGAGATCGCGGCGGGCAAGGACGCCCGGAAGAACGCCACCACCGACTGTGTGAAGCACGTGGGCCACGTCCTCGTGCGCGACCACACCAAGCTCGACGCGGACACCAGGGCCCTCGCCGACAAGCTCGGGGTGGACCTGCCCGTCGCGCCCTCCAAGGAACAGCAGGACACCCTCGCGGACGTCATGTCCAAGGCGGGCACCAAGGCCTATGACGCGGCGTGGCTGCACGCCCAGGCCGCCGCCCACGAGAAGACCCTGGCACGCATCGACCACCAGGTCGCCCACGGCAAGAACGCGCAGGTGACCGCCGCCGCCAAGGCCGCCCGCCCGGTCGTCGTCATGCACCTGGACATGGTGCGCGGTGGCGAGTGCCACGCCGCCGCGGCGCCCAAGGCCATCCACGCCGGCAACGGCGGCCAGGTCGCCACCTCGATGGCGGCCGAGGTCCCGGTCGCGCTCGCCGTGCCCGCGGTGGCGGTCGGCGGCGTGCTCGTGGCCGGCGGAGCCTTCTGGGCCGCGGCCCGTATGCGCCGCAACGACAATCGCTGACGCCGATGCGCGCCTCACGGCGTGACGAGCCCGGTCCGGACCGCGTACTGGTCCGGACCGGGCTCGCGGCGGTCGCCACGGCCGTCGTGACCTGCCTCTTCCCCTTCTTCCCCGACCCCGTCCGGGCCCCGGACACAGGCACCCTGCCGGGGTCGGCCGCCGCGCCGCCCCGGGCCGCGGCCGGGAGGGAACCGGCGTACTCCCCGCCCGTCTCCCTCACCATCCCGGGCCACCTCCGCCCCACCCCCGTCGACCCCGTCACCGCCGACGAGGACGGGGCCATGGCCGTCCCCGCGTCGCCGCACCGGATGGGCTGGTGGGCCCTCGGCGCCCCGCCCGGCGCCGCGCGGGGCACCGTCCTGCTGGCGGGCCACCTCGACTCGGCCGACGAGGGCGCGGGCCCCTTCGAGGCCCTGCACGACGTGCCCATGGACACCCGCGCCCAGCTCACCACCGCGGACGGCAGGCGCCACACGTACCGGATCGTCGCCCGGCGCACCCACGCCAAGGAAGCACTGCCCAAGGACCTGTTCACGCCTCGCGGCCCGGCCCGCCTCGCCCTGGTCACCTGCACCGGCGACTTCGACCCCGACGCGCACGCCTACGCCGGGAACCTGGTCCTCTACGCGGAGCCGGTCGCCTAGGGGGTGTCTCGTCAGGGAGGCTCCGCGCCAGGACGCCGACCTCCCGAAGACGAACCGGATCACGAGCCGTCACCGCCCTCCCGCGGTGAGACTCGGAAGCCGGCCCCTCCCGCCGGCGCACCGCGCTGTCAGCCGGCTGTCAGTGGCCGCCTGTGCAATGGGACCGGCTCCGTGGAGGGCCGAAGTGTCCGGTGGTGACGAGCGGGAGGCTCTCGAATGGTCTGGACGGAATGCGGCGAGGTCCGGCCGTTCGCCGCGGCGCGGCTGGTCTGCTTCCCGCACGCCGGAGGGTCGTCGTACTTCTTCCGGGAATGGCGCAAGGGGCTGCCCGAGTTCGAGGTGCACGCGGTCTGCTACCCGGGCCGGGCGGACCGGTTCGGCGAGCCCACGGCGACCGACCTGGTGTCCATGGCGGGCGAGATCGCGGAGGCGGTCGCGCCGCTGATGGACCGGCCCACCGTGCTGTTCGGGCACAGCATGGGCGCGGTGGTGGCGTACGAGACGGCCAGGGCCCTGGAGGCGGGCGGCGCCCGCCCGTCGCACCTGTTCGTGTCGGGCGCCCGCGCCAGCCACCTGCTGCGGGCGGACGCCCGGGCGGCCGGGATGGACGACGAGAGCGCCATCGCCACCCTCCAGGAGCTGGGCGGCACCGACAGCGAACTGCTGGAGCACCCGATGTTCCGCGAGCTGATCCTCCCCTACATCCGCGCCGACTTCCAGCTACTGGGCGCCTACGAACACCGGGCCGGAGCGCTGCTCCACTGCCCGGTCACGGCCGTGGCGGGGCTGAGCGACTCCCGGGTGACGGTGGACCAGGTGGCGCAGTGGGCGGACGTGACCCGGGGGGAGTTCCGGCAGCGAATGGTGCCCGGCGGGCACTTCTACCTGGCCGACTCGCCGCCCTACGACCTGGTGCGGGAGGCCTGCGCCGAACGGGACGGCACGCACCTCTGAGGGCGTCCGGCGTACGCCCCGGGGTCCGTCCGTCCTTCCATGACTTCCGTTACCAGCAGGGGGAATCGACGTGCCAGTCAGAAGCAAGAGGCAGCGGGCGGCGGTGGTGGCCCTGGTCGTCCTGCCGCTGGCGGTGACCGGCGGCGCGGTGGCGGCGGTCGTCGCGACCGGGGAGCCGGGCGCCGCCGTGGTGCGCGAGACGGCCCGCCTCGACAAGGGCGGGCACTTTTTCCTGGCCGTGGCGGCCATCCTGCTCGCCGCCTGGCTGGGCGGACGGCTGGCCGACAGGCTGGGGCAGCCCCGGGTGATCGGTGAGATCTGCGCCGGGCTGGCCATGGGGCCGACCGCGCTGGGACGGTTCGCGCCCGGGGTGAAGGACTGGCTGTTCCCGGCGGACGCGCTGCCGATGCTGGACGGACTGGCCCAGATCGGGCTGGTGTTCTTCATGTTCGGGGTGGGCCGCGAGCTGACCTCGATGCCGCTGCGGGGCGTGGGGCCGCAGGTGCTGATGGTGAGCCAGGCGTCCATGCTGGTGCCGTTCGCCGCGGGCACGGCGGCGGCGGTGCCGCTGGTGGCGCAGTTCCGGGGGCCGTCGGGCGACCCGATGGCCTTCGTCCTGTTCGTGGGGTGCGCGCTGAGCGTCACCGCCCTGCCCGTACTGGCGCGGATCCTCACCGACCTCCGGCTGACCCACACGCGCCAGGGCCAGCTCAGCCTCTTCGCCTCCGCGGTCGGGGACGGCGCGGTGTGGCTGGTCCTCACCGCGGTGCTGGCCCTCGTGCACGGCGGCGGCCCGATGGGCGTGCTGTGGAACGGCGTGTTCGCGGCCGTCCTGACCCTCGTGTTTCTCGGACCGCTGCGCCGGGCACTGGCCCGCTGGGCCGGCTCCCGGTCGGCGTCCGGCGAGGGCGCCGGGGGCGACGCGGTGCTCATGGTGCTGCTGGCCGCCGGTATCGCCGCCACCGCCACCCTCACCACCGTCATCGGCATCCACCAGCTCATCGGCGCGCTGCTGGTCGGTCTCGCCTGGCCCACGGGCAACGCGCGGGCCGCCCGGGTCGCGGACCGGCTGTCCGGCACGTCCAAGACGGTGCTGCTGCCGTTCTTCTTCTTCGGGTTCGGGCTCAACATCGACCTCGGGTCACTGCGCTTCGACCGCGCCTCCGTGCTGGCCCTGGCCACCCTGCTGTTCCTGGCCGTCGCCACCAAGGTGTGCGGGCCCGCGCTGAGCGCCGTCCTCACCGGCATGCGCCCGAAGCCCGCGCTCATGCTCGGCGTGCTGCTCAACGCCCGGGGCCTGACCGAACTGGTCATCCTCCAGATCGGCTACCAGGCCGGCATCATCGACCAGCGGCTGCTGAGCATCCTCACCATCGTGGCGCTGGTCACCACGATCGTCACCCGGCCGCTGCTCCGGCTGCTCGGCCCGGACGCCGCCGAGCCCGCGCCCGGAGCCGTACCGGCCGGGCCCGCGACGGGGGCCGGCGCACCCGGCCCCGGCCCGCGCGCGCCCGAACCCACCACCCTGTCCCGGTAGTTCCCGACCCGACCCGCTGGCGGCCCGTGTGATCGACGACGTACTTCCCGCGGCCGTCCTGGGCGCCGAGACCTTCGGCGACGAGCCGGACGGCTGGCTGTTCCCGGAGGAGAGCGCGGCCCTCGGCGAGGTGGGCGCGCCGCGCCGACGGGAGTTCACGACGGTGCGGCACTGCGCCCGGCGGGCCATCGGCGCGCTGGGCCTCGCCCCGGTGCCGCTGCCGCCGGGCACGCGCGGCGCCCCGCGCTGGCCCGACGGGGTCGTCGGCAGCATGACGCACTGCGCCGGCTACCGGGCCGCCGCCGCGGCGCGCCGGGCCGAGGTGCGCACCCTCGGCATCGACGCCGAGCCCCACGCGCCGCTGCCCGAGGGCGTCCTGGAGTACATCGCGCTGCCCGAGGAGGCGTCGCACGTCGCCCGGCTCTCCCGCCGGTCGCCCGACGTGTGCTGGGACCGGCTGCTGTTCTGCGCCAAGGAGGCCGTCTACAAGGCCTGGTTCCCCGCGACGCACCAGTGGCTCGGCTTCGACGGGGCGCTGATCGTGCCGGCCACGGACGGCTCCTTCCACGTCCGTGTCCTGGCGCAGCGGCCCCAACCGGCGGACGCGCCGGTGGAGTTCACCGGGCGGTGGGTGGTGCGGGACGGCCTCGTGCTGGCCTCGGTGGTGTGGCCGGCCACTGTTTGACAGCCCCTCTGGCATGTGAAAGCTTTGACTTACACATGAAGTCCGGTTCGCTGGAGGTGGCGGGGTGACCAGTGAGGAACTTCTCGCCGTCCTCTCCGCCGTGGGTCACGCCCAGCGGCTCCGGGCGATAGCGGGCCTCGCCGACGGCCGTATGTACGTCAGTGAACTGGCCCGGCAACTGGGCATGTCCCGCCCCCTGCTGTACATGCACCTGGAGCGCCTGGAGAAGGCCGGCCTGGTCGTCGGCCACCTGGAACTGTCCGACGACGGCAAGGCTCTGAAGTACTTCGAGCTGGTGCCGTTCGAGCTGCACCTCACCGTGCAGACGGTCCTGGACGCCCTCGGCGCGGACGAACAGCGGGCACGCGCGGCGGACGGGTCCGCCGATGAGGAAGGCTAGAACGTTATGAGGGGGACCCGGACATGACCGGCGCCGTTGTCACCATCGCCATCGTCCTGATCGTCGTCGGAGGCATCACGGCGGCGGTGGTCTCGCACTTCAGACTCCAGCGCCACCGCGCCGACGCGGTCGCCATGGCCGCGTACCGGCGGCTCGCCGAGGAGGCGGTCGCCCGGCAGGACGCGTTACAGGCCGAACTGGCCGAAGTCAAAGCCCGGTTGAGCTCGATCGACGACATGCTGCGGAGCATCGAGTGAGCCGGCTGCACCCCGGGCGGCTGCGCCCGCCGTCCTCCCTGGCCCGCACCCCGCTGTCGGCCGCCCCCTGGCTCGCCGCCGGCTACCTCGCCAGTTACGTCGTCACCGGCACCGCCCTGTTCGCCGTCGCGACGGCCGCCGTCCTGAGCGGCGTCGTCCTGAGCCAGCTCACGGTGACCGTGCCCCTGATCATCGGCACGGTGTGGGTCGTCAGGGCCTGCGCCCAGGTCGAGCGGGGCCGGGCGGCACTCGTCGACCGGCCGATCCCGTACCGCTACCACGAGGTCACCGAACCCGGACTGCCCGCCCACCTCAGGATCCGGTGCACCGACCCGGCGTTCGCCCGCGACTGCGCCTACCTCGTCCTCCTCTTCCCGCCCCTGCTGGTGCTGGACCTGTCCGCCCTGGCCGTCTGGCTGGTGGCCCTCGGCGGCCTCGCGCTGCCGCTCTGGTACCCCGCGGTGGACGCCCCCCGCGGCCCCTTCGGCGCGGACGGCCCGCTCGGCTGGGCCCACACCCTGCCCGGGGCACTGGCCGTCGCGCTCGCCGCCCTCGTCCTGCTGCCCTTCGCCGCCCGGCTCCTGGTGGGGGCCGCCCGGCTCCACCTCACCGTGGCCCGGGTGGTGCTCCGGCCGCCCGCCGACCCGCTGGCGCACGTCAAGAGCGTGCTCGACCGCCCGGGCCCGCTCTCCGTCGTGGCCGGCGGCCGGCCCACCCGCACTCCCACCGAACCGACCGACAAGAGGGAAGCCCATGAACCGCACACCGGACGGGCCGGCTGACGCCGTCGTCCACCTGGACTCCGTGTACAAGCTCTACGGCGGCGGCAAGAACAAGGTGGCCGCACTCGACGGAGTGAGCATCAGCCTGCGGCGCGGCAGCTTCACCGCGGTGATGGGCCCCTCCGGCTCCGGCAAGAGCACCTTCCTCCACTGCGCCGCCGGGCTCGACCGGCCCACGAGCGGCTCCGTCCGGCTGGACGGGGTGGAACTGTCCGGGCTCAAGGAGCGGGAGCTGACCAAACTCCGCCGCGAACGCGTCGGGTTCGTCTTCCAGGCGTTCAACCTGATGCCCGCGCTGAACGTACGGGAGAACGTCACCCTGCCCCTGCGGCTCGCCGGCCGCCGCCCCAAGTCCAGCGAGGTCGACGAGGTCATCGAGCGCGTCGGCCTCGCCTCCCGGCAGAAGCACCGGCCCGGTGAGCTCTCCGGCGGCCAGCAGCAGCGGGTGGCCATCGCCCGCGCGCTCGTCACCCGCCCCGCCGTGGTCTTCGGCGACGAACCGACCGGCGCCCTGGACACCCGTACCGCCCGGGAGGTCCTCGGCCTGCTGCGCGAAGCCGTCCAGTGGGCCGGGCAGACCATCGTCATGGTCACCCACGACCCGGTGGCCGCCGCCCACGCCGACCGCACCCTCTTCCTCGCCGACGGCCGGATCGTCGACGCGCTGGAGCGCCCGACCGCCGACATGGTCGCCGAGCGCATGACCACCCTCGGCGCCTGGGCCGACGAGCGCGCGGCACACGACGGACAGTACGGAGCGGCCCGGTGATCGGCCTCGCGCTGCGTTCCCTGAAGTTCCACAAGGGCGGCTTCGTCGCCTCGTTCGTCGCGCTGTTCTTCGGCGCCGCCATCGTGATCGCCTGTGGCGGCCTGCTGGAGACCGGATTACGCGGCCTCGCCGAGCCGCAGCGGCTCCGGGGCGCGCCCATCGTCCTCACCGGCGACCAGCGCTACCCCGAGTCCAACAAGGTCTTCCGCGAGCGGGTCCGGCTCGACGCCGCCGCCGTCGCCGAGGCCGCGGCCGTACCCGGCGTCGAGGCGGCCGTACCGGACGTCTCCCTCGCCGCCGTCGTCGTCCCCGCCGGCGGAAAGGGCGGCGTCCCCGCCACCGGCCACGGCTGGGAAGCCGCCCGGCTCGGACCGTACCGGCTGGTCGAGGGCGCCGCCCCGCGCGCCGCGGGCGAAGTCGCCCTGGACGCCCGGCTCGCCGCGCGGGCCGGGGCGAAGGCGGGCGACCGGGTCACCCTCGGTCTGCGCGGTACCACCGCCCCCTACCGGGTCACCGGTCTGCTGAGCGGACCGGGCGCCGCCGACACGCTCTTCCTCTCCACCCCCGACGCGGCCCGGCACGCCCCGCAGCCCGGCAGGATCGACTCCATCGGCATCCTCACCCGCCCCGGCGCCGACACCGCCCGGGTACGGGACGCGCTCGCCGACGCCTTCGCGGACGCCCCGGTCACCGTGCTCACCGGCGACGAGCGGGGCCGCGCCGAATTCCCCGAGGTCGTCACCAAGGGCAAGAACCTGGTGTCCATGGCGGCCGTGTTCGGCGGCCTGGCCGCCATGGTCACCGTGTTCGTGGTGGCCAGCACCCTCGGCCTGTCGCTCCAGCAGCGGCAGCGGCAGATGGCGCTGCTGCGCGCCATCGGCTCGACACCCGGACAGGTCCGGCGCATGGTGCTGGCCGAGACGTTCACCGTCGCCGTCGTCGCCACCGCGCTGGCCTGCGTCCCCGGACCGCGCCTGGGGGAGTGGCTGCTGGGCCGGTTCGCCGCCGCCGGGGTGGTGCCCGACGTGATGATCCACCGGACCGGCTGGATCCCGCAGGCCGCGGGCGCCGGCGCCGCGCTGCTCACCGCGCTCGGCGCCGCCTGGATCGCCGCCCGTGCCGCCGCCCGCACCCGCCCGACCGAGGCGCTGGCCGAGGCGTCCCTCCAGCGCCGCCGCCTCAACTGGATCCGGCTCCTGTTCGCCGTGCTGTGCCTGGCCGGCGGCACCACCCTCGCCTTCGTCACCATGAACGTCGACGGCGCCGTCGCGGGCAGCACCGCCACCCCCGCCGCGATGCTGTGGGCCGCCGGCTTCGGCCTCCTGGGCCCCACGCTCACCCGGGTCATGACGGCCCTGCTGCACTGGCCGCTGCGCGCCGTCTCCGGTTTCTCCGGGCAACTGGCCCTGCTCAACGCCAAGGCCGGCGCGGCCAGGCTCGCCGGAGCCGTCATGCCGGTCATGCTCGCCACCGGCATGGCCACCGCCCTGATCTACCTCCAGACCACGCAGAACCAGGGCGCCCAGCAGGCGTTCGAGGACAACCTCCGGGCCGACCTGGTGCTCACCGGCGCGGCCGGCGGCATGCCCGCCTCCCTGGTCGACGGCATCGGCCGGACTCCCGGTGTGGCGGCCGCCTCCGCCTACGTACCGAGCTCCGGCTTCCTCGACCCGTCCAAGGCCGAGATGGAGGCGTACGACGGAAAGGGCCGCAAGCCGAAGGGCGACCCCGTCCAGATCACCGGCGTCTCCGCCGCGGGCATCGCACGCACCACCGCGATCCGGGTGGTCGGCGGCAGCCTCGCCGACCTCGCCGGCGACACCGTCGCCCTGCCCGAATCCGCCGCCGACGGCCACCGCATCGGCGACCGGATCCCGATGCGCCTGGGCGACGGCACCAGGGTCGAACCCCGCCTGGTGGCGACGGTCGGCGACCGGCGCGGGTACGGCTCGGCGCTGATGCCCGCCGCCGTGGTCGCCGCGCACACCACCGGGGGCGTGGTGCCGCAGATCCTCGTCACGGCCGCCCCCGGCACCGACCCCGCCCGGCTGGCCGCCGCGCTCACCGGCCCGGACGCACCGGCCCCCGGGCTGCGCGCGGTCGACCGGGCGGACCTGGTCACCGCCTCGGCCGAGCAGAACGACACCCAGACCTGGGTCGCGTACCTGCTCGTCGGCATGGTCGTCGGGTACGCGGTCATCGCCCTGGTCAACTCGCTGGTCATGGCCACCGGCGAGCGGCGCCGGGAGTTCACCCTGCAACGGCTCGTCGGCGCCACCCGCGGCCAGGTCATGCGGATGATGACCGTGGAGGCACTGCTGACCGCGCTGGCCGGCCTCGGTCTCGGGCTGCTGGTCGCGGTCGCGACGCTGGTACCGCTCAGCCGGGCCGTGCTGGCCCGTTCCCTGCCCGCCGGACCGCCGTCGATCCTGCTCGCCGTCGTGGCCTCCGCGCTGGTCCTGACGGTCGGCACGACCCTGCTGACCGCCCGCATGGCGCTGCGCACCCGGCCGTCCGCCGCCATCGGCAGCCGCGACTGAACCGGCCGCCTGCCGGACCACCCCCGGCCACCTGGGTATTTCGCCCACCACTTAACAACGTGGTGGGCGATGCCTTTTCAAACTTAGTCTCACTGTTATGGCGTTGCAGCCCATCGGAAACAACCTCATCGTGGAATTGGAGTTTTTCGATGCTGAATAGAGTCGTGATCGTGGGCGGGGGTACGGCCGGCTGGATGACCGCGTCCTACCTGAAGGCGGCATTCGGGGACCGGGTCGACATCACCCTCGTCGAATCCGGAAAGGTCGGCACCATCGGCGTCGGTGAAGCCACGTTCAGCGACATCCGCCACTTCTTCGAGTTCCTCGGACTCAAGGAATCGGACTGGATGCCGGCGTGCAACGCCACGTACAAGCTCGCGGTCCGCTTCGAGAACTGGCGCAAGCCCGGCCACCACTTCTACCACCCGTTCGAGCAGATGCGGTCGGTCGACGGCTTCCCGCTGACGGACTGGTGGCTCAAGAACGGCCGCACCGACCGGTTCGACTCGGACTGCTTCGTGATGGCGAACATCTGTGACGCCGAGCGCAGCCCGCGCCACCTCGGCGGCGCCATGCTGTCGCAGCCGTACGGCGACAACTCCGACGAGCCCCAGGGCCTGACGATGTCGGAGCACCAGGGCAAGACGCAGTTCCCGTACGCCTACCACTTCGAGGCCGCGCTGCTGGCGAAGTACCTCACCGACTACACGGTCCAGCGCGGCGCGAAGCACATCGTCGACGACGTCAAGGACGTCAGGCTCGACGAGCGCGGCTGGATCAGCAGCGTCGTCACCGCCGAGCACGGCGAGCTGACCGGTGACCTGTTCATCGACTGCACCGGCTTCCGCGGCGTCCTGCTCAACAAGGCCCTGGAGGAGCCCTTCATCTCCTTCCAGAAGCATTTGCCCAACGACAGCGCGGTCGCCCTCCAGGTGCCCCAGGACATGGAGGCGCGGGGCATCCGCCCCTGCACCACCGCCACCGCGCAGGACGCCGGCTGGATCTGGACCATCCCGCTCTACGGCCGCATCGGCACCGGGTACGTGTACGCCAGTGACTACCTGTCCGCCGACGAGGCCGAGGCCACCCTGCGCAAGTTCGTCGGCCCGAGCGCCGCCGAGGCCGAGGCCAACCACATCAAGATGCGCATCGGCCGCAGCCGGCGCTCCTGGGTCAACAACTGCGTGGGCATCGGCCTGACCAGCGGCTTCGTCGAGCCGCTGGAGTCCACCGGCATCTTCTTCATCCACCACGCGGCCGAGCAGCTCGTCAAGAACTTCCCCGGCGCGGACTGGAACCCGGTCCACCGCGACAGCTACAACAGCGCCGTCGGCAACGTCCTGGACGGCGTCCGGGAGTTCCTCGCGCTGCACTACGCCGCCGCCGGGCGCAACGACACCCAGTACTGGAAGGACACCAAGACCCGCGAGCTGCCCGACGGGCTGGCCGAGCGGATCGAGCACTGGAAGTACCAGCTCCCGGACAGCGAGTCGGTCTTCCCGTACTACCACGGGCTGCCGCCGTACTCGTACCAGTGCATCCTGCTGGGCATGGGCGGCATCGAGCTCAAGCCGTCCCCCGCGCTCTCCCTCGCCGACGACAGCGCGGCGCAGCGCGAGTTCCAGGGGGTGCACGAGCGGGCGCAAGCCCTCATCGGCGAACTCCCCACGCAGTACGAGTACTTCACGCACATGCGCCGCTGACCCCGCAGGCGCCGCGGCGGCCGGACCGGCCGCCGCGGCGCCGCGTCCGCCGCCCCAGGGAGCGTCACCCCGTGACCGAGACCATTCCACTCAACGAACCCGCGCCGACGGCCGCCCCGCAGCCGGCGGCCGTCGCCGACGGCCAGCGCGCCATGATGAGCGGCTTCCCCACCGGGGTCGCCGTCCTCACCACCGCCGACGACGACGGCACCCCGCGCGGGATGACCATCTCGTCCGTGTGCAGCGTCTCGCTGGACCCGCCCATGCTGCTGGTCTGCCTCCGGAGCGGCAGCCCCACCCTGCGCTCGGTGCTGACCACCGGCCGGTTCGCGGTGAACCTGCTCCACGGGGCCGCACGGCCGGTCGCCGAGCTCTTCGCGTCGGGCGCGCCCGACCGGTTCGACCGGGTGCGCTGGGAACACGACACCGCAGACCCGTACGCGGCCGGCCCGCACCTCTTCCACGACGCGCACGCCATCGCGGACTGCGTGGTCAGCGACGAGCACCGCAGCGGGGACCACCTGGTGGTCTTCGGCCGCGTCCTGCGCGTCACCCCCTTCCCGGACCGGCAGCCGCTGGTCTACGGCGGGCGGGAGTACCGGGTGTGGCCGGTCGGCGCGGCGGCCACGGCCCGGTGACGGCCCGGGCACGGCCCCGGACGCCGTCGTGGCGCCGGGGCCCCGCGGCGCGGCCGGCGGCGCGGGACACGTCAGGCGGCCCCGCACACCGGGGCGGACGACGACGCCGGGGAGCCCGGGTGCGTGGGCACTCGGGCTCCCCGGCGTGGCCAGGCGGTGGGGGCCGGCGGCGGACACCGGCGGGCGGGTGCCCGGGACCGGGCGGGCGGCGCGCGGGCCGCGGGCGACCGGCCGACGGGCGGCGCGGGCGGTGGGTGCCGCGTGTGCGGTGGGAGGTGTGCGGGCGGCCGGTTGACCGCCGGTGGCCGGTGGGCGGCGGTGGGTCAGGCCACGGCCGCGGACGGGACGCGTCCCGCGCCGAGGGCCCTCGTGGGTACGGCCGTCCTGCCGTCCAGCAGGGCCATGCCGAGCGGGGTCACCGAATGCAGCACGGTGTTGCGCACCCGCCGGGTGGTGATCAGCCCCGACTCGCGCAGCACGGAGGCGTGCTGGCTGGCGCAGGGCGCGGAGACGCCGAGCCGGTCGGCGAGCTGGCTGGTGGTGCACGAGGCCCGCAGCTCCCGCAGCGCGGCCGCCCGGGTCTGGCCGACCAGCGCGGCCAGGGCCTGGGAGGGGACGGTGGTGTCGTCCCACAGGACGGCGGACTGTTCCGCGCTCGGCGGCGCGGCGAAGACCAGCACGGCCTGGCCGCGCTGCCCGTCACCCCGGAAGAGCCGGGCCGACCGCTGGGCGAGGAACACCGACGGGCTGAGCACCAGGCCCTTGCCGCCGAGCCGCACGTCGCCGTCCGGGCCGTCCTGGAGCTCCAGCACCTGGCCGTTCCAGACGGCCCGGCGGCCCAGGCCGGCCAGCAACTGCTCGACCCCGCCCGCCATCACCATCCGGCCGCGGGCGTCGCACTCGGCCTCGTAATGGGCCAGTACCCGGTTCCAGTACGGTGCCACCGCGTCCCGCCAGAAATCGGCGGGGGACAGGGCGGACACCGGCTGGCGGGCCGGTCTCCTGGCGCGCAGTTTCGTATAGACCTGGTGACGCCACCGCGCGTACACATGGTCGACGCCGCGGGAGAACAGGTCGCGGGCCAGTCCGCCCTCTATTTCCGGACCGGCGGTGGGCTGGAGTCGTATGCGGGCGAGATCGGCCGTCGTGAAATGAATTCTCTGCATGAATTCCCCCGTGTTGTGCCCGGCAAAGGCGTGTTCAGCGCGCGTGACCGGTGAGCCGGGCGAAGGCGTCGTCGAGCGTGGGCCGGCGGACGGCGAAGTCCACGACGGTCACGCCCGCCTTTTCCAGCGCCGTCGCGGCGGCGGCGATACTGCCCATTCCCTCCCCGAGCGGCAGGGTGATGACGCCCTCGTCGCGGTCCACCGCGAGGTCCTCGGGCGTACCGGTCCGCAGCGCCTCGACGGCGTCGGCGACCGTGTCCCGCTCCGCCACCCTGACCTCCAGCCGGTCCGGCCCCACCGAGCGCTTCAGCTCGTCCGGGGTCCCCTCGGCGATGACCCGCCCGGCGTCGACGACGGCGATGCGGTCGGCGAGGAAGTCGGCCTCCTCCAGGTACTGGGTGGTGAGCAGCACGGTCACGCCGTCGGCCACCAGGTCGCGCACGGCGTCCCACAGGGACATCCGGCTCACCGGGTCGAGTCCCGTGGTGGGTTCGTCGAGGAAGAGCACCGAGGGCGAGGCGACCAGGCAGGCCGCCAGGTCCAGCCGGCGGCGCATACCGCCGGAGTACGTCCGGACGGGCCGGTCGCCGGCGGCGTCCAGGCCGAACCGGTCCAGCAGCCGCTCGGCGCGGTCGCGGGCGCCGCGCCGGCCGAGGTGCAGCAGCGCACCGATGAGGGTGAGGTTCTCGCGGCCGGTGAGCAGCCCGTCCACGGCCGCGTACTGGCCGGCCAGGCCGATCCGGCGGCGGACCTCCGCGGGCCGGCGGACCACGTCGAATCCGGCCACCTCGGCATGGCCGCCGTCGGGCGCGAGCAGGGTGCTCAGCACCCGTACGGTGGTCGTCTTGCCCGCGCCGTTCGGGCCGAGCAGCCCGAGGACCGTACCGGCCCGCACGGTGAGGTCGACGCCGGCGAGGGCCTGGTGGTCCTTGAAGCGCTTGCGCAGGCCCTCGGCCCGTATCGCGGTCTCCACGTCTGCCCGCACCCGCGCGGCCGGGTCAGGCACCGAGGCCGGCGGCGGGCTCGCGGACGCTCCTGGGCCGCATGTCGGTCCAGTGCTCCTCCACGTGCGCCAGGGCCGCCTCCCGGGTGCTCTCGCCCAGCGACACCGTCCATCCGTCGGGCACGGCGGCGAAGGCGGGCCACAGGCTGTGCTGGCCCTCGTCGTTGACGAGTACGAGGAACGTGCCGTCCTGGTCGTCGAAGGGGTTCGTCACGTCGCGCTCTCCGAATCGGTGGGGTTCGAGGAAGGGCCCGGGCGGGCCCCGGTACGACCATCGTGCCGGGGCCCGCTGACACGGCACTGACCGTGTCCTGAGACCGCGCGTCAGGCCGGGGCGGCCGCCCGGCGGGACTCCACGAACCGCACGACGTGGTCCACCGTGCGGAAGTTCTCGATGTCGAGGTCCGAGGGGTGGACCGTGATGCCGAAGGTCCGCTCGACCCACATCACGAGCTGCACGGCGAACAGCGAGCTGACGCTGCCGGTCGCGAAGATGTCGTGGTCGTCGACGAGTTCGGTGTCCCGCACGTGCTCGCCGATGAAGGCGCGCACGGTGGTGAGGATGTCGTCAGTCATCAGGCACCTGCCCTGTTCCCGGTGTTGACCGGCTCGTACGAGTAGAAACCGCGGCCGCTCTTGCGGCCGTGGCAGCCCGCGGCGACCAGCTTGCGCAGCAGCGGCGCGGGGGCGAACTTGGGGTCGTTGAAGTTGTCCAGAAGGACTTCCAGCGAGTACATGACGGTGTCCAGGCCGATCAGGTCCGCGGTCTCCAGCGGGCCCATCTGGTGACCGAGGCACTGCCGGAACAGCCGGTCGATGTCGCCGGCCTCGGCCACGTTGTCCTGGAGCAGCAGGATCGCCTCGTTGACGCTGAGCATGGCGACCCGGTTGGTGACGAAGCCCGAGGAGTCCTCGACCACGACGATGTCCTGCCCGATGGCACGGAACAGCCCGCGGGTGCGCTCGATCGTCTCCGGGGAGGTGTGGAAGCCCCGGATCACCTCGACGAGCTTCTTCAGCGGCACCGGGTTCATCAGGTGGGTGCCGACCACCCGGTCCGCGCGGCCGGTGACCGACGCCATCCGGGTGATGGGGATGGCGGAGGTGTTCACCCCGAACACGCAGTGCTCGGGCGCCACCGCGTCCATCTCCCGGTACAGCGCCTCCTTGATGTCCCAGTTCTCCGTCACGTTCTCCACGACGAAGTCCGCGTCGGCGAGCCCGTCGAGACCGGTGCGGAAGTCGATCCGGGAGAGCACCTCGTCGGGCGTGCTCTTCCCCAGCTCGCGGTTGATCAGGGCGTACAGCCGGGCGTTCTCCGCTATCAGGCCGCGGGCCCGGTCCAGGGCGGCGTCCGTGGTGTCCACGAGCACCACCGACAGTCCCGCCGCCGCGAAGGCGTGGGCGCCGCCGATGCCCATGGTGCCGGCGCCGAGGACGGCCACGCGCCGGATCTGGCTGGTTTCAGTCATCGCTATTCCTTGCCCGGTTGTGGTGTGGTGCGGCACCGCTCGGCAAGCGGGGCCGGCCAGTCGGCGACGTCCCAGCCGTACTGGCAGAGCACGGCGTACGTGAACCGCTCCAGCCCGAAGCCGACGCAGGCGGAGTGCACCGTCGTGCCGTCGGGTCCCTTGATGCCGAAGGCGTCGCCGAAGTGCTTCTCGTGCAGGTTGAACGAGCCGACCGAGATGCTGTCCCCGGGGCCCACGTCCAGGTGGAGCTCGTGCTTGAGCTCCAGCAGCCGCTGCGAGGACACCTGCGCCGCGGTCGCCGCCCCGGCGAAGAACGGGTCGCTCGCCACCTCGCACCGGCCGGCCAGGTCGAGCTCCTCGACCAGCTCGGTGGCGCGCCGGCGGAACCGGTCGCGGGCCTCGCGGACGAACTCGGCCGTGCCCAGGAAGACCGTCTCCCGGATGGTGAAGTCCGACAGCCGCTCCAGGGTGCGGTGGTAGCGGGCCTCGTGCCGGAAGGAGCCGCCCCGGGCGGTCACCACCGTGTTCTCCCGGGGCAGCGTGCCCCCGGCGAACTGGTCGAAGGTGTGGTAGCACATCGTGGGCGGGAGGCAGCGGTCCACCGGCGCGCAGCGGTGCAGCACCCGGTCGCCGATGGTGTCCCGCGCCCCGACCTCCTCCGCGAAGGCCCGGTAGGTGTCGACGTCGCCGTCGAGCCGGGCGGCGAACATCATGTGCTGCGGGAAGGACGAGAGGTAACCGCTGCGGTGCAGCGCGGTGACCGGCAGCAGCGTCGGATAGCGGTACTCGCGGGCCCCGAACTCCTCGTGCACCAGGGCGCACAGCAGGCCGTCCAGCGCCTCCAGCGCGTCCAGCGCCGGGGAGCCGAGCGCCACCTGGCCGGGCCCGATCTCGTGCACCACGCCGTCCGCCAGCAGCCCGGCGAAGGCGTCGGCGCGCGGGGTGCGGGCCGAGGCGGAGCGCCACAGCACCTTGGGCGGGGTGGCCAGTTGGGGGCGCACCTCCGTGTCGACGACGTGCCGCAGCTTCTTGCCGAGCGCCTCGGCGTCGGCCGGAGCGTCGGTGGTCACCTCGACGGCGGCGACCGCGTCGCCGTCGCCGGGGACCAGCCGGAAGCCGGTGATGGCCTCGGACAGGTAGTAGACGCGCCGGTTCAGCTCGTCGCGGTGGGCCCCCGAGACCGGTTCGTCGAGGGTGAGTCGGTAGGAGTGCATGTCGGCCTCTCGTCCCTACGCGGCGGTCGGCAGGCCCATGAGGCCGGCGATGATGGACCGCTGGATGTCGGAGGTGCCGCCGTAGATCGTGCCCGCGAGCACGTCCCGCACCTCCCGCTCGATGCCGAGCTCCTCGGTGTAGCCGCGGGCGCCGTGGATCTGCATGGCGTCCAGCGCGGTGG
This sequence comes from Streptomyces sp. NPDC039423, assembly GCF_055598725.1. Classification (NCBI taxonomy): domain Bacteria; kingdom Bacillati; phylum Actinomycetota; class Actinomycetes; order Kitasatosporales; family Streptomycetaceae; genus Streptomyces; species Streptomyces sp. NPDC039423. The sequence continues at coordinate 301,895 of NZ_JBVKAH010000001.1, forward strand.
TCTTCAGCGCCTCGCTGACGTACAGCTTCAGCATCGAGGCCTCCTGCATCGCCAGCCGGCCCTCGGCGCGCAGCCAGCCCACCTTGTAGAGCATCAGCCGGGCCAGCTCCAGCCGGACCCGCATGTCGGCGATCCGGTGCGACACGGACTGGAACGCGCCGATCGGCCGGCCGAACTGGCGGCGTCCCGCGGCGTACGCGACACAGCGGTCGGTGAGGCGGCTCATCACGCCGACCTGGCTGGCGAACATGAAGCCGCGTTCCCACTCCATGGTGGAGGTGAACAACTGGTAGCCCGCGCCCTCGGCGCCCAGCCGCTGGTCCTCGCCGACCACGCAGCCGTCGAAGGTGATCTCGCCCATCAGGGTGCCGCGCAGGCCCGCCTTGGGGATGTCCCGGGCGGTCAGCCCCGGGGTGGTGGCGGGCACGACGAAGGCGGACAGGGAACGCTGCGGGGCGACGTCGTCCCCGCCGGTGCGGGCGAACACCACGAACAGGTCGGCGCGGGGGCCGTTGCTGATGAACTTCTTCGTCCCGGTCAGCACGTAGCCGTCACCGTCGCGGACCGCCGTGGTGGTCAGCGAGAGCATGTCGGAGCCGGTCTCCGGCTCGGACAGGGCGTGCGCGCCGACCAGCGACCCGTCGCAGAGGGCCGGCAGCCAGCGGCGGCGCTGCTCCTCGGTGCCGTGGTCGGCGATGTAGACGGCGCACGCGAAGAGGTGGTTGTTGATCGCGAAGACCAGGCCGTTGTCGACACAGCCCTCGCCGAGCGCCTCGTAGGCCATGATCGCGGTGAGCGGGTCGAGGCCGCCGCCGCCGTACTCCTTCGCGATCGGCCAGCCGAGGACGCCGAAGTCGGCGCACGCCTTCCAGCCGCTCTCGTCGAAGGTGGCGTTGCGGTCGTGCTCCGCCACCTGGGCGCCCAGGGTGTCGCGGGCGAACCGGACGACCCGCTCGCGCAGCGCCCGTTGGTCCGGCGTGGGTGCGAAATCCATCAGTCTTCTCCGTGGTCGTGGGGCGCGGTCCGGGGCGGTGCGGGGCTCATACCTCCCACAACGTCACCGCCCAGGCGGCCACCGGGCTGTTGTTGAGCACGAGCACCAGGTCGCCCTCGTCCAGCTCGCCGCTCGCCAGCAGGGCGTCGAGGTTCAGCACCACGTCGGCCGGCCCCAGGTGGCCGTGCGCGGCGAGGTGCTCGCCGCAGACGGGGTGGATCGGCAGGCCGATCAGGGTGGTGTAGAAGTCGAAGGCGGCGGCGGTGACGTTCTGCATCAGCGTGGCCCTGACCCGGTCCCGGCCCACCCCGGCGTCGGCCAGGACCTGCTCCACCATCGCGCCGAGCCTGCGGGAGCTGAGCGTGGCGAGCTGGAAGCGGTAGCGCGACGGGTCCTGGCACACCTCGCGCCACTCGTACCAGGGCGTCTCCTTGTAGTCCACGCGGAACAGGTCGTGGAAGGAGCCGTCGGCCTGCTGGCGGTGGGCCCGCAGCACCGGCCGGCCGCCGCGGACCATGGTCATGGCGTACGCCCCGTCGCCGACGACCGTCACCGGGGGGCGGATCCGGTCGACGCCCGTGGGCCTGCTGGCGTGCGCGATGACGACCTGCTCGCGGCCCGGGTCGGCCAGCAGCAGGTCCCGTGCCAGGGCCCAGGCGGTACTGGAGCCGGTGCAGCCCAGCCCCTCGACGGTGAACGGGAACGCCGCACCGAGCTTCGCCTCGCTCTGCACCCGGCCCACGTCCGACCCCAGCAGCACGTCCGGTGCCCGCGGCGCCACCAGCAGCAGGGTGTCCGGCTCGCCGGGGTGCTCCTCGTACAACTCCCGGCAGGCCCGGGCGGCGAGCGGCGCCTGCTCGGTCTCCTCGAACACCCCGACGGTCCGCACCCCGCTGGTCCGCGCGAAGTCCGCCGAGGCGGAGTCCAGCATCGCGAACTCGGGGAGGTCCTCCACCGCCACCCGGGTGTCGGGCAGCACGCAGTGGATGGCGCCGATGCCGATGTCCGTACCGCCGCTCATACGGCGCTCCCCTCCGGTGCCCGCTCGGCCGTCAGGGCGACCGGCAGTCCGCTGTAGCCGTTGACGAAGTTGGAGAACAGCCGCTGGGGCGGACCCGCCAGCCGGACACCGGCCACCCGGGTGCGCAGCGCCTCCAGCATCGCGTTCACATGGACGCGGCCGAGGAAGGCACCCAGGCAGAAGTGCGGGCCGTGCCCGAAGGCCACGTGCTTGTTCGGGGTCCGCGCCAGGTCGAAGACGAACGGGTCGGGGAACACCGACTCGTCGAAGTTGGCCGAGCTGTTCCAGAGGCTGACCACGTCGCCCGCCTCGATGGTCCGGTCGCGCAGCGGTACGTCCACCAGGGCGCGGCGCCCGAAGTGCATGGCGGGGGTGGTCCAGCGCAGCACCTCCTCGGTGGCGCTGTCCACGCCCACCGCGCCCGACTTCAGCGCCTCCCACTGTGCGGGGTGTTCCGCCAGGGCGATCAGCCCGCCGGCCGACGACATCCGGCTGGACTCGTCACCGCCCAGGATCAGGCTGTAGCAGTTGAAGACGATCTCGTCCTCGCTCAGCGGCTCGCCGTCGACGGTGGCCGTCGCCAGCGCGCTGATCACGTCGTCGCCCGGGTGCCGGCGGCGGCGGGCGGCGAGGTCGGAGAAGTACAGCAGGATCTCGTTGCGGGCCAGCAGCTCCTCCATCTCGCTGTCGTCGGCGCTGTGCCGGGAGAGCGTCTGGGTGTTCCAGGCGACGAGCTGTTCGCGGTCCTCCTGGGGCACGTCCATGAGGTCGCCGATGGTGTTGATGGGGATGTGGTCGGCCACATCCGTGACGAAGTCCAGCTCGCCCCGCTCGACGGCCTCGGCGACCAGTTCCCCGGTGCGCCGGTGCACGCCCGCCACCACGGGCTCCAGCACCCGGGGCGAGAAGGACTTCAGCATCAGGTTGCGGATCTCGCGGTGCCGGGCGCCGTCGGTGACGGCGAGCATCTTCCGCGAGGCGGAGTCCTCCCCCTGGAGCAGGGTCGCCAGGACGTTGCCCCGCTCGGAGGTGAACCGCTTGTTGTCGCGGTAGAGCGTCACCACGTCCTCGTAGGTGGAGATCACCCAGAAGCCGGGGCCGCGTTCGGTGGGCCGGTGCCGGAAGACCGGCCGCTCGGTGCGGAACCTGCGCCACATGTCCGGCAGGTCCACGTCCAGGAAGGTCTGCGGGTCGGTGAGGTCCACCGAGTCCAGGTCGTCCACGGTCCGCTGTGGTCGGGGGGTCATGTGCGGTCTCTCTCTCCGGGGTTCAGGCGCCCGCTGTGCGGTAGCGGCGGAGGCTCACGAGCGAGCAGAGGGCGAGGAGCAGGCCCACGGACACCGCGGCCACCAGCCCGGGGTGGTCGGCGGGGAAACTGCCGCCGGTGGTCGCGGGGTTGCCCCACAGCCGGCGGCAGCAGGCGATCACGGCGCTCACCGGGTTCCACTCCGCGACCGGCCGGATCGCCGACGGGATGTTCTGCGGGGCCAGGAACGCGTTGGACAGGAACGGCAGCACGATCACCACGAACGGGGTGATCACACTGATCGTCTCCACGTTGCGCAGGGTCAGCGCGAAGAGCACGCCCAGCCACAGCATCGCGTAGACGAACACGGCGATCAGCGCGAAGCCGGCCAGCACGGACAGCGGCCCGGCGTTCGGGCGCCAGCCCAGCAGCAGCCCGGCGCCGGTCACGACGACCAGCCCCAGCAGCCCGACCAGCAGGTCGGCGAGGGTGTGCCCGAAGAGCACCGCCGACCGGCCGATCGGCAGCGACCGGAACCGGTCCGTCATCCCGCCGTGCAGGTCCAGCGCCACCGAGATCGCGGTGGGCCCGACACAGGCGAGGGCCACCTGGACGGCGCCGCCGGCGAAGACGTACTCCCCGTACGAGCCGCCGGCGGGCAGCGTGATGGAGTCCCGGAACAGGTAGCCGAGCATCACCATGCTCACCAGCGGGCTGAGCGCCACGCCCAGCACCCGGGCGGGGGCCCGCCGCAGGTGCCGCAGGCGGCGGCCGGTCACCGCGGCGACCTCCGTGAGGAGGGCCGCCGCGGGGGCGGGGCGGGGGATCGAGGCGGCCGTCGTCATGACCGACCGCCCTCGTGCGCGGCGTGCCAGCGCGCCAGTTCGGCGGTGACGGCCGGGCCGATCTCCCGGAGCGGTCCGGCGCTCATCATGTCGTCGTGGGTGCAGGCGACGTGGTGGACGTCCATCGGCCCGTCGAACACGGGCTTCCACAGCCCGACCTTGTTCGTCCGTTCCCCGTCGGAGAGCGGTGACTCGGAGACGAAGAGCTGCATCCTGCCGTCGTAACGGCCGGGCGCGTAGCTCGACTTCAGAGTCTGGTGATGACTCATCAGATCGACCATGCGGGCCATCCGGTCCTCTCCCATCCGGGCCAGCGGGCTGTTGTCACGACGCAGCGCGTCGAAGACGTCCCGGACGGTCAGGTCCCGGTCGCCGTACTCGGAACGGTGGTGCCCGATGCCCTCCAGCAGCCAGGCGTACAGCGACTGCTCCTCGCGGTCGTCGGGCACCCCGGTGCGGGGGTAGGCGTCGAGGACGGTGAGCACCCCGACCTCCTCGCCGGCGGCCCGTAGCTGCACGGCCATCTCGTAGACGATCGTCCCGCCGAACGACCAGCCCAGCAGGTGGTACGGGCCTTCCGGCCGGACCTCCTTCATCCTCCGGACGTAGTCGGCGGCGATCTCCTCGACCGAACCGGGCAGCGGCGCGAAGTCCACCACGCACGGGGCCTGGATGCCGTAGATCGGGTGCTCGGGGCCGATGTGCCGGGCGAGCGGCAGGTACGGCAGGCTGAAGCCGACGCCGCTGTGCACGCAGAACACCGGCGGCCGGTCACCGGTCGGCCTGATGCACAGCATCGTGCTGAACGGATCGTCCATGCCGGGCTCCGCCGGGGCGGCCAGCGCCTCGGACATCAGCTCCGCCCCGCCCAGGCGCCCGGGCGCGGCCGGGGCCGTGACCGGGCCGCCGCGGCAGACCTCGGCGAGCTCCGCCACGCTCTGGTGCACGAACACATCGGCGATGGTCAGCTCCAGCCCGGCGTTGCGCGCCCCGTGGACCAGGAGCAGGGACTTCATGCTGTCCATGCCGGCGTCGAAGACGCTCTGCTCCACCCCGATCTCCGGCAGCCCCAGCACCTCGGTGACGATGTCGTGCAGCACCGCCTCGGTCTCGTCGCGCGGCGCCGTCCCGGCCGTGTCCCGCGCCGCGTCGGGCGCGGGCAGCGCGGCCCGGTCCACCCGGCCGTCCTGGGTCAGCGGCAGCGCGTCGAGCACCACGAACACCGAGGGCACCATGTACGGGGCCAGTGCCGCGCCCGCCGCCTTGGCGAGCGCGGCGGTGTCGACCACCGCGCCCTCGGCGGGCACCACGTACGCCACCAGCCGGACGTCACCGGGACGGTCCTCGCGGGCCACCACCGCGGCCCGCTCGACCGAGGGCCCGGACGCCAGCTCCCATTCGACCTCGCCGAGCGCGACCCGGAAGCCGCGCACGCGCACCTGGTCGTCCGAGCGGCCCACGTGCCGCAGCGCGCCGTCGGCGCCCCGCCTGACCAGGTCCCCGGTGCGGAACATCCGCGTGCCGGGCGGCCCGTAGGGGCAGGCGAGGAAGCGCTCGGCGGTGGCGGCCGGGGCGTGCGCGTAGCCCCGGGCCAGCCCGTCACCGGCCAGGTACAGCTCCCCGGTCACCCCGGGCCCGACCGGGTTCAGCCAGGGGTCGAGCACGTACGCCCGTACGTTGGCGATCGGCCGGCCCAGCGGCAGGACGCCGTCGCCGGTGTCCTCGCCGGGCTCCACCGTCCCGGACAGGGCGCCCACCGTGGCCTCCGTCGGGCCGAACTCGGTGACCACCCGCACATCCGGGTGGGCCTCGCGCCAGGGGGCCAGCCGCTCGGCCGGCACGGGCTCGTCGGCGAGGACCAGCTCCCCGGTCGGCGAGCAGCCGCCGGGCAGCGCGGCCAGCAGCGCCAGGTGGGACGGGGTGCCCTTCAGGAACGCGGCGCCGCCGCACGCCGTGGCGTCGTCCTCCGCCAGTTCGGCCAGGCGCACCGTGCCGCCGGTGACCAGCGGCAGGAACAGTCCCGTCACCGACACGTCGAACGACAGCGGGGTGGCCAGCAGCGCGTCCTCACCGGCACCGCGGTAGGCGTCCCGGGCCCAGGCCAGGTAGTTGACCACCGCGTGGTGCTCCACGACGACGCCCCGGGGGCGGCCGCCGGCACCGGCGGTGTGCACCACGTACGCCGGATGCGCCGTGCGCAGCGGGGCCGTCCGGTCGGCGTCCGTGACGGCGGTCGCCGCGGCGGCCTTCACCGCCGGGCCGTCCACCACCACCGGCACCGTCCCGGTGGCCAGCATCCGCCGGGCGAGGTCACCGCTGGTGACCACCCGCAGCGGCGCGGTCCCGGCGAACATCCGCTTGAGCCGCGCGACCGGCTCGTCGGCCTCCACCGGCAGATAGGCCGCGCCGGACTTCAGCACGCCGAGCACCGCGACGACCGCCTCCGGCGACCGGGGCAGCGCGAGCGCCACGACCCCCTCCGGGCCGGCACCGGACTCGATCAGGTGCCGGGCGAGCTGGTTGGAGCGGGCGTCGAGCTCGGCGTAGGTGAGCGAACCGGACTCGGACAGGACCGCCGTCGCGTCCGGGGTGCGGGCCGCCTGCGCCGCGAACAGCTCGGGCAGCGTGGCGTCGGGCACCTCCAGGGCGGTGTCGTTCCACCCGGTGAGCACCAGGGCGCGCTCGTCGTCACCGAGCACGTCCACCGCGCTCAGCCGTACCCCCGGGTCGGCGGCCACCGCGCGCAGCAGCCGGACGAAGCCCGCCACCATCCGCTCGGCGGTGTCCCGGGTGAACAGGTCGGTGCTGAAGCCGAGCAGGCCCCGCATGGAACCGTCCTCGGGCCACTCCAGCAGTTGCAGCGCCAGGTCGACCTTGATCCGGCCGGACTCCACGAACGTGGGGCGCACGGTCAGACCGGGCAGCACCAGCGGCGCGTCCTCGTTGTTCTGCAACGTCAGCATCACCTGGAACAGCGGGTGCCGGGCCAGCGAGCGCGGCGGGTTGAGCGCGTCCACCACCTGCTCGAAGGGCACGTCCTGGTGGGAGTAGGCCGCCAGGTCCGCCTCCCGGACCCGGGCCAGCAGATCGGTGAAGACCGGGTCGCCCGAGGTGTCGGTGCGCAGCACCAGGGAGTTGACGAAGAAGCCGACCAGGTCTCCCAGCGCGTCGTCGGTGCGCCCGGCCACCGAGGTGCCAACGGGGATGTCGGTGCCGGCGCCCAGCCGGGTGAGCAGCGCCGCGAACGCCGCCTGCAACACCATGAACTCGGTGGCCCCGGCCCGCCGGGCGATGCCCACCAGGGTGGCGTACAGCTCCGCGTCGAGCTCGAACATGACCTCGCCGCCGGAGTTGCCGCTCACCGCCGGCCGGGCGGAGTCCGCCGGCAGCGCCAGCTCCTCCGGGAGCCCCGCCAGCGCCTCCTTCCAGTACGCGAGCTGCCGCGACACATGGCTGTCCGGGTCGTCGGGCGACCCCAGCAGCGCGCGTTCCCACACCGCGTAGTCCGCGTACTGCACCGGCAGCGGCGCCCACTCGGGGGCCCGGCCGGCGCACCGCGCCCGGTAGGCGGCGGACAGGTCGCCCAGCAGCGGCGCCATCGACCAGCCGTCGAAGGCGATGTGGTGGAAGACCAGCAGCAGGACATGGTCGTCCTTGCCGATCCCGAACAGGCGCGCCCGGAGCGGGGTCTCCCGGGTCAGGTCGAAGCCCAGGTCGTACTCGGCGTCCAGGGCGGCGGCCAGGCCGTCCTCGGACAGCGCCCGCACCTTCAGCCCGGGCCCGCCGTCCGCGGCGTCCAGCACCCGCGGCACCGGCCTGCCGTCGACCTCGGGGATCACCGTGCGCAGCACCTCGTGCCGCCCGGCGAGGTCCCCCAGCGCGGCCCGGAGGGCCTCCGCGTTCAGCCGCCCGGTGAGCCGGAACGTCATCGGCGAGTTGTACGTGCCGGTGGAGCGGGCCTCGCGGCGGTTGAGGAACCACAGCCGCTGCTGCGCGAAGGACAGCGTCCCCGCGGCACCGGCGGGAGCCGGCACCAGGGCGGGACGGGCCGTGTCGGCCGCGTCCAGCCCGCCGGCCAGGGCCGCCACCGTACGGGCCTCGAACAGGGCCCGGATGGGCAGTTCCACGCCGAGCGCCGTACGGGCCCGGCTGATCAGCCGGGTCGCCAGCAGCGAGTGGCCCCCGATGTCGAAGAAGTCGTCGTCGATCGTCACCCGGTCCAGGCCGAGCACGTCGGCGAACAGCCCGCACAGGATCGCCTCGGCGGGAGTGCGCGGCTCGCGCCCCGTCGTCGCCGTGTGCGCGCTCGGCGCGGGCAGCGCCTTGCGGTCGAGCTTGCCCTGCGGGGTCAGCGGCAGCTCGGGCAGCGCCACCACCGCGGAGGGGACCATGTAGTCGGGCAGTTCGCCGGCCAGCCGCTCACGCAGCCCGTCGGCGACGGCGCCCTCCTCGGCGAGGACCACGTACGCCACCAGGCGCCGGTCCCCGCTCTCGTCCTCCCGTACGGTCACGGCCGCCTGCGCCACGCCCTCCTGGGCCAGCAGCGCCGACGACACCTCGCCGAGCTCGATGCGGAAACCGCGGAGCTGCACCTGGTCGTCGGCCCGGCCCACGTAGTCGAGCTGCCCGTCGTCCAGCCGCCGCACCAGGTCCCCGGTGCGGTACATCCGCTCGCCCGGGGCGCCGTACGGGTCGGCCACGAACCGCTGGGCGGTGAGGTCCGGGCGGCGCAGGTAGCCGCGGGCCAGGCCGCCGGAGACGTACAGCTCCCCGGTCACCCCGACCGCCACCGGCGCCAGGTCCCGGTCCAGGACGTAGACGCGGTGCGCGGAGGTCGCACGGCCGATGGGCGGCCGGCCGGTCCCGGACAGCGGTCCGGCGACCGTGGAACTGACCACGGCCTCCGTCGGACCGTACCCGTTGTACAGCCGCACGGCCGACGCCCAGCGCTCCACGACCTCGGCGGGCACCGCCTCGCCGGCGACCGCGAGGCGCAGGTCGGCGGGCAGGGTGCTGCCCTCGGGCAGTCCGCCCACCACCACCGGCGGCAGACCGGCCAGATTGACCCGGGCCGAGTGGATCAGGTCGACCAGCGGCCGGCCCGGCGTACGGCACTCCTCGTCGGCGATCACCAGCGTGCCGCCGTTGAGCAGTGCCAGCATCAGCTCCCACACCGAGGCGTCGAAGCTGAACGAGGCGAACTGGAGCACCCGGGTGTCCGCGTCCAGGCCGAAGCGCTCGACCAGGCTCGCGACCATCGTCATCAGCCCCTGGTGCGCCACGGCGACACCCTTGGGCCGCCCGGTGGACCCGGACGTGTAGATCACGTAGGCGAGGTGGCGGGCGTCCAGAGGGGCGCGGCGCTCGGCGTCGGTGACGTCGCCGGCCGCGTACCCGGCGAGCGCGCCCGCCGTGGCGGCCGTGTCGACGGCGATGACGGCCGCCGCACCCAGGGGCAGCCGCTCGGCGATCTCCCCGCTGGTCAGCACGGCCACCGGGCGGGCGTCGTCCAGCATGTACGCGATGCGGTCCGCCGGGTAGGCGGCGTCGACCGGCAGATACGCGGCACCCGCCTTGAGCACCGCGAGCGCCGCCACCACCATGGCGGCCGAGCGCGGCAGCGCCACGGCGACCAGGTCCTCGGGGCCGACCCCGCGGTCGACCAGCAGCCGGGCCAGCCGGTTGGCGCGGGCGTTGAGCTCCGCGTACGTGACCTCCTCGCCGCCGTCGAGGACCGCGACGGCGTCCGGCGTCCGGGCGGCGTGCTCCTCGAAAGGCACCGTCGCGGGACGCGGGGCGACCGGCGCCGGCTCACCGGCCCAGGCGCCGAGCAGCAGCCGCCGCTCGTCGTCGCCGAGCGCGTCCACGTCGCCGAGGCGCGCGCCCGGGGCGGCGACCAGCGCCCGGAGGACGTGGACGAAGCGGCTCACGACCGCCTCCACGCCCCGGGCGTCGAAGACGTCCGGCCGGTACTGCGCCTCCAGCCGCAGGCGCTCGCCGGGGAACACCCCGAGCGCCAGCGGGTACTCGGCGATCACCCGGGCCTTCCAGTCGAGCATGGACAGGCCGGGGACGTGGTCGCCGATGCGGTCGAGCACACCGGTCGGGTAGTTGTGGAAGCTCACCACCGTGTCGAACAGCTCCCCGACACCGCCCAGTTGCTGCACCTCGGCCAGGCCCAGGTGCTCGTACGGTTCGAGGGCGAGCCGCCGCGACTGGAGGTCGGTCAGCATCTCCTCCAGGGTCGTCCCCGGGCTCAGCGTCACCCGCACGGGCAGGGTGTGCATGAACGAGCCGACCATCTGCTCCACGCCCGGCAGTTCGGCGGGCCGGCCGGAGACGACCGCGCCGAAGGTGACGTCCCGGCGGCCGGTCAGCCGGCCGAGGGCCACCGCCCAGGCGCCCTGCGCCACGGTGTTCATCGTCAGTCCGCGTGCGTGGGCCCACGAGGTGAGCGCCCGCGTCAGGTCCTCGGGCAGCTCGGTGACCCAGGTCCCGGGCAGCGTCTCGACCCGGGCCCGGTCGGCGGGGCCGAGCCGGGTCGGCTCGTCCACCCCGGCCAGCTCCCGGCGCCACGCCTCCCGCGCGGCCTCCTTGTCCTGCGCGCCCGCCCACTCCAGGTAGCCGCGCACCGGGACCACCGGCGGCAGCGCCGAGGCGTCGCCGCCGTTCGACCACAGGGTGACCAGCTCGTGGGCGAGGACGGCCGACAGGGACCAGCCGTCCACCAGGATGTGGTGCGCGGTCCACACCACCCGGTACCGGTCGGGGCCCAGCGTGTAGACGGTGAAGCGGGTCAGCGGGGCCTCGGCCACGTCGAACCGGCGCAGCCACTCCTCGTCGGTCAGCCGGACCGTCTCCGCCTCCCGGTCCTCCTCCGCCGCACCGGTCAGGTCGACCTCGTGCCAGGGGAGCTCCACGGAGCCGGGGACGAGCTGCACCGGGTCGCCGGTGTCCCGGTCGCGGAAGCAGGCGCGCAGGGCGTCGTTGCGCTCCAGCAGCGCCGCCACCGCCCGCCGCAGCACGTCCTTGTCCAGCGGCCCGCTGATGTCCATGAGGACCTGGAGGGTGTACGCGTCCATCCCGTGCCGGTCGAACTCGGCCTGGAACAGCAGGCCGCGCTGGAGCGGCGACAGCGGCAGGACGTCCGTCAGGTCCTCGACCTCCCGCTCGTAGGCCTCGATCTCGTTCTGGCCGATCGCGACGAGCGGGAACTCCGACGGGGTGCGGCCGCCCGCCCCGGGGCGCCGGGCGTGTTCGGCGAGCAGGCCGAGGGCGCGGAACCAGCCGTCGGCGAGCTCGCGGACGTCCTCCTCGGTGAGGATCCCGCCGGCGTACGTCCAGGTCGCCGACAGCACCGGGCCGCCGGGGCGGTCCTCGGTGACGGACACCACCTCGACGGGGTGGCGCAGCGGGGTGTCCGGGTGGGCGGTCTCGCCGGAGGCGCCGGACTCCATGCGCCAGGCCTCACCGGTACCGGCGGTGAACCGGCCCAGGTAGTTGAAGCCGATCTGCGGGACCGGCCGGCGGGCCAGCACCCGTGCGGTCTGCGGGTTCAGGTGCCGCAGCAGCCCGTGCCCGAGGCCGTGGCCGGGGACGGCGCGAAGCTGCTCCTTGACGCGCTTGAGCGCGGTGCCGCAGCTCGTGCCGGCCGCGGTGACGTCCTGCCGGTCGAGGTCGCCGACGTCCAGGGCGACCGGGTACACGCTGGTGAACCAGCCGACGGTGCGGGACAGGTCCGGCTCGCCCGCGACCGGTTCGCGGCCGTGCCCCTCCAGCTCCACCACCGTGCGGGTGGCGGGGACGCCGCGCCGGCGGTTCCGGTCCGCCAGGGCGAGGGCAAGGCCGGTCAGCAGCACCTCGTCCACATCGGCGTGGAACAGCGCCGGGACCGTGGTGAGCAGCTCGGCGGTGCGCTCGGCGGACAGCTCGACGGTGACCCGTCCGGCGGTCGCGCGGGTGTCGCGGGCCGGGTCGACGGGCCGGGTGCCCAGCAGCGGTTCGCCGGGGTCCGACTGCGCGGTCCACCAGGCCAGTTCACCGGCGCGCCGGGCGGTGCGGGCCTCCTGGGACAGGGCGCCCGCCCAGCCCCGGAAGGAGGTGGGGACGGGGTCGAGCCGCACCGGGCGGCCCTCGGACGCCTGGTGCCAGGCGGCTTCCAGGTCGGGCAGCAGGATGCGCCAGGACACCCCGTCCACGGCGAGGTGGTGGATCACCAGGAGCAGGCGGCCCGGCCGGCCGGGGCCGGCGTCGAGGTGCACGGCCTGCACCACCAGGCCGTCCTCGGGCCGCAGCCTGCCGCGCGCGGCGGCCAGTTCGGCGGCCAGCGGGTCCGCCCCGGTGCCGGCGGCCGCGTCCGTGCCGTCGCCGGGGCCCGCGTCCGTGCCGGAGACGTCGACGCGGGTGAGGACGTCCGCGGCGGACACCGCCCCGACGGGCAGCGTCTCCAGCGACCACAGCCCCGGAGCCGGGACGGCCAGCCGCGTCCGCAGGGTGTCGTGCGTGTCCAGCAGTGCCTGTACGGCCGCCGTCAGCGGGGCGCCGCCGGCCCCGGCGGGCACCGCGACCGTGACGTACTGGCTGAACTCCCGTGCCGCGTCGGGCAGCTCGGCGAGCTCCTCGCGGAGCTGGTCCACGATCGGGGTGGGCTCGATCTCGCCGACGCCGTCCCGGGCGGCCGCCGGTGCCTCGTCCTCGACGGGCCGCGCGGCCGCCGCGATGGCCGCGGGCGTGCGGTGCAGGAAGACGTCGCGGGAGGTGATGACCAGCCCGGCCTTGCGGGCCCGGCTGACCACCTGGATGGAGCTGATGCTGTCGCCGCCGACGGCGAAGAAGCTGTCGTCCCGGCCGACCGACGGCAGTCCGAGCACCTCGGCCACCACCTGGGCGACGATCCGTTCCACGGGGCCGCGGGGCGCCTCGGGCGCGGTCGCGGCGGGCGCGGCGGCGGGCGCGGCATGGGCCGGCACGGGCAGGGCCTTGCGGTCCACCTTGCCGTGCGCCGTCAGCGGCAGGGCGTCCAGGGCCACCAGGGCCGCCGGCACCATGTAGCCGGGCAGGACCCGGGCGAGACCGTCCCGCACCGCGTCGGCGTCCGGGGCGGCGGCGTCCACCGCGTCCGTGGCGCCCACCGTGTCCGTGGCGTCCGCCCCGGGCACGTAGTAGCCGATGAGCCGCTTCTGCCCGGCCGCGTCGGCGCTCGCGGTCACCACCGCGTCCGAGACGCCGGGCAGCGCGCGCAGCGCCGCCTCGACCTCGCCCAGCTCGATGCGGTGGCCGCGGATCTTGACCTGGTGGTCACGGCGCTCGATGAAGTCGAGCTGCCCGTCCGCCCGCAGCACCACCCGGTCACCGGTGCGGTACATCCGGGCGCCGTGGCCCGCGAACGGGTCGGCCACGAAGGTGGTGGCCGTGCGGCGCGGGTCGCCGAGGTAGCCGCGGCCCACCCCGGCGCCGCCGATGAAGAGCTCGCCCGGCACCCCGCGCGGCACCGGCCGCAGCTCGTCGCCCAGCACGTACAGCAGCGTGTTGCGCAGCGGGCGGCCGATCGGGACGTACACCCCGTCGATGACGTCGCCGCGGCGGACGTAGGCGTGCGTCACGTCGTCCGAGCACTCCGTGGGGCCGTACATGTTGACCAGCGGGACGGACGGGTAGCGGGCGAACCAGCGGTCGCACAGGCCGGGCGCGAGCGCCTCACCGTTGGAGATCATCCAGCGCAGGGCGGGCAGCCGGGGGGCGCCGCCGGTGGTGTCCCAGGCGTCGAGGGTGGCGCGCAGCAGGGACGGGACCACCTCCAGCACGGTCAGCCCCTCGTCGCCGATGACGCCGAACAGGGCGTCCGGGTCGGCCGCGGTCTCCCGGCTCACCACCCGGACCCGGCCGCCGACCAGGAGGGTGGTCAGCGTCTGCCACACCGTGATGTCGAAGGTCACCGGGGCGTTGTGCACCAGGCTGTCCGCCCGGGTGAGGGAGAGCTCCTCCACCTTGGCGAGCAGGTGGTTGACCATGCCGCCGCGCTGCACCATGGCGCCCTTGGGCTTGCCCGTGGAGCCGGAGGTGAAGATGACGTACGCCAGGTCCTCGGGACCGCCCAGGACGGGCGCCAGGTCGCCGGGCGCGTCCTCGGCGCCGTCCAGGACCAGCAGCTCCAGCTCCCGGCCCGCCTCCGCGACCAGCCGCTCGGCCAGGCCCCGGTTGACGGGGTCGGCCACCAGGCAGGTCGCCCCGCTGTCCGCGAGCAGCGCGGTCAGCCGGGCGTGCGGCGAGCGGGCGTCGAGCGGCAGGAAGGCCCGCCCGGCACCCAGCACGCCCAGCTCGGTCACCACGAAGTCCCGCCCGGGCTCCGCCAGTACGGCCACCAGGCCGGTCCCGGCGAGCCGGCGGGACAGCGCCCCCGCCCGGCCGGCCAGCCGCGCGTAGGTCAGGCTGCCGGTGTCGTCCGTCACGGCCACCGCGTCCGGGCGTTCCGCCGCCCGGGCCCGTACCCGCTCGACGACGCCGACGTACGGCTCGGGCCGCGCGGGGCCGGTGAGCACGGCGGTCAGCCCGGCCCGCTCGCCGGGCGTCAGCAGCTCCAGCGCGCCGAGCGGCTCGTCGGAGCCGGCGGACACGAAGCGGTCGAGCCAGCCGATGAACCGCCGCAGGTGGCCGCGCGCCTCGTCGCGGTCGTAGCGGCTCTCGTTGGCGCTGAGGTCCACGCCCACACCGGCCGCGCCCTTGTCGGCGACGGTGAACTCCAGGTCGTCCACCAGCCCGGTGGACGGGCTCTGGAGGACGGCCTCGCACGGACCGATGGTCAGCTTCTCGATCTGCGGCATCATGTTGAGGAACGGGCCGAACGGCCGCCGGTCGTCGCTGGCCAGCCCCATGCCGCGGCGCACCTTGCTGACCCGGTACCGCTGGTGCCGCAGCGCCCCGGTGATCTCCTTGTGCGCGGCGGCCAGCAGCTCGCCCCGGGTGGTGCGGGGGCCCGTCCGCAGCCGCAGCGGCAGGTAGTTGACGACCATGCCGGGGATGTTCTGGAGGGTGCCGCCCACCCGGGCGGTCACCGGCAGCGACAGCATGACCTCGTCGGTGCCGGTCAGGCGCTGGGTGTAGGCGCCGAGCGCGGCGACCAGCACCGTCTGCCAGGTCACCCGGGCATCCCAGGCCACGGCGCGCAGCCGGTCGGCGAGGTCGTCGGCGAGGACGGTCCCCTCCCGGAGGAACGTCTGGGCCGGCGCGGCGTCGCGGTGGGCCAGCGTCACCGGTGCGGGGGCGTCGGCGAAGCGCGCCTCCCAGTAGGCCCGGTCGCGCTCCTGGCGCGGGGAGCCCTCGTAGGCCGCCTCCGCCTCGATCAGCGTGCTCAGCGGGGCGAAGCGCCCCTCGTCGAGCGGGGTGCCCGCGGTCATCGCCTCGTACAGGGCCGACAGCCGCTGCCAGTAGATGACGTAGCTGAAGCCGTCCGACACCAGGTGGTGGTTGAGCAGGCAGAAGATGGTGCGGTCCGCGGCCAGCGTGAAGACGCTCAGCCGGAACAGCGGGGTGTCGCCGCCCACCGTGAAGGGCACCCGCAGGTCGGCCCGGATGGCGTCGTTGGCCGCTGCCTCCGGGTCGGCCGCGCCGCTGACGTCGGTGACGGTCAGCGGCAGGGCGGTGAGCTCCTCGACGACCTGGCGGGGTTCGCCGTCGACCTCGAAGAAGCGGGCCCGCAGGCACTCCGACTCCTCGGCGAGCCGGGCCAGCGCCGCGGTGAACCGCTCCCGGTCCAGCGGGCCCCTGATGTCCCAGTAGATCGCGGTGTTGTACGTGGCCCCGCCGCCGGTGAGCCGTTCGTCGAACCAGATGTCCTTCTGGCCAGCGGTGAGCGGCAAGCCGGCCGTCGGCACACGAGTCATTGCAATCCCCTCGGAAAGTTCACCAGGTCCATGCCACCGTCCCGGCCGCCGGATCGCGGTCACCGCTCGACGCTCACGGGCATGGGGCCACGCAGAAAACGCGGGAGCGCCGCCCCGCCGGCCGTCCGGGGCCGGCAGGGGCAGCGTTGTCTCCCAGGGTGGTCGAGCGCGCTGACAGCGCACTGACCGGAAACTGACGGTCCGCCCGCGGGCGGCCGGGGTCAGCCGCAGCCGCCCGCGTGGCCGTCGTCGGCCGACCGGCCGATGCCGACCGCGCCGGCCGTGACGGGGGGCAGGGACGCCGCCGGGGGCGTCGTGCCGCGCAGGTGGGCCACGAAGTCGCCGAGCCGGTCCAGGCCCCAGAACCGGTTGAAGCCGCGGACGAGGAACGGCACTCCGAAGACGCCGTCCGTACAGACGTCCATCAGCGCGTCGACGCCCCGCTCCCGCAGCTCGGGGTCGTCCTTGGCGCGGGAGACCACGTCCGGGTCGATCCCCAGCTCGCGGCCGATGCCGGCGATGGTCGCCGGGTCGCACACGTCCCGGCCCTCACCGAACCGGGCCCGGTAGACCGCGGCGATGTACGCGTGCCCCAGGCCCTCGCGGGCCGCCACCAGGTAGCCCAGGTGCGGGACCTCCCACACCGGGTCGACGTCCACCGGCCAGGTGATGGGGATCCCGCGCGCCTTGGTGATCCGGCCGACGTCCTGGAGGACGTACCGGTTCTTCTCGCGTGACATCTCCGAGTACGGGAAGCGTCCGCCGCGCTCCTGGAGCATCCGCGCGCTGACGGCGTCCGGTTCGAAGAACGGCCGCCATTCCAGCAGGCCGACCAGATCCTGGTGGTGCTCCGTCAGCTCCCGGTACGCGAGCCACGAGTACGGGCTGCGCAGCGAGAAGTAGAAGCGCGGGGTGTTGTTCCTGGGCATGCAGCTCCTTCACGGGGATCGGACACGGGGGTCAGACGACGAGGCCGCCGTCGACCCCGAAGACCTGTCCGGTGATGTAGGTGGCGCGGTCGGAGACGAGGAACGACACCAGGTCCGCCACCTCCCCGGGGCGGCCGAGGCGGCCCAGCGGGATCCGCTCGGTCATCGTCCGGGTGTGCTCGGGCGCCAGCCCGGAGAGCATGTCCGTGTCGATGAAGCCCGGGGCGACGGCGTTGACCCGCACCCCGTAGCGCCCCGATTCCTTGGCCAGCGCCTTGGTGAAGCCGATGATCCCGGCCTTGGACGCCGAGTAGTTGGTCTGCGTCGCGTTGCCGTACACGCCCGCCACGGACGACAGCGTGACGACGGTGCCCGCCCGGCGCTTCATCATCGAGAACACGGCGGCCTTGCACAGGTGGTAGGTGCCGTCCAGATTGGTGCGCAGCACCGCGTCCCAGTCCGCGTCGGGCATCATCACCAGCGGGTTGTCGCGGACGATGCCGGCGCAGGAGACCGCCGCGTGCAGCGGCCCGAGCGCCTCCTCGGCCGCCCGGACGAAGTTCTTCGCCGCCCGCGGCTCGGCGACGTCGGCACGCGCGGTGAACACCGCCGCGCCCTCCTTCTCGGCCTCCTCGGCGGCCGACCGCGCCGCCTCCTCGTCGGACCGGTAGCAGAACGCGACGTCGAAGCCGTCCCGCGCGAGGCCGGTGACCACGTGCCGCCCGATCCCCCGGGAGCCCCCGGTCACCAGCGCCACCCTGCGGGCGTTCGTCTCCACTCAGCTCTCCTCGTTCGTCGCGGCGGCCAGCAGTGCGCAGCCGGCCGTGCCGTCCCGGTCGACCGCCGTCACGAGGGCGAGCGCACCGGGCGGGGTTCCTTCGTCGTCGAGCACCGTCAGCGCGGCCGCGAGCTGGAGGTTCGCGCTCACCGCCGAGGTGTCGCCCAGCAGCGCGCGCAGACCGAGCGGGCGGGGTCCGGCCGGGCCGAGCACATCGGCGACGGCGGCCTCCTCGACACCGGCCTGCTCCCCGCCCGTCTCCGCCGGGGCCACCACCCGCACGTCCTCGGGCCGGGCGCCGGCCTGCTTCAGCGCGTCGCGCACGCAGTCGGCCAGCGCGCCCCGGGCGCCGGACGGTTCGGTGAAGGCACGGAACCGGGTGGTCAGCAGCCGGGCCCGTACGCGCCGGCCGGCGGCCCGGGCGTCCTCGGCGGTCTCCAGCAGGAACACCGCGCCGCCCTCGCCGAGCGGGGTCTCCCGGTCGTCGCCGTCCCGGCCGTGCCACTCCAGCCAGGCGCGCTGGACGGAGTACTCCTCGGCCGCCCCGCACAGCACGCGCGCGCAGTGCCCGCCGCGGTGCAGCCGGGAGGCGTAGCTCAGCGCGGTCAGCCCGGTCAGCCGGCCGCCGGCGATGGTGGTGTTGGGGCCCTTGATGCCGTGCCAGATGGCGCTCTGCCCGGCGGCCCGGTTCATCACCGTGTTGGGGAAGCGGGCCGGGTCGACGTGGTACGGGCGCTCGCCCACGAGCGAGTCGCGGGTGAAGTCCATGATGCTCTGCACGCTGCCCGAGCCGGTGCCGAGCACCAGCCCGGTCTCCTCGGGCCGGGACGTCAGTTCGTCCCCGCCGTCGGCCAGCAGCAGACCGACGGCGGTCACCGCGATGGCGGTGACCCGGTCCATGGTGCGGGTGCCCTTGCGGCCGATGTGCTCGGTGACGTCGAAGTCCGGGATCAGCGCGGCCTCGTCGAACGGCCCCGGCCAGGCCTCCCGGTCGAGCGCGGTGACGGCGCTCCGGCCGGCCAGGACGCCCGCGCGGAAGGGCTCCGCGCCCACTCCGTACGGGGTCACCGCCGACCAGGTGGAGAAGACCAGTGCGGACATCAGGCGGCCTCCCGGTGCCGGCCCAGGACGAGCACGGCGTTGTTGCCCGCGAACGCGAGCGCGTTGTTCTGCACCACGGACAGGTCGGCGGGCCGTGCCTCGTTGGGCACGCAGTCCAGCCCGCAGTCCGGGTCGGTCTCGCGGTGGTTGATGGTCGGCGGGATGAATCCCTCGGCGATGGCCAGGGCGCAGGCGGCCGAGCCGAGCGCGCTCGCCGCGCCCATGCTGTGCCCGACCATCGACTTGATGGAGACGGTGGGCGGCGGGACGTCGAAGACCTGGCGGATCGCGCCCGCCTCGGTCACGTCGTTGGCCTTGGTGCCGGTGCCGTGGGCCGAGATGAAGTCGACGTCCGCCGCGCTGATCCCGGCGTTCCGGTGGGCCAGCGCCATGCAGCGGGCGAGGCTGTCCCGGTCGGGGGCGACGGGGTGGTGGGCGTCGCAGGTGAGCCCGTACCCGAGGACCTCGGCGTAGATCCGCGCCCCGCGGGCCCGGGCGGACTCCAGGCTCTCCATCAGGAGGATGCCGGCGCCCTCACCGGTGAGGATGCCCTTGCGGTCCCGGTCGAAGGGCTGGCACATCTCGGGGGCGATGGTGCCCAGCCGGTAGAAGCCGGCGAAGGTCTTGCGGCACACCGCGTCGGCCCCGCCGGCCAGGGCCACGTCGACGTCACCCGCGCGGATCGCGTCGTAGGCGCTGCCGATGGCGTAGTTGCCCGCCGCGCAGGCGGTGGGGATGGTGAGGGCCTCGACGTCGGTCAGCCCGAGTTCGCGGACGATGCCCGACGAGAGCCGGCCGGCGTGGGCCCGTCGTACGATCTGCCGGCTGAGCCGCTCCGGGCCCCGGTCGAGCTGCTCGCCGGCCAGCAGGTCCAGGTCCCGGGACTCCGCGTCGGTGGTGCCGACCGACACCATGGCCCGCCGGCCGCGGAGCTCGTCCGGGTCGATGCCCGCGTCGGCGACGGCCATGGTGGCCGCCGCCACGGAGAACTGGGTCGCCCGGCCCAGTTCCTCCGGCCGGGCCGTGCGGATCCACTCCGCCGGGTCGAAATCGGTGACCTCGCACCCGTTGGCGTGCGCGAAACCGGTGGTGTCGAAGGCCGTGATGGGGCTGGCCCCGCTGCGGCCCGCCCGGAGCCCGGCCAGGAACTGCTCGACCCCGAGGCCGATGCTGGTGACCAGGCCGAGTCCGGTGATCACCACCTGGCGGGGCCGCTGATCGTTGTCGTACACCCTGCACTCCCGTCCTCGCGCCCGGCCCGGGCGGCGCCCGGCCGGGCAGCGCCGGCTACTTGGCGGCCACGGCCTCGTCGACGACGGCGATCACGGCGTCGAGGTGGACCATGCGGGGCAGCACGCTCTGGTCGAGGTCGATGCCGTAGGCGCGCTCCAGGGTGGAGAGGATCTCGATGGCACCCATCGAGTCGGCCTCGTGGTCCTCCTTGAACCGGCTGGTGCCGGTCATCTCGGACGGCTCGATCTCGAGGATGTCGCAGATGATGCCC
Source organism: Streptomyces sp. NPDC039423 (assembly GCF_055598725.1). NCBI lineage: Bacteria > Bacillati > Actinomycetota > Actinomycetes > Kitasatosporales > Streptomycetaceae > Streptomyces > Streptomyces sp. NPDC039423. The sequence goes on from NZ_JBVKAH010000001.1 coordinate 322,192, forward strand.
TTGATCTCTTCGCGCCGTTCGGCGCTGGTGGCTGTAGTCATGCAGACGATGCTGGAGTACGCGGCTGACAGCGCACTGACCGCGAACTGACGCGCGGCGCCGAGGACGTGGCGGTCGGTCAGCCCGCGGTGGGCGTGGCCTCGGGGAGGTCGGTCAGGAAGCGCCGGACCTCGCGGAAGTCGTCGGGGTGCTCGGTCATCCAGGACCAGTAGCGCGGGATGGTGCGGGCGTAGGCGCAGTAGTAGCGGCGGATGCTGTCCACCAGGTTCCCCAGGGTGGCCTGGCCGAGCGAGTCCGTACGCCACACCAGCACCATCTCGTAGGTGTGCGCGTCGGCGATCGGGACCAGGCTGATGTCCTTGGTGGCACCGGTGGGCACGGTCAGCGCGGCCACGCCGGCCTCGCGGACCCAGCTCATCGCCTCGTGGTGACCGCGCACCCGGTGCACCGAGGTGGGGCGGCCGTCGACGAGGTCGGCGAACGCCGCCTCCTCGTGGTCGTGGAACCAGTGGCCCCGCGAGTACCGCACCCACTCCAGGGACCGCACCTCGGCGGCGGTCACCGGTCCGTGTCCGGCCAGCGGGTGCCCCGGGGGCACCGCCAGCCACACCGGCTCGCGGACCACGACCGCGGTGCTCAGCGGTACGTTCCCGCCCTCGGCGGGCTGCCCCTCCGGGGGGCTGGGCACCAGCGCCAGGGTGAGTAGCCCGTCGGCGACCGCCCGCATCGCGTCGGCCGGGTCCACCGTCTCGGTCTGCACCTCGGCGGCGGGCAGGCACGCGGCGATGGCGTCCCTGAGCGTGGGCGGTGTCCACTCGACGTTGCCGACGCGCAGGGTGGTGGTGCTCTGCGCGGCCACCTCGGCGATGAAGGCGTCACCGCGCCGGGCGAGGTCGACGAGCATCGGTATCAGCCGTTCGCCGAGCGGGGTGGGCACCACGCCGCTGTGCGAACGGACGAACAGGTCCCCGCCGAACTCTCTCTCCAGGCGGCGTAGTTGGGAGGAGAGGGCAGGCTGCGGAAGGTTGAGCTGGGCTGCGGCCGCGGAGATGCTCCCCGCGCTTGCAATGGCGGCTACGAGTCGGGCATGCCGTAACTCGACGCGCATCGCGGACCCAGCCCTCCCCCGCTTCCCCCGGACATATGGGCCCTCGCGTCCGTCCCCCTGTCAGGTCACGCGCGAGCCGTGTGCAGCAGGGTAATTGAATCACGCGGGTGCCGGGGTGCCCCGGAATTTTCTCCGGGGGCGTAGGCGGCGGGAGCGGCGGGCGGCCGCGGGTGGGGCGCGGCGGGTGGCGGGGCCGCGGGTGGGGCGCGGTCAGCCGGTGAGGGCGAGGGCGCCGTGGGGACGCCCGAGGGTGTCGTCCTGGTGGAGGATCGCCTCGTACACCGCGTGCAGCGAGCGGCCGGGCTCCACGCCGAGGTCCTCGGCCAGCCGGCGACGGGCCCGGTGGAACACGTCGAGGGCCTCGGTCTGTCTTCCGTCGCGGTACAGCGCCAGCATCAGCAGCTCGCTGAGGCGTTCGCGGCCCGGGTGCTCGGCGGCGAGCTGCCGCAGCTCCGGCACCGGTACGCGCTCCACACCGACCGCGAGCTTGGCGGTGACGAGGTCCTCGTGCGCGGTCAGCCGGCGCTCCTCCAGCCGGACGGACGCCGACCGGCAGCGGAAGCCCTCGCTGACGTCCAGCAGGGCCGAACCCCGCCACATGCCCAGCGCCTTCTCCAGCAGCCGCACCGCCAGCGCGGGGTCGGGGCCGACCAGCGCGGCGCCCCGGTCGGCGAGGCCGGCGAAGCGGTGGGCGTCGACCGACTCGGCCGGGACGTCCAGGACGTAACCGGTGCCGACGGTGCGGACGAGGTCCCGGCCGTCCCGGCCGGCCACGGACGCCAGGAGCCTGCGCAGCCGGGTCACATTGGCCTGGAGGGCGTTCTTCGCGTTGGCCATGCGCTCGTCGCCCCACAGCTCGTCCATGAGCTGGTCGACCGGAACGGGCTGGCCCGGGGCGAGGGCCAGCAGGGCCAGGACCGAGCTCACCCGCTTGGAGGTCACCCCCCAGGTCCGTGCGCCCCGCGTCAGTACCAGTGAGCCAAGTATGTGGATCTCCATGCTTTCGACACCCCCGTCTTCGTGTGATCCACATCCTCACCCACCGTGACGCCGCTGTGAAATACCAACCACGCGGTTTTGCCATACCTGGTTGGTATGACTGCGGAGCCGGACAGTCCGTAAAAAGGGTGCTGGGCCGCTCAACCATGGAGCGGCCCAGCACCTGGCCTTCCCGGGGGATTAGAAGGCCGTCTCGCGCGGCTGCCGGGACCGGCAGCCGTGGCTCAAACTCGCCCGGATTCCCGGGCATGGTGGGGGAGATGACCGCCAGAACCAGTCTCTCCGGTCTGTTCTGCGCGGGCCGCTCGCATTCCTCGCGACGGCCACCAGCTCGCGGCGCCCAGCAGGGTCAGCGCCGCCGGAAGGATCATGATCCGCACGATGAAGGCGTCGAGCAGGACGGCGGCCGCCAGGACGAAGCCCATCTGCTTCATCTCCACCAGCGAGAGGAAGACGAAGCTGGCGAAGACGGTGACCATCACGACCGCCGCACTGGTCACCACGCCCGCCGAGTTGCCGATGCCCTCCAGCACGGCCCGCCGGGTGTCCAGGCCGCGCAGCGCCGCTTCCCTGATCCGGCTCACCACGAACACCTGGTAGTCCATCGACAGCCCGAAGAGGATGACGAACAGGAACAGCGGCACCCGGGCCCCGATCGCGCCGGTGGAGTGGAAGTCCAGGACGCCCTCCGCCCATTCGCCCTGGAAGACCAGGACCAGCAGGCCGAACGCGGACGCCGCCGACAGCAGGTTGAGCGCCGTGCCGAGCAGCCCGATGACCACCGAGCGGAAGGCGAACACCGTCACCCCGAAGGTCACCAGCAGCAGGAAGCCCACGATCAGCGGCAGCTTGGAGTTCTGGTGGTCCAGGTAGTCGGCGTCCCGGGCGATGTCCCCGGTGACGTACGCCTCCGCGCCGGGCACCGTGCCGACCGTCGCCGGCAGGAAGTCGTCACGGACGCGGTCCAGCGACCGGAGCGCCTGGGGCGAGCTGGGCTTGGACGGTACGGACAGGGTCAGGCTGGTGATCCGCCGGTCGGGGGAGGAGACGGGCGGCGGCACGGAGTCCCTGGCGAACATCGGGTCCGCCTGGGCCCGCCGGCGCAGCTCCTCCATCGCCCGCGTCACCTCGGCCGAGCGCTCCGCGTCGGCGCGCACCACCACCTGGTGCTGGACCAGCTTCTCGGGGAAGGCGGAGGTCAGCCGGTCGTAGGTCTGCACCGCGGGGATCTCGCGGGAGAAGGTGTCCCGGCCCAGCACGCTCAGCTTCAGGCCCAGGGCGGGCGCCGCCAGCCCCAGCATGATCAGCACCGAGACCAGCAGGGTCAGGCCGGGGCGCTGGGTCGCGGGCCGCAGCAGCGCGTTCCACGTACGGCTGGTCCCGTGGTGCGCCCGGACCCGCTTGCCCTGGGCCGCCCGGCGGGCCTCCCGGCGCTCGGCGCGGGCGCCGAGCTTGGCCAGCAGGGCGGGCAGCACCGTCAGCGAACTGGCCATGGCGACCAGGACGACGATGATGGCGCCGGTGGCGAGCGAGGAGAAGATGACGTCGGTCGCCAGGTACAGCGTCGCGGTGGAGACGATCACCGCGAAGCCCGAGACCACGATGGCCCGGCCGGCGGTGGCCGCGGCGAGCTGCACGACCGCCTCCGAGCCGAGGTGGCCGCCCGCCCGGGCCCGCTCCTCGCGGTCCCGCTTGAGGTAGAAGAGCGAGTAGTCGACGCCGACGGCCAGGCCGATCAGCAGGATGATGTTGTTGCCCACGCCGGCGTCCGGCAGGACGTGCGACGCCAGGGCGGACAGGCCCATCGCCGCCGCGATCGAGGAGAGCGCCAGCAGCACGGGCACACCGGCCGCGGTCACCGAACCGAAGGCGATCATCAGGGTGATGAGGGTGACCGGCAGGGTGAGCATCTCGGAGAAGGCGAGGTCGTCACCGCGCTGCTGGTCCAGGCCCTTGCTCATCGAGGGGCCGCCGGTCTCCCGCACCCGTACGTCCGGGTGGGCCTTCTGCACCGCCTCCGTCTGCTCCACCAGCGGGCCGACCTTCTTGCGCGCGGCGAGCTCCTCGCCCGTCATGACCACCTGGACCATGAGGACGTCGCCGCCCCGGGAGAGGACCGGCTCCTCCACCCGGTCGACCTCCGGGAGCTTCTCCATCCGCGCGGTGACGTCGGCGGCGGCCGCTCGGGCCGCCGCCCCGTCCAGGGCGCCGGAGGGCGAGTCGATGACGATCTGCTCGACCGGCCGCCGCTGGAGGCCGCCCTCGGTCGCGATCGCCTCCGCCTTTCCGGCGTTGCCGACCCGGTAGTCCTCGGTGGTGGCGCTGCGGGTGCCGACGGCGGCCGAGGCGGCCAGGCACAGCGCGACGAAGACGAACCAGCCGACGATCGCGCGCCAGGGGTGGGCCGCGCTCCAGCTCGCCACCTTGACGGTGACCGAGGGTTTCTCCACTGTCTCCAGCCCCTTACTCACGTCGTCGATCCCTTCTACGTGTAAGTCTGAGCTTACATGCGAAAGAGGGCGGGTCAACGATCGTTCTGCGCCATCTCCCGTCAGCCATACGGCAGTTGGGCGGAAGTGGGCCCGTACGGCACGGACCCCGGCCCCCGGGTCGCCGGGGCGGGGTCCGCACGCCCACCCGCGCACGGCGGGCGGGGAGGGGCCGGGCGGCCAGGGGGCCCGGCGAAGGAGCGGCAGGCCGCTCCGGGGCTTTCCGGACGTCCGCCGCCCCGGCACCGGCCCTCCCCGGCCGCGCGGTCAGGTCCGGTTCACCGCTCCCGCAGTTCGACACGCACCAGGGCCTCGGCCCGGTCGAGGGCCTCGACCACCGCCGCCCGGCTGTCCCCGACAGCCACGATGTGGCCGATCCGGCCGTACGCGTCCGTCGGAGGAGCCACCCCGTCGCCCACGGCCGCCGTGACGGTCACCCGCTCGACCCCCGGCACCGCCCGCGCCTCCGCCAGCCCCGCCACGCCCGCCAGCACCCCCCGCTCGGTGGGCAGGAGGAACTGGATGCCCGCGTGCCGCGCGACGCCGTCCGGCAACCGGGGCTCGGCCCCGCCGGCCTGGGCCACCTGGGCGGCCAGCAGGTCGACACCCGTGGCCAGCCGGTAGAGCTCGGGGATCAGCCCGCCCGCCAGCCTCGGGTTGATCTCGACCACGGCACTCCCGGCCGCCGTGCGCTTCACCTCGGTGTGGCTCGGGCCCCGGCCGAGCCCGGTCGCCGCCAGCGCGGCCGACACCGTCCCGGCCATCTCCTCCGCCGCCTCGGCGGACAGGTCCGCCGGCACCAGGTGGCGGGACTCCACGAAGTGCGGCGCGCCGGTCACGGTCTTCTCGGTGATACCGATCAGCCGGTGCTCCCCGCCGGTCCCGAACATCTCGACGCTGTACTCGGGCGCGTCCAGGTACTCCTCCACCAGCGCCCGGCCCGCCATGGCCTGCCCGCGCCCGTTGGTCGTCCGGGCCGCGATCTCACCGGCCAGCTCCGCGGCCTCCCGCCCGGAGTCGCAGCGCCGCACCCGGGTGGAACCGGAGTCGTCGACCGGCTTGACCACCACCGGCAGCCCGAGCCGCCCCGCCGCCGCGGCGGCGGCCGGCCCGTCCCCGACCACCTCGAAGCGCGGCTGCCGGATCCCGGCCCGCCGCAGCGTTTCCCGCAGCCGCCCCTTGTCCCGGCAGCCGGCTATCGCCTCGGCGCGCTCGGCCGGCAGACCGACGGCGGTGGCCAGCGCGGCCGCCGCCACCAGGTAGAACTCGCTGGTCGTCGACACCCCGGCGATCCGGCCGGGTTCGAACGCCTTGGTCACCGCCCGCACCAGCGCGTCGGTGTCGTTGGTGTCGCAGTCCACGACCGTCGCACCCGTCCCGGCCAGCCCCCCGTACCTGCCGGCGTTCCCGGTCGCCAGCACCGGTTCGTAACCGGCCTCCGCGGCGATCCGCAGCGCCAGCATGCCCGTCCCGGTGGTGTTGGACTCCACGAAGACGAACGCCGGGCGCGGCGCGTCCGGGTGGTCGCGGCGATACGACCACGTGCGCACCTCCGTGCCGCCGAGGACCTGACGGGGCACCGTGGCGACCGGCAGCCGGGCGAGGTCCTGCTCCGCCCAGTGCGCGTCGCTGTGCACGGTGTCCGCGTAGCGGTCCCCCCGGTCCGGGAAGATCCCGACCAGCGTCGAGCCCGGCGCGGACCGCGCGGCCAGGGCCCCCAGCACCCGGTACACCGACCCGGAGGTGTTGCCGGCGAACAGCTTCTCCTCCCGGGCCAGTTCCCGGGTGGCGGCGAACGCCTCGTGGTCGTTGAGCCAGTGCACCTCGTCGATCAGCGCGTGGTCCAGGTTCGGCGGGTGCAGGCTGTTGCCCAGTCCGCTCTGCAACCGCTGCGGCCGGTCCGGCTGGCCGAACAGCACACTGCCGACGCAGTCCACGCCCACCACGTACAGCTCCGGCAGCGACTCGCGCAGCACGCGCGAGGTGCCGCACAGCGAACCGCCGCTGCCCACCGCGCCGACCAGCACGTCCACCGCGTCCAGGTCGCCCAGCAGCTCCTGGGCCAGGTGCCGGTAGGCGGCCGGGTTCTGCGGGTTCTCGTACTGCCGGGGCCAGAACGCCCCCGGGTTGCGGTCCATGATCTCCCGCAGCCGGGTCAGCCGGGCCCCCTGCCAGCCGCGGTCGTCCATCGCGGACACCACGTGCACCTCGCAGCCCAGCGCCTCCAGTTTCGCCAGCGTCGTCCGGTCGATCCGCGGGTCGGTGACGATGTGCACCGGATGGCCCAGGGCGGTGCCCACCAGGGCCACCCCGAGGGCCATCGTGCCGGAGGAGCTCTCCACGATCGGGGCGCCCTCGGCCAGTGCGCCCGTCCGGCGCGCCTCGGTGATGATCTGCTTGGCCACCCTGTCCTTCATCGCGAACAGGTTGTTCATCTCGAGTTTCGCGTAGACCCGGACGTCCCGGTCGGCCCCCAGCCGCAGGCGTACCAGCGGTGTGTGGCCGATGGCCTCGATCACGTTCTGGCTCAGCATGTGCGCTCTCTCTTCCCATCCGTGCGCCGGGCCGGCGAAGCGCCGGAGTTCATCGGTCGAAGCTCAAGGTCCGGTACACCGTGACGTTGCCGACCAGTTCGGAGCACGCGCTCGCGGCGTCCACCAGCCGCTGGGGGTACGAGGGGTCGGCGGTGTCCAGCAGCACCCCCAGGCACGTCCCGCTGTGGCCGACGACCACACCCAGCCCGCCCACCTGCCGGCAGATGCCGATCATGGCGTCGAGCTTCCGCTTGGGCCGCAGCACCTGGTTCATCAGCGCGCTGCGGGTCGCCACCGCGCCCACCTCGGCCAGGTCGGCCGCCGCCACCGCCGTCGCCATCCGCTCCAGCAGCCGGGCGTACTCCGCCCGGTCCGCGGCGGAGAAGGGCTTGGGGATGCGGTTGAAGGCGATCGTGTCGATCGCGCCGCCCTCGTCGCCGCCCACCACCGTCATCGACGGCAGCGACCCCAACTGGCTGTGCAGCGCCACGCGCCGGTGGTAGAACGCCACGATGCCGGGGTACAGCACGCCGTCGGTGGGCTCGATCCGCGCCAGCAGCGACTCGATCCGCCGGGGCGGCATCGGCTCGCCCAGGGCGTTGGCGACCGCGCGGGCCGTCGCCACCAGGTCGGCCGACGAACTGGCCAGCCCCTTGCCCTCGGTCAGGGTGCTCTCCACGGTCAGCACCCCGCCCATCGGCTCCGACGACGACTCGACGATCATCCGGGCGAGGCGCAGCGCCTTGTGCTTGTGGGCCGGCCGGACCTCCAGCGCCCCGCTGCCGGGCACGCCGTGGAACGTCACCCGGGACCAGCGGGCGATGGGCAGGGTGACCAGGAAGTCACCGTTCTCCTCGGGCAGTACGCCCTGGAGCAGCTCGCCGAACGTGCCGGAAGCCGTGCTCATGCCCGTCACCGCGGCGGACGGCGCCGGAACCGGGCGCGGAACGTCCGGCCGCAGGACGGCGTCGGGGGACTTCACCACTCCCGCCGTCCCTCCGGCCCGGCGAGCAGCCGGTCCACCTCGGCGGCCGCCGCCTCGACGGCCGTACGCCGCCTCCGCCAGCGCTCCTCCAGCGCGCCGAACGCCACGTCCTGCCCCGCCAGCAGCGCCCGTACGGAGTCGGGGCCGGCCGAGCCGTCCGAGCGCTTGGCCCGCAGGCCGCCCGGCACGCTCATCGCCTCGGCCAGCAGGCCCGCCGCGTCGTCGGCCGCGTACCCCTCCGCCGCCAGCACCGCGTCGAGCAGCGCCCCGTCGGGTTCGGCGGGCGGCAGCCCGCGGGCGACGGCCCGCACGATGTAGCGTCCCGCGGCCACCTGGGCGGTCCGCCAGGGCACGCCCGCCCGCAGGGTCAGCAGGTTGGCGAGCGTGAACCCGCCCAGGTACTCGCTCTCGCACGCCTCGCGCATCCGGTCCTCGCGGAACCGCAGGTTCTCCAGCACCGCCCCGAACAACCGCAGCACCGACCCGAGCGTGTCGAACGCCCCCGGCACCCCGGCCCCCGCCTCCTTGGAGACCTCCACCGAGTTGCTGTACGGCGTGGACCGCTGCCCCGCCGAGACGGCCGCGTAGGCCGCGCCGAGGTGGGCCGTACGGGCCCGGATCCGCTCCAGCACCGGGAAGTTCTTCTTCTGCGGCATCGCCGAGGAGATGCCCGACCACTGGTCCGGCAGGTCGATGAAGCCGTACCCCGCCCCGCCCCACGTCATCAGGTCGGTGACGAACCGGCTCAGCGCGACGCCCAGCAGCGAGAACTCCGCGCACGCCTCCAGCGCCCAGTCCCGCTGCGCCACCGCCCGCAACGCGTGCGTACGGACCTCCGCGAACCCCAGCAGCGCGGCCATCCGGTCCCGGTCCCAGTCCAGTTCCTGCCCCGCCATCGCCCCGGCCCCCAGCGGCGAGGCGTCGGCCGTCCGGTACACCGACTCCAGCCGCTCCAGGGTGTGCAGCACCTGGTCGGCGAGCGCCGCGAAATAGAAACCGGGGCTGATCACCTGGGCCGGCTGCATATGGGTGTAGCCCGGCATGACCAGTCCGGCGCCGCGCCCGGCGAGCCGGTGGGCGGTGCGGCCGAACACCAGCAGCGCGTCCGCGCACTCCAGCAGGCGCGCCCGGCCCTGCATGGACTGGGCGGTGGCCTGGAGGTCGTTGCGGCTGCGGTCGACGTGCCACGCGGGCGGAACCGCGTCCAGCCGGCGCGCCACGTGGCGCTCCAGGGTGAACGCGATGTCGCTCATGCTCTCCGCGGCCTCCTCGGCGACGGCCGCGGGGGTGACCCGGTCGAGGATGTCGGCGATGGCGCCGACCTGGGCGCCGTCCAGCAGCCCGAGCCTGCGGTACTCCAGCAGCAGGACCTTCTCCACCTGGACGTACCAGGGCAGCAGGGCGTCGGTCTCGAAGCGGAGCTGCGGCTCCAGCACCTCGGCGCGCAGCAGCGCGTCGGGGCCGGAGGCTATCCGCCCGGTCAGCCCGCCGGCGTCACCGGGAGGGGCCGTCGTCAGATGGTCGTTGGGCATGCGCTTCCTCACGGGAACGAAGGGGCGGTTCGGTTCAGCGCGGCCAGCACCGCGTCTCTCGCGTCGGCCGCCCGGGTGCGCGGGAAGTGCGCTCCGCCGCCGTCCAGCCGGCGGTGCGTCACCTCGTCGGAGAGGAGCCCCCAGTCCCACGGGGCACCACCGGGCCCGTCCGGCCCGGCCGCCTCCGGCCGCCCCGCGGGCTCCCCGGGGGTGTCGTCCGCGACGACGAGCTCGATGCCCGCCCTCACCCGGTGGGCCGCCGGGTCCCGCCGGGCGGCGAGCAGGAACGCTCCGGCGTACCGTACGTCGTGCCGGTAGGCGGGGCCCAGCAGCCGGGCCCGCTCGGGCTTGAGCCCGTCGAACTCCACGTACGCGCCCTCGCTCAGCAGGGTGGCCGCGACCTCCTGGTCGCTCAGGGCACCGGCCCGGTCCATCCGCTCCCGCAGCCCGGCCGCCCAGTCCGCCCCGGCCCCGCCGAGCAGCACCCGGCGGGGCGCCGAAGGGCCTGCCTCCAGCAGCCGCGCCAGCGCCAGCGCGGGCGCCGCGCCCTCCCGCTGGCCCCACAGCGCCAGCGGCACGGCGGGCAGCCGGTCCAGTTCGCCGGCCACGCGGCGGGCCACCTCCGCGACACCGGCCAGGTCCTGCCCGCCGGGGACGAAGTCGTGGCCGGGCAGCTCGACGCCGTACACCTCGATGCCGTGCGGGGCCAGTTCGCGGGCGAGCGCCAGGAAGTTGACGGCGTTGCCGCCCGCGCCGGGGAAGCAGACGAGCCGGCCACCGGGCGCGGTCCGGCCCGGCAGGACGCCGGTCAGCGCACGGAGCAGGCCGGCCGCCGGGCCGTCCGGCGCCGCGTCCCCGCGTCCGGCGCCGGCCGCGTCCCGGCCCGCGTCGACGGCGGCCGCGAGGTCGGACAGCACCGGACGGGCCAGGATCGCGCTCAGCGAGACCAGCCGGTCCAGCTTCACCACCAGCCAGGTCGCCGCCAGCGACGTACCGCCCAGCGCGAAGAAGTCGTCGGCCCGCCCGATGCTCTGCAACGGCACGCCCAGCGCCTCCGCCCAGGCCATCGCCAGCCGCTGCTCGGTGGGCGTGACGGGTGCCGTGCTGGGCACGCCCGCGTGCCCCAGGGTGCCGGCCAGCCCCGTCAGCGCCTTGCGGTCCACCTTGCCGTTCTCGTTGACCGGCAGCGCGTCCAGCCAGTGGCAGTACGCGGGGATCATGTAGTCCGGCAGATGGCGGGCGAGCGCCGCCCGGACGGTGTCGGGGTCGTGGCGGACGGCGCCCACCAGGAAGGCCACCAGGACCCGGTGCCGGTCGCCGCCGCCGGAGGCGACGACCACCGCGTCCTTCACGTCGTCCAGGGCCAGCAGCCGGTTCTCGACCTCGCCGGTCTCCACCCGGTACCCCCGGATCCGGACCTGCTGGTCGCGCCGGCCCAGGAACTGGAGGCGGCCCCCGGGCTCCCAGCGGCCGAAGTCCCCGGTCCGGTACATCCGCTGGCCCGGCCGGAACGGGTCGGGCACGAAGGCGGCCCGGGTGCGGGCGGGATCGTTGACATAGCCGCGGCCGACGGCGACCCCGGAGAAGACGATCTCGCCGGACGAGCCCAGCGGCACCAGCCCGCCCTGCTCGTCCAGCACGTAGCCGTGCACGTTGCGCCGCATCCGGCCGAGCGTCACGGGCCCCTCGCCGGGCGCCCGGTCGATGATCTCGTGCATGGTGTCGTCGGACACCTCGGTGGCGCCGTACGCGTTGACCACCGGGATGCCCGGGTGGCGGGCGAACCACCGGTTCAGCAGCGACGGTTTGAGCTCCTCGCCCGTCACGGAGACGACGCGCAGCGCGCCCAGGTCGCGGGGGTGCCGCTCCAGGGCGGTGATCAGCGCGTCGAAGTAGGACGGCACGAACTGGGCGACGGACACCCGCGACGCGGTCAGCTCCGCCACGAAACGGTCCACGTCCAGCAGGACGGCGGTGTCGACGATGCGGGCACTGCCGCCCGTCAGCAGCGGGGCGACGAGCTGCCACAGGGAGATGTCCAGCGACTGGGCGGCGGTCTGCGCCACCACGTCACCGGGCCCCAGGCCCAGGTCCGCCACCTTCATCAGCAGGTGGTTGAGCAGCCCCGCGTGCTCGCACATCACGCCCTTGGGCGTGCCGGTGGAGCCGGAGGTGAAGTAGACGTACGCCCGGAGGCGGGGCGAGAGGGGCCGGCCCGGATCGCCGACGGCACCCGCGCCCGCGCCGTCCCCGGCGCCCGCGCCGGCCGGGGCGCACAGGGCCACCGCGTTCACCAGGAGCCGTCCGTGGCCCCCGCCGTCCGCCTCCGTACCGCCCTCCGCCCCGTCCGTACCGTCCTGCCCGCCGGCCTCGCCCCGGGCGGCGGTGCGGGCGGCGTCACCGGACCCGAGCACAAACCGGCAGTCCGCGCCGTCGAGTTGCGCCGCGATCCGGGCGGCCGGGAAGTCCGGCTGCACCGGCAGGTAGCAGCCGCCCGCCTTGAGCACGCCGATCGTGGCCGCCGCCCACTCCGGGCCGCGCTCCATGACCACGGCGACCACGTCCTCGTCCCGCAGCCCCTCCGCCAGCAGGGCGTGGGCGATCCGGTTGGCGGCGGTGTTGAGCCGCTCGTACGTCCACGACCGGTCGCCGTGCGTCACCGCGACCGCGCCGGGGGTGGCCCGCACCTGCTCCTCGAACCGCTCGGTGAACAGCCGCCCGTCGAAGGGCTCGGCCTCACCCGCCAGTCCGTAGATCTGGAAGTGCCGTTCGTCGTCCGCGAGCAGGCTCCGCTCTCCGGCCGGCGCGTCGGGGTGGGCGGCCAGCAGCCGGAGGGCCTTCGCGTGGTAGCCGGCGATCCGGGCCAGGTGCTCCTCGGTCATGACGTCCGCCCGCGACCGGGCCCGTACCGTCGTCCGGTCCTCGTGCACGGTGACGCGCACCCACAGTGGGGGAGCGTTCCCGGGGTCCGGCTCCGCCGCCCCGGAGAGGTCCAGGACCGACTCGTGCGAGGGCCCGGCGGGCGCGCCCGGCGCGAGGGCCCGGCGCATCCCCTCAGCGGCCTCCCTGACCAGTTCCTGCCAGCTCCCCCGCAGGACGCCCGTGACCCCGAGGGAGCGCGGGGCGCCCGGGTCGCCGCCGGGAGGCACGTACCCGGTGACGGGGTCCTGCTCGGAGGTCAGCGCGGCCACCACCCGGAGGTGCGCGGCCAGCAGCACCGCCTCCAGCGGGGCGGCGCACGCGGTGGCCACCTTCCGCAGCCGGACGGTCACTTCGGGCGGCAGGACGAGCTCGGCGCCCACTCCGTCCGGTGCGTCCGCCGCACCGGCGGTCCACCGAGGGACACGTACGGCCGCACCCGCCGCACCGTGCCCACGGGCGTGCTCGTCCGTCGTCCGGGCCGTTGCCGGGCAGCCCAAAGTCTTCGACACGTGATCGCCAACCTACCGGGGAAGGGACGGAGGGATGCGTGGTTCGGCATCGCTTGTACGGCCATGCTGCCGACCCGCACTGACAGCCCACTGACGCCCCTCCCCGCCCCTCCCCGCCCCGGCGGCGCCGCGGCGGCCGCCCCGCTCGCGGCCGGTGACGTCAGCGGTGGGCGAGCACGTTGACCACCCGGCCGTTGGGGTCACGGACGAAGAACCGCCGCACGCCCCACTCCTCGTCCCGCAACGGGTGAACGATCTCCGCACCTCGCGCCCGCATCACCGCGTACGCGGCGTCCACGTCGTCCACCTCGACGCTCATGTCCGGGACGACCGGCGCCGTGGCGTCCCGCGCCATGAAACTCACCTGCGCCGACGGGTCGGACGGGGACGCGAGGGTCATGATCCAGCCGTGGTTCATCACCTCCTCGAAGCCGAGCAGGCCGTAGAACTCACGGCTCTCCTGTGCGGCTTCGGAAGGAACGTTGGGCACGACGCGGCGAACGGCCATCGGTGACTCCAGACGGGAGGAACGGATCTCTGACCTTCCCAGGAGTACTACGACACGCCGTCCCATGCGGCGACTCCGGGAACCCGCCGCGACAGCGGATGAGGGCGCGGGCGGTGATGCCGGTCGTCCCCGCTCAGCCGGCCGGATGGTTCTGTGTCGCCTCGCGTGCTTCGGTGAGGGCCCGCTGCCTGAGGTTGCCGCCGAACAACCGCGTCGTGGCGGCGGCCAGGACGTCGTCCCTGCCGATGGTCCGCGCGTCCCCCCGGCGAGCGGCCGGGGCCGGGCGGGAATCCTTGAGGAACGGGACCGGGGCGACCGCGACCGAACGCCCGCCCCCGCCCTCGCGGACGACCATGGCGGCGTCCCGGGCGAGGTCCGTCAGGAACACGCTCGCGATGCCGTCCAGGTCGCGGACCATCGCCGGAACGGCCGTCGCCCCCCGACCCCGCAGCAGCCTCTTGACCCCGGCCTCGAACCTGTGGGCGCCGGCCACAGCGCTCGGTCTGCGCGACCCGCCGCGCTGACGAGAAGGCACCAGGACACCCTCGGAGTCGTACAGGACACCGGTCAGGCCGCGGAACGTCGGGCTGTGGTCGTACCACGTGTGCCCCACCTCGAGCTCGACGTTCCGGTCGAGCGCCGAGAGAAGGTCCCCGGGGATCAGCTTCCTCCGGGCCTCCGCCGCCGCGGCTCTCCTCGCGCCGTCGATGATCTCCGTCAGCACCGTCCGCGTCACCGACGCGGCGGCCCACACCGCCGACCGGGAGACGTGCATAGGGGTCACGTCCCTGAACACCGCTTTGACGAGAGAAGCCTTGAACGGCGGGACATCCATGGCCGAGGCGGTCCCGGGACCACTGCGCTCGGGGTGTGCGGGCTGTGCGGTCATCGGAAGGAAGCTCCCTGCTGTCGGAGTCGTCGGAGCCGTCGGAGTCGTCGGAGCCCCGCACTCCACCACGCGGACCCGCTCTCTTCCCTCATCCTCCGCCGAAGCGGCACCTGGTCCAAGGCCTGACGAGCTCCACTCCGACATGGATGCGACCCGGCCGGCCGGACAGCCCACGAGCCCGCCCTTGATCGGCATCAGGACGTCCGGGGCTTCGCCGTGGCGGACGGCTCTCGCCCTGACCAGCGAAAAGGCCCTCCCCAAGGGGAGGGCCCGGCGGTGCGCCCCCGGCAGGACATGAACCTGCGGCCAAGCGCTAAGAAGGCGCTTTGTGAGATCACCGACGCATGCCCTCTGACCTTGCGTTCTTCAGTTGACGACTGCGGGCGCCCGGCGCCTTCGACATGCATTTCGACCGAACCGTCCGATATCCGACCTTGGCCGGCGTTGACCCCTTCCCGAGGCTAGCCGCGGAAGTCGGTCGACCGACCAAAGCGGCGGCCAACCGGGCGTCGGACAGCGGGGCTGGGCGGCGGCGCAAGGGCGGCATGGCAGGCAGAGGGGAGTTGGACCGGGAATGCGGTTCGGCAGGGCGGCGACACCGCGCGAACCCCGATGCCAAACGACGTGCGGCCCCGATCCTGAGCGGATCGGGGCCGTGCCGTTTGCCGGGCAGTTTGAGCTCAAGTCCCGCTGCTAGTGGCAGGAGGGGCTACTGAGCGACGGTCATGGCCCATCTGACTGACGTGGGGGCCTCGACCTGAACCGAAGCCGTCTTGCGGGCCTGGGAGAGATCGATCTGGTTGTACGTGGTGCTGGGTTCTCCATCCTGGCAGTCCAGCGGGAAGGACATAGATGACTCGTATGTCACCCGCACGGTGCCTGCTCCCAAACAAGTCACCATGATGCCGAGGGGACCCTTGCGTACACCGCCCTCGAGGGCTACCTCCCGGTTCCCTACCGCATTAGCAACCTCCACCAGTGCTTTTGTGTCGGGAATCTTTGGCGGGGTGGCTACCGACCCATTCGGGGCTCGACTCGGGGAAGGTGATGCAACCGGGTTTGCAGGGGAGCTCTTCGTCGGCGCTGACGGAGCCGCTTTGTGTTCCTCTTCTGTTCCCGACAGACATCCCGTAAGGCAAAGTGCAGCGATCATCCCAAACGCAGGGACGGTGGAGCGCCTCACCAGAGAGAGGCGCCGCGCTTCTATCGCTCCCATATGTACCATCCACTGTACCAGGGAGTGTATGAGGTGACGGTGCTTTGTGTTGAGGTCTGGCAGTTGCTGTACATGACGTAGCTAAGCCCGGTGTTCTTCATTCGCCACACACCATACTTCCCGAAGGTGGTCTTCTTCGCCGGCGTGTCTACCTGGATCTCGTTTCCGATCTTGACCGAGAGCTTCTTGGACAGTTCGACCCCGAACTTTCCTTCGATCGACGCGATCATGCCGTCGACCCCCACCTTTAGCTCCCCGGAGAAGGTAGTGCCGATCTCTCCTGCCTTTTCGGACTTGAACCAGGTTCGTGCCGTCCGGCTGGTGCCGTTGTAGTTGGCTTGCTGGGCTCCTACCGGCGCGTGGAACTTGCCCCCCTTGGTCTTCGGTATGTATACATTCCGTCGATCACAGCGGGGTGCGTTAGTGCCGTCTTCCGACTTCGAGGGGGGCGGTAGTTCCGCTTCATCCTCCGGCGCCGGAAGGAATCCTTCCCCAAAGCCCTCTTCGACTGGCGGTTCCGGCTGGATCACCACATCCTCGGGAAGATTAGGTTTCACCTCCTCGGCTGACGCTGCGGACGTAATTCCAGCCATTGCCACGGCAATAGCGGTAGAGGCAATAAGGCCTCGCCCCGTGATGATGCGCACTAATATCCCCCCAATTGCAATGCGCTTGTCGCAATCCCCGGCCGGGTCATCGCTTGGTCAACAGTGAACCTACCGCACATCTTCGATTACGCAACGCGGTTAACCGAAGCTCTGAGGGAGATTTGAGGGTGCGCCACGAGACTTCGACCGAACCGGACAATTCGATCTGCCGCTTGTCTCTTTCAGCCAAGTTGAGTGGCGGAAATTCTCTGGTGATCGGAGGGATTTGTTGAATCGGGGATCATTGGGAGTGGCATGTTCGCCGTGGTATGCCCGACTTGGCCCGCCGCGCCCTTAGCCGACGAGCACTCATGCGGACTTCAGTCTTCACTGGTTGCAGCCGGCGCTTACGCCGAGGGCGGCAGGCAGCTGCACCGGCGAGTTGCGCCGCAACGGCCGTAGTTCCTGCTGCGCCAGCGTTGGCCGGTTTCGCGCCCATGGCCTGCAATACAGACCGGTGATCCAGCACAGATGATTGACCCGGTGGCCGTATAAGAGTCCCGGAATCATGGCTCCGGGGGCCTTTGTCCGGTGGTCGGCCCTTTGAGGACAGGGACGTCGGTCGGCGGGGTGGGGGCACGCCTCAACGTCGTCATGAAGCACGCGGTCCGGCGGCGCATCCTGCGGGGTAACCCCCTTCCCAAGGGCAAGGAGTCGACGGCTGCCACGAAGACCTCGAACGCCGTGGACAAGCGGTCCTTGCTGAACCCTGGGCAGGCGGCGGCGATCCTCGACTGGATACGGCGCCGACCGCGCGGTGGCAGCGGCTCCACGCCTTCTTCGCCACGCTGTACTACTGCGGCCCGCGGCCCGAGGAAGCCGCAGCCATGCGGGAGGGGGAGGACGTCATGCTGGCCGAGCCCGACGCCGAGGGTCAGTGGTGCGAGCTGCTAATGCACACAGCGGCCCCGGAGGTTGGGAAGCAGTGGACCTGCGCGGGGAGATTTGTGAGCGATGCGACGTGAAGGGGTGTGCGGAGAGGGAGACCTCGAGTGTGCCGGGGCATCCCACTCTCACGCGCATACTGCGGCAGCACAACAGGACGAACAGCTCCGGCCGGGTGACCTGCTCTGCCAGGGGGGCGGCATCCTCGCCGGTTCCGTCATCCGCCGGTGTGGCGCAGTGCCCGTAGGGCGGTTCTCGTCCCGCACGTCTTCGAGTCGCCGACCGGGCGGCGCGTGTACGAACAACCGGCACACGCGCCTGACCAAGTGGCTCAACGACGGGATCCCGCCCGCCCAGGTGGCGGAGTGGGCCGGAAACAGCGTGGCCGTGCTCCTCGCCACGTACGCCCGGTGCGTCGACGGGCAGCTGCCGGATCTGAAGCGGCGGCTCGAAGTCGCGGGGGACCTGCCCGAGGCACCCGGCGTCGGCTGATTCTCCGGCCGGGAACTTCGACACGTATTCGACACGGCCACCCGCGATAACCCGGTGACAGCCGGACAGCCCCGGAGTCCGCTCTTGATCGTCGAGAGGGCTTCCGGGGCGGACGTGTGGTGAGCCTCACCCCTTTTGACCAGCGAAAAGGCCCTCCCCAAGGGGAGGGCCCGGTAGTGCGCCCCCGGCAGGACTCGAACCTGCGGCCAAGCGCTTAGAAGGCGCCTGCTCTATCCACTGAGCTACGGGGGCCGGTGGTGGCCTTGTGGCCTGGAGCCCCTGCTGGGTGGTCCGTGACCTTGCCGGGGACAAGGATAGGGCTCCGATCGCCTTGACCCGGTCGCTTCGCCTGCGTGGCACGATGTGGAGGTTCGGTGAAGCGAACCGATAATCGCAGGCAGGTGCGATTCCCGCAGCGCTTTTGGCGCCTGGGAGCCCGGGTGTTGTGTACTCGTTATGCCTGCGTCCCACTCATCCCCTCTGTCCCTTGTGTCCGATCGGCGCGCAGGGGGCGCCATACGCTTCAAAACGGTCACGAAATTGGGCATTCTTCGCATGTGGTGACCATGGACGTACGGCCTCAGCTCATCGACGCACTCTCCGCCCTGCGCGACCGTGTCGCCGCCGTGCGTCTTCCACTTCCCCTCCCGGGGGCGCCACGGGCGCGGCAGACCCGGGCGGAGCTGCTCGCCCAGCTCGACGACTACCTGGTACCCCGCCTCAAGGAACCCGAGGCCCCGCTGCTCGCCGTCATCGGCGGATCCACCGGGGCCGGCAAGTCGACGCTCGTCAACTCCCTCGTGGGGCGCCGGGTCAGCGAGGCCGGGGTGCTCCGGCCCACCACCCGTACGCCCGTCCTCGTCTGCCACCCCGACGACCACCACTGGTTCTCCGGCATGCGGGTGCTCCCGCAGCTCACCCGGGTCCGGGCGGCCCCCGAGGACCCGGACGACGACACCGACCCCGACGGCGCCGGGGACCGGGCCCTGCGGGTCGAGACCGCCGAGACCGTGCCGCGCGGGCTCGCCCTCCTCGACGCGCCCGACATCGACTCCCTGGTCGTCCGGAGCCGCGAGCTGGCCGCCGAACTCATCTGCGCCGCCGACGTATGGGTGATGGTGACCACCGCCTCCCGCTACGCCGACGCCGTCCCCTGGCACCTGCTGCGCACCGCCAAGGAGTACGACGCCACCCTCGTCACCGTCCTCGACCGGGTGCCCCACCAGGTCATCAACGAGGTGTCACGGCAGTACGAGGCGCTCCTGGTCCGCGCCGGGCTGGGCGAGGTCCCCCGCTTCACCATCCCCGAGCTGCCCGAATCGGCCGGCGGCGGCAGCGGGCTGCTGCCCGACACCGCCGTCGCGCCGCTGCGCGCCTGGCTCGCCCACCGCGCCCAGGACCCCGCCGCCCGGCAGCAGACCGTGGGCCGCACCGCCGGCGGGGTGATCGACTCGCTGAACGCCCGGATGCCGGAGCTGGCCGGCGCCGTCGCCGCCCAGTACGCCGCCGCCGTCCGCCTCACCGGCGCCGTCCAGTCCGCCTACGAGCAGGAGGGCGAACGGGTCCGCCGCGAACTGCGCCGCGGAGCCGTCCTCGCCGGCGACGCCCGCACCCGCTGGCGCGGCTACCCCCGCGACTGCTCGGCCACCGAACTGCTCGACTCCCTGGCCGAGTCCCTCACCGCCCTGCTCCAGTGCGCCGTCGCCGCCGCCGACGAGCACGTACGGGAGTCCTGGCGGCGGGAACCGGCCGCCCGGGCCCTGGACGACGGGACCGGCGCGCCCCCCGGGCCCGACCGGGAGACCGGCGAACGGATCGGGATGGCCGTACGGCGGTGGCGGCGCGTGCTGGAGGAGTTGGCGGAGGACGAGGTCCGGCGCATGGACCGGGCCTCCGCCCCCGATCCCGAGACGGCCGCCGCCCTCCTCGGCGCCGCCCTCCTCGGCGGCCGCCGGGCCCGGGGCGCGGGCGAACGGCTCGCCGAACTGCTCGGTGCCCAGGGGGCGCTGCGGCTGCGCGACCGGGGCGGCGAACTGGTCACCACGTACCTCGACCGCGTCCTGCACGAGGAACGGACCCGGCGGCTCGCGCCCCTCCGCGCCCTCGACGTCACCCCCGAGCCCCAGGCCGAACTCATCGCCGCACTGTCGCGACTGCAGAAGGAGAGGTGACGGCGGTGAGCGCCGTTGACGAACGCTGGGACGACGGGCTGATCGCCCGCCGTGTACAGGAACTGGCCCCCGGGGAGGAAGGACCGCCGGCCGACGAGCCGCACGTCCCGATCGGCGAGGCCTACGACGGGACCCTCCGGACCCGGCTGGACGCCCTGCGGGAACTGGTGGGCCTGTCCAGGACCCGGCTGGACGGCGACACCCTCGCCGAGGCCGGACGGGTGCTCGACGAGGCCGCCGCCCGCCAGCGGCTGTCCTCCCGGCACACCGTCGTCGCGATCGCCGGGCCCACCGGGAGCGGCAAGTCCGCCCTGATCAACGCCCTGGCCGGCGTACCGGTCTCGGAGACCGGACTCCGCCGGCCCACCACCGCCAACCCCATCGCCTGCACCTGGTCCGAGGGGGCGGCCGGGCTCCTGGACCGGCTCGCCATCCCCGGCCGGCTGCGCCGCCGGCCGCTGGCGGGCGGGGTCGGCGACGAGGCGTTGCAGGGCCTGGTCCTGGTCGACCTGCCCGACCACGACTCGGCGGTCACCGCGCACCGCGCCCAGGTGGACCGGGTGCTGGCCCTGGTGGACGCGGTGATCTGGGTGGTCGACCCGGAGAAGTACGCGGACGCCGCCCTGCACGAGCGGTACCTGCGCCCGCTCGCCGGGCACGCCGAGGTGACCTTCGTCGTCCTCAACCAGATCGACCGGCTGCCCGGCGACGCCGCCCACCAGGTGCTGGACGACCTGCGGCGGCTGCTCGACGAGGACGGCATGGCCCTCGGCGAGCACGGGGAGCCGGGGGCCACGGTCCTCGCGGTGTCCGCGCTCACCGGCGAGGGCGTGGGCGAACTGCGCGAACTGCTCGGCGCGTTCGTCCAGTGCCGCGGCGCCGCCGAACGCCGGCTGTCGGCGGACGTGGACGCGGCCGCGGCCCGGCTGCGCCCGGTGTACCTGGCGGACGGGCACCCCGGGCTCGGCGAGCGGTCCCGGGAGGACTTCGGCGCCCGGCTGGCGGTCGCCGTCGGCGCCCGGGCGGCCGGGGAGGCGGCCGAGCGCGAGTGGCGGCGCAACGCGGGACGGGCCTGCGGCACGCCGTGGCTGCGGCTGTGGCGCTGGTACGAGCGGCTGCGCGCCAGGGGTGCCGCCGCGCCGGAGGAGGGTGCCGAGGCGGAGGCGACCGCGGCGGAGGACGAGCTGACGGCGCGCCAGCGCGTCGAGCAGGCGGTGCGGATCGTGGCGGAGGAGGCCGCGCGCGGGCTGCCGGTGCCGTGGGCGCAGGCGGTGCGCGAGGCGGCGGTGCGCGGTGCGCGGGGGCTGCCGGAGGCGCTGGACGAGCTGGTGGTGCCGGTGTCGGCGCCCCCGGCGGGCGGGCGGCCGCCCCGGCCCGCGTGGTGGCCGGCCGCGGTGCTGGCCCAGGCGGCGATGACGCTGCTCCAGTTCTACGGCGCCCTGTGGCTGGTGGGCCAGATCATCGGGGTGCTGGAACCCGGGCTGGTCCCGCCGGCCCTGATCATGCTGGCCGGCATCCTCGGCGGGCCCCTGGTCGAGTGGGCCTGCGCGGCGGCGGCCCGGGGGCCCGCCCGGCGGTACGGGCAGGACACCGAGCGCCGGCTGCGGGAGGCGGCCGCCGGGTGCGGGCGGGCGATGGTCCTCGACCCGGTCGCCGCGGAGCTGCTGCGGTACCGGGAGGTGCGGGAACGGTACGCCCATGTGTCGCGCGGTGGCGGCGAGGGCGGCGGGCCGGGCGCGGGGGTGGCGGTGGGCGCGCGGACCGGGGCGGGGCGGGCGGGTCACGTGGGTCCGCGGAGGGCGTGAGGCGCTCGTGGTGACGGCGGGGCGGCCGGTTGGGCGTCCCCCGTGCGGGTGGTGCGGTTGTGCACCTGCGGGGGTTCGTCCACAGGGCCGGGCGGGTTCGCGGCGGGCGGGCCAGCATGGGCGCAGTCAGCAGGACGACCGCGAGGGGTGGGTGTCATGAACGACACGATGGTGACGCTGGTGGGCAACGTGGCGACGAGCGTCGACTACCGGGAGACGGTGACCGGAGGCGTGGCGAAGTTCCGGTTCGCCGCGACCGGGCGGCGCTGGGACCGGGAGAAGGCGGTCTGGGTGGACGGGCCCACGAGTTTCTACACGGTGAGCGCGTGGCGGGCGCTGGGTGCCAATCTGGCCGCGTCGGTGTCGGTGGGCGACCCGCTGGTGATCCAGGGGCGGCTGCGGGTGCGGGAGGAGGACCGGGACGGCCAGCGCCGGACGTTCGTGGACGTCGACGCGTGGGCGGCGGGGCACGACCTGGCGCGCGGCACGTCCGCGTTCCGCCGGGCGGCGCGCGGGGAGCCCCGGCCCGCGGACCGTGCCGCCGGCCGGCCGGCGGTCGGGGACGGGGTGCCGGACACGGTCGCGGGCGTCGTGCCGGACGCGGCCGGGGGCGGGGGAGGGGGTGGCGCGGCGGACCGGCCGGTGGAACTGGTGTCGTGACGGTGCGTCAGGGCCGGACCACCGAGCGGTGCGTGATGTGGAGATTCGGCGAGCACGGACCCCGTGGTTCGGTGTTCGCGATAACGATTCCGATTCGGAATGGTTGTCTGACGGTATGACAGGGGACTGTGCTGGGTCGCCTCTCTAGGATTCCCGGGTACTCACGGGGCACTTGAGTCGGCTGGCGAGGCACTCCCCCCACGCGCCACGCGCGCAAAGGTCTCGCCCGGAGGGGAAGTCTGTGTTTGCTGCGTTTTCTGTACGGAGGCGGAGGGGGCGCGCCGCCCGCCTCCTCGCCGCGGTCGTGACCTCCGGTCTGGTCGCCGGGGGAGTCATAGCCGGGGCGTCCGCCGCCGCGGCCGACGAGGCGCCACGGCACCGGGGCGGAGCCGCCGCCACCCTCAACGGGCTGACCACCTTCGACCAGGCGGTGCTCCGCGTCGACGGCGAGAGGCAGCAGATCCCGGCCGGCCTGTTCGAGATGACCGTCGACGGCGGCGGCACCCTCAAGACCTACTGCGTGGACCTCCACAACCCCACCCAGGAGAAGGCCCGCTATCTGGAGACCTCCTGGGACCAGACCTCCCTCGGCGCCAACAGGGACGCGGGCCGGATCCGGTGGATCCTCCAGCACTCCTACCCCCAGGTCGACGACCTGGTGGGGCTGGCCTCCGACGCCGGCACCGGGCCGCTGACCGCCGCCACCGCCGCCGCCGGCACCCAGGTCGCCATCTGGCGGTACTCCGACAACGCCCAGGTGCAGGCCCTCGACCCGGCGGCCGAGAAGCTCGCCGACTGGCTGGAGAAGGAGGCCGGGACGGCCGCCGAACCGCGCGCGTCGCTCAGCCTGGAGCCGGGTGCCGTGTCGGGCCCGGCCGGCACCCGGATCGGCCCCGTGACCGTCCGCACCGACGCGGGCCGGGTCTCGGTGGCCCCGCCGGCCGACGCGGCCGCCAGCGGCATCAGGATCACCGACGCCAAGGGCAGGCCGGTGGTGTCGGCGGCCGACGGCAGCCGGCTCTACTTCGACGTGCCCGCCAAGGCCGCCGACGGCTCCGCCGCGCTGACCGTGCAGGCCACCACGTCCGTGCCGGTCGGCCGCGCCTTCACCGGCGTCACCAAGAGCCAGACGCAGATCCTGGCCGGCTCCAGCGAGTCGACCGTCTCCGCCACCGCCACCGCCACCTGGGCGACCGCGGGCGCCATCCCGGCGCTGACGGCCGAGAAGAACTGCGCCGAGGGCACCGTGGACGTCACCGTCGCCAACAAGGGCGACGCGGCCTTCGGCTTCGAACTCATGGGCGTGACGTACACGGTCGGGGCCGGCGGGACGCGCACGGTGAGCGTCCCGGTCGCCGAGGACCGGACGTACGAGTTCACGATCACCGGGCCGGGCGGCCTCCACCGCACCTTCACCGGCGTCCTCGACTGCCGCACCACCGGCTCGGCCGCCGTCACCATGGCCGGCCCGCAGGGGCCCAGCCCCCTCTCCGCCGGCGGCACCTCGGCCGGTCCGGGCACCCCGGTGGACGGCCCCGACCTGGCCGAGACCGGAGCCTCCGGCGCCACCCCGATGATCGCGGGCATCGCCCTGACGATGGTCGTCATCGGCGGGGCCGCGGTCTTCCTCCTCCGCAAGAAGCGGACCCCCGGCGCCGACGACTGACCCGGACGACCCGCTCCGGCCCGGCCCGGCACACCCCCGGCGGGCCGGGCGGCGTCCACCCCGCCCGGAGCGGGCCCGCGCCGCCACGCGGCGTGCCCGAGCCGCCACCCGCCCCGCCGGAGGGCGTCCGGGAAGCGGGCCCGACGCCATACGGGTTTCCTTCGCGGGGTGGACGTCAGGCAAGATGGGGTGTATCTGCCCACTCTCGGACTGCCGGACGGTTTCTCTTGGCTGAGTACATCTACACGATGCGCAAGACGCGCAAGGCGCACGGCGACAAGGTCATCCTCGATGACGTGACGCTGAGCTTCCTGCCCGGTGCGAAGATCGGTGTGGTCGGCCCGAACGGCGCCGGTAAGTCGACCGTGCTCAAGATCATGGCCGGTCTGGAGCAGCCGTCCAACGGTGACGCGTTCCTGTCGCCCGGCTACACCGTCGGCATCCTGCTCCAGGAGCCGCCGCTGGACGAGTCCAAGACGGTCCTGGAGAACGTCCAGGACGGCGTGGGCGAGATCAAGGGCAAGCTCGACCGGTTCAACGCCATCGCCGAGGAGATGGCCACGAACTACACCGACGCCCTCATGGAGGAGATGGGCAAGCTCCAGGAGGAGCTGGACCACGCCAACGCGTGGGACCTGGACGCCCAGCTCGAGCAGGCCATGGACGCCCTGGGCTGCCCGCCCGGCGACTGGCCCGTGACCAACCTCTCCGGTGGCGAGAAGCGCCGCGTCGCGCTCTGCAAGCTGCTGCTGGAGGCCCCCGACCTGCTGCTGCTCGACGAGCCCACCAACCACCTGGACGCCGAGTCCGTGCAGTGGCTGGAGCAGCACCTCGCCAAGTACGCCGGCACCGTCGTCGCCATCACCCACGACCGGTACTTCCTCGACAACGTCGCCGAGTGGATCCTGGAGCTCGACCGCGGCCGCGCCCACCCCTACGAGGGCAACTACTCCACCTACCTGGAGAACAAGGCCTCGCGTCTGAAGGTCGAGGGCCAGAAGGACGCCAAGCGCCAGAAGCGGCTCAAGGAAGAGCTGGAGTGGGTCCGCTCCAACGCCAAGGGACGGCAGGCCAAGTCCAAGGCCCGTCTCGCCCGGTACGAGGAGATGGCCGCCGAGGCCGACAAGATGCGGAAGCTGGACTTCGAGGAGATCCAGATCCCGCCGGGCCCGCGTCTGGGCAGCGTCGTCGTCGAGGTCGAGAACCTCAACAAGGCCTTCGGCGACAAGGTCCTCATCGACAACCTGAGCTTCAGCCTCCCGCGCAACGGCATCGTCGGCGTCATCGGCCCCAACGGCGCCGGCAAGACCACGCTGTTCAAGATGATCCAGGGCCTGGAGGAGCCGGACTCCGGCGCCATCCGCGTCGGCGAGACCGTCAAGATCAGCTACGTCGACCAGAGCCGCGCCAACATCGACCCCAAGAAGACGCTGTGGGCCGTCGTCTCCGACGAACTGGACTACATCAACGTCGGCCAGGTCGAGATGCCCTCCCGCGCCTACGTCTCCGCGTTCGGCTTCAAGGGCCCGGACCAGCAGAAGCCGGCCGGCGTCCTGTCCGGCGGTGAGCGCAACCGCCTGAACCTGGCGCTCACCCTCAAGCAGGGCGGCAACCTGCTGCTCCTCGACGAGCCGACCAACGACCTCGACGTCGAGACCCTGTCGTCGCTGGAGAACGCGCTGCTGGAGTTCCCCGGCGCGGCCGTGGTCGTCTCCCACGACCGCTGGTTCCTCGACCGGGTCGCCACGCACATCCTGGCGTACGAGGGCGACTCCAAGTGGTTCTGGTTCGAGGGCAACTTCGAGTCCTACGAGAAGAACAAGATCGAGCGCCTCGGCCCGGACGCGGCACGCCCGCACCGCGCCACGTACAAGAAGCTCACCCGGGGCTGAGGCAGCGACAGTGGCTCGTCACCTCTACAGCTGTCCCCTGCGCTGGTCGGACATGGACGCCTTCGGGCACGTCAACAACGTCGTCTTCCTCCGCTACCTGGAGGAGGCACGGATCGACTTCATGTTCCGGCTCGCGCCGGGGGACGGTTCCCCCTCGTTCTCCGGCGGGTCCGTCGTGGCCCGGCACGAGATCGACTACCTGCGGCCGCTGGTCCACCGGCACGAGCCGGTGACCATCGAGTCGTGGGTCACCAAGATCGGCGCGGCGTCGCTGACGATCGCGTACGAGATCAAGGACCCGGACCAGGTGTACGTACGGGCCTCGACGGTCGTCGTGCCGTTCGACCTGGAGGCCCAGCGCCCGCGCCGGATCACGGCGGAGGAGCGCTCCTTCCTGGAGGAGTACGTCGACGACGGCATGCGCTCCCCGGGTGAGGCCGCCGCGGCATGACTCCGCCGCTGCACTTCGCCGACGCCAGGGAGGCGGCCGATCTGGCGGCCTTCCTGGCCCGGCTCATCCACTACGACCGGGCCGCCGCCGTCCGCCTCCAGGCGGGCGGCGGGGCGCTGGCCGTGTTCGGACGGCCGCCGAGCTTCGAGGTACTGGCCATCCGCACGGCCGCCCTGCTGGACGACAGCCCGCTGGACGTCACCGTGTCCGCCGGGCAACTCCTGGACGGCATCGAGGAGTCGGCGGGCAAGGCCATGGTGCCCGCCCCCGTCACCGGCCCGCCCTGGGCCGGGCTCCTGCCCCCGCGCGCCGGCTGGCGTGAGGTCCCCGGGCTCCCCGGCGCCGCGGAGCTGCGCGGCGCGGTCGCCGCGGCGGTGACCGAGTTCCGGCAGCGGGACGGCGCCCTGCCGGCCGAGCACCGTACGCGCGCCGAGCGCGACCGGATCGGCCGCGAGATCTGGACCCGGACCGTCGGCGGCACCGGACTGCCGCTGCGCGCGGTGCACGCCGCCCAGTCCCTGGGATTCCTGCCGCCGCACGACGTACCGGTGGCGCTGCTCGCCACCGGCTCGTGGCTGCGGCTGCGCACCCCGTACGGATCGATCGCCGTCCGCGGGGCGGGGATCGGGACCGGCCTGACCGTCACCGCGGTCTGACCCGGCCGCGTCAGGGCGCGTCGTCCGGGCGGACCGCGATGTGGTCCGTCTCCAGCTCCAGCGGCACCCGCTGCTCCATTGGCGGTCTGCTGCCGGACGAAGCCCACCACTCGCGCCGGTGACGCAGCCGCGCCTTCGCGTCCGTCGGGAGCAGGTCGCGGCCCGCCACCCTCCCCGCGCCCGCGGTCGGCACGTCCAGGCCCGCGAGGATGTTCATCAGCGTCGACCCGGCGCTGCCCGAGGCGCCCACCAGCGCCATCAACTCGCCCTCCCGCACCAGCAGGCCGAGTCCTCCGTACCCACGCCATGACGACCGCGCGGCCAACGGCCGTACGTCCGCCAGGCCGTGGGGCCGCCAGGCCGTGGGGCCGCCAGGCCGTACGGCCCGGGGGCGCGGTCAGTCGCCGCGCGGCAGGCACCGGTGGGTGGCCCCGGCTGCCAGCAGCCCGCCGGCCACGGTCGCCGCCGCGCACACCGCGACCGCCACGCCGAGGCCCGCCCCGAGCAGTCCGAGCGGTGAACTCCCCGACGGGGACAGGAAACCGAGGTTCACTCCCGCCAGCAGTCCCGCGAACAGGGTGGCAAGGCCCAGCGCGTACGCCATCGGCACCCCCATGCCCCACCACGCGACCCGCAGGTGGAACCGCGCCCCCGAGGTGCGGCCGGCCGGCGGCCGCGGTCCGTCGGCCCGGTCGAGGAAGGCGTGCAGCAGCCCGGCCGCGCCGGTGAGCGCCAGCAGCGGGAACCCGGCGGCCGCCACCAGCAGTACCCAGTCCGCCTGCCGCGCGCGGGCCCGGCCACCGATGACGTCACCCTCACCCGGGACACCGACATGGGGGAGCGGCAGCGTGGCGCGGGCCGCCCGCTCCACCCGCTCACGCCCCTCGGGGCCGCTCGTCAGGACGACGAAGGGCCCCCGTCCCGCCGGCAACCGCGCCCGGGACCCGGACGCCTGGACCAGCACCGGTCCGAAGCCCATCCACCGCAGCGCCTCCGTGCGGGGCGTACGAGCGCCGTACACCTCACGGACCGGCAGCGCGCGCTCCCGGGGGCAGGAGCGCATCGCCCCCAGGGCGGCCAGGTCCCGGCAGTCGCCGCGCAGCACAGGCTCGCCACCGGAGGCGCCCGGGTCCGTCAGCACCCGCAGCACGCGGTCCCCGGGCGCCAGGGCGGCCACGAACCGGGCGTGCGCCCGCTCGTCCGCCGGCGCGCTGCGCACCTCCAGGAGCCGCTCGCCCAGGCGCTCGCCGAGCACGGTGGCGTTCCTGGCCCCGCTCGACAGGTCGGTCACCATCACCACGGCCTGGGCCGCCAGCCCCAGCATGACCACCAGTCCCGCGCCCGCCCGGGCGATCACCGCCGGGTTCGCGGCCGCCCAGCGCCCGCCGGCCAGCCGGGCCGCGTCGGCCGTGCCGTGCGCGGTGAGCCGGAGGGGCACGCGCGCGGCCGCCCGCCCCAGCAGCGGGGGCAGACCGACGAGCAGGAGGCCGGCGCCCAGCAGGAACAGCCCGGTGCCCGTCGCGGGCCCGGCCGCCGCCCCGAGGACCACGGCCGCCGCACCGGTCCCGCACAGCACGCCCGGCCACGACGACGGCAGCGCCCGTCCCTCCCCGCCCCGCCCCGGCCGCGCGCGCCGCACCCGTGGGCGGGGCACGGTGGACAGCAGGCGCAGCCCGGCGAGCAGCAGGCACAGGGCCGCCCACACGACGACCAGCGAGAGCGGGAACCACCACCGCAGCGGCGCCAGATCGCCGGCCGCCACCTCATGACCGGTCAGCGGCAGCCGTACGCCGGTCCAGGTGAGCGCCGCCAGCGGCACCCCCGTGAGCAGGACGCCGGCCGCCAGCGGCCGCGCGGACCCACCGGCCGCGGCGCTCGCGCGGACCGGACGCCCGGCGCCCGGCGCGTGCGGGACCGCCGGCCGGCTGTCCCGCCGCCGGGCCCCGAGGCGGGAGGAGACCACCAGCAGGACGGTGACCGGCAGCCCGAGGCCGGCGGCCAGCAGTCCGTACAGATCGCCCTCGGGCCGGTCGAAGGACTGGCTGAGGAAGGGCCCGGGAGCGGCCGGCCGGCCGGTGCCGAACCCGGTGACGCCGAGCGTCGCCGCCTGCCCCCGGACGTCCACGCCGGCCGGCGGGCGGGCGTACACGAAGAGCTCCCCACGATCGGCCAGCCCCTCCTCGGCGACCGTCCCCGCGAGCCTGCCGAACCGGGTGGCGGCCGGCGGCATGACGGCGAGCAGCGCCGGTGACACGAAGGCCTCGCCCGGGGCCGGCCAGCGGGGCAGACCGGGCGGCGGCTGGGCGGACGGGACGGCGGGCTCGACGTACACCACCGAGAAGTGCCGGTCCCGCCAGCTGTCGTCGCTCTGGTTCCACCAGGCGGCCGGCCGTGTGCCGGGCGCGGCCGGCACGGGCGTCCGGGCGGCGACGCGCGCCTCCCGCCCGCCGTACCCGACGTGGACCGTCTGCCCGCTCCACACCAGCAGCGTCGCGGCCATGGCGGTGAGCACCAGGCACAGCGTCCGGACGGTCGCCCGGGGGTCGGGCCGGCGGGCCGCCCCGGCGGGGGCACGGTGGCCGGCGGCGGGCGGGAGCGCGGTCGTGCCGTGGCGCCGGACGCGGTCGGCGTCCCGTACGCGGCTCATGCGCTGCCGCCGCTCGGCCCGGTGACGGCGACGGAGGCGCCGGGGCGGGCGGTCGTCACGGCGTCGCGCGGCACGGTCCGGCCGCCCGGCTCGCGGGCCGGCCCGGTGACCGTCATGGTGGGGGCGGTCATCGTGCTCAGGGGTGCCGCTTCCAGGCGGAGCACGCGTCCGACACGAGCGGACGGTTCTCGCACGTCTGGAGGGTGTGGATGGGGTAGGTCCCGCTCGTGGAGTGCTTGCAGTAACCGCCCGTCTCCTCCATGCGGACGACGGTGTCGGGCGTGGTCCGCCGGAAGTTGACGTAGACGTTGAAGCCGTCGTACTCCCGGTCGCAGACGCCCGCGTACTTGTGGTCACTGCCGATGTAGCCGAAGTCCTCGCCCTCGTACACATAGAACGTGTCACCGAAGGCGGTACCGGCCCCCAGGAGAGCCGTCACCATCGCGATCGCCACGGCTCCGAGCCGCACGGTCCTCCGTCGCACGCCGCACCTCCACAAGACGAGGGGCACCCGCCGACTGCGGATGCCCGTTCGATGTGTTGCGACTGTGAATTTAGGTGGTCGGCGATGCCGCTGGGGACCGGGTGGGGGAGAGTTGGCCGGAACCTTTTCTGTCACTTACCGGTCACCCAGCGTGCGTACGGCTCAGTCGGCGGTGTTCACCATCGACGCGGCGGCGTACGTCAGGTAGTTCCACAGCGTCCGCTCGTGCTCCTCGGACAGGCCGAGCTCGTCGACCGCCGCCCGCATGTGCTTCAGCCACGCGTCGTGCGCCGCCCGGTCCACGGTGAACGGGGCGTGGCGCATCCGCAGGCGCGGATGGCCGCGGTGGTCGCTGTAGGTGCGGGGGCCGCCCCAGTACTGCATCAGGAACAGCACCAACCGCTCCTCGGCCGGCCCCAGGTCCTCCTCGGGGTACATCGGCCGCAGCAGGGGGTCCTCGGCGACCCCTTCGTAGAAACGGTGGACGAGGCGCCGGAAGGTGGGCTCGCCGCCGACCTGCTCGTAGAAGGTCTGCTCCTGAAGCGTGCCGCGCGGGATCTCATTCACGGGTCCATCGTCTCAGACGCCCCGGCCGAGGACCCGGGCCCTAGGTCCTTGGCCCGGGGGCCGGGAACCGCCGGGCGGTTCCGGCGGACCCGCGGCCGGGCCGGCCGGAACCGCCCGGCCTCGGGTCCGCCCGCGGCTCAGCCCCGGTGGATGGTGATCGTCGTCCAGGCGCCCACGTGCACCCGGTCGCCGTCCTTGAGCGGGACCGGGACGTACGGCTGGATCGGGTCCTCCGCGCCGTTGAGCGTGGTGCCGTTGGTCGAGTTCTGGTCGACCACCGCCCAGGAACCGTCCGGCTGCTGCACCAGCACCGCGTGGTGGTGCGAGACGCCCGGGTCCTCCGGCGGCACGGACAGGTCGATGTCGGGGGACTCGCCCGTGGAGTGCCGGCGGCGGCCGATGCTGATCTGGTTGCCGGAGAGCGGCAGGCGCTGCTCCGGGGAGTACGCGGGCAGGTTGAGCCCCGCGGCCTCGGGGCCGCTGCGCTGCATCATCGCCATGAAGTACTCACGGTCGGGCGCCACGACGGCCGTCCAGCCCACCGGAGCCGCCGCCTGGTACTGCGGCGGCTGCGGAGCCTGGTGCGCTTGCGGGGCCTGGGACACCTGAGGGGCGTGCGTGTTCTGCGGCGTATGCGTGTTCTGCGGCCCGTGGGGGTTCTGCGGCACATGGGGCGCCTGCGGGCCGTGCGGGTTCTGCGGTGCGTGGAGTGCCTGGGGCGCCTGCGGTGCGTGAGGCGCCTGCGGGGCCTGGGGGTGCTGGGGCTGCTGAGGCGCACGGGGGGCCTCCTGCTGCTCCGGGCGCTCCGGGGCCTGCGGCGCCGGGGCGTGGGGTGCCTGGGCCTGTGAGGGCGGCGGCAGCATCCAGTCGTCCCCGCCACCACCGGTCGGCGCGGTCGGCTGCGGCGGCTGGGGCTGCGGCGGGGGCGGCGGGCCGGGCTGCTGGAACGCCTGCGGAGGCCGCGGCGCGCCGGGCGGCTGCTGGAAGGCCTGGGGAACCGGCGGCGGGCCCTGCGGCTGCCCCTGCTGCGGGCGCTGGGGCGCGGACGGCTCCGGGTTCAGCGGTTCGGCCGGGCGGTTGACCTGGGACGGGCGGGAGCCCTGGTACTCGTACGGGTCCGGGGTGCGCGGCGGCTGCGGCTGCTGCTGCGACTGGAAGCCGGGCGGCAGGTTCAGCCCGGGCGGCGGCCCGCCGGGGCCACCGGGGCCGCCGGGGCGTCCCTGGCCGCCGGGGGGCGGGGGCGGTGCCAGGGGCGTGTACGAGGTCGCCGTGTTGGTGAGGAAGTTCCACCGGCACTCCTCGCAGAACGGCGCCATGGCCTCACGGGGCGTACGGCACTGGGGGCACAGCTCCGCCTGCGCGGTGGCGTTCGGGTCGCCCCCGGCGAAGCCGCCCGGACCGCCGGGACCGCCGGGGCCACCCGGCCGGCCCGGAGCGCCGGGGCCACCGGGGCCCGGGTAGCCGTAGGCGGGGGGCGGCGGGGGAGGCGGCGGCGGAACGGCACCCGCAGGCGCGCCCGCCCCGGCCATGCGGTGGCCGCAGACCTCGCACCAGTCGTCGGAACCCGACTGGTGTCCGTTCGGGCAGGTCGGCATGTCGGCGCTTCCCCCTCTCCTCGTCCGGCCCCGCGGGCCGAGCAGATCGTGACCTATTTCTTGACGCGAACGGTCTTCGTGGAGCGCGTTTCGAGCGTCATCTCGTCCGCTTCCGCGACCTTCGCCTTCAGTCGCACAGTACCTGTCGCCGCGTCGACCACGTCCACCACCTTCGAAAGGAGTTTCGCGGTGTCCGCGTTGCCGGAGGCGGCGGCCAACTGCACGGCCCGGCCGAGCTTCGCCGTTGCGCCATCGAAATCGCCCGACTTGCGGGCATCCAGCCCCTGCTGGATGACATGCGCCAGTTCGGCCTGCCCCGTGTAGTGCGCGACCTGCGGATTGATGGAGGTGGACGCCACCATGTCGTCCGTCCACACCGCCCGTACCAGGCCCTGCGACAGGGCCTGGGGCGTGCCGCCCGCCGGGTCCGGAAGGACGAGCGAGACCCGCGCCGCGAGCATCTCCTGGCCGATACCGGCCTCCGGTACGCGGACGCACACGTGGTAGTCGCGGGACTCGTCGCCCCATGAACCCGTCGGGTAGTCCCCGGCCCGCGGCCCCGCCTCCGTACGCCGGTCCGTCAGGTCCTCGACCGCCGGCGCCACCTGCTTGACGAACACGATCTCCACCCCGACCGGGGTCCACAGGCGCAGGGCGACGTCGGCGACCTCCTTGCCCATCGCCGTCTCCATCATCCGCGTGAAGTCCGCGGCCAGGCCCGCCGGGTCGGCGACGATGTCGGCCGTGCCGAGGAGCGCCGAGGCGATCCCGGTGACCTCCTTGACCTCCCAGTCGGTCCCCACCCCGCGGGCGTCGCAGGTGAAGCGCCCGGCACAGGCATCCAGGGCGGCCCGCAGGTCCTGGGGCGACTCGTGCTCGTTGCGGCCGTCGGTCAGCAGGATGCCGTGCCGGATCGGTACGTCGGCGGTGGCCAGCAGCCGGTCGGCGAGCGTCAGCCACGTACCGATGGCGGTGCCGCCCCCCGCGCCCAGCTTCCGCAGCGCCTCCTTCGCCTCGGCGCGCGTCCGGGCGTCGGCGACGGCCAGCCGTCCGCCCCGCGGGTACACCTCGTTGGCGACGTGCGTGCCGGCGACCACCGCGAAGGCGACACCGTCGCGGAGGGTGTCGATCGCGGCCGCCGTGGCGTCCCGGGCGTTGCGCATCTTCGTCGGCGGGTACTCCATGGAGCCGGAGCAGTCGACCATGACCACCACGGCGGCGGTCGGCGCCTGTCCCGGTATGTGCGCGGGGGAGACCGACGCCCCGGCCGGCGCCACCCCTCCGCCGGTGCCGCCGCCCGCGGCGGTGACCGTGACGATCGCGTTGACCTCGCGGCCGCCCTCCGGCAGGAACTCGTTCTGGTAGACGTCCACCGAGAACCGGGGCGCGTTCGGCTTGGAGAAGTTCGCCATCTGATCGGCTCCTCAGGACGTGGTCGGACGCCCGCGCGACGGGCGGAGGGAGGTAGGGGGCTGGTCGTCGGGCGGAACGGTCAGGCCGATCCTGCCCCTCCGGGCGCCACGGCGAACGGCACGACCGCCACTGTTACGTTGTCGTGGCCCCCGCCGTCGAGCGCGTGCCCGACGAGGACCTGGGCGCCGTGCAGGGGCCGGCCGGCCGCGTCGGGCGGCACCACCCGCGCCATGTCCTCCGCCCCCTCCGCGTAGTTCCACAGGCCGTCCGTGCAGACCACCACCACACCGGGACGGTCCGGCTTGAACGCGGCGGTGTGCGGCTCCAGTTCGTACGCGTCCGCCCCCAGCCAGCCCGTGATGGCGTGGGCGCGCTCGTCCGCGTACGCCTCGGCCTCGTTCATCAGCCCGGCCGCGACCATCTGCGCGGCCCACGAGTCGTCCTCGGTGAGCCGGGCGGGCGCAGCGCCGCGGTCGTCGGGCACCCAGTAGGCGCGGCTGTCGCCGACCCAGCCGACCACCAGCAGGCCGTTCGCCACGACCGCTCCGACGAGCGTGCAGGCCGGCGCGTTGCGGTGGTGGTGCGGGTCGTGCTCCATGGCCCCGCCCGCGTCCTGCCCGCCGTCCGCGGCCGCCAGCGCGTTGACCGCCTCCGAGGCGGCCACGATCGCGTCGTGCATCGCCGCCTGCGGGTGCGTACCGCGCGGGAGGGAGGCCAGCAGGCTCTCGCTGGCGGCGGCCGCGGCGGCCGCCGACGCCTCGTCGGGCCGGGTCGCCGACGACACGCCGTCGCAGACGATCGCCACGACGGCCGGCGAACCGTCCGGGAGGGCCGTCGAGGACACCGCGAACGCGTCCTCGTTGCGGTGGTGGCGCAGCCCGCGGTCGCTCACGGCGGCCACCGCGCCGAGCTCCTCCTCCATGTGGTCGCGCTCGCGCGGCTGGGCATGCCCGCAGTTCTCGCAGTACCCGTCCGGATCCACGTGCCCCGCCCGGCAGGCCACGCACAGCCTGGTCCCGGCGGGCGGCGTCGCCGTGTGCTCGGCCTCCCGCGGATCGGGGGCCCCGCCCGCATGGGCGGCCGGGGCCGGGGTGTCGTCCGGAGCGGGCGCCACGGAGTGCGCGGGCGCGGGCGGGACCGGCGGGACGGGAGGGACGGGAGGGACGGGAGGGACGACGGGCGGTGCGGGCGGGACCGGCGGCGCGGGGGCGCCGGCCACCGGGGCGGGCGGAGGCGCCGGCGCGGCGGGGCCCCAGGGCCCGGCGGCCGTCCCGGGCGCGGGCGCCGGGCGCGCCGCCGGGCCGGGAGCAGGCAACTCGAAGTCACCGGCGCCCGCGTCCGCGGCGCGGGCGTCGAACCGCACCGCCGAGGGGCCGGGGGCGGGCCGGCCGGCCGGCGGAGCGCCGACCTGCTGGTCCCGTCCGGGCGCGGCCGGGACGGCGGGCCAGGCCGCGCCGCCCGCGGGGGCGCCCATGACCATCGTCGGACGGTCCTCCGGCGGCGGCGGTACGGCCGACAGGTCGTACCCGCACGCTCCGCAGAACAGGTCACCCGGCTCCAGCGGCTCCTCGCAGCTGGGGCAGGCGGACGGCTGGTGCCTCTGCGACATCATTCACACCCATGTCCGGGGGCGGAAGCGGTTGGCCCGCTCCACCATGTCGATCCTCTCCTCGCCGCGCTGAGCGAGCCGGGCGAGCACCCGGTAGGAGCGTTCCAGTCCGAAGCGCAGGCCGCGTTCGTCCGGTTCGCTTCCCAGCAGCGGGGTCCGTACGGTCCCCGCTCCGGGACTACCGGAGAGTACCCAGTCCAGCGCCTTGCCCAGCACCTCTGTGGACAACTGTTCGCGGCGCACCGCGTCCAGCCCGAACTGCTGGAGCGCGGACACCTGCTCGGCCGCCGCCGTCAGGTCGCCCAGCAGCGGCTCCCGGGCGGAGCGGCGCCGCAGCCTCGCCCGTACCGCCGCCACGCGCGCGGCCGTGTAGTGGATCGACGCCTCCGGCACCGACTCCAGCACGGCCACGGCACCCGCCCGGTCACCGGCGGCCAGCCGGACCCGGGCCAGGCCGAACGCGGCGCTCACGTAGCTCGGGTCCGTCGTCCACACCAGCCGGTAGTACTCGGCCGCGTTGTCCAACTGGCCCAGCACCTCGGCGCAGACGCCCAGGGCGAGCTTGGGCGCCGGCTCGCCGGGGAAGGCGTCGTACACCGCGTCGAAGGACAGCGCCGCGTTCGCGTCGTCGCCCGACGCCAGGGACGCGATCCCCCGGTACCAGACGACCCGCCAGTCGTCGGGGTGCCGCGCCTCCAGGTCGTCCAGCGCCCGGCCCGCCGAGCCGGCGTCGCCCATCTCCAGGCGGGCGCGCAGCTCGCGGATGCGCAGTTCGGGGGAGCTCGCCGGGGCGGTGTGCAGGGCGGCGATCAGCTCGGCGGGCGCGGACGCCATCAGACCGGCCAGGAAACCGGCGTTGGGGTCGCCCGCGTCGACGTGCGGCACGGGCAGCGCCAGCGCGGTGGCCCGGGCGTCGAGCGGGGCGAGCGGCGGGGTGACGGCGGCAGGGGTGCCCGCCGCCTCCGTGCGCGGCGTGGGAACCCCGCCCGGAACGGGCGGCCGCGCGGGCGTACGGGCGCGGGCGAACAACCCGCCGCCCCGGGGGGCTTCCCGGGCGCCCAGGTCCGACACCTCGCCCTCCGCGGCGGCGAACAGCTCGGTGTCCGGCACCCGCACCTCCGGGCCGAACAGCGTCGACAGGGCCGGGCGCGGACGGCCCGTCTGGACGGCCACCACCTCCCGCAGCACGCCCGTGAGCTGGTCGGCCATCTCCTCGGCCGAGGCGAACCGGCGCGCCGGGTCCGGATCGGTCGCCCGCACCAGCAGCCGGTAGAACGACTCGTACGTCCGGAACACCTCGATGTCGTCCGGGTCCGGCAGCGAGTCCACGAACACGTTCGTGTAGCCCTGGAAGTCGAACGTCAGCACCGCCAGCGTCCGCGCCACCGTGTACAGGTCCGACGCGACCGACGGACCGGCCTCCGCCACCTCCGGCGCCTGGTAGCCGACCGTGCCGTAGATGGCCGACTCGTCGTCGTCCGTCCTCCGCACCGCGCCCATATCGATCAGCTTGAGCTGGTCCTCGGTCTGGATCGCGTTGTCGACCTTGAAGTCGCAGTAGAGCAGGTTCCGGCCGTGCAGGTGCCCCAGCGCCTCCAGCGCCTCGATGCCGTACGCGCACGCCTGCTCGACCGGCAGCGGATCGCGCCGCCCGTCCGGCCCGCGCCGCTCGTTGGCGATGTCCTTCAGCGACTTGCCGCCGACGTACTCCATGACGATGTAGCCGTCGAGGGAGCCGGTCCGCTGGTCCAGGTGCTCCACGAAGTTGTAGATGCGGACGATGTTGGAGTGCTCGATCTCGGCGAGGAACCGCCGCTCCGATATCGCCGCCGCCATCGCGTCCTGGTCACCGGTGTCCAGCAGGCCCTTGAGGACCACCCACCGGTCGGACACCGCCCGGTCCACGGCGAGGTAGACCCAGCCCAGCCCGCCGTGCGCCAGACACCCGGCCACCTCGTACTGGCCGTGCACCACGTCCCCCGCGCGCAGCTTGGGGACGAAGGAGTACGGATGGCCGCACTTGGTGCAGAACCCTTCCGTACGCCCCGGCCGGTCACCGCGTGCCCGCCCCACCGGCGCCCCGCAGTCGGACCGCGAGCAGAATCGCTTCCGCTCGGGCACCTCCGGCCGCGCCATCACCACCGAACGGGGATCGGGGCGCGGCACGGACGGGACCGACACCAGCCCCGCGCCCAGCCTGCCCCGCCCCGACCGGCCGCTGGACGCGCCGGAACTGCGCACCGACACCGACCGGGACGACACCGACCCGCCCGACAGCGCACGCGACAGGCGCCCCGACACCGAGCGCCGGGACGCGCGGGACGACCGCGACGACCGGGACGACGACCGCGAGCTGCCGGTCGACCCCCGGCCCCCGCCCGCGACGCCCGTCGGCGGCGACGACACCATCCCGGACGGCGACACCACGGGCGCCAGCCCGCACGTGTCGCAGTACAGCTCGCCGCCGCCCATGTCCTCGTACGAGCCCTCGCACCCGGGCCGCTGACACGTCTTCACTGGCTCCCCCTACGGTCCACGGGCCCCGCCCCGGACAGCGCCTCCGCCGCCGCGCGCTGGTAGCGCAGCACCGCCTGCTCGGCGGCCCGCAGGTCGCACGGGGCGCTCCACAGCATCCGGCGGGCCACGTCGTACCGCTCGATCAGCAGCGGGTCCTCCGCCAGGCCGTGCCGGGCGACCTTCGCCCGGTACGCGTCGAGCCGGCCGCGCAGCTCCGCCCGCACCGCGAGCGGCGCGGTCACGGCCGTCAACTGCTCACGGGCCCGCAGCAACTCGTCCTCGGCCTCCCGCTCCAGCGCCTCCAGCAACGGCGACAACCGGTGCCACCGGGCGTGCCGCCGGTACTCGGCCGCCGTCGCCAGCCGCTCCTGGAGCGCGGTCGGCGGACCGCTGACCACCGGCACCTCCGAGGCGGCGATCTTCGCCAGCACCTCGCCCCGGGCCGCGCGCGCCTCGGTGAGCGTCCGGTCGGCGCGCGACAGGACGTCCCGCAGCCGCAGCAGCCGCGCCTCGGAGTCCTGCCGGACCTGGAGCACCGCCTCGATCTCGCGGCGCACGTCCTCCAGCGCGCGGGCCGCCCGGTCGTACCGGTCGGTGTCCGGCCGCCCGCCACCGGGTGCCGAACTGCCCGCCGCCGGACGCCAGAACGCCAGCGGGTCGGTCACCACCTGGGACCGCAGGGTCACCAGCTCGTGCGTGATGGACTCCAGGTCGTCACCGGCCGGGTGCTCCCCGGGCCGCACGCCCACGGAGTGGGCCAGCGACCGCGTGCGGTTCAGCTCGGCGGCCAGCAGGTCTATGCGCGCCGGCAGGGCGGACCACACCGCGTCGGCCGTCACCACCGTGTCGAGCGAGCTCGCGTACAGCTCGTTCATCCGCTCCACCAGCCGCTCCAGGGTGAACCGTTCGGCCAGCAGGGTCGCCCCGCCCGGGACCGTCACGCTCTCCCCGCGCAGCCGCTCCGTCAGCTCGGCCAGCTCCTCCCGGCCGGGCCACCGGCGCCGGGCACGCACCTCGCGCGCCTCGTGCAGCGCGGCCGTGTACACGTCGAAGTACGTCCACAGCAGGGTGATCGCCCGCTCCGTGCCGGCCCAGCGGTCCTTGGTGGTGCCGGTCAGCTCGGCGCCTTCGAGGAGCCGGCGGCCCGCGTGGTCCTGGAGGGCGAGCAGCGAGTCCTCGACCGCCTTGTGCTCCGCCCCGAGCCGCGCCAGCGCACGGTCCACCTCGTCCCGGTCCATCACCGGCCCAGGAGGTCCCGTGACGCCCATCGATCACCTCTCCAGTCGTACACGCGGGTCAGCAGGTCAGTTGGTGCGGTACTTCGGCGCGGGCGGCCCGGATATGCCGGGCAGGACGGGGCGCAGCCAGGTGTCGTACGCCTTCGTCCAGGGCCCCTTGCGGTAGTCGACGAGCACTTGGTTGACGCGCCGCACCAGGTCGTCGTTGCCGAGCTTGGCGGCCACGCCGTAGTACTCCGTGGTGAACGGCTTGCCCTTCAGGGTGACGGCCGGGTCCTGCGCCGCCTGGCCGGCCGCCAGCGCGTTGTCCGTCACCACGGCGTCCACCTCGCCCATCTGGAGCCGCACCAGGCAGTCGAGCTGGTTGGGCACGGTGTGGACGTCCTCGTCCTCCGGCCCGCCGTCGTGCGCGTCCTTGAAGACGGCGCCGAACGAGTTCCGCTCCAGCGCCTCGTAGGCCGTCGATCCCTCCGCCGAGCACACCCGCCGGCCCCTGAGCGACGCGTCGTAGCCCTTGACCGGGGAGTCCGCCGGCGCCAGGACCTGCTGGCCGGCCTGGAAGTAGGCGGTCGAGAAGGCGACCTGCTTGATCCGCTTGCAGTTGATCGTCATCGTCCGCACCACCAGGTCCACCGTCCCGTTCTCCAGCGCGGCGATCCGCTGGTTGGTGGGGACGGCACGGAAGACGACGGCGTCCCGGCTGCCGAGGATGTCCTCGGCGATGGCCCGGGCGAGGTCGATGTCGAAACCCTCCAGCTTCCCGGTCGCCGGGTTGCGGTACCCCCACCGGTAGCTGTTCTGGTCCACGCCCACGACCAGCTTGCCGCGCGCCTTGATGGCGTCGACGGCAGGTCCGCCGGCGGTGGACGGCGGCAGCGAGGCCTCCGGGACCCGGCAGGTGTCGGCCCGCACGGGCAGGGCGCCGCCCGCACCCGACGCCTGGGCGGCGCCCAGGCGGCCGTGGGACAGCGGCACCAGGGTCAGCGCGGCCGTGAGCCCGCACGCCACGGCCATGGCCGCGACCCCGCCCCAGCCGCGCAGCCGCCCGGCCCCCCGGGCCCGGCGCCGGCCGGCGGCCCCGCCCGTGCCGGGGGCCCCGGGCCCGTCGGGGCCCGGGGCGGGAACCGGCCCGGCGGTGGCCGGTCCGGGCGTCACCGCCCCGTCGGTGGCCGGCCGCGGCGGCGTGTCGTCGTTGGCCCTCATCCTGCCTCCCCTCGCCCTCACCGGTACTCCGACAGCCGGCGGTTGACACCCATGACGGCCCCCGCCGCGCCCAGCACGGCCAGGACGGCCGCCCCGGCCGGCAGGCCGGCCAGCGCCCCGCGCCCGTCCCGCGCGGCCCGGGTGAACTCGCCCTGCTCATGGTCCAGGGCCGTGTCCAGCGCCGCGTCCACCCGGTCGAAGGACTCCCCGGTGGAGTCCTCCGCCCCGATCACCCGGGCCAGGGCGCCCTCGAAGTCGCCCGCGTCGTCCGTCTCCCGCGCGGCCCTGTGCCGTTGCCTCCACTCGGCCACGCGGTGCGCGGCCTCCGCGACCGGGGTGGCGCCCGCGTCGTCGTCGGCCAGCCGGCCCGCCTCGCCCAGCGCGGTGGTCAGCCTCTTCATGCCCGTGCCGTAGTCGGTCTCGTACTTGTCGCCCTTGCCGTCCTCGGTCAGCACCGCGCCGCGGGCGACCAGGGTCAGGTTCTCGTTCGCGCGCGCCTTCAGGGAGTTGATCCGCGCCTCGTTCAGCACCTCGAGCGACTCCTGGCCGTGCGCCCGCGCCTCGGTCAGCTCCGCGCGCGCCACCGCGTGCCCGGCCACCAGCCACAGCAGCACCACCGCGGACGCGGCCGTGGCCGCCAGCAGACCGTGGTTGAACACCCGGTTCGTCCGCAGGTAGGTGCGGCGCTGCGCCCACAGGAGGACGGCGAGCACCACCAGGCCCGTGGCCGCCGACAGGAACGGCCAGGCCCGCGCGTCCCGGTCGTCCCGGTCGAGCCGGGCGGTCTCCGCCCCGTACAGCCGTTCGGCGGCGGGCAGCAGGCGGGTGGTCATCTGCTGGTTGGCGTACCGCAGGTAGGCGCCGCCCAGCGGCAGGCCCTGCCGGTTGGCCGCGCGGGCGCGCTCCATCAGGCCCGTGTAGCGCGGCAGGTATTCGTTGAGGGTGGCGATGTCACGGGCGGAGGGCGAGGAACCGTCCGTGTTCGCCGCGGCCTTGACGATCAGCCGCGACGCGGTGGTGACGTCCTTCTCGTACCGTGCGCGCGCCCCGGCCGGCTCCTGCGCGCCGGCGAGGAAACCGCTCGCCGCGGCCGTGTCGGCGTCGGCCAGCGAACGGTAGATGTCGGCCGCGTCCGCGCTCAGCGGCTGGCTGCGGCTCACCACGTCGTCGGCCGCCGCGGCCCGGTCGGAGACCTCGAACGCCGTGACGGCCCCGAACGTCACGACCAGCGCGGCCAGTACGGCACCCAGGACCCGGAGCCGTCCCGGCTCGGTGGTCGCCGCGGCACGCAGCCGTGCGGCGCCCGTGGCCCACGCCCCCCGGCCCGGCGGGGCCACCGGTGGCGGCGGTGGCGGCGGTGGCACGGCGGGCGCGGCCGGCGCGGGTGCGGTGCCCGGCGCGGCCGGCGCATCCGGTGCGTATGTCACGTGACCTCCCCCTCGGTCGCTCTTCGCAGTATGGCGGGAGGGGCCGGTCTTCACACCAGGCTTGACTCGATCTTGTTGTTCTCGTGCCCGCGCCCCGTCCGCACCACCGTTCGATCCCCTCTCTGTATACGCCGGCCGCCCCCCGCCGGTTCCCTACTCCGGACGCCCCGCGTAGTGCGCCCGCAGCCGCTCACGGGCCCGCGCCGACGCCCCGACGTGGTCCAGGCCCAGCAGCGCCGCGCCCAGTACCGGCGGCGCGGTGACCACCTGGACGGCGGCCTTCGGCGCCCGCACCGCCAGCAGTCCGGTGATCCGCCCGTCGAGCAGCGGGTGCCGGGCCGCCAGGACGCTGCCGCCCAGCAGCACCGGAACCTCCTCGTCCAGCAGACCGAGCCGGTCCAGGGCCACCGCCGCCATGGCGACGACCTCCTCCGCCTGCCGCTCCACCACGGACCGCGCCACCGGGTCGCCCGCCGCCCCCGTGGCGAACAGCACCGGCGTCAGCTCGTGCCGGCGCTCGGCCGGGATCCGCCCCAGGTGCAGCGCCTCCACCAGCGCGTACACCGAATCCAGCCCGAAGTGCGCCGGAAGCGTCCGGGCCAGCTCCGTCGGCTCGCCGCGCCCGTCCTCCGCCCGCGCGGCCCACCACATCGCCTCCTCCGCGAGCGCCGAACCCCCGCCCCAGTCACCGGAGATCCGGCCGATCGACGGGAACCGGACGGTGCGCCCGTCCGGCAGCATGCCCACGCAGTTGATGCCCGCGCCGCACACCACGGCCACGCCCCGCGGCTCGTCCACGCCCGCCCGCAGGATCGCGAACGTGTCGTTGCGCACCCGGGCCGTGCGCCCCCACGCGCGCGCGTGCACCGCGTCCGCCAGCTCGGCCTCCTCGGCGGGGAAGTCGGCGTTGGCCAGACAGGCCGACACGTGCCGCACGCCGCCGGCGGGCACCCCCGCGCCCGCCAGCACCTCCTCCACGAGGGCCGCCAGGACGTCGAGCGCCGCCCCGACGCCCACCCTCGGCGGCTGGAAACCCGCCCCCCGGGCGGCGGCGAGGACCGTGCCGTCCTCGCCGACGAGCGCCACGTCCGACTTGCTGTTGCCCGCGTCGATGGCGAGGACCGCGCCCGTCACGCCCACGCCAGGTACTCCCGGTTGTGGGCGATCAGCCGGTCGGTCAGCCCCTCGGCCGTCGCGTACCGGCCCACCAGCGGATGCGCCAGCAGCGCGGCGAAGACCCGGTCCCGCCCGCCCCGCAGCGCCGCGTCCAGCGCCAGCTCCTCGTACGCCGTGACGTGCCCGACGAGCCCCGCGTACAGCGGGTCCAGCTCCGGCACCGGCAGGGGCACGGCACCGGACGGGCCCACCGACGCCTGCACCTCGATCACCGCGTCGTCCGGCAGGAACGGCAGCGTCCCCCGGTTGAAGGTGTTCACCACCTGCGTCCCCGGCCCCGCGCCGCCCAGCAGGGCCGCCGCCAGGTCGACCGCCGCCTCCGAGTAGAACGCCCCGCCCCGCCGCGCCAGCAGCGCGGGCTTCTCGTCCAGCGCCGGATCGGCGTACATCTCCAGCAGCTCCCGCTCCATCGCGGCCACCTCCGCCGCCCGCGACGGCTTGCCGGCCAGCTCCGCCACCACCTCGTCGTGGGCGTAGAAGTACCTGAGGTAGTACGAGGGGACGACGCCCAGCCGGTC
The DNA here is from genome assembly GCF_055598725.1 of Streptomyces sp. NPDC039423. Classification (NCBI taxonomy): domain Bacteria; kingdom Bacillati; phylum Actinomycetota; class Actinomycetes; order Kitasatosporales; family Streptomycetaceae; genus Streptomyces; species Streptomyces sp. NPDC039423. The sequence continues at coordinate 365,602 of NZ_JBVKAH010000001.1, forward strand.
GAGCAGGGCGCGCGGCAGCCGGAGGTCGGCGGCGACGGCGTCCCCGTGCTCGGCGAGCAGCTTCGGCAGCACGTCCTCGCCGCCCGGCCCGCCGAGCCGCACGCCCAGCTCCCACGTCAGGTGGTTGAGCCCCACGTGGTCCAGGTGCACCGCCTCCGGGGCGACGTCCAGCAGCTTCGCGAACTTCCGCTGGAAGCCGACGGCCACGTTGCACAGCCCGACGGCCCGGTGACCCGCCCGCAGCAGCGCCCGGGTGACGATCCCGACCGGATTGGTGAAGTCGATGATCCAGGCGTCCGGGTTGGCCCGCCGGACGCGCTCGGCGACGTCGAGCACCACCGGAACGGTACGCAGCGCCTTGGCGAGGCCCCCCGCCCCGGTCGTCTCCTGGCCGACGCAGCCGCACTCCAGCGGCCACGTCTCGTCCCGCTGCCGGGCGGCCTGTCCGCCGACGCGCAGTTGCAACAGGACGGCGTCGGCGCCGTCGATCCCCGCGTCCAGGTCGGACGTGGTGGTCACCACGCCCGGATGGCCCTGCCGGGCGAAGATCCGCCGGGCCAGCCCGCCGACCCGCTCCAGGCGGTCGGCGGCCGGGTCGACGAGGACCAGTTCGGCGATCGGGAGCGTGTCGCGCAGCCGCGCGAACCCGTCGGCCAGCTCCGGGGTGTAGGTGGAGCCGCCCCCCACAACAGCCAGTTTCACAGCGATTCAGCCCTTCACTCCGGTCAGGGTGACGCCCTCGACGAACACCTTCTGGGCGAAGAAGAAGACGAGGATCACGGGGGCCATGACCAGCACGGTCGCGGCCATGGTCAGGTTCCAGTCGGTGTGGTGCGCGCCCTTGAAGGATTCCAGTCCGTAACTCAGGGTCCAGGCGGCCGGGTTCTCCGAGGCGTAGATCTGCGGGCCGAAGTAGTCGTTCCAGGCGTAGAAGAACTGGAACAGGGCGACCGCGGCGATGCCCGGCCTGGCCATCGGCAGGACCACCCGGACGAGCGTGCGCAGTTCGCCGCAGCCGTCGACCCGGGCCGCGTCCAGGTACTCGTCCGGCACGGTCAGCAGGAACTGCCGCAGCAGGAAGACGGAGAACGCGTCCCCGCACGCCATCGGGACGATCAGCGGCCACAGCGAGCCGGACAGGTCCATCTGCTTGGCCCAGAACAGGTACATCGGGATGACCACCACCTGGGGCGGCAGCATCATCATCGCGACGACGAGCATCAGCGCCGCCCGCCGGCCCCGGAAACGGAACTTGGCGAGCGCGTACGCCACGGGGATGGACGAGAGGACCGTCAGCAGGGTGCCCAGCCCGGCGTACAGCAGGGTGTTCCGCCACCAGGTGAGGAAACCGGGCGTGTGCCACACCCGGGCGTAGTTGCCCCACTCCCAGGTGTCGGGGGTGAGGTCGCGGGTGAGCGCCTGCTGGTCGCTCATCAGCGAGGTGAGGAGGAGGAAGACGAAGGGCAGCACGAAGAACAGCGCCGCCGCCACGCCCAGCGCGTGCACGGCGATCCAGTGCAGCACCGCCCTTCGGCGGGCCGTACGGGCGGCGGGCGAGGCCCCGCGACGGGCGCCCCCGGGGGGTGCCGCCTCCGGCGGCGTGACCCCGGGGGGCGTGTCGAGCGTATGCGTCATGGCGGTCAGTCACCCATCTGTACGAGACCGCCGCGGCGCCGCATCAGCAGTGCCGTGCAGGCCATGGCGAGGGCGAACAGCACCAGGGCGACGACACAGGCCGATCCGTAGTCGAAGCGCTGGAAGCCGAGGTTGTACACGAGCTGGGGCAGGGTCAGCGTCGACTGCTCCGGGTAGCCCGGTTCGACCTGCTGGCCGCTGTTGCCGATGACGCCGGAGGCGACCTTCCCGGCCACCAGGGGCTGGGTGTAGTACTGCATCGTCTGGATGACCCCCGTGACCACCGCGAACAGCACGATCGGGGAGATGGCGGGCAGCGTCACGTACCGGAAGCGCTGCACCGCCGACGCCCCGTCCAGCTCGGCCGCCTCGTACTGCTCCTTGGGCACGTCGAGCAGGGCGGCCATGAAGATGACCATCAGGTCGCCGACGCCCCACACCGCCAGCACGGTCAGCGCCGGCTTGGACCAGGCGGGGTCGTTGAACCAGCCCGGGGACGGCAGTCCCAGGCCGGTGAGGAGGGCGTCGACCGGGCCCGTACCGGGGTTGAGCAGGAAGACGAAGCCGAGGGTGGCGGCGACCGGCGGGGCCAGGTACGGCAGGTAGAACAGGGTCCGGAAGACCCCGGCCCCCGTCTTGATCTTCGTGACCAGCAGCCCGGTGCCGAGCCCGAACACGACCCGGCAGGTGACCATCACGAGGACCAGCCACAGCGTGTTCGCCATCGACGGCCAGAAGGCCGGGTAGTCGGTCAGGACGTACGTCCAGTTCTCCAGGCCGTTGAAGACCGGCGCCCGGAAACCGTCGTAATCCATGAAGGAGAAGTACACGGTCGAGACCAGCGGATAGGCGAAGAAGATGCCGAAGCCGACCAGCCAGGGGGAGAGGAAGGCGAGGGTACGGAGCCTGCCCCGGACCCGCTTGGCCCGGAGCGGATGGGCCGTCACTTCGCCTTCTCGATGTCGGTGTCGATCCGCGCGGCCGTCTCCTCCAGGCCGGCCTTGAGGTCGGCCACCTTCCCCGCCTCGTACCGGTAGCCGAAGTCCTGGAGCGTCACCTGGTAGGCGCCGCCGTTGACGGACGCCGGGGTGGTGCTGGACTTCGGGTGCCGGGCGATGTCCAGGAACGTCCTGAAGCGCGGGTCCAGCTTCAGCTTCGGCGAGGCGAGCGCGGCATTGGTGGAGGGCACGTTGCGCAGCTCGTTGGCGAAGGCGACCACCGCGTCCGTGTCGGTGGTCAGGTACTTCACGAACTCCCAGGCGGCGTTCTGCTTCCGGCTGGTGGCGGCGATCCCCACGATCGTCCCGGACAGATAGCCCTTGCCGTAGTCGGCGGCCTGGTCGTCGGGGACCGGCAGCGGCGCCACGCCCACCTCGAAGGGCACCTCGGCGTCGGCGGTCATGCCCAGACGCCACTCGCCGTCGAGCTGCATGGCGACCTGGCCGGTGTGGAAGGGGTGCTTGGCGCCCCACTCGTCACCGAAGGTGCTGCGGTACGCCTCCAGCTTCCGGAACCCGCCCAGCTTCTCGACCAGGTTCTTCTGCCAGGTGAACATGGCCGCGAAGGCGGGGTCGTCGGCGACGGCCGACGTGCCGTCCTCGTGGAAGTACGCCGGGCTCCACTGGGCGACCAGGTGGCCCGGGGTGCTCTCGTACCCGTGGAAGTTCGGCATGAAGCCGAGCCGCTCGTAGGAGTCGCCCTTCGTCTTCGTCAGCTTCCGGGCGGCCTCGTCGAAGGCGCTCCACGTCTTCGGCGGGGCCGTGATCCCCGCCTCCTCGAAGGCGTCCTTGTTGTAGTACAGCCCGTACGCGTCACCCAGCAGCGGCAGCGTGCAGCGCCTGCCCTCGAACTGCGTGTAGTCCAGCCGCGGCCGCGCGAACGTCTTCTCCAGGTCGAGGCCCGACTTCTGGACGAACGGCGCCAGATCGGCGAAGGCGCCGGAGGAGCAGAACTTGCCCACGTTGTCGGTGGTGAACGACGACACGACGTCCGGGGCGTTCGAGCCGCCGGCCCGCAGCGCCTGCTGGATCTTGTCGTCGGTGATGTTGGGGACGGCCTTCACCGTGACGTTGGGGTGGGCGGCCTCGAACCGGTCGATGGCGGCCTCCACCGCCTTCACCTCACCCGGTGCCGACCAGCCGTGCCAGAAGGTCAGCGTGACCCGGGCGTTCGGATCGTCGCTCGCGGCCGGCCCGGACGAGCCCGTACAGGCGGAGGTGAGCAGGGCTATGGCGGCGGCCGAGGCCAGCACGCCCAGGGTTGTGCGGTTCATGACGGGACTCCTGGGAGGGGTCGGCGGGGGCTTGCGGAGGTTGGCGGAGGTTTGCGGGTTTTGCGGGTTTCCGGGGGGCTGGGGACGAGGGGATGGAGGGAGGAGGGCCCTGCTGGGAGGTGCCTTTCAGTAGGAGGTGCCTTCAGCGGGAGGTGTCTTTCAGCGGGAGGTGTCTTTCGGCGGGAGGTGCCTTCAGCGGGAGGTGTCGAAGACCTCGTCGCGCGTCGCCGACAGCGCGCTCTCCAGCGCCCCGCGCAGCACGGGGTGCCGCCGTACGCCGCCGAGGACGAGCCGCGGCCGGGAAGCGGCCAGCTCGCCGAGCTCGGCCCGCACCCGCTCGCGCAGCGCCTCGCCCCCGGCGGTGATCACCTCGCCGGACAGCACCACCAGCTCGGGGTCGAGGACGGCGACCAGCGAGGCCAGGCCGGTGGCCAGCCCCGTCGCGAAGGCGTCGAGGAGCCGGGCGTACGGGCCGGTGCCGGCCGCCGCCGCCCGGCGGACGAGCTCGGCGGCGGCCTCCGCGTGCTCCCCGCGCTCCGCGCGCGGCACGTCCTCGACGCCGTACTCGCGGGCCAGCCGGGGCAGCACCTGGGCGCCGGCCAGTTCCTGGAAGCCGCCGCTGTTGGCCTTGGTGACCTGCCGCACCAGCGGGGCGCCCGGCACCGGCAGGAAGCCGACCTCGCCGGCGCCGCCGGTGAACCCGCGGTGCAGCCGGCCGCCCAGCACCAGGGCGGCGCCCAGACCGCTCTCGTTCCACAGCAGGACGAAGTCCTGGTGCCCCCGGGCCGCCCCGAGCCGCTGCTCGGCCACCGCCACCAGGTTCACGTCGTTCTCGTACTCGACCGGCATCGGCAGCGCGGCGGCCAGCTCGTCCAGCAGGGTGGGGGAGTGCCAGCCCGGGAGGTGCGAGGCGTACCGGAGCCGGCCGGTCGACGGGTCGAACGCTCCGGGCGTGCCGATCACCAGCCGGCGCACCTCGCCGCGGGTGATCCCGGCCGCCTTCACGGCACCGTCCAGCGCCTCGGTGACCTGCCGGACGACGTCCCCGGCCGCCTTCTTCGGGGTCGCCAGCTCGAACTCGCCGGCCACCGCCCCGGTCACGTCGGCGACGGCCGCGCGGATGCGCCGGGGGTTCACGTCCAGGCCGGCGGCGTACGCGGCGCGCGGGTTGACGGAGTAGAGCTGCGCGTTCGGCCCCGGCCGCCCCTCGGTCACCCCGGTCGCCACGACCAGCCCCGCCGCCTCCAGCCGTGCCAGGAGCTGGGACGCGGTCGGCTTGGACAGCCCGGTCAGCTTCCCGATCCGGGTCCGGGACAGGGGCCCGTGCTCCAGCAGCAGGTCGAGCGCGGCCCGGTCGTTCATGGCCCGCAGGAGGCGGGGCGTGCCGGGGGTGGTCCCGGAGATTGCGGTCACGGCGGGGAGCACCAGCCTCGTACTGTTAGGAAAGTTTCCTGTCGGGTGCGGAGACGGTAGGACGGCCGTCAGGGACGCGTCAAGACCCCGGTGTGGACGACGACCGGGACGACGGCGAAGACGAGGTCGGCGAAGACGAGGACGAGGTCGACGGAGACGACGACGAGGGGCGCCCCGGCCGTGAAGCCGGGGCGCCCCTCGTCGTCCTCGTACGGGTGCTGTCCCCGCGTCCTACTTCGCCAGGTTCGCCGGCGGGGTCAGCGGGGTGGCCGCGACCGACTGCGGGGAGGTGGTCGAGGCGAAGGCGGACGGCGCCGCCATCCCGGCCGTCGGGTCCTTCGGGGCATCCTCCGTCACCGCCGCCGGAAGGCCGCCCACGATACGGATGCCCACCTCGTCGAAGGCCCGCTTGATCCGCCAGCGCAGCTCCCGCTCCACGCCCAGCGACTTGCCCGGCATGGTCTTGGCCGCTATCCGGACCGTCATGGAGTCCAGCAGCACCTCGTTCAGGCCCAGCACCTCGACCGGGCCCCAGAGGCGCTCGTTCCACGGCTCCTCCTTGGCGAGGGACTCCCCCACCTCCGAGATCACGGAACGGACGGTGTCCAGGTCCTCCGTCGGGCGGACCGTCACGTCGACCGTCGCCGTGGACCAGCCCTGGCTCAGGTTGCCGATCCGCTTGATCTCGCCGTTGCGGACGTACCAGATCTCACCGTTGTCGCCGCGCAGCTTGGTCACCCGGAGGCCGACCTCGATCACCTCGCCGGAGGCGACCCCCGCGTCGATCGAGTCCCCGACCCCGTACTGGTCCTCCAGGATCATGAAAACGCCGGAGAGGAAGTCGGTGACCAGGTTGCGGGCGCCGAAACCGATGGCGACACCCGCGACACCGGCCGAGGCCAGCAGCGGCGCCAGGTTCACGTTGAAGGCGCCCAGGATCATCAGCCCGGCGGTGCCCATGATCAGGAACGAGGCGACCGAGCGCAGCACCGAACCGATGGCCTCCGAGCGCTGCCGGCGGCGCTCCGCGTTCACCAGCAGCCCGCCCAGGGCGGACCCCTCGACCGCCTGGGCGCTGCGGTTCATGCGTTCTATCAGCTTGGTCAGGGCCCGGCGGACCAGATGCCGCAGCACCACCGCCACGGCCAGGATCAGCAGGATGCGCAGACCGGTGCTCAACCAGGTGGACCAGTTCTGCTCCACCCAGCCGGCGGCCTCGCCGGCCTGCTTGGCGGCTTCGTCGAGCGACACCGGCGCGGGTGTGGGGTCGGCAGCCGGAACGGCGGACCAGAGCACGGCGGGAACCTCCAGGATGGACAAACTAACCAATTACATTAACGGGGCACCGGGGGTGCTTCGTTGCCGTGTTCGAGGGAGAGCTGTGTCTCACCTGGGGATGATCCCGGTGTGGTCGAAAACACTTCGGGCCCGTTACCGGTACGTGGTGGCGCTTCGACCTGGCATGAGGAGAGACTGAGAGCAGATCGTCCCGGCGCGAGCCACGCGCCGCCGGCGTACAAGGAGGCACCCGTGCCGCACGTCCTGGTCCTCAACGCGTCGTACGAACCCCTCGGCGTCGTACCGCTCCGCCGCGCGCTCGTCCTCGTCCTGGAGAACAAGGCGATCTGCCTCGAGGAATCCGGCGCCTTCATGCACAGCGCGACCCGTGCCATCGCCGCGCCCAGTGTGGTGCGCCTCAAACGGTTCGTACGGGTCCCCTACCGGGGGCCCGTTCCTCTGACCCGCAAAGCCCTGTTCGCCCGCGACGGCGGGCGTTGCATGTACTGCGGTGGCGTCGCAACCAGCGTCGACCACGTCGTACCGCGCAGCCGCGGCGGACAGCACGCCTGGGAGAACGTGGTGGCGGCCTGCCGCCGCTGCAACCACGTCAAGGCCGACCGCCACCTGCGGGAACTGGGCTGGCGGCTCCACCAGCAGCCCGCCCCGCCGACCGGCCTGGCCTGGCGCATCATCGGCACCGGCCACCGCGACCCCCGCTGGCTGCCCTACCTCCAGCCGTACGGAGCGGACGACGCGATGGCCCGCATCGATCGCGTCTCGTAGAAGGGCTCGGTTCGGCTCCGGGGCGCTCCAGCGTGTGCCGACGGTCGATCGTGCTCGACCCCTCGTCCCTCGGGGCCTCCGCGCGTTCTCCCTCTCGGCACCCGCCGCGCCCCTTCGCCTCACTCGCCGGGGGGCGGCGGGGTGACCGCGTAGGCCTCGACCGTGAAGAGCGAGTAGCCGTACTCGGTCGCCCGGGCGTCGCCCTGGACGCGGACGAAGCGGGTGCCGGGGGCGTCCATGCGGATCGCCTCGCGGCCGCCCTTGCCGTCCCGCACGGTGGCCGCCGTGCGCCAGGTGCGGCCGTCCGGCGACACCTGGATGCGGTACTTCGCCGCGTGGGCGTCCTGCCAGTGGAGCACCACCTGGCCGAGCCGGACCGGTGCGGGCAGCTCGAGCTGCCACCAGGCGCCGTCCTCGGCCGGGGACGACCAGCGGGTGGCCGGGTCGCCGTCGAGGGCGGCCGACGCCGGGAAGTCGGAGGTCTCGTCGCCCGACGAGGACGCCCTCGCCGTACGGGCCAGGTCCGGGCCGCCGGTCGCCGGGTAGGCCCGGACGGTCAGCGTGCGCTCCTGCCCCGCGAAGGTGAGCGGCACCCGGTACTCGCCCGCCGGGGTGCCCGCCGGCACGGTGACGTCGACCGGGACGGTGGCCGCCGTGCCGCGCGGGACGGTGGTCCGCTTCGGGACGGTGACCTTCAGGCCCTTCGGCGCCTTCGCCGTGAGGGTGCCGTGCACCTCGCCCGGCCGCTGCGCGGCGAGCACCGCGTCGACCCGGCGCGGGGCGCCGCCGATCACCGCGTCCGTCTCGGCGTGCGGCAGGTCCAGCCGGGCCTGCGGCTCGTCGGCGAACCAGGGCACCAGGGCCCGCACCCCGGGGGACCGGCCCGTCCAGGTGATCCGTACCGCGTCGGCGGTGAGCCCCCGCGCGGCCGCCTGCGTCCAGCCGCTGCCCGACAGGGCGCCCAGCCGCCGCCACCCCTGGCCCGGGACGTGCGCCTCCACGGAGCCGTGGCCAGGGCCCGGCCCCGGCGCCGTCATCGCGGTGACCGTGTCCAGCGGCCGGGCCCGGTCCAGGCGCACGGTGTAGGCCCCGTCCTCGTGCGTGACGCCGCCCGCGTCGCGGGACGCGCCCGTCCACCGGGCCGCCTCCCGGACCGCCCGGGTCAGGAACGGGTCCAGCACCCCCTCGCCGACCGTGACCGGGCTGGACGCCAGCTCCTTGCGCAGCGGCTCCAGCTCCAGCGAGGCCCGCCAGGCGCCCGCCCCGTCGCCCCGGGACTGCGCCTGGAGCATGTCCACGGCCGCCTCGCCCGCGCGGCCGTACCGCGCGAGCTGCTCCAGCCACGGGCCCACCTCGTCGTCCAGCAGCCCGTCCGCCGTGCCCGCCAGCCGCTCGGGCGCCCGGCGCATCACGGTGAACGCCGCACGCAGCTCGCCGGCCGCCCGGTCCCGGGCCTTCGCGTCGGCCGTCGTGCTGGCGCGCGTCCGCCAGAAGTCGGCCAGCAGCGGACGGAGATACCCCGACTCGGTGCGGCTGAGGATCGACGAGGCGTCGTTCCCGGCCAGCGCGTGCAGCGCCGCTCGGGCCGCCGGGTCGCCGCCCGCCAGGTCATCGAGCGCGGCGTGCCAGGACTCCCCGGGGCGGTAGCCCTTGGGGTTCCAGGCGTAGTCGGCGGCGGTGAAGACGGGGATGCGGGACGCGGCCGGCTGCTCCATCCCGTTGGCCAGCAGGGCCGCCGAACCGGCCGCGACGGCCGGTTCACGGCCCATGTACGGCCCGAGGAAGACCCGGTCCTGCGCGTAGTCGTTGACCGGGTAGTTGTCCAGCGTCACCAGCGGGTGCCCGAACGCGTCGCGCGCCCCCGCCAGTTCCCGGCCGGTGATCGTACGGGGCACCACGCCGACCCCCGTCCACGCCACCTGCACCCGGTCGTCCAGCTCCGCGGCCAGCGCCGTGCGGTACTCGGTGGCGCCGTCCTGGTAGTACTCGGTCGGCATCAGGGTCAGCGGCGCGGCGTCCGGATGGCGGCCGGCCAGGTGCCGGGCCAGCTCCGTCGCCACGCGCGCGTGCGCCCGGGCGGCCGAGGCCGGTCCCGAACCGAACGTGTCGGCGTCCCTGGAGCAGTGCCACTCGTCGTAGGAGGCGTCCTGGAACTGCACCTGGAAGGCGCGCACCCCGAGCGCGTACATCGCGTCGACCTTGCGGCGGAGCGCGGTCATGTCCTCGTCCGAGGCCAGGCACATCGACTGGGCGGGTGCCACCGCCCACGCCAGCGTCACATGGTTGCGCCGGGCCCGCTCGGCCAGCTCCCGGAACTCGGCCCGCTGCGCGGCCGGGTAGGGCTCGCGCCACTGGGTCTGCCGGTACGGGTCGTCGCCGGGCGCGTAGAGGTACCGATTCTGCTTGGTGCGGCCCATGAAGTCGAGCTGCGCCAGCCGCTGTTGGTGGCTCCACGGCCGGCCGTAGAAACCTTCCGCCAGGCCGCGCACCGCGGTCCCGGGCCAGTCGCGCACGAGGACCCCGGGGATCGTGCGGCCGGCGGCTATGAGCTGGCGCAGCGTCTGGACCGCGTGGAACAGCCCGTCCCCGCCGACACCGTCCACCGCGACCGTGTCCCGGCCCTCGTACCGGCCCGTGGCGATCCGGTAGCCCCCCGCCGGCAGGTCGCCCCGCTCGGGCGCCCGCAGGGCCCGCAGCGCGGCCCCGGCGGCCGTGCCGCCCAGCAGCACCACCGGCCCGCGCCCGCCCGGCCCGGTGTGCACCGTCCGCACCCCGGCGTCCCGCAGGACGTCTTCCAGCGCGCCCACCGCGTACGGGTCGGCGCCCTCGCCCGGCAGGACCGTCACCTCGTCGCCGAGCGGCACCGCGGTCCCGCCCGCCCGGAGCGACTGCGGGCGCGGCCACACCGCGGGCAGGGCGCCGCCGTCCCGCCCGGGGACGGCCGTGGTGGGGGAGCCGGGTTCGCCGGGCGCGGCCAGCGCACCGGGAGCGCCGCCCAGCAGACCGCCGATCACGGCGACGGCGACGGCCGTCGCGGTCCGCTTGCCGCGGCCGAAGCGCCCGAACTGCACGCGCGTCTCCCCTCGTCTTGCGTTGTTCTGCGAGTAGCTTTGCCGGTGGCCGGAACGATGGCCGAACCGGTCGGTTTCGAGCCCACCACCGACTCGCCGAAGGTGTCAATGTGCGTGGCCGTTGTGTCGTATTTGCCTACCGGGGCGCGGGGTGCGGCCCGACTCCCGCCATGGCCGGGCGATGTGACCGACGCCACGTTGTGCGGATGTGCGGCCGCCCGCTGGGTAGGGCTGCTGTGTCCCACCGTCACCCGTACAAGGAGGCCCCCGTGGCCGCTTCGGCACAGCTCCTGCTCTCCGCCCTCTCCAAACAGGTCCCGGGCCCCGCGCCCGTCGCCGACCGTCCCGACACCGGTCACGGCCCCGGCTTCTGCCCCCTCACCGGGCTGCCGGCCGTCGGCACCCCGCTCACCAGCGAACCGCCGCTCGCCGGCGCCGCCCCGCTCACCAGCGAACCCGCCCTCACCGACTTCACCCCCCTCACCAGCGAGCCGACCGCACACCGCGCGGCCGGCGGACCGGAGTCCCCAGGAGCCTGAATGACCCTTGCCCGGCTCGCCGCGCTGCACGGTGTCGCCACCGCGTACTCCCCGTCCGCGGGCGTCACCGTCCCGGTCCCCGACGCCACGGTGGTGCAGGTCCTCGCCGCCCTGGACGTCGACGCCACCACGCCCGAGGCGCTGCGCGCGTCCCTGGCCGCCACCGAGGCGGCCCGGGACGCGCGGCTGCTGCCGCCGACGCTGGTCCTGTGGCAGGACGACCCGGGCGAGGGCACCCCGCCCCAGGTCCGCCCGTACGAACTGCCCCGCCCCCTCACGGCGCTCCCGCCGGGCACCGACCTGCGGATCACCACCGAGCACGGTGACGAGATCTCCGGCACGCCCCGCTGGGAGCGGCTGCCTCTCGGTGTGCACCGGCTCGACGTCCGGGCGCGGGACGGGCGCACCGCGCACAGCACCCTCGTCGTCGCCCCCGCGCGCGTGCCCCAGCCCCCCGGCCGCACGTACGGGCTGCTCGTCCAGCTTTACTCGCTGCTGTCCACCCGCTCCTGGGGCATGGGCGACCTCGGCGACCTCCGCGAACTGGCCGAGTGGGCCGGCCGCGACCTGGGAGCCGCGTTCGTCCAGGTCAACCCGCTGCACGCGGCCGTGCCCGGCACGCCCACCGACCCGTCCCCGTACCGCCCCTCCTCCCGGCGCTTCCCCGACCCGGTGCACCTGCGGATCGAGGACGTCCCCGAGTACGCGTACGTGCGCGGCGAGGACCGCGCCGAGCTGGACGTGCTCACCGGGCGGGCGGCGGAACTGCGCGAAGGGGTGCTCCGCAAGGGCGAGCTGATCGACCGCGACGCGGTGTGGGTGCTCAAGCGCCGGGCCCTGGAGCTGCTCCGGCGGGTGCCGCTCGGCCCCGGGCGGCAGGCCGCCTTCCGGGAGTTCCGCGCCGCCCAGGGCCAGGCCCTGCTGGACCACGCCACCTGGTGCGCCCTCGTCGAGCGGTACGGCGCCGACCGGCGGCAGTGGCCCGAGGGCCTGCGCGACCCGCGCTCGGCCGCCACCGCGCGCGAGCGGGACGAGCTGGCCGACCGGATCGACTTCCACTGCCGGCTCGCCTGGCTCACCGACGAACAGCTCGGTGCCGCCGCCCGGGCCGGCCGGGACGCGGGCCTCTCCGTCGGGATCGTCCACGACCTCGCCGTGGGCGTGCACCCGGACGGCGCCGACGCCTGGGCCCAGGCCGGCGCGTTCGCCACCGGGATGTCCGTGGGCGCCCCGCCGGACGCCTTCAACGCCCGTGGCCAGGACTGGGGTCTGCCGCCCTGGCGTCCCGACGCGCTGGCCGCCGCCGGGTACGCCCCCTACCGGGACCTGCTGCGCGGACTGTTGCGGCACGCGGGCGCGCTGCGCATCGACCACGTCATGGGGCTGTTCCGGCTCTGGTGGGTGCCCGAGGGCCGTCCGCCCACCGAGGGGACGTACGTCCGTCACGACGCCGACGCCATGCTCGCCGTCCTCGCCCTGGAGGCCCACCGGGCCGGCGCCGTCGTGATCGGCGAGGACCTCGGCACGGTCGAGGCGGGCGTACGGGAATCCCTCCAGCGGCGCGGAGTCCTCGGCACCTCCGTGCTGTGGTTCGAACGCGACTGGGAGGGCACCCGGCGGCCGCTGCCGCCCGGGACCTGGCGGGCCGACTGCGTGGCCACCGCCACCACCCACGACCTGCCGTCCACCGCCGCCCGGCTCACCGGAGAGCACGTCGGTCTGCGGCACCGGCTGGGGCTGCTGACCCGCCCCCTGGAGGAGGAGCGCGCCGAGGACGCCGAGGAGATCGCCGAGTGGCTCGCGTACCTCCGCGAGCTGGAACTGCTGGAGCCGGGCCCGCGTGACGAGGAGGCCGAGATCCGCGCCGTCCACCGCTTCCTGCGCCGCACCCCCGCCCGGATGACCGGGGTGTGGCTCCCGGACGCGGTCGGCGACCGCCGCCCGCAGAACCTGCCCGGCACCTGGGACCAGTACCCGAACTGGCGGCTGCCGATCGCCGACGCCGAGGGCCGCCCCGTCACCCTGGAGGAGCTGGCCGTCTCCCCGCGGCTGCACGCCCTGATGGACGTGCTGCGCCCCTCCACGGCACCCCCGGACGCGCGGGGCGTCTAGGCGTTCGCTACGTTTGCACCGTGGACAAGAAGAACGCCCTGCGCACCGGCGCCGTCGCGGCCGGTACGACGCTGATGATGCTGCTCATGTCGTCCCCCGCGCTCGCGCTCACCCGCGACGACGGTGACGACCCGGGTTCCGGCCTGAGCGTGGCCGAGACCCTCGGCCTGTACGTCGCCGCCCCGATCGTGCTCTTCGCGGTGATCGCCGGTCTGGTGATGGTGCTCGACCGCTCCAAGAAGGCGTGACTTCTTAAGGCCCGTCGGCCCCGGGGCGCCTCGGCGCGTCCCCGGGGCCCTCTCGCCGGCCCGCCCGGGTGGTACCCCGTACCGCCCGGGCCGTCGGCGTTCCCGCCCCCGGACTCCCCCCGGGTCAGGCGCCCGTGGCCAGGAGGAGCCTGCGCAGCAGGCCCGACAGGAGCTCGGTCTCCCGCGCGTCCAGCCCGGCGGCCTCCAGCGCCTCGCGCTGGACGGCGAGTCCGGCCGCGACGGCCTCGTCCACCAGTGCCCGGCCGCGCTCGCTGAGCGTGACGCGCAGGCCGCGCCGGTCATGCGGGTCGGGGCTGCGGCTCAGCAGCCCGGCCCGCTCCAGCTTGTCCAGCCGCCCCGTCATGCCGCCCGTCGTCAGCATGAGCGTCGCCGACAGCTCGCGCGGGGAGAGCGTGTACGGCTCACCCGAGCGCCGTAGCGTCGCCAGGACGTCGAACTCACCGCGGGCGATGCCGAAGGGCGCGTACGCCTTGTCCATCCGCGCGGCCATGGCGTTGCTCAGCCGGTAGATCCGCCCGTGGACCGCCATGGGGGCGGTGTCCAGGTCGGGGCGTACGACCGCCCACTGTGCGGTGATCGCGTCGACGGGGTCCTGGGGCGCGGGTGCCGATGTGGTCATGGCCGCAGTGTGGGCCGGATTTCCCTCGTTCGCAAGAAAGATGCTTGCGATTAAGTAGCTTAGCGCTAAGCTACTTAGAGCCGAGTTACTTCAAGGGGGAAGACCATGTCACGCAGAGCCGTCGTCACCGGCCTCACCGCACTCGCGCCCATCTCCTGGGGTTCGACCTACGCCGTCACCACCGAGTTCCTCCCGGCCGACCGGCCGCTGTTCACCGGTCTGATGCGTGCCCTGCCCGCCGGGCTGGCCCTGCTGGCGCTCACCCGGACGCTGCCGCGCGGGGTCTGGTGGGGGAAGTCGGTGGTGCTCGGGGCACTCAACATCGGCGCGTTCTTCCCGCTGCTGTTCCTCGCCGCCTACCGCCTGCCGGGCGGGCTGGCCGCGGTCGTCGGGTCGGTGGGGCCGCTCTTCGTCGTCGGTCTCGCCGCCCTGCTGCTGGGGGAGCGGCCGACCGTCCGGGCCCTGCTGGCGGCCGTCGCCGCCGCCTTCGGGGTGAGCCTGGTGGTCCTGAAGGCGGGCGGGGCCTTCGACCTCGTAGGGGTGGCCGCGGGGCTCGCCTCCGCGGCGTCCATGTCGGCGGGCACGGTGCTCACCAAGCGCTGGGGCCGGCCCGAGGGGGTGGGCCCGCTGGCCATGGTCGGCTGGCAGCTCACCGCGGGCGGGCTGCTGATCGCGCCGGTGGCCTTCCTGGTGGAAGGCGCCCCGCCGGCCCTCGACGGCCGGGGCGTGGCCGGCTACGCGTACCTCGCGCTGGCCAACACCGCCGTCTCGTACTGGCTGTGGCTGCGGGGCATCGAGCGCCTCCCCGCCACCTCCGTGACGCTCCTCGGACCGCTCTCGCCGATCACCGCGGCCGTCATCGGCTGGGCGGTGCTCGGGCAGGCGCTGGGCCCCGTCCAGCTCGCCGGCATGGCCATCGCCTTCGGGGCGACGCTCGCCGGACAGTGGACGCCCCGCTCATCGTTCAGTTCTGCTGAACGTACCGGTGAAAAAGTTTCGATGGACCTGACGACTCCGGTGGTGCGACGGTAGCTCCCGCAACCGGCACCCCCGTCCATGGGGGACGAGGGGGGAGAGACCGTGGCAGTACAGGACCGCGTCCATGCCGACCGATCGACGAGCGCGAGGGGCGCTGCCGGCCGGGCCTTCGGGCCCGGCCTCCTGCTCGCGGCCCTCGCGACGGTCGTGTGGTCGGGCAGCTTCGTGGCCTCCCGCGCCCTGCACGACGCGGTGCCGCCCGTCCAGGCCGCCTTCTGGCGCTGGATCGTGGCGATCCTCGCCGTCGCCCCCTTCGCCGCCCGCGAGGCCTGGCGGCAGCGCCACGCCGTACGGCGCCACCTGGGCTTCGTCACCCTCGCGTCACTGCTCGGCGTCACCGTCTACAACACCCTCGTCAACCAGGCCGGGCTGACCACCTCGGCCGGCACCATGGGCATGGTCATGGCCGCCTCCCCGGTCCTGATGGCGGTGTACGAGAAGCTGGGCGGCGCCCGGCTCGGGCCGCGCCGCGTGACCGGCATGGGGATCGCCTGCGCCGGTGTGCTGCTCCTGGTCGGCAACGGCTCCCTGGTGCCGGACCTGGCCGCCGGCGACCTGTGGATCGTGGCCGCCGCCGTCTGCTTCGCCTCCTACAGCGCCCTGCTGAAGCGGCGGCCCGCCGAACTCGGCGGCCCCGCCTTCCTGTTCGCCACCTTCGCGCTCGGCGCGCTGATGCTGCTGCCGGCGTACGGGGCGAGCCTCGCCGTCCAGGGCGGGTTCACGCCCACGGCCGGTACGGCCGGGCCGCTGGTGTACGTCGGGGTCTTCTCCTCGGCGGTGGCGTTCTTCGCGTGGAACAAGGCCGTCGGCCTGATCGGGGCCGCCCGCGCGGGGGTCGTGTACTACCTCCAGCCGGTGTGCGTGGCGGTGCTGTCCTGGGCGCTGCTCGGTGAGGCGATGGGCCCGCTCCAGTTCCTGTGCATGGCGCTGATCCTCGGCGGCGTGGTCCTGGGGACGGCCCGGGGGAGGTGACCCGGGGCGTGGGTAGGTTGCCGGACATGACCGAGTGGGACATCAAGAAGCTCCGGATCCTCCGCACCCTGCGCGACCGCGGCACGGTGACCGCGACGGCGGAGGCACTGCTGATGACCCCCTCGGCCGTGTCCCAGCAGCTCACCAACCTGTCCCGGCAGCTCGGGGTGCGGCTGCTGGAGGCGCACGGGCGGCGGGTGCGGCTCACCGACGCGGCGCACCTGGTGCTGCGGCACGCCGAGGCGGTGTTCGCGCAACTGGAGCGGGCCGACGCCGAGCTGGCCGGCTACCTCCAGGGCGAGGCGGGGGAGGTCCGGGTGGGGGCGTTCTCCACCGCCGTTCCCGCGCTGGTCGTGCCGGCCGTGCTGCGGCTGCGGGCCGCGCACCCGGGCCTGGAGGTCCGGGTGCGGGAGGCCGAGGCGGCCGAGGCGTACGCGCTGCTGTCGGCCGGCGAGGTGGACCTGGCCCTGTCGCTGGCGGCGCACGCGCCGACGGCCCGGGACCCCGAGTTCAGCCGTCTGCCGCTGCTTGCCGATCCGCTGGACGTGGCGCTGCCGGCCGGGCACGCGCTGGCGGGGGCGCCGGGACTGCGGCTGGCCGACCTGTCGGGGGAGCGGTGGATCTTCGGGGGCAGCGGGCCCTGGTCGGAGATCACCAGGGCGGCCTGCGAGGCGGCCGGGTTCGTGCCGGAGCAGGCGCATTCCGCGGCCGGGTGGACGGCGATCCTGGCGATGGTGGAGGCCGGGATGGGCATCGCGCTGGTGCCCCGCATGGTGGCCGCCGACCGCGCGTCGGGGGTGCTGACGCGGGTGCTGGAGGCGGACCAGCCGCGCCGCCATGTCGTGGCGGCGGTGCGGCGGGGCGCGGAGGCGGCCCCGGCGGTGGCCCGGCTCGTGGCGGCGCTGCGGGAGGTGGCGGCGCGGCGGTAGCCGCCGGTGGGGCGTGGTCGCGGAGTCCGGCGGGCGGCCGGTCAGCGGGGGTGGGCCAGGCCCCGGAGCAGCTCGTCGGCGGCGGCCTTGATCTCGTCCACCGTCCGCCCGGCGTCCCGCGTCAGATGGTGCGTCAGGCTCGGCATGAACGGGGCGAGCAGCATGTGGGCCAGCAGGGAGGCGTCGGCCTCCGGCCGGACGCGGGTGACGAGCACGGTCACATGGGTGTGCATGGTCGCGTACGCCCCGCTGCTGTAGCGGGCGCTGGGCGCGGCCGTCTCGGCGGCGAGCATCATGTCGAGCTGGTCGGTGACGCGGTCGGCCAGCGCGTGCAGGAAGGCGCGCAGCCGTTCCAGCGGCGGCGCGTCCGGGCCCAGCGGCGGAGGGCCGGTCATGAACGCCTCCTGGAACCGCTTCTCGCGCTCGTCGAGCAGGGCGAACAGCAGTTGGGCCACGTCCCCGAAGCGCCGGTAGACCGTCCCCACGCCGATGCCCGTCTCATGGGCGACCGCGTTCATGGTCAGGGCGTCCGGTCCCTTGTCGGCGACGATCCGCGCGGCCGCCTCCAGGATGCGGCGGCGGTTGTCGGCCGCGTCCGCGCGCTCGGCGCGCCCCGCCCGGCCTGCGGGGGATCCGCCCGCGAGCGGGAGGCGGGCACGCTGCGGCTCGTCCATGGTTCCAGCATAGCGCCGGTAACGGAAAGCTATCCGTTTCTCGCCCGGCGGGCCTTGTCGTGCGGATAGTTATCCGCTTAGTCTCGGGGCGTCAGCAAGCGGATAGCGATCCGCTCAGCACTTCGCGAAGGGGTCCGGCCATGCCTCCCAAGATCGCCGTCATCTACTACTCCGCCACCGGCAACGTGCACACGCTCGCCGAGGCCGTCGCCGAGGGGGCCGAGAAGGCCGGCGCGGAGGTCCGCCTCCGCCGGGTTCCCGAACTCGCGCCGGACAGCGCCATCGACGCGCTGCCCGCCTGGCGCGAACACGCCGACGCCACCCGGCATCTGGAGGTGGCCACCCTCGACGACCTCTCCTGGGCCGACGCCTACGCCTTCGGCACCCCGACCCGGTACGGCAACATCTCCTCGCAGCTCAAGCAGTTCCTCGACACCACCGGGGGGCTGTGGCAGCAGGGCACCTTCACCGACAAGCCGGCCACGGGCTTCGTCAGCGCCGCCAACACCCACGGCGGCAACGAGTCCACGCTGCTCGCCCTCTACAACACCTTCCACCACTGGGGCTCGCTGATCGTGTCCCCCGGGTACACCGATCCCGCGGTCTACGCGGCCGGCGGCAACCCCTACGGCACGTCCCACGCCTCCCGCGGGGGAGCGCCCGGCGACGAGGTCCTCGCGGCCGCCCGGCACCAGGGGCGGCGCCTGGCCGGGATCACCCGGCGCCTCCTTTCGGCGGGACCGAGCGGCGAGTGACGGAACTCCCGACCTGACGGGTCGGGCTGCGGGACGGTCGGTGCATGACCTTCGACCCCCGCCTCCGCTTCGCGCTGCCCGCCCCGGCCGGGGCCACCCACGTCCGCCTCGCCGCCTTCCCCGGAAGCGTCGCCCGCATGCGCCTCCACGGCTCACTCACCGAACGCGGCGCCGCCGCCCCGCGCGCCCGCTGGACGCGGCTGACCGGCTGGCCCACGGCCGCACCGGTGCTCAACCGGTCACGAGGCCTCCGGGGTCACGGCGAGGGAGTGCAGGTAGCGCATCAGCGTCATCAGGACGTCACGGCTGGAGTCGCGGCGCCGGGCGTCGCACACGACGATCGGTACGGACCCGGGCAGGTCGAGGGCGCCGCGCAGTTCCTCCAGGGGGTGCTCGGGCGCTCCGGGGAAGGAGTTGACGGCCACGACGAACGGCACGCCACGCTCCTCCAGCCTGCCGATCACGTCGAAGCTGACCTCCAGGCGGCGGGTGTCGACCAGCACCACGGCACCGAGGGCGCCCTCGAACAGGCCCCGCCACAGGAACCAGAAGCGTTCCTGGCCGGGGGTGCCGAAGAGATACAGCACCAGTTCCTCGTTGATGCTGATCCGCCCGAAGTCCATCGCCACGGTGGTGGAGCTCTTGCGCTCCACGCCCGCGATGTCGTCGACGCCGACCCCGGCCTGGGTCATCGTCTCCTCGGTGGTCAGCGGCCGGATCTCGCTCACCGAGCCGACCAGGGTCGTCTTGCCCACCCCGAAGCCGCCGACGACCACCACCTTGACGGCGGCGGCGGCCGTCGCCGGGAGGGCGTCCGCGGAGCGCGGGCCGGCGGGCGGCTCAGAGCTTCTGAAGTCCATCGATCACTGCCTCAATCAGTGCCAGGTCGGGGAGTCGGGCCGGTGCGACGGGCTCGCGCGCCAGCACGTGCCCGTCGGCGAGCAGGTCGCCCACCAGGACGGTCACCACACTCACCGGCAGCAGGAGGTACGCGGAGATCTCGGCCACCGACAGCGGCGCCTGGCACATCCGCATGATCGCCGTGTGCTCCGGCTGCATCCCGGGCCTGGGGCCCGACCTGGCCACGATCAGCGTGACCAGGTCGAGCGGGGCGGACCCTAACGAGCCGCTGCGGCCACCGGTGATCACGTACAGCCGCTCGGGGCTGCCGTCCTCCCAGTCGTGGTCGTCACCGCGCCGGTGGTCGGGGTCGCTCACGCGGGCTGCCCGTCGCGGCGGGGCGGGCTGCTGAGGTGCTCTCCGATCCGTGCCACCAGGTCGCGCATCCGCTGGCCCATCAGACCGGCGTCGACGCCCTCGTCGGCCAGGACGGCGAGGTACGCGCCGGCGCCGGCCGCCATCAGGTAGAAGAAGCCGCCGTCCATCTCGATCACCACGAGCCGCATCCGGCCCTCGCTGTGCGGCAGTTCGGCGGCGACGGCGCCCGCGAGGCTCTGGAGGCCGGCGCAGGCGGCGGCCAGCCGGTCGGCGGTGTCGGTCTCGGCGCCGTACTGCGCCATGCGCAGGCCGTCGGCGGAGAGCACGATGACGTGGCGGGTCTGCGGAACGCTCTCGGCCAGGTCCTTGAGCATCCAGTCCATGTCGGGCCGCTGCTGACTCATGGCTGTTCCCCCTTGCTCGCCGGGGCCGGCGAGGCGTCGCTGTTCTGGTCTGCGCCGGTCTGGCGTTCCCCGGCCAGGCCGCTCTGGAAGGCGGCCAGCCACATGCCGGGCTGCACCTGGGGCGCGGGCTCCGGCGCGGTGGTGGCGGTCCGGGTGGTCGTGGTGGTGCTCCCGCCGGTCACGGCGGTGGTCCCGGTGGTCACGGCGGTCCCGGGAAGCGCGGTGGTCCCGGTGGTCTCCGCGGTCCCGCCGGGTGCGTCGGGCCGGGCCGGGGCGGTCACCCGGGTCTTGCGCCGCCGCTGGGGCAGACCGCTGGGCGTCCGCTCGGTCACGAGCGGCCCGCCGTGGTCGGACGGGCCGGCCGGGTGCGGTGCGGGGACGGGGCCGGTCGGGCCGGTCACCGGGCGGGCGGGGCCGGAGGGCTGCCCGGCCGCCTCCCGCGCGGCCGGGGCCAGGGCCCGCCGGGGCCCGGAGGAGGTGCCGATGCCGTGGGCGAGCCCGGTGGCGGCCGAGGTGGTGGTGATCAGGTCCTGCGGGACCACCAGCACCGCGCGGACACCGCCGTACGCGGACGACCGCAGCGAGACCTGGAAGCCGTACGCCTGTGACAGCCGGCCCACCACGGCCAGACCCAGCCGGGGCGTCTCGCCCAGATCGTTGAGGTCGATGCCCTGCTGGGCCTGGCGCAGCATGCGCTCGGCCCTGTTCCGGGCCTCCTCGCTCATGCTGACGCCCCCGTCCTCGATCTCGACGGCGATGCCCGCGTTCACGTCCACCGCGGTCAGATGGACCTTGGTCTGCGGCGGCGAGTAGCGGGTGGCGTTGTCGAGGAGCTCGGCCAGCGCGTGGATGAGGGGTTCGACGGCGGGGCCGACGACGGCGACCTCGGAGACCGAGTGCAGCTCGACCCGCTGGTAGTCGATGATCCGGGACATCGCGCCGCGCAGCACGCTGTAGAGCGGCACGGCCTTGTTCCACTGGCGGCCCGGGCGCGCGCCGCCGAGCACGGCGATGGAGTCGGCGAGCCGGCCGATCAGCGCGGTGCCGTGGTCGAGCCGCAGCAGGTCGCCGAAGACGCTCGGGCTCTGCCCGTGCCGGTCCTCCATGTCCCGCAGCTCCTGGGCCTGCTGGTGCACGATGGCCTGGACGCGGCGCGCGATGTTCACGAAGGCCCGCTGCGCCGATTCGCGCAGGTCCTCCTCGGCGACCACCGCGTCCAGCACCGAGCGCAGCACCGCCCGGTGGGCGGACCGGAACTCCGGCGTGAGCCCGGGCCCGTAGGAGTCGGCGGCCTCCAGCGAGGCGAGCACGTCCTCGGGGAACTCGCCCTCGCGCAGCCGCCGCACGACGTCCGGCAGCAGGGTGTCGGCGAGCCGTACCGTCTCCGCCTCCTGCCGGGCGAGGGCGGTCCGCTGCTCGGCCACCTCGGCGCGCAGGGAGGCCAGTTCCCGGCCGCGCCGGGCGGCCACGGCGCAGGCGAGCGCGGCCACCGCGGTGGCGGCCGCCCCGAGCCAGCCGACCGGGGTGCGGGCGGGTGCGGCGACGAGGGCCACGGCGACGGCGGTGCCCGCTGCGATCACGATGGCGGGCAACGCCCATATGACGGGTGAGGCGGGCCCTGGACTACCGGGCGACGATCCCTCTCGAACCATCAGAACCCTTAAACGATCGAAAGCGAAAGATCAAAGGACACAACGGCCCGGAAGCTTATCGGTTGTCGTGCACGCCTCTTGACAGCGGGTCAGCATGCGGACGTCCCGCCCTGGCCCGGGAGTTGGCCCCTCCCCGCCCCGGAACCCGGAGCGCCTTGCCCCGGCACCCGGACCGCCTTGCCCCGGCACCCGGACCCGCCCCGGCACGGCACCCCCGGCCCGCCCCGGACCCGGACACGAAGCCGCCCCGGACCCGGTGGACCCGGGGCCGGGGCGGACGTCCGTACCGGTGGTGTTACGCGTCGGCCGCCTGCGCCCGCAGCGCGCGCTCCACGCCCGACCGCGACTCGGACACCAGCCGCCGCAGCGCCGCGTTGGGCCCGGCGCTCGCCAGCCACGCGTCCGTGGCCTCCAGGGTCTCCGGGGACACCTGGAGCGCCGGGTACAGCCCCACCGCGATCTGCTGGGCCATCTCGTGCGACCGGGACTCCCACACGTCCTTGACCACCGCGAAGTACCGCTCCGCGTACGGGGCCAGCAGCTCGCGCTGGTCGGTCTGGACGAAGCCGCCGATCACCGCCTCCTGCACGGCGTTGGGGAGCTTGTCGGAGTCGACCACCGACGCCCACGCCTCGGCCTTGGCCTCCTCGGTCGGCCGGGCCGCCCGCGCGGTGGCCGCGTGCCGCTCGCCCGCCGCGGTGCGGTCCCGCTCGTACTCCGCGGCGATCTCCGCCTCGTCGTACACACCCGTGGCGGCCAGCCGCTCCACGAACGCCCAGCGCAGCTCGGTGTCGACGACCAGGCCGTCGATCGTCTCCGTGCCCTCCAGCAGGCCCGACAGCAGGTCGAGCTGCTGCGGCGTGCGGGCGGTCGCCGCGAACGCCCGCGCCCACGCGAGCTGGTGGTCGCTGCCCGGCTCCGCGGTGCGCAGGTGGGCCAGCGTGGCCTCGGTCCAGCGCCCCAGCGCCGCCTCCCGCCGCTCGGGCGCCGCGTACACGTCCAGCGCCAGCTTCACCTGCCGGTGCAGCGACTGCACCACGCCGATGTCCGACTCCTTGGCGATGCCGGACAGCACCAGCTCCAGGTAGGCGTGCGTGGCCAGCTCGCCGTCCCGCGTCATGTCCCAGGCCGACGCCCAGCACAGGGCGCGCGGCAGCGACTCGGTGAAGTCGCCCAGGTGCGCGGTGACGTTCTCCAGCGACACCTCGTCCAGCCGGACCTTGGCGTACGACAGGTCGTCGTCGTTGAGCAGCACCACCGCCGGACGGCGCGTGCCGACCAGCCGGGACACCTCCGTCCGCTCGGTCGCCGTGACGTCCAGCTCCACCCGGTCCGTACGGACCAGCTTGCCGTCCTGGAGCTCGTACAGGCCGATCGCGATCCGGTGCGGCCGCAGCACCGGCTCGCCCTTCGCGCCGGCCGGCAGCGCCGGGGCCTCCTGGCGGACCGCGAAGGAGGTGATCACCCCGTCGCCGTCGACCTCGATCTCCGGGCGCAGCACATTGATACCGGCCGTTTCCAGCCATGCCTTGGACCAGGTCCGCAGGTCGCGCCCGGAGGTCTCCTCCAGCGCGCCCAGCAGGTCCGACAGACGGGTGTTGCCGTAGGCGTGGCGCTTGAAGTACGCCTGCACGCCGCGGAAGAAGGCGTCCTCGCCGACGTACGCCACGAGCTGCTTGAGCACCGAGGCGCCCTTGGCGTAGGTGATGCCGTCGAAGTTGACCAGGACGTCGTCCAGGTCGTTGATCTCGGCCATGATCGGGTGCGTGGACGGGAGCTGGTCCTGCCGGTACGCCCAGGTCTTCATCGAGTTGGCGAACGTCGTCCACGAGTGCGGCCAGCGCGAGCCGGGCGCCGCGGCCTGGCAGGCGATCGACGTGTAGGTGGCGAACGACTCGTTCAGCCACAGGTCGTTCCACCACTCCATGGTGACCAGGTCGCCGAACCACATGTGCGCCAGCTCGTGCAGGATGGTCTCGGCCCGCACCTCGTACGCCGCGTCCGTGACCTTGGAACGGAAGACGTACTGGTCGCGGATGGTCACCGCGCCCGCGTTCTCCATCGCGCCCGCGTTGAACTCCGGCACGAAGAGCTGGTCGTACTTGGCGAAGGGGTAGGCGTAGTCGAACTTCTCCTGGAACCAGTCGAAGCCCTGCCGCGTCACCTCGAAGATCGCGTCCGCGTCCAGGTACTCGGCCAGCGACGGACGGCAGTAGATGCCCAGCGGCACCACCTGGCCGCCGTTCTCGTAGGTGCTGTGCACCGCGTGGTACGGGCCGACGATCAGCGCCGTGACGTAGGTGGACATCCGGGGCGTCGGCTCGAAGGCCCAGACGTCGTCCACGGGCTCGGGCGTCGGGCTGTTGGAGATGACCGTCCAGCCGGCCGGGGCCTTCACGGTGAACCGGAACGTCGCCTTCAGGTCCGGCTGCTCGAAGCTGGCGAAGACCCGCCGCGCGTCCGGCACCTCGAACTGGGTGTACAGGTACACCTGGTCGTCGACCGGGTCGACGAACTTGTGCAGGCCCTCGCCGGTGTTCGTGTACGCGCAGTCCGCCACGACCTTCAGCTCGTTGCGGCCCCGGTGCAGGTGCTTGAGCGCGATGCGGGAGTCCCGGAACACGGCGGCCACGTCCAGCGCCTTGCCGTTCAGCACCACCTGGTGCACGGCCGGCGCCACCAGGTCGATGAACGACTCCGCCCCGTCCTCGGCGGAATCGAAGCGCACGGTGGTCACGGACCGGTAGGTCGCGTCCTCCTGCGCGCCACTGAGATCGAGGTCGATCTCGTACGAGTCCACGGTCAGCAGCTCCGCCCGCCGCTGGGCCTCTTCACGGGTCAGGTTCGTGCCAGGCACCCGGTCATCTCCTCGTTGTGTGACGTTTCCGGCCATCCTTCCACGACGGGTGCGGAACACGATGACCCATTACCGCCAGCGCCCCCGGGTGCCGTACCCCCACGCTGGTCGCATGACGACCACGTACACCGCACGCCCCATCGACCCCGCCACCGTGCGGGACCTGCGCGGCACCGACGACGCGGGCCGCCCCCTCGCCCCGCGCGCCGACGAGGAGGGCGGCTCCCCGCTGCGCTGCTGCCTGCGGCTCTCCGAGCCCGGGGAGCGTGTCGCGCTCGTCTCCTACGCCCCGCTGCGCCGCTGGGCCGCCGAAACGGGGGCCGCGCCCGGCGCGTACGACGAACAGGGCCCGGTCTTCATCCACGCCGAGGCGTGCGCCGGGCCCGCGGACGGGAGCGACGGCTACCCCTTCGCACGCCCCGGCGCGCTGCGCACCGTCCGCCGCTACGACGCCGGCGGGCGGATCGTCGGCGGTCGGCTCCTGGAGGTTCCCGAGGACGCCACCGAGGCCTTCGACCGGGCGTTCGCCGACGCCTTCGCCGACCCGGCCGTCGCGCTCGTGCACGTCAGGGCCGTGGAGTACGGCTGCTTCCACTTCGAGGTACGCCGCCCCGGCGACGACCCCGCCGCACCCGGCGCCGTCCCCGCCGCACGCCCGGCGTGAGGACGCGGGCCACGGGCGTGAGGACCCGGGCCACGGCGTGAGGACCCCGGCCACGGGGGAGGAGCGGCGGGTACGGCGAAGGGCGGCCCACCCGCCCGGGTGAGCCGCCCTCCCCGCCGTACCGACGGCGTCAGGCGCTCCTGAGCTCCTCGGCCACCAGCTCCGCGATCTGCACCGCGTTCAGCGCGGCGCCCTTGCGGAGGTTGTCGCCCGACAGGAACAGCGCCAGGCCGTTCTCCACCGTCTCGTCCACGCGGATGCGGCCCACGTAGGAGACGTCCTTGCCGGCCGCCTGGAGCGGGGTCGGGATCTCGGACAGCTCGACGCCCTCGGCGTCCTTCAGCAGCTCGTGGGCGCGCTCCACGCTGATCGGACGCGCGAAGCGGGCGTTGACCTGGAGGGAGTGGCCGGAGAAGACCGGGACGCGCACGCACGTGCCGGACACCTTCAGCTCCGGGATCTCCAGGATCTTGCGGGACTCGTTGCGGAGCTTCTGCTCCTCGTCCGTCTCGAAGGAACCGTCGTCGACGATCGAGCCGGCCAGCGGCAGCACGTTGAAGGCGATCGGGCGCTTGTAGACGCCGGGCTCCGGGTACGCCACGGCCGCACCGTCGTGGGTGAGCTCGGCGGCCTTCTCGGCCACGGCCTTGACCTGGCCGTCCAGCTCCGCGACGCCCGCCAGGCCCGAGCCGGAGACGGCCTGGTACGTGGTGGCGACCAGGGCGGTCAGGCCCGCCTCCTGGTGCAGCGGCTTGAGCACCGGCATCGCGGCCATGGTCGTGCAGTTCGGGTTGGCGATGATCCCCTTGGGGCGGTCCTTGACCGCGTGCGGGTTCACCTCGGAGACCACCAGCGGCACCTCGGGGTCCCGGCGCCAGGCGGAGGAGTTGTCGATCACCACGGCACCCTGCGAGGCGACCTTCTCGGCCAGCGCCCGCGAGGTGGCGCCACCGGCGGAGAACAGCACGATGTCCAGACCGGTGTAGTCGGCGGTGGAGGCGTCCTCGACGGTCACCCCGTCCAGGACGGTGCCCGCGGAGCGGGCGGAGGCGAACAGCCGCAGCTCGTCGACCGGGAAGTTCCGCTCCGTGAGGATCTTGCGCATGACCGTGCCGACCTGACCGGTGGCTCCGACGATTCCGACCTTCACGGGGACTCCTCCGTACGTGCTTGCGGGCCTGGCGGCCTGGGTGCCGCACCCATGATGCGTATCACCTGGCCCGGCTTGTCCAATTCATTGTCCGCGACGTGAGAAGCAGCACGCGGGGAACGGAAAGGGCGGGCGCCCGGTCCGGACGCCCGCCCTCACTCACCGTACCGACGGTGTCACGGCGTGACCTTCCCGATCACGACGCTGCCCGTGCCCGCGGCCGTGCCGCGCGCCGTCAGCAGCGACACCTCGCCGAAGAACTGCCGTCCCTCGGGAGCCGCGCCGTTCACCAGGACCTCCGCCGAGACCTGCGCGGAGGCGCCGCTCGCCAGGGCGACCGGCTTGTTCTCGTCGACCTTCAGCGTGCCGAGCGAGGACGAGAAGTACACGTCCTTGTAGTCGTACATGGTCGAGCCGGACGGGACCGCGTAGCCGTCGACGACGATCGTGTACGTGCCCGCGGCGGGCTTGACCAGCGAGACCGCCTCCTCCGAGTCACCGTCGGCGGAGGAGCCCACGACCTTGCCGTCCTTCAGGACGCTCAGGTCGAGGTCGGCACCCTTGTCGGAGGTGTTGCCGATCACCACGTCGAGGCGCTCCACACCCTCGCCGACCGTCACCGTGCTGGTCTGCGACTCGTGGTTCGCAATCGTCGGCGCGGCGACCTTCGCGGAGCCGAGCGGTCCGCCCTTCAGCCGGCCGTCGAGGGCCGCGAAGGCATTGGTGACCTTCCAGTCGACCGCGGCCGGCGTGCCGACCTTCGCCTCGGGGACCGTCTTCACGGCCGGGTCGAAGGCGGCGCCCAGCAGCGTGACGTCCAGCTTGTACGGGTTGTCCAGGTCGGGCGACGTACGGCGCGACTCGACCTCGATCTCCCACACGCCCGGCGCCGGCGCGGCGTACGAGCGCACGTCCGGACGGCAGGTGTTGGCCGGGTTGTAGTGCGGGTAGCACAGGTTGGACGCGGTGTCCTCGACGGCCACGCCGTACGGGTGGATGGAGATGAACCGGGTCTGGCTCTTCTCCTTCAGCCCGCTGATCGCGACCTCCAGCGCCTTGGCGCCCTCGGGCACGGTCACGAAGTACGACCTGTGGCTGTTGCGCTGCACGCTGCCGCTCGCCGAGAAGGTGTACGGGGCCTTCGCCAGGTCCTGCGAGACGACCACGGTGGCGAGGATCTGCTTGTCCACGCCCTCGGTGTCCTCGTCGTCCGCCTCCAGGATCGCGCTGTGCACACCGGCGGAACCGGGCCTGGCCTGCACCTTGACGGTGACCGGCTTGTTCAGCGGCAGCTCCACCTCGTCGTCGCCGAGGATGCGGAAGGTGCCGTCGTTGTACTTCAGGTCCAGCTCGTGCTCGACCGGCCGGTCCGGACCGGTCGTGCGCGTGATGGTGACGTCGTAGACCTTCTTCTGCTTGACCTTGAGGCCGCCCTCACGGTCGTAGATGCCGGTGCCGGGCTTGGTCAGGTGCTGGTCCAGCGCGGTGTCGACGGGCGCGGCGACCTTGTAGTCGTGCGCGGTCGCACCGTCCTTGATCGACTCCCAGGCCTCGACGACGTCGATCAGACCGGCGCCCTGCTCGTGCGCGGCCACCCCGGAGATCCGGCGCGCGGTGCTGGTCAGCGCGGTGCGCAGGGTCAGCGGCGACAGCTCGATCTTCTTCTGCTTGGCGGCCGAGAGCAGCAGCGCGCTCGCGCCCGCCGCCTGCGGCGAGGACATCGAGGTGCCGTTGAGCATCCCGTACCCGGCGGGCAGCTTGTAGCTGGTCTCGGGCACGCCGGCGCCCGCCATCCACAGCGGGATGGTGTTGACCGCCGAGCCGGGCGCGGAGATCGTCGGCGTGAAGCCGCCGTCCTCACGCGGGCCGCGCGAGGAGAACGGGAACATGGCGTACTTCTTCTCGACGACCGAGTTGTAGTTCGCCGCCCAGGTCTCCCGGGAGATGGCCGCGCCGACCGAGACGACCTTGTCGGCCAGGCCGGGGTCGCCGATCGTGTTGATGCCGGGGCCCTCGTTGCCGGCCGAGATGACGAGCTGGACGCCGTAGGTGTCGATGAGCCGGCCGTACAGCTCGGCACGCGCGTTGTCACCGGAGTTGAGCGCCGGCAGGCCGCCGATGGACATGTTGACGATGTCCACGCCGCGGTTGATCACCAGGTCGGCCATGCCCTCGGTCAGGGCGGTGTTGGTGCAGCCGCCGGACCAGGTGCAGGCGCGCGAGGAGACGAGCTTCGCGCCGGGCGCGGCGCCGTTCATCTTCCCGCCGAACAGCCCGTGGGCGGCGGTGATGCCGGCGACGTGCGACCCGTGGTCCGACTCGATGACGCCGATGTTGACGTAGTCGGCCTTGTCGCCGTTGGCGTTGTACTCGACGTCCTTGCGGATCTCGACCACGAACGGGATGCGCTCGGCGACCTCGGTGGCCGGGTTGTCCGTACCGAAGTGGCCGATCTGGAAGCCGTCCTTGTACGGCTTCATCGCCACGTCGTCGGTGAAGTCGGCGTTGTCGTTCAGGTCGACCCGGACGGTGCCGGCGGCCGCGTCGTAGAGCACGCCCCACGCGTCGGTGGTGTCGCCGTCCCGGTTGAGGTCACCGGCCATGTCGCCACCCTTGGTGACGGCCTCGGCGAAGCGGCTGTAGGCCTGCTTGCCGGCCGGGGCCTTCCAGGTGCGCCCGTCGGCGGTGAACGTGGGCCCCTCCACGGCCACGTTCATCCGGCGCCAGGTGCCGTCGGCGTCCCCGACCGGGTCGGTCGCGGTCACCCAGTCGGTGATCTTGCGCTCGCCCGTGGTGGTCTTCTGGAGCGCCGGGTGGTCCAGGTCGACGCCCGAGTCCAGGATGCCGATGGTCACCCCCCGCCCGTCGGCCTTGGGGTGGTCCTGCACGAACTCGACCGCGCCCGTCTCGAAGGACGGGTTGTACGGGTTCTTCGCCGGGGTCTTCGCACCCGGCCCCGGGTAGGTGGCCGTCCCGCCCCGGGCGCCGGCCGCGGCGTCCCGTGCTGCGGAGGCGCCCGCGTCGGGCGACGGGTCGTCCAGTCGTATCTCGTACTGGAGGTCGATGCCCTTCACCGACGACAGCTTCGCCGCCGAGGCGAGCGCGGCCTCCGCCTTCGCGGTGGGCAGGGTGGCGCGGACGTAGCCGAGCTTGTCGTAGGTCGTGCCGACCGTGGCGCCGGTGACGCCGTCGAGCTGTCCGGCGACCTGCTCGGTCTGGCCGGGGGCGGTGGCCACCATGACGGTGACGGTCTTCTTGCCCGTGGCCTCGGCCTCGGCGAGCCGCTCGGCGTCGGCCTGGCCCAGCTTGTCCGCGGTGGCGGACGGGGGGACGGGCTTGGGGGGTGCGGGGTCCGCCGGGCCGGCGGCGAAGACCGGGGCGGTGCCGGCCGCGACGAGCGCGGCCACCAGGCCGGCGGCGGCGGCCACGCGGGCCGCGCGTCTGTGGCCGGGGGTCGGGCTCCCTGGTATGGAGCCCTGGGATTCGAGGGTGGTCATCAGCATCCCTGTTGTGAAAGAGACAGTCCGGAATTCGGAGCCGGATGACCGCTCACCCTGTCGTAAGTGGAGGGGTTTTGTGGAGGGTTGCCGGAGGTCGGAATGCGGTCATGGCGTACATCCGCCACTGCGGGATGTACGCCATGAGGAACGAACCGGGGTGAAACCCCCATAACTAGTTGAGCGTTGATCTTTCAGTCGCCGCTCCCCGCCGCTCCCCGCCGAACCCGCCCGCAGCCGGTCTAACCTCGGCCCATGAACCAGAGGTTGAGAGTCGCCGCCTACGCCGTGTGCGTACGGGACGGACAGCTCCTGCTGGCCCGCTGCACGGCCCCCGACGGCAGCAAGGAATGGTCGCTCCCGGGCGGCGGCATGGACCACGGCGAGGACCCGATGCACACCGCCGTGCGGGAGGTCGAGGAGGAGACCGGCTACCTCGCCGAGATGACGGCCCTCCTCGGTGTGGACTCCCGGCGCCGCCACTACGGCCGCCGCCTCGGCCCGGCCACCGACTTCCACGCCCTGCGCATCCTCTACGAGGGCCGCATAACGGGCGGGGAGCTGCGGCCCGAGGTGGGCGGCTCCACCGACCTCGCCGCCTGGCACCCGCTGGACGCCGTGCCCGCGCTCGCCCGCGTGGGGGTCGTCGACGCCGGACTGCGGCTCTGGCGCGAGCGGCCCGCCACCGGAAACCTCGGCCACGTCGGCTGAAACCCGCTCAACCCTCCGGCGCCCGGCAACCGTTCCGCCCACCGCCGCGGTCCTGCCCCCCGACCGCACCAACGCGCAGAGGGGAACCCCGACATGCCGGTACGCAGGACCCTGCCCGCCCTGATGGTGGCGGCGGCACTCGCCGTCACCGCCTTCACCGCCCCCGCCACCGCCACCGAACGGCCCGCACGCCCCGGCGGCGACCACCGGCGGACCCAGGAGGCGGTCGACGCCCTCGTCCGGGCGGGCGTTCCCGGCGCGCTCGCCCAGGCCCGGGACGAGCACGGCACCTGGAACGGCTCCGCCGGCGTCGCCGACCGCACCACCGGCCGCCCGCGCCTGCCGAAGGACCGCTACCGCATCGGCTCCATCACCAAGCCGTTCATCGCGACCGTCCTGCTGCAACTCCAGGCGGAGGGCCGCCTCGACCTCGACGACCCCGTCGAGCGATGGCTGCCGGGCGTCGTCCGGGGCAACGGCCACGACGGGCGGCGGATCACCCTGCGCCAGATGCTGAACCACACCAGCGGGATCTTCGACATCACCTCCGACCCGGCCTACCGGCAGCAGGTCTTCAGCCCCGACTTCCTCCGCCACCGCTACGACACGCGGACACCGCGCGACATGGTGGCCATCGCCATGCGGCACCGCCCCGACTTCGCACCCGGCACCGACTGGAGCTACTCCAACACCAACTACCTGCTCGCCGGCATGGTCATCGAGAAGGTCACCGGCCGGCCCTACGGCACGGAGGTCGAGCGCCGGATCCTCAAGCCCCTGAAGCTGCGCGCCACCAGCCTTCCCGGTACCGACGCCAGGATGCCGCGGCCCAGCGGCCGGGCGTACTCGCGGCTCTTCGCCGGTCCGGACGCCGAGATCCACGACATGACCGAGCTGAACCCCTCGATCGCCGGACCCGCCGGCGAGATGATCTCCGACTCGGCGGACCTCCAGCGCTTCGTCCGGGCCCTGATGACCGGCCGGCTGCTGCCGCCGCGCGAGACCCGGGAGATGACCACCACGGTCCCGATCGGCGAGGACGCCCCCACCGCCCGCTACGGGCTGGGGCTGATGATGGACCGGCTGAGCTGCGGTACGGAGGTCTGGGGACACAACGGCGGCATCCACGGCTCCACTTCGGGGGTGCTGTCCACCCGGGACGGGCGCCACACGCTGGCGACCAACGTCAACGGCGACTGGGCGGGGGACACGCGCGCGGTGGTCGAGGCGGAGTTCTGCGGCTGATCCCGCCCGCCGTTCCCGTTCCCGCCCGCCGTTCAGCGCGGCAGGACGACCAGGTAGGCGGCCGGGGCCCGGTCCCCGGCCGCCATCAGCGCGGTACGCACCACCACCGCCTGCTGCTCCACGGCGTCCCGCAGCTTCCGGGGCGTGATGTGGACGACGGTGACGCCGAGCCGCTCCAGGTGCTCGCGCTTGCGGGTGTACTCCGTCCACAGCGCGCCGTCGTCGTGGCGCGGTGAGCGGGTGTCGAGCTCCACGGCCACCGCGTGGTCGGGCCAGTACGCGTCCACCCCGCCGAGGTGCGGACCGCCCGGCAGCCGGAGGTCGACGTTCCACAGCGGTTCGGGCAGCCCGTGCGCCCGCACCATCTCGTACAGCCGGCCCTCGGACAGCGCCCGCCCCTCGGCGAGCAGCGAGTCGACCGCGTCCACCACGTGCGGCCGCGTCAGCAGCCGGGCCCGGTCCAACTCCCGGACGACCAGCGCCGGTTCGCAGTGGCCGCCCCGTACCGCCTCGGTCAGCAGCCGGCGTACGGTCGCGGCGTCCGCGATCTGCGCGACGGCGTCCGCCAGCGCGCGGGCCACCGGGGCGACGGGCACCCCGGTGATCTGCCGCGGCTCGGGCAGCCGGGCCGTCCGCACGATCCGTACGCACCCGGTGGACCGCAGCCGCCGGGTGCGCGGGACCAGGACGTCGATGCGGTCCAGCGCCGGCAGCGGCGGGGCGGCCGCGAACCGGTACAGCGCAAGCGCGGCCGCGCCGGTGACCATCGCCTCGGACGGCTGCGGCTCCCGCTGGGCGTACAACAGGGCCGCGTGCAGCCGCTCCTCGCTGGTGGGCGGCCCGGGGTGCAGCAGGTACACGCCCGGCAGGAACTGCTGCCAGGGCCCGCCGGCCCGGCAATGGGCGCCGGCCTCGGCGGCGGACACGCCGTGCGCCCGCAACTGCGCGGCGGACAGCACCCGGCGCCGGTCGGCGGCCAGGTGGGACAGGGGGCGGGGGGAGAGCGGGGTGTTGGTCATGCCCCGGGGTTTCCCGGCAACCGCCCCCGCCCTAACCGCTGTTACACGCCCGTCGACAATTCGGGACGACCCCGTCCTAAAGTACGGGCGTTCGACTGCCGATCAGGGACCCCGATCAGGCCCCCGACCAGCACCGCCGCCCCCCGCTCGGACGGATGTCCGTCCCGGGAACGCCCGCGCGGGCCCCGGCCCGTCCCCGAGGCGGACCCTTCCCGGCCGGCACCCCAGGAACACCCCCGGAACACCCCCGCGGCCACCCGGGAGGGTGATCCCGCGCCCGCCGGGCCCGGCGTGGCCGTCAGACGGCCGAGGCGTCGCACCGCTGGGCCCGCAGTGCGCGGGCCAGGTCGTCGCGGGACTCCAGGACCAGGCGCCGCAGCGCCGGGGCGGCCGACTCGTGGGCGGCGAGCCACGCGTCGGCGGCCTCCAGCGTCGCCGGGTCGTCCTGGAGGGACGGGAACAGGCCCCGTACCACGTCCATACCGATCTGGATCGACCGCTCGGCCCACACCCGCTCGATCGCCGCGAAGTACTTCGGGGCGTACGGGGCCAGCAGCGCCCGCTGCGACGGCTGGCCGAAGCCCGCGATCGTCGCCTCCACCAGCGCGTTGGACAGGGCGTCCGACTCGACGACCTGCGCCCACGCCTGGGCCTTGACGGCCTCGGAGGGGCGGGCGGCCAGACAGCGGACCTGGTGGCGCTTGCCCGAGGCGGTGTCGTCGCGCGCCAGTTCCGCCGCGATCACCGTCTCGTCCGCGCCGCCGTGCGCGGCCAGCGCCTCCAGGAACGACCAGCGCAGCTCCTGGTCCACGTCCAGTCCGTCGATCTTCGACGTGCCCTCCAGCAGCTCCTCCAGCAGCCGGTGGTCCGCTTCGGTCGTCGCCGTCGCGGCGAAGAACCGCGCCCAGGTGAGCTGCTGCTCACTGCCCGGCTCCGCGGCCCGCAGCTCCCCGAGGGCGCCCTCGGCCAGCAGCCGGCCACCCTCCTCGCGCCGCTCCGGCGCGGTGTAGTGCACCAGCGCGGTCCGCGCCCAGGCGTGCAGCATCTGGAGCACGCCGATCTCCGACTCGCGCCCGGCGAAGGCCAGCACCAGGGCGATGAAGTCCCGGGCCGGCAGCACCGCGTCCCGCGTCAGGTTCCACAGCGCCGACCAGCACAGCGCCCGCGCCAGCGGGTCCGTCAGGTCGCCCAGGTGCTCCCGCAGCGTCGCCAGCGAGTCCTCGTCGAAGCGGACCTTGCAGTACGTGAGGTCGTCGTCGTTGACCAGGACGAGCGCCGCCCGCTCGGCCCCCGCCAGCTCCGCCACCACGGTCCGCTCGCCGGTGACGTCCACCTCCGCGCGGGCGTACCGCACCAGCTCGCCCTCCGGCGACAGGCGGTACAGGCCCACCGCCACCCGGTGCGGCCGCGGCAGTCCGCCCTCCTGGAGCACGGCGAGCTCCGCCACCCGGCCGTCGGCGCCGTACGTCACCACCGGCGTCAGGACGTTGACGCCCGAGGTCTCCAGCCACGACCGGGACCAGGCCTTCATGTCCCGCCCGGACGTCTCCTCCAGCACCGACAGCAGGTCGTCCAGGCGGGTGTTGCCGTACGCGTGCCGCTTGAAGTACCGGCGGGCGCCCTCCATGAAGGCGTCCCGGCCCGCGTAGGCCACCAGTTGCTTGAGCACCGCGGCGCCCTTGGCGTAGGTGATCCCGTCGAAGTTGAGCTTGGCGTCCTCCAGGTCACGGATGTCGGCCGTGACGGGGTGGGTGGAGGGAAGCTGGTCCGCCCGGTAGGCCCAGGCCTTGCGGCTGTTGGCGAAG
Organism: Streptomyces sp. NPDC039423; assembly: GCF_055598725.1. NCBI lineage: Bacteria > Bacillati > Actinomycetota > Actinomycetes > Kitasatosporales > Streptomycetaceae > Streptomyces > Streptomyces sp. NPDC039423. Next base: position 400,186 of record NZ_JBVKAH010000001.1, read on the forward strand.
GTCACCCAGCTATTGGTGAAGCGGGTCGCCTCGGCGAGCGAGAAGGAGCCCATGAAGTCGGCGAAGGACTCCTTCAGCCACAGGTCGTCCCACCACCGCATGGTGACCAGGTCGCCGAACCACATGTGCGCCATCTCGTGCAGGATGACGTTCGCCCGGCGCTCGTACGCCGCCCGCGTCACCTTGCCCCGGTAGATGTACTCCTCCCGGAAGGTCACCATGCCGGGGTTCTCCATGGCGCCGAGGTTGTACTCGGGCACGAACGCCTGGTCGTACTTCCCGAAGGGGTACGGGTAGTCGAAGTTGTCGTGGAAGAAGTCGAAGCCCTGCTTGGTGACCAGGAAGACGTCGTCCGCGTCGAAGTGCTTCGCCAGGCTGCGGCGGCACATCGCGCCCAGCGGGATCTCCAGCTCGCCGCGCCGGTAGGTGTCCGTCACGTAGTGGTAGGGGCCCGCCACGACACAGGTGATGTACGTCGAGATCGGCGCCGTCTCCGCGAACCGCCACACCCCGCCCTCACGGGACTCCTCGGCGCCGTTGCTCCACACGGTCCAGCCCTCGGGAGCCGTCACCTCGAACCGGAACGGCGCCTTCAGGTCGGGCTGCTCGAAGGTGGCGAACACCCGCCGGGCGTCGGCCGGCTCGTACTGCGTGTAGAGGTAGACCTCGCCGTCCTCCGGGTCGACGAACCGGTGCATCCCCTCGCCGGTGCGGCTGTAGGCGCACTGCGCGTCGACCACCAGCACGTTCTCGTCCGCGAGGCCGTCCAGCGCGATCCGCGAGCCGTCGAACACGGCCGCCGGGTCGAGCGCCTGCCCGTTGAGCGTCACGGCGTTCACCGAGGGGGCGATGAGGTCCACGAACGTGGTGGCACCCGGGGCGGTACTCCGGAACCGGAGGGTCGTCACCGAGCGGAACGTCCGCCGCTCCGTCTCGCTCTCCCCGACCGCGGACCTGAGGTCGAGCGCGACCTCGTACCCGTCGACGGACAGCAGCTCGGCCCGCTCACGGGCCTCGTCGCGGGACAGATTCTCACCGGGCACGGGCGGCACTCCTTCGTGGCTCGTTTCGACAGCAGCGATCCTCCCACGCGCCACTGTCGGCCGGAACGCGGGAATGCCCGGGGCCCTCGTGACGTTGGCCCTCTCCAGGCGCACCCGTTCATCCCTACCGAGGAGACGCATGTCCGAGAGCAGGATCACCGCCGACTTCTGGTTCGACCCGCTGTGCCCCTGGGCGTGGATGACCTCCCGCTGGATGCTCGAAGTGGAGAAGGTCCGCCCGGTCGACGTGCGCTGGCACGTGATGAGCCTGGCCGTCCTGAACGAGGACAAGCTGGACCAGGTGCCGCCGGAGTACCGCGAGATGCTGGAGACCCAGGCGTGGGGCCCGGTCCGGGTCGTGGTCGCGGCGCAGCAGCTCCACGGCGACGAGGTGGTCGGCAAGCTGTACACCGCGCTCGGCACCCGTTTCCACAACAAGGGCGAGGGCCCGACGCCGACGGCGATCCGCGAGGCGCTGGAGGACGTCGGCCTGCCGGTCTCCCTGGCCGAGTACGCCGACAAGGACACCTACGACGCCGAGCTGCGCGCCTCCCACCACGAGGGCATCAGCAAGGTGGGCCAGGAGGTCGGCACCCCGGTCATCGCGGTGCCCGGCGCGGACGGCGAGCAGATCGCCTTCTTCGGCCCGGTCGTCACCCCGGCCCCCAAGGGCGAGGAGGCGGCCCGGCTGTGGGACGGCACGCTGCTGGTGGCGTCGGTCCCCGGCTTCTACGAGATCAAGCGCACCCGTACGGCAGGGCCCAGTTTCGAGTGAACCCCCGCGGCGGCGGGGACCAGTACATCAAGCGCACCCGTACTCAGGGTCCCGACGGACCACCCCCGCACACACGGGGAGCATGCCCCGGTTAACGAAGAAGGCCCCCCGCGAGTCACTCCCCCGGAGGGGGTGCTCGCGGGGGGCCTTCCTGCATCCGCCTGCCCGGTGAAGGTTGAGAAGACGATCACGAGCAGGACGACTCACGCGCCCGTCGTCAGGGGGCGATCAGGGGGGTGCGCTCCTTGGCCCGGGCGTAGCGGCGGGCGACGTCCTGCCAGTTGACGACCTCCCACATGGCCTCGATGAAGTCGACCTTCTGGTTCTTGTACTGGAGGTAGAAGGCGTGCTCCCAGGCGTCGAAGACCAGGATCGGCACCGAGCCCTGGCCCACGTTGCCCTGGTGGTCGTAGACCTGTTCGACGATGAGGCGGCCGCTGACCGGCTCGTACGCCAGCACGCCCCAGCCGGAGCCCTGGGTGGTGGCGGCGGCCTTGGAGAGCTGGGTCCTGAACCGGGCGAAGGAGCCGAAGGAGGCGGTGATCGCGTCGGCGAGCTCCCCCACGCCGTCCGCGGCCAGCGGCTCGCCACCGCCGCCGTTCTTCTTGCCGGTCATGTTGTGCCAGTAGATGGAGTGCAGGATGTGGCCGGAGAGGTGGAACGCGAGGTTCTTCTCCAGGCCGTTGATCGCGCCCCACTGGTCCTTGTCGCGTGCCTCTTCGAGCTGTTCCAGCGTGTCGTTGGCGCCCTTGACGTAGGCGGCGTGGTGCTTGTCGTGGTGCAGCTCGATGATCTGCGGGTTGATGACCGGCTCGAGCTCCGCGTAGTCGTACGGAAGTTCAGGAAGTGTGTAGACCGCCATGTCCGAGCCCTCCGACTGCTGCTTATTGCGAATCATATGCAAGTGCAGGTTAGCAGCAGCAAGCCGTTCCGTTGATCAGTCCTCCGTCCTGGGGCGCGCGTCCCTGGCGATCACCGCCAGATCGGGGAAGTCCGTCACCACCGCGTCCACCCCGAGCGCGAAGTGCCGGGCGTACTCGGCGAACGCGTCCCCGAAGGCGTTCGGGTCGTCACCGCGCCGCAGGTCCTCGGGCAGGTAGCGGTTCTCGGCGCGGAAGGTGTACGCGCCCACCCGCAGCCCCGCCGCGCGGGCGTCCGCGAGCAGGGTCGACGGGGGCGCCAGGGACGACTTGTCGGGGCCGATCCACCGGGCGTACGTGGCGACCGCGCGCAGCCCCGCCGGGGTGGCCATCTCCCGGTACGTCGTCGGGTGCCCGTACGGACCGCCGACGGTGCCGAGGGCCTGCCAGAGCGGGACGCCCAGCCGCTCACGGGCGAGCCGGAGCAGACTGGACGGCTCGAAGGACTGGATCACGCACTCGTGCGGCCCCAGCCCGTTGCGGCGCACCGCGTCGGCGAGGACCGGCTCCAGAGGCAGGCCGATGGAGCGGAAGTACGACGGGTGCTTGGTCTCCGGGAAGACCGTGACGGTCCGGCCGTGGCGCCGGGACAGCCGGCGCGCCAGGCCGATCACCTCCTGGAAGGTCAGCACCCGCTGGCGCCCGTCGAAGACGGTGTTCCTGTTCCGTACGAGCGGGAGGCGCTCGACCGCCCGGAGCGTCTTCAGCTCCGCGAGCGTGAAGTCCTCGGTGAACCAGCCGGTGACGGCCCGCCCGTCGACGGTTTTGGTGGTCCGGCGCCCGGCGAACTCGGGGCGCCGCGCGACGTCCGTGGTGCCCGAGACCTCGTTCTCGTGCCGCACCACGAGGTGGTGGTCCCGGGTGGCCACCAGGTCCGGCTCGATCCAGTCGGCGCCCGTCTCGACGGCGAGCGCGTAGGAGGCGGCCGTGTGCTCGGGGCGCCAGCCCGCCGCGCCCCGGTGGCCGATCACGAGCGGCCCCGGGGCGGCCGAGGCACGGGCGGGGGAGGACAGGGGGCCGGCGGCCGCGGTCGCGCCCGCCGCCACGAGTACCGAGCGACGTCTCATGGGCCCGGACGGTAGACCCGGGGGAGGGGCGCGCCAGGGTCACTTCCGGCCGGGCCGGGCGGATTCCACCCCGGTACCGCACGGGACCGCACGAAAGGGGGAGCCCCGGCGCGCCACGCGCCGGGGCTCCCCCTTCTATGACCGTCAGGCCTTGTCGGCTTCTATGACCGTCAGGCCTTGTCGGCGCCCTTCCGGGCCTGGACGACGTATCCGGCCACCGCGAGCGCCAGCGTCAGCGCGCCCGTGGCGTAGAGCTGATCACGCGTGCCCTCCTCGCGGGCCATCAGCACGAACACCGCCGCCATGCCCGCCAGCGCCGCGTACGTCAGGTACGGGTAGGCCCACATCCGCACGACCAGCTTCTCGGGCGTCTCGCGTTCCAGCCGGCGGCGCAGCACGAGCTGCGAGACCGCGATGAAGATCCAGACGACCAGAATGATCGCGCCGATCATGTTGAGGAGCCAGAGGAAGACGTCGTTGGGGCGCCAGTAGCTGAGCAGCACGCACACGAAGCCGATCACCGAGGACATCAGGACCGCGATGCGCGGCACCCCGCCGGAGAGCCGGCCGAGGGCCTTCGGGCCCTGCCCGCGGGCCACCAGCGAGTGGGCCATCCGGGAGGCGCCGTAGATGTTGGCGTTCATCGCCGACAGCAGGGCGACCAGCACCACGACGTTCATGATCTGGCCGGCGTAGGGGATGTCCAGGTGCTCCAGCGTGGCGACGTACGGGCCCTTCTCGGCGACCGCCTTGTCGGTCCACGGCAGCAGGGTGACCACCACGGCCATCGAGCCGATGTAGAAGACGCCGATCCGCCACATCGCGGTGCGGACGGCCTTGGCGACGCCCTGCACCGGGTGCTCGGACTCGGCCGCCGCGATGGTGACCGTCTCCAGGCCGCCGTACGCGAAGACGGAGGCGAGCAGGCCGACGATCAGGCCCTCGGAGCCGCTGGGCAGGAACCCTCCGTGACCGGTGAGGTTCGTCGTGCCGGGGGCCTCCGTGCCGGGCAGCAGGCCGGTGATCGCCAGCGCGCCGATGGCCAGGAAGATCACGATCGCGGCGACCTTGAGGGCGGCGAACCAGAACTCGAACTCGCCGAAGTTCTTCACGGCCGCGAGGTTGGTCACGCAGAACACGACCATGAAGAGGGCCACCCAGGCCCACTCGGCCGTGCCGGGGAACCAGCCCGTCATGATCTTCGCCGCGCCGATGCCCTCCAGGCCGACGGCCACGCAGAGCAGGAACCAGAACGACCAGCCGGCGGTGAAGCCCGCCCATGGCCCGATGGCCCGTTCGGCGTGCACGGAGAAGGAGCCGGACGCCGGGTTGGCCGCCGACATCTCGCCCAGCATGCGCATCACCAGCATCACGAGCGCGCCGGAGAGCGCGTACGCGAGGACGATCGAGGGTCCGGCGGCCGCGATGGCGGTGCCGGAGCCGACGAACAGACCGGCGCCGATGACACCGCCGAGGGCGATCATCGACAGGTGGCGTTGTTTGAGGCCGTGGGGGAGCGGCGCGTCGGCCGGCGTCTGCTCGACCGGGGTCGAGTCGGCGGGCGCGGAGGTCCGAGACATGGGCGTGCCCTGTTCAGTAGCTGAGACCGGTGCGGTGTGCGGTCGCGCCCGAACGGGTCGGGGCGCGGCCACACAGTCTGGGCGGGGGCACCGTTCACAGGGAACATCCGCCCGCTATACGGACACCGTGCTCACACAAGGTGAAGGAACACGCACACAACCATCACACCCGGCGCGTACGCCACTCCCGCACCCACGCCACCAGCAGCACCACCCCGGTCGCCGCCGCCGACCACAGCACCTGCGGCCGGGAACCGTCGTCCAGCAGCATCAGCACCAGCACCGCCGCCATGGCCGCCAGCGCCGTCCACGTCAGCCACGGGAAGCCCCACATCCGCAGCGTCAGCAACTCCGGCGTCTCCCGCTCGACGCGCCGCCGCAGCCGTAGCTGCGACACCGCGATGAGGCCCCACACGAACAGCAGCACCGCCCCGACCGCGTTCAGCATGTAGAGGAACACCGAGTCGGGCCACTTCAGGTTCAGCAGCACCGAGACGAAACCGAACGCCACCGACGCCAGCACCGCCCGGCGCGGCACCCCGCCGCCCGACACCGCGAGCAGCCCCCTGGGCGCCTCCCCGCGCTCCGCCAGCGAGAAGACCATCCGGGACGAGCCGTACAGGTTGGCGTTCAGCGCCGACAGCAGCGCCACGAACACCACCACGTTCATGATCTGCCCGGCCCCCGGCACCCCGATCGCGTCCAGCACCGCGACGTACGGGCTCTGCCCCGGCTCCATCGACGTCCAGGGCAGCAGCGTCACGATGACCAGCATCGAACCGACGTAGAAGAAGAGGATCCGCCACACCGCGCTGCGCACCGCCCGCGCCACGTTGCGCGCCGGGTCCTCCGACTCGGCGGCGGCGATGGTCACCACCTCCAGCCCGCCGAACGCGAACACCACCGCCAGCACCCCGGAGACCACGCCGTCCCAGCCGTTGGGCAGGAAACCGCCCTGACCGGTGAGGTTCGCCGGCCCCACCGGCGCGGTGTCCGGCAGCCACCCGCCGATCGCCAGCACCCCGAGGACCAGGAACAGCACGATCGCGCCGACCTTCAGCGCGGCGAACCAGAACTCGAACTCGCCGAAGTTCTTCACCGCCGCCAGGTTGGCTGCCGTGAACACCACCATGAAGACCAGCACCCAGGCCCACTGCGGCACCCCGGGCACCCAGCCGTTCGCGATCCGCGCCGCGCCCGTCGCCTCCACGGCCAGCACGACCACCAGCAGGAACCAGTACAGCCAGCCGACGGAGAACCCCGCCCAGCGGCCGAGCGCCCGCTCCGCGTGCACCGAGAAGGCGCCCGACGCGGGCATCGCCGCCGACATCTCCCCGAGCATCCGCATGACGAGCATCGCCAGGGCGCCCGCGATCAGGTACGACAGCACGATCCCCGGCCCGGCGACCGCGATCCCGGCCCCCGAACCGACGAACAGCCCGGCGCCGATCACCCCGCCGAGGCCGAGCATCGTCAGGTGCCGCTGCTTCAACCCGTGCGACAAGGGCTCGGGCGCCGGGGCGAGGGGCGGGGGTGGGGCGTCGTGCATGGCGCTCGTACTCTCACGTATTTGGAAGGACCCCACAGTCTCTCCGGCGACGCCCTCCTGGCGCAAAAGGGACCGTCCAATCGACCTTCCCCGTGACGAGCATCACGCCCGCTGAGGCATATCCCCGGCTCTTTGTCCGAACCCCACCAATGCCCGGTCAACCGCTTTGTGGTCGGCTGACGGTGATCGACCGTTCACTCGTCGACTACGGTCGGGCTGTTCCTGCTGTCCCTCACCCCCGCCGGAGTTCCGATGAGCACTGCCGCCGCCCCCATCCGTCACGGAGTGGTCCTCGCCGACCTGCTTCCGGCCACCCGCGCCCGCGACATCGCGCTCGTCGCCGGCGGCGCGGTGCTCACCGGCATCGCCGCCCAGATCGCCGTGCCCGTGCCCGGCTCACCGGTGCCCGTCTCCGGCCAGACCTTCGCGGCCCTGCTCGTCGGCACCGCCCTCGGCGCCCGCCGCGGCTTCCTGTCGCTCGCGCTGTACACCGTGGTGGGCATGGCCGGCATGCCGTGGTTCGCCCAGGCCACGTCCGGGTATGGCATGCCCTCCTTCGGCTACATCCTCGGCATGCTGCTCGCCGCGACCGTCGTCGGCGCCCTGGCCCGGCGCGGCGCCGACCGCTCGGTGGCGCGCATGGCGGGCACCATGGCGCTCGGCTCCCTCGTCGTCTACGCGGTCGGCGTGCCCTACCTGGCCCTCGCCACCGGCATGACGCTGCCGCAGGCGGTGGCCGCGGGCCTGACGCCGTTCCTCGTCGGCGACGCCCTGAAGGCCGCGCTCGCGATGGGCGTGCTGCCCACCGCCTGGAAGCTGATCGGCCGCAAGGACCGCGGCTGACGCATCGCGTCCCCCCCCAGCGAAAAGGCCCTCCGTGCACCGGTGTACCGGTGCACGGAGGGCCTTTCGCCGTTCTCGCCGGACGCCGTCGGGCAGGTGCCGTCGGGCGTGGTCAGGCGTGGCCGGGCGTCGTCGGGCGGGTGCCGTCAGGTGAGCGAGGCGGCGCGGCGCTTGCGGTCCAGCAGGACGCCGGTGCCCACCACGAGGGCGGCGACCAGCAGCGACGCCAGCACGACCTCGCGGTTGGCGTCGTCGAACAGCATGTAGACCAGCACGAAGGAGATCATCGCGGCGGTCGCCCACGTCAGGTACGGGAACAGCCACATCTTGACCGTGACCTTCTCCGGCACCTCACGCATGAGGATCCCGCGCATCCGCAGCTGGGTGAAGCAGATGACCAGCCAGACGAACAGCGCCACCGCACCCGAGGAGTTCAGCAGGAAGAGGAAGACCGTGTCCTTGAACGCGTAGTTGAAGTACACGGCGACGAAGCCGAAGACCACCGAGGCGAGGATCGCGGCGGTCGGCACGCCCTTGGCGTTGACCTTGGCGAACGCCTTCGGGGCGTCACCGCGCTCACCGAGCGAGAACGCCATGCGCGAGGCGGTGTAGAGGCCCGAGTTCAGGCAGGACAGCACGGCCGTCAGCACGATCACGTTCATGATCTGGCCGGCGTGCGGGATGCCGATGGAGTCCAGGGCCGCGACGTACGAGCCCTTCTTGACGATCGACTCGTCGTTCCAGGGCAGCAGGGTGAGCACGATGAAGATCGAGCCCAGGTAGAACACGGCGATGCGCCAGATGACGCTGTTGGTCGCCTTGGTCACCGCGCGCCGCGGGTCCTCGGACTCACCGGCGGCGAGCGTGACGATCTCGCTGCCCATGAAGGAGAAGACGACCATCAGCACACCGGTGAGGATCGCGCCGGCGCCGTTGGGGAAGAACCCGCCCGCGTCGGTGAGGTGAGCGAGACCCGCGCCCGGGTTGTCCGAGCCCGGCAGGAAGCCGAACACGGCCAGCAGGCCGATCACGACGAAGGCGCCGATGGCGACGACCTTGATGCCCGCGAACCAGAACTCGAACTCGCCGTACGAGGACACCGAGACGAGGTTCGTGGCGGTCAGGACCAGCATCACGATCAGCGCCCAGGCCCACTGCGGCACGGCCGGGACCCAGCCCTCCAGGATCACCGCGCCCGCGGTCGCCTCGACCGCCAGCACCACGACCCAGAAGAACCAGTACAGCCAGCCGATGGAGAAGCCCGCCCAGCGGCCGAGGGCACGGTCGGCGTACGCGGAGAACGAGCCGGAGTTCGGGCTCGCGGCGGCCATCTCGCCCAGCATCCGCATCACGAAGACGACCATCGCACCGACGATGACGTACGAGAGCAGGATGGCCGGACCGGCCTTGGCTATGCCGCCGGAGGAGCCGACGAACAGGCCGGCGCCGATCACTCCACCGATGGCGATCATGGACAGGTGACGGTTCTTGAGGCCGGCCTTCAGACCGTCTGCGGACTGCGAAGTACCGGGTTCCCCGGTGGCTCCGCCTTCCTTCGGCAGGGTCGACTGCGTCGTCATGGACGATTCCTTACGTCTGTGCGGTACTCGGGTTACGAGCCCGTGCATGCAAGCACGAGACCCGGACGTACCGAAAGACCCGATTCCGGATCGTGATACGAGGGCCCCGGCGCCCCGCCCGGCCCCGCGCGCGTGCCACACTCGGACCCATGCGCGTGTACCTCGGCTCCGACCATGCCGGCTTCGAACTCAAGAACCACCTCGTCGAATGGCTCAAGGCCCACGGCCACGAGCCCGTCGACTGCGGTCCCCACATCTACGACGCCCAGGACGACTACCCGCCGTTCTGCCTCCGCGCGGCCGAGAAGACCGCCGCGGACCCGGACAGCCTGGGCATCGTGATCGGCGGCTCCGGCAACGGCGAGCAGATCGCCGCCAACAAGGTGAAGGGCGTGCGGGCCGCGCTCGCCTGGAGCGAGCAGACGGCCGCCCTCGGCCGTGAGCACAACAACGCCAACGTGGTGGCGATCGGTGGCCGCATGCACTCCGTGGAGGAGTCCACCAAGTTCGTGGAGACCTTCCTCAGCACCCCGTACTCGGGTGAGGAGCGTCACACGCGCCGCATCGAGATGCTCTCGGCCTACGAGACCACCGGCGACCTCCCCCCGATCCCTTCCCACCACCCCCAGCACCCCTGACGCCCGCCCGTTGTGGGCATGCGTTCCGCCGGGGCGGAACGGATGGGCACGACGGAACCGGGGCGGTGCCCTTTCCCGTTCCCCCTGGGGCGGTGCGCTGCACCGGTGCGCCCAGGCGCGGGCGGGACGGCAACCACCGGTCCGGCGCGGGGCGGAGCCACGGCCCCGCCCCGCGCCGGACGCCGACCGCGGCACGGTGGGGGCACGGCCCGACAAGGAGACCGCACCCATGCCCGAGGGGCATACGATCCACCGCCTCGCCCAGGACCACCTCGCCCGCTTCGGCGGTCACCCCCTCCGCGTCACCAGCCCCCAGGGCACGTTCTCCCAAGGCGCCGCCCTCCTCGACGGCCGGGTGCTCGACGCCGTCGACGCCCACGGCAAGCACCTCTTCCTGGGGTTCGGCGGCGACGAGTGGGTCCACATCCACCTCGGCCTCTTCGGCAAGGTCCGCTTCGGCGACGCGCCCGCCCCGCCGCCCACCGACACCGTCCGGCTGAGGCTCGCCGGCGCCGGGGCGTACATGGACCTCCGCGGCCCCACCACCTGCGCCCTGATCACCGAGCCGGAGAAGCGGGCGATACACGAGCGGCTCGGGCCCGACCCGCTGCGCGACGGCGACGACCCGGAGCGGGCCTGGCGGCGGATCTCCCGCAGCCGTACCACCGTCGCCGCCCTGCTGATGGACCAGAAGGTCGTCGCGGGCGTCGGCAACGTCTACCGTGCCGAGGTCCTCTTCCGGCACGGCATCGATCCCTACCGCGCGGGCAAGGACCTCCGCCGGGACGAGTGGGACGCGATCTGGGAAGACCTCGTGGCCCTGATGCGCGAGGGCGTGTGCAACAACCGCATCGACACCGTCCGCCCCGAGCACACCCCCGAGGCCATGGGCCGTCCGCCGCGCGTGGACGACCACGGCGGCGAGGTGTACGTCTACCGCCGCGCCACCCTGCCCTGTCACGTCTGCGGCGGCGAGATCCGCACCGCCGGCCTCGCCGCCCGCAACCTCTTCTGGTGCCCCGCCTGTCAGAAGCCGTGAGGCAGCCAGGGCGCCACCGCCGAGCCGAAGGCGAGGGACGCCTCGGCCAGGGCGCCCCGCCGCAGCTCCCGCACCAGGCCCGCGCCCGCCAGCGACGCCAGCGAGTACCCGCCCAGGTACGCGGCGCCCAGCTCCCGCACCGACAGCGCCAGGTCCGGCGCGTCGTCCGTCCGCGCGCACACCGCGCCCTTGGGGTCGCCCGACAGCCGCCACCGCCCGGTGTTCCAGGGGCAGAAGGCGTCCCGCACGTCCAGGACCACGTCCACCGGCGCCCGGTAGGTACGCGCCTCCAGTGCCGCGGGCAGGTCCACCACCCGCAGGTGGAGCCCGTCCTGGACGCGCGTGTTGCAGCGCCGGACGTCGGACACCAGGTGCTGCCACGGGTCGTCCACCGGGCGGTTGGGGACCTGGAGCGTCGACATCAGGTCGATCCCGCACAGGAACCGCCACACCGCCGCGTAAGCCGCCGGGTCCAGCGCGCCCATGCTCCGCAGCCGCACCGTGCCCTTCGGGCCGGCCGCCTCCCACTCCGGCTTGGTGCTGTACAGCGCGAACCCGACCGTCGCCCCGTCCCGCCGCGCCAGCACGCACTGGAGCGGCGACGCCCCATCCCGCGTCCCGGGCGGGTCCAGCAGCGGCAGCCGCTCCCAGCCCGGCCGGCGGGCGAGCATCCCCGGCCGCTCCGGGACCAGCCGCGCGTAAACGGCCTCGCACTCCGCGCTCGCGTCCCCCGGCGCCGCGAGCCGCAGCACTACGTCATCCGTCCCCTCCGGCACGGACAGCCGGACCCGGGTCGTATCGATCTCCGCGCGCAGCTGCCGGGTGGCGATGCCGTACCCGAATCGCCCGTAAATAGCCGGTTCCGACGCCGTCAGCACGGCCAGTGGCTCGCCCCAGGCGAACACGTCGTCGAGCTGGCGCCGCATCATCGACGTGAGGATCCCGCGCCGCCGGTGCGTCGGGGCCACGCTCACCATCGTGACGCCGGCCGCGGGCACCAGCGAGCCGCCGGGCACGGACAACCGGAACGAGAACGCCCCCGTCGTACCGACGCACACGTCGCCGTCCCAGACGCCGAGGGAACGCTCACGCTCGGTGAGCGCGTCCCACAGCTCCCGTTCCTGCCGGGCTTCGAGCGCCCCGCCGAACGCCAGCATCAACTGCCCGTACCAGGCGTCCCATTCGGCCGGCCCGAGGACACGTAAATCCGTCGTCATATGCCATGGGTAGCAGGCACGCGCCCCCCGGGCGACCCAATTTCGAACGCAATGTCACAGGGGTCCCCCTGCACGGGGCGCCGCCGGATGGATAGGGTCCAGGCCAATGGCCCGTAGCGCACGAGTGGACGCGTACCTGGCCCGGATGCGGAAGTCCGCGCGCCGGGTCAAGGTCGGCCTGCGCAAGTCGGGCGTCGACTACTTCCGCGGCGACGGCTCCGACTGGATCGCCCTGGCGGGCCTCCTGCTCACCGTCCCGCTGATCACGTTCCTCACCGTCACCACCCCCGTATGGGCTGCCCCGGCCGCACTGGTCCTGCCCATCGTCGCGGGCGGCCTGCTGCTGCGCCCGGCGAGCCTGCTGGCCCTGTACGCGGCGTCCGCCGGCGCCCTGATCGTCGAGTCCGCCCTCCTCGGCCCGTACACCCAGGGCGCCGCCCGGGTCACCCCCGGCACGGTGCTGGTGGTGGCCGCGTGCGGACTGTTCGGGCTGCTGATAGCGCAGTTCCGGGCCCGGGTGGGGGTGCCGTGGCGGCGCGGTGGGACGATGCTGTTCGACCTGCGCGAGCGCATCCGGGTGCAGAGCGCCCTGCCCCGGCTGCCCAAGGGCTGGCACCACGAGATGGCGCTGCGCCCGGCGGGCGGCCAGTCCTTCTCGGGCGACTTCGTGGTCGCCGCCAGGACGCAGGGCGGCCGCACCCTGGAGGTCGTCCTGACCGACGTGTCCGGCAAGGGCATGGACGCGGGCTCCCGCGCCCTGCTGCTGTCCGGGGCCTTCGGCGGGCTGCTCGGCTCGCTGCCCCCGCACGGCTTCCTGCCGGCCGCCAACGGCTATCTGCTGCGCCAGGACTGGGACGAGGGCTTCGCCACCTCCATCCACCTGGTGCTCGACCTCGACTCGGGCGACTACGAGCTGCTGTCGGCGGGCCACCTCCCGGCGCTCCAGCTCCACGCGGGCAGCGGCCGGTGGGAGGAGAAGTCCGGGGAGGGCCCGCTGCTGGGCGTGTACGACCGTGCCGAGTTCCACTCGGTCAAGGGCTCGCTGCGGCCCGGGGACGTGCTGATGCTGTTCACCGACGGCCTGGTGGAGGCCGCGGACCGGGACATCGCCGAGGGCATCGACCGGCTCACCGGCGAGGCGGACCGCCATGTGGCGACCGGCTTCGAGGGCGCGGCCTGGCACCTGATCGAGGCGTGCGCGAAGGACGTCAACGACGACCGCGCGCTGCTGCTCATCACCCGTGACGCTTAGGGAGGGGACATGGGGTACCTGTCGTTGGCCGAGATCGAGGCGCTCGCGCGGGAGGCCCACGCCGGCCAGACCGACAAGGCGGGCCGCCCCTACGCCGGGCACCTCCGGGCGGTCGCGGAGGGGGTACGGGCCCGGGGCGGCAGCGACGAACAGGTGGCCGCGGCCTGGCTGCACGACGCCGTGGAGGACGACCGGCTGTCCGAGGCCTGGCTGCGCGGGGCCGCCCTGCCGCCGTCCGTCAAGGACATGGTGCTGGCGCTCACCAAGCGGCCGGGCGAGGAACCGGAGGCGTACACCGCCCGGATCCTGGCCGTGCCGGGCGCCCTGCTCGTCAAGGAGGCCGACCTGGCGCACAACGCCGACCCGGAGCGCCTCGCCCTCCTGGATGGGGTGACCCGGGCCCGGCTGACCGCCAAGTACGCGAGGACCCGCGCGCTGCTGGGGCTCCGGCCCGACGGGGCCTGAGCGCCGGGGTCGCTCAGCGGCGGGCGGTGGCGGAGGCCTCCCGCCGGAACGCCCACCCCATCCGCGGCTCGGTCACCCATCGCAGCGCCCGCCGCACCGGCGGGGTGCACAGGGCGGTCACCGCGAGGGCGGCCACCGCCGTGACGACGACCCGCCCGAGGGGGGTGCCGAGGTGGTAGGCGGGGACGAGCGGCCAGTACTCCATGGCCTTCACCAGGAACCCGTGCAGCAGGTAGCCGCAGATGGTGCCCGCCCCGAGGACGGTGAACCAGGTCCGCCGGCGCGGCACCCAGGACAGGAAGGCGACGGTGAGCACCAGGGCGCAGCCGAACAGCGCGCAGGTCATGACCGGCCCGGCCCACCAGGGCGCGTCCAGCTCCTCGGCGCTGGTGCTGCGGTAGAACCAGCTCATCCGGATGTCCGGGGCGATCCAGTAGGTGAACGCCAGGGCGCCCAGCGCGACCGGCACCGCCGCGATCCGTACCGCCCGCCGCCGCACCAGGTCGAAGTGCGCGGGCTCCAGCGACAGGCCCAGCACGAAGAACGGCAGGAACTGGAGCACCCGCTGGAGGTCCAGGTCCTGGCCGATGCCGGGGGTGAGCGAGCCGAGGGCGGCGACGACCAGGGCGACGGGCAGCGGGTGGCGGAGGCTGCGCCACAGGGGGGTGGACAGCCGCCAGACGAACAGCGCGATCAGGAACCAGGTGAGGTAGATCGGGTCGGTCAGGCTCAGGGCCTGGTCGGGGACGTGGCCGGCCCAGCGCCGGTAGAGCGAGTACGCCACCTCGAACACCACGTACGGCACGACGAGCCCGGAGACCAGGCGCCTGAGCTGGTCCGGGCGCCCGGTGAAGCTCCGCGAGAAGTACCCGGAGATCACGATGAACGCGGGCATGTGGAAGGTGTAGACGAACATGTACAGCGCTCTGGTCGCCCGGCTGCCGTCCATGACGGGCTCCCAGGCGTGCGCCATGGCGACGAGCACGATCGCCAGGTACTTGGCGTTGTCGAAGAACGCGTCCCGGCCGGGTCTGTCCGTCCCGCGCTCGCGGGTGCTCGTCGTGGTCTCGGGCTCCCGGACCGGCGGGAGCAGGGCCTGCTGATTTCCATGCGGAGCCTGGAACATCCAAGGCACCCTAGCCACGCCTCCGGCAATTCGTAAAACCGGCCGCGCGACGCGTCCATTCCTTTATGACACCACCCGCAACTGCACCCTATGCCCTGGTTAATCCCCCTTAAATGGTGCATACCGTTACCGCTTCTGCCGCGGAGAATTACTCGCCGGGCACGCTGCGAATTACCTGTGACCCCGCTGTGTGCGACGCGAAAAGATCAGAGGGAATTCGTGTACCGGTTTTCGGACCGGCGCTGCGGGGGTAGACGGCGGCAGCGGTGGGGGCGCGCGGTGGCCGCGATCCCCAGGTGAACGATGTGTCAGTGGGCCTCATTCGGGGGGAGGTTGGTGGCACGATGGAGCCAACGGGGGGCGCCGGGCCGCGCACCCCGGGGCCGGCAAGGTGGACCGACCGAGGGTGTGTGATCAGTTGTGGCCATTTCACTGTCCGTGGTGCTGCTGTTGGCGATCATCCTGGTGGTGTTGATTCGCGGCGGCTCCCTCAAGGCGGGGCCGGCGGTGGTCGCCGTGCTCTTCGGTTTCTTCCTCGCCTCGTCCGGCATGGCGCCCTCGATACAGCGCTTCCTCGACTCCATCGCCTCGACGATCAACCAGATCAGTTTCTGAGCTCCCTTTCCGAGTCGCAGCCGGTCGTGCCCCGACCCAGACTGGAAGGGGGATCCGGCCGAGGAGGAGACATGACGGGAGCGACACGCGAGGACACCCCCGTCGCCATCGAGGGCGGCGGCGTGGAACTGCGGACGCGGGAAGTCGGGGGTGACATGACCGTCGCCTTCGTCCGCTTCCCAAGCGGTACGGACATGGGCCCGGCCCTCAAGGGCCTGCCCGGCGACCTCTGCCAGTGCCCCCACTGGGGCTACCTGTTCAAGGGGCGGCTCAGGATGCGCACCGCGGACGGGGACCGCACCTACGAGGCGGGACAGGCCTTCTACTGGGAACCCGGCCACGCCCCCGAGGCCCTGGAGGACTGCGAGTACGTCGACTTCTCCCCGAGCCGGGAATTCGCCGAGGTGGTCGGGCACGTGAAGGCGCAGCTCGGGTGAACGGCCCGCGGCGGCGGCCCGGGGAACGCGGCGCGGCCCGGGCGGGGGGAACAGGTCCCCTCACCCGGGCCGCGGCCGGACGGAGCGGGCGACGGGAATCGAACCCGCGTAGCTAGTTTGGAAGACTAGGGCTCTACCATTGAGCTACGCCCGCGAGCAGCGCGCCGCGGGTCACAGGACCGCGGCACGAACGCATCGTCATCGTAGCGGGTCGTGTGCGGTCGCCGCACACCCCCTCACAAAGGTGCCGACGCACCGACGCGGGGCATGTACCCTACGTGTCGCACCGACGGGGTGTGGCGCAGCTTGGTAGCGCGTCCGCTTTGGGAGCGGAAGGCCGTGGGTTCAAATCCCGCCACCCCGACCACACCGGACGCGCCGGATCATGCGCGCAACCAAGATCACATTGTGGGCCTCATCCCGCTTGCGGTTACTATGCAAGCTGCGTGCCCGTGTGTCTCTCTGACCGGGCCGAATCCGCCGGAACCGCCGCAAGCGGCACCGGCAGAATCCAAGAATCAGCCACCAAGGAGACCGAACCGTGAAGAGCGCCGTGGAGACCCTGAACCCGACCCGGGTTCGGCTCACTGTCGAGGTGCCCTTCGAGGAGCTCAAGGACAGCCTCGACGCGGCGTACAAGAAGATCAACCAGCAGGTCACGGTCAAGGGCTTCCGCAAGGGCAAGATCCCGGCTCGTGTCATCGACCAGCGGTTCGGCCGTGGTGCGGTGCTGGAGGAGGCCGTCAACGACGCCCTCCCGAAGTTCTACACCGAGGCCGTCAACGAGGCCGAGGTCAACCCGCTGGGTCAGCCCGAGGTCGACATCACCGAGCTGAAGGACGGCGAGCTGCTGGCCTTCACCGCCGAGGTCGACATCCGCCCGACGATCGAGATCCCGGACTACTCCGGCATCGAGGTCACGGTCGACGCCGTCGAGGTCACCGACGAGGACGTCGAGAAGTCCGTCGAGCAGCTTCGCGACCGCTTCGCGTCCACCAACCCGGTCGAGCGCGCCGCCGCCGAGGGTGACGTCGTGACGGTCGACCTCGAGGCCAAGGTCGACGGCGAGGTCCTGCCGGACGGTGTCGCCTCCGGCGTGCAGTACACCATCGGCTCCGGTGAGCTCCTCGACGGCATCGACGAGGCCGTGACCGGCCTGGAGGCCGGTGGCGAGGCCACCTTCACCTCCCAGCTCAAGGGCGGCTCCGCCGAGGGCAAGGAGGCCGAGGTCACCGTCAAGGTCACCCAGGTCGCCGCCCGTGAGCTCCCCGAGCTCGACGACGACTTCGCGCAGATGGCGTCCGAGTTCGACACCCTCGAGGAGCTGAAGGCCGACAGCCGCAAGCGCCTCGAGAACATGAAGCAGTACGACCAGGCCACCCAGGCCCAGGAGCGCGTGCTGGACCAGCTCATCGAGCTGGCCGAGGTGCCGATCCCCGAGAAGCTCCTCGAGGACGAGGTCAACACCCGCAAGCACAACCTGGAGCACCACCAGCTCGGCCAGATGGGTCTGACGCTGGAGAAGTACCTGGAGCTCCAGGGCAAGACGGTCGAGGAGTTCGAGACCGAGACCCGCGAGCAGGCGGTCAAGGGCATCAAGACCCAGTTCATCCTCGACGAGCTGGTCAACAAGGAGAAGCTCAACGTCAACCAGGAGGAGCTCACCGAGCACCTCATGCGGCGTGCCGCCTCCTCCGGCATGAGCCCCGACCAGTTCGCCAAGGCCGTCGTCGAGGGCGGCCAGGTGCCGATGCTCGTCGGCGAGGTCGCCCGCGGCAAGGCCCTCGCGGTCGTCGTCGAGGCCGCCAAGGTCGTCGACACCAACGGCGAGCCGGTCGAGCTCGACGACGACGAGGACGAGTCCGCCGAGTCCGCCGAGACGGCCGAGGCCTCCACCGAGGAGTCCGCGGAGTCCGAGGACAAGAACGAGGCCTGAGCCACGGCCCCGGTATGAACGGTCCGACGGGCCCGATCCGCACCCGCGTGCGGTCGGGCCCGTCGCCGTACGGGAGCCCCCGGGGCCTGCCGGCCCAACTACCTTGCGCTCCCAGCGAACAGTTGGGGAACCGGGATGGTGTTGTCCGACCTGCGCGTTAGGGTCCATGAATACGAGGGCAGGCCATTACCCGCCCCCAGTACGTACGACGCTGAGACGGCCGGAGCCGTCAGAGACGAGCAGGTGGATACGTGACGAATCTGATGCCTTACGCCGCGGGTGAGCCGTCCATCGGTGGTGGCCTCGGCGACCATGTCTACAACCGGCTGCTCGGCGAGCGGATCATCTTCCTCGGCCAGCAGGTCGACGACGAGATCGCGAACAAGATCACCTCGCAGATGCTGCTCCTTGCCGCCGACCCGGACAAGGACATCTACCTGTACATCAACAGCCCGGGTGGCTCGGTGACGGCCGGCATGGCCATCTACGACACCATGCAGTACATCCCGAACGACGTCGTCACCATCGGTATGGGCATGGCAGCCTCGATGGGTCAGTTCCTGCTCACCGGCGGCACCCCCGGCAAGCGCTTCGCGCTGCCGAACACGGACATCCTGATGCACCAGGGCTCCGCCGGCATCGGCGGCACCGCCTCGGACATCAAGATCCAGGCCGAGTACCTCCTCCGCACGAAGAAGCGCATGGCCGAGATCACCGCGCGCCACTCCGGCCAGTCCGTGGAGACGATCATCCGCGACGGTGACCGCGACCGCTGGTTCACCGCCGGGGAGGCCAAGGAGTACGGCCTGATCGACGACATCATGTCTGCCGCCGCGGGCGTTCCGGGCGGTGGCGGCACCGGCGCCTGAGCGCCCCCGCCCCTCGCCCCCCAGCCCCGCCGAACGCCACCAGGATGGTGAACACCCATATGAGCAACTTCTCCGCGAGCGGCCTCTACACCGGCCCGCAGGTGGACAACCGGTACGTCGTCCCCCGCTTCGTCGAGCGCACCTCCCAGGGCGTGCGCGAGTACGACCCGTACGCGAAGCTCTTCGAGGAGCGCGTGATCTTCCTCGGCGTGCAGATCGACGACGCCTCGGCCAACGACGTCATGGCGCAGCTGCTGTGCCTGGAGTCGATGGACCCGGACCGCGACATCTCCATCTACATCAACAGCCCCGGTGGCTCCTTCACCGCGCTGACGGCCATCTACGACACGATGCAGTTCGTGAAGCCGGACATCCAGACGGTCTGCATGGGCCAGGCGGCCTCCGCCGCGGCCGTGCTGCTGGCCGCCGGCACCCCCGGCAAGCGGATGGCCCTGCCCAACGCGCGTGTGCTGATCCACCAGCCGTCCGGCGGCACCGGCCGTGAGCAGCTCTCCGACCTGGAGATCGCGGCCAACGAGATCCTGCGCATGCGTACGCAGCTGGAGGAGATGCTGGCCAAGCACTCCACCCAGCCGATCGAGAAGATCCGCGACGACATCGAGCGCGACAAGATCCTCACGGCCGAGGACGCCCTGGCGTACGGCCTGGTGGACCAGATCGTCTCCACCCGCAAGAGCACCGCAGCGGCGGCTGCCTGACGGCCCCGCCTTCCCTTGGCACGGTGTGAACCGTGCCAAGGGGGGCCCGAACCAGGGCCCCGGCAAGGTACCGTCGGATATGAGGCACCAGGAGTCGGCTGAACCAAGCCGCTCCCAGGCGAAGGGGAAGCACCTCGTGGCACGCATCGGTGATGGCGGCGACCTGCTCAAGTGCTCGTTCTGCGGAAAGAGCCAGAAGCAGGTGAAGAAGCTCATCGCAGGCCCCGGTGTGTACATCTGCGACGAGTGCATCGACCTCTGCAACGAGATCATCGAAGAGGAGCTCGCGGAGACGAGCGAGGTCCGCTGGGAGGAACTCCCCAAGCCGCGCGAGATCTACGAGTTCCTGGAGGGGTACGTCGTCGGCCAGGAGCCGGCCAAGAAGGCCCTCTCCGTCGCGGTGTACAACCACTACAAGCGCGTCCAGGCCGGTGAGAACGGCGGGGGCGCGGGCCGGGACGACGCGATCGAACTCGCCAAGTCCAACATCCTGTTGCTGGGCCCCACCGGCTCCGGCAAGACGCTCCTGGCCCAGACGCTGGCCCGGATGCTCAACGTCCCGTTCGCCATCGCCGACGCGACGGCGCTCACGGAGGCGGGGTACGTGGGCGAGGACGTCGAGAACATCCTCCTGAAGCTCATCCAGGCCGCCGACTACGACGTCAAGAAGGCCGAGACGGGCATCATCTACATCGACGAGATCGACAAGGTCGCCCGTAAGAGCGAAAACCCGTCGATCACCCGCGATGTGTCGGGCGAGGGCGTCCAGCAGGCGCTCCTCAAGATCCTGGAAGGCACCACGGCCTCGGTGCCCCCGCAGGGTGGGCGCAAGCACCCGCACCAGGAGTTCATCCAGATCGACACGACGAACGTGCTGTTCATCGTGGGCGGCGCCTTCGCCGGCCTGGAGAAGATCATCGAGTCCCGGGCGGGTGCCAAGGGCATCGGCTTCGGCGCGACGATCCGCTCCAAGCGCGAGATCGAGGCGAGCGACCAGTTCCAGGAGGTCATGCCGGAGGACCTGGTGAAGTTCGGGATGATCCCCGAGTTCATCGGCCGTCTCCCCGTCATCACCTCGGTCCACAACCTGGACCGCGAGGCCCTGCTGAAGATCCTCGTCGAGCCGCGCAACGCGCTGGTCAAGCAGTACCAGCGCCTCTTCGAACTCGACGGCGTCGAGCTGGACTTCGACCGCCCGGCCCTCGAGGCCATCGCCGACCAGGCCATCCTCCGCGGCACCGGCGCGCGCGGCCTGCGCGCCATCATGGAGGAGGTCCTGATGTCGGTGATGTACGAGGTTCCGTCCCGCAAGGACGTCGCCCGCGTCGTCATCACCGAGGACGTCGTCCACAACAACGTCAACCCGACGCTCGTCCCCCGGGTCGTCAAGGACCCGGGCCGCCACGAGAAGTCGGCGTAACCCCAAACACCCCGAAGGCGCCCGCCCGGTTCCCCGAACCGGGCGGGCGCCTTCGTCGTTCGCCGGGGCGCGTCAGGCCTTGACGCGGACTTCCTTGCGGAGCTTGGCGGCGATGCCGGCCGCCTCCTCGACGCTGCTGCTCTTGCCCGACATGGCGCTGGCCATGTCGACCGGCATCACCATGCCGAGCGTGCTGTAGTCACCCCACACGCACACCGAGACGGTGAAGTCCTTGGGGCCCGCCCCGGACCCGCCGCCGCCCGGCTTGGTCTTCACCTGCTGGCACTTGAGGACCGCGCCCTCCAGGCCCTCGGGCGTGTACGCCTGGGGGCTGCCGACCAGCTCGGCGTCCTCGCTGCTGTCCTTCTCCGACTCCGTCTTCATGTGGGCGAAGAACGCGTCGACGACCTTCTCGGGGTCCTCGATCTCGCCGTACACGCCACCGAACTGGAGCATCTTGGCCGTGAAGGGGTTCTGCTGGACGTCCCCCGCCTGGTAACCGGCCTCGACCTCCTTGGCGTTCTTCACGCCCCACTTCTCGGCGTCCTTGAGGTCGTCGTCGGACGACGAACCGCTGTCGCCCTTGCCCTTCTTGTACTCCGTCAGCACCGTCTCCGGCGTCACCAGCTTGTGGGGACCGTCGTCCGCGATGTCGGCGCCGCCCGAGCCGCCGAGGACGAAGTACGCGCCCACGCCGATCGCCGCCACGACCGCGACCGCGCCGAGGATGAGGCCCGTCTTCTTCTTGGGGGCCGGCGGCGGGGGCGGGGGGTAGGCGCCGGGGCCGGCGCCGTAGGGCGCTTGCGGGGGCTGGCCGTAGGGGCCGGGTTGCTGGGGGTGGCCGTAACCCTGCTGCGGCACGCCCTGCGGGGGCGGCGCCTGCTGCGGGTAGCCGTAGCCGGGCTGGGGCGCCTGCGGCTGCTGGCCGTAAGGGCCCGGCTGACCGTACGGTCCGGGCTGCTGGGGCTGTCCGCCGTACGGGCCCGGCTGGTTGTAACTCATTAAGGGGTTCCCCCTCCGAATGCTTATGCGTTCCTCACATCCTGGCCGAAAGCCGTGGGCACCGGTGCGGCGGGGGGCCCAACCGTTACCGAACATTCCCGTTTCAGTACGGGCCTGTGACACCTCTAAACTGTGGCCCGTGACCGAGAACACTCAGCAGCAGCCAGCATCCGTCCCCGAACTGCCGACCCAGTACGCGCCGGCCGAGGTAGAGGGGAAGCTGTACGAGCGCTGGGTAGAGCGCGGTTACTTCACGGCGGACGCGACGAGCGAGAAGCCGCCGTACACCATCGTCATCCCGCCGCCGAACGTCACCGGCAGCCTCCACCTGGGCCACGCCTTCCAGCACACGCTCATGGACGCCCTCACCCGCCGCAAGCGGATGCAGGGGTACGAGGCGCTGTGGCTGCCCGGCATGGACCACGCCGGCATCGCCACCCAGAACAAGGTCGAGCAGCAGCTCGCCGAGGAGGGCAAGTCCCGCCACGACCTGGGCCGCGAGGAGTTCGTCGAGCGCGTCTGGCAGTGGAAGGAGGAGTACGGCGGCAAGATCCTCGGCCAGATGCGCCGCCTCGGTGACGGCGTCGACTGGTCGCGCGAGCGGTTCACCATGGACGAGGGCCTGTCCAAGGCCGTCCAGACCATCTTCAAGCGGCTGTTCGACGACGAGCTGATCTACCGCGCCGAGCGCATCATCAACTGGTGCCCGCGCTGTCTCACCGCCATCTCCGACATCGAGGTGGAGTACCAGGAGGACGACGGCGAGCTCGTCTCCATCCGGTACGGCGAGGGCGACGAGACGCTCGTCGTCGCCACCACCCGCGCCGAGACGATGCTCGGTGACACCGCGGTCGCCGTCCACCCGGACGACGAGCGGTACAAGCACCTCGTCGGCAAGCGCATCAAGCTGCCGCTGACCGACCGCACCATCCCGGTCGTCGCGGACACCCACGTCGACCCGGAGTTCGGCACCGGCGCCGTCAAGGTGACCCCGGCCCACGACCCGAACGACTTCGCGATCGGCCAGCGCCACGGCCTGGAGTCCATGACGATCATGGACGAGCGCGGTGTCATCACCGTCCACGGTCCCTTCCAGGGCCTGGACCGCTTCGAGGCGCGCAGCGCCGTCGTCGGCGCGCTGCGCTCGCAGGGCCGGATCGTCGCCGAGAAGCGCCCGTACGTCCACTCCGTCGGCCACTGCTCGCGCTGCAAGACCACCATCGAGCCGCGCCTGTCGATGCAGTGGTGGGTCAAGGTCGGTCCGCTCGCCCAGGCCGCCGGTGACGCGGTCCGCGACGGCCGGGTGAAGATCCACCCGGAGGACATGTCGAAGCGGTACTTCGACTGGGTCGACAACATGCACGACTGGTGCATCTCGCGCCAGCTCTGGTGGGGCCACCGCATCCCCGTCTGGTACGGCCCGGACGGCGAGGTCGTCTGCGTCGGACCCGACGACGAGGCGCCCACCGGCGAGGGCTGGACCCAGGACACCGACGTCCTGGACACCTGGTTCTCCTCCGGCCTGTGGCCGTTCTCCACGCTCGGCTGGCCGGAGCGGACCCCGGACCTGGAGAAGTTCTACTCCACCGACGTCCTGCTCACCGGCCACGACATCATCTTCTTCTGGGTCGCCCGGATGATGATGTTCGGCCTGTACGCGATGGACGGCGAGGTCCCGTTCACGACCATCGCCCTGACCGGTCTCGTCCGTGACGAGCGCGGCAAGAAGATGTCCAAGTCCTTCGGCAACGTCGTCGACCCGCTGGACTGGATGGACGCGTACGGCTCCGACGCCGTGCGGTTCACGCTGGCCCGCGGCGCCAACCCCGGCACCGACGTGCCGATCGGCGAGGACTGGGTCCAGGCGTCCCGCAACTTCGCCAACAAGATCTGGAACGCCACCCGCTTCGCGCTGATGAACGGCGCCACGGTGGAGGGCCCGCTGCCGGACGCCTCCGAGATGTCCGCCACCGACCGGTGGATCCTGTCGCGGCTCAACAAGACGGTCGCCGAGGTCGACGCGTACTACGAGGACTTCCAGTTCGCGAAGCTCTCCGACGCGCTCTACCACTTCGCGTGGGACGAGGTCTTCGACTGGTACGTCGAGCTGTCGAAGACCACCTTCTTCGGCGGCGGCGAGCCCGCCAAGGTCTCGGCCCGCGTCCTGGGCGAGGTCCTGGACGTGTCGCTGCGGCTGCTGCACCCGGTGGTCCCGTTCGTCACCGAGACCCTGTGGACCTCGCTCACCGGCGGCGAGTCCCTCGTCATCGCCGACTGGCCCGCCGACTCGGGCTTCCGCGACGAGGCCGCCGAGCGCGAGATCGAGCTCGTCCAGCGGGTCGTCACCGAGGTCCGCCGCTTCCGCTCCGACCAGGGCCTCCAGCCCGGCCAGAAGGTCCCGGCCCGCCTGGACCTCACCGGCACGGCCCTGGCCCCGCACGAGGCGGCCATCCGCCAGCTGCTGCGCCTCCAGCCGGAGGGCGAGGGCTTCCACGCCACCGCCTCCCTGCCGGTCGCGGGCGCCACCGTCGCGCTCGACCTGTCGGGCACCATCGACGTGGCGGCCGAGCGCAAGCGCCTCGCCAAGGACCTGGCCGCCGCCGAGAAGGAGAAGGCCCAGGCGACCGCGAAGCTCGGCAACGAGGCGTTCCTCGCCAAGGCGCCGGACAACGTCGTGGACAAGATCCGTACCCGACTGGCCAAGGCCGACGAGGACATCGCCCGCATCGAGAACCAGCTGGCGAGCCTTCCCGAGGCGTGACCCGGACGGCGGGGGCGCGGGGCGTCCGCCCCGCACCCCCGCCGTCGCGGCACCGGTCCGGGCGCCGGCGGCGGGGCTCCGTAGACTGGCCCTGTGAGTGAGCAGCCCCCGTCCAGCGACAGCGACGACTTCGACGACATCGTGGAAGCCGAGACCCACCGAGATCCCGACCTGGCGGTGATCGAGGCCGGCAGCCGTACGCTGCGCACCCAGGCCGGTCCCCCCGGGGCCGCCGAGGCGGTGCCCTCCCGGCCGGCCGACCCGGAGGTGGACCAGGCGCTGCGGGAGGTGGAGCAGGAGCTCGCCACCCGCTGGGGCGAGACCAAGCTGGAGCCCTCGGTGACGCGGATCGCGGCGCTGATGGACGTGCTGGGCGAGCCGCAGCGCGCGTACCCCTCGATCCACATCACCGGCACCAACGGCAAGACGTCCACGGCCCGGATGATCGAGGCGCTGCTCGGCGCGTTCGACCTCCGCACCGGGCGGTACACCTCGCCGCACGTGCAGTCGATCACCGAGCGGATCAGCCTCGACGGCGCGCCGATCGGCCACGAGCGGTTCATCGAGACGTACCGGGACATCAAGCCGTACGTGGAGATGGTCGACGGCTCCCAGGAGTACCGGCTGTCCTTCTTCGAGGTCCTCACCGGTATGGCGTACGCGGCGTTCGCCGACGCTCCGGTGGACGTGGCGGTCGTCGAGGTCGGCATGGGCGGCACCTGGGACGCGACCAACGTGATCGACGGCGACGTCGCCGTGGTCACCCCCATCGACCTGGACCACACGGACCGGCTTGGCTCGACGCACGCCGAGATCGCCGGGGAGAAGTCCGGGATCGTCAAGCAGGGCGCCACCGTCATCCTGGCCCAGCAGCCGGTGGACGCGGCGCAGGTGATGCTGAAGAAGGCCGTCGAGGTCGACGCGACCGTGGCCCGCGAGGGCATGGAGTTCGGCGTCGTCTCGCGCGAGATCGCGGTCGGCGGGCAGCTACTCACCCTGCGCGGGCTCGGCGGCGAGTACGAAGGGATCTTCCTCCCGCTGTACGGCGCGCACCAGGCGCACAACGCGGCGGTGGCGCTGGCGGCCGTGGAGGCGTTCTTCGGCATCGGCGCCCAGGAGGCGCGGACGCTGGACCTGGACCGGATCCGCGGGGCGTTCGCCTCCGTGGTCTCGCCGGGCCGCCTGGAGGTGGTGCGGCGCAGCCCGACCGTGGTGCTGGACGCCGCGCACAACCCGGCGGGCGCACGGGCCACGGCCGAGGGCATCAGCGAGGCGTTCGGGTTCTCCCGGCTGGTCGGTGTCGTCGGCACGAGCGGCGACAAGGACGTGCGGGGGCTGCTGGAGGCGTTCGAGCCGATCTTCGCCGAGGTCGTCGTCACGCAGAACTCCAGCCATCGCGCGATGGACGCGGACGAGCTGGCCGCCGTCGCCGTCGAGGTCTTCGGCGACGAGCGGGTGGTGGTCGAGCCGCGTCTGGACGACGCGCTGGAGGCGGCGATCACCCTGGCGGAGGAGGAGTCCGAGTTCGCGGGCGCGGGCGTCCTCGTCACGGGTTCGGTGATCACGGTCGGTGAGGCCCGGCTGCTGCTGGGGAAGGGCTGAGGTTTCTGATGCGTACGCTCTGTGCGTCCACGCTGATCGGCGAGTTCTTCGTGATCGGCTTCGCCGGGCTGGTGGCCATGAAGGACGACAGCCTGTCGATGGGCACCGTCTGGACGGTCTGCGGCATCCTGATGGCCCTGAGCGTGCTGCTGTGCGGCATGATCACCCGACCGGGTGGGATACAGCTCGGCTGGGCGCTCCAGGTGGCGCTGGTCCTGAGCGGTTTCATCGTGCCGGTCATGTTCTTCCTGGGCGCGGTGTTCGGCGGGCTGTGGTGGGCGTCGGTCCACTTCGGCCGCAAGATCGACGCGGCCAAGGCCAGGTGGGCGGCCCAGGCCCCCTGACGGCCGCCGCGCCCCCGGCCCGCCCCGCGCGGGCGGGCGTCCCCCGGACGGCGCAGCCGCGCGGAAGGCGGGGACCCGGTGCCGCGGGGGCCGGGGGCCCCTGTAGCCTCGGCTCACCGCACACGTATGCCTGCAAGGAGCCGTAACAACATGACCCAGCGCACGCTCGTCCTTCTCAAGCCCGACGCCGTTCGCCGCGGCCTGATCGGCGAGATCATCGGTCGTATCGAGCGCAAGGCCGGCTGGGCCATCACCGCGATGGAACTGCGCCACCTGGACCAGGACACGCTGGAGCAGCACTACGGCGAGCACAAGGGCAAGCCGTTCTACGAGCCGCTCGTGGCGTTCATGTCCTCCGGTCCGGTCGTCGCGCTGGTCGTCGAGGGCGAGCGGGTCATCGAGGGCGTACGCCAGCTCGCGGGTCCGACGGACCCGATCGCCGCGGCGCCCGGCTCCATCCGTGGTGATTTCGGCACCATCGTCCGGGAGAACCTGATTCACGCCTCGGACTCGGAGGAGTCCGCCATTCGGGAACTGAAGATTTTCTTCCCCGGCATTTCCTGACCCGCTGTCAGCCATACAGCGCTCATGACCTGGGGCGACCGAAGGAATTTCGGTCGCCCTTCGGCATATGAACGCCACGACCGGGAACGCATCGCTCCGACACTTCGTCACCTATACAGAGGCGGGCCACCGCGCCGTGTCCGCGCAGGCGGGACTACGATGTGAATCTCCTCGCCACACCACCCACCTCGCCGACCTGAGAAGCCGTCAACGCTCTAATTGGGAAGGCCCGACGCATCCTCATGGGAAACAAGGGGAACTCAATGTCGTTCATCGGCCGTGACATGGCTGTCGACCTCGGGACCGCCAACACGCTGGTGTACGTGAGGGGTCGCGGCATCGTCCTCAACGAGCCGTCCGTCGTCGCGATCAACACCAACACCGGCGGCATCCTGGCGGTCGGGGCCGAAGCCAAGAAAATGATCGGCCGCACTCCCGGCAACATCGTGGCCGTGCGTCCGCTGAAGGACGGCGTGATCGCCGACTTCGAGATCACGGAGCGCATGCTCCGCTACTTCATCCTCAAGATCCACAAGCGCCGCTACCTGGCCCGCCCGCGGGTCGTCGTCTGTGTGCCGTCCGGCATCACGGGCGTCGAGCGCCGCGCCGTCATCGAGGCGTCCACCCAGGCGGGCGCCCGCCAGGTGCACATCATCGAGGAGCCCATGGCCGCTGCCATCGGCTCCGGGCTCCCGGTCCACGAGGCCACCGGCAACATGGTCGTCGACATCGGTGGCGGCACCACCGAGGTCGCGGTCATCTCGCTCGGCGGAATCGTCACGGCACAGTCCATCCGGGTGGCCGGTGACGAGCTGGACAACGCGATCATCCAGCACGTCAAGAAGGAGTACAGCCTCCTCCTCGGCGAGCGGACCGCCGAACAGATCAAGATCACCATCGGTTCGGCGTACGACCTGGACACCGACGAGCACACCGAGATCCGCGGCCGTGACCTCGTCTCCGGGCTCCCCAAGACGGTGGTCATCTCGGCCGCCGAGGTCCGCAAGGCCATCGAGGAGCCGGTCAACGCCATCGTCGACGCGGTGAAGACGACCCTCGACAAGTGCCCGCCGGAGCTGTCCGGCGACGTCATGGACCGGGGCATCGTCCTCACCGGCGGCGGCGCCCTGCTGCGCGGCCTCGACGAGCGGCTCCGCCGGGAGACCGGCATGCCGATCCACATCGCGGAGGACCCGCTGGACTCGGTGGCGCTCGGCTCCGGCAAGTGCGTCGAGGAGTTCGAGGCGCTCCAGCAGGTGCTGGACGCCCAGCCGCGCAGATAGCGCGGCCCCACAGGTCAGCCGTACGGGTGCTGCCGGACCCGTACGGCTGATCGTTGATCCGGTTGCTCCGGTTGGTATAACGGCACAAACATTTCCTACGAGATTCCTACGAGGAAGGCACGGCCGCCCCACGTGAGGGACACACGAGAGAGCCGGCTGCTCCTGGTGCTGCTGGTCGCCATCGCGTTCGCGCTGATCACGGTGGACATCCGCGGCGGCGAGGAGTCACCCGTCGACGGCGCCAGACGGGCGGCCGCCACTGTCTTCGGCCCGGTCGAGAACAGCGTCGCGTCCGCCGTCAACCCGGTCGGCAACGCCATCGCGGCCGTACGGGACTCCGGCGAGCGCCACAACCGCATAGCGGAGCTGGAACGGGAGAACGCCGCGCTGAAGGCGAAGCTCGGCAGCGACGACCGCAACCGCAGCCGGGTGCGCGAGCTCGACAACCTCCTGAAGAAGGCCGGCGCCGGCCAGTACGGCATCAAGGCGGCCGAGGTCGTCGCCATAGGAGCCGCCCAGGGCTTCTCCTGGACGGTGACCATCGACGTGGGCTCCGACGACGGCATCAAGCGGGACATGACGGTCATCAACGGGGACGGGCTCGTCGGCCGTGTCACCACCGTCGGCCCCGGCACCTCCACCGTGCTCCTCGCCAGCGACCCGGACTTCACTGTGGGCACCCGCATGGAGCGCTCCGACGAACTCGGCTTCGCCACCGGCCAGGGCGACCGCCCGCTGTCCGTGCAGCTCCTCAACGGCAAGGCCAAGGTCAAGCCCGGCGACCGGCTGGTCACCTTCGGCTCCCGGGCCGACCGGCCGTTCGTGCCCGGCGTCCCGGTCGGCGAGGTGGTCCGTGTGGACCCGTCCACCGGCAGCCTCACCCGGAACATCTACGTGCGCCCGTACGTCGGCTTCAGCAAGCTCGACATCGTCGGCGTCGTCGTCCAGGCCCCGCGCGCCGACCCGCGTGACACCGTTCTGCCGCCCAAGCCCACGCCCGAGCCGACCGTCACGGTCACGGTGACCCCGTCCCCGACCGGGGCGCCCAGCGGAGCCCCGAGCGGGCAGCCGGAGGGGGAGTGACCATGCGTTTCAACCGGATCCTGCTCTCGACGACCCTGCTGGTCGTCGCCCTCGTCCTCCAGGTGTCGATCCTGGCCCGCCTCCAGCTCCCCGGCGCCGTCCCCGACATCGTCCTGCTCGTCGTCGTCGGCCTCGCGCTGGTGTACGGGCACGTCAGCGGCGCCCTCATCGGCTTCGGCGCCGGCCTCCTCACCGACCTCGCGCCGCCCGCCGACCACGCCGCCGGGCGGTACGCCCTGGTGCTGTGCGTCATCGGCTACCTGGTCGGCCTGGCCAAGCCCGAGAACGGCCAGCTCCGCTCCGCCACCGGCCCGATGGTCATGGTCGTGGTCGCCGCCGTCGGCTCGACGCTGCTGTACGCGGGCGTCGGCGCCCTCGTCGGCGACACCGCCGCCCGCCACGTCGGCCTGGTCTCCCTGCTGATCACCGCCGTGATCTACGACCTGCTGCTCGCCCCCTTCACCGTGCCGCTGATCATGGCCCTCGCCAGACGGGCCGAGAACGACCCCCTCGCCGAGAACACCGGCGCGGGCACCGATGTCGCCTCCGGCTTCCTGGCGAACGGCACCGGTCTGCGGATCGGCGAGCAGCGCGGCGTACTGCGCATGAAGGCCGCCCGCAACCGGGCGGCGCGGGCCGGACGCATCAAGGGCGTCAAGCGACTGTGACCGAGGGGGCCACCGCGTCATGAGCAACATCCCCGAGACCGGACGGACCCCCCGGGTCCAGATCCGGCTCATCGTCATCCAGGTCCTGGTCTTCTCCCTGCTCCTCACCCTCGGCGGCCGCCTCTGGTACCTCCAGATCCGGCAGGGCAAGGAGTACACCGACGAGGCGAAGAACAACCACGTGCAGCAGGTCGTCCAGCCCGCCGTACGCGGTGCCATCCTCGACGCGCGCGGCGTCCCCCTCGCCGACAACGAGACCCGCCTGGTGGTCTCCGCGTCCCGCACCGAACTGCTGAAGATGAAGGACGACGGCAAGGGCGTCCTCACCCGGCTGGCCGGCGTCCTGGGCATGAAGCCCAAGGAGGTCATGGACAAGATCCGCCTCTGCGACTCCAAGACGCCCCAGCCCTGCTGGAACGGCTCGCCCTTCCAGCCCATCCCCGTCACCGACGAGGCCACCACCCAGCAGGCCCTCCAGATCCGCGAACGCGCCGAGGACTTCCCCGGCATCACCGCCGAACCCACCGCCGTGCGCCGCTACACCGCGCCGGGCGGCGCCCGCACCGCGCAGGTCCTCGGCTACCTCTCTCCCGTCACCGACGAGGAGATCGAGAAGGCCAAGGACAGCGACTCGCCGTTCCTCCGCTCCGACATGGTCGGCCGCTCCGGTCTGGAGCGCACGTACGACAAGGCGCTGCGCGGCAAGGCCGGCGTCACCCGCTACGAGGTCGACAACCTGGGCCGGGTCCTCGGCGAGGCGGAGAGCGACCCCGGCCGGCCCGGCTCCACCGTCGTCACCAGCATCGACGCCCGCGTCCAGGCGGTCGCCGAGTACGAGCTGCACCAGGCGATGGAAACGGTTCGCAAGGAGACCGACCGGGTCACCGGCCGCCCCTACGAGGCCGACTCGGGCGCCGTCGTCGTCATGGAGTCCAAGACCGGCCGTGTCGTCGCCATGGCCTCCCAGCCCGACTACGACCCCAACGCCTGGGTCGGCGGCATCTCCGGCAAGGAGTACGCCCAGCTCACCGGCAAGAACTCCAACTACCCGCTGCTCAACCGGGCCATCCAGGGCCAGGCACCCGCCGGCTCGGTCTTCAAGGTGGTGTCGGCGAGCGCGGCCGTACGGGCCGGCTACGACTTCAACGACCGGTACAACTGCAGCAGCTCCTACAGCATGGGCGGCCGGAGCTTCGCCAACTTCGAGTCCAAGGGGCACGGCCCCATCACCCTCGGAGACGCCCTCAAGTTCTCCTGCAACACCGTCTTCTACCGCCTCGGCCACCAGGAGTGGCAGCGCGACGGCGGCCTCAAGCCGGCGAAGAAGCCCAACGACTGGTTCTACCGGACCGCCCGCGACTTCGGCTTCGGCTCCGAGACCGGCATCGACCTGCCCAACGAGGTCAAGGGCCGTATTCCGGACCGCCACTGGAAGCAGGCGTTCTGGGATGCCAACAAGGACTCCTGGTGCAAGCAGGGCAAGAAGGGCGGCAGCTACGTCGAGCAGATCGCCTACGAGAGCTGCCTCGAAGGCAACCAGCTCAAGGCGTTCGACAGCATCAACTTCGCCATCGGCCAGGGCGACGTGCTCATCACCCCCATCCAGCTCGCCACCGCCTACGCCGCCATCAGCAACGGCGGCACCCTCTTCGACCCCACCATCGGCAAGGCCGTGATCAGCCCCGACGGCAAGAAGGTCGAGGAGATCAAGCCCAGGGCCGGCGGCAGGCTCCCGGTCGACGCGGAGACCATCAGCAACCTCGACAAGGGCCTGAAGTCGGTCGTCGAGCCCGGCGGCACCGCCGCCTGGCGGTTCGGCGGCTGGCCGCAGGACAAGATCCCGATGCATGCCAAGACCGGCACCGCCCAGGTCTACGGCAAGCAGACCACGTCCTGGTTCGCCACCTACACCGACGACTTCACCATCGTCATGACCATCTCCCAGGGCGGCACCGGCTCCGGTGCCTCCGGCCCCGCCGTGCGCAACATCTACGACGCCCTCTACGGTCTGGACGACGCGGGCAACCAGGACATCAAGCGGGCCCTGCTGCCCCGGCCGCAGTCGGCCCTGCCCAAGATCCAGCCCGACGGCTCCATCGACGCGCCGGTCGTCACGCCCTACGACCCCGACGCCCAGAAGGTCGACCCGGGCGAGGGCGACGGGGAGCCGCAGCTCGCGGGACCGCCCCCGCACCGGAGGGACTGACCCACGATGGCCGGAACCAACAACTTCTCCGTCGCGCGCTACGCCCCCGACCGGGGCGCCTGGACCAAGCTCACCTCCCGCGACTCGATGATGCGCAGGCTCGACTGGCCGCTGCTGTTCTCGGCGATCGCCCTGTCCGCCGTCGGCTCGCTGCTGGTGTGGTCCGCCACCCGCAACCGCACCGAACTGACCCACGGCGACCCGTACGCCTTCCTCTTCCGCCATGTCCTCAACACCGGCATCGGCTTCGCCCTGATGGTCGGCACCGTCTGGCTCGGCCACCGCACCCTGCGCGGCGCGGTGCCCGTGCTGTACGGCATCTCCGTAATCCTGGTGCTGCTCGTCCTCACCCCGCTCGGCGCCACCATCAACGGGGCGCACGCCTGGATCGTCATCGGCGGCGGCTTCTCGCTCCAGCCCTCCGAATTCGTGAAGATCACGATCATCCTGGGCATGGCGATGCTGCTGGCCGCCAAGGTCGACGCGGGCGACCAGGTGCACCCCGACCACCGCACGGTGGCCAAGTCCCTGGGCCTGGCCGTCGTACCGATGGCCATCGTGATGCTGATGCCCGACCTGGGCTCGGTGATGGTGATGGTCGTGATCGTGCTGGGCGTCCTGCTCGCCTCCGGCGCGTCCAACCGGTGGATCTTCGGGCTCATCGGCGCCGGCGTCATCGGCGCGGTCCTGGTCGCCGCGCTCGGCGTGCTCGACCAGTACCAGATCAACCGCTTCGCGGCCTTCGCCAACCCCGAACTCGACCCGGCCGGCGCGGGCTACAACACCAACCAGGCCCGCATCGCCATCGGCTCCGGCGGACTGTACGGAGCCGGGCTGTTCAACGGCCACCAGACCACCGGGCAGTTCGTCCCCGAACAGCAGACCGACTTCATCTTCACCGTCGCCGGCGAGGAACTCGGCTTCATCGGAGCGGGCGCCATCATCGCGCTCCTCGGCGTGGTCCTGTGGCGCGCCTGCCGGATCGCCCGCGAGACCACCGAGCTGTACGGCACGGTCGTGGCCGCCGGCATCATCGCCTGGTTCGCCTTCCAGGCCTTCGAGAACATCGGCATGACCCTCGGCATCATGCCGGTCGCCGGTCTGCCCCTGCCGTTCGTCTCCTACGGAGGATCGTCGATGTTCGCCGTGTGGGTGGCGATCGGACTGCTCCAGTCGATCAGGGTGCAACGGCCCCTGGCCGCATAGACCGGGCCTCGCGGGGTAGCCGGTATCGAATGATGGCGGACACGAAGCGTGAGATCGAGCGCAAGTACGAAGCCGGCCCCGGCGCCCGGCTGCCGGACCTCACCGGGGTGCGCGGCACCGCGGCCGTCACCGACGAGGGCGTCACCGAACTGGACGCCGTCTACTACGACACCGAGGACCTCCGCCTCGCCGCGGCGTCCATCACGCTGCGCCGCCGCACCGGAGGCGCCGACGCCGGCTGGCACCTGAAACTGCCGGTCGCCCCCGGGACCCGGGACGAGATACGCGCCCCGCTCGAGGACGGCGTACCACCCTTCCTCGCCGCACTGGTCCGCGCCAGGACCCGGGGCGCCGAGCTCGTCCCGCAGGTACGGCTCCGCTCCCGCCGGGACGTACGCCACCTCCGGGACGCCGGCGGCACGCTGCTCGCGGAGGCCAGTACCGACACCGTCCGCGCCGAACGCCTCACCGGCGGGCGCGGCGGCACCGCCGAGTGGACCGAGATCGAAGTGGAGCTGGCGGACGGCGGCGACCCTGCCTTCCTCGACGCCGTGGACAAGCGGCTGCGCAAGAAGGGCCTCACCCCCTCCAGCGCGCCGTCCAAGCTGGAGAAGGCGCTCCGCGAGACCGGATGGCGGCCCGCGCCGGACCCCCGGGAGGACGGCACCGCCGGCGGCCGCGTCCTCGCCCACCTGCGCGACCAGGTGCGCAAGCTGCTCA
This sequence comes from Streptomyces sp. NPDC039423, assembly GCF_055598725.1. NCBI lineage: Bacteria > Bacillati > Actinomycetota > Actinomycetes > Kitasatosporales > Streptomycetaceae > Streptomyces > Streptomyces sp. NPDC039423. The sequence continues at coordinate 434,715 of NZ_JBVKAH010000001.1, forward strand.
CCTACGACGCCGCCGTACGCCGGGACCTGCCCGACTCGGTGCACAGCATGCGGGTCGCCACCCGCCGCCTGCGCAGCGCCTTCCGCACGTACCGCAAGGTCCTGGACCCGGCCGTCACCGGCCCCGTCGGCGACGAGCTGCGCTGGCTGGCCCACGAACTCGGCGTCGACCGCGACCAGGAGGTCCTCGCCGAGCGGCTTACCGCCCGCATCGACACCGTGCCCGTCACCCTGCTCCTGGGCCCGGTCCGGGGGCGGCTGCGCGCCTGGGCCGCCACCGGCCGCGCGACCGCCCGCCACCGCACCCTGTCCGTCCTCGACAGCGAGCGCTACGCCACCCTCCTGGACTCCCTCGACGCCCTGCTCGCCGACCCACCGCTGCGCCCCGCGGCCGGTGAGGACGCCGGAACGGTGCTGGCCAAGGCACTCCTCAAGGAGCACCGGCGGCTCGCCGGCCGCGTCGACCGCGCCCTCGCCCTGCCCGCCGGCCACGACCGGGACGTCGCCATGCACCAGGCCCGCAAGACCGCCAAGCGCGTCCGGTACGCCGCCGAGAGCGCCACGCCCGTCCTGGGCAAGCCCGCGAAACGCCTCGGCAAGCGGGTGAAGGCCGTCCAGAAGGTCCTGGGCGACCACCAGGACAGCGTCGTCGCGCGCGCCACCCTCCGCGACATCGCCGTCCACGCCCACGCGGCCGGCGAGACCGCCTTCACCTGGGGGCTGCTCCACGGCCAGGAGGAGGCGAGCGCGGCCGAACGGGAGCGCGAGCTGCCGGCGGTGTGGGCGAAGGCCGCCCGGCCCGGACGGCTGCGCACCTGACCGGGGCGGGGCGCCCGCCCGCCGTGCCGGGCGGGGGCGTGGTGATCGCCGTGAGGAGGGCGACTCCGAGCGGGTTACGCTTGAGAGTCGCCCTGCCAGCTCACGAAGGTTCGCGAGATGCCTGCCGAGTCCGTCTTCCCTCAGCTCGAAGCTCTGCTTCCGCATGTGCAGAAGCCGATCCAGTACGTCGGCGGTGAACTCAACTCCACCGTCAAGGAGTGGGACAGCTGCGACGTGCGCTGGGCGCTCATGTACCCGGACGCCTACGAGGTGGGCCTGCCCAACCAGGGCGTCATGATCCTCTACGAGGTACTGAACGAGCGTGAGGGCGTCCTGGCCGAGCGCACGTACAGCGTGTGGCCCGACCTCGAGGCGCTGATGCGCGAGCACCGGGTGCCGCAGTTCACCGTGGACAGCCACCGCCCCGTGAAGGCCTTCGACGTCTTCGGGCTCAGCTTCTCCACCGAGCTCGGCTACACCAACATGCTCACGGCCCTGGACCTCGCGGGCATCCCGCTGGAGTCCAAGGACCGCACGATCGACGACCCGATCGTGCTCGCGGGCGGCCACGCGGCCTTCAACCCCGAGCCGATCGCCGACTTCATCGACGCCGCGATCATCGGTGACGGCGAGCAGGCCGTGCTCGACATGACCGAGATCATCCGCGCCTGGAAGGCGGAGGGCCGCCCCGGCGGCCGCGAAGAGGTGCTCCTCCGCCTCGCCAAGACCGGCAGCGTGTACATCCCGGCGTTCTACGACGTGGAGTACCTCCCGGACGGCCGCATCGGCCGTGTCGTCCCCAACAGGTCGGGCGTCCCGTGGCGCGTGTCCAAGCACACCGTGATGGACCTCGACGAGTGGCCCTACCCCAAGCAGCCGCTCGTGCCCCTCGCCGAGACCGTCCACGAGCGGATGTCCGTCGAGATCTTCCGCGGCTGCACCCGCGGCTGCCGTTTCTGCCAGGCCGGCATGATCACGCGCCCCGTGCGGGAGCGAAGCATCACCGGCATCGGCGAGATGGTCGAGAAGGGCCTCAAGGCGACCGGCTTCGAGGAGGTCGGCCTGCTCTCGCTCTCCTCCGCCGACCACTCCGAGATCGGTGACATCGCCAAGGGCCTCGCCGACCGGTACGAGGACGACAAGATCGGCCTGTCGCTGCCCTCCACCCGCGTCGACGCGTTCAACGTCGACCTCGCCAACGAGCTCACCAGGAACGGCCGCCGCTCCGGCCTGACCTTCGCCCCCGAGGGTGGCTCCGAGCGCATGCGCAAGGTCATCAACAAGATGGTCTCGGAGGAGGACCTGATCCGGACCGTCGCCACCGCCTACGGCAACGGCTGGCGCCAGGTGAAGCTGTACTTCATGTGCGGCCTGCCCACCGAGACCGACGACGACGTCCTCCAGATCGCCGACATGGCGATGAACGTCATCCAGAAGGGCCGCGAGGTCTCCGGCCAGAACGACATCCGCTGCACGGTCTCCATCGGCGGCTTCGTGCCCAAGCCGCACACCCCCTTCCAGTGGGCTCCGCAGCTCGGCGCCGAGGAGACCGACGCCCGGCTGGAGAAGCTCCGCGACAAGATCCGCGGCGACAAGAAGTACGGCCGCTCCATCGGCTTCCGCTACCACGACGGCAAGCCCGGCATCGTCGAGGGCCTGCTCTCGCGCGGCGACCGCCGCGTGGGCGCCGTCATCCGCGCCGTCTACGACGACGGCGGCCGCTTCGACGGCTGGCGCGAGCACTTCAGCTACGACCGCTGGATGGCCTGCGCGGAGAAGACGCTTCCCCGGTTCGGCGTGGACGTCGACTGGTACACCACCCGCGAGCGCACCTACGAGGAGGTCCTGCCCTGGGACCACCTGGACTCCGGTCTCGACAAGGACTGGCTCTGGGAGGACTGGCAGGACGCGCTCGACGAGACCGAGGTCGAGGACTGCCGCTGGACGCCGTGCTTCGACTGCGGTGTCTGCCCGCAGATGGACACCCACATCCAGATCGGCCCCACCGGCAAGAAGCTGCTGCCGCTGACGGTCGTCAAGTAGTCGCGTAACGTCCGCGCAACGGCCCGGCCGGGGAAGAAACCCCTGGCCGGGCCGTTCGCGTCCTCACCCGCATGGACGTGGACAAGCGTGAGCCGGAGGGCTGCCTGACGGCCGCCGTCAGGATTCCGGTACGGATCGTGGTGCTGCTCGTCGTGCTGCCCGTGCGCATGGTGTGGGACGCCCTCACCGCGTGCGGCCGGGCACTCGACCGGGTGGTGCTGCGGCCGCTGGGCCGGCTGCTGTACGTGCTGTTCGTCACCCCGCTGGTGTGGCTGTACGCCTACGTCCTCGCGCCCTTCGGCCGGGGCCTGGCGTGGCTGGCCGGGGCGCTGGTGACGTACGGGCTCGTGAAGCCGGCCCGCGGCCTGTACCGGTGGGTGCTCGCTCCGGTGGGGCACGCGCTGGTGTGGCTGGTGGACACGCTGGTGGTGACCCCGGCGCGGTGGCTGTACCGGTGGGTGCTCACCCCGCTCGGGCACGCGCTGGTGTGGCTGGTGGACACGCTGGTGGTGACCCCGGCGCGGTGGCTGTACCGGTGGGTGCTCACCCCGCTCGGGCACGGTGTCACCTGGCTGGCGAGGGCGCTGTTCGTCCGGCCGTGGGTGGCGCTGTGGTGGTACGTCGTGGTTCCCGTCGTGCGGTACGGGATCGTCGTCCCGCTCGGGTGGCTGTACCGGTGGGTGCTCGCACCGGTGGGGCGGGCGCTGGTCGTGGTGGCCCGGGAGCTCCGGGACGCGGTCGTGGTGGCGTGGCGGGTCGCCGGGTACCTGTCGCGGGCCGTGGGGCGCGGACTGAAGTGGCTCGGATGGAACCTGCTCGGGCGGCCGGTGGCGTGGTGCTACCGGAACGTGTGCACGCCGGTCGGCCACGCGCTGCGCGACCACCTGTGGCGGCCGGTGCGCGCCGCGGTCGCCGGAGCGGGGCGCGCCACCGCGGCGGCGCTCGCCTCCGCGCGCGAGACCGTGCGCCGGGCCCGCCGGGAGGCGTGGCGGGCGCTGGTCGGCGGACCTTCGGCGGGCCGGGCCGGGGAACCGGCCGGCGTCGCGGCGCGTAGTCTGGGTAGTACAACGACCGCACCTGGCGTGGCGCCCGCACCCGAGATCTCCCCGCGACAGCGGGGGTGAGCCGGGCGGGACCCCCGGGAGCCGCCCGAATTTCGTGGGCGGAGCGCCACCGCGCCCGCCCCGCACCGAGGAGAAGAACCACTGGGCAAGCGACAGCCCGAAGGCCCGCCGCCCGCACCGGCAGTGCAGCGCATCCGCCTGCGCTACACCAAGCGCGGCCGCCTCCGGTTCACCAGCCACCGCGACTTCCAGCGCGCGTTCGAGCGAGCGCTGCGGCGCGCCGAGGTGCCCATGGCGTACTCGGCGGGCTTCACCCCGCACCCGAAGGTCTCGTACGCCAATGCCGCACCCACCGGCACGGGCTCCGAGGCCGAATACCTGGAGATCGCGCTCACCGCTCACCGCGACCCGGCGACGCTGCGCGAGCTGCTCGACGAGTCGCTGCCGGACGGGCTCGACATCATCGACGCCGTCGAGGCCCGTACCTCGGGTCTCGCCGACCGGCTCACCGCCTCCGTCTGGGAGCTGCGCCTGGAGGGAGTGGCGGTCGAGGACGCCGAACGCGCCGTCGCCGCCTTCCTCGCCGCCGAGGCCGTCGAGGTGCGGCGCAAGACCAAGAACGGGATGCGCACCTTCGACGCACGGGGCGCCGTGGCGGGGCTGGAAGCCGTTCCCGCGCCGTCTGATAGGAGCGGGCAGGCCCCCTGTGCGATACTGCGGCTGGTTGTTCGGCACGTGACACCTGCCGTGCGACCCGACGACGTCCTGTCCGGTCTCCGAGCTGTGGCCGACCTGGCGCCGCCGGTCCCCGCAGCGGTGACCAGGCTGGCGCAGGGGCTCTTCGACGAGGAGTCCGGCACGGTGACCGACCCGCTCGCGCCCGACCGCGAGGCAGTCACGGCCGCCCCACAAAGGGCCGCCGGACCCGCCGCCGCCCCGGAGCCGACAGGTGCAGGTTCCGCGTAGGGCGGTCGTTGTAACGCGGCCCTGGCACTCGGGAGCCACCTGGGTCGGGCCGCGTGCACCCACAGGAGACTTTCGCCAGGCCGTGCGTACCACGCGTACGGAACCGGCGAGCCAGACATAACAGCTCCCGTGCGGCGCCGCGCCAGACGCGGCGCCCGGGAGCGTGACGGGAGAACCGCCCGCATGCTCGAGCCGAACGAATCCGGCACCGCCGGTCACCACAACGAAGAGAACGACTCGCCCAGCGACACGCTGCCGCCGCGCCGCCGTCGCCGTGCCGCGTCCCGGCCGGCCGGGCCCCCGGTCACGGCCGCCGCCGACGCTCCGGCCGGCGAGGTCGTCGTCGAGACGGCCACCGCCGAGGTGGCCGACGTCGCGTCCCTCGCCGAGGCGCCGAACGAGGCGCCCGAGCCGGCCCCGGCGCGTCCGCGTCGTCGTGCGACCCGTAAGGCGACCGCCCCGGCGGGTGCGCCGCAGACCGCCGAGACGCCCGTCGTCGAGGAGCCGCAGGCCGTGGAGGCGCCGGCTGTGGAGGCGCCCGTGGCCGAGGAGCCGGAGGCCGCTCCGGCGCGTCCGCGTCGTCGTGCCACCCGTAAGGCGACCGCTCCGGCGGGTGCGCCGCAGACCGCCGAGACGCCCGTCGTCGAGGAGCCGCAGGGCGCCGAGGCGCCGGCTGTGGAGGCGCCCGCGGTCGAGGAGCCGGAGGCCGCTCCGGCGCGTCCGCGTCGTCGTGCCACCCGTAAGGCGACCGCTCCGGCGGGTGCGCCGCAGACCGCCGAGACCCCCGTCGTCGAGGAGCCGCAGGGCGCCGAGGCGCCGGCTGTGGAGGCGCCCGCGGTCGAGGAGCCGGAGGCCGCTCCGGCGCGTCCGCGTCGTCGTGCCACCCGTAAGGCGACCGCTCCGGCGGGTGCCCCGCAGACCGCCGAGACGCCCGCCGCCGAAGAGCCGCAGGCCGCGGAGGCACCGGTCGCCGAGGCCCCCGCCGCCGAGGCCCCGGCCGCCGAGGAGGCCGAGTCCGCCGCCCCGCGCCGGACCCGTCGCCGCGCCACCCGCAAGGCCACCGCCCCCGCGGGCGCACCCCAGGTCCGGGAACAGGACGCCGAGGACGCCGAGGGCACCGTGGCCGCCGAGACCGGCGAGGGCCTGCCGGCCGACACCGTCGCGCAGATCTCCTCCGGCGAGGCCGGAGCCGAGGTCGCCGCCGCCGAGGAGGCCGCCACCCGCGGCCGTACGCGCCGCCGCGCCGCCGCCCCGCAGTTCACCGCCGAGCCGGCGAAGAAGCCCGAGCAGTCCCGCGGCCGCCGTGCCGCGCGGCCCGCCGTGCCCGTCTTCCAGGCCCCGGTCTTCACCGAGCCGATGTTCCAGACCCCGGAGACCGCCGCCGCCGCGGCCGCCGCCGAGGCCGCCGTGCGCGAGGAGGCCGACGAGGTGGAGGAGGTCGAGGAGGTCACCGAGACCGCCGCTCCGGCCCCCGCCCGGGCCGCCGAGCAGCCGGAAAGCGGTGGCCGCCGCCGTCGCCGCCGCCGGGGTGAGCCCGCCGAGGCCGCCGAGGCCGAGCCGGTCCGCACCGCCCCCGCCCCCGAGCCGCGGGCCGAGGCCGAGGAGGAGCCCGAGGCCGAGGCCGAGGAGGAGGCCGCCGAGGGCGAGGACACCGACGAGTTCGGTGACCGCCCCTCCCGCCGCCGCCGTCGCGGTGGCCGCCGCCGTCGTCGCGGCGAGGCCGCCGAGGGCGAGGAGGCCGAGGAGGGCTCCCGCGCCGAGGCCGAGGGCGCCGACCAGGACGCCGAGGACGAGGAGCAGGACGAGGAGGCCGAGGAGCACGAGGGCGGCACCCCGTCCGCCGCCGGCACCAGCAGCTCGCGCCGTCGCCGCCGCCGTCGCCGCCGCAGCGGTGACGCCGGCCCGGACGCGGAGCCGACCGCCGAGGACGACGGCGTCCGTACGGTCGTCAAGGTCCGCGAGCCGCGCCCCGCGCGGGAGAAGGCCGAGCCGTCCGACGAGGTGCAGTCCATCAAGGGCTCGACCCGTCTGGAGGCGAAGAAGCAGCGCCGCCGCGAGGGCCGCGAGCAGGGCCGTCGCCGGGTGCCGATCATCACCGAGGCGGAGTTCCTGGCGCGCCGCGAGGCCGTCGAGCGCGTGATGGTCGTCCGCCAGAGCGGCGAGCGCACCCAGATCGGCGTCCTCGAGGACAACGTGCTCGTCGAGCACTATGTCAACAAGGAGCAGGCCACCAGCTACGTCGGCAACGTCTACCTGGGCAAGGTCCAGAACGTGCTGCCGTCCATGGAGGCCGCGTTCGTCGACATCGGCAAGGGCCGCAACGCCGTCCTGTACGCCGGTGAGGTCAACTTCGAGGCGCTCGGCATGGCCAACGGGCCGCGCCGCATCGAGACCGCGCTCAAGTCCGGCCAGTCCGTCCTCGTCCAGGTGACGAAGGACCCGATCGGCCACAAGGGCGCCCGCCTCACCAGCCAGGTCTCGCTGCCCGGCCGCTACCTGGTCTACGTGCCCGAGGGCTCGATGACCGGTATCAGCCGCAAGCTCCCCGACACCGAGCGGGCCCGGCTGAAGACCATCCTCAAGAAGATCGTCCCCGAGGACGCGGGCGTCATCGTGCGCACCGCCGCCGAGGGCGCGAGCGAGGACGAGCTGCGCCGTGACGTCGAGCGTCTCCAGGCGCAGTGGGAGGACATCCAGAAGAAGGCGAAGAGCGGCAACGCCCCGACCCTCCTCTACGGTGAGCCCGACATGACCGTCCGGGTCGTCCGCGACATCTTCAACGAGGACTTCTCGAAGGTGATCGTCAGCGGCGACGAGGCGTGGAGCACCATCCACGGGTACGTGTCCCACGTCGCGCCCGACCTGGCGGACCGGCTCCAGCGCTGGACGTCCGAGACGGACGTCTTCGCGACGTACCGGATCGACGAGCAGCTTATGAAGGCGCTGGACCGCAAGGTCTGGCTGCCGTCCGGCGGTTCGCTGGTGATCGACAAGACCGAGGCCATGATCGTGGTCGACGTCAACACCGGTAAGTTCACCGGCCAGGGCGGCAACCTGGAGGAGACCGTCACCAGGAACAACCTGGAGGCGGCCGAGGAGATCGTGCGCCAGCTGCGGCTGCGCGACCTCGGCGGCATCGTCGTCATCGACTTCATCGACATGGTGCTGGAGTCCAACCGGGACCTGGTGCTGCGGCGTCTGCTGGAGTGCCTGGGCCGGGACCGCACGAAGCACCAGGTCGCCGAGGTCACCTCGCTGGGCCTGGTCCAGATGACCCGCAAGCGGGTGGGCCAGGGCCTGCTGGAGTCCTTCTCCGAGACCTGCGTCCACTGCAACGGCCGTGGCGTGATCGTGCACATGGAGCAGCCGACGTCCGCCGGTGGCGGTGGCAACGGCTCCAAGCGCTCCAAGAAGCGCGGGCGCGCCGCCGAGGCGGAGCCGGAGACGGCCGTCGCCGAGGCGGAGTCCACGACGGCCGAGGCCGAGGTGGAGACCGAGGCCGAACTCGCGGCGGAGGTCGCCGCCCCGGTGGCGGTCGAGGAGCCGTTCCGTCCGGACGAGGAGCTGTACTCCAGCGTCGCGGAGGCCGAGGCGGCCGCCGGCCGTGGCCGTTCCCGCCGCCGGGCGTCCCGCAAGGCGTCCGCCCCGGCCGGTGCGCCGAAGGCCGCCGCGGAGCCCGAGCCGCACCTGGGCGTCGCCGAAGTGGCCCCCGAGGCCATCGAGGTGGAGGCGCTTCCGGCACTCGCCACCGCCGCCGAGGAGGCGGCCGCCTCGGAGGCGGCCCCCGCCCCCGAGGCGCCGCAGGGCCGCACCCGTCGGCGCGCCACCCGCAAGGCGTCCGCCCCGGCGGGCCCGCCGAAGCCGGTGGAGGCCGAGCAGCCCGCGCCCGTCGAGGCCGCGCCCGTCCAGCCGGAGCCGGTCGAGGCCGAGCAGGCCGAGGAGCCGCGCCCCGAGCAGGCCGAGGAGCCGCGCCCCGCCGCCGAGGAGGCCCCCGTGGCCGCCCCGCCGCGTGCGCGCCGCCGGGTGGTCCGCAAGGTCACCGCGCCGGCCGCTTCCCCGGCGGGTGCCGCCGAAGCCGCGGTCATCGTCGTGAGCAGCGGCTCCCCGGCACGGACCACGGCCGACGAGACCCCGGAGCCGGCGACGGCACCGGAGGCCGGGGCCACCGAGGCGGAGGCCACCGGGGCGGAGACCACCGGGGCCGAGGCGCCGGTGAAGAAGGCCGCGGCCCGCAAGACCGCCAAGAAGGCCACGGCGAAGAAGGCGCCCGCCAAGAAGACGGCCGCCAAGAAGACGACCACGGCCAAGACGACCACGGCCAAGAAGACCGCGGTCAAGAAGACGGCCACCAAGTCGGCGAAGACGGCGAAGACGGCGAAGGCCGCCACGTCGGCACCGAAGGAGACCGCCACGGCCGAGCAGTAGGCGGCCCGCCCCGAGGACGCCGGGCCCCCGGGCCCGGCGTCCTCGGGTGGTCCGACCGCCGAACAGTTGGTGAGCGACCGTGGAACGTTCCTCGTTCCGCCCCGCATAACCCCGGGGCGGAACCGGGATTTTGTTTCGGAATCGATGCCTCCAACGGTTAACGGCCCCGAAATTGACCAGGAAATTCCTGATAATGTGACGCCGGTCGCTGCCGTCGGCGGGCCCCGCCCGAAGACTACGGTCGGTGACCGACCCGGTTCCGGGACAGACCGGTCCCAGCATTCCTCGGTAGGGCGTCGGCATCGCGCCGGAGGGGTAAGCGCGGCCTTGATAGCCTCCGCGGGCACCCTTCAGACCTCTGCCACAAAGAGCTCTTGCGGTGTTCAAGGAGGACGTCCATGCCGAGCATCAACGAGCAGCCCATCCCCGCTGCCCGCCCGGTCATCGGTGAAGAAGAGATCGAGGCCGCCGTACGCGTACTGCGCACCGGCCGCGTCGTACAGGGCCCCGAAGTGGCCGCCTTCGAGGAGGGATTCTCCGAGCTGGTCGACGGGCGCCACTGCGTCGCCGTCAACTCCGGTACGTCGGCGCTGCACCTCCTTCTGATGGCGCTGAACATCGGCCCGGGCGACGAGGTGATCGTCCCCTCCTTCTCGTTCGCCGCCTCGGCGAACGCGGTCCGCCTCGTGGGCGCCGACGTCGTCTTCGTCGACATCGAGGCCGACAGCTTCAACATCGACCCGGCCGCCGTCGAGGCCGCCATCACCCCGCGCACCGCCGCGATCATGCCGGTCCACATCTACGGCAACCCGGCCGCCATGGACAAGATCATGGCCATCGCGGACAAGCACAAGCTCGCGGTCGTCGAGGACGCCTGCCAGGCCCACGCCGCGGCGCTCCACGGAACCCCGGTCGGCGCCTTCGGCTCCGGCGGCACGTTCAGCTTCTACCCGACGAAGAACATGCACTCCCTCGAGGGCGGCATGATCTCCACGGCCGACGCCGAGACCGCCCGCACGCTGCGCCTGCTGCGCAACCAGGGCATGGAGCAGCGGTACGCCAACGAGATCGTCGGCGCCAACATGCGCATGACCGACGTCGCCGCCGCCGTCGGCCGCGTCCAGCTCGCCAAGCTGCACGGCTGGACCGAGACGCGCATCGCCAACGCCGCGTACCTCAGCGAGCACATCACCGCGCCGAACGTCGTGACCCCCGTGGTCGCCGAGGGCGCCCGGCACATCTACCACCAGTACACGATCCGTGTGCGGGGCGGCGAGGGCGCGCGGGACGCCGCGATGGCCAAGCTCACCGAGGCGGGCGTCGGCAACGCCGTGTACTACCCGACGCCCATCCACCGGCTCAAGCCGTACTGGGAGCCGGACCAGAAGGCCGGCCGGAACTGGGACCTGCCCGAGACGGAGAAGGCCGCCGCCGAGGTCGTCTCGCTGCCCGTCCACCCCTCGCTGACCCAGAACGACCTTGAGCGCATCGTCACCGCCGTGAACGCGCTGGGAGAGAACCTGTGACTGCTGCTGGACTGCGGGCCGGCCTGATCGGCCTCGGCTCCATGGGACGCCACCACGCCCGCGTACTGGCCGGGCTGGACGGCGTGACCCTCGTCGGCGTCGTCGACCCGATGGGCGACAAGAACGGCTGGGCCCAGGGCGCACCCGTCCTGTCCACCGTCGAGGAACTGATCGCGCTGGGCATCGACTACGCCGTCGTCGCCTGCCCGACCGCGCTGCACGAGGAAGTCGGCCTGAAGCTCGCCGACGCCGGTGTCCACGCGCTGATCGAGAAGCCGGTCGCCGACACCGTCGACGGAGCCCGCCGCCTCGTCGAGGCGTTCGAGTCGCGGAGCCTGGTGGCCGGCGTCGGCCACATCGAGCGCTGCAACCCCGCGCTGCGGTCCCTGCGTTCCCGCCTGGAGGCCGGTGAGCTGGGCGAGGTCTTCCAGGTCGTCACCCGCCGCCAGGGTCCCTTCCCGCACCGCATCGCGGACGTCGGCGTGGTCAAGGACCTCGCCACCCACGACATCGACCTGACGGGCTGGGTCACCGGCCAGCAGTACACGTCGATCGCCGCGCACACGGTGTCCAAGTCCGGCCGCCCGCACGAGGACATGGTCTCCGCCGTCGGCCAGCTCTCCGACGGCACGATGGTCAACCACCTCGTCAACTGGCTGAGCCCGCTGAAGGAACGCTTCACGTCGGTCACCGGTGAGAAGGGCTGCTTCATCGCGGACACCCTCACCGCCGACCTCACGTTCTACTCCAACGCCGCCATCGCCACCGAGTGGGAGGCGCTGCGCGCCTTCCGCGGGGTGTCCGAGGGCGACATGATCCGTTACGCGATCCCCAAGCGCGAGCCGCTGCTCGTCGAGCACGAGCTGTTCCGGGACGCCGTCCTCGGCAAGGGCGACGACATCTGCACGCTGCGCCAGGGTCTGCGTACGGTGGAGGTGGCCGCGGCCGTCCTCGACTCCGCCGACCGCGGTGTCACCGTGCGGCTCACCCCGGAGGACGTGGCCAGTTGACCACACCCGATGTCACCGTCGTGGTAGCCGTGTACAACACGATGCCGTACCTCACCGAGTGCCTGAACTCGCTGGTGGGGCAGAGCATCGGGCTGGACCGGCTCGAGGTCGTGGCCGTCGACGACGGCTCGACCGACGACAGTGGCCGGGAACTGGACCGCTTCGCGGAGAAGTACCCGAACACTGTCAAGGTGATCCATCAGGCCAACTCCGGTGGCCCGGCCGCTCCCAGCAACCGGGCCCTGGAGCTGGCCACCGGTCGTTACGTGTACTTCATCGGGTCCGACGACTACCTGGGCAGCGAGGCCCTGGAGCGCATGGTGGCCTGTGCCGACGAGCACGGCTCCGACGTCGTCGTCGGCAAGATGGTCGGCACCAACGGCCGTTACGTCCACCAGGCGCTCTACAAGAAGAGCGACCCGGACGTGTCGCTGTACGACTCGGCCCTGCCGTTCACGCTGGCCAACACCAAGCTCTTCCGCCGCGAACTGGTGGAGAAGCACGGCTTGCGCTTCCCCGAGGACCTGCCGGTCGGCTCCGACCAGCCGTTCACCATCGAGGCGTGCGTACGGGCCGCGAAGATCTCGGTCCTGGCGGACTACACGTACTACTACGCGGTCAAGCGCGGTGACGCCAGCAACATCACCTACCGGGCGAACCACCTGGCCCGGCTCCGCTGCACCGAGCGGATCATGCACTTCACGGCCTCGCTCATCGAGCCGGGCCCGCAGCGTGACGCGGTCCTCAAGCGCCACTTCACCTGGGAGCTCGCCAAGCTGATCCAGGACGACTTCCCGGCGCTGGACGCGGTGACCCGGACCGAGGTGTGCGCGGGCATCGCGCAGCTTGCGGACGCGTACTTCACCGACGAGCTGCGCGACGCGATGGACGTCAAGCGGCGGGTCCGGATCTGCCTGGCCCGGCGCGGCGCCGTCGACCTGCTCGTGCGGGCCATCGAGGACGAGGCCGAGCACGGCTCGCCGCCGCTGCTGCTGGAGGACGGGCGGGCGTTCGTCCGCTACCCCGGCTTCCGCGACCCGGCCGTGGGGCTGCCCGACCGGGCCTTCGAGGTGATCGGCGAGTCCGTTCCCGGCCGGCTGGCCGAGGGCACCTCGCTGGTCGCGGCCGAGTGGGACCAGAACGGCGACGACATGGCCGTCGGCCTGACGGTACGGCTCGGGCTGGCCGGCGAGACCGGCTCCGCCGTCGTGAGGCTCGCCACCAGGGCCATGCCGAAGAGCGCCGACAAGCCCGGCGCCCGGCGGCTCCCGGTGGGCCACGAACTCCCCGCCCCGGTGGGCGAGTTCACCCGCAAGCCGACCGAGGACGGCGAGGGCACCCTGCTGACCGCGCGCATCCCGGTCCCCCCGAAGAGCGCCAAGCTCGGCGTGCGCGTGTACGCCGACGTGGCAGGCTCGACGTACGAGGTCCCCGTGCCGGTCAACGGCAGACCGCTGCCCCTGGCCCGGCGCTGGCGGGAGAGGATCCCGTACCGGATCTCCGCCAACGCCAACCCCAAGGGGCGGCTGGTCATCACCACGGCTCCGCTCTGGGAGCCCTCGCTCGGCGTGGGCAAGCGACTGCGTCAACTGATGTCCCGTGTGAAGAGGAAACTGACCCGATGAATATCTGTGTAGTCGCGCTCGGCAAGATCGGCCTGCCGCTCGCCGTGCAGTTCGCCGCCAAGGGCCACAAGGTCATCGGCGCCGACGTCAACGAGAAGGTCGTCGAGCTGGTCAACGCCGGCACCGAGCCCTTCCCCGGCGAGCACGACCTCGACCGGCTGCTCAAGCAGACCGTCGACGCCGGTCTGCTGTCCGCGACCACCGACACCGCCGCCGCCGTCGCCCAGTCCGAGGCCGTCGTGGTCGTCGTCCCGCTGTTCGTGGACGCCGAGGGCACCCCCGACTTCGGCTGGATGGACTCCGCCACCAAGGCCATCGCCAAGGGCCTGAAGCCCGGCACCCTCGTCTCCTACGAGACGACCCTGCCGGTCGGCACCACCCGCACCCGGTGGGCGCCGATGCTGGAGGAGGGCTCCGGCCTGACCGCGGGTGAGGACTTCCACCTGGTCTTCTCCCCGGAGCGCGTCCTCACCGGCCGCGTCTTCGCCGACCTCCGCCGCTACCCCAAGCTCGTCGGCGGCATCGACGAGGCGTCCGCGAAGCACGGCGTCGAGTTCTACGAGCAGGTCCTCGACTTCGACGAGCGCGACGACCTGCCCCGCGCCAACGGCGTGTGGGACCTGGGCACCGCCGAGGCCTCCGAGCTCGCCAAGCTCGCCGAGACCACCTACCGCGACGTCAACATCGGCCTGGCCAACCAGTTCGCCCGGTTCGCCGACCAGCAGGGCATCGACGTCCTCAAGGTCATCGAGGCCTGCAACAGCCAGCCCTACAGCCACATCCACCAGCCGGGCATCGCCGTCGGCGGCCACTGCATCCCGATCTACCCGCGGATGTACCTGTGGAACGACCCGGAGGCCACCGTCGTGCGCTCGGCCCGCGAGGCCAACGCCGCCATGCCCGAGTACGCCGTCGACCTGCTGGCCGCCGCCTACGGCGACCTCAAGGACGTCAACGTGCTCGTGCTGGGCGCCGCCTACCGCGGCGGCGTCAAGGAGACCGCGTTCTCCGGCGTCTTCGGCACCGTCGAGGCCCTCAAGGCCCGTGGCGCCGTCCCGTACGTCTCCGACCCGATGTACACGGCCGAGGAGCTGGCCGCGCACGGCCTCACCCCGCACCAGGGCGAGAAGGTCACCGCCGCGATCCTCCAGGCCGACCACACCGAGTACAAGGAGCTGGCCGCCGCCGACCTGCCGGACGTCACCGTCCTGGTCGACGGCCGCCGCACCACGGACCCGGCCCGCTGGGAGGGTGTCCGCCGCGTCGTCATCGGCGGCTGAACCCCCGGCCGGTCCCGTACACAACGAACAGAGGCCCTGCCCCGCGCACCCGTGGGGCGGGGCCGGTTTGCAGAGGGTTTCCCCATGACCTGGTTGATCACCGGCGGCGCCGGATTCATCGGCTCCCACGTGGTGAGGGCGATGGCCGAGGGCGGCGAGCGGATCGTCGTCCTGGACGACCTCAGCACCGGCCGCGCCGAGCGGCTCCCCGAGGGCGTCCCCCTGGAGGTCGGCACCGTCCTCGACCGTGACGTCGTCGACCGTGTCCTCGCCGAGCACGCCGTCACCGGCATCGTGCACATCGCGGGCAAGAAGCAGGTGGCCGAGTCGGTCGCCAAGCCGCTGCATTACTACCGCGAGAACGTCGAGGGCCTCCGTACGCTCCTGGAAGGAGCCGTCGGGGCCGGGGTCACCCGGTTCCTGTTCTCGTCGTCGGCCGCCGTGTACGGCATGCCCGACGTGGACCTGGTCACCGAGGCCACCCCGTGCGCGCCCATCAACCCGTACGGCGAGACCAAGCTGGCCGGCGAGTGGCTGGTCACGGCCACCGGGCGGACGCACGGCATGGCGACCGCCTCGCTGCGGTACTTCAACGTGGCGGGCGCCGCCACGCCCGAGCTGGGCGACGAAGGCGTCTTCAACCTCGTCCCGATGGTCTTCGAGCGGCTCACGGCCGGCGAGCGGCCGCGGATCTTCGGCGACGACTACCCGACGCCCGACGGCACCTGCATCCGCGACTACATCCACGTCGAGGACATCGCCTCCGCGCACGTCGCTGCCGCCCGCCGGCTCGCGGCCGACCCGGACGCCTCGCTGGTCCTGAACATCGGGCGCGGCGAGGGCGTCTCCGTCACGGAGATGGTCGGCATCATCCAGGACGTCACCGGCCGCACCGACGTCGAACCGCTCGTCACCGACCGCCGCCCCGGCGACCCGGCCCGGGTGGTGGCCTCCGCCGACCGCATCGCCGAGGAGCTGGGCTGGAGCGCCCGCCACGGCGTGCGCGAGATGGTCGAGTCCGCGTGGGCGGGCTGGAAGCTGCGCCACCCGTAAGCGGCACGCGTACGGCGAAGGGCCCCGGGATCGCTCCCGGGGCCCTTTTCCGTACGGTCCGGCCCTCGCCTAGCTTTCGCCGAGGAACAGCTTGTCGAAGGCCTGGCTCACGACCGGCCAGTCCCACGTCGACAGCGCGTACTCCGAGGCCAGCTTCCCGGCGTCCTGCCACGCCTCCTCGGTCGCCGTGGTCTCCAGGATCCGCTTCGCGGCCTCCTCCGTGGAGCCCACGACCCAGCCCTCCGGGTACAGCGTGCGGGCGCTGTTGGGCTTGCCCGCGTAGAACGGCCAGTCGCGGGAGACCGGGACGGCGGCGCTCGCCGCGCCCTCCATCAGACCCACGTGGCAGCCCTCACGCACCGACGAGGAGAGGATCACACCGATGTCGGTGAGCGCCGACGGCACGTCGTCGGTGGGGCCGAGCTTCAGCACGACGCCCTCCTCGATCAGCGGGGCGATCTCCTTGTCGAACTGGCGCCGGTAGTCACGGGTGGCGCGGCTGGTCTTCGGGTTCATGTCGCCGCCCACCAGCAGCAGCCGGTAGCGCTCGTCGTGCTCCCGCACCCGCCGCAGCACGTCCACGGCCCACATCGGGTCCTTGGCGACCTGGCTGATGCCCACCAGACCCAGGTTGAAGCGGGCCTCGGCCGGCTTCGGGCGGGCGAAGCCCGACAGGTCCATGGCGTTGTCGATGAGGTGCGCGCGCGGCGCGCCCTCGCCGCGCAGCATCGGCACCAGCGACTCCACGAGGTCCTTCACGTGCGGGGCGACGTAGATCAGGTCGTCGATCCGCGAGAAGTCCGTCATGTGCGGCCAGCGCGTGAACGCCTCGTAGCTGTGCAGCCGGACCACGATCCGGGTGTCGCCCGGGTCGATCGTCGTCAGCATCGCCGCCGGCCCCACCGACCAGTCCAGGAAGACGGTGTCCGCCCAGTCCAGGTACGGCCGCATCAGCCGCTCGACTTCCTCCTGGTAGGTGCTGGTGCCGCCGGCCAGGCGGTCCTCCAGCACCCGGCGGCCCGCCCAGGCGATCCGCTTGAGCGCCTTCTGCGCCGCCAGGTCCAGGTACCGCAGCTCCACGCCCTCGTGGTTGCCGTACCGGTCCAGGATGTGGTGCAGGAAGTTGTCGTTGGCGCTGGTGGTGACCAGCAGCCGCAGCGGACGGCCCTTCGGCGCCGGAGCCGCCGGGGTCTTGCGCCCCTGCGGGCGCTTCATCACGTCCATGACCTTGGAGCGGTAGAGCGGCTCGACGAAGCCCTGCGCGTCCTTGGCCAGGGGCGACGAGAGCTGGTCGATGTGCAGCACCCGGTGGAAGCCCAGGAACAGCGCGCGGTCCAGCGCGAAGGACGCCTTCTCGTGGTCTCCCGCGGCGAACTGGGCGTCGGCGTGCGCGAGCTGGGCGGCGACCGCCTTGTCGAGGTCGCGCGGGTTGAGGCCCTTGCCGAGCTCCTTCATCACGGCCTCGTCCAGCAACTGCGCCTTGAGCCCCAGGTCGGAGATCTTCGACGCGGCGGCGGCGAGCGCCAGGGCGGCACCGCTGGTGCGGCCCGCCCACTGCATGCCCTCGGCCACGTAGCGGGAGGTCGCGATGCGCACCTTGGGCGGCACGCCGGGGGCCGTGACGGCCGTGCGCCACATCCGGGCGCCGACCGTGGAGCGCATCACCGGGCGGGCGGTGGCGTGCCGCATGACCGTGGCGGGCAGCCCGTCCACGGAACGGCGCACGTTCTGCTTGACGACGTCCAGCGGCGGCAGGACGCCCCGGCCGGAGGTGGCGCCCTTCGCCTTGACGCGCTCGACGGCCTTCAGGGCCGGCGCCAGGCCGAAGTGGGCCTCCTCGACGCGGTAGTACTGCGCCAGGCGCCACACCGTGTAGACGGCACCCGCGTCGAGCGCCACCAGGACGTCCGCGTTGCGGGCGAGCCGGCGCAGCCGGCCGTCCCGCTGGGACTGCATCCACACCTTCATGCCGCCGGGCGCCGTACGGGCCTTGCGGCGCAGCGCCGTGCTGCGGAAGTTGAGGTTGCGGGGGAGCTGGTGCGTACCGTCCAGCTCCGTGGCGGCGAGGTCCTCGGCGACCGGATCCAGGTGGAACGTACCGGCGAGGAACGTCTTTGCGCCGGCGGCGCGGAACTTGCGCACCGAGTCGGCGAACACGCCGAGCTGGGGCCGGACGCTGGCGATGAACAGGACGTTGGTCACAGGGACGGTCCTCCGGCGGCGATCTGGTTCTCGGCGAGGGGAGCCGCGTCCGCGGTGTCCGTCTTCCCCGCCCCGAGGGCGGTGAAGTCGTCGATCAGCTGCTTCACGGCGGCGGTCATCAGCGCCTCGCGGGTGAACTGGTCGGCGTGCGCCATGGCTTCGGCGTGCACCTCGTCGCTCGTCTCCACCGCCATGTGGGCGGCCTTGACGAACGACTCGGTCAGGCCCTCCTCGTCGATGCCGACGGCACCCGTCCACAGCGGGTGGCCGCGCAGCACGTTGGAGGCGTCGTGCTCGACGACGTGCGCCGAGACGATCGGCAGGCCGGTCGCCATGTACTCGTAGACCTTGCCGGAGGTGACGTAACGGCCGCCGATGAGGATGAGGACCATCGCGTCCCAGCGGGCGTAGATGGACGCCACCTCGGCCTTGGCGGCGGGGCCGCCGAAGCGTACGCCGTCCACCTCGGCCTGCTTGAGGACCTCGGCGTGCCGGTTCGCCTCGCGGCCCGAGCCGTTGCCGATGTGGCCGCGCACCTCGAAGGTGGCGTTGGCCAGCAGCGGTTCCTTCTCGCGGGCGGCGCGCCAGGCGTTGAGCACGGTCTCCAGGTGCGGGACCGTGAAGTTGACGGTGCCGAGGTAGCCGAAGGCCAGGCCCGCCTCCGGGTTGGCGCGGTGCGCCTTGCCCGGCGAGCTGTCGGCGTCGTAACCGTTGCGCACCACGTGGACGCGGTCGGCGAAGTCGGGGTAGCGGGTGCGGTAGTGCTCCGCGATCGGGTCGTTGACGACCCACAGGGAGAGCGCGTTGTCGAGGATCTTCTGCTCCCAGACGCCCTCGGCGGAGTCGCGGGCGAAGGCCTCGACACCGTCGATGACGTCGATGGACCAGCCGTCGCGGAAGTCCACGGCGTACGGGACCTTCGCCTCCTCCCACAGCTTCCACGCCGCGGCGAGGTTGACGTAGGGGACGCAGCTCGCCAGCAGCAGGTCGGCCGGGTGCTCGGCGTGGACACGGAGCACCGCCTGCTCCAGGTCCTCGCGCCACTCACCGAAGTTCGGCTCGGGGAACGGCTCCATCTGACGACGGCGCAGTCGCGTCACCCACCCGTTCGGGTTGAGTGCGCGCTCCTCGCTGTAGAGACGGATGTCCGTCTCCAGGTCCTCGCGCACCAGGGGCAGTTCGACGATCTTGATCTTCGGGTCGACCTGCTCCAGGAGGGTGAGGTCGACGCCGGAGTCCCTTTCCCAGGACTCCTGCGCGATGGTGACGACGGTGACGTCCCAGCCCTGGTTGATGAACTGGTTCGCGGTCTCGCGCATGCGGTACGCGCAGCTCTTGGCCGCGGGCGGGAAACCGATGGCGAGGTAGATCACATGGGGCCGCTTGCCTGTCGCGGGCAGCCCGGACCTGGGAGACGCTGACATAACCGGTGACGCTAGCACGGTGACATGTACCGAAAAGTGCCTCGTGAGAGGACCTGTCCGGGTCACGCGTGCCGGCTGCCTCCCTTCCACTCTTCCATGATCCGGACAACGTTCTGGGCGGCTCGTCCGTCGCCGTACGGGGTGCCGGGGTCGGCCGTGGGCACCGCGCGGGTGACAGTCGCGGCCCACTCGTCGGCGGACAGCGTGTGCGGGTCGGGAACAAGGACGTTCCAGCCCGTGTCCACGGTTTCGACCCACTCCGTCTCGGGACGGATGGTGGTGGTGATGCGCTCCAGCAGGAACGCTTCCTTCTGGAGGCCGCCCGAGTCGGTGACCACACCGGCGGAGGCGAGCACCGCGGCGACCAGCCCGGCGTACGGCAGCGGACGGCCGACGTGCACGGAGCCGGTGTTCAGCTCGATGCCGTGCTCCTCGGCGCGCGCCACCAGGCGCGGGTGGGCGAGCAGCGCGACGGGGACCGGCAGGCCGGCCAGCGAGTCGAGGATCGCGCGCAGCCGCTCCGGGTCGTCGGTGTTGTCCGGGCGGTGCAGCGTGGCCAGCAGGAACGGCTTCGCCGGGTCGATGCCCTCGGGCAGCACCGGCGCGGGGTGCTTCCCGGCCAGGACGTCGTCCCGGATCTTCAGGCAGATGTCGACCATCACGTCACCGGCCAGCACGGCCCGGTCCTTCAGGCCCTCGTCGGCGAGGTGGCGCATGGCCTCCTCGGTCGGGGCCAGCAGGACGTCGGCGCAGTGGTCGGTCAGGACGCGGTTGTGCTCCTCCGGCATGCGCCGGTTGAAGGAGCGCAGGCCCGCCTCCAGGTGGGCGACCGGCAGGTGCATCTTCACGGCCGAAAGGGCGCCGGCGATGGTGGAGTTGGTGTCGCCGTAGACCAGCACCCAGTCCGGCTTCTCGCGCTCCAGGACCGGGTCGAGCGCGGAGAGCACCGCACCGGTCTGGACGCCGTGGCTGCCGGAGCCGACGCCCAGGTGGACGTCCGGGTCAGGGATGCCGAGGCCGTCGAAGAAGACGTCGGAGAGGTCGGCGTCGTAGTGCTGCCCGGTGTGCACGATGAAGTGCTCGTGCTCCGTCTCGGCGAACGCGGCCGCGATGGGGGCGAGCTTCACCAATTGGGGACGTGCGCCGACGATGCTGATGACTTTCACTGAGCACTCTTCTTCTACTGGGACAGGTCGATGAGGGAGGCGTGCCGTGCCATCGTAGGCAATGGCCGGGATGACCAGGCCCTCGGCCGCACCAAGGGCCGGAACACGCGGGTCCCGCGGGGGTGGTCGGACATGGTCAGAAGGTGCCTGCGCGGCCGTTCGGGCCGGGGATAACGATTCCGTGAACAGTTGACGACGGGGTTTCGCGGCGCGTTCCCGGGGCGTACGGAGGGGGCCGGGCGGCTCAGGGGCCGTCGGCTCCCGGCGCGGGCCGTACGGACCGGGGCCCGAGGGTCGAGGCCCCGTGGGCCGTCACCCGTCGGCGCAGCTCCCGGTCGGCCGTCACCACGACGCACCGGCGCCCCGCGGCGGCCGCCTCGCCCGCCAGCTCCACCATCCGGTCGTCACCGCTGCCCGGCGCCTCGTCGACCCGCACCCCGGGCACCGGCTCCACGCCCCGTGCCCGCCCCTCCACGACCAGGACCACGTCCAGCGGGCCGGGGTACCCGGGCAGGCCACCGGCGGCCAGGGGGACGAGCCGGTCGCGCAGCCGCTCGGCGGCACCACGGCGGTCCCGCCACCAGCCGTCCGGAACCGAACCGACCACGTTCGCGGCGTCGACGACGAGGAGAGTGAGCACGCCCACGAGGGTCCCACGCGGACGGGCTGGTGTGGGCCTTCCGGGGGACGGTGGGAGGGCGGCGAAATGCTATCGTCGCGCAAGCTCGGGGGAGCTGCGCGTGAACTGTTCGAACTGTTCAGGGGAAGGTCGGCGGTGAGCCATGGCGGTGTGGTCCGCGCGTAAGTCCAAGCGTCCTGCGGGCGCGCCGGCGGCCCGTGGCGCCGCCCCGGGCGGCACCCCGCTCCCCGACGCCTCCCTGCCGGCCACCACCGACTGGCTGGTGCGCGGCAAGGACGGCCGCCTCACGGCGTACGCCCCCGTCGAGGGCGCCGTCCTGCGCTGGACCGAGAAGCACCCGGGCGGACCCGAGTGGACCGGCCCCGAGACGATTCCGGCGCCCGGCATCGGCCCGCACGTGTCCATAGCCCAGGGCCCCGACGGTTACGTCCACCTCGTCGGGATGCGCCGCACGCGCCTCGCGGACGGCACACCCGCCACGGACGTGGTCTTCGCACTCCAGTACCAGTCCGGGCTGGCCGTGCGCGACTGGGCCGTGGTCGGCAACCCGTACCCGAACGACCCCGCGCTCGCCGAGCGGATCGGCCCGCCCGCGGCCGTCGTCGACTCCGAGGGCTCGCTGCACGTCTTCGTGCGCAACGTGGGCGGCGGGATCTGCGGGCGCACCTCGGTGCCGTCCGGCAAGTGGAACAAGTGGGCCGACCTCAAGGGCAGCGGGATCACCGGACCCATCCGCGTGTCGATCACCACCGACGGCCTGATGGAGCTGGTCGCCCCCACCGAGGAGCATGTACTGCGCTGGACGCAGGACACCAAGGGCGTGAAGTTCCAGCGGGCCGACGACATCCCGGCCCGCGCCCGGGCGGACTCGCTGTCCACGGAGTGCACCGGCCCCGGCCGCCTCACCCACTTCTGGCAGGACGCCGACGACGGCACGGTGCGGGCCTGGCGCCCCTCCGACAAGGCCCCGTCGGTCCTCGGCTCCGGCGCGGGCACCGGCCCGGTGGCGCTGCTCCGCACCGCCGTCGACGGCCACGACTGCACGATCATGGCCCGCCGGGACGCCGCGACCGGCCGCCCCGCCCTGGCCGCCTACCCCACGGAGGACGAGGCGCTGGGCGCGACCTGGACGCTCACCGGCGAGCCGTGCGTGGGCGCCCCGGCGCTCGCGCTCGACGGGCGCGGCCGTGTGACGATGGCCGCGTTCGGCACGGACGGCGCGCTCCGCGTCGCCCGCCAGAAGCCCGAACCGGGCCTGGCCCTGGCCCCCTGGCACCGGGCCTGAGCCCACCCTCCCGTTGTGGGCATTCGTTCCGCGGGGCGGGCGGGGACCCGCCGGGCCCGCCTCCTGGCGGTCGGCGGGGCACCCATCCGGTCAGGCGGCGCGTTCCGTGAGCGCGCCGTCCTTCTCGTCGTACAGCGCCCCCGTCCGCGGGCACTCCCACACGCCCGGCTCGCCGTCCCGCTCGACCAGCTTCACGCCGGCCCGGCCGACCCAGCCGACCTGGCGGGCCGGGACGCCCACGACCAGGGCGAAGTCCGGGACGTCCTTGGTGACGACCGCGCCCGCGGCGACCATCGCCCAGCGGCCGATCTCCAGCGGAGCCACGCACACCGAGCGCGCGCCGATCGAGGCGCCGTCGGCGATCCGCACGCCCACGGCCTCCCAGTCGCCGCCGCGCTTCTGCTGGAAGTCGGGGTCGACGGAGCGCGGGTTGTGGTCGTTGGTGAGGACGACCGCGGGGCCGATGAAGACCCCGTCGCCGAGCTCGGCCGGCTCGTAGACCAGCGCGTAGTTCTGGAGCTTGCAGTTGTCGCCCATGCGGACGCCCGTACCGACGTAGGCGCCCCGGCCGATCACGCAGGCCTCGCCGAGCTTCGCGCCCTCGCGGATCTGTGCGAGCTCCCACACACTGCTCCCGGCGCCGATCTCGACGTCGTCGGCGACCTGGGCGGTGGGCTGGACCCTGTAGTTCACTGTGCTCTGCCTTCCGGGATGCGTCTTCGCCCGGCGAGCATACGGGTCCGGCCCGCCCGCGCGGCCGGGCGGGCGCCGCGCGGCCGGTTTGACCCGTGCGGGTGCGGACCGTAACCTTGACCGTCGGCGTGTTTCCATGCGCGCCAACTCCTGAGCACCTCCCTTCCGGCAGGCCGGGCACGGCCCGCCGCTGGAAGAGGCCGCTCATCCCTCGCGGACAGTCACGGGCCTCGCCGGTCCGTGCGGGCGGCTGGCATCAGGAGTTTCCGTTCCGAGCGAGAGAGAGATCCGCGTGTACGCCATCGTGCGCAGCGGTGGTCGCCAGCACAAGGTTGCTGTCGGCGACATCGTTGAGGTTGACAAGATTTCCACTGCCAAGGTTGGCGACACGGTCGAGCTCTCGACCCTGCTCGTTGTCGACGGCGACGCTGTGACCAGCGACCCGTGGGTGCTGGCCGGCATCAAGGTCCAGGCCGAGGTCGTGGACCACCACAAGGGCGCCAAGATCGACATCCTGCGCTACAAGAACAAGACCGGCTACCGCCGTCGTCAGGGCCACCGCCAGCAGTACACGGCGATCAAGGTCACGGCGATCCCCACGGCTGCGAAGTAAGGGACTGAGGAGACATGGCACACAAGAAGGGCGCATCGTCCACCCGGAACGGTCGCGACTCCAACGCTCAGCGGCTCGGCGTGAAGCGCTTCGGCGGTCAGGTCGTCAACGCCGGTGAGATCCTGGTCCGCCAGCGTGGCACCCACTTCCACCCCGGTTCGGGCGTCGGTCGTGGCGGCGACGACACGCTGTTCGCGCTGCAGGCCGGTGCGGTGCAGTTCGGCACCTTCCGTGGCCGCAAGGTCGTGAACATCGTTCCGACCGCTGCCTGATCCACTTTCGCGGAGGCGGACCTCACTTCCCGTACGGGAAGCGGGTCCGCCTTTCGCGTGTTAACACGTAGACATTTCCGCACGTAACTGGAGGCACAGAACATGACCACCTTCGTGGACCGCGTCGAGCTGCATGTCGCCGCGGGTAACGGGGGCCACGGCTGTGCCTCCGTTCACCGTGAGAAGTTCAAGCCGCTCGGCGGCCCCGACGGGGGCAACGGCGGCCGGGGCGGTGACGTGATCCTGGTCGTCGACCAGTCGGTCACCACGCTCCTGGACTACCACCACTCGCCGCACCGCAAGGCCACCAACGGCAAGCCCGGCGAGGGCGGCAACCGCTCCGGCAAGGACGGCCAGGACCTGGTCCTGCCCGTGCCGGACGGCACGGTCGTCCTCGACAAGAAGGGCAACGTGCTGGCCGACATGGTCGGCCACGGCACGTCGTACGTCGCCGCCGAGGGCGGCCGCGGCGGACTCGGCAACGCGGCGCTGGCCTCGGCCCGCCGCAAGGCGCCGGGCTTCGCGCTGCTGGGCGAGCCGGGGCGGTCCGGCGACATCGTCCTGGAGCTGAAGACGGTCGCGGACGTGGCCCTGGTGGGTTACCCCAGCGCGGGCAAGTCGTCGCTGATCTCCGTGCTGTCCGCCGCCAAGCCGAAGATCGCGGACTACCCCTTCACCACGCTCGTGCCGAACCTGGGCGTGGTCACCGCCGGATCGACCGTCTACACCATCGCGGACGTGCCGGGGCTCATTCCGGGTGCGAGCCAGGGGCGTGGGCTCGGCCTGGAGTTCCTGCGGCACGTCGAGCGCTGCTCGGTGCTGGTGCACGTGCTGGACACCGCGACGCTGGAGTCCGACCGTGACCCGGTCACCGACCTCGACGTGATCGAGGAGGAGCTGAAGCAGTACGGCGGCCTCGACGACCGGCCCCGGATCGTCGTCCTCAACAAGATCGACATCCCGGACGGCAAGGACCTCGCGGACATGATCCGCCCGGACCTGGAAGCGCGCGGCTACCGCGTCTTCGAGGTGTCGGCCGTCGCCCACATGGGCCTGAAGGAGCTGTCCTTCGCGCTGGCCGAGATCGTGTCCCAGGCGCGGGCGGCCAAGCCCAAGGAGGAGGCGACCCGGATCGTCATCCGCCCGAAGGCGGTCGACGACGCGGGCTTCACGGTCACGCTGGAGGAGGACGGCCTGTACCGGGTGCGCGGCGAGAAGCCGGAGCGCTGGGTGCGCCAGACGGACTTCAGCAACGACGAGGCCGTCGGCTACCTGGCGGACCGCCTCAACCGTCTGGGCGTCGAGGACGAGCTGATGAAGGCCGGTGCCCGCGCGGGCGACGGCGTGGCCATCGGCCCCGAGGAGGACGCGGTCGTCTTCGACTGGGAGCCCACGATGATGGCGGGCGCGGAGATGCTCGGCCGCCGTGGCGAGGACCACCGCATGGAGGCCCCTCGCCCGGCCGCCCAGCGCCGCAAGGACCGCCAGGCGGAGCGGGACGAGGCGGACCGCGAGTTCGACGGCTTCGACCCCTTCTGATCCCTTTCCCTCAGGAGCCCCGAGCCCCCGTCGCCCCCGTCGGCGGGCGCGCGCCTCACCGCGTGCGTCCACCGGCGGGGGCGTGCCGTTTGGTGCGGCCGAAAAAAGCGTATGAATTCCGGTTTACCTCGCTCCGGCCGGACAACCTGTGGCCAGGGATCACCGTCTTGTCTCCGGGGGCGGGGCCGCGGGTGCCCCGGCTGACTTGAACGGAGCGTTGATGAAGGTCTCCTTCCTCATCCACACCATCTACGGCATCGGCGGCACCATCCGCACCACGCTGAACCTGGCGGAGGAGCTGACCGGACGGCACGAGGTGGAGATCGTCTCCGTGTTCCGGCACCGGGACGAGCCGCTCTTCGCGATCGACCCGCGCATCACCGTCGTACCGCTCATCGACACCCGCCCCTCCTCGCCCACCAATGAGAGCAAGCACGAGCGGCACCTCCAGCCGGCCGAGCACTTCCCCCGGCACGAGGCGCGCTTCAAGGAGTACAGCCGTCTCACCGACGAGCGCGTCCGCGCGCACTACGCCGGCGCCGGCTCCGACGCCGACGTGGTCATAGGCACCCGGCCCGGACTCGTCGCCTACGTCACCGCGTTCGCGCCCGGGGGCGCCGTGCTCATCGGGCAGGAGCACATGACGCACAACCACCACAAGCCCGAGCTGCGCGCCGAGATGGCGGGCTTCCTGCCCCGGCTCGACGCCTTCGTCACCGTCTCCGAGGGGGACGCCGCCACCTGGCGGGCACGGATGCCGCTGCCCGGCACCCGGGTGCTGGCCGTCCCCAACAGCGTTCCGGAGCCGGTCGTCCCGCCCTCCGACACCTCGGGCACCACCATCATGGCGGCCGGGCGGCTAGCCTCCGAGAAGCAGTACCACGTGCTGGTCGAGGCGTTCGCCAAGGTGGTGGCCGTACGCCCGGACTGGACCCTGCGCATCTGCGGCTGGGGCAACCAGAAGGACCGGCTCCGCAAGAAGATCGACGAGCTGGGCCTATACAACAGCGTGCACCTGATGGGCCCGCGTTCCCCGATCGAGCCCGAGTGGGTCAAGGGCGCCATCGGTGTGTCCACCTCACGCCACGAGTCCTTCGGCATGACGCTGGTCGAGGCCATGCGCTGCGGCCTGCCCGTGGTGTCCACCGACTGCGACTACGGCCCCCGGGAGATCATCAAGGACGGCGAGGACGGCCTGCTCGTCCCCGTCGGCGACGTCGACGCCATCGCCGGCGCGCTGCTCCGGCTGATCGACGACCCCGCGCTCCGCCGCCGCATGGGCGCCGCAGCCGTCGCCAACGGGCGCCGGTTCGATCCGGGCCCGGTGGCCAAGCGGTACGAGGAGCTGTTCGCCGGGCTCGGCGCGGCCGCCACCCAGCGCGCCGGCCTCCCCTCGCGGCCCGCCCCGGCCGCCGCGCCCGCGCCCGGCGCCGTCGCCGACTGCGCCGTCGCCGCCGACGGCACGGTGACCGTGACGCTGCTCACCCCCCGCGAGGGCGCCCGCCTGGTGGCCGACGGCCACGCCTTCCCGTTCGACGAGCACGGCACCGCGACCGTCCCGGCCGGTACGCCGTTCCCGGAGGGCGTCCGTCCGGTCCACCTGGAGCTGCCCGGTGGTACGCGCGAGCCGCTGACCACCCGCGCCATCGACCAGCGCGGGGCGATGCGCGCGGCGGAGCGCCAGGGCGCGGAGGCACCGGTCCGGCAGCTCGTCCCGTACACCAAGGGGGGTGCCCTGCACTTCCGTTGCTGGTCGCGGACCGTGCACGCCGAGGTGGGCGAGGTCCGGGTCCAGGACGGGACGGTCACCCTGTCCGCGCGGCTGTACGGCGCGGCCGCCGGGCCGGCCGGCGAACCGGTCCTGCTGCTGCGGCGGCGCGGCAAGGCCCCCCTGGAGCTGGCCTTCCCCGGCACCCGGGAGGACACCGGCCGCCTCCGTTTCACCTTCTCCTGCACGGCTCCCGCCGCCCGGCAGCAGGACCCCCACGATGTGTGGGACCTGTGGCTCCGGTACGCGCCGGACGCCGGTCCGGTCCGGCTCGCCCGGGTCCTCGACGACATCGTGGAGAAGGGCTCCCTCTTCCCGTACCCCCCGGCCGAGCTGCGCAAGAAGCAGCCGCTGGGGCTGGTGCGCGCCGTCACCAGGAAGCTGGCGGGCAAGCCGCAGGAGCGGGTCGTGGTCAAGGTCTTCCACAGCGCCGCCAACGATCTCGTGCTCAACGTCGTCGACAAGCCCGCCGCGTGATGTCGGTCACCGGAGGTCCGCCGGGGGGCCCGTCCGCTCCCCCTGGCCACACGGTGAACACGGGGTGTCGCGGGGGTGCGGGGCGGTCACCGTCCGCCTTGCGAGACGGTCACGGAGAGTGCGACCATCAGCCCGTCCCCCAGTCGTCGCAAGGTAGGTCGTTCTGTGTCAGCGCCGCATGAAGCCAAGACCCGCACCACAGCCGTCGTGCTCGCCGGCGGTACCGGCCAGCGGGTCGGACTCGCGATCCCGAAGCAGCTGCTGAAGATCGCGGGCAAGGCGGTCATCGAGCACACGCTGACGATCTTCGAGCAGGCCGAGTGCGTCGACGACGTGATCGTGCTGATGGCGCCGGGTTTCGTACCCGACGTCGAGAAGATCATCGCCAAGGCCGGGCTCACCAAGGTCACCCGTGTCATCGAGGGCGGCGCCACCCGCAACGAGACCACCGAGCGCGCCATCCGGGCCCTCGGCGAGGGGCTCGGGGACGGCGAGGACCTCAACGTCCTGTTCCATGACGCGGTGCGTCCGCTTCTGTCACAGCGCGTCATCAAGGACTGCGTCGACGCCCTCGACCGCTACCAGGCCGTCGACGTCGCCATCCCCTCCGCGGACACGATCATCGTCACCCGCACCCACGGCGAGGACGGCGAGTTCATCACCGACGTTCCCGACCGCTCCCGGCTGCGCCGCGGCCAGACGCCGCAGGCGTTCAAGCTGTCCACGATCAGGCGGGCGTACGAGGTCGCCGCCGGCGACCCCAACTTCCAGGCGACGGACGACTGCAGCGTCGTCCTGAAGTACCTGCCGGACGTGCCGATCTACGTCGTCGCGGGCGACGAGTACAACATGAAGGTCACCCAGCCCGTCGACGTGTTCATCGCCGACAAGCTGTTCCAGCTCGCCTCCACCGCGGCCCCGCGCCAGGCCGACGAGGCCGCCTACCGCGAACTGCTGTCGGGCCGCACGCTCGTCGTCTTCGGCGGGTCGTACGGCATCGGCGCCGACATCGCCGCCCTCGCCGAGCGGTACGGCGCCACGGTGTACGCGCTGGGCCGCTCCACCACCGGCACGCACGTGGAGAACCCCGAGCACGTCGAGGAGGCGCTCGCCAAGGCGTACGCCGAGACCGGCCGTATCGACCACGTCATCAACACGGCCGGCGTGCTGCGCATCGGAAAGCTCGCCGAGACCGACAGCGCGACCATTCAGGAAGCGCTGAACGTCAATTACCTGGCGCCCGTCCAGATCGCGCGCGCCGCGTACAAGTACCTGGTCGAGACCAAGGGTCAGCTCCTGCTCTACACCTCCTCCAGCTACACCCGCGGCCGGGCCGAGTACAGCCTTTACTCGTCCACCAAGGCCGCCATGGTGAATCTCACCCAGGCGCTCGCCGACGAATGGGCAGGCGACGGAATCCGGGTGAATTGCGTCAACCCCGAGCGCACCGCCACGCCGATGCGCACGAAGGCGTTCGGCCAGGAGCCCGCCGGATCGCTGCTGTCCTCCGAGGCCGTGGCCCGGACCTCGCTGGACGTGCTGCTTTCCGAGCTCACCGGCCATGTCATCGACGTACGGCAGCAGGACCCCACCCGCGGTGCGAGCGAGGCGTCGGGCTTCGAGCAGGCCTTGGCCTCGGTGCTGGACCGCCAGGAAGATGTGTAATACTCACCAGATGTGTTCTTCGGGCCTCTGTGTCGCATTGTGCGAATGCAGAGGCCCGAGTTCGTAAGAGTCCGTAAGGGCTCCGAAAACCGATCCGTGAAGTCCCCCGCCTTCACGAGGTTTTGTCCATGTGAAAAAACCGGCACCCCCTTCTGGAGCAGGTTCCTCGTGATTTCGACCGCCATTCGCCTGGCACGTGTGGGCAGTGCGTCAGAGCTCGCCGCGGCAGTCCTCCTGGGACTGGGTTACCCGTGCGTCATGCTCGCCGCCCTCGTCCCGAACCTCTGGTTCTTCGCGGCCGCCGGTGCCGTGACCTACGTCGCCGACTGGTATCTGCACCAGAAGAACAGCTACCTGGTCAACCGGCTGAACAAGGTCCGGGCCGGTCTGCCGATCCGCTTCCTGCTGCGCCAGCTCCTGCTGATCCTGCTGCTCGCCCGCGAAGGCCTCGCCGAGCAGCCCGTGTTCTACGCGGCGGTCGCCTGCTTCCTGCTCTTCTACGGCCTCCAGGCCCCCCAGGGCGCCCTCGCCACCCTGATCCGGCTGCGCCGGACCATGCCGGTCGTCACCCGCAACATCGACCTCAACGCCGTACGCATCCCGGACGCGCCGCCGCACGCACTGCTCAGCCGCTCCGGCGAGAAGATGCTGCACCTCGACATCCCCGCCATGGCGGGCGTGATCGCCGCGGTCGCCACCGGCCGCAACGCCCTCGGCTACGCGGGCGTCGCGGCGACCCTCGCCCTGGGCCTGCTCTACACCGCGGCCCTCGTCCCGTACCTGCGCCGCAAGCGCCGGGTGCCGGCCGCCGGCGCCGTCCTCAAGGCCGTGGGCACCTGGCTGCGCGAGTACCAGCCGACCGTGGCCCTGTACTTCTCCGGCTCCGACGACTCCGCGTACCAGGTCAACATGTGGCTGGAGACGATGGAGCAGGTCGACGGCCGGCCGCTGGTCATCATGCGCGAGCGCAACCTGGTCGACAAGCTCAACCCCACGTCCGTGCCGGTCCTGTGCGTCCCCGGCGGCCAGCACCTGATGGCCATGGACATGTCCTCGATCCGGGTCACGCTGTACGCCGCCAACGTCGGCAAGAACATCCACATGCTGCGCGTACCGACCATGAAGCACGTCTTCATCGGCCACGGCGACAGCGACAAGCTCGCCAGCGTCAACCCCTTCTCCAAGGTGTACGACGAGGTGTGGACCGCCGGCCGGGCCGGCCGCGACCGGTACGCGCTCGCCGACGTCGGCGTCCGCGACGACGACATCGTCGAGGTGGGCCGCCCGCAGCTCGCGCCGATCGAGACCTGGACGGGCACTCCCCGCAACCCGATCCCGACCATCCTGTACGCCCCCACCTGGGAGGGCTGGGACAACAACCCCGGCAACACCTCTCTGCTGCTGGCCGGCGAGAACATCATGAAGCGGCTGCTGGACGCCCCCCGTCCGGTCCGGGTCATCTACAAGCCGCACCCCTTCACGGGCCTGGTCGACAAGAAGGCCAGGGCCGTCGATGAGCGGCTGAAGAAGCTGGTCGCCGCCGCCAACGCCGAGCGCGCCGCCGACCCCCGCTGGGCGGAGGAGACCGCCGCCGCCCAGACGTCCCAGGCGGCCGCGCGCGCCGAACTGGCCCGTATCGAGGCCCGGATCGCCCAGCTCTCCGCCCCCGGGCGCAAGGGCGGCGACGAGGCCGAGGAGTCCCGCGTCTCGCTCGCCGACCCGCAGCGCCTCGCCGACATCAAGCGGCTGCGGGCCGAGTGGAACGACGCGTACTGGCGCTCCTTCGGCTGGTGGGAGCACAAGGTCGTCACCGGCTCCGAGCCGAAGCTGTACGACTGCTTCAACCAGGCCGACGGCATGGTCTCCGACATCTCCAGCGTGGTGTCCGACTTCATCGCCAGCGGCAAGCCGTACGCGGTGACGGACTCCGCCGGGCTGGGCGCCGGCGAGTTCAAGCGCCAGAACACCGCGGTCCGCGCCGCGGTGATCCTCTCCAACGACGCCACCGAGCTCGACGAGCTGCTGGCTGCCGTGGCCGACCCGGCCGCCGACCTCCGGGCGGACGAGCGCAAGCAGCTCAAGCGGTACCTGCTGGGCCCCGACGAGCCCACGTCCATCGAGCAGTTCAACGCCGCGGTACGGGCGCTGTCCGCCAAGGCGGAGGCCCGCAACAACGGCGTCGCGCAGCGGCTGGCCGGCCAGCGGATCGGCGAACTCGACCAGGAGGCCGACGGCGCCGGCGCCGAACCGGCGGAAGCCGCCGCCGACACCGTCGCCGAGAAGGGCGCCCAGGAGGCGACGGTGGCGCACTGAGCCACCGGCGCCCCGCGCGGAGGGCCGCCGGCATCGGCGCCCTCGTGGCGGACCACCGGCTGCCCGCGTAAAGGCGGACGTACACCCCGCGGCCCGTAAGTCCCTCGTCCGAGGCGGACTTACGGGCCGCTGTGCGCGCCGTCACACCCGGCGGCCACGGCGGGGGCACCATGACGGACGACTTTCGTCCGTTTGCCGTCAGGCAGGGAAGCCGGTGGTGCCGATGACCGAGAACACTCCCGACGTCAGTGTGATCATCGGGGCCTACGAGGCGATGCCGTACCTGGTGAAGTGCCTGGACTCGGTGGAGGCGCAGACCCTCGGCGCCGACCGGATCGAGATCGTCGCCGTCGACGACGGCTCGACCGACGGCACGGGCGAGTACCTGGAGCAGTTCGCGGCCCGCTCCAAGATCCCCACCCGCGTCGTCCGGCAGGCCAACTCCGGTGGCCCCAGCGGACCGCGCAACACCGGACTCGCCCTGGCGCGCGGCCGGTACGTCTTCTTCCTCGACGCCGACGACCACTTCGGCGAGGAGGCCCTGGAACGGCTCGTCGCCATGGCCGACCGGGCCGGCACCGACGTGGTCCTCGGCAGGACCGTCGGCGTCAACCGCAACGCCGCCAAGTCGATGTGGAAGCAGACCGTCGAACGCGCCGACATCCACCGGTCCAACGTCAAGTACACGCTCAGCGCCCAGAAACTCTTCCGCCGCGATCTGCTCGTCCGGCACGGCATGCGGTTCGACGAGAAGCTGCGGACCGGCGAGGACGCGCTGTTCACGCTGGAGGCGTACCTCCGCGGCAACGGCGTCTCGGTGGTCGCGGACTACACCTGCTACTACCTGGTGGGCCGGGAGGACGGCAAGCACCTCACCAAGACGGGCGGATACGTGCCCCGCTTCGACTCGGCCAGGGCCCTGATGGAGCTCATCGCCGCGCACGAGCCGCCGGGGGAGCGCCGCGACCTGCTCATGATGCGGCCCTTCACCATCACGCTGCTGCCCCAGTTCGGTCCCGTCGTCCTCCGGCAGCCCCGCGACGTGCTGCTCGCCAAGATGGCGCTGGCCGCCCCGCTGATGGCCGCCCACTGGACCCCCGGCCTGGCCAAGCGCCTGAAGACCGAGGAGCGGCTGCGCCTGACGTGCGTCGCCATGGACCTGCCCGACGCGCTCGTGGACGTCCTCACCTTCCTCCAGGACGGCCACCGCCCGGAGCGGGTGCGCCGGCGGGGCCGCGAGTACCTGGCGTACCCGCACTTCCGCGACCCGGCCGTGGGCATCCCCGACACCGCGTACGAAGTGCGCGGCGCACCCGGCCCCTTGACCGTCGCGCGGCGCCGGGCCCGGCGGCTGGCGGGAGGGGTGCTGCGGCGGCTGCGGCGGGCCCGCCCGGCGCCCTGACCCGGTCGGGGCCGGCCGGCCGGGGAAGACGTCCGGGACGTTCCGCGGGCGCCCGGGAGGAGGCCCGTGGGAAAGCCCGGAAAGGTGTCCAGGAACCTGTCCAGCCGCTGGAACGGGCGCGCGCCGGACACCGCTCCTGGCATAGATTTCCCACGTGACAGTGGCAAGACAGTACGTAACGGAAGCCCGCCGGATCGTCGTCAAGGTCGGTTCCTCGTCCCTGACCACCGCCTCGGGCGGCCTCGACGCCGACCGCGTCGACGCGCTCGTCGACGTACTGGCCAAGGTCCGCAGCGGCGGCGAGAAGGAGATCGTGCTGGTCTCCTCCGGCGCCATCGCCGCCGGACTGGCGCCGCTCGGCCTCGCCCGGCGCCCCAAGGACCTCGCCCGCCAGCAGGCCGCCGCCAGCGTGGGCCAGGGCCTCCTGGTCGCCCGCTACACCGCGTCCTTCGCCCGCTACGGCGTACGCGTCGGCCAGGTGCTGCTCACCACCGACGACACCAGCCGCCGCGCCCACTACCGCAACGCCTACCGCACGCTCGACCAGCTCCTCGCCATGGGCGCCCTCCCGGTCGTCAACGAGAACGACACGGTCGCCACCGACGAGATCCGCTTCGGCGACAACGACCGGCTCGCCGCCCTGGTGGCCCATCTGGTGCGGGCCGACCTGCTGGTGCTGCTCTCCGACGTGGACGGGCTGTACGACGGCGACCCGTCCAAGCCCGGCACCTCGCGCATCGCGGAGGTGCGCGGCCCCGCCGACCTGGAGGGCGTCGAGATCGGCTCGGCCGGCAAGGCGGGAGTCGGCACCGGCGGCATGGTCACCAAGGTCGAGGCCGCCCGGATCGCGGCCGCCGCCGGCGTACCGGTCGTCCTCACCTCGGCCAGCCGCGCCGCCGACGCCCTCGCCGGCCGCGACACCGGCACCTACTTCCGCCGCACCGGCCGCAGGTCCGCCGACCGGCTGCTGTGGCTGGCGCACGCCTCCACCCCGCAGGGCGCGCTGGTCCTGGACGACGGCGCGGTGCGGGCGGTCGTCGAGGGCCGCAAGTCCCTGCTCCCGGCGGGCATCGCGGCCGTCGAGGGGGACTTCGGCGCCGGCGACCCCGTCGAGCTGCGCGACGCCACCGGCCGCGCCGTCGCCCGGGGGCTCGTCAGCTTCGACGCCAAGGAGATCCCCCAGCTACTGGGCCGGTCCACCCGGGAACTGGCCAAGGAGCTCGGCCCGGCGTACGAGCGGGAGGTCGTACACAGGGACGATCTCGTCCTGCTCACCTCCTAGACCCGTCCCAGAACGGCTGAAAGTCCCGCCATCCGCCAGAGACCTTCACCAAAACCGCCCCACGTTCCGCGCAGGACTGGTCAACTTTGTCTCAGGGGTAAGCGGGGTGACAGCACCACGACGCACAAACAGGAGGCCGCCGGTGAGACGAGCGCGCCCAGGGGCACTGCCCCGAGGGACGGCCGAACGGGCCTTGACGAGTGTCGAGGCCGGGGCCGACTTCGACGACACCGTCCTCGACGAAGGCGCCCCGGGCCGGCAGTCCGGCGGCCGGCCGGAGCGGCACGTCCCGGACCGGCCGGTGTCCAAGCTGTGGCACATCACCCTCAGCGTCTCCGGCCGGGCGGCCCCGCTCAAGGACGTCAGAGCGGCCCTGGAGCAGCTCGCCCATGACCACCCCTTCCTGCTGACCAGCAGATACGCCGACGATCACGCCGAGATCCGGTACTGGGAGGAGGCCCGCGACCTGCACGACGCCGCCGCGGTCGCCCTCCGGCTGTGGGGCGAGCACCGGCAGACCGCCAAGCTGCCGCCGTGGGAGATCGTCGGCCTGGAGGTCATCGACCGCGAGACGTACCACCTCAGGATCGCGGAGGGTTACGGTCCGCCACCGGCCGCCCCCGTGGGCGTACACCCGTACTGACGTACCGGCCGCGGGGCGTCTCGCAGAGCGGGATGTGGGAGGAACGCCCGCCGGGAGCGCATTACGCTGCGAGTATGACCTCGTCGCATTCCCCCGCCTCCGCCACCTCGCCGTCCGTCACGCCGTACGACGACATGACCCCGGTCGTCCGTGCCGCCTACCGGGCCCGTGCGGCCGCCGCCGAAATCGCGCCACTCCCGCGTGCGGCCAAGGACGACGCGCTGCTGGCGATCGCGGACGCCCTGGAGGTGCGGACGAGCGAGATCGTCGAGGCCAACGCCGAGGACGTCGCCCGGGCCCGGGAGGCCGGCACCAGCGAGTCGATCATCGACCGGCTGACGCTCACCCCCGAGCGGGTGCGGGCCATCGCCGCCGACGTGCGGGACGTGGCCGCGCTGCCCGACCCGGTCGGCGAGGTCGTCCGCGGCTCCACCCTCCCCAACGGCATCGACCTCCGGCAGGTCCGCGTCCCGCTGGGCGTGGTCGGCATCATCTACGAGGCCCGGCCGAACGTGACGGTCGACGCCGCCGCCCTGTGCCTGAAGTCCGGCAACGCGGTCCTGCTGCGCGGCTCCTCCTCCGCGTACTCCTCCAACAGCGCCCTGGTCCGCGTCCTGCGCGACGCGGTCGGCGGCGCGGGCCTCCCCGCGGACGCGGTGCAGCTGGTGCCCGGCGAGTCCCGCGACTCGGTGCGCGAGCTGATGCGCGCCCGCGGTCTGGTCGACGTGCTGATCCCGCGCGGCGGCGCCTCCCTGATCCGCACCGTCGTCGAGGAGTCCACCGTCCCGGTCATCGAGACCGGCACCGGCAACTGCCACGTCTACGTCGACGCCCAGGCCGACCTCGACATGGCCGTCGACATCCTGATCAACTCCAAGGCCCAGCGGCCCAGCGTCTGCAACGCCGCCGAGACCCTCCTCGTCCACCAGGACATCGCCGACACCTTCCTGCCGCGCGCCCTGGACGCCCTCGCCGAAGCCGGTGTCACCGTGCACGGCGACGAGCGGGTCCAGGGGTACGCCGGTGCCTCGAAGGCCACCGTCGTGGCGGCCACGGCCGAGGACTGGGAGACCGAGTACCTCTCGTACGACATCGCCGCCGCCGTCGTCGACTCGCTGGACGCCGCCGTGTCCCACATCCGGCTGTGGACCTCCGGGCACACCGAGGCGATCGTCACCACCTCCCAGGCGGCCGCCCGCCGCTTCACCCAGCTGGTGGACTCCACGACGGTCGCGGTCAACGCGTCCACCCGTTTCACGGACGGTGGCCAGTTCGGCTTCGGCGCGGAGATCGGCATCTCCACGCAGAAGCTCCACGCCCGCGGCCCCATGGGCCTGCCGGAGCTGACGTCGACCAAGTACATCGTCACGGGCGACGGTCACACCCGGTAGCCGGCGGCGCCGGACGGAGCACGGAGGCGGGTGGGGAGAGTTGCGCTCTCCCTGCCCAAAAGCACCTCCCCGGTCTACTCTGAAGGCGTGCCGGACGACGTGGGGGGCAAGCCGTTACCGGACGGCTGGGAGCCCGACGACGACCGCGGGGGCGCCGATGAGGACATCGCCTCCGTGGTGTTCGACGAGGACTTCGTACGGGCCGCCACCATCCACGAACCCAGCGCCGTCGAGCGGCTGTTGGCCGCCGCCCAGGCGCGCGCGGACGCCGAGGCCGCCCGCTCCGGAGCCGGCGGCCCCGCGGCCGACGACGAGCGGTACGACGACCACCACGGCCCCGGGGGCCGCGTCCACGGGTACGGCGGTGTGTACGGCCCCGCCGAGGACCACGACCCCTACGGGGCGCACGGAGGGGCCCTGCGTCCGTACCGGCCCAGCTCCCGCTGGCACCGTCCGGTGGCCTGGGTCCTCGCCGTGGTGATGGGCGTCGGCATGGTCGCCCTCGCCTTCACGGCCGTCTACCGGGGCACCTCCGGCGGCCGGGGCGGACCGGTCCCGGCCCCGGCGACCAGCGGCATCGACACGCCCTCCCCGGCCCCCGCCGTGACACCGCGCCCCGCCTCCGCCGAGTACGGCGCCCCGCCCGTGCCCGCCGCGCCGCGAACGCCCTGAGGCCACCCGTATGTTGTCCCGCACCAGCGCGTTTACCGGAGCCCCGCGCGACCTACCCTGAAGGTATGGCAGGGCGTGGCGACCCGCCCGAGGGGACGCCGGAGGGGCTCCCCGGGGGTGGTGAGGACGAGTACCGGTCCGTCGTCTTCGACGAGTCGTTCGTCCGCGCTGCCCGTCTCCAGGAGTACTCCGCGCGGGAGCGCATGGGCGAGCACGCCCGGGCCGTGCGCAGCCGCCCCGCCTGGGGCAGGGCGCCCGCGCACCCCCGGCCCCGCCAGGGCGCACTGGTGTTCGTCCTGGTGCTCGCGGTGGTCTTCGCCGCCGTCGTCTACCTGAGCGCCCGGAACACCTACCAGCCCCTGCTCGACCGGCGCGCCGAGCCGCTGCGGAGCATGGTGGTCCCGCTGGCCCCGCAGGGCACGGTCCCCGGCGGGGACCCGGCCTTCCTGTACGCCCACAGCCCCGCCGCCCAGTTCCGCACGGGCGCCGCCGGCATCACCTTCCCCGCGGCCGAGCGCACCGCCCACTTCTCGGAGAGCCAGGTGGTGACCGCGCTCAGCACCGCCAAGGACTACCTGGTGCAGTCCTCGCTCGACCCGGACGTGCTGACCGGCGCCGCCGTACGCCAGGTGCGCCTCCTGCTGGACCCCGAGCAGGCGGAGCAGTTCGACCGCAGCGTCGAGTCCCCGGCCGACGACGGGCGGCACGCCGCCACGGGGTGGCTGGTGCGCTTCGACCCGGCCGAGGCGGCCCTGGCGGGCACCCAGGCGCGCGTACGGGGCACCATGCGGGTCACGGAGGTCGAGCCCGACGCCCTGGAGGTCGCCACGGACCACACGCTGGTCTACGCCGTGCGCCCGGCCGGCGCGGGCGCGGGCGCCGACGCCTCGCTGTTCACCGTCCGCCGTGAGCTGGTTCTGCGCTTCGACCGCGAGGACCTGCGCATGCACCGGGCGGAGCTGCTGGCCGGGCGTGTGCAGGCCGGCCCGCAGTCCTGCTCGGCGGACCCGTCGGGCGCCCTGCACCCGGTGTTCGCCGGGCAGCGCGCCGATCCGGCGGGCCCGGCGGTCACCGACCCGTACGCCACCGGCAGCCGGGCCGCCGCCGCCCTGTGCGGGGCGCTGGCGCCCGGCGCCCAGCCCTCCCGCCCGGGCCCCTGACGCCCGGGGTGTCGAGGGCGTCGGGGCTCCGGGGCCGTCAGGCCCGGGGCGCCGGGCGCGTCAGGCTCGGGGTCCCGACGCCCCGGGTGTCAGGGCGCCGGTGCTCCGGAGCGTCAGGGCTCCTGGCGTCCGGACTCCTGGGGGCCCGAGCCGCCCGCGAACCGGTCGCGGAGCTTGCCGCCCAGGTCGCCCGCGCCCCCGGCTATGTCGCCGACCAGCTTCATCAGCGGGTCCTTGCTGCCCCGCACCGACTCCGCGTAGTGCGAGGCGGACTCGCGGAACGAGTCGGTGACCGAGGTGTCCTTGTCCTCCGAGCGGCGCGGGTAGTGACCGTCCATGATCCGCTGGTGGTCGCGGCTCTCGGCCCACTTCTTCAGCTCGGCGGCCCGCACCGTGGTGAACGGGTGGGAGCGCGGCAGCACGTTCAGGATCTTGAGCACCGAGTCACGCAGGTCGCCCCCCGCCTCGTATTCCTCCGCCTGCTCCAGGAACGCGTCCACGTTCATCTCGTGCAGGTGGTTGCCGCCCGCGATCTTCATCAGCCCGCGCATCGACGCCTTCAGGTCCTGGCCCACCAGCAGACCGGCCCGGTCCGCCGAGAGCTCGGACTTGCGGAACCACTCGCGCAGCGCCGTCACGATCGCCATGACCGCGACGTTCCCCAGCGGGATCCAGGCGATCTTCAGAGCCAGGTTGGTGAGGAACAGCAGTACCGTGCGGTACACCGCGTGGCCCGACAGCGCGTGCCCCACCTCGTGCCCGACGACCGCCCGCATCTCCTCCTCGTCCAGCAGCTCCACCAGACCGGTGGTGACGACGATGATCGGCTCGTCCAGCCCGATGCACATGGCGTTGGGCTTGGGGTCCTGCGTGACGTACATCGCCGGGACCTTCTCCAGGTCCAGGATGTAACAGGCGTCCCGCAGCATGGTGTTGAGGTGCGCGAACTGGGCGTCGCTCACCCGCACGGAGTCCGACAGGAAGAGCAGTCGCAGACTGCGCTCCGGCAGCAGCCCGCTCAGCGCCTTGAAGACCGTGTCGAAGCCGCTCAGCTTGCGCAGGGCCACGAGCGCCGACCGGTCCGCCGGGTGCTCGTAGGCCCGGGACGAGATGCCCGGGAACCGCCTGCGCTGCCTGCCCGGCACCTGGTCGTGACTGCTGTCGGTCATGAATGCCCCCTCTTCGTACGAGATCCGCCTCGTCCCCCTGACGGCCCCCAGCGTAGGCGCTGGAGTCACGGCGCGGCCGGGCCTGTGGACAACCGCCCGGGCGGCCCCGCCCGCCCGGCTCCCGCCGCGTGGCCCCCGCGGCACCGGCCGACGACACCGACCGCAACCACTGAGTCGGCGTGAGCGTCCCCGGACGGCCCGCATACGATGTGCGCGAAGTCTCCGCTCCGACTCCGATGGATAGGTCCTGCCGAAGATGAGCCTCCCCACCACCGCCGCCAGCCTCGTCACGCTCGCCGAAGGCGCCGAGCACGGCGGCAACCACGCCAGCCTCAGCCCGTACCTCACCGGCGGTGGCGCCTTCGTCGTCCTGCTCCTGCTGCTGTGGATCACCACGCGCTTCAACCGCGACCGCTGAGCCCGCGACCGCCGGGACCGCCCGCGGCACCGTGCCAGTAGGCTCTGCACGCATGGGAGACCAGCAAGTGCCGACCAGTTCCGGCAAACGCCGACTCGGCGTGATGGGCGGGACGTTCGACCCGATCCACCACGGACACCTGGTGGCCGCCAGCGAGGTGGCCGCCCTGTTCCACCTGGACGAGGTGGTGTTCGTACCGACCGGGCAGCCGTGGCAGAAGAGCCACAAGAACGTCTCCCCGGCGGAGGACCGCTACCTGATGACGGTCATCGCCACGGCGTCCAACCCGCAGTTCTCGGTCAGCCGCATCGACATCGACCGCGGCGGGCCGACGTACACCATCGACACGCTGCGGGACCTCCGTGACCTCAACGAGGACACGGACCTGTTCTTCATCACCGGAGCGGACGCGCTGTCCCAGATCATGCCGGGCTGGCGCAACGCCGAGGAGCTCTTCTCGCTCGCCCACTTCATCGGGGTGACCCGTCCGGGCCACGACCTGTCGGACGACGGGCTGCCCGAGGGCGGGGTCTCCCTGGTCGAGGTGCCGGCGCTGGCCATCTCCTCCTCGGACTGCCGGGCGCGGGTCGCCGCGGGCGATCCCGTCTGGTACCTGGTGCCGGACGGCGTGGTGCGCTACATCGACAAGCGCCAGTTGTACCGGGGCGAATGAGCCACGGAGAGGGGCACCGGTGAACGACCAGCAGAACCCGTACGACCCGTACTACCCGCCGCAGCCGCAGATCGTCGGCTACGACGCCTACGGGCAGCCGGTGTACCAGCAGGCTCAGCAGTACCAGGAGCCGCAGCAGGCCCAGCAGTACGACCCGTACGCGCAGCCCCAGCAGACCTACGGTTACGACCAGTACGCGCAGCAGCCGCAGCAGCAGTCCCAGCAGCCGCAGTACGACACGTCGTACGACGCGTCGTTCACCCAGCAGGGCTACGGCTACGAGGGGTACGCCACCGGGTACGACACCGCCCCCCAGGCCCCCGCCGCCCAGGCGCCCGCCCCGCCGTACCAGGCGCCGCAGCCGCAGCCGCAGCCGCAGCCCCAGCAGCCGGTCCCGCGCCCCCGGGCCGACGCCGCGCCCCCCGCGGCCGTCCCCGGACCGCGCCGCCCGGCACCCGGACCGGAGCGGGAGCAGGACGGGACGCGGGACGGAGCCCGTGGCGGGGCGCAGGAGCCGGAGTACCGCACCGAGCAGTTCGCCTTCGTCGAGGACCCGGACGAGGAGTCCGAGGACGTCATCGACTGGCTCAAGTTCACCGAGAGCCGCTCCGAGCGCCGTGAGGAGGCCAAGCGGCGGGGCCGCAACCGGGTCGTCGCCCTGGTCGTCGTGCTCGCCGTGGCGCTCATCGGCGGCGTCGGCTACCTGTGGGCGACGGACGCCCTCCCCGGCATGTCCGACGGGGAGACGAAGCGTGGCGCCACCGCGAGCGGCCCCCAGAAGCGGGACGTCATCGTCCTGCACCTGCACGACATCGCGACCAAGGAGACCTCCACGGCGCTGCTGGTCGACAACGCCACGACCGGACAGGGCACCACCGTCCTGCTGCCGGACTCCCTCTCCGTCGCCAATGACGACGGCACCACCACCACGCTCGCCAAGTCGGTCGACGAGGACGGCTCCGCCGGCACGCGCGAGGCCATCGGCGCCCTGCTCGGCACCAGGATCACCGGCACCTGGCGGCTCGACACCCCGTACCTGGAGAACCTGGTCGAGCTGGTCGGCGGCATCGAGACCAGCACGGACACCGATGTGCCGGGCGCGAAGAAGGGCGACGCGCCCCTGGTCACCAAGGGCGAGGACCAGACGCTGAACGGCCGCGCGGCCGTCGCGTACGCCACCCACCGCGGGCCGGGCGAGGCGGAGGCCGCGCAACTCCAGCGGTTCGGCCAGGTGGTCCTCGGAGTGCTGCGCAAGATGTCGGACGACCCGGCGTCGGCGACGGTCACGGTCCAGACGCTGGCGCAGATCCTGGACCCGTCCCTGCCGGAGAAGGACCTGGGCGCCTCCCTCGCCAAGCTCGCCGAGCACGCCAAGGTGGGCGACTACAGGACGGCGCTGCTGCCCGTACGGGAGGACGGCACCCTCGGCGAGGAGGCCACCGGCAGTGTGGTGAAGGACATCCTGGGCGGCTCGGTCAGCGCGCCGGAGCAGGGGGCCGCGGTACGGGTCGGCGTCCGGAACGCCTCCGGGGACGCGGACGCCACCGAGGCGGCGCGGATCGCGCTGGTCAACGGCGGCTACGCGGTCGTCGACGGCGGAAAGGCGGACGAGGAGTCGTCGTCGCAGGTCATCTATGGTGACGCCGCACAGAAGGCGAAGGCCGAGGAGGTCGCCAAGACCCTGGGTCTGCCCGCCGGGGCCGTGGAGCAGGGCAAGGCGGCGGCCAACGCCGACGTCACCGTCGTCCTGGGCCGGGACTACGAGCCCCGGCGGGGCCCTGGTACGGAGGCGGGCCAAGGGGCCGGGTAATGGTTTGCCGGGCTGTCGGCGGTACGTGAGACCCTGGGGGTGTTCTGGACCGCCGACGAAAGCCTGCATGTGACCGCCACTGACCGCTCCATCGAGCTCGTGACCGCCGCCGCCCAGGCGGCTGCCGACCGGCTCGCGCACGACATCATCGCCTACGACGTCAGCGACGTGCTGTCGATCACCGACGCCTTCCTGCTCGCCTCCGCGCCCAACGACCGCCAGGTCAAGTCGATCGTCGACGAGATCGAGGAGCGGCTCAACAAGGACCTCGGCGCCAAGCCGGTCCGCCGCGAGGGCGACCGCGACGCCCGCTGGATCCTGCTGGACTACGTCGACATCGTCGTGCACGTCCAGCACAGCGAGGAGCGGGTCTTCTACGCCCTCGAGCGGCTGTGGAAGGACTGCCCCGAGCTCCCGCTCCCCGAGGACGCCCTGAAGACCCGCGGCAAGGCGGAGGAGCACGCCCGGCTCACCGGCGCCGACGCCACGGACGGCCCGGACGCCCCGGACGGTGATCGGAGCTGAACGGCAGCAAGGGCGGCAGGGGCCGCCGCATCGTCCTGTGGCGGCACGGCCAGACGGCGTGGAACCTGGAGCGCCGCTTCCAGGGCACCACGGACATCGAGCTGACCGACACGGGCGTCGGCCAGGCGCGCCGTGCCGCACGGCTGCTCGCGGCCCTGAAGCCGGACGCGATCGTCGCGTCCGACCTCCGGCGCGCGTCCGCCACGGCGGCCCAGCTCGCCGCGATCACCGGCCACCAGGTCAACCACGACCCCGCGCTGCGCGAGACGTACGCGGGGGAGTGGCAGGGCCTGACCCACGAGGAGATCGTGGCGCGGTACGGCGAGCAGTACGCCGCGTGGAAGCGCGGCGAGCCGGTGCGCCGCGGCGGGGGCGAGCTGGAGACGGAGGTGGCCGACCGGGCTGCCCCCGTGGTGCTGGCGCACGCCGACAAGCTGCCCGACGACGGCACCCTCGTCGTGGTCAGCCACGGCGGCACCATCCGCACCACCATCGGCCGGCTCCTCGGCCTGGAGGCGCACCACTGGGAGGGTCTGGGCGGGCTCTCCAACTGCTGCTGGTCCGTCCTCGGTGAGGGCGCGCGCGGCTGGCGGCTGCTGGAACACAACGCCGGAACGCTCCCCGAACCGGTCCTCGGCGACGACGACTGACCCGGATTTCACTTTCCGGCAGGTCACAGGCTAAAGTTCT
Organism: Streptomyces sp. NPDC039423; assembly: GCF_055598725.1. Taxonomy (NCBI): domain Bacteria; kingdom Bacillati; phylum Actinomycetota; class Actinomycetes; order Kitasatosporales; family Streptomycetaceae; genus Streptomyces; species Streptomyces sp. NPDC039423. Next base: position 478,417 of record NZ_JBVKAH010000001.1, read on the forward strand.
TCTTGTTCGCAGCGCGGAGCGCGAAGAACACGAGGGGCTATAGCTCAGTTGGTAGAGCGCCTGCATGGCATGCAGGAGGTCAGGAGTTCAATTCTCCTTAGCTCCACAGACACCGGATCCCGTCCCCACCAGGGGGCGGGATTCGTGCTTTCCCCCTCGGTCCCGGGACCGGCATCACGCCGTGTCCGTGTTCCCGGCACACAGCTCGCCGATCGCCCGCATGCTCTCCTCGTCGTTCGGGGTGTACGCCACGATCCGGCACTCCGGCATGCCGTTGATCGACAGCGACACCGACGTCATCCGGACCTCCCCCACGTCCTCGTGCCGGAAGGTCTTCACCCGCGGCCCCGGCGGCGCCACGTTCCCGCTCTCCCACAACCTGGTGAAGTACGGGCTGGCCGCGGTCAGCCGGGCGATGAACGACTCCCACGCCGGCTCGCCGACGTGCCGCCCGTACGCCCCGCGGAGCTGCGCCACCATCAGCGGCAGCTCGGCCTCCTTGTCGACCAGCGGGCACACCGGGTCCGGCACCGTGAACAGCGTCCAGAGCACGTTGCGCATCCCGAACTCGCCGTACCCCGGCCGCTCGAACAGCAGCCGGTAGGCCCGGTTGGTGGCGAGGATGTCGTACCGCGTGTTGTAGACCACGGCCGGGCGCGGGTCCAGGGCTTCGATGATGCCCTGGATCTCCGGCCCCGCCCGCTCCACGTCCACCGGCCGGTCCGGCGCGTACGGCACCTCGGCCAGGTGGTAGAGGTGCTCCCGCTCCGGCCGGTCCAGCCGCAGGGTCCGCGCCACCGCGTCCAGGACCTGGGCGGAGGCGTTGATCCGGCGGCCCTGCTCCAGCCAGGTGTACCAGGTCACCCCGACGCCGGAGAGCTGGGCGACCTCCTCGCGGCGCAGGCCCGGTGTGCGGCGCCGCAGCCCCGGCGGCAGGCCGACGTCCGCCGGTGTCACCCTGGCCCGGCGGCCGCGCAGGAAGGCGGCCAGCTCCGTCCTCCGGCGCTGCCCCGCCCGGCCCGCCTGCTCGTCCGCCTGCCCGGACGCCCGCTCGCCCGCCTGCCCGGACGCCTGCTCGTCCCGTACCGCCATCGTCGTCACACCCCCATGGTCGACGGACCGCCCCGCCCTTGCCAGGTGCTGTCAGTACCAGGACCAGCGGGCTCTCGTTACCCGTACTGGATCGGCGGCAGGCTCGACGCCATGACGACGACCACGACAAGTCCCGTACTCAGTAAAGACGGTGGCACCGACAATCCATCCCGGTGGCTGCTCGGCGCGGTGCTCGCCGGGCAGTTCATGGCACTGCTGGACACCTTCATCGTCAATGTCGCCGCACCCACCATCCGTACCGAACTCGGCGCGTCCGGAGCCGCGTTGCAGCTGGTCATCGCCGGCTACACGGTCGCCTACGCGATCCTGCTGATCACCGGCGCCCGGCTCGGGGACCTCGTCGGGCACCGCCGGATGTACCTGGGCGGTCTCGCGCTGTTCACCGCCTCCTCGCTGGCGTGCGGACTCGCCGGCGGCGCCGGGCAGCTCATCGCCTTCCGGCTCGCCCAGGGGGCCGGGGCGGCGCTGATGATCCCGCAGGTGCTCAGCCTCATCCAGCGCCACTTCACCGGCGAGGGACGGGTGCGGGCGCTCGGCGCCTACTCCGCGGTGCTCGCCACCGGGGCGGCGGCCGGTCAGGTCGTGGGCGGCGTCCTGGTCAGCGCGGACCTGTTCGGCGCGAGCTGGCGGCCCGTGTTCCTCGTCAACGTCCCGATCGGGCTCGCCCTGCTGGTGCTCGGCGCGCGCGTCCTGCCCCGGGACCGCGAGGACGCCGCCGAGCGCGCCAGGGGCCTCGACCTGCCGGGCCTGGTACTGCTGGCGGCAGCCGTCTGTCTGTTCACCCTGCCGCTGGTCCTGGGCCAGGAGCAGGACTGGCCCGTCTGGACCTGGGTCTCCCTGGCCGGCTCGGCGGTGCTGTTCACCGTGTTCTGCCGCCACGAATCGGTGCTCGCCCGGCGCGGGGGCGCCCCGCTGGTCGCGCCGCGCGTGCTGCGGATCCCCGGCATGGGCACCGCGGTGGTGCGGATCGCCGTGGTGATGGGCGTCAACGCGGGCTTCCTGTTCGCGATGACCCTGCACGTCCAGGGCGGCCTGGGCTACAGCCCGCTGCGCGCCGGCCTGACCTTCGCCCCGACCGCGGTCGTCTTCGGCGTGGTCGGCCTGACCTGGCGGCGCTGGCCGGCGGCGTGGCGGCGGGCCCTGGTGCCGGGCGGGTTCCTGCTCAGCGCCGCGGCCGCGGTGGCCTCCGGCTGGGTGCTGCGGGACGGGCAGGCCGGCGGTCCGGCGATGTACGGGGCGTTCATCGCCCTGGGCGTCGGGCTGTCGCTCGCCTTCAGCCCCGTCCTGACCGGCGCGCTGGCGACCGTACGCCAGGAGGACGCCGCCGACGCCAGCGGCCTGCTGGCCACCGTCACCCAGCTCGGCCAGCTGATCGGCGTCGCGACGTTCGGCACGCTCTTCCTGAGCCGCCTCACCGCGCCCGGGGCCCAGGCATCGGCCGACGCGCTGTGGGTATGTGCCCTGGCGCTGGCCGCCGCGTCGGTCGTCGGGGCGTCCGCGGGGCTGGTGCGCCGACCCCGCTGACCCCCGTGCCGGGCCATGGCAGAATCGGACGGCCGGAGGGGGACGACGGTCCGGACGGGAGGGAGTGCGCGATGGCGGCCAGCGGTTTCGAGGAGGCTTCCGACCCGCTCACCGCGGCGCGGCCGCGCCTCGGGCTCGGCTGCCCCTCCTGCGGTTCGGCCCACGTGGCCCAAGTGCTCGGTGACAATGGCGGGGTGTCCTACGTGTGCACGTCCTGCGGCCACAGCTGGAGCTGATCATGGGTGCGCACAGGCGGAAATGCGACTGGTGCGGCAGCGGTACGCCGATCGTCCGGGACATGGACCCGGTCAACGCCGAGTACCAGTACTGGTGCGAGGAGTGCGCGCGGGCGCTGATCATAAAAGGCGACCCCATCGAGACCTACCGGGAGCTCGAGGGGGAGCCCATCTACGGGCGCCTGCTCGACGAGCACTGCACCCTCAAGCGGTTCTACTCGTTCGCCACCGCGTGACCCGTCCGCCGCGGCCGCGCCCCGAACGCGGCCAGCACACCCAGCCCGACCAGCGTGTAGAGCCCGGACAGCAGCATCTGCCAGCCGTTCTGGTGCAGTTCCAGGCGCACCGGGGCGGGCGCGTGCGGCACCCACCACAGGGCGAACGACGCGAAGACCAGGCCCACGCCGGCCGTCCAGCCCGGCCGCGCGCGGGTCGCCAGCAGGACCAGCGTCGGCACACACCACACCCAGTGGTGCGACCAGGAGATGGGGCTCACCAGCAGGGCCGTGATCGCGCACACCACCACGGCCACCGGCCGGTCGTCCCGCAGCGCCGCCAGCACCGCGACCGTGATTCCCGCCACACCGACCACGACCGCCGCGATCAGCCACCACACCCCCGGATCGGTGGTGTGCAACAGCCGGGCCAGCACACCGTTCAGCGACTGGTTCGCCGTCTCCTCCTTGCGCCCGACCCGACTGGTCTCGAAGATCATCTCGGTCCAGAAGCGGCGTGAGTCGTACGGCAGGACGAGCGCGGACGCCACCGTCACCGCGGCGAACACCCCGGTGGCCGTGGCCGCCTGCCGCAGCCACGGGTTCCACCTCTCCTCCGGGCCCCCCGCACGCGCGCGTGTCACCCCCACGGCCAGGAGCAGCACGACGAACAGCCCCGGGGTCAGCTTCACCGCCGTGGCCAGCCCGATCCCCACCCCGGCCCACCGGTTGTCCGCCCGCCGGGTCAGGTCCCACAGCACCGCGACCGCGATCAGCAGGTTGATCTGCCCGTACCGCAGCGTCGTCCACACCGGCTCGCACCACACCAGGACCGCGGCCACCCACAGCGCCGTGCCCGGCCGGTCCCGGCCGACCAGGCGCAGCGACAGGTGCACCAGTGCCAGCAGCAGGAGCAGGTTCCCGGCGGTGGCCAGGGTCCGCATCTCGGGGACCCCGAGCAGCGTCAGCGGGGTGAACAGCAGCGCCGCGAACGGCGGGTAGGTCGTCGGGAGGTTCGCCGATGTGGCGCGCATCGCATACAGATCGCCCCCGGCCAGTACCGTCTCGCCCTCCGCGCGGTAGACGGAGAGGTCCAGCATGGTGACGTTGGCGGCGCGCTGCGCCATCCAGAAGGCCACGAAGGACAGCACACAGGCCGTTGCGGCGGCGGCCACGGGCAGTTCCCGCAGGCGCGCCCGGAGGGTCAGGGTCACGGTCACGAGGGGCGACGCTACCCGCCGGAGCCGTGAGGCCCGTAAACGATTTGGTGAACCACCGGGGGGACCGTGTAATGTTCTCTGTGTCGCCGCGAGGGAAGCCCGCAAGGGAGACCCGACCAGGAGGAAGCTTCTGGAAGGCGGCACAGGCAAGGGGCTATAGCTCAGTTGGTAGAGCGCCTGCATGGCATGCAGGAGGTCAGGAGTTCAATTCTCCTTAGCTCCACAGAACGAAGAAGGCGGGCCGTCCGATCGGACGGCCCGCCTTCTTCGTGTGCTTGGGGGGGCGGCCCTGTCCCTGGTGGCGGTTTTGGGGCCGTGTCCCTGGTCACGGTTCCCGGCGGCCGGAGCCGCCGGGAACCATGACCAGGGGCCCGTCAACCCCGCCCGCTGCCGAGGGCCTTGCGGTCGGCGCTCGGCAACGCGGGACGCGAGGGCCGATCCTGCGGGCCCTGCTCCAGCCGGAGCGCCAGCTCGGGGCAGCGCCGTACCGCCAGTTGCGCGCGGTCCCGCAGATGGACCGGCACCGACGCGTCCGCCAGCACCGGGTAGCCGTCACGGCCCATCCGGATCAGCTCCGGGAGGATGTCCGCGCACAGCCCGTGGCCCTTGCACAGCGTCCAGTCCACGGCCAGCTTCTCGCCGCTCGGGATGGACTCCACGGCCTCCTGGTAGCCCGGCTCGGGCAGCGGCAGCACCCCGATCGTCGGACGCCCGCAGCCGCCGTGCAGCACATGCGCGGCCAGGTCGTCGGTGAAGGCGGACAGCGTCGACGCGAAGAACCGGGCCGACCCGTCGGGGTGCTTGCACACGCCGCGGCCCTTCACGGCCTGGGTGACCTCACGCAGCGCCTCCAGGGCGGCCGGTCCGCCGCCGTTCAGCACGTCCGACAGGCCGCCGGCCGCCGCGGGCAGGCCCAGGCGGCAGGGGCCGCACTGGCCGGCCGTCTCGGCCGCCAGCCAGTTCGCCACCCGCTGCGCCTCGCCCAGCGGGCAGGTGTCCGGACCGATCGGCAGGATCGCACCGGCTCCCAGGGCGCCCCCCACGGCCGCCATGGACTGCTTGGAGATGACGCAGTTGTCGACGGCCATGGAGTCGATCCAGTTGCCGTGGTACCCGCCCGTCAGGACACCCTGCGGGACCTGCGGGGCGCCGGCGAGCTGGAGGACGTACCGCATGGGGACGCCCGTCGGGACCTCCACCACCATGGGCCGGGCGACCTGGCCGGAGATGGTCAGCATCACCGTGCCGGGCTCGCTGTCCAGGCCGTGCTGGCTGTAGCGGCCGGCCCCGACCCGGGCGGCGACGGCGAGCTGGGCGAAGGTCTCCGCGTTGGACAGCAGCGTCGGCGCGTTCCCCACGCCCGACTCGGCCGCCCGCTCACGGCGCCCCGGCGGGATCGCGGGGCCGCCGTTGACCGCGCGGATCACCGAGGAGGCCTCACCGGACACCATGCGCTCGGGGGTGCGCACGACACGGGCCCGCAGGCGCTGCCCGCGCCGGTCGGACAGGCCCCGCTCGGCCAGGGCGGCGCGGATGGAGACCTCGGTGGAGTTACGGGTCACCGCGACGACCAGGGTGCGGGCGCCGAGCGCCTCCGCGGCCAGCAGGGCGCCGTCCAGGATCAGGTGCGGGGCGCGGTTGAGCAGCACCGTGTCCTTGCGGCAGGCGGGTTCGCCCTCGCTGCCGTTGACCACGACGACGGGGCGCACCCCGCGCCGGATCGTCGCCTTGGCGACCGCGCGCAGCTTCTTGCCGAAGGGGAACCCGGCGCCGCCGCGGCCGGTCAGGGATATCTCCTCGGCGAGCTGGGCCAGGCGCTCACCGCCCATGGGTTCGAGCGGGCCGTGCACCTTCAGGTGCATCTGGAGGTCCAGCCGCTCGACCAGGTCGAACCCCTGGGTGAGCTGCGGGAGGCCGACGACACGGACTTCGGGGACGTCGGGGAGCGGGGCGTTCACGGGCGGTCTCCTGCTGGTGCGGTCCAGGGCTCGCCGGCCGGCGGCTGCTGGAAGGGGCCCTGTGCGGGCTCGGGGGCGTCGGCGGCGCCGTACGGCGGCGGGGTGGTGCCGTGGCCGTAGGAGTGCTGCTGGGCGGTCTCCTGGGTGTAGGAGGCCGGCCCGGGGGACTGTGCGGGCGGCGGCGGGGAGGGGGTCGGCCAGTAGCCGGGACGGGTCGCCGGTTCATCGGTCACCACCGGCAGCTCCTCCGTCATGGGGACGCGCTCGGCGTACGGGATCTCCTCGGTGGGGGCGCCGGACGCGTTGCCCAGGGACACGGCCCGGTACCCGGCGGAGATGCCCGCCCCCGTGGTGGAGGTGGTGGTGGAGGACGAGGGGAAGGCGGGCTCGTACGGCGGAGCGGCGGGCGGGGTCAGGGTGCGGGGCCGTTCACGCGGGCGGCCGCCCAGCGGGAGGTCGGGGGACGGCGCCTCGGGGCGGCCGGCCGGCTCCCGGCGGAGCTCCTGCTCGAACGGGGAGGTCTCGAACCCGGCGGGCGCGGCGATGGCGGACGTACCGGGCAGCGGGGCCACCGACGGGTCCCGCCGCCTGCCCCGGGGGCGGCCCGGCCGGTCCGAGCCCGGCCCCACGAGGGTCAGCACGCGCTCGGTGAGCCGCTGCTGGACGGGGCGGGGCAGCAGCCGCAGCGAGACGGCCGCGGCGGCGCCCGCGAGCGCCAGGCAGTACATGGTGGTCACCCAGGTGGCCGCCGGGCGACCCGCGTAGAGCCCGTGGACGAGCGCGCTGCACCACGCCGGGTAGGCCAGCATGTGCAGCGGCCGCCAGCGGGCGGCGATGCTGCCACGGCCCGCCAGGGCGCTGCGGGCGGCCCCGGTGGACGCGGCGATCACCATCAGCAGACCGGCGAGCGAGCCGAAGCCGATCAGGCCGGACGTGCCGGTCACTCCCAGGCCGAAGGGGATGAGTGCCCCGATGAGCTCCACGTGCCCCAGGGACACCTTGACGGTGGCGTGCAGCAGGAGGAAGCCGAGGGAGGCGACCGCGGTGGTGCGGTGGATGGCCTGGGCGAGGAGCCGGTTGCGGGTGGAGAGCAGCAGCCGGTCCTGGGCGAACAGGCCCCAGGCGACCGAAGCGGTCAGCGAGACGAGGGAGAGGACGCCCGTCGCGAAGTCCAGGGCGGCCCGGAAGCTGTCGCTCCCGCCTATCGCGAGCGCTGGTATGAGGACCAGTGCAGCCGCGGAAAGCCCGCCCTGTACCGGCTTGCTCATTCCGGCCTGAAGGGCGGGCGAGGAGCGGATCTTGCGATGAGGGTTCATGGGGGGCGACTCCAGTGGTGCGGAAAAGAGGTCCCGTGGCCGCATGCTAAGTCGAGGCATACCAACGGGTACGAGCTTTGGGCGTTTGAAGTTCGGAACGACCGACAACTGACTTTGGGGTTGCCCTGGATAGGGTCGATACGCGGAGTAACCCCGGGGCCCCGGACCACCTCCGCGCGGCACGACCGCCCCGTGGACCTCGATGCGGCTCCACCGGGCCCTGCGGTACCCTGACGCCATGCGTGCCGTACGCCTCCTGCTTAGCGAGCCGCGCTGATCAGTACCGGCGGATGAAACATCCAGCCCGGAATCGGCGCGGCGTCCCCTCCTGTGCGAGGGGATTTTTCATTTCGCCGCGTCACCGAGCGGCAACCGGCAGAGACGATCGATGGAGCTTCAAGGACCATGAGCGAGATGAATCCGGCTGCCGCCGAGGCAGCAGCCCCGCACCGGTACACGGCGGCCATGGCCGCCGACATCGAGGCACGCTGGCAGGACGTCTGGGACGCCGAGGGCACCTACGAGGCGCCCAACCCGAGCGGAGACCTCGCCGGTGACCCGGCCGTCGTCGCCCGGCCCAAGAAGTTCATCATGGACATGTTCCCCTATCCCTCGGGTGCGGGGCTCCACGTCGGCCACCCCCTGGGGTACATCGCCACCGACGTCTTCGCCCGGCACCAGCGCATGACCGGGCACAACGTGCTGCACACCCTGGGCTTCGACGCCTTCGGCCTGCCGGCCGAGCAGTACGCCGTCCAGACCGGCACACACCCGCGTGTGTCGACCGAGGCGAACATCGAGAACATGAAGGCCCAGCTCCGCCGGCTGGGCCTGGGCCACGACAAGCGCCGGTCGTTCGCCACGATCGACCCGGACTACTACAAGTGGACCCAGTGGATCTTCGTCCAGATCTTCAACTCCTGGTACGACACCGAGGCGAAGAAGGCCCGTCCCATCGCCGACCTGGTCGCCCGGTTCGAGAGCGGTGAGCTCCCCGTACCCGGCACCACGCGCGCGTGGAGCGAGCTGACCGCCGCCGAGCGCGCCGACGTCCTGGGCGAGTACCGCCTGGCCTACGCCTCCGACGCGCCCGTCAACTGGTGCCCCGGCCTGGGCACCGTGCTGGCCAACGAGGAAGTCACCGCCGACGGCCGCTCCGAGCGCGGCAACTTCCCCGTCTTCAAGGCGAAGCTGCGCCAGTGGAACATGCGCATCACCGCCTACGCGGACCGCCTGCTGGACGACCTGGACGCGCTGGACTGGCCCGAGGCCATCAAGCTCCAGCAGCGCAACTGGATCGGCCGCTCCGAGGGCGCCCGCGTCGACTTCGCCGTCGGCGACGACGCCATCACCGTCTTCACCACCCGCCAGGACACCCTGTTCGGCGCCACCTACATGGTCCTGGCGCCCGAGCACGAGCTGGTCGAGAAGATCGTCCCGGCCGCCTGGCCCGAAGGCACGCACGACGTCTGGACCGGCGGTCACGCCACCCCGGCCGAGGCCGTCGACGCGTACCGCAAGCAGGCCGCGTCCAAGTCCGACGTCGAGCGCCAGGCCGAGGCCAAGGACAAGACCGGCGTCTTCACCGGCGCGTACGCCGTCAACCCGGTCAGCGGCGACCGCGTCCCCGTGTTCATCGCCGACTACGTCCTGATGGGCTACGGCACCGGCGCGATCATGGCCGTGCCGGCGCACGACTCCCGCGACTTCGCCTTCGCACGCGCCTTCGAGCTGCCCATGCGCTGCGTCGTGGAGCCCTCGGACGGCCGCGGCACCGACCCCTCGACGTGGGACGAGGCCTTCGACTCGTACGACGCGAAGATCGTCAACTCGGCGAACGACGAGGTCTCGCTGGACGGCCTGGGTGTCGTCGAGGCCAAGGCGAGGATCACCGACTGGCTGGCCGCCCGGGGCATCGGCGAGGGCACCGTCAACTTCCGGCTGCGCGACTGGCTGTTCAGCCGCCAGCGCTACTGGGGCGAGCCCTTCCCGATCGTCTACGACGAGGACGGCACCGCCCACGCGCTGCCCGAGTCGATGCTGCCGCTGGAGCTGCCCGAGGTCGAGGACTACTCGCCGCGCACCTTCGACCCGGACGACGCCGACACCCAGCCCGAGACGCCGCTGTCGCGCAACGAGGACTGGGTCAACGTCACCCTGGACCTGGGCGACGGGCCCAGGAAGTACCGCCGCGAGACCAACACCATGCCCAACTGGGCCGGTTCCTGCTGGTACGAGCTGCGCTACCTGGACCCGCACAACGACACCGCCCTGGTCGACCCGGCGATCGAGCAGTACTGGATGGGCCCCCGCGAAGGACAGCCGCACGGCGGTGTCGACCTGTACGTGGGCGGCGCCGAGCACGCCGTACTGCACCTGCTGTACGCCCGCTTCTGGTCCAAGGTCTTGTACGACCTGGGCCACGTCTCCTCGGCGGAGCCCTTCCACAAGCTCTACAACCAGGGCATGATCCAGGCCTTCGTCTACCGGGACGCGCGCGGCATCGCCGTTCCGGCCGCCGAGGTGGAGGAGCGCGACGGCGCCTTCTTCCATCAGGGCGAGAAGGTCAGCCGCGTCCTGGGCAAGATGGGCAAGTCCCTGAAGAACGCCGTCACCCCGGACGAGATCTGCGCCGAGTACGGGGCGGACACCCTGCGCCTGTACGAGATGGCCATGGGCCCGCTGGACGTCTCCCGCCCCTGGGACACGCGCGCGGTGGTGGGCCAGTACCGGCTGCTCCAGCGGCTGTGGCGCAACATCGTCGACGAGTCGACCGGCGAGGCGACCGTCGTCGACGCCGCGCCCGACGAGGACACGCTGCGCGCCCTGCACAAGGCGATCGACGGCGTGGGCCAGGACATGGCCGCCATGCGCTTCAACACGGCGATCGCCAAGGTCACCGAGCTGAACAACCACCTGACGAAGTCCGGCGCCCCGGTGTCGCGGTCGGTCGCCGAGCCGCTGGTCCTGCTGGTCGCGCCGCTGGCCCCGCACATCGCCGAGGAGCTGTGGCGCAAGCTGGGCCACACCGACTCGGTCGTCCACCAGGACTTCCCCGTCGCGGACCCGGCGTACCTCGTCGACGAGACCGTGACCTGCGTCGTCCAGATCAAGGGCAAGGTCAAGGCGCGCCTGGAGGTCCCCCCGTCCATCACGGACGCGGACCTGGAGGCGCTGGCCCTGGCCGAGCCGGCCGTCGTCACCGCGCTGGGCGGGGCGGACGTGCGCAAGGTGATCGTGCGGGCACCGAAGCTGGTGAACATCGTCCCCGCGTGACACCTGGGTGTTTTCCCCTACGGGCAGGTTGGGGGTTCGTGAGGAACCCCCGGCCCGCCCGTTCCGTTTACCGTGGAAGGGCGACGGACGGCCGCGTCCGAGCCGCACCGAGTGACATCGAGGGGACCCCATGGCAGAAGCGATCGCGATCCTGGCGCTGCTCTTCGTCGCCTTCGTCGCCCTGGGGGTGTACGTGACGGTCAAGGCCGTCAAGGCCGCCAAGCGCGGAGTGGACCGTACGATCATCCAGGCGCGGCGCACCGTCGAGGACACCACCCTGCGGGCCAAGAGCTACGGACCGGGCGGTGTGACCGCCGAGCTGGCCCAACTGCGGCTGTCCCTGCGGACGTCGATGCGAGCCACCCAGGACGCCCTGGAGGCCGGGGCGGCCGAGGACGCCTCGCTCAAGGAGTCCCTGGACCTCTTCCGGCGGCTCAGCGCCCACGGGCACGAACTGGACGAGGACCTCAAGCGGCTGGAGAAGGACCCGGACCGGGCTGGGGTCGCGGCGCAGCTCGGCGAGCTGCGTGAGCGCACGGAGCGGATCACCCACTCGGCGGAGTCGCTGCGGTGGGCGGCCCGTGACCGGGCACGCAAGTTCGCGGACGACGACCTGGCGTCGCTGAGCGCCCAGATCGACGTCGAGGCGGGAGCGCTGCGCCACTGGGCCGGCGCCGGCCAGGACGACCTCTCCTGGGCGGACGCCCCGGCGGGCGTCGACGCGCGGCACCGGACGCGGCCCTCGGACCCGGCCGGCGCGGGTACCGGTGACGCCGCCACGGGCCCGGCGGACGCGTCCACGGGTTCGGCGGACGCCGCCACGGGTCCGGCCGACGCCGAGGCGCCCCGGGCGATCACGGCGCCGGACCCCCGGCAACAGCCCTTCTACTCCTGGCAGAAGTCCGCCCGTCCCGAGACCACCAACTGACCGGAACGGATCACCGGCGGGGGCGGGCTGCCGTACGGAGCCCCCTCCGGGGTACCCTCCCGGTCATGTCCCGCCATGTCGCGATCGTCACTGATTCAACGGCCTACCTGCCGCCGCGGACGATGGAGCGGCACGGTATCACCGCGGTGCCGCTGACCGTCGTCCTCGGGGACCAGGCCCTGGAGGAGGGCACCGAGATCTCGGCCCGCTCGCTGGCCCTCGCACTCCAGAAGCGCCGCTCCGTGACCACCTCGCGGCCGAGCCCCGAGACGTTCGCCGCCGCCTACCGCGCGGCGGCCGGGCGGGGCGTCACGGGGATCGTCTCGCTGCACCTGTCGGCGGAGTTCTCCGGGACCTACGACGCGGCGCTGCTGGCCGCCAGGGAAGCGCCGGTGCCGGTGCGGGTGGTCGACACCGGGATGGTCGCCATGGCGCTGGGCTTCTGCGCGCTGGCCGCCGCCGAGACGGCGGAGGCCGGAGGCACCCTGGACGAGGTGGTCGCCGCCACCGAGAAGCGGGCCGCCGGCACGTCCGCGTACTTCTACGTCGACACCCTCGAGTACTTGCGCCGGGGCGGCCGCATCGGCGCGGCCCAGGCCCTGCTCGGATCGGCACTCGCCGTGAAGCCGCTGCTGGAGCTGGAGGGCGGCCGGATCGAGCTGCGGGAGAAGGTGCGCACGGCGTCGAAGGCCATCGCCCGGCTGGAGGAGATCGCCGCCGACCGGGCCGGAGCCGGCCCCGTGGACATCGCCGTGCACCACCTCTCCGCCCCCGACCGGGCCGCCGCCCTCGCGGACCGGCTGCGCGCCCGCGTCCCGGGCCTGGCCGACCTGCACGTGAGCGAGGTCGGCGCGGTGATCGGCGCGCACACCGGGCCGGGGCTGCTGGGCGTCGTCGTCTCGGCACGGTGACCACCCGCCCCGTGCGTCCCCCGCACGGGTGATCAGGTTCTCCACAACTGCCGGGCTGTCCACGGAATTGACGGCCGCTCGGCGGGGCCGGGCGGATGTGTCTAGCGTGCTGGGGCATGACGACACGAACACCCTCCGTGACATCTTCGGTGCTCTTTGCACGTGCGGCGAGCGGCCCCGGCCGGGCACCCGGCACCGACGGCCGGGCGCGCTCCCGGCGCCTCGGACGGCACCGGCCCGGCGGGAGACCGGCGGCCGTGCGCGCCGCGGTGACGGCACGCCGCCGCGCCGACGCCCTCTTCGCCGGGGCGGGCGCCTCGGCGACCCACCCGCCGCCGGGGCGGGCCCCGCTGTCCGGTCCGGCTGTGGTGCCGGTTGCGGCGCCGATCGCGGTGCCCGCTGATCTGCCGGCTCCGGTGCCCGCCGAGGTGCCGGCCGCGGTGCCCGCCGAGGTGCAGGCTCCGGTGCAGGCGGGGGCGGCCGCTGCGGTGGACAGGGCCGCCGTCGTCACTGATGCCGGTCCCGCGCCCGGCCTCGTGGACGCGGCCGTCGGGAGGTGGTCGGAGCGGTCGGCCGGCCCGGCGGAGGACGGGGCCGGCGGGGGCGGGGACGAGACCCCGGAGAACGTTCCCGGTCCGCGCGAGCGGTGGCGGCTCGGTCTGCGGGACAGGGCGCCGCTGTGGCTGCGCACGCGGTGCGGGATGGAACCCCGGACGGTCGTCGCGCTCACCGTGGTGCTGGTCGTCGCCACCGCGCTCGCCGGCCGGCACTTCTGGGCGGGCCGGCCGGAGACGGTCCGGGCGCCCGAGGTGGTCGAGGCGGCACCGGCGGCGGCCGGGCCGGCCGGGGGCGCGCCCCGCCGTGCCGGGGCCGGGGCGCCGCCGGTCGTGGTCGACGTGAGCGGCAAGGTGCGGCGGCCGGGGGTGCTGCGGCTGCCCGCCGGATCCCGGGTCGCCGACGCCCTGCGGGCGGCCGGTGGAGCCGGGCCCGGCACCGACCTCACGGGGCTGAACCGGGCCCGCGTGGTCATGGACGGCGAGCACATCGTCGTGGGTGTCACACCGCCACCGGCGGCAGCGGGACCCGGGTCCGGGGTGACGGGGGACGCCGGGGCGTCCGGTCCGGGCGGCGGCGCGGGGCCGGTCAGCCTCACCACCGCCACCGCCGAGCAGCTCGACGCCCTGCCGGGCGTCGGCCCCGTGCTGGCCCAGCACATCGTCGAGTACCGCACCCGGCACGGGGGTTTCCGGTCGGTGGACGAGCTCCGTGAGGTCAACGGCATCGGTGAGCGCCGGTTCGCGGACCTCCAGCCCCTCGTACGCCCGTGAACCGCCCCGAGGTTCACACCGCGTCGGGTACCCGGCTGGGCACCGCCGACCCCGGGCAGGAGGGCCCCACCGACGTCCGCCTGGTCGGTCCCGCGCTGGCCGCGTGGGGAGCGGCTGCGCTCGCGCTGGGCGCGCCCGGCCGGTGGACGGTGGCGGGGGTGGCGCTCTGCGCCCTGGGCGGAGCCGTGCTGCTGCTCCGGCCGGGCGGTCGGTGGGGCGGCCGGCGGGGCGGTCGGCGCGGCACGCCCGGGACGGCGCCCCGGCGGCGGGCCCGTGCCACCGCGTCGGCGGCGGTGTTGCTCTGCGCCGCGGCCGGTGCGGCATCCGCGGGACTGCACGGCGCCGACCTGCGGCGCGGACCCGTCCCCGCGCTGGTGGAGCGGCACGCGCGCGTCACCGCCGAGGCGACGGTCACGTCCGATCCGCGGCTCACCCGGACGCGGGTCCACGGGCCGCGGGTGGCGCCCGCCGTCATCGTGCTGGACGCCGACCTGACCCGGGTGGCGGCGTCCGACGGAGCGGTCACCCGGGTCCGCACGCCCGTGCTGGTGATCGTGTCGCCCGCCAGGAGCGGCTGGCAGCGGCTGCTGCCGTCCACCCGGCTGCGTCTCACGGGGCGGCTGGCGCCACCGCGGCGCGCGGGTGAACCGTTCGCCGGGGTGCTGCGGGTGGATCCGGGCCCGCCGCGCGTCACCGGGCCGCCGACCGCGCTCCAGCGCACGGCCGGTGACCTGCGGGCGGGGCTGCGGGACGCGACCGACGGACTGCCGCCGGACGCCCGGGCCCTGCTGCCGGGGCTGGTCGTCGGGGACACCTCCCGCATCCCGCCCGATCTGCACGACGCCTTCCGGGCGACCGACCTGACGCACCTTCTGGCCGTCTCCGGGAGCAACCTCACCCTGGTGCTGTTCCTGCTCATCGGCCCGCCCGGAATCGCGCTCAAGGCCGAACGCGGGGGACTCGCGCCCCGGTTGGGCATCCCGCTGCGGGTGACCGCGCTGCTCGGCGGGGCGCTGACCCTGGCCTTCGTCCTGGTCTGCCGGCCCGACCCGAGCGTGCTGCGCGCCGCCGCCTGCGGGCTGATCACGCTGCTGGCCATCGGCACCGGACGCCGCAGGTCGTTGCTTCCGGCGCTCGCCGCCGCCGTCCTGCTGCTGGTGCTGTACGACCCCTGGCTGGCGCGCAGCCACGGCTTCCTGCTGTCCGTACTGGCGACCGGAGCGCTCCTCACCCTCGCCCCGCGCTGGAGCGCGTCCCTGCGTGCGCGCCGGGTGCCGCCGCGGCTCGCGGAGGTACTGGCCGCGGCGGCCGCGGCGCAGGCCGTGTGCGCCCCGGTGGTGGCGGTCTTCGCCGCCCGGGTCGGTCTGGTGGCGGTGCCGTGCAACCTGCTCGCCGAGCCGGCCGTGGCCGCGGCGACCGTGCTCGGGTTCGCCGCGCTCGCCACGGCACCGGTCGCGCCGCCGGTGGCCGCCCTGCTCGCCGGGTGCGCGGGATGGCCGGCCGGGTGGATCGCGTCCGTGGCCCGGACGGGAGCCGCGCTGCCCGGGGCGGAGGCGGCATGGCCGGGCGGCTGGGGCGGGGGACTGCTGCTCGCCGCCGTGACGGGACTGCTGGTGCTGTGGGTGCGGAAGGCGCGGCACCGGGCGTGGCTGGCCGGGGCGTGCGGCGTGCTCCTGCTGCTCGCCGTGGTCAGGCCCCCGCCGCTCACCAGACTGGTCACCGGGTGGCCGCCACCGGACTGGGTGTTCGCGATGTGCGACGTCGGCCAGGGCGACGCGACGGTCCTCGCGGCCGGCGACGGCACCGCCGTGGTGGTGGACGCCGGTCCCGACCCGGAGCCCGTGGACCGGTGCCTCGGCGACCTGGGCGTGCGCCGGGTGCCGCTCGTGATCCTCACGCACTTCCACGCCGACCACGTCGCCGGCCTCGCGGGCGTCCTGCGCGGCCGGTCGGTGGGGGCGATCCAGACCACGGGCCTCCTCGACCCGGCCGACCAGGCGGCGTTCGTACGGCGGACCGCCGCCGGGGCGCGGGTGCCGGTCGTCCGGGCGGGAGCCGGTGAGCGGCGGCGGATCGGGTCGCTCGACTGGCGGGTGCTGTGGCCCGGCGCCACCGCGTCCGGACCGGACCCCGAGGGGCCCAACGACGCCAGCGTCACGCTCCTCGTCCGCGTCGGCGGCGGCCCGACGCTGCTGCTCCTCGGCGACCTGGAACCACCGGCCCAGCGGGCCCTGCTGCGCGCCCACCCCGACCTGCCGCCGGTCGACGTCCTCAAGGTCGCCCACCACGGCTCGGCCCACCAGGACCCACGCCTGATGGACAGGGTCAGGCCCCGGCTGGCCCTGGTGTCGGCCGGCCGCGACAACCCGTACGGCCATCCCTCACCGCGCACGGTCGGTGCGCTGCGGGCCGGGGGAGCGGTGGTGCTGAGCACCGACCGACACGGCGCGATCGCCGTGACGGGCGGGGGGCGGGAGCTGCGCGCCGTCACCGCGGCGGGGCCGGGGCCGGAGCCGTAGCGGCCGACGGGAACAATGTCCCCGTGAGCGATGTGAGACATGTGCTGGTGCTGCCGGACCGGGACGCGGCCGAGGAGGCCGCCGAGGAGCTCGGGGAACGGTTCGCGATCACGGAGGAGCCCCAGCTCGTGCGGGACGCCCTGGCCGGTGAGGACGACGCCGAGGACGCCCAGTGGCTGGTGGTGGTCGAGGACCCGGACGGGCGGCTCGCGGCCGCCGACCTCGACGCGTTCGCGGCGCGGTGGGACGGCTGGCGGGAAGAACCGTAGGCGAGGGGCGGGAGGGGGCGCCGGGCGGGGCCGCGCTGTCGGTGGGCCGTGCGATGCTGGTTCGCGATGGCCACCAGAAAGAACCAGACCGACGACGTCCTCGCGCCCGTCACCCTCGCCGTGGGGCAGGAGGACCTGCTCCTCGACCGCGCGGTGCAGCAGGTGGTGGCGGCCGCCCGCGCGGCCGACGCCGACACGGACGTGCGCGACCTGACGTCCGACCAGCTCCAGCCCGGCGCCCTCGCCGAGCTGACCAGCCCCTCGCTCTTCGCCGAGCGCAAGGTGCTCGTCGTGCGGAACGCGCAGGACCTCTCCGCCGACACGATCAAGGACATCAAGGCGTACCTCGGCTCGCCCGTGGAGGACATCAGCCTCGTCCTGCTGCACGCGGGCGGCGCCAGGGGCAAGGGCCTGCTCGACGCGGCGCGCAAGGCGGGCGCGAGGGAGGTCGCCTGTCCGAGGACGACCAAGCCGGCGGAGCGCCTGACGTTCGTGCGCGGGGAGTTCCGGGCGCTGGGGCGTTCGGCGACCCCGGAGGCGTGCCAGGCGCTCGTCGACGCGGTCGGCAGCGATCTGCGGGAGCTCGCGTCCGCGGTGTCGCAGCTCACCGCGGACGTCGAGGGCACCATCGACGAGGCGATCGTCGGGCGGTACTACACGGGCCGTGCGGAGGCCTCCAGCTTCAACGTCGCCGACCGGGCGGTGGAGGGCCGGGCGGCGGAGGCGCTGGAGGCGCTGCGCTGGTCGCTTTCGACCGGTGTCGCGCCCGTGCTGATCACCAGCGCGCTCGCCCAGGGGGTGCGGGCGATCGGCAAGCTGTCCTCCGCGCGGGGCGGACGCCCCGCGGACCTCGCCCGTGAGCTGGGCATGCCGCCGTGGAAGATCGACCGGGTGCGCCAGCAGATGCGCGGCTGGACCCCGGACGGGGTGGCGGTCGCGCTGCGGGCCGTCGCCGAGGCGGACGCCGGGGTCAAGGGCGGGGGCGACGACCCGGAGTACGCGCTGGAGAAGGCCGTCGTCACCATCGCCCGCGCCGCCCGCTCCCGCCGCTGACCCGCGATGCCCGGGGCGCTGCCCCCGGGCATCGCCCCGGGGGGTTGCCCCCGGAGTGCGTCACCCGCTCGCGGATACCGGAGCCCAGGCCCCTCGGGGCTCCTGCGCCCCCGGATCCCCAGGCCCCGGCGAGGCCGGCGGCGCCTGGGAATCCGGCGGTCCGGCGGGTCCGGCGGCCCGATGGGTCCGGCGGGTCCGGCGGGTCCGGCGGGCGAGGGTATGCCGAAGGCCCCGGTGCCGGTCCTGGGGAAGGACGGGCGACGGGGCCTTCGGGTGATGCTTCGGTGAGCTCGTACCCGCGTGGCGAACGCAGGCCGCGTACGGGCTCGGGGTGCCGGTCAGGAGCGGATGAGAGGGCCCGCTGGGTCCGTCCCGGCGATCAAATCAAGAGCTCAGCCCTGGAGGGAGGCAACCTTGGTGGCCAGCGCCGACTTCTTGTTGGCGGCGGCGTTCTTGTGGATGACACCCTTCGAGACGGCCTTGTCGAGCGCACGGGAGGCGGCGCGAGCGGCAACGGTGGCCTTCTCGACGTCACCCGCGGCGGCAGCCTCACGGGCCTTGCGGATCGCGGTCTTGAGCGACGACTTGACGGCCTTGTTGCGCAGGCGCGCCTTCTCGTTGGTCTTGTTCCGCTTGATCTGGGACTTGATGTTCGCCACGAAAGAGCCTTTTCAGGTTCGTAAGGATTTCTCTGATGTGTGCCACGTCGCTGAGAGGGCCACGAGACACAGCTGCCCAGGCTACCAGCCGTCCTCCGAGCGGCCCAAACCGAGCGCCGGTCCCCGTCCGTGGGACCATGGAACCTACGTATCGATCCGCCGTCGACCCGAGCAGAGACGCCCGGCGTCTCGAGAATCAGGACCCTGCGTGCCCGCGACCCCTATCCACGTGCCCGAGCCGAGCCGTACCGACCCGGCGCTGATCCGCAATTTCTGCATCATCGCGCACATCGACCACGGCAAGTCCACCCTTGCCGACCGGATGCTCCAGCTGACCGGTGTGGTCGAGCAGCGGCAGATGCGCGCTCAGTACCTCGACCGCATGGACATCGAGCGCGAGCGCGGCATCACGATCAAGTCCCAGGCGGTGCGTCTGCCGTGGGCCCCCACCCAGGGGCCCGGCCAGGGCAGCACTCACATCCTCAACATGATCGACACCCCCGGTCACGTCGACTTCACCTACGAGGTGTCACGGTCCCTGGCCGCGTGCGAGGGCACCATCCTGCTCGTCGACGCCGCCCAGGGCATCGAGGCGCAGACCCTCGCCAACCTCTACCTGGCGATGGAGAACGACCTCACCATCGTCCCGGTCCTGAACAAGATCGACCTGCCGGCCGCCCAGCCGGAGAAGTTCGCCGAGGAGCTGGCGAACCTCGTCGGCTGCGACCCCGACGACGTGCTGCGCGTGTCGGCCAAGACCGGCATCGGCGTCGAGGCGCTGCTCGACCGGGTGGTCAAGGACGTTCCGGCCCCGGTCGGCGTCGCCGACGCCCCAGCCCGCGCGATGATCTTCGACTCGGTGTACGACTCGTACCGCGGTGTCGTCACCTACGTCCGTGTCATCGACGGGCAGCTCAACAAGCGCGAGCGCATCCGCATGATGTCCACCGGCGCGACCCACGAGCTGCTGGAGATCGGGACGAACTCGCCCGAGATGCTCCCGGCCGACGGGCTCGGCGTGGGCGAGGTCGGCTACCTGATCACGGGTGTGAAGGACGTTCGCCAGTCCAAGGTCGGTGACACCATCACCACCCTGCACAAGGGCGCCACGGAGGCCCTGGGTGGCTACAAGGACCCCAAGCCGATGGTGTTCTCCGGCCTCTACCCGCTGGACGGCTCGGACTACCCCGAGCTGCGCGACGCCCTCGACAAGCTCCAGCTCAACGACGCCGCGCTCGTCTACGAGCCGGAGACCTCCGCCGCGCTCGGCTTCGGCTTCCGCGTCGGCTTCCTCGGCCTGCTCCACCTCGACGTCATCCGCGAGCGGCTGGAGCGGGAGTTCGGGCTCGACCTGATCGCCACCGCCCCCAACGTGGTCTACCGCGTGCTCATGGAGGACGGCACCGAGCACACCGTCACCAACCCGAGCGAATTCCCCGAGGGCAAGATCAGCGAGGTGTACGAGCCGGTCGTCCGCGCCACGATCCTCGCCCCCAGCGAGTTCATCGGCTCGATCATGGAGCTGTGCCAGACCCGCCGCGGCACGCTCCTCGGCATGGACTACCTCTCCGAGGACCGGGTCGAGATCCGCTACACGCTGCCGCTCGCCGAGATCGTCTTCGACTTCTTCGACCAGCTCAAGTCCAAGACCCGCGGCTACGCCTCCCTCGACTACGAGCCCACCGGCGAGCAGGCCTCCAGCCTGGTCAAGGTCGACATCCTGCTGCACGGCGACAAGGTCGACGCCTTCTCCGCCATCACGCACAAGGACGCGGCGTACGCGTACGGCGTGCGGCTCGTGGCCAAGCTGCGCGAGCTCATCCCGCGGCAGGCCTTCGAGGTGCCCATCCAGGCCGCCATCGGCTCCCGGGTCATCGCCCGCGAGACGATCCGCGCCATCCGCAAGGACGTCCTCGCCAAGTGCTACGGCGGTGACATCTCCCGGAAGCGGAAGCTGCTGGAGAAGCAGAAGGAGGGCAAGAAGCGGATGAAGATGGTCGGTTCCGTGGAGGTTCCGCAAGAGGCCTTCATCGCGGTGCTGTCCAGCGACGACTCGGCCGGCGGCAAGGCCAAGAAGTAGCCGGGCCCGCACAGCGGCCCGCACACCGCCCGCACGGCGCCCGTTCGTTACCGGACGGGCGCTTTTGCGTGCCCGCGACGTGCGCGGCGGCGCCCGAGTCGTTATGAAGCGGGTATGAACCACCGGGCCATAGGCCCTTACATGGCGGACGACGGCGCTCTAACCTGATCCCGCCCAAGGGTTACTCGCCAGTTAAACAATCATCCCGTCGTGCAGCCCTGCCGCAAGCCGCCCGGAGGACGTCGTGAGCGACACACAGACCCTGATCGAGACCCGACCGCCCTCCGTGGCGAACCTCTTCCTGGAGCGTGTGGCGAAGACCCCGGACGCCGAGGCCTACCGCTACCCGGTCCCCGCGGCCTCGGGCCAGGGCCCCGACGACTGGAGGTCCCTGAGCTGGGGACAGGCCGCGGAGCGCGTCTACGCCATCGCCGCCGGTCTCGTCGACCTCGGCGTACGGCCCGAGGAGTGCGTCGCCCTCGCCTCCGCCACCCGCGTCGAGTGGATCCTCGCCGACCTCGGCGTGATGTGCGCCGGAGCCGCGACCACCACGATCTACCCCCAGACCAACGCCGAGGAGTCCGCTTACATCCTCGCCGACTCCGGGAGCCGCGTCCTGATCGCCGAGGACGCCGCCCAGCTCGCCAAGGCGCGCGAGCGCCGTGCCGACCTGCCGAACCTCGCCCACGTCGTGGTCATCGACCCGGCCGCCGCCGAGGCGGACGCCGGCGACCCGGAGGGCTGGGTGGTCTCCCTCGCCGAGCTCGAGGAGCGCGGCCGCGCCCACCTGGAGAAGAACCCCGAGGCCGTCAGGGACCGGGTCTCCGCCATCACCGCCGACCAGCTCGCCACCCTCATCTACACCTCCGGCACCACCGGCCGCCCCAAGGGCGTACGGCTGCCGCACGACAACTGGTCGTACATGGCCAAGGCCATCGCCGCGACCGGCCTGGTCACCGGGGAGGACGTCCAGTACCTCTGGCTGCCCCTGGCGCATGTCTTCGGCAAGGTGCTGACCTCCGGCCAGATCGAGGTCGGGCACGTCACCGCGGTCGACGGGCGCGTCGACAAGATCATCGAGAACCTGCCGGTCGTCCAGCCGACGTACATGGCCGCCGTGCCCCGCATCTTCGAGAAGGTCTACAACGGCGTGGCGGCCAAGGCGCGGGCCGGCGGCGGCGCCAAGTACAAGATCTTCAAGTGGGCCGCCGAGGTCGCCCGCGAGTACGCCCGGACCAGCCAGGACAACTTCCGCCGCACCGGCCGGGCGACCGTCCCCTTCGGGCTCGGCGCCAAGCACAAGGTCGCCGACGCCCTCGTCTACTCCAAGCTCCGCGAGGCCTTCGGCGGCCGGCTGCGCGCCGCCGTATCCGGCTCCGCCGCCCTCTCGCCCGAGATCGGCTTCTTCTTCTCCGGCGCCGGTATCCACATCCTGGAGGGCTACGGACTCACCGAGTCCAGCGCCGCGTCCTTCGTCAACCCGGGCGAGGCCTACCGCACCGGCACCGTCGGCAAGCCGCTGCCCGGCACCGAGGTGCGGATCGCGGACGATGGCGAGATCCTGCTGCGCGGCCCCGGCATCATGGAGGGCTACCACGGGCTGCCGGAGAAGACGGCCGAGGTCCTGGAGTCGGACGGCTGGTTCCACACCGGCGACATCGGCGAACTGTCCGTCGACGGCTACCTCCGGATCACCGACCGCAAGAAGGACCTGATCAAGACGTCCGGCGGCAAGTACATCGCGCCCGCCGAGGTCGAGGGACAGTTCAAGGCGGTCTGCCCGTACGTCTCCAACATCCTGGTCCACGGCGCCGACCGGAACTACTGCACGGCGCTCATCGCCCTCGACGAGCCCGCGATCCTCGGCTGGGCGGAGGAGCACGGACTGGGCGGCAAGCCCTACGCGGAGGTCGTCGCCACCGCCGAGGTGGAGCGGCTCGTCCAGGGCTACGTGGACCGGCTCAACGAGGGGCTCCAGCGCTGGCAGACCATCAAGCGCTTCCGCCTCCTGCCCCGTGACCTCGACATCGAGCACGGCGAGCTGACGCCCAGCCTGAAGCTCAAGCGCCCGGTGGTGGAGCGCGAGTACAAGCACCTGATCGACGAGATGTACGCCGGGACCAAGGAGGTCTGAGCCTCCCGCTCCCGGGGCGACGGGGGCGGGACCGGGACGAGGCGGGGCCGCGCGAGGAACGCGCGGCCCCGTTCGCGTCGGCGAGTTCGATGACTCGGTGCTTATGTGCGTGCTCGATCTGTCACCCTGTCGGTGTCCGACCACGAGCAGAACCAGGAGCCGACGAGGAGCCGCACGTGGGGTCCTTTCCGACACAGCGCGCGATCACCGGTGAGCTGCCGCTGCCGCCCCACCACCCGCCGCCGGGCCAGTCCGTCACCCGCACCAGCCTGCCGGGCAACCCCCTCGCGCCGTCCGCGGCCCGCCGCTTCGTGCGCGCCGCGCTCGCCGACTGGACCGGCCTGGCGGTGCCCGCCGCCGCGACGATCACCGAGCGGGTCGCCGACGACGCCGTCCTGGTCGCCGGCGAGCTGGTGACCAACGCGGTCGTCCACGCCGGCACCACCGTCGAGCTGCTGATCCGGCTGGAGGACCCCGCCGAGGGCCGGCCCGCCGCCCTCGTCCTGGAGGTCTCCGACCACCACCCCACCCGGGCCGTCCGCCACGACCACCAGCTCGACGAGGACGACGACGGGCTCGACGAGTACGGCCGCGGGCTGCGGCTGGTCGCCGCGCTCGCGGAGTGCTGGGGCATCACCTACCGCCCCGGCCTCAAGACCGTCTGGGGCCGGCTGCCCCTGGACGGCTGGGACGCCTGCCCCGTGCCCGGCGGCGAGCCGGCGATCCGGCGCGGGCTGCGCGCCGCCGAGATCCTCGCCCCGGCGCCGCGCAGGGTGGTGCGCGACGACCACGAGTGGGCCGGCCGGGGGGCGCTGTCGTTCCTGGCCGAGGCGTCCGACCTGCTCGCGGGCCAGCTCGACGAGGACCTGGTCGCCGCGCTCGCCGGCCAGCTCCTGGTGCCGCGCCTGGCCGACTGGTGCGCCTTCTGGCTGGAGGACGACGGCACGCGGGGCGGCGGGCCCCGGCTCGCCCGGGTGTGGCACGCCGACGAGTCGGCCCTGGAGACGCTGCGGTCGGTCCTGGAGAAGGAACCGCCGCGCATGCCGGACCCGCCCCGCACGGGCCCCGTCACCATCCCCTGGCCGACGGCCCCGGCCGGCGCCGCGGCCGGGGCCGGCGCCGGCGCCGCGGCCGGCCGGCACGCGCCACGCCCCGCCCCGGCGGACGGCACCCCCGGCCCGGACGGCCGCCCCGGGGACGGCCGCGCCGACGCCGCCGCGGACCACACGCACGACGCCGCCGCGGACCACACGCACGACGCCGCCGCGGACCACGCCACGCACGGGGCCGCCACGGACGACGGCCGCGACGACATCCCTGACGACGTCACGCGCGACGGCCTCGACGACACCGCCGCCGGCCGGGCCGACGGGCCGTCCCCGGCGGCCGGGGCGGCGGCCGGGGGCACCGCGGTCGCGTACCGGCTCGTCGTAGGAGGTCACGGGCTCGGCACGCTGCTGCTCGGGCGGCGCGGGCGGGCCGGTATCCCCGACGCCGTCTCCGCCCTGGTCGAGGACTTCGCCCGCCGCGTCGCCCTCGCCATCGGCGCGGCCCGCCGCTACACGCGCCAGGTCACCATCAGCCGCATCCTCCAGCGCGGGCTGCTGCCCAGCCAGGTGGCCCACATCCCGGGCGTCGACAGTTGCGTCGTGTACGAGCCGAGCGACGACGGGCTCGCGGGCGGCGACTTCTACGACGTGTTCCAGGCCGGCCCCGGCGCCCGGCGCTGGTGCTTCATGCTCGGCGACGTCCAGGGCAGCGGCCCCGAGGCCGCCGTCGTCACCGGCCTGGCCCGCCCCTGGCTGCGGCTCCTCGCCCGCGAGGACCACGAGGTCGGCCACGTCCTGGACCGGCTGAACCGGCTGCTCCTGGACGACGCCACCGAGGCCGCCGAGGCCGCCGCCTCCATGGTCGCCGCGGCCGGTGACCCGCCCGGCGCGCCACCGCCCCCGGCCCAGCCGCAGTCCCGGTTCCTGTCGCTCCTGTACGGCGACCTCGTCCCTCTCGCCCCCGAGGACGGCGGCGGGGCCCGCTGCACGCTCGCCTCCGCCGGCCACCCGCTGCCGCTGCTGCTGCGTCCGGACGGCACCGTGACGCCCGCCGCCGCGCCCCAGGTGCTGCTGGGCGTCGTCGACGACGTCGCCTACCAGAGCCACACCTTCCACCTGGCGCCCGGCGACACCCTGCTGTGCGTCACGGACGGCGTCACAGAGCGCCGCTCCCGCACGGGCCGGATGTTCGACGACGGGGACGGCCTGGCCGAGGCCCTGGCCGGCTGCGCGGGGCTGCCGGCCCACGAGGTCGCGGAAAGGATCAAGCGCGCGGTCCACGCCTTCGGCGAGACGCCGGTACGGGACGACCTCGCGCTGTTGGTGCTCCAGGCCAGGCAGCGCCCGCGGTGACGGACAATGGGCGGTATGCCTTCCGTACTGCCCGATGGTGAGCCCATGCCCGAGGACGGCGCGCTGCCCGCGTCCGCCCTGCTCGGGGCCGGTGAGCGGCCGCTCGGGTTCTATCTGCACGTGCCGTACTGCGCGACCCGCTGCGGCTACTGCGACTTCAACACCTACACCGCCACCGAGCTGCGCGGCTCCGGCGGAGTGCTCGCCTCCCGCGACAACTACGCCGCGACGCTGACGGACGAGGTGCGGCTCGCCCGCAAGGTCCTGGGCGACGACCCCCGCCCGGTGCGGACCGTGTTCGTCGGGGGCGGCACGCCCACGCTGCTCGCCGCCGCCGACCTCGTGGCGATGCTGGGGGCCGTCCGGGACGAGTTCGGGCTCGCGGACGACGCCGAGATCACCACCGAGGCGAACCCGGAGTCCGTGGACCCCGCGTACCTCGCCGAGCTGCGCGAGGGCGGCTTCAACCGGATCTCCTTCGGCATGCAGAGCGCCCGTCAGCACGTCCTGAGGGTCCTCGACCGCACGCACACCCCCGGGCGGCCGGAGGCGTGCGTCGCGGAGGCGCGGGCGGCGGGTTTCGAGCACGTCAACCTCGACCTGATCTACGGCACGCCCGGCGAGAGCGACGACGACTGGCGCGCCTCGCTCGACGCGGCGATCGGGGCGGGGCCCGACCACGTCAGCGCGTACGCCCTGATCGTCGAGGAGGGCACCGGGCTCGCGAGGCGCATCCGGCGCGGTGAGGTGCCGATGACGGACGACGACGTCCACGCCGACCGGTACCTGATCGCCGAGGAGGTGCTGTCCGGGGCGGGCTTCCAGTGGTACGAGGTCTCCAACTGGGCCACCTCGGACGCGGGGCGGTGCCTGCACAACGAGCTGTACTGGCGCGGCGCCGACTGGTGGGGCGCCGGCCCCGGGGCGCACAGCCACGTCGGGGGCGTGCGGTGGTGGAACGTGAAGCACCCCGGCGCGTACGCCGCCGCGCTGGCGGAGGGGCGTTCACCGGGCGCGGGGCGCGAGGTGCTGTCGGAGGAGGACCGGCGGGTGGAGCGGGTGCTGCTGGAGCTGCGGCT
This sequence comes from Streptomyces sp. NPDC039423, assembly GCF_055598725.1. Classification (NCBI taxonomy): domain Bacteria; kingdom Bacillati; phylum Actinomycetota; class Actinomycetes; order Kitasatosporales; family Streptomycetaceae; genus Streptomyces; species Streptomyces sp. NPDC039423. The sequence goes on from NZ_JBVKAH010000001.1 coordinate 504,637, forward strand.
GCGGGAGGGCTGCGAGCTGTCGCTGCTCCGGCCGGCGGGCCTGGCCGCCGCCGAGCGCGCGGTAAGGGACGGGCTCCTGGACACCGGTCCTTACGCCGAGGGGCGGGCCGTGCTGACGCTCCGGGGACGGCTGCTCGCCGACGCCGTGGTGCGGGACCTGGTCGACTGACACGGGCCCTCCGTCGAGAGGGACCCCGCGCCAGGGGCCTGCCGACGGCCCCGTGCCGTCACACGTGCTCGGCGTCGCCGACCGTCACGTGGTCGATCAGTCGTTCCACCGCGCCCAGCAGCTCCGGCTCCAGGTCCTTGTAGGTCCGTACCCGGGACAGGATGTGCTGCCAGGCCGCGCCCGTGTTCTCGGGCCAGCCGAGCGCCCGGCACACCCCGGTCTTCCAGTCCTGGCCGCGCGGCACGGACGGCCACGCCCGGATGCCCACCGACGAGGGCTTCACCGCCTCCCACACGTCGATGTACGGGTGCCCCACGACCAGCGTGTGGGCGTCCGTCACCGAGGCCGCGATACGGGACTCCTTGGACCCGGGGACCAGGTGGTCCACCAGGACCCCGAGGCGGGCGTCGGGGCCCGGGCCGAAGTCCCGCACGATGGCGGGCAGGTCGTCCACGCCCTCCAGGTACTCCACGACCACGCCCTCGACGCGCAGGTCGTCGCCCCACACCCGCTCCACCAGCTCGGCGTCGTGCCGGCCCTCCACGTAGATGCGCCCCGCCCGGGCGACACGCGCGCGTGCGCCCGGCACGGCGATCGAGCCCGAGGCGGTGCGCGACGGGCGCGCCGGGGCGGCGGCCGGGCGCACCAGCGTCACCGGGCGGCCCTCCAGGAGGAAGCCGCGCGGCGCCATCGGGAACACCCGGTGCTTGCCGAACCGGTCCTCCAGGGTCACCGTGCCCGCCTCGCAGCCGATCACCGCCCCGCAGAACCCGGTGCTCACCTCCTCGACCACCAGGTCCGGCTCGGCGGGTACCTCCGGCACCGGGGCCGGACGCTTCCAGGAGGGCGTCAGGTCAGGGTCGTAAGCGCGCATTCGCCAGACGCTACGACACCCCGAACCGGCGGGCCAGCTCATCGCGTTGGGCGCGTACGAACGCGGCGTCGACGACCGCCCCGTGCCCCGGCACGTACAGCGCGTCCCCGCCGCCCAGCTCCAGCAGCCGGTCCAGGGCGGCCGGCCAGCGCGACGGGATGGCGTCCGGGCCCGCCTGCGGGTCGCCGGACTCCTCCACCAGGTCCCCGCACAGGACGACGTCCCTGGAGCCGGGCACGAGCACCGCCAGGTCGTGGCCGCTGTGCCCGGGGCCCACGTTGGCCAGCAGCACCTGGCGCCCGCCCAGCTCCAGGGTCCACTCGCCGGACACCAGGTGGTGCGGGGCCACCAGGACGTCCGCCGCCTCCAGGGCGTCCGTGGCGCCGACCCCGTGCCGCACGGCGTCGGAGCGCAGCCCGTCCCGGTCCCGGATCAGCACGGTGTCGACGCCGACCGCGCCGTACACCTCCGCCCCCGAGAACGCCGCCGTGCCGAGCACATGATCGAAATGCGGATGGCTCAGTGCGATGTGCGTCACTCTCCGGCCGCCCATCAGCGCCTGCGCCTGGGCACGGATCGCGGCGCCCTCACGGAGCGTCGCGCCCGTGTCGAAGAGCAGGGCGCCCTCCTCGCCGACCACCAACGCCGTGGTGGCGTCCCACACGGGCAGCCTCTTGCGGCCCACGCCGTCGGCGAGACGCTCCCACCCGAAGTCTTCCCAACTGACGTCCATACCGCGACGCTATCGGCATCCACCAGCGCCGTCGCGCGGTAGCGTGGTCGGCCGCCCTTGCTAGGGGCGTACCCCGGCGCCGTACACTTGCCGGGGGATGGTTGGCACTCGGGCAGGGCGAGTGCCAGCGCAGCAGACGGAACAACGGCCAGCTGGAGGTGCGCGCGATGCTCAGCGAACGCAGACTCGAGGTACTGCGCGCCATCGTCCAGGACTACGTCGGCACCGAGGAGCCCGTCGGCTCCAAGGCGCTCACGGAGCGCCACAACCTCGGCGTCTCGCCCGCCACCGTGCGCAACGACATGGCGGTGCTGGAGGAGGAGGGCTTCATCGCCCAGCCCCACACCAGCGCGGGCCGCATCCCCACCGACAAGGGGTACCGCCTCTTCGTCGACAGGCTCGCCGGCGTCAAGCCGCTGTCGTCGCCGGAGCGGCGCGCCATCCAGAACTTCCTGGACGGCGCCGTGGACCTCGACGACGTCGTCGGCCGTACGGTGCGGCTGCTCGCGCAGCTCACCCGGCAGGTCGCCGTGGTCCAGTACCCGTCGCTGACGCGCTCCACCGTGCGTCACGTGGAGCTGCTGTCGCTGGCACCGGCCCGGCTGATGCTGGTCCTGATCACCGACACGGGGCGGGTCGAGCAGCGCATGGTCGACTGCCCCGCGCCGTTCGGCGAGACGTCCGTGGCGGACCTGCGGGCGCGGCTCAACAGCCGCGTCGTCGGGCGGCGCTTCACGGACGTGCCGCAGTTGGTGCAGGACCTCCCCGAGTCCTTCGAGGCGGAGGACCGGGGGACCGTCTCCACGGTGCTGGCCACCCTGCTGGAGACCCTGGTGGAGGAGACCGAGGAACGGCTGATGATCGGCGGCACCGCCAATCTCACCCGCTTCGGGCACGACTTCCCCCTGACCATCCGGCCGGTGCTGGAGGCGCTGGAGGAGCAGGTGGTGCTCCTCAAGCTGCTCGGCGAGGCCAAGGACTCGGCCATGACCGTACGTATCGGGCACGAGAACGCCCACGAGGGCCTCAACTCCACGTCCGTCGTCGCGGTCGGCTACGGTTCGGGCGACGAGGCAGTCGCCAAACTCGGCGTGGTCGGACCGACCCGCATGGACTACCCCGGAACGATGGGAGCGGTACGCGCAGTGGCACGTTACGTCGGACAGATCCTGGCGGAGTCGTAAGTGGCCACGGACTACTACGCCGTACTCGGCGTACGCCGCGACGCGTCCCAGGACGAGATCAAGAAGGCGTTCCGCAGGCTCGCCCGCGAGCTGCACCCGGACGTCAATCCCGATCCGAAGACGCAGGAGCGCTTCAAGGAGATCAACGCCGCCTACGAGGTGCTGTCGGACCCGCAGAAGAAGCAGGTCTACGACCTCGGCGGCGACCCGCTGTCCTCCTCGGGCGGCGCGGGCGCGGGCGGCTTCGGCGCGGGCGGCTTCGGAAACTTCTCCGACATCATGGACGCCTTCTTCGGTACGGCGTCCCAGCGCGGCCCCCGGTCGCGCACCCGGCGCGGCCAGGACGCGATGATCCGCCTGGAGATCGACCTCAACGAGGCGGCCTTCGGCACGACCAAGGACATCCAGGTCGACACGGCCGTCGTCTGCACCACCTGCTCCGGTGAGGGCGCCGCGCCCGGCACCTCGGCGCAGACGTGCGACATGTGCCGCGGCCGTGGCGAGGTCTCGCAGGTCACCCGGTCCTTCCTGGGCCAGGTCATGACCTCCCGCCCCTGCCCCCAGTGCCAGGGCTTCGGCACGGTGGTCCCCACCCCGTGCCCCGAGTGCGCGGGCGACGGCCGGGTCCGGTCCCGCCGTACGCTCACGGTCAAGATCCCGGCCGGTGTGGACAACGGCACCCGTATCCAGCTCGCCGGCGAGGGCGAGGTCGGCCCGGGCGGTGGTCCGGCCGGTGACCTGTACGTCGAGATCCACGAGCTGCCGCACGCGGTCTTCCAGCGGCGGGGCGACGACCTGCACTGCACGGTGACCATTCCGATGACGGCGGCCGCGCTGGGCACGAAGTGCCCGCTGGAGACGCTGGACGGGCTGGAGGAGGTCGACGTCCGCCCCGGGACGCAGTCGGGCCAGTCCATCCCGCTGCACGGGCGCGGAGTGACCCATCTGCGCGGCGGCGGACGCGGTGACCTCATCGTGCACGTCGAGGTCCAGACGCCGTCGAAGCTCGACCCCGAGCAGGAACGGCTGCTGCGCGAGCTGGCGAAGCTGCGGGGCGAGGAGCGGCCGACGGGGCAGTTCCAGCCGGGCCAGCAGGGCCTGTTCTCCCGGCTCAAGGACGCGTTCAACGGGCGGTGAGCCCGGTGGGTTCGGTACGGGTGCGGGGGCGTGACACCATGCGTGCATGTCCTCCGCACTGACCGGTCTCTGCCGGTACCCGATCGTGCAGGCCCCCATGGCGGGCGGCGCCTCCGGTCCGGAGCTCGCCGCGGCCGTGTCCGGGGCGGGCGGCCTGGGGTTCCTGGCCGCCGGGTACAAGACCGCCGACGGCATGTACCAGGAGATCAAGCAACTCCGCGGGCTCACCCCCCGCCCCTTCGGCGTGAACCTGTTCATGCCGCAGCCCGGGCAGGCCGACCCCGCCGCCGTGGACGTCTACCGCCACCAGCTCGCCGGTGAGGCCACCTGGTACGACACGCCGCTCGGGGACCCCGACGCGGGCCGGGACGACGGGTACGAGGCCAAGCTGGCCATCCTGCTGGAGGACCCGGTCCCGGTGGTGTCGTTCACCTTCGGGTGCCCCACCCGCGAGACGGTCGCCGCGTTCGCCCGGGCCGGGACGCTCACCGTCGTGACGGTCACGTCCCCGGAGGAGGCCCAGGCCGCGCGGGAGGCGGGCGCCGACGCCGTGTGCGTCCAGGGCGTCGAGGCGGGCGGCCACCAGGGCACGCACCGCGACGACCCGGAGACCGGCGGGGCGGGAACGGGACTGCTGTCGCTGGTCGCGCAGGTCAAGGAGGCCGTGCCGCTTCCGGTGGTCGCCGCGGGCGGCCTGATGCGCGGCAGCCAGATCGCCGCCGTCCTGGCGGCGGGCGCCGAGGCCGCCCAGCTCGGCACCGCGTTCCTGGTGTGCCCCGAGTCGGGCGCCCACCCCCTGCACAAGCAGGCCATGACGAACCCGCTGTTCACCCGCACCGAGCTGACCCGGGCCTTCTCGGGGCGCCCCGCCCGCGGCCTGGCCAACCGGTTCATGCACGAGCACGGCCCGTACGCCCCCGCCGCCTACCCCGAGGTGCACCACCTGACGAGCGGGCTGCGCAAGGCGGCCGCCAAGGCGGGCGACCCCCAGGGCATGGCCCTGTGGGCCGGGCAGGGGCACCGGATGGCACGCGAGCTGCCCGCCGCCCGCCTGGTGGAGGTCCTGGCCGCCGAACTGGACGCCGCCGCGGCCTCCCTCGCCCTGCGGAGCGTGGCGTCATGACCGCCCCCGTCTTCCTGGTGGACCGGGTCACCGGCGGGACCGTCACGCTCGACGGGTCCGAGGGCCGGCACGCCGTGTCCGTGCGGCGGCTGCGGGTCGGAGAGGAGATCGTCCTCACGGACGGCGCCGGCCGGGGCGCGTACGGCACCGTCGCGGCCGTCGAGGGCAAGGACCGCCTCGACGTCACGGTCACCGAGGTGCGCACGGAGCCCGAGCCCGCCCCGCGCATCACCGTCGTCCAGGCCCTGCCCAAGGGCGACCGGGGCGAGCTGGCGGTGGAGACGATGACCGAGACGGGCGTCGACGCCATCGTGCCGTGGGCCGCGTCCCGGTGCATCACCCAGTGGAAGGGCGACCGCGGGCTGAAGGCGCTCGGCAAGTGGCGGGCCACCGCCCGCGAGGCGGGCAAGCAGTCGCGCCGGCTCCGCTTCCCGGACGTCGCGGACGCGGCCGGCACCAAGCGGGTCGCCGAGCTGCTCGCGGCCGCCGACTTCGCGGCCGTGCTCCACGAGGAGGGCGCCGAGCCGCTCGCCACCGCCGAACTGCCCGCCACGGGCGACATCGTGCTCGTCGTGGGCCCCGAAGGAGGCGTGTCGCCCGACGAGTTGGCGGCGTTCGCCGCGGCGGGCGCCAAGCCCTACCGGCTCGGGCGCAGCGTTCTGCGCACCTCGACCGCCGGGACGGCCGCCACCGCCCTGCTCCTGGGCCGCACCGGCCGCTGGTCCTGACCGGAACGCCCCCGCCCGGCTCCGCGCCCGAACGCCCGCCGCCCGCCCACCGCGTGGACGCCGCGCCCGGTCCGCGGGCTCCGCGTCGGCCTCCGCGCGCCCACCCTCCGCGCGCCCACCGGTCCCGGCCGGACCGCGCCGGCCACGGGCGGCGGGACCGCCCGGCGCCGGCGGGGCTCCGACGGCGGGGCCCACCGGGCCGGTTGTCGTGGGCGATCCGTAAGGTGGCGGCATGTCCGACGAGTCTCCTCTCATCCGCAGCATGCGCGCCGCCGTCGCCGCCGCACCCGACGACGTCCCCCTGCGGTTGCACCTCGCCGAACTCCTTCTCCGCGAGGGGCGGAACGACGAAGCCGTGTGCGAGGCCGCCGTCGCCCTCCAGCACGCGCCCGGCGACCCTGAGGCCCGCGCGCTGATGGGCCGCGCCATGGGCATGCCGCCCGCGCCGCCGGAGCCCCCGCGGGCCCCGGACGACCAGGCGTCCCCGGCGCCCCGCGAAGCGCGGACGCCCCGGCACGGCGAGGACTTCGACTGGGCGGCCGCCGAGCAGGAGGTCGGCGACATCGTCCCGCCCCGGTTCGCCGACGGGACCGAGGCGCCTCTCACCGCCGACGGCCACGGCGACGACCCGGGCGGCGCCACCGCCTGGGACGTGGACGCCCCCGGTGCCGTACGCCTCGCGGACGTCGGCGGCATGCAGGAGGTCAAGGACCGCCTGGAGGCCGCCTTCCTCGCCCCCATGCGCAACCCCGAGCTGCGCAAGCTGTACGGCAAGAGCCTCCGCGGCGGTCTGCTGCTCTACGGGCCGCCCGGCTGCGGCAAGACGTTCATCGCCCGCGCGGTCGCCGGGGAGCTCGGCGCGAACTTCCTGTCGATCTCGCTCAGCGACATCCTCGACATGTACATCGGCGCGTCCGAGAAGAACGTCCACGACGTCTTCGAGACCGCCCGCGCCCAGGCCCCGTGCGTCGTCTTCCTCGACGAGCTCGACGCGCTGGGCGCCAAGCGGAGCCGCAGCCACCACAGCGGGCTGCGCAACGTCGTCAACCAGCTCCTCACCGAACTGGACGGCATCGCCGCCGACAGCAACGACGGCGTGTTCGTGCTGGCCGCCACCAACGTGCCCTGGGACGTGGACATCGCGCTGCGCCGCCCCGGCCGCCTCGACCGCACCCTGCTGGTCCTGCCGCCGGACGCCGCCGCGCGCCACGCGATCCTCCGCTACCACCTGCGCGACCGCCCCATCGAGGCGGTCGACCTCGGCAAGCTCGTCAAGGCCACCGAGGACTTCTCCGGCGCCGACCTCGCGCACGTCTGCGAGAGCGCCGCCGAGACCGCGCTGCTCGACTCGGCCCGCACCGGCACCGTACGCATGATCAACACCAAGGACCTGCTCGGCGCGGCCCGGCAGATCCGGCCGTCCACCGACCCCTGGTTCTCGGCCGCCCGCAACGTGGCGACGTTCGCCAACGACGGCGGCATGTACGACGACCTCCTCGCGTACCTGAAGAGGAAGCGCAAGCTGTGACCACCCAGGCCGACCCGCCCACCCCGTCCTCCCCGCCGTCCCGGACGCTGGACCGGGCCGAGGCGCTGTACGACCTGGAGCGCTACGAACAGGCCGCCGCCCTCGCCGCCCAGCACCTCGCCCAGCACCCCGACGACGCCCCGGCGCTCGCCCTGCTGGCCCGCTGCCGCCGCCACCTCGGCGACCGGGGCGAGGCGCTGCGCCTGGCCGACGAGGCGCTGCGCGCCGACCCGGAGCTGCCGTCCGCCTGGTTCCTCCGCGCCGACCTGCTGGCCCACGGACCGGCCGGCGGGCCGCAGTGGGCGGCCGCCGAGGACGCCGCCCGGCGGGGCCTCGCCCTCGTCCCCTGGCACTGGAGCGGCTACCACGTCCTCGGCACGATCCTGTCCCGCTCCGGGCACCCGGCACGACGCCGGGAGGCGTACGCGCTGGCGCTGCGCTCCGTCGAGCTGGGGCCCGAGGAGGACGCCACCCACTTCCTGCTGGGCCTGACGGCGTACCAGCTCAAGGACTACCGCACCGCCGAGCGGGCCTACGAGAACGCGCTGCGCCTGAACCCGGAGAGCAGCGAGGCGCACAACAACCTGTCCCTGCTGCACCTGCGCCGCCGCTGGTACCGGCGCGGCGCCTGGACCAGGGCGGCCGAGGGGTTCGTCGACTCGGCCGCGCTCGATCTGGAGGACCGGGAGGCCCGCTTCAACCTGGAGACCATGGCCTGGGGGACCGCGGCCGGCGCCCGCTGGGTGGCCCTGGGCGGGTTCATGGCCGCCGCCATCGGCTCGGCGCGGCTGCGCACCGGGGGCACCGGCACGGGCGCCGTCCTGGCCGAGGCCGTCGGGGTGACGGTGTTCCTGGCCCTGTGGGGCGGCTGGGCCCTGTGGACGCTCCGGCGGGTGCCGCCGCGGCTGCGGCGCCCCCTGCTGCTGATCTCCCGCGGCTGTCCGCCGGTGCTGTGGATGGCCGGCGCCGTGGCGCTGCTGGGCCTGGAGTCGGCGGTCGCCCTCGCGCTGCCCACGGCGAGCGCGGGCGTCCTCGCCGGACTGGGCGCGCCGCTGTTCTGGGGCGTGGTCCTGACGTACTGGATCAGCAGGTCGGCGCTCAACAGACGCGCCCCCGGCCGCCGATAGAGTGCCCCCGTACGCAGCCGGAGACAGAAAGGACCAGGACATGGCCGGAGAGCCGCAGAGCGACTGCCTGTTCTGCAAGATCGTGGCGGGGGAGGTCCCGGCCACCGTCGTGCGCGAGTCGGAGACGACCGTCGCCTTCCGCGACATCAACCCGCAGGCGCCCACCCACGTCCTGGTCATCCCCAAGGCGCACTACCGCGACGCCGCGTCCCTCGCCGCCGGGGCGCCGGAGATCGCCGCGGACGTGCTGCGCGAGGCCGGGCAGGTCGCCGCGGACGAGAAGGTCGACGGCAGCGGCTACCGCGTCGTGTTCAACACCGGTTCCGGCGCCGGCCAGACCGTCTGGCACGCGCACGCGCACGTGCTGGGCGGCCGCGGTCTGAACTGGCCCCCCGGGTAGTCGCGACAGCCATGTCCGTACGAGAGCTCGTCGTGCTGGGCACCGCCAGTCAGGTGCCCACCCGACACCGCAACCACAACGGCTACCTGCTGCGCTGGGACGGCGAGGGCATCCTCTTCGACCCGGGCGAGGGCACCCAGCGCCAGATGCTGCGGGCCGGGGTCGCCGCGCACGATATCGACCGCATCTGCGTTACGCACTTCCACGGCGACCACTCCCTGGGCCTCGCCGGGGTGATCCAGCGGATCAACCTCGACCAGGTCCCGCACCCGGTCACCGCGCACTACCCGGCGAGCGGGCAGCGCTTCTTCGACCGGCTGCGGTACGCGACCGCCTACCGCGAGACGGTGGAGCTGGCCGAGGCGCCGGTCGCCGCCGACGGCGTGCTCGCCACGACCCGGGCGTACACGCTGGAGGCCCGCCGCCTGTCGCACCCCGTCGAGTCCTTCGGCTACCGGCTCACCGAGCCCGACGGGCGCCGGATGCTGCCCGAGCGGCTCGCCGCGCACGGCATCCAGGGCCCGGACGTGGGCCGCATCCAGCGCGACGGCGCGCTGGGCGGGGTGCGCCTGGAGGACGTCAGCGAGGTACGGCGCGGCCAGCGATTCGCGTTCGTCATGGACACCCGGCTGTGCGACGGTGTCCACGCCCTCGCCGAGGGCTGCGACATGCTGGTCATCGAGTCGACGTTCCTCGACGAGGACGCCGTGCTCGCCGAGGACCACGGCCACCTGACGGCCGGACAGGCCGCCGCGGTGGCCGCCGGGGCGGGGGTGCGCCATCTCGTCCTCACCCACTTCTCGCAGCGCTACGGCGACCCCGACCTCTTCGAACAGCAGGCGAGAGCGGCCGGGTTCGACGGTGAGCTGACCGTCGCCCAGGACCTGATCCGCGTCCCGCTCCCCACCCGTCACCAGTAAGGCCGAGCCCCATGCACCTCCCGGAAGCCCTCCCCAAAGCGGAACTGCACCTCCACATCGAGGGCACCCTCGAACCCGAGCTCGCCTTCGCGCTCGCCGCGCGCAACGGGGTCGCGCTGCCGTACGCCGGCACGGAGGAGCTGCGCGAGGCGTACCTCTTCAGCGACCTCCAGTCGTTCCTGGACCTGTACTACGGTCTGATGGCCGTGCTGCGCACGGCCGACGACTTCACCGAGCTCGCCGACGCCTACCTGGCCCGGGCCGCGGCCCAGGGCGTGCGGCACGCCGAGATCTTCTTCGACCCGCAGGCGCACACCGAGCGCGGTGTGCCCCTCGGCACGGTCGTCGAGGGGCTGGCGCGGGCGCTGGAGCGCAGCGAGGAGCGGCACGGCATCTCGACACAACTGATCATGTGCTTCCTGCGCGACCGGTCGGCCGAGTCGGCGATGGAGACCCTCCAGGCCGCGAAGCCGTATCTGCACCACATCACGGGCGTCGGGCTGGACTCGGCGGAGGTGGGCCACCCGCCGTCGAAGTTCGCCGAGGTGTACGAGGCGGCCGGGGCGCTCGGGCTGCGGAAGGTCGCCCACGCGGGCGAGGAGGGTCCGCCCGCGTACGTCCGCGAGGCCCTGGACGTGCTGGGCGTCGAGCGGATCGACCACGGGCTGCGGGCCGTGGAGGACCAGGAACTGGTGGAGCGGCTGGTCCGCGACCGGGTGCCGCTGACCCTGTGCCCGCTGTCCAACGTCCGGCTGCGGGCCGTGGACGTCCTGGAGGACCACCCGCTGCCGTCGATGATGGCGGCGGGACTGCTCGTGACCGTGAACTCCGACGACCCGGCCTACTTCGGCGGCTACGTGGGCGACACCTTCCACGCGGTCCACGAGGCGCTGGGGCTGGACGAGGAGCAGCTCCGCGAGCTGGCCCGCAACTCGTTCCTGGCGTCGTTCCTGGACCACGACGAGGACCGCCGGGCGCGGTACCTCGCCGAGGTCGAGGCGTACGAGTTCGGCTAGGTCGTGTCCCCCTCGGGAGCGCCCGCCGTTCGTCAGCGGGGCCCCGAGGGGCCGGCCTGGCGGTAGGCGCGGCGGCGGACCAGGAGCGGGGCCAGGGCGCGGACGGGGAACTCGGTGACCGGCTGCTCCGGGGCGCCGATCTGCGGGGCGGACACGCCCGCCGCCGCGCCCGTGGTGCCCGCGACGATCGCGGTGGGGGCACCGCCCCGGCGGCGGACGGCGCCCGGGACGAGCGGGCGGCCCGAGGTGTGCAGGGCCACCGCGGTCAGCGGGACGGCGAGCAGGACGAGCAGGGCGCCCAGCACCAGGCCCATGCCGGGGTAGCCGGCCCGTTCCGACAGGACGCTCCCGGCGACCGGGCCGCAGGCCACGCCCAGCGAGGACGCCGAGCCCGCCAGGACCGCCCAGCGGCCGCGCGGGTCCAGGGAGGCGGCCAGGCCGATCAGGTACGACAGGACGACCGGGTAGCAGGCGTTCCACAGGATCTCGCCGGCCGCGAAGGAGGCCAGGCCCTCGGCGGCGGAGCTCACGGCGATGCAGCCGGCGATCACGACCGTACCGGCGCCGATGGGGACCGCCCGCCCGAGCCGGGCGCCCAGCGCGCCGGCCGCGGTGACGCCCAGCAGCCCGGCGCCGAGCGCCGCCGCGAACACCGCGCCGACCGCGACCTCGCTCAGGCCCGCCTGGGTGGTGCCGATCCGGCCGCTGACGCCCCACAGGGCGTTCTGCGCCATCGACCAGCACACCATCGCGCCCGCCAGGACCAGGCCGGCCCGGGGCCGCGGCAGCGGCGCGCCGGCCTCCCGCACGGCACCCGTGTCGTGACCGCCCTCCAGGCGGCCGGTGGCGGGCCACACGGCGGCGGCGACCAGCGCGAGCGCCGCGAACGGCAGGGTGTGCCCGCCGCCCAGGCGCGGCAGCGTCAGGTACAGGGCACCGGCCGTGGCGGACACCGACAACAGGCCCAGGGTGGAGGCGCGGTGCGGATCCCGGAGCCCCGCGATCCCGGCCGCGGCGACCGCCGTGGCCGTACCGGAGCCGAAGCCACCGACGACCGCTCCGGCCACGACCAGCGGTACGGCGGAGGTGAGGGCGGCGCAGCCGTAGCCGGTCAGCGCCACCAGCAGGCCCGCGCGGGCCAGCCGGCGCGGCCCGTGGCGGTCCACCCGCGACGCGAGGGTGAACCCGGCGGCGGCCGAGCCGAGGAGCAGCCCGGAGCCGGCCAGGCCCGCCTGGGCGGGGGAGAGTCCCAGACCGGCGGAGAGGCGGCCGACGACGGTCGGCAGGAGGTACGCGGCGAGGTAGCCGGCCGTGAACACGGCGACGAGCGGCCACAGGGCGCGCGGGCGCGAGGGCATGGGCGTTCCCGGACGGGAGAAGGGGAAAGGGGTGGAGCGCCCGGTGTCGTACGGGAACGTGCACGGGAACGCGGGCCAATTTGTATCAAGCGGGCCGGTCGTACGAGAAGGCGGGAAGGGGCCAGCGGGATGTGATCCGCGTCACTATGCGTTTGTGTGCGGTGATGGCGGGTAAGGGAGCTCGTTCTCCGGGTGTTGCCGCCCTCCCGGAAGGGTGAGAATCAGGCACACTGTCCTGATCCGTACCGCGACCGGGGAGCCCGCCGTGATCACATCCAGGGGAGAGCAGCAGCAGCGGCAACACACGGCCGGGGTCGACCCGTTGGACGGGCTGCGCACGCCCGCCGACCCCGAGTACGACGTCTTCCTCACCGGCACGGTCTTCCTCGACATCATCTTCACCGGCCTGGACAGCGCCCCCGCGCGCGGCACCGAGACCTGGGCGCGCGGCATGGGCTCCAGCCCCGGCGGCGTCGCCAACATGGCCACCGCCCTCGCCCGGCTCGGACTGCGCACCTCCCTGGCGGCCGCCTTCGGCGACGACCACTACGGCGAGTACTGCTGGGACGCCCTGGAGCAGGGCGAGGGCATCGACCTGTCCCGGTCGCGCACCGTCCCCGGCTGGCACTCCCCGGTGACCGTCTCCATGGCCTACGAGGGCGAGCGGACCATGGTGTCGCACGGCCACGAGGCCCCGCCGCTCGACGGCTCCCTGCCCGCCTGCCCGCCACGCGCGCGTGCCGCCGTCGCCTCCCTGACCCCCGGCCGCCCCGAGGAGTGGGTCGCCGACGCGGCCGGGCAGTCCACCCGCGTCTTCGCCGACGTCGGCTGGGACGACACCGGCCGCTGGGACCTGGCCGCCCTGCCCGACCTGGACCACTGCGAGGCCTTCCTGCCCAACGCCGAGGAGGCGATGCGCTACACCCGCACCTCGTGCCCGCGCGCCGCCGCCCGGGCCCTCGCCGACAAGGTGCCCCTCGCCGTCGTCACCCTCGGCTCCGACGGCGCCTACGCCGTGGACGGGGCGACGGGGGAGACCGCCGAGGTCCCGGCCATCGAGGTCGCCGCCCTCGACCCGACCGGCGCCGGGGACGTCTTCGTCGCCGGGTTCGTCACCGGCACGCTCGCCGGCTGGCCGCTCCCGGACCGGCTCGCCTTCGCCGGGCTGACCGCCGCCCTGTCGGTGCAGGAGTTCGGCGGGTCGCTGTCCGCGCCCGGCTGGGTGGAGGTCGCCGCCTGGTGGGACCACGTCCAGAAAGCCGCCGCCCAGGACCCCGCCGGCCTGCGCCGCTACGCGTTCCTGGAGTCGCTGCTGCCTGCCGCCACCCGGCCCTGGCCGCTGCGGCGGGCCGTCCCCACGATCGGCTTCCGGCGGTCCGCCTAGGGCGTGTCCGCGAAGTCCCGCCCGGCCCGCGGTGCCGGGCAATCCCCGGCGGGGCCGCGGTAAAAGCCTTCGGGGTTGTCCGCGCCACGACGTACGCTGGATGTCCAGAGGTTGTCGAGCAGCGAGAACCCTGCAGCGGGAGGTATGTGCAGGCCTGAGAGCCGGCCCATGACGCAGACACCCACAGCCCAGACCCAGCAGGCGCGAGCCCACTTCACGGTCCCGGCCAAGCATCCGATGGTGACCGTCCTCGGCTCGGGCGACGCGCTGCTGCGCGTGATCGAAGAGGCGTTCCCGGCCGCCGACATCCATGTCCGGGGCAATGAGGTCAGTGCGGTCGGACCGGCGGGGGAAGTCGCCCTGATCCAGCGACTGTTCGACGAGATGATGCTGGTGCTCCGCACCGGGCAGCCGATGACGGAGGACGCAGTGGAACGCTCGATCGCCATGCTCAGGGCGAGCGAGAACGGCACGGCCGAGCCCGGCCAGGAGAGCCCCGCCGAGGTGCTCACCCAGAACATCCTCTCCAGCCGCGGCCGCACCATCCGCCCCAAGACGCTCAACCAGAAGCGGTACGTCGACGCCATCGACAAGCACACGGTCGTGTTCGGCATCGGCCCCGCCGGTACCGGCAAGACGTACCTGGCCATGGCCAAGGCGGTCCAGGCCCTCCAGTCCAAGCAGGTCACCCGGATCATCCTGACCCGGCCGGCCGTCGAGGCGGGCGAGCGGCTCGGCTTCCTGCCCGGCACGCTCTACGAGAAGATCGACCCGTACCTGCGGCCGCTGTACGACGCGCTGCACGACATGCTCGACCCCGACTCCATCCCGCGCCTGATGGCGGCGGGCACGATCGAGGTCGCGCCGCTGGCGTACATGCGCGGCCGCACGCTCAACGACGCGTTCATCATCCTCGACGAGGCGCAGAACACGAACCCCGAGCAGATGAAGATGTTCCTGACGCGGCTCGGCTTCGACTCGAAGATCGTCATCACCGGTGACATCACCCAGGTCGACCTGCCCGGCGGCACCAAGAGCGGTCTGCGCCAGGTCAGGGACATCCTGGAGGGCGTCGAGGACGTCCACTTCTCGATGCTCACGTCGAACGACGTCGTACGGCACAAGCTCGTCGGCCGTATCGTCGACGCGTACGAGAAGTACGACAACCAAAACGGGAAGTAGAGCGCACGAGCACCATGTCGATCGACGTCAACAACGAGTCCGGCACCGAGGTCGACGAGCAGGCGATCCTCGACGTCGCCCGGTACGCGCTCACGCGGATGCGCATCCACCCCCTCTCCGAGCTCTCGGTGATCGTGGTGGACGAGGAAGCGATGGAGCAGCTCCACATCCAGTGGATGGACCTGCCGGGCCCCACGGACGTCATGTCCTTCCCGATGGACGAGCTGCGCCCGCCGAGCAAGGACGACGAGGAGCCCCCGCAGGGCCTCCTCGGTGACATCGTCCTCTGCCCGGAGGTCGCGGCCAAGCAGGGCCAGGACGCCCCGACGCAGCACTCCATGGACGAGGAGCTCCAGCTCCTCACCGTCCACGGGGTGCTGCACCTGCTCGGGTACGACCACGAGGAGCCCGACGAGAAGGCCGAGATGTTCGGCCTCCAGGCGGCGATCATCGACGGCTGGCGGGCGGAGAAGGGCCTCACGGGCCCCTCCCCGGCGCCGACCGTCTCATGACCGCCCAGCTCATCCTCGGCGCGGTCGCGCTGGTCGTGGTCGCCTGGCTGGCGGCGTGCGCCGAGGCGGGCCTGGCGCGCGTCTCCGGCTTCCGCGCCGCCGAGGCGGTCCGGGTCGGCCGGCGCGGTGCCGTCAAGCTGGTCCAGGTCGCCTCCGACCCCACCCGGTACCTGAACCTGGCGCTGCTCATCCGGGTGGCCTGCGAGATGGCCGCCGGGGTCATGGTCACCTACGTCTGCCTCAACGAGTTCGAGGAGACCTGGTCGGCCCTGCTGGTGGCGATAGGCGTGATGGTGCTGGTGTCGTACGTCGCCGTCGGCGTGTCGCCCCGCACCATCGGCCGCCAGCACCCGCTGAACACGGCGACCGCCGCCGCGTACGTCCTGCTGCCGCTGGCCCGTGTCATGGGCCCGGTGCCGCAACTGCTGATCCTCATCGGCAACGCCCTCACCCCCGGCAAGGGCTTCCGCAAGGGCCCCTTCGCCTCCGAGGCCGAACTGCGGGCCATGGTCGACCTCGCCGAGCAGGAGTCCCTGATCGAGGACGACGAGCGGCGCATGGTCCACTCCGTCTTCGAGCTGGGCGACACCCTCGTACGCGAGGTGATGGTGCCGCGCACCGACCTGGTCTCCATCGAGCGGTACAAGACCATCCGCCAGGCGCTCACCCTGGCGCTGCGCTCCGGCTTCTCCCGCATCCCGGTGACCGGCGACAACGAGGACGACGTCGTCGGCATCGTCTACCTCAAGGACCTGGTCCGCCGCACCCACATCAACCGCGACGCCGAGAACGACCTGGTGTCCACGGTCATGCGGCCCGCCGCCTTCGTCCCCGACACCAAGAACGCGGGCGACCTGCTGCGGGAGATGCAGAAGGACCGCAACCACTGCGCCGTCGTCATCGACGAGTACGGCGGCACGGCCGGCATCGTCACGATCGAGGACATCCTGGAGGAGATCGTCGGGGAGATCACCGACGAGTACGACCGGGAGCTGCCGCCCGTCGAGAAGCTCGGCGACGGCCGCTTCCGGGTGACCGCCCGCCTCGACATCGGCGACCTCGGCGAACTGTTCGGCCTCGACGAGTACGACGACGAGGACGTGGAGACGGTCGGCGGACTGCTCGCCAAGGCGCTCGGCCGGGTACCGATCGCCGGCGCCACGGCCGTGGTCGACCTGCCGGACGGCCGCTCCCTGCGGCTCACCGCCGAGTCCCCGGCCGGCCGCCGCAACAAGATCGTCACGGTGGTCGCGGAGCCGGTGGCATGACCCCCGATGAGCTGCGCGGCTTCTGCCTCGCCTTCAACGACGCGGTGGAGGACTTCCCCTTCGGCCCGGAGACGTCCGTCTTCAAGGTCGCGGGCAAGATGTTCGCCCTGTCCGCCCTGGACGCCCGGCCGTTCACCGTGAACCTCAAGTGCGACCCGGAGATCGCCGTCCGGCTGCGCGCCGAACACCCGGAGATCGTGCCCGGCTGGCACATGAACAAGCGCCACTGGAACACGGTCACCGTCCCCGGCCTCCCGGACCGCCTGGTCCGCGAACTGGTCGAGGACTCCTACGACCTGGTGGTCGCCGGCCTGCCCCGCGCGACCCGGCTGCGCCTGGACCGCCCGTAGGGAACCTATGCTGTTGGCCGCGCCCGGCGGCCAGGGCCGGGGCAGGGGGGCAGGGGGAGCACGACGTGACGGCGCCAGCGACCGGGAGCACGAGCTCCAAGGACCACCGGCTCGCCGAGCTGCGCGCGTTCCTCAGGAGCCGCCGCGCCCGCGTCACCCCCGCCGAGGCCGGCCTGCCCGACGGCGGCGCCCGGCGCCGCACCCCCGGCCTCCGCCGCGAGGAGGTCGCGGTCCTCGCCGGCGTCGGCGTGTCCTGGTACCAGTGGCTGGAGCAGGGCCGGGACATCACCGTCTCCCCGCAGGTGCTGGACTCGGTGGCGCGGGTGCTCCGGCTGACCCCCGCCGAGCGCCGGCACCTCTACGTGCTGGCCGGGCTCAACCCGCCGCCGCCCGAGGCCGACCCGGGCCAGGGGGACATGCGCGCCGGGCTGCGGCGGCTGATCGACGCGTGGATGCCCTACCCGGCCCACATCATGGACCAGTACTGCGACACGATCATGTACAACGCCTCGGCTGCGGCGGTGCTCGGCATGCGGCCCGGCATGCCGCAGAACGGCGTCATCGCCTTCTTCACCGACCCCCTGTACCGGTCGCGTTCCCGAAGCTGGGAGCGCAACGCCCCGCAGCTCGTCGCCCAGTTCCGGGCCGCGTTCTCGGAGTGCCCCGACGACGAGGGCTTCCGCCGGGTGGTGGAGGAGGCCAAGGCCGCCAGCGCCGAGTTCGCCGCCTTGTGGGAGCGCCGTGACATCGCCCCGGCGGGCCAGGTGCACAAGGAGCTGGAGCACCCGGTGGCCGGCACGCTGCACGTCGAATCCACCCAACTGCGCGTCCCCGCACGGCCCGACCTGATGATCGTCCTCCACACGCCGCTCCCCGAAGCGGACACGGCGGCCAAGCTGGAGTGGCTGGCGAGCCCGGAGGGCGCGCGCGGAAAGACCTGGCCGCGTACAGGCTGAGGACAGTTCTGTGCCCTTCCCGTGATCCGGCTGTGTATATCCTCAGCGCGGCCGATCATGGCGGGGAGGGGGGAACCAAGCTCCCCAGGAACATCCACATCCAGGGGAGAACACACCCTCATGCGTACTCGTATCCGTCGCGGCGTCGCCGTCGCGCTCACCGTTTCCGCGCTCACCCTCACCGCCGCGTGCGGTGGCTCGTCCGACAAGGGCGACGGCGCCGCCAAGGGCAAGGACGCCGCCAAGCCGGCCGACAAGCCCGCCGGCAAGCCGGCGGCCGCTGCTCTGACGGCCGATCAGATGAAGGCGGGCGTCCTCACGGTGGCCGACCTGCCCAAGGGCTGGACCGCCACGAAGAACCCGGCCAACACCGATGCCTTCAAGGCCGACAAGCCCGAGTGCCAGCCGATCGCGACGCTGCTCCAGAACAAGGTCGTCGGCGCCACCGTCGGCGCCAACGAAGACTTCGCCGGTGGCAACGGCGCGAACCAGCTCTCGCACCAGATCATGACCTTCCCCGGCACGGGTGCCGCGGACTTCGTGACGTCCATCGGCGCCGCCGCCGAGAAGTGCACCGGCTTCAAGACGACCATGGAGGGCGCGCCCGTCGACCTCAAGGTTGAGAAGCTGACCGCGCCGAAGGCCGGCGAAGAGTCGCACGGCGTGCGCGTCAGCATGAACCTGGGCGGTGCGATGGAGTTCGCCCTCCACATCGCCGTTGTCCGCCAGGGCAGCGGAGTGTCCCGTGCCGTCTACGTCCCCGGCACCCCGGCGGCCACCAAGAACTTCGACGACCTCGCCAAGCGCGCGGGCGACAAGTTCGTCAAGGCCGCCCAGAGCTGACACTGATCGCGGACTTATCCTCGGGGCATGACTCAGACCACCGACCTCGGCCCCGAGGACCGCAAGATCATCACCCTGGCGCGCAGCGCCCGTGCCCGTAACGGCGTGCCGGAGGGCGCGGCGGTACGGGACGAGACCGGGCGCACGTACGTCGCCGGGACCGTCGCCCTGGAGTCGCTGAAGCTCAGCGCGCTCCAGACGGCGGTGGCGATGGCCGTGGCCAGCGGTGCCACGTCCCTGGAGGCCGCGGCCGTCGTCACCGAGGCGGGCGCCGCCGCGGAGGCGGACCGCGCCGCCGTGCGCGACCTGGGCGGCGCGGACACGCCCGTCCTGGTGGCCGGTCCGGACGGCGAGCTGCGGGCGACGGTGAGCGCGGGCTGATGGCCGGTACGGGGGAGAAGTCCGGGGGCCCGACCCGCCCCTGGATCGTCCTGGTGATCGGCGCCGTCGGGGTGGTCATCAACGTCGTCGACCTGATCGCCGGGGGCGCACCGGAGCCGCACGCGGTGTTCCCGCTGCTGCTGGTGCTCTGGGCGGCGGGCGAGCTGCTCAACCGGGACCGGCCGGCCGCCGCGCGCGTGGCCCGGGGCGCGGCGGGGGTGCTCCTGGTCGTGGCCGGGCTCGCCGCCGGGATCCCGGCGGCCGCCGCGCTGGCACGGGGCGGGGCGGTCGACTGGCTCGATCTCGTCCTGGGTGTGCTCACCCTCCTCTACGCGGCCTCGGTGGTCGCCGCCCTGGCCGCGCGGTCGCGGGCCCGGAGGCCGGTGGCGGAGCCTGCGGTAGGTGAGGGTGTCCGCATCGGGGAGAATGGCCCCCATGAGCGCTCGTAATCCTGAAACCGAAGCCGCCCACCGGGCCGGGTTCGCCTGCTTCGTCGGCCGCCCCAACGCGGGCAAGTCCACCCTCACGAACGCTCTGGTCGGCCAGAAGGTGGCGATCACCTCCAACCGGCCGCAGACCACGCGCCACACCGTGCGCGGCATCGTGCACCGCCCGGACGCCCAGCTCATCCTGGTCGACACCCCGGGCCTCCACAAGCCGCGCACCCTGCTGGGCGAGCGGCTCAACGACGTGGTGCGTACTACGTGGGCCGAGGTCGACGTGATCGGTTTCTGCCTGCCCGCCAACGAGAAGCTGGGCCCGGGCGACCGGTACATCGCCAAGGAACTGGCGGAGATCAAGAAGACCCCGAAGGTCGCGATCGTCACCAAGACCGACCTGGTCGACTCCAAGACCCTGGCCGAACAGCTCATCGCGATCGACCAGCTCGGCAGGGAGCTGGGCATGGAGTGGCAGGAGATCATCCCGGTCTCCGCGGTCGGTGACAAGCAGGTCCAGCTCGTGGCCGACCTGCTGATCCCGCTGCTTCCCGAGAGCCCGCCGCTCTACCCGGAGGGCGACCTCACGGACGAGCCGGAGCAGGTCATGGTCGCCGAGCTGATCCGCGAGGCCGCGCTGGAGGGCGTACGGGACGAGCTGCCGCACTCGATCGCGGTGGTCGTCGAGGAGATGATCCCGCGCGAGAACCGTCCCAAGGACAAGCCGCTGCTGGACATCCACGCCAACGTCTACATCGAGCGCCCCAGCCAGAAGGGCATCATCATCGGCCCGAAGGGGCAGCGGCTGAAGGAAGTCGGCACCAAGTCCCGCAAGCACATCGAGGCGCTGCTGGGCACGCCGGTCTTCCTGGACCTGCACGTCAAGGTCGCCAAGGACTGGCAGCGCGACCCCAAGCAGCTACGCAAGCTGGGCTTCTAGAACGCGGCAGCGAGGCTCACGCGCCCTCCCGGAGCACCCGGGCGACCAGCTCCCGCTGGGCCTCGCCCAGCCCCGGGTCGGCGCAGTACACCGTCCGGCCGTCCACGGTGATCTCGTAGCCGAACCCGTCCGGCACGCCCGCCGGCCGCTGTCCGTCCCCTTCCGCCAGGGCCGCCTCGGCCAGCAGGTGCCAGTCGCGGGCGTCGAGCAGACCAGAGGTGTCCATCTCGGCCCGCCGCTCGATGCCCGCGAACCCGCCCGTACGGATGACCCGAATGCGCATGGGCCCTGTCTACCCGGTCGGCAGCCCCACCGTCGACCAGGCCTTCACCACCGCGTCGTCCTCCGCGCCGCCCGCGCCGAACCGCTCGCGGGCCGCCGCCACCGTCAGCCGGGAGAAGTCGGCGAAGTCGGCGTCCTCCGTGAGCCGGCCCCCGGTCAGCACGTCGTACCAGACCCGCCCGGCCCGCTCCCAGGCGTGGCCGCCGAGCTCCTTGGCGAACAGGTAGAAGGCGTGGTTGGGGATGCCCGAGTTGATGTGGACGCCGCCGTTGTCGGCGCCGGTGTGCACGTAGTCGTCCATCGTCGCGGGCTGCGGGTCCTTGCCGAGGACGTCGTCGTCGTACGCCGTGCCGGGGGCCTTCATGGAGCGCAGCGCCACGCCCTGGACCTCGGGCGCCAGCAGCCCGGCGCCGATCAGCCAGTCGGCCTGCTCGGCGGTCTGGCCCAGGGCCTTCTGCTTGACCAGGGAGCCGAAGACGTCCGACATCGACTCGTTCAGCGCGCCGGGCTGGCCGAAGTACGCCAGGTTCGCGGTGTACTGGGTGACGCCGTGGGCGAGTTCGTGGCCGATGACGTCGACCGCGACGGTGAAGTCCAGGAAGATCTTGCCGTCCCCGTCGCCGAAGACCATCTGGTCGCCGTTCCAGAAGGCGTTGTTGTAGTCCCGGTCGTAGTGGACGGTCGCGTCCAGCGGCAGTCCCGACCCATTGATCGAGTTGCGCCCGTAGGCGTCGCGGAACAGCTCGAAGGTGGCCCCGAGGCCGGCGTACGCGCGGTTGACGGTCGCGTCCCCGCTCGGCTGCTGGCCCTCGCCGCGCACCTTCTTCCCCGGCAGGGCGGTCTTGTGCCCGGCGTCGTGCACGGTGCGGCGGGGCTTGTCGGCGGGCGTGTCCGCGGCCGTCGGTACGGGGGCGGCCCCGGCGACGGTGGTCAGGCGGCGGGCGGTGCGCTGGGCGGCGTCCGTGACCAGGGTGCGGCGGGCGGCGGCGGCGACGACCGGGTCGGCGGCCCGGGAGAGACGGTCGAGGAGGTGCGGCGGGACGATCGTGCAGAACACGGGGGCTGTCGCAGTCATGCTCCGCAATGTGGCAGCCTGTCATCATCCTGTCACCCGCTGCGATGAGGGTTCCCGAAAAAGAGTGATGAGTCACTGTTTGACGGTTGGCGCGCCGAATCCCGCATACTGAAACGGCACCTCCACTCCTGGTGCCGCTCGGCTAGGCTTCCTCACATCATGCGTTTCGGGCTGCTTCTTCTTAGCTGCCGCGGCGAGGGCCTGTAGTCGTAGGCCGACCCCCTCCCCGCGGAGTCTGGTGCTGCTTCGACCCAGTCGGCCGTCCCCGTGAAGGACAACCGAGGAGCCCTACGCAATGTCCCAGCCCGTTGGCCGCCCCACGCCCGTCACCAACGCGACGCACACCCAGAAGCCGTCCGGGATGCCGATCCACAAGTACGGCCGGTACGAGGCCGTGGACATCCCCGACCGCACCTGGCCGGACAACCGCATCACCAAGGCGCCGCGCTGGCTGTCCACCGACCTGCGGGACGGCAACCAGGCGCTGATCGACCCGATGAGCCCCGCCCGCAAGCGCGAGATGTTCGACCTGCTCGTACGCATGGGCTACAAGGAGATCGAGGTCGGTTTCCCGTCCTCCGGCGAGACCGACTTCGCCTTCGTGCGCTCCATCATCGAGGAGGGCGCGGTCCCCGAGGACGTGACGATCTCCGTCCTGACCCAGGCGCGCGAGGAGCTGATCGAGCGCACGGTCGAGTCGCTGCGCGGCGCCCACCGGGCCACCGTGCACCTGTACAACGCGACCGCGCCGGTCTTCCGCCGGGTCGTCTTCCGCGGCTCCAAGGAGCAGGTCAAGCAGATCGCCGTGGACGGCACCCGGCTGGTGATGGAGTACGCCGACAAGATCCTGGGCGACGAGACGGTCTTCGGCTACCAGTACAGCCCGGAGATCTTCACCGACACCGAGCTGGACTTCGCCCTGGAGGTCTGCGAGGGCGTGATGGACGTCTGGCAGCCCGAGGAGGGCCGCGAGATCATCCTGAACCTGCCCGCCACCGTGGAGCGCTCGACGCCCTCCACCCACGCGGACCGGTTCGAGTGGATGTCGCGCAACCTGTCCCGCCGCGAGCACGTGTGCCTGTCCGTCCACCCGCACAACGACCGCGGTACGGCGGTGGCGGCCGCCGAGCTGGCGATCATGGCCGGTGCCGACCGCATCGAGGGCTGCCTGTTCGGCCAGGGCGAGCGCACCGGCAACGTCGACCTGGTCACCCTGGGCATGAACCTGTTCTCGCAGGGCGTCGACCCGCAGATCGACTTCTCGCAGATCGACGAGATCCGCCGTACGTCCGAGTACTGCAACCAGATGGAGGTCCACCCGCGCCACCCCTACGCGGGCGACCTGGTCTACACCGCCTTCTCCGGCTCCCACCAGGACGCCATCAAGAAGGGCTTCGACGCCATGGAGGCCACCGCGGCCGCCGCCGGCAAGACCGTCGACGACATCGAGTGGGCCGTGCCCTACCTGCCGATCGACCCCAAGGACGTCGGCCGGTCCTACGAGGCGGTCATCCGCGTCAACTCGCAGTCCGGCAAGGGCGGTGTCGCGTACGTCCTGAAGAACGACCACAAGCTGGACCTGCCGCGCCGGATGCAGATCGAGTTCTCGAAGATCATCCAGGCGAAGACCGACGCCGAGGGCGGCGAGGTCACGCCGAAGGCCATCTGGTCCGTCTTCCAGGACGAGTACCTGCCCAACCCGGACAACCCGTGGGGACGGATCCAGCTCCGTTCCGGCCAGACCACGACCGACAAGGACGGCACGGACACGCTGACCGTCGAGGCGGTCGTCGACGGCGCCGACACGGTCCTGACCGGCTCCGGCAACGGTCCGATCTCCGCGTTCTTCGCCGCCCTCCAGGCCATCGGCATCGACGCCCGCCTGCTGGACTACCAGGAGCACACGATGAGCGAGGGCGCGTCCGCGCAGGCCGCCTCGTACATCGAGTGCGCCATCGACGGCAAGGTCCTGTGGGGCATCGGCATCGACGCCAACACCACCCGCGCCTCGCTGAAGGCGGTCATCTCGGCCGTCAACCGCGCCACGCGCTGACCCCGACCCGCTGGACCCCGCCCTTCCCGAAGGCCCGCCGCGGCCTTTGCGGAGGGCGGGGTTCAGCCATCCCTGTGGCGATCTCACGCCGGGGTGCTGACGCGGCATCACCGATGTGGCTAACATCACGCCAACGCGGCAAGGTGGCCGAGGCGTTCTGGAGGTGCGACGTGCTGCCAGCACGAGGATCAAGCGGGCGAAGAGTGCGCATCTGCTCCATTTCCACCGCCTGGAACACCGTCGGCGACGGCCAGTTCTTCTGCCCCGGCTGCGGCGGGGACCGCAATTACCGGCGCCGCACCGGCCGTCGGCGCCTCACCCTCCTCGGTGTCCCGCTGCTGCCGCGCGGCCTCGCCGGACCGGTCGTCGAATGCGCCGCCTGTCACGGCCACTTCGGCACCGACGCCCTGGACCACCCCACCACCGCCCGCTTCTCCGCGATGCTCCGCGACGCCGTCCACACCGTCGCCCTCGCCGTCCTCGCCGCCGGCGGGGTGTCGTCCCGCCCCGTCCTCAGGACCGCCGTCTTCGCCGTCCGCGCCGCCGGGTACGAGGACTGCACCGCCGACAGCCTCACCGCGCTGATCGAGGCCCTCGAAGCCGACACCGGCCGGTTCGTGGCCGACACCGGCACGCCGTGCGGTGCCGCCCTCGCCATCGAGCTGCACGAGGCCCTGGAGCCGCTCACCCCGCACCTCGCGCCCGCCGGGCGGGAATCGATCCTGCTCCAGGGCGCCCGCATCGCCCTCGCCGACGGTGCCTACACCACCGCCGAGCGGGACGTCCTCACCACCGTCGGTGCCGCCCTCCACCTCCCGGCCGACGAGACCGCCCGGCTGATGGAGTCCGCGCAGGCGCCCTTCTAGAGCGTGCCCGCCGGGACCGCCGGGACCGCCCGGATTGCCGGGACCGCCCGGCCCTGTCCGGGCGCCCCGCCGTGGCGGCGGCCCGCGTCGTGACGGACGCTGGAAGGGTGCTGGTACTGGGGCGCAGGGAAGTCGAGACCCTGCTCGACATGGACGCGCTGATCGACGCCCTCGGTCCCGCGATGGTGGACCTCAGCGAGGGCCGCGCGTCCGTGCCCGACCGCGTCGCCGCCATGGTGCCGGGGCAGGACGGCTTCCTCGCCGCCATGCCCGGGTACGTGCCGTCCGCCGGGGTGCTCATGACCAAGCTGGTCTCCCTGTTCCCCCACAACGCCGGTACGCCCCTGCCCACCCACCAGGCCGTCATCGCCGTCTTCGACCCCGGTACGGGCGCGCCCCGGGCGCTCCTGGACGGGACCGCCATCACCGCGGCCCGCACCGCCGCCGCCTCCGCGCTGTCGGCCCGGCTCCTCGCCCGCGACGACGCCACCGTCCTCGCCCTCCTCGGCACCGGCGTCCAGGCCCGCACCCACGCCCACGCCCTGTGCCGGGTGCGGCCCGTCCGGCACATCCGGGTGGCCGGCCGCGACCCGGTCCGGGCGGCCGTGCTGGCCGACGAGCTGGGGGCCGCCCTGAAGGTCGAGGTGGTCGCCGTGCCGACGTACGCCGAGGCGCTGGACGGGGCGCACCTGGTGGCCGCCGCCACCCACTCCGTCGACCCGGTCGTCCGGCGCCGCTGGCTCGCGCCCGGCGCGCACATCACTTCCGTCGGGTTCAACCGGGGCGGCCGGGAGGTCGACGACGCCACGATCGCCGACGCCCTGGTGTGCGTGGAGTCCCGGCGGGCCGCCCTGGCGCCGTTCCCCGCCGGGAGCAACGACCTGCTGTTCCCCATCCGCGACGGCGTGATCACCGCCGACCACGTCCACGCCGAGCTCGGCGAGCTCCTCAACGGCAGCAGGCCGGGCCGCCGCTCCCCCGAGCAGCTCACCCTCTACAAGTCGGTCGGCGTGGCCGTCCAGGACGCGGTGGCGGCCGGTCTCGTGATCGCCGCCGCCCGTGCCCAGGGCCTCGGCGACGAGATCCACATGTTCGACTGATGGCCGGTTTTCTCCGTTGCGGATGATCGTTCGTCATCGGTACGTTGACGTGGTGACTGCCGGGTCGGCCATGGGCCACACACGAGTAGGGCACCCGGCCTCGGCGTGACGCCGGGGCGGGCCAGAGCCCCGCCTTCTTCTGTTTTCTCTCCGCGTGCATCCGCACACAGCAGTTCTTCACCCAGGAGCAGAAAGCAGACACTTGCCCAACGATTTCAATCAGCAGGTCATCGACGAGTTCCGCGCCAACAACGGGCGCGTGGGCGGATGGTTCGAGGGGGCCCGGCTCGTCCTGCTGACGACCACCGGCGCCCGGTCCGGCAAGCCCCACACCACGCCCGTCGGCTATTACCACGACGGTGACGGCCGGATCCTCGTCATCGCCTCCGCCGCCGGCGCCCCCCGGCACCCCGCCTGGTACCACAACCTGCTGGCCAACCCCCGCGTGACGGTCGAGAGCGGTGTCTTCACCTACGAGGCGGACGCCACCGTCCTCCGGGGCGAGGAGCGCGACCGCGCCTTCGCCCGCGCCGTCGAGGCGGACTCCGGCTGGGCCGACTACCAGGCGAAGACCAGCCGGGTGATCCCCGTGGTGGTGCTCACCGAGGTGCCCGGCCCGCCGCGCGTCAACGCCACGTCGATGAGCGAGGGCATCAAGGTCGTCCACGACATGTTCCGGCGCGAACTGGGACTCATCCGCAAGGAGATCGCCGAGACCGGGACCGCCACCGGACTCGGCACCCAGCTTCGCATCAACTGCCTCACCGTCTGCCAGGGCCTGCACAACCACCACACGGGCGAGGACACGATGCTCTTCCCGATGGTCGCCGACCGCCACCCGGAGCTGGCGCCCGTGCTGGACCGGCTGAAGCGGGAGCACGAGCGGATAGCGGCCATCCTGGCCGACCTGAAGGCGGTGGTGTCCGATGCGGAAGCGGACCCCGAGCACGTCCGCTCGGAGGTCGAGCGGCTCACGGACGAGCTGGAGGCCCACCTCGTGTACGAGGAGGAGCACCTCGTGCCGATGCTCGACGTGTGAACGCGGCGGGGCGCCCCCGGAAGGTTCCGGGGCGCCCCGCCGCGTGCGGTCAGCGCTCGGCGCTCGCCCGGAGCATGCCCTCGCGCTCGACGATCTTGACGCGTTCGCGGCCCTCGGCCTCACCCAGCGCCCGCTCGGCCGCGTCCAGGCGGTACCAGCCCTCCCAGGTCGTGTACTCCACGCCCTTGTCCCGCAGGAACGCGTCGACCGCGCCCTCCTCCGGGGCGGCCGGGACCAGGAGCCGGCCCTCGCGGTGGTCCTCCAGCAGGTTGGCCACCGTCTCGTTGGCGTCGCCCTTGGTGTGGCCGATCAGGCCGACCGGACCGCGCCGGATCCAGCCCGTGACGTACGTCGACGCCATGTGCTCGCCACCCTCGATCACCCGGCCGCCCTCGTCCGGCACCGTGCCGCTGGCGAGGTCGAACGGCAGCTTGGGCAGCTCGTCGGAGAGGTAGCCCACCGCGCGGTACACGGCCTGGACGTCCCAGGTCGTGAACTCGCCCGTGCCCTTGACGTTGCCCGTGCCGTCCAGCTCGGTGCGCTCGGTGCGCAGCCCGACGACCCTGCCGTCCTCGCCGACGATCTCGGCCGGCGACTCGAAGAAGTGCAGGAACAGCTTGTGCGGCCGGTCGCCGACGTCGCGGATCGCCCAGTTCTCCAGGGTCTTGGCGACCATGTCGACCTGCTTGTTGGAGCGCCGCTGCTCGATGGACCCGGCGTCGTAGTCGATGTCCTCGGGGTTGACGACGACCTCGATGTTCGGCGAGTGGTCCAGCTCGCGCAGCTCCATCGGGCTGAACTTCGCCTGTGCCGGGCCGCGCCGCCCGAAGACGTGGACCTCCAGCGCCTTGTTCGCCTTCAGGCCGTCGTGGACGTTCGGCGGGATCTCGGTCGGCAGCAGCTCGTCCGCCGTCTTCGCCAGGATGCGCGCCACGTCCAGCGCCACGTTGCCCACGCCCAGCACGGCGACCTTCTCGGCCTCCAGCGGCCAGGTGCGCGGCACGTCCGGGTGGCCGTCGTACCAGGACACGAAGTCGGCGGCGCCGTACGAACCGTCCAGGTCGATGCCGGGTATGTCCAGCGCCCGGTCGGCCGTCGCGCCGGTCGAGAAGACCACCGCGTCGTAGAACGTCCGCAGGTCGTCCAGGACGATGTCGGTGCCGTAGTCGACGTTGCCGAACAGCCGGATCTGCGGCTTGTCCAGCACCTGGTGCAGCGCGGTGATGATGCCCTTGATGCGCGGGTGGTCCGGCGCGACGCCGTACCGGATGAGGCCGAAGGGCGCGGGCATACGCTCGAAGAGGTCGATCGACACACCGGGGTCGGTGGCGGCCTCGGACTTCAGCAGCGCGTCGGCGGCGTAGATCCCGGCGGGGCCGGCACCGACGATCGCGACCCGCAAGGGGCGGGGCATGACGAATTCCCTTCGAGCGAGGAGTGAGCGGTGACGTGAGTGCTCATACGCACCCTAAGTAAGGCTCGCCTCACCTCGGTACCCGCCCCCCGCCTATGACCCCATAAGCCGGGCTTATGGCATCTCTCGCCTCCACGCATGAACCGCGCCACGCTGGAACCATGAACGGCACGGCCGGCTGGGGCGCCAGGCTGATGAACAGCTCGATCACGGGCATGTCCCCGTGGATCGTCTTCTCCTTGCTGGTCGGCCCCGGCCGTTATGAACCGGCGGCCGGCCTCGCCCTGGCCCTGGCGGCCGTCCTGCTGCTGGTGCGCCACCGGCCGGTGTTCCTGGAGGTCGCCGGACTGGTCTTCTTCGGCGTCCTCACCGTCGTCGGCATGATCGCCCCGGTGGACACGATGCGATGGCTGGAGACGTACGCCAACGAGATCTCCAACCTCGCGATCGCCGCGCTGGCGGTGCTCTCCGTCGCGGCGGCGGCACCCCTGACGACGCCGTACGCCCGCAAGAAGGTCCCGCGCGAGTTCTGGCACACGCGGGACTTCCTCCGGGCCAACGTCGTCGTCACCCAGGCCTGGGCACTGGCCTTTCTGGTGGCGGCCGTGGCGGGCGGCATCGGCGACCTCGTCCTGCACGACCCCGACAACCTCTGGACGGCCTGGCTCGTCCAGGCGTCGGCGCTCATCACCGCCATGCGCTTCACCGAGTGGTACCCGGCCGTCCCCCGCCCGCCGGTACGCAGCCTGCTGATGCCGTTCGTCGGCCTGCTGATCCCCATGGGCGTCCTGGTCCTGGTCTACGACGCCGCCCCCCGCTGGCTGGCGGTCGGCCTGATCGTCGTCGGTGTCATCCTGGCGCGCGCACTCCGCAAGGAGGTCGTGGTCGCCAAGCAGGAGGGGCGGGAGCCGTAGCGGCCTACGACACGAACCCCACGACGCCGAAGCCGGGCCGCGCCTCCACGTGCCGCAGCCACCCGATGACGTCCATCACCGCGTCGACCACCTCCGGCTCCAGCGGCGGCGCGTGCCCCTCCCGCTTCGTCCGCTCGAACTGCTCCAGCGCCTCCAGGCACTCCTCGTGCGTCCACTCGCCGCAGCGCGGCAGGTCGTAGGCCGGGATCCCCTTCGGCAGACCGTCGTAGTACCCCAGCTCCGCCACCGAGACGGCGGTGATCCGCAGTGCCCGCAGCCCCTCGTCGACGACCTCCAGCCAGTCGCCCCGGAACGGGCTGAAGGAGGAGTTGTCCAGGAAGGACCCCGTCAGCGAGCAGAGGCGCTTGTACGCGTACCCGTACTGGAAGGCGTACTGCTTGTTCTCGTGGAACGGCCCGCCGTGCACCACCGCGCGCAGCGCCTCGTACGCGGTGGGGGCGCCGTTCGCGATCTCGGAGGAGAAGTACCGGTCGTCGGCGGCCAGGTCGTCGCCGAAGCTGTCCCGTATGACCTGGAGGAGCTGGTCGTCGCCGGAACCGACGAGGGCGCGGGTGGCCTTGGGGTCGAGCAGGTACGCGCTCAGGGAAGAACTCATGTGATCACGTTAACCACCGGCACTGACACCCTCGACGAACGCCCGCCACGCGTGAGCGCCGACCACCAGGACCGGTCCGGCGGGCTTCTTGCTGTCCCGTACGGGGACGACGCCGGGGAAGTCGTACGCCACTTCGACGCAGTCGCCGCCCTCGCCGTTGCTGTGGGTGCTCTTGCGCCAGCGTGCGGTGCTCAGGTCGTAGTCGCGCATCGTCTGTAGTCCTCAGCCGCCGACTCGATCAGGGCGAGGGACGCCTCCGGCGACGACGCGGCGACCCTGACCAGATCGTAGGCGCGCTGTGCCCGCTTCACCACCGCCGGATCGTCCAGCAACGTGCCCGAAAAAGCCGTTTCTGTATAGGCGGTTGGCGGGGCGTCCTCGAAGTCCATGAGCTTCAGCGACCCCATCATGGAGGCGTGCGCCCCCGCCGCGCACGGGATCACCGTCACCAGTACCGCCCGCCGGCGCGCCAGCGCCGCCACGTGGTCCAGTTGCGCCGCCATCACGGCCGGGCCGCCCACCGGCACCCGGAGCACGTTCTCGTGCAGGGTCACCCAATACTCGGGCCTTGTAGCGGGCGCCAGGACGCGGGCCCGGGCCAGCCGGGCGGTGACCTTCTCCTCCACGTACTCCTCGGGGACGAAGGGGTTGGCGGCCACGGTGACCGCCCGCGCGTACTCGGCGGTCTGGAGCAGGCCGGGCACGACCGTGGGTGCGAACTCGCAGATCCTCGTCGCCAGCGCCTCCAGCTCCGCAACGGCCCGGAAATACTCGGCGTACGGCGACGTGTTGATGAGCTTGCGGCACATCCGCTCGAAAAAACCATCGGTTTGTAGGACTTCGTCGATCCTCGCCGCCACGTCCAACTGGGGCTTTCGGATGGCCTGTTCGAATTGGCCGATGTACCCGCCCGAAACGAAGACCTTCCGCCCCAGTTCCTGCTGCGTCATTTTCGCGGCTTCGCGCCGGTTCTTCAGCTCCGTGCCGTAGAACTCCCAGGCGGCCTGCCTGGACGAGCCTGCGTTGGCCATGGCTTAACACCCCAGTCCTGCCGCGCAGTTGTAGCGCGTGCGCAACCGCCAATGCTAGAGGCGCGGGTCCATCCTGGGGGCAGTAAGCGGGAAATGGATTCGGAAAGGACCGTGTTGGTGAAGGAACAAAGCGAGCGACAGCCGTCGGGGACCGTCGAGGACGCGAAGGAGGCGGTGGCGGAATTGCGCGCGGCACTGGAAAGGGCGGGAATCACGCTCCCGTCACTGGGGCTGGACCCCGTCACATGCGCCGCGGAGCCCCCTCGGCCGCTCGTCGAACTGGGACGTTGCACGGTGGGGACGGCGCGCCGGCTGGCCGCCGCCCTGCCGGAGGAAGGTGGACGGGAATGAGCCTGCCGTTCGGGTTGCCGGTCGGGTCGTACGTCGTGGACGTCCGCAGCGGGCGCGTGGGGCGCCTCATGGGGCACGTGGGGCCGTACGTCCAGCTCAGGCCCATCGGTGGCGGCCGGGAGTGGGACTGCCCCCCGGACGGGCTGCGGCCCGCGACGGACGCGGAGCGGATCAGCGCGGCGACGTCGTACGTGAACGCGCGGAGCCGGGGCGAGGTGCCTTGACGCCGCCGGGGCCGGGTTCCCGGGCCGGGCCCCGGCCGCCGTCCCGGTACGGGACAATGGGTCCATGACCCTGTTCCGCGACGACGGCATCGTGCTGCGCACCCAGAAGCTGGGTGAGGCGGACCGCATCATCACGATCCTCACGCGCGGGCACGGGCGCGTACGGGCCGTCGCCCGGGGGGTGCGCCGGACGAAGTCGAAGTTCGGCGCCCGGCTGGAACCCTTCAGCCACGTCGACGTGCAGTTCTTCGCGCGCGGCAGCGAGCTGGTGGGGCGCGGGCTGCCGCTGTGCACGCAGAGCGAGACGATCGCGGCGTACGGCAGCGGGATCGTCACCGACTACGCGCGGTACACGGCCGGTACCGCCATGCTGGAGACCGCCGAGCGGTTCACCGACCACGAGGGCGAGCCCGCCGTGCAGCAGTACCTGCTGCTGATCGGGGGATTGCGGACCCTGTCGCGCGGGGAGCACGCCCCGCACCTGATCCTGGACGCCTTCCTGCTCCGCTCGCTCGCCGTGAACGGCTACGCGCCCTCGTTCGACGACTGCGCGCGGTGCGGGCTGCCGGGGCCGAACCGGTTCTTCTCGGTCGGGGCGGGCGGGGTCATATGCGGCGACTGCCGGGTGCCCGGGAGCGTCGTACCCTCTGCGGAGGCCGTCGGTCTGCTCAGCGCGCTGCTGACCGGCGACTGGGAGACGGCGGACGCGTGCGAACCGCGCCACGTCAGGGAGGGGAGCGGACTGGTGTCCGCGTATCTGCACTGGCACCTGGAGCGAGGGCTGCGCTCCCTGCGGTACGTCGAGAAGTAGCAGCAGATTGAGGAGAGTGTGAGCCGCATGGCACGACGCGGATTCCTGGGCCGGTCCCGCCGCGACTACAAGGACGTCGAGCGGCACCCGTCCGGCGCGCGCCCGCCGAAGATCCCGGGTGAGCTGGTCCCGAACCACGTCGCCATCGTCATGGACGGCAACGGGCGCTGGGCGAAGGACCGCGGCCTGCCCCGCACCGAGGGCCACAAGGTCGGCGCCGAGCGGGTCCTGGACGTCCTCCAGGGCGCGATCGAGATGGGCGTCGGGGCGATCTCCCTGTACGCCTTCTCGACCGAGAACTGGAAGCGCTCGCCGGACGAGGTGCGCTTCCTGATGAACTTCAACCGCGACTTCATCCGCAAGACCCGCGACCAGCTCGACGAGCTGGGCATCCGGGTGCGCTGGGTGGGCCGGATGCCCAAGCTGTGGAAGTCGGTGGCCAAGGAGCTCCAGATCGCCCAGGAGCAGACCAAGGACAACGACCGGCTGACCCTGTACTTCTGCATGAACTACGGCGGCCGCGCGGAGCTGGCGGACGCGATGCAGGGGATCGCCGCGGACGTGAAGGCGGGCCGGCTCGACCCGTCGAAGGTCAGCGAGAAGACGATCCAGAAGTACCTCTACTACCCGGACATGCCGGACGTGGACCTGTTCCTGCGGCCCAGCGGTGAGCAGCGCACCTCGAACTACCTGATCTGGCAGAGCGCGTACGCCGAGATGGTCTTCCAGGACGTGCTGTGGCCGGACTTCGACCGGCGCGACCTGTGGCGGGCGTGCCTGGAGTTCGCCCAGCGCGACCGGCGCTTCGGCGGGGCGATCCCGAACGAGGAACTGCTGGCCATGCAGGGCCGCCCGGAGGGCGAGCGGGCGGTGACCGACGGGCCGGCCGTCTGACCCGGCCGCTACGATCACGGCTTTGTCCATGACAAGGAGGGGCCGTGACCGAAGCAGTGTCCGGAACGACGCGGGACACCGTGGAGCTGACCTACGTTCCCGTTCTCGCCGACGCGGTGGGGGCGATCCGCGCGCGGGCCCGGGCCACCCCGTCGGGGCGGCTCCAGAACGGGGTGCTGCTGGCCTGCGCGCTGTTCATGCTGGGCTCACTCGTCCTGAGCCTCACCGGCCCGGACGGGCCGAGCGTGGGCGGGGCGCTGCTCTGCCTCGTGGTGCTGCTCTTCGTTCTCGGCGTGTACCTGCTGGTCCCCGGCCTCCAGGGGCAGCAGGTGCACCGGATGTACGCCACCCAGGGCGAGTACCGGGTGGTCGTGGACGACGACGGCGTCCGGCAGTCCTCGCGGGACCTGGACATGACGTACCGCTGGCCCGCGCTGCCCCGGTACACCGAGACCGCCGAGCTGTTCGTGCTGCTCACCGGCGACCGGCACGGCGTGGGCATGGCCATCCTGCCCAAGCGGGCCGTCGACGGCCCGGACGGCGCCGACCGGCTGCGGGCCATCCTGGACCGGCACATCACCCGGCTGTGACGCACCACGCGTGAGGGCCCGCACCGGCGGTCCGGTGCGGGCCCTCACGCGTACGGCGTCACGCGGCGGCCGTCCGTGTCACTTGGCGGCGCACTCCGCGCACGTACCGAAGATCTCCACCGTGTGCGCCACGTTCACGAAGCCGTGCTCGCCGGCGATCGTCTCGGCCCACTGCTCCACCGCGGGGCCCTCGACCTCCACCGCCTTGCCGCACATGCGGCACACCAGGTGGTGGTGGTGCTCGCCGCTGGAGCAGCGGCGGTAGACCGCCTCGCCGTCGCTGGTGCGCAGCACGTCGACCTCGCCCGCGTCGGCGAGGGACTGAAGGGTGCGGTAGACCGTCGTCAGGCCCACCGAGTCGCCGCGGTGCTTGAGCATGTCGTGCAGCTCCTGCGCGCTGCGGAACTCGTCCACCTCGTTCAGCGCCGCCGACACGGCAGCTCGCTGCCGGGTCGACCGGCCGCGCACGCCGGGGGTTCCAGCCATCGCCACAGGTGCCTCCTCAACACTCGGCCCGCTCACACGTACGTCGGGCCATTCTGCCAGGCCCCGCCGAGGGGCCCGGCAGTCCCGCGTCAGACCTTCCCGGCCGTGACGTCGCCGGCCGCCGGGCCGCGGGTGCCGTCGACGGCCACGTCACAGGCGTCGGCGGACCCGGGTTCGGCGGCCCGGGCACGGCGCCGGGCCAGGGGCGCGGCCAGGGCGGTCAGCACGATGAACACCGCGATGGCCAGCAGGACGATCGTCGCGCCGGGCGGCACGTCCTGGTAGTAGGACGTCACCGTGCCGGCCAGGGTCACGGCCGTACCGATGAGGACCGCCAGCGCGAACGTCATCCGGAAGCTCCGGGTGAGCTGCTGCGCCGCCGCGACCGGCACCACCATCAGGGCGCTGACCAGCAGCAGCCCGACGACCCGCATGGCGACCGTGACGGTCACCGCGGCGGTGACCGCGATCAGCAGGTTTAGCGCTCGCACGGGCAGCCCGGTCACCCGCGCGAACTCCTCGTCCTGGCTGACGGCGAAGAGCTGGCGCCGCAGCCCCACCGTGACGAGGATCACGAACGCCGCCAGCGCGCAGATGGCGGCGACGTCCTCCTCGGACACCGTGGACAGGGAGCCGAAGAGGTACGAGTTGAGGTTGGCGTTGGAGCCGGTCGGCGACAGGTTGATCAGCATGACGCCGCCGGCCATGCCGCCGTAGAAGAGCAGCGCCAGCGCGATGTCGCCGCGGGTGCGCCCGTACGCCCGGATCAGCTCCATGGTGATGGCGCCGGCGACCGAGACGGCCGCGGCCATCCACACCGGGTTGGTGGACAGCAGGAACCCGAGTCCGACGCCGGTCATGGCGACGTGGCCGATGCCGTCGCCCATCAGGGCCTGCCGGCGCTGGACCAGGTAGATGCCGACGGCCGGGGCCGTGATGCCGACCAGGACGGCCGCGAGCAGCGCGCGCTGCATGAAGGCGAGCTGGAGGATTTCCATGTCAGGTCAGCAGTCCCGTGCGGAGCGGCTCGTCGGCCGCGTGCGGATGTACGTGGTCGTGGCCGGGCAGCGCGTGCTGGCCGACGGCTCTCGGCGGCGGCCCGTCGTGGACGACGCAGCCGTCCCGCAGCACGACCGCGCGGTCGATCAGCGGCTCCAGCGGGCCCAGCTCGTGCAGGACGAGCAGGACGGTCGCCCCCTCCGCGACCTGCTCGCGCAGCGTCGAGGCGAGGATCTCCTGGCTGGCCAGGTCGACGCCCGCCATCGGCTCGTCCATGATCAGCAGCTCGGGGTCGGCGGCGAGGGCCCGGGCGATCAGCACCCGCTGGTGCTGGCCGCCGGACAGGGCGCTCACCGAGTCCTTGGCGCGGTCGGCGAGCCCCACCAGCTCGATGGCCCGCTCCACGGCCGCCCGGTCCGCCCTGGAGGGCCACCCCAGCCGCGTACGGGACAGCCGGCCCGACGAGACGACCTCGCGGATCGTGGCCGGGACGCCGCTGGCGGCGGTGGTGCGCTGCGGGACGTACCCGACGCGCGCCCAGTCGCGGAACCGTCGCAGCTCCGTGCCGAACAGCTCCACGGACCCGCTGGTCAGCGGGACCTGGCCGATCACGGACCGCACGGCGGTGGACTTGCCGGAGCCGTTCGCGCCGAGCAGGGCGACGACCTCACCGCGCCGGACGGTGAGGTCGACCCCGCGCAGCACGGGGCGGGAACCCAGCGAGGCGGTGGCTCCGCCGAGGGTGATGACGGGCTCGGATATGGCCGGCTCTCTGCTCACGTCGCTGCCTCCCATGTGTGTCACTTGGCGCCGAGGGCCTTCTGGAGCGCGGCGAGATTGGACTCCATGACCTCGATGTAGTCAGCACCCCTGGACGTGTCCGTGATTCCCTCCAGCGGGTCCAGGACGTCCGTCCTGAGGCCGGTGTCCCGGGCGAGGGTCTTCGCGGTCCTGTCGCTGGCCAGCGTCTCGAAGAAGACGGTGGTGACCTTGTCCTTCCTCGCGGTGTCCTGGAGCTCCTTGATCCGGGCGGGGCTCGGCTCGGACTCGGGGTCCACGCCGGAGATGCCCTCCTGGTCCAGGCCGTACCGCTCGGCGAGGTAGCCGAAGGCGGAGTGGGTGGTGATGAAGGTCTTGGTGGCGGAGTTCTTGAGGCCGCCCGCGAACCTGGCGTCGAGGCCGTCGAGCTTCTTGACGAGAGCGGCGGTGTTCTTCTCGTAGGCCGCGGCGTTGTCCGGGTCGGCCTTCGCCATCGAGGCGCCGACGCCCTTGGCGACCTCGGCGTACTTCACGGGGTCGAGCCAGATGTGCGGGTCGGCCCCGGCCTCTCCCTCGTCCTCGGCGTGGTGGTCGCCGTGCTCGTCGGCGTGCTCCTCGCCCTCGTGGGTGTGGCCGCCGGTGGCGGTGCCGTGCTTCTCCATCGTGGTGAGGGTGCCGGCGTCGACGGTGTGCTCGACGCCCGCCTGCTTGATGGCGTCGTCGACGGCGGGCTGGACGCCCTTGAGGTACAGGATGTAGTCCGCCTCGCCGAGCTCGCCGATCTGCCGCGGCTTCAGCTCCAGGTCGTGCGGCTCGACACCGGGCTTGGTGAGGGTGGTGACGGAGACGTGGTCGCCGCCTATCTCCTCGGCCAGGAACTGCATCGGGTAGAACGACGCCACCACGTCCAGCTTGCCGTCGTCGCCCGCGGCGGAGCCGGTGGAGCCCCCGCAGGCGGAGAGCGTGACCAGGCCGAGGGCCACGGCTCCGGCGACGGCGGTGGTGGGTATGAGGCGTCGTACGTTCATGGGATTCATTTTCAACAATACTGGAAACGATTGTCAACAAAGGGGGTACGTGGCCCCGGCCACCCACCGATTTGATCCCAGGGGTGCGCGCGCCGGTAACCTGAAGCATTCGCCGTTCGCCATCGTCGTTATGAAGAGAGCACAGTGGCCGCCGACAAGATCGACTCGATCGTCAACCTGAGCAAGCGCCGTGGCTTCGTCTACCCGTGCAGTGAGATCTACGGCGGTCAGCGGGCCGCCTGGGACTACGGGCCGCTGGGTGTCGAGCTCAAGGAGAACCTCAAGCGCCAGTGGTGGCGCTACATGGTCACCTCGCGCGAGGACGTCGTCGGTATCGACTCGTCGGTGATCCTGGCGTCCGAGGTCTGGGAGGCCTCCGGCCACGTCGCCACGTTCACCGACCCGCTCACCGAGTGCACCTCCTGCCACAAGCGCTTCCGTGCGGACCACCTGGAGGAGGCGTACGAGGAGAAGCACGGCCGCCTTCCCGAGAACGGCCTGAAGGACCTGGGCTGCCCCAACTGCGGCAACAAGGGCACCTTCACCGAGCCCAAGCAGTTCTCCGGCCTGCTCTCCACGCACCTCGGCCCGACCCAGGACTCCGGCTCCGTCGCCTACCTGCGCCCCGAGACCGCCCAGGGCATCTTCACCAACTTCGCCCAGGTGCAGCAGACTTCGCGCAAGAAGCCCCCGTTCGGCATCGCGCAGATGGGCAAGTCCTTCCGGAACGAGATCACTCCGGGCAACTTCATCTTCCGCACCCGCGAGTTCGAGCAGATGGAGATGGAGTTCTTCGTCAAGCCGGGCGAGGACGAGCAGTGGCAGGAATACTGGATGGAGCAGCGCTGGAACTGGTACCGCGACCTGGGTCTCCGTGAGGAGAACATGCGCTGGTACGAGCACCCCAAGGAGAAGCTCTCCCACTACTCCAAGCGCACCGCCGACATCGAGTACCGCTTCCAGTTCGGCGGCAGCGAGTGGGGCGAGCTGGAGGGCGTCGCCAACCGCACCGACTACGACCTGTCGGCCCACTCCAAGGCCTCCGGCACGGACCTGTCGTTCTTCGACCAGGAGGCCGGCGAGCGCTGGACGCCGTACGTCATCGAGCCCGCCGCCGGTGTCGGCCGCGCGATGCTGGCGTTCCTCCTCGACGCGTACAACGAGGACGAGGCCCCCAACGCCAAGGGCGTGATGGAGAAGCGCACCGTGATGCGCCTCGACCCGCGCCTCGCGCCGGTCAAGGTCGCGGTGCTGCCGCTCTCCCGCAACCCGCAGCTCTCGCCGAAGGCCAAGGGCCTGGCGGCCGACCTGCGCAAGAACTGGAACATCGAGTTCGACGACGCGGGCGCCATCGGCCGCCGTTACCGCCGCCAGGACGAGATCGGCACGCCGTTCTGCGTGACGGTCGACTTCGACACGCTCGACGACAACGCGGTGACCGTGCGCGAGCGCGACACCATGAAGCAGGAGCGCGTCTCCCTGGACCAGATCCAGGGCTACCTGGGCAGCCGCCTGCTCGGCTGCTGACCCTCCACCGCGCGTGCGGTGCAGCCCCCGGTTCCCTTGGGAGCCGGGGGCTTCCGCGTGCTCGCGTCCCCGCGGCCGGTCTCAGGCGCGCAGGCCGCGCAGCAGGAGGGAGACGACGGCGTCGAACGCGGCGTCGATGCCGGGGTCCGTCCAGTCGGCGGCGTGCACCGGGTCGTGGAAGCGGTCCGTGGCGTCGAAGACCGCACGGGCCGTGGCGGTGAAGCCGCCTCCCGCGCTCGGCGGAGCGGCGAACTCGCCCCGGCGGTGGCCGTCCTCGATGATCCGGGCGAGCTGCCCCACGAGGTGGTCCACGTGCTCGGCCACCACCCGGCTGCTCTCGCCGATCAGCACCTCGTACGTCGCGAACAGCTCCGGATCGGCGCCGGCCTTGCGGCGCTTGGCCGCGAACAGCGTCCTCAGCCAGCCGGTGAGCCGCTCGGCGGCCGGGCCGGGCCCGTCGGCGAAGGGGGCGAGCTCGGTCACCGCCCGCTCCAGCCAGCGCTCGGTGACGGCTTCGCGGAGCGCCGCCTTGGTGCGGAAGTGGCGGTAGACGCTGCCGTGGCTCACACCAAGGGCCCGGGCCACGTCGACCACCGTCGCCTTGCCGGGGCCGTAGCGCCGCAGCACCTCCTCGGTGGCTTCGAGGATGCGATCCGGGGTCAGGGCTTCGGTGCTCATGCCCCTGAAGGTACCGGGCCCGGGGGACCGGTCATCGCTCGCTGTCCAGGTGCGCCATCTGGGCCGCCGCGTAACGGTCGCCGGCCGCCGCGCCCGCCGGGACGGCCGCCTCGACGGCGGCGAGGTCGCCGGCGCCGAGCGTGACGTCCAGGGCGCCGAGGGCCTCCGCCAGCCGGTCGCGGCGGCGGGCGCCGACCAGCGGCACGATGTCGTCGCCCTGGGCGAGCACCCAGGCGATGGCGGTCTGGGCGACGGTGGCGCCGTTGCGCTCGGCGACCTCGCGCAGCCGGTCGACCAGGCCGAGGTTGTGGCGCAGGTTCTCCCCCTGGAAGCGGGGGCTCATGGCGCGGAAGTCGCCGGGCGCGAGGGCGCGGTCGTGGGTGAAGTGGCCGCTGATCAGGCCGCGGGACAGCACCCCGTACGCCGTGATGCCGATGCCCAGCTCACGCGCGGTCGGCAGGATCTCGTGCTCGATGCCGCGGGAGAGGAGCGAGTACTCGATCTGGAGGTCGGCGACCGGGGCGACCGCCGCCGCCCGGCGCAGCGTACCGGCGCCCACCTCGGACAGGCCGATGTGGCGTACGTGCCCGGCCTCCACCAGCTCGGCGATGGCGCCGACCGTCTCCTCGACCGGGACGTCGGGGTCCAGGCGGGAGAGGCGGTAGACGTCGATGTGGTCGGTGCCGAGGCGCTGGAGCGAGTACG
Source organism: Streptomyces sp. NPDC039423 (assembly GCF_055598725.1). NCBI lineage: Bacteria > Bacillati > Actinomycetota > Actinomycetes > Kitasatosporales > Streptomycetaceae > Streptomyces > Streptomyces sp. NPDC039423. The sequence continues at coordinate 544,629 of NZ_JBVKAH010000001.1, forward strand.
CGGCGAAGTTCTTGACCGCCGCCGGGCGGCCGTCGTAGCCGGTGAAGCCGCCCTCGACGGTCCGCAGGGCGCCGAACTTGACGCTGGTCAGGGCCCGTTCGCGGGAGGCGGCGGGGGCGGTGCGCAGGGCCTCGTTGATCAGCAGCTCGTTGTGCCCCATGCCATAGAAGTCGCCGGTGTCCAGGAGCGTGACGCCCGCGTCGAGGGCGGCGTGGATCGTGGCGATCGACTCGGCGCGGTCGGCCTCGCCGTACAGGGCGGACATGCCCATGCAGCCGAGGCCGAGGGCGGAGACCCGGGGGCCGGTGGTGCCGAGGGTGCGGGAGGGGAGCGGGGAGGGCATGGCGGACTCCTCGGGAGGTCGGGAGGGGGGTGGGGGCGGGATACCTCCACCACAGTGACATGACTGCTGACAGATTTCAATATCTGTCAGCAGTCATGTCACGGGAAAAGTGGGTGCCGGGGTGTCCTGCGGCGGGGTACCGTCACCTCATGCCATTCCTTCCGATCTACGAGTGAGAGTGCGGCGGGTCCGACCGCCCGCCCCCCACGCGCCCCGAGCGGAACCACTTCTCACCACGATGGAGAACCCGTGGCCAAGAGCCGTAACAACCTTCTCGGCGTAGGCGGACAGCGGAAGAAGCTGTCCCGCGCCGACCAGCAGGGCTCCGCCCCCGCCCGCGCGGCCGACCGCCGCGCCGCGGCCGACCAGAAGCAGGAGCTCCTGCGCAAGATGCGCGAACGCGCACTGGGCGACGAGCAGCAGACCGGCTGACCGCCCGGCCCTGACCGGACCGCGCACGGCGATATGTCGCACGGCGCGGGCCGAAGGCCCGGACCACCCCTCGTACGGGGCGGTCCGGGCCTTTTCGCGTAACCGGTGCCTCGCGCGTGCCGGCGCCCGCGCGCGTGCCGGTGCTCAGTGCGGGACGGGCAGGGTCTCCGGCTCCTCCAGGCGGCGGGCCGTGCGGATGGCGGTGGTGCGGGCCCAGGGGCCGGTGGTGGCGGTGCCGACGAGGAGGACGAGGAATCCGAGGGCGGCGATGATCCACCAGGCGGGGCGGCTCGCGGCGACGAAGCCGGTCGTGTGCGAGGCGGGCGCGACGCCGGCGGCCAGGACGGCGCCGATGACCGCGACGCCCAGCGTCTGGCCGATCTGCCGGCTGGTCGAGGCGACGGCGGCGGCGACGCCCGCCTGGGCGCGGGGCATGCCCGAGACGGCCGTGTTGGTGATGGGGGCGTTCACCATGCCGAAGCCGAGGCCGAAGAGCACGTACCCCGTGAAGAGCAGCGGCGTGGACGTCTCGGCCTCGAAGGCCGCGAACAGCACGCCGCTCGCCGTCATCGTCACGCCCGCGACCAGCAGCGGCAGGCGCGGGCCCCGGCTGCCCACCATCCGCCCGGACACGGGCGCGCAGACCAGGGTGAGCGCCGCCATGGGAAGCATGTACAGCCCGGCGTGCAGCGCGGTGAGCCCCCGTACGTCCTGGAGGTACAGGGTGTTGATGAACAGGAACCCGCCCAGCGCGGCGAACGAGCACACCGCGATGATTGTCGCCCCGCTGAACGGCGCGCTGCGGAAGAAGCGCAGGTCGATCAGCGGCTCCGCGCGCCGGGGCTCGTACAGCACCAGGGCGATCAGCGCGAGCGCGGCCGCCGCCGCGAAGCCCGTGATCGTCGGCGAGGTCCAGCCGGACACGGGCGCCTCGATGATGGCGTACGTCAGACAGCCCAGGAACACCATGACGAGCAACTGGCCGACCGGGTCCACCCGGCGCGGCCGGGGCGCGCGGGACTCGGGGACGTACCGGAAGGTGAGGAACAGCGCGAGCAGGCCGACCGGCAGGTTGATCCAGAAGATGGAGCGCCAGCCGACCGAGTCGGTGAGCACCCCGCCGACCAGGGGGCCCGCCGCCATGGAGATGCCCACCACACCGCCCCAGACGCCGATGGCCCGGGCACGCGCGCGTGGCTCGGTGAACGTGTTGGTGATGATCGACATGGCGACCGGGTTGAGCATCGAGCCGCCCACCGCCTGCACCGTGCGGAAGGCGATCAGGGCGGGCAGGTTCGGCGCCAGGGAACAGAGGACCGAGCCGATCGTGAAGAGGACGAGCCCCGCCATGAAGACCTTGCGCCGGCCGATCCGGTCGGCGGTGGAGCCGGCGAGCATCAGCAGCGACGCCAGGACGAGGGTGTACGCGTCGATGGTCCACTGCATCCCGGCGACGGTCGCGTGCAGCTCCCGCCGTATGGAGGGCAGGGCGACGTTCAGGACGGTGTTGTCGAGGCTGACGATCAGCAGGCTCATGCAGCAGATCGCGAGGACCAGCAGCCGCCGGCGGTCGGTGGACTCGGGCATATATCCAAAGTACGCCTAACTAACGACCTCCTCGTTACGTGGGCGACAATGGGGGGCATGACCGCGTTCAGTCCTCTTGCCATCGGGCCGCACACCGTGCAGCCGCCGGTGGTGCTCGCGCCGATGGCCGGCATCACCAACGCCCCCTTCCGCACCCTGTGCCGCGAGTTCAGCGGCGGGAAGGGGCTGTTCGTGAGCGAGATGATCACGACACGGGCGCTGGTCGAGCGCAATGAGAAGACCATGCAGCTCATCCACTTCGACGAGACCGAGACGCCCCGCTCGATCCAGCTCTACGGCGTGGACCCGGTGACCGTCGGCAAGGCGGTCCGGATGATCGTCGACGAGGACCTCGCGGACCACATCGACCTGAACTTCGGCTGCCCGGTGCCCAAGGTCACCCGCAAGGGCGGCGGCTCCGCCCTGCCCTACAAGCGGCCGCTGCTGCGGGCGATCCTCAACGAGGCGGTCTCGAACGCCGGGGACCTGCCGGTCACGATGAAGATGCGCAAGGGCATCGACGACGACCACATCACCTTCCTGGACGCGGGCCGCATCGCCGTCGAGGAGGGCGTGACGGCCATCGCCCTGCACGGCCGCACCGCCGCCCAGCACTACGGCGGCACGGCCGACTGGGACGCCATCGCCCGGCTCAAGGAGCACGTCCCGGAGATCCCCGTCCTCGGCAACGGCGACATCTGGTCGGCGGACGACGCGCTGCGGATGATGCGCGAGACCGGGTGCGACGGCGTCGTCGTCGGGCGCGGCTGCCTGGGGCGGCCGTGGCTCTTCGGCGACCTGGTGGCGGCCTTCGAGGGGGCGGGGACGGCGGCCACGCCCACCCTGCGCGAGGTCGCGGACGTGATGGTGCGGCACGCCCGGCTGCTGGGGGAGTGGATCGGCGACGAGACCCGGGGCGTCATCGACTTCCGTAAGCACGTCGCCTGGTACCTGAAGGGGTTCGCGGTCGGTTCGGAGATGCGCAAGCGGCTGGCGGTGACCTCGTCGCTGGACGAGCTGCGCGCTCAGCTGAGCGAGCTGGACCTGGATCAGGCGTGGCCGGTGGGGGCGGACGGGCCGCGCGGCAGGACGTCCGGGAACAACCGGGTGGTACTGCCGGACGGGTGGCTCAAGGACCCCTACGACTGCGCTGCCGTCAGCGCGGACGCCGAACTGGACACCTCCGGCGGGTGACCCGCGCCGGGTGGGGCGAGGGGGTGCCGGAGGCTGCCCGGAGGCTGTGCCGGACCGGTCCGGATACTGGAATCCCGCGCTCCAGCAGGGCGTGATTCTCGCCACCCCTGATAGGGGTTGTGCTCAGATGAGCGCCAAATCGGCGGATGCACTTCTCAAAGGGTGGCACTCAGTGCCACCCTTTTTGTGTTCACAAGTTGAACGCAAGTGCCTGACTAGACGCTCACTTGAGCGGTTACCCCCAGCTTTGAGTCAAAGCTCATTCGGAGGCTGAAGGAGTCGGGCCGGAAAACCTACCGCGCGGTCACTTTCGATCTGGTGGCGGACGGGTGGTTAAGGCCGTATGACGGGTAGGCGTACGTACCCAGAAGCCTTCGATCTGGGTATGTTCCTCGCCGTCAGGGCAGCCACCGAGTCCTCGAGGAGTCGAGACCCGTGTCGGAAAACAAAGATCAGAAGTTCGTGTACGACTTCACCGAGGGCAACAAGGACCTGAAGGACCTGCTCGGCGGTAAGGGTGCCAACCTCGCCGAGATGACCAACCTGGGTCTTCCCGTGCCTCCCGGGTTCACCATCACCACCGAGGCCTGCAAGGTCTACCTCGACAGCGGCGACGAGCCGGTCGAGCTGCGCGACGAGGTCACCGCGCACCTCGACGCCCTCGAGGAGAAGATGGGCAAGAAGCTCGGCCAGGCCGACAACCCGCTTCTGGTCTCCGTCCGTTCCGGCGCCAAGTTCTCCATGCCCGGCATGATGGACACCGTCCTCAACATCGGACTCTCCGACAAGTCCGTCGAGGGCCTGGCCAAGCAGGCCGGGGACGAGCGGTTCGCCTGGGACTCCTACCGGCGCCTGATCCAGATGTTCGGCAAGACCGTCCTCGGCGTCGACGGCGAGCTCTTCGAGGAGGCCCTGGAGGATGCCAAGGCCGCCAAGAAGGTCACCGTCGACACCGACCTCGACGCGGGCGACCTGAAGAAGCTGGTCAAGCACTTCAAGAAGATCGTCAAGGCCGAGGCCGGCCGCGACTTCCCGCAGGACCCGCGCGAGCAGATGGACCTGGCCATCAAGGCCGTCTTCGACTCCTGGAACGGCGAGCGCGCCAAGCTCTACCGCCGCCAGGAGCGCATCCCGCACGACCTCGGCACGGCGGTCAACGTCTGCTCCATGGTCTTCGGCAACCTCGGCCCCGACTCCGGCACCGGCGTCGCCTTCACCCGCGACCCCGCCTCCGGCCACCAGGGCGTCTACGGCGACTACCTCCAGAACGCGCAGGGCGAGGACGTCGTCGCCGGCATCCGCAACACGGTGCCGCTGGCCGACCTCGAGTCGATCGACAAGGCGTCGTACGACCAGCTCATGCAGATCATGGAGACGCTGGAGAACCACTACAAGGACCTCTGCGACATCGAGTTCACCATCGAGCGCGGCCAGCTCTGGATGCTCCAGACCCGGGTCGGCAAGCGCACCGCCGGTGCCGCCTTCCGGATCGCGACGCAGCTCGTGGACCAGGGCCTGATCGACGAGGCGGAGGCGCTCCAGCGCGTCAACGGCGCCCAGCTCGCCCAGCTCATGTTCCCCCGCTTCGACGAGAAGGCGGAGGTCCAGCAGGTCGGGCGCGGCATCGCCGCCTCGCCCGGCGCGGCGGTCGGCAAGGCCGTCTTCGACTCGTACACCGCCGTCAAGTGGTCCCGGTCCGGCGAGAAGGTCATCCTGATCCGCCGGGAGACCAACCCCGACGACCTGGACGGCATGATCGCCGCCGAGGGCATCCTGACCTCGCGCGGCGGCAAGACCTCCCACGCGGCCGTCGTGGCGCGCGGCATGGGCAAGACCTGTGTCTGCGGCGCCGAGGAGCTGGAGGTCGACACCAAGCGCCGCCGGATGACCGTGCCCGGCGGGCACGTCGTCGAGGAGGGCGACGTGGTCTCCATCGACGGTTCCACCGGCAAGGTGTACCTCGGCGAGGTGCCCGTCGTGCCGTCCCCGGTCGTCGAGTACTTCGAGGGCCGGATGCATGCCGGCGCCGACGACGCCGACGAGCTGGTGCAGGCCGTGCACCGGATCATGGCGTACGCGGACCGGGTACGCCGGCTGCGCGTACGGGCCAACGCCGACAACGCCGAGGACGCCTCGCGGGCGCGGCGCTTCGGGGCCCAGGGCATCGGCCTGTGCCGCACCGAGCACATGTTCCTCGGCGAGCGGCGCGAGTACGTCGAGCGGCTCATCCTCGCCGACACCGACGAGGAGCGCGAGGACGCCCTGAAGGCCCTGCTGCCGCTCCAGAAGCAGGACTTCGTCGAGCTGTTCGAGGCGATGGACGGCCTGCCCGTCACGGTCCGCCTGCTGGACCCGCCGCTGCACGAGTTCCTGCCCGACATCACCGAGCTGTCGGTGCGCGTCGCCCTCGCCGAGGCCCGCAAGGAGCCGCACGAGAACGAGCTGCGGCTGCTCCAGGCCGTCCACCGGCTGCACGAGCAGAACCCGATGCTGGGCCTGCGCGGCGTACGCCTCGGGCTCGTCATCCCCGGCCTGTTCACCATGCAGGTGCGGGCCATCGCCGAGGCGGCCGCCCAGCGCGTCGAGGCCAAGGGCGACCCGCGCGCCGAGATCATGATCCCGCTGGTCGGCACGGTCCAGGAGCTGGAGCTGGTCCGCGACGAGGCCGAGCAGGTCATCGCCGAGGTGCAGGCGCAGACCGGCGTGGAGCTGACGCTGGCGCTCGGCACGATGATCGAGCTGCCGCGCGCCGCCGTGACCGCCGGTCAGATCGCCGAGTGCGCCGAGTTCTTCTCCTTCGGCACCAACGACCTCACCCAGACGGTGTGGGGCTTCTCCCGGGACGACGTGGAGGCCAGCTTCTTCACCGCGTACCTGGAGAAGGGCATCTTCGGCGTCAGCCCGTTCGAGACGATCGACAAGGACGGCGTCGGCGCGCTCGTGCGCAGCGCGGTCCAGGCCGGCCGGGCCACCCGCCCGGACATCAAGCTCGGCGTCTGCGGCGAGCACGGCGGTGACCCGGAGTCGGTGCACTTCTTCCACGAGGTGGGCCTGGACTACGTCTCCTGCTCGCCGTTCCGGATCCCGGTGGCGCGCCTGGAGGCGGGCCGCGCGGCCGCGCAGTCCAGCGGGAGCGACAGCCGCTGAACCAGGGCCGTGGCCGTCCACGCCCGGACGGCCACGGCGCCATGAGCCACCGGAGCCGCCGTCGGTCCCCGACCCTCACCGATCGGCGGCGGCTCCGGTATCCATGAAGGACGGGGCGGACACCTTGTGCGGAGGTGTCCGCCCCGTCGTCGTGCGTCCGGGGGAGCCGACCGGGGGAGCCGTCCGGGGGCCAGGAACCAGGGGCCGGGTGCCGTGGGGAGCCGGGGCCGGGGGCCGAGGGGCCGGGGGCCGAGGGACGCGGGGAGCCCGGGCCCGCGCGGGGTCCCCGGGGAGGAATGCGGGTTCCTGTTGCATTGCGGCCGGTTGAATTCCGGGCTGTTGAACACCGGACCTTTATGTCAGGTCAATGTACCGGCCAATGTCGGCTGAATGTGCTGATTCATCCCGCAAAGAACGGGCGGAGCGCGGCCACCGGATCCCCACCCGCCGACCGCGCCCCATTACCCCTGCCGGGCGGGAGAGCCGCAACCTTTCAGGTCCGCCGCCGGACGCGCGAAGCCCCCCACGGTCTTCACCACGTCACCTCGGTCCTGAAGGTTTCCTGCCCGACGGCGTACAGCTTTTCGGTTCACCCCCGGTCTCCGCGATGCGTTTCAACTGTGGCTGAAATGCCGTGGTGACGGCCTGTGATGGCATGCATACTCATTGGCGGGGGGTGATTGCGGATGCAACAGGGGTGGGTTCAGTGCTGCGTATTCATTTCACCGGGGACGACCTCGCGGGGGTCAGGATGGCCGCCCGGCCCGACGCGTTGTGGGAGACGATTCTCAGCTTTCACCGGCTGCGGGACCGGCGCGGCGCCCTGGTCTACGGAGCGTGGCGCTCGGAATCCCGGACGCGGCTGAACGGCGAGACGAGGCTCCTCGGCGCGCTCGTGCCGACCCGGGGCTATTTCCCCGACTTCCTCACGCCTCCCCAGGGCCTCGACGGCCTCGACGCGGGACTCCAGGCGGTGCGGGCCACCCCGCCGGCCCGGGTCCACACCGAACTGGCCCTGCTGGCCGCCTCCCGGCCCGGCTCGGCCCCGCTGCCCGCCTGGGCCCGCGACCTCGCCGAGGGCCGCCAGGAGCCGTTCGGACGCCTCGTCGGGGCGTTGCGCGGCTACCACCGGGCCGCCGTCGAGCCGTACTGGGCGCACATCGAGGCCCGCGTCGAGGCCGACCGGGCGGTGCGCGGGCGCGCCCTCCTCGACGGCGGCGCCGACGAACTGCTCGCCTCCCTGCCGCCGGTGCTGCGCTGGCGCGCGCCCGTGCTGGAGGCGGACTACCCCGTCGACCGTGAGCTGCACCTGGACGGGCGGGGCCTGCTGCTCCAGCCGTCGTACTTCTGCCGGGGCACCCCGGTGGTGCTCCGGGACCCCGAGCTGCCGCCCGTGCTGGTCTACCCCGTGACGCACACCGACGCGCCCGCCCCGGGCCCCGGCGAGCCCGGGGCGTCCCCGCTGGGCCGGCTCGTCGGGCACACCCGGTGCGCGGTCCTCAGGGCCATAGGGCACGGCGGTACGACCAGCGAGCTGGCCCGCCGCGCCGGGGTGTCCCTCGCCTCCGCCAGCCAGCACGCGGGCGTGCTGCGCGACGCCGGCCTGGTGGTCACCCTCCGCCAGGGCAGCTCCGTCCTGCACACCCTGACGCCACTGGGCGCCGCCCTCCTGCACGGGGGCGGCACCCAGCCCGGACAGCTCCAGCAGCGGCGGCGTTACGCGCGGAACGGCCCCGTCACCTCGTAGGTGATGCCGCCCGACGAACTGCCGGTGGTGCCCCGCTGGCTGGAGAAGTACAGCCGCTTGCCGTCCGGCGAGAAGGCCGGGCCGCAGATCTCCGAGCCGGACTGGCCGTTGATCCGCAGGAAGGGCGCCACCACGTCGTCGGGCGTGATGACGCAGATCTCCATGTTGCCGCCGTCCTCGGCGACGAACAGATCGCCGGAGGACGAGCCGGTGACGTTGTCCACGCCGGTCAGCGGGGCGGTGCCGCCGCTGACCAGCGAGTCGTCGTAGGCCAGCTCGTAGGTGTTGTCGGTGAGGTCGAGCTGCCAGAGGCGGTTGTCGCCCTTGGTGGTGAACCAGACGGTGTCGTTGGCGTAGTGGCAGCCCTCGCCGCCGTTGAACCGCTTGGCGCCGGAGACCTGGTCACGGGTGTAGGCGGGGGAGCCGTCCGGATCCGGCACGGTCACCCAGGTGAAGCTGCCGGAGGCGGCGGTGCCGGCCTTCAGCACCTGGAGGGTGCCGGCGGACAGGTCGCCCCAGGTGGTGGGGACGAAGCGGTACAGGCAGCCGTTGGTCTCGTCCTCGGTGAGGTACACGACCTTGCGCACGGGGTCGGCGGCGGCCGCCTCGTGCTTGAAGCGGCCCATCGCGTCCCGGCGCACGGGCCCGTTCACGCCGAACGGGTCGGTCTCGTACACGTACCCCAGGCTGACCTCCTCGCAGGACAGCCAGGTGTTCCACGGGGTCCTGCCGCCGGCGCAGTTCTGCCGGGTGTTCGACAGGATGCGGTAGGCGCCGGTGATGGCGCCGGTCGAGGAGAACGTCACGGCGCTCGCGCCGCCGCCCGGGTTGATCTCCGAGTTCGACACGTAGATCCAGCCCGTGCCGTCGGCGAAACAGGCGCCGCCGTCGGGGGCGTTGTGCCAGGTGTACGCGGTCGGCCCGACCTTCTGGCCGGAGCGGGCGATCACCCGGCTGGTGAAGCCGGCGGGCAACTGGATGCCGTTGGCGTCCGCCGCGCCGAGCGCCCCGTAGGGGCCCGGGCCGGGCTGGGCCGGGGCCGCGTAGGCCGCGCCCTGCATCAGGGTGCCGCCGAAGGCCGCCACCGTGCCGCCCATGACCGCTCCACGCAGGAAACTGCGACGTTCCACTTGTCACTCCAAGGGTGTGTGACCCTCCCGCCGCGCCGGTCGGGCGACGGGGCCGCGCGCTTCCGGAACCTAGGAGTCCCTCATGGACGGTGCATCAACGGCCGGTGAAGCGGAAGCGGCGGAGCCCTGCTGCTTCGGCGCGGGGGCGGTTCCCGGCCGGAACCGCGCCGGGCCCGGGCCCGGCGCCCGGGTGGGTGGAGTGGCGGGGGACGCCGAGTGGGGCGAAGTTCTTCCCGAGGGGTTGCTCGCGCACCGATGAATCGTGCCGGACTCCCCGGTCTACCCCCCGACAGCGACACACACGAGAGAAGAGAAGACGACCATGCCCCAGATGATCTTCGTGAACCTGCCGGTGAAGGACCTCGAGACCTCGAAGGCCTTCTGGAGCAAGCTCGGCTACTCCTTCAACGAGCAGTTCAGCGACGACAGGACCGCGTGCCTGGTCATCAGCGACACCATCTTCGTCATGCTGCTCACCGAGCCGCGCTTCAAGGACTTCACCAAGAAGGACGTCGCGGACGCGGCGCGCACCACCGAGGCGATCTTCGCGCTGAGCGCCGACAGCCGGGAGCGGGTCGACCGGCTGTGCGACGCCGCGCTGGCGTCCGGCGGGTCCGCCGCCAATGAGCCGCAGGACTACGGCACGATGTACGGCCGCTCCTTCCAGGACCCCGACCACCACCTGTGGGAGGTCATCTGGATGGACCCGAAGGTGGTGGAGGGCCAGGCCTGACCGGGCTCCCACCCCACCGCGTGGACCCGCACGCCGTCGCCCGGGTGGTCCAGGGCGGCGGCGCGGGCCGGCGCACGACACGGCGGCCCGCGCTCACCGCGGCGGGTCAGGCCACGGCCGCCGCGACGAGTTCCCGCGTCCGCACCGGGAAGACCGCCACCGACACCTCCTCGTCGTCCAGGCACCGCCCCGTCTCCAGGTCGAAGCGCTGCTTCAGCAGCGGCGACGCCACGAACGGCCGTCCGCCCGCCGAACCGATCAGGCCGCGCGACAGCACCTGGGCGCCGGTGAAGGGGTCCCGGTTGTCGATCGCGTACAGCCGGCCCGCCCGGTCCCGGAACAGCGCCGCCTGCCGGCCGTCCGGCAGCAGGGCCGCCATGCCGCGCCCCGGGGTCAGTACCGAGTCGTCGCAGACCGTCAGCCAGTCGTCGTCGTGGCAGAGTTCGAGCATCATCGGGCGGAGGCTCCTTCCAGGGGTTCCAGCGTGAGGATCGTCAGGTCCGGCTTGATCTGGCCGCGCTCGGGCACGAACTTCACCGACGGGTCCGGCGCGTCCGGGGCGTTCACGAAGGAGACGAACCGGCGCAGCCGCTCGGGGTCGTTCAGCGTCTCGGCCCACTCGTCGTGGTAGCTCGCCACGTGCGCGGCCATCAGCGCCTCCAGCTCGTCGCACAGCCCGAGCTTGTCGTGCACGACCACGTCCCGGAGGTGGTCCAGGCCGCCCTCCAGCCGCTCCAGCCAGGCCGCCGTGCGCTCCAGCCGGTCGGCGGTACGGATGTAGAACATCAGGAACCGGTCGATCAGCCGGATCAGCTCCGCGTCCGACAGGTCCTGGGCGAGCAGGTCCGCGTGGCGCGGCGTGGCGCCGCCGTTGCCGCCGACGTACAGGTTCCAGCCGTTCGCCGTGGCGATCACGCCGAAGTCCTTCGACTGGGCCTCCGCGCACTCGCGCGCACAGCCCGAGACGGCCGACTTGAGCTTGTGCGGGGCGCGCAGGCCCCGGTAGCGCAGCTCCAGGTCGATGGCCATCTTCACCGAGTCCTGCACGCCGTACCGGCACCAGGTCTGGCCCACGCAGGACTTCACCGTCCGCAGCGACTTGCCGTACGCGTGGCCCGACTCGAAGCCCGCGTCCACCAGCCGGGTCCAGATCTGCGGAAGCTGGTCCACCCGCGCGCCGAACAGGTCGATCCGCTGCCCACCCGTGATCTTGGTGTAGAGGCCGAAGTCCCGGGCCACCTCACCGATCACGATCAGTTTCTCCGGGGTGATCTCCCCGCCCGGGATGCGCGGCACGATCGAGTACGAGCCGTTGCGCTGCATGTTCGCCAGGAAGTGGTCGTTGGTGTCCTGGAGGGCCGCCCGCTCGCCGTCGAGGATGTACTCGTTGGTCAGGCTGGCCAGGATCGACGCCACGGCCGGCTTGCAGACCTCGCAGCCCTCGCCGCCGCGCGCCTCCTCGCGGCCGTGCGAGTCCAGCAGCTCCCCGTACGACGTGACGCGCAGGGTGCGGACGATCTCGTACAGCTCGCTGCGGGTGTAGGAGAAGCAGCCGCACATCCCGCTGTCGGCCGGCTTCGGCAGGAGCTGCTGGATCACCTTCACACAACTGCCGCAGCCGGTGCCCGCCTTGGTGCACTTCTTCACCTCGGGCAGCGAGGAGCAGGCGCAGATGGCGCCCTTGGTGACGTTGTGGCAGGAGCAGATGATCGCGTCGTCGGGGAGCGACTGCGGGCCCAGCGACACCGGCGCACCGGCACCGGCCGGCAGCACCAGCTGCTCGGGCGCCACCGGCGGCTTCGTCCCGGTCATCGGGCGCAGCATGCCGTACGACTCGGCGTCACCGACCAGGACACCGCCCAGCAGCACGCCGTCGGGGTCCACCACCAGCTTCTTGTAGATCCCGGAGCGGGAGTCCGAGTAGACGACGTCCAGGCAGCCCTCGGCCGTGCCGTGCGCGTCGCCGAAGGACGCCACGTCCACGCCGAGGAGCTTCAGCTTGGTGGACATGTCGGCACCCGTGAAGCCGTCCACCTCCTCGTCCGCGATCGTCGCGGCGGCGGTCAGCGCCATCTCGTACCCGGGCGCGACCAGGCCGTACACCCGGCCGTCCACCGCCATGGCGCACTCGCCGATCGCGTACACCGCCGGGTCCGACGTCCGGCACCGCTCGTCCACCGCGATGCCGCCGCGCTCGCCGACCGCCAGGCCGCAGTCGCGCGCAAGCTGGTCCCGGGGCCGTACGCCCGCCGAGAAGACCACCATGTCGGTGGTGACCGTCGAGCCGTCCGACAGGGCCATGCCGGTCACCCAGCCGTCCTCGGTGAGGACCTCCTGCGTACCGGTGCCGGTGTGGACGACGAGGCCCATGTTCTCGATGGTGCGCAGCAGCGCCGCGCCGCCGCCCTCGTCGACCTGCACCGGCATCAGCCGCGGCGCGAACTCCACCACGTGCGTCTCCAGGCCCAGGCCCTTGAGCGCGCCGGCCGCCTCCAGGCCGAGCAGCCCGCCGCCGACCACCGCGCCGGTCCGCGCCGTCTTGGCGTACTCCTCGATGGCGAGCAGGTCCTCGATCGTCCGGTAGACGAAGCAGCCCGTGGCGTCCTTGCCCGGCACCGGCGGGACGAAGGGGTAGGAGCCGGTGGCCAGCACGAGGGTGTCGTACGCGATCACCCGGCCGGCCCGCGAGGTGACCGTGCGGGCCTCGCGGTCGATGGTCTCGGCCGGGTCGTCCAGGTGCAGCTCGATGCCGTGGCGCGCCATGAAACCGTCCTCGACCATGGACAGGTCGTCGGGCGTCTTCCCGTCGAAGTACGAGGTCAGGCGCACCCGGTCGTACGCCGGGCGGGGCTCCTCGCAGAGCACGACGATCCGCGCCCGCTCCGTGACCCCGCGCTCGGCGAGGGCCTCCAGGAAGCGCTGGCCGACCATGCCGTGGCCGACGAGGACGATTGTGGGCATGTGGGCCATTTCAGGAGCCTCCGTCATGGGTGAGCAGATGGAGCAGGGGCGCTTCCGGGAGGGCCTCGTCGCCCTCCCAGGCCCGGGCGAGCGCCCCGACCGCGCCGAGGTCGCCGAGCAGCACGCCCCCGACGAGCCGGTCGCCTCGGACGACGACCTTCCGGTACGCGCCGCTGGTGGCGTCGGCGAGCTGCACGGTGTCGTCACCGGGCAGCGGCGTCGCCTCGCCGAACGCCGCCAGTTCGAGGGCGTCCATGCTGAGCCGGGTCAGCGCGCGGGTGCCCCGGTAGGCGCCGGTGCCGTGGGTCAGCACCTCGGTGAGGACGTCGGCCTGCTCCAGGGCGGCGCCGGCCAGCCCGTAGAGCCGGCCGTCGTGCTCGGCGCAGTCACCGACGGCGTGGATGTACGGGTCGGAGGTGCGCAGCCGGTCGTCCACGACGATCCCGCGCTTCACGTCCAGGCCCGCCTCCAGGGCGAGGCCCACGCGGGGGCGCACCCCGCAGGCGAGGACGACGACATCGGCGGCCAGCACGAAGCCGTCGGCCAGTTCGACCGCCTCCACCGTGTCGTCCACGCACCGCAGGCCCCGGACGCGGCACTCGGTGTGCACCTCCACGCCCAGGTCCGCCTCCAGGTGGCGGCGGAGGATCGCGGACGCGCCCGCGTCGAGCTGGCGCTCCATCAGGTGCTCGCCCTGCTGGGCCAGCACCACCTCCGCGCCCCGTGCGGCCAGCGCGCGGGCCGCCGACACGCCCAGCAGCCCGCCGCCGATCACCACCGCCCGCGCCCCGGGGCCCACCAGCGCGTCCAGCGCCAGGCAGTCGTCGAGCGTCCGGAACGCGTGCACCCCGGTCGGCAGCCGTCCGGCCCCCAGGCCCCGCAGCGGCGGCAGCACCGGGTTCGAGCCGGTGGCCAGCACGAGCCGGTCGTAGGCGAACGCCTCGCCGCCCGCGCAGTGCACCACCCGGGCGGCGCGGTCGATGCGGGTCACCCGCACCGAGTGCCGCGACCCGTCTTCCCGGGGGGCCGGCAGGGCGATGACCTCGGGCCCGTACCGCCCGGCCAGGACATCCGCGAGCAGCACCCGGTTGTACGGGGCGTGCGGCTCCTCGCCGAGCAGGGTGACGGGCAGCCGCTCGGCGAGACGCGCGCCCGCCGTGCCTCCGCCGACCACCACGATCCGTGAACTCATGCCCGTCAGCGTGCGTCGGCGGTGTTACCCGACCGCATCCCGATTGTTTCGCCCACGGAAAGCTGATCTCAGCGGAGCCCGGCTCCGGGCGTGAGGAGCAGCGGCGCGGACCCCGCCGCCCGGCGGCGCCCACCGGCGGCCGGACCTCAGAGGTACCTCAAGCCTCCCTGGTTCCGTGGACGGCACACGTATCCCGTCCCTAGGCTCATGGTCATGCCCGAGATATCGCTGACCACCCTGGTCCTCCTCTGTTCGGCCGCCCTCGTGGCGGGGTGGATCGACGCCGTGGTGGGCGGCGGCGGGCTGCTGCTCCTGCCCGCGCTGCTGCTCGGTCTGCCGCACGTCCCGGCCGCCCAGGTCCTCGGCACCAACAAGGCGGTGGCGATCGTGGGCACCACGGGTGCCGCCGTGACCTACGTGCGCAAGGCGCCGGTAGACGTGGGGACGGCGGTGCGGATCGGGCTGGCGGCCCTGGCCGGGTCCATGGGCGGCGCCTTCTTCGCCGCGGGGATCAGCAGCGACGTGCTGCGGCCGGTCATCATGGTGGTGCTGCTGGGCGTGGCGGCGTTCGTGATGCTGCGGCCCTCGTTCGGCACGGCCACCGCCGGGCGGCCGGTCACCCGGGCCCGGGTGGTCACCGCGATCGTCCTCGTCGGTGGCGGCATCGGCTTCTACGACGGGCTGTTCGGCCCCGGGACCGGCACGTTCCTGGTGCTGGCCCTGACCGCCGTGCTCCACCTGGACCTGGTGACCGCGTCGGCCACCGCCAAGATCGTGAACGTGTGCACCAACGCGGGGGCGCTGGCGATGTTCGCGTACCAGGGGACGGTGCTGTGGCGGCTCGCCGCGCTGATGGCGGTGTTCAACCTGGCGGGCGGGATGTTCGGGGCGCGGATGGCGCTGCGCAAGGGCGCGGAGTTCGTGCGGGGCGTGCTGCTGGTGGTCGTCTTCTCGCTGGTGGCGAAGCTGGCCTTCGACCAGTTCGGCTAGGTCGTGTCCGCGGAGTCTCGCCTGGCCCGCGGTCCTGCACGCGCGCTCGGGCGCCTCAGCGGACGCCGATCAGGTGGGCGTACGCGACGACGTTGCCCCGGTAGCCGGTCTTCCGGTCGAACCCGCCGCCGCAGGTGATCACCCGGAGCTCCGCCCGGTCGGCGGCCCCGTAGACCTTCCGGTCGGGGAAGCCGTCCTTCTCGTACACCTCGATCGCGTCGATGGTGAAGACCGCCGTCCGGCCGTCGTCGCGGGCGACCTCGACGCGGTGGCCCTTCTTCAGCGCGCCGAGCGCGTAGAAGACGGCGGGCCCCTCGGCGTTGTCGACGTGCCCGACCACCAGGGCGGTGCCCTTGGCGCCGGGCGGGGTGCCGTCCGCGTACCAGCCGGCGATGTTCGGGTTGCCGGCCGGCGGCACCTCCAGGCTGCGGTCCGGTGCCAGGCCCAGGCGCATCACCGGGGCGTCGACGCCGATCTCGGGGATGCGGACGCGGACCGGGGCGGCGGCGGGCAGCGGGTCGGCGGCCGCGTCGGTGTGCCGGTGGGGTCCGGCGGCGAAGGCCTCGGCGGCGGTGGGGACGGGCGGGGTCGTCTCCGCGGAGCCGTTCTGGACCAGCCAGAGGCCGACGCAGGCGGCGATGACCACGCCCCAGCCCTTGCCCTTCTTCCCGGCGCCGTTCACGGTGTCGTTCCCGGCGCCGCTCCTGGTGTCGTCGGTCATGGCTGCCCTCGCGGGGGATGGGGCTCCCCGCCCGCGCCGCGGTCTCGGGGACACACGCGGCGGGGGCGGGGAGCGGGGCGGGGGTACGGGGACGGACCCCGTCAGCTGTCCTGCGCGCCGCTCGCCCGGCGGCGCAGGAGCCAGACCCCGCCTACGGCGGAGGCGGCCAGCACGGCCACTCCCGCCGCGATCTGGGTGGTGTCGGGGCCGACGCTGCCGCCCACCCCGGTCCGTACGTGGCCACTGGGGTCGTGGCGGCCCTGGTCGTGCCCCCCGGTGCCGCCCGAGTCGTGGCCGCCCGAGTGCCCGCCCGAGTCGTGGCCGCCGGAGTCGTTGCCCCCGTGCCGGACGGTCAGGTCACCGGTGGCCGTCCTGCCGTTGTCGCAGGCGACGGCGATGGCGTAGGTGCCCGGCTTGGTGTGGGAGGGCACGGTGAACCGGCCGACCACGACGTCCTTGTGGGCGCCCGGCGACAACTCGAAGTCGCCCGCGCCCAGGGACTGCGCGTCACCGATCC
The DNA here is from genome assembly GCF_055598725.1 of Streptomyces sp. NPDC039423. Lineage (NCBI taxonomy): Bacteria > Bacillati > Actinomycetota > Actinomycetes > Kitasatosporales > Streptomycetaceae > Streptomyces > Streptomyces sp. NPDC039423. The sequence goes on from NZ_JBVKAH010000001.1 coordinate 561,323, forward strand.
CGTGGCCCTTCTTGCCGCACGCGGTGGTGTTGACCGTGACGGTCTCACCGGGTTCGGCGGGTGACGGGTACACCTCCAGCTTCCCGAAGTCACCGGCGGGGGCGGCGTACACGGCCGGCGAGGCGAGGGCGCCGAGCGAGACGACCGCCAGCGCGGTACCGGTCAGCAGGCGGGCAGTGGTGCGCATGGGGTCCTCCGGGGCGCGCGACTGGGGGTGGGGCAGGCTGATCTCCTGTGTCCGAGGTAAGACCCCACCCGCCGCCCGCGCCTGCTGATGACCCATCAGATTGCGCCGTCCGGGTCGGCGTGGCGCCCTGGACGCCGGACGTCGCCGCAGGTCAGGGGCGATTCACCGGGCCCGTCGGGCGGGTCGCCCCGAACGGGTGACGCCGCCCTCGCCGGAACCGCTTGACCTCAACTTTGGTTGAGGTACCAAGGTCTTCCCCATGAACACCGACCGCACCTCCTCGCCGCTCAAGCTCGCCGTCGTCGTCGCCAGCAACCGCGAAGGCCGCTTCGGGCCCGTCGTCGCCGACTGGTTCCTCGGCCACACCGCCCAGCACGCCGACTTCACCGTCGACGTCCTCGACCTGGCCGACCCGGCGGCCGAGCTGCCCACCGCCCTCTCCTACGACCCCGCCCCCGAGGTCCGCGAGCGGCTCGCCAGGGTCGGCCCCGTGCTGGCCGCCGCCGACGCCTTCGTCGTCCTCACCCCCGAGTACAACCACTCCTTCCCCGCCTCCCTCAAGAACCTCATCGACTGGCACTACACCGAATGGCAGGCGAAGCCCGTCGGCTTCGTCTCCTACGGCGGCATGTCGGGCGGTCTGCGCGCCGTCGAGCAACTGCGGCAGGTCTTCGCCGAGATGCACGCGGTGACCATCCGGGACACCGTCTCCTTCCACAACGCCCGCGGCCACTTCGACGAGGACGGCCGCCACAAGGACCCCACCGCCGCGGACGCCGCCGCCAAGACGATGCTCGACCAGCTCGCCTGGTGGGCCCACGCCCTCCGCGACGCCAAGGCCGTCCGCCCCTACACGGGATAGGTCCCGGGGTGCGTACGCTCGGCCGTACGCGGCGCGGCGAGCCCCGGAACCGAACCGAGCCCCCATGACGCGCCGCCGTGGCGTGACGACGACGCGCGGAGGAGAGACCGTGACCCTGGCCCTGACCGTACTCACCACGACCGACGGCGCCGACAAGGCGCAGGAACTGGCCCAGGGAGCGGTGGAGGCGCGGCTCGCCGCCTGCGCCCAGGTCTCCGGGCCGGTCACCTCGGTCTACCACTGGCAGAACGCCATCGAGACCAGCCAGGAATGGCAGGTCCTCTTCAAGACCACGGAGGACTGCTACCCCGCGCTGGAGGCGTACCTCACCGACCGGCACGACTACGACACGCCCGAGATCATCGCCACCCCGGTGGTGCGGGGCAGCACGGCCTACCTGTCCTGGATCCGGCAGGAGACGTCGGCGCGATGACGGGGCCGTCCGGGGAACTGCCCTTCTTCGTCTACGGGACGCTGCGCCCGGGCGAGTACAACCACGACCGGTTCCTCCGCGGCCGCACCGCCGCGGAGGAACCGGCCCGGCTGACCGGGGCCCTGCTGTACGAAGGGCCCGGTTACCCCTACCTGGTGCGCGGCGAGGGACGGGTGGCCGGTGAGCTGATCAGCGCCGCGCCGGGCGGGTACGCGCGGCTCCTCGACGTACTGGACCGCCTGGAGCACGGCTACGAGCGGCAGGTGTGCGAGGTGGTGCGCGCCCGGGACGGCGCGAGGGTCCGCGCCTGGGTGTACGTGGCCACGCCCGCCGTACGTCTGGGGGAGCCGATAGCGGGCGGGGACTGGCTCAGCCGGCGTCCGGCGCCGCGCCCGCTTCGAGACGCACCGCGCACACCTTGAACTCGGGCATGCGCGAGGTCGGGTCGAGCGCCGGGTTGGTGAGCGTGTTCGCCCGGCCCTCCCCGGCCCAGTGGAACGGCATGAACACCGTGTCCGGCCGGATCCCGGTGGTGATCCGCGCCGGGGCCACGGCCCGCCCGCGCCGCGAGACGACGGTGACCGGCTCGCCCTCGGCCACGCCCAGCCGGTCCGCCAGCCGGGGGTGCAGCTCCACGAACGGCCCGGGCGCGGCGGCGTTCAGCTCGGCGACGCGCCGGGTCTGGGCCCCCGACTGGTACTGGGACACGACCCGCCCGGTGGTCAGCACCACCGGGTACTCCTCGTCCGTCTCCTCGGCCGCCGCCCGGTGCGTGACGGGCACGAACCGCGCCCGCCCGTCCGGTGTCGCGAACCGGTCCAGGAACAGCCGGGGCGTACCGGGGTGCTCCGGCTCGGGACACGGCCAGAAGACGCCGTCCTCCTCCGCGATCCGGCGGTAGCTGATGCCCGCGTAGTCGGCGGGGCCGCCGGCCGACGCGCGGCGCAGCTCCTCGAAGACCTCCTCCGGGTCGGTGGGGAAGCCCTTCTCCCAGCCGAGCAGCCCGGCCAGCGCGTGCATCACCTCCAGGTCGCTGCGCACGCCCTCGGGCGGGTCGACGGCCCGGCGGCGCAGCAGGACGCGGCCCTCCAGGTTGGTGAGGGTGCCGGTCTCCTCCGCCCACTGGGTGACGGGCAGCACGACGTCGGCGAGCGCCGCGGTCTCCGACAGCACCACGTCCGCCACGGCGAGGAAGTCCAGGGACTCGATCCGCTCCTGGATGTGCGCGGCGCGGGGCGCCGACACGACCGGGTTGGACCCCATCAGCAGCAGGGCCCTGATGTCGGTGCCGAGGGCGTCCAGCAGTTCGTAGGCACTGCGGCCGGGGCCGGGGAGGACGGCGGGGTCGACGCCCCAGACGCCGGCGACGTGGGCGCGGGCCGCGGGGTCGTCGAGCTTGCGGTAGCCGGGGAGCTGGTCGGCCTTCTGCCCGTGCTCGCGCCCGCCCTGTCCGTTGCCCTGGCCGGTCAGGCAGCCGTACCCGGACAGGGGCCGGCCGGCGCGGCCGGTGGCCAGGCACAGGTTGATCCAGGCGCCGACGGTGTCGGTCCCCTTGGACTGCTGCTCGGGGCCGCGGGCGGTCAGCACCATCGACTCGGGCGCGTCGCAGAACATCGCCACCGCCTCGCGCAGTTGCGGGACCGGTACGCCGGTGATGCGCTCGACCAGCGCGGGCCAGTGGGACATGGCGGCCGCGCGGGCGTCCGCCCAGCCCGTCGTACGGCTCTCGATGAACTCCTCGTCGGTCCGCCCCTCCGCCACCACCAGGTGCAGCAGCCCCAGCGCGAGCGCCAGGTCGGTGCCGGGGCGGGGGGCGAGGTGGAGGTCGGCCTGCTCGGCGGTACGGGTGCGGCGCGGGTCGACGACGATGAGCCGGCCGCCGTTCTCCTTCAGCTCGGTGAGGTACCGGAGGGCCGGCGGCATGGTCTCGGCGAGGTTCGACCCGACGAGGATCACGCACCCGGTGCGGGGGACGTCCTCCAGCGGGAAGGGCAGCCCCCGGTCGAGCCCGAAGGCCCGCTGGTGGGCGGCGGCGGCGGACGACATGCAGAACCGGCCGTTGTAGTCGATCTGCGAGGTCCCGAGGACCAGCCGGGCGAACTTGCCGAGCGTGTACGCCTTCTCGTTGGTGAGCCCGCCGCCCCCGAACACCCCGACGGCGTCGGCCCCGTGCGCGTCCCGGGTGCCGCGCAGCCCGTCGGCGACGGTCCGCAGGGCCTCCTCCCAGGAGGCGGGTTCGAGCCGGCCGGTGGCGGGGTTGCGGACCAGGGGCCCGTCCAGCCGGACCCGGGAGGAGAGCACCGCGGGCGCGGTCCGTCCCTTGCCGCAGAGGGCGCCCCGGTTGACGGGGAAGTCGGTGCGCTCCACCACCTCGACGCCGTCGCCGGCGGGCCGGAGGTTCATCCCGCACTGCAGCGCGCAGTACGGACAGTGCGTGGCGGTGGTGGTGGTGAGCATGCCCCTGAGCATGCGTCCCGCGTGTTACGCCCACCGTCACGCCGCATTACACGCCCGGTACGGCCGCCTCCGCACCCCCGCCCCGTGGCGGTGAGGGCCGCGCCCGGGCAGCGACCGCCGGACCCGGGCGCCGGGCGCACCCGGACCCCGCGCGGCCCGGCGGGCGCACCCGGCTGCCCGGGTCACCGCCCGAGGCGCCCGCGCGACCCGGGTCACCGCCCCGGGCGCCCGCGCGGGCCGGGTCACCGCCCCAGGGCCTCCGTCACGCCCGTCTCCTCGCGTCCCAGGAATGTCGGGTCCGGCTCCAGCGCCGCGTCCAGGGCCGCCTTGCCCGCCGCCACCAGCTCCCGCGCCCCGCCGTAGTACCAGACCGAGTCGTGCGGCTCGTCGACGCCGACGCCGTACGTGTCGATCCCGGCCGCCTGGCAGAGCGCGACCGCCCGGCGGATGTGGAAGCCCTGGGTGACCAGCACGGCGTCGTCCACACCGAAGATCTTCTTCGCGCGCACGCACGAGTCCCAGGTGTCGAAGCCCGCGTAGTCGCTGACGATCCGTCCGTCCGGCACGCCGCGCTCCCGCAGGTACGCGCGCATGGCGTCCGGCTCGTCGTATTCGACCCGGCCGTTGTCACCGGTCACGAGCAGCACCTTGACCTTGCCGTCCCGGTACAGCGCGGCGGCGGTGTCGAGCCGGTGCGCCAGGTACGGCGTCGGGCGTCCCTTCCACAGGCCGGCCCCGAAGACGACGGCGACGTCCCGGGCGGGCACGTCGGCCGGGGTGCGGAGCCGGCCGTCGGCGACGGCGTGCGTCCACGTGGCGGGCATGAGCGCGAGGACGCAGCCCAGCACGGCACCCCGCACCAGCCGCCGCTGCCCCCGCCGGCTCACCGGCCACTTCAGCCTCGACCGTACGGACCGCACACCCTGTCGGAATCCCACGCCCCACCTCATCCCACGCCCCACCTCCGCCTCTTCCGACGCCGGAACGGCCCCTCCGGTTCAGTGCGGCACGTGTGATCCCTCCGACGGCCGTCCTCCGTAGAGCAGGGCGGCGAGCGCGGCTCCCAGGAGGCCGCCCAGGAGCTGGGCCGCGATGAAGCCCGGCATCGACGCGGGGGCGATGCCGGTGAACGAGTCCGTCAGGGACCGGCCCACCGTCGCGGCCGGGTTGGTGAAGGAACCGGAGGAGGTGAACCAGATCGCGGCGGCGATGTACGCGGCGACCGCGAGCGGCGCGAGCCGGGCGCGCCCGATCCGGTCCAGGCCCTGGACGAGCAGCACCAGACCGGCCGTGGCGACCGTCTCGCCGAGCAGCAGGTGCGCGTCGGACCGCGCCTGGGTGGACCAGCCGCCGGGCGCCCGCCCGTACATCGCCCCCGCCAGCAGCGCCCCCGCGACCGCCCCGGCCGACTGGGCGGTGATGTAGAGGACGACCTCCCGGCCGGTCAGCCCGTCCCGGGTGCGCCGCCCGGTCCACCAGACGGAGAGCGTGACCACCGGGTTGAGGTGGGCCCCGGAGACCGGGGCGAACAGGGCGATCAGAAGTCCCAGGCCGATCGCCGAGGCCAGCGAGTTGGCCAGCAGCCGCACCCCGGTGTCGGCGCTGAGACCGGTGGCCTGGATGCCCGAGCCGACGATGACCGCCACGAGCGCCCCGGTGCCGACCAGTTCCGCCCCGGCACGGCGCGGCAGCGCCGTCCGCGTCCCACTCATGGACCCCACACTTCCTCTCTGTGGAAAAATTATTCCGCGCTTCGAAAGTAAGGTAGCGGGTAAATAAGATCGTTCTCTGCCCCGTGGCCTGGCACGATGTCCCGATGACCACGTCCGGCCCCTGGGCCCTCGCCGCCGCACGCAACAACGCCGAATGGTGCGCCACCATGTGCCGGGCCCACGGACTCGGCGGGGGCACCCTCGGCGAACGTGCCTGGACGCACCCGCGCCGGACGCCGCCGTACTACCCGGACGCCGTCACCCTCGCCCCCGACGCGCCCCTGGCGGAGGTGCTCGCCGGCATCGACCGGAGCACCCCCGGTGCCTCGGTCAAGGACGGGTTCGCCACCCTCGACCTCACCGGACACGGCTTCACGCCGCTGTTCGACGCCCGGTGGATCCACCGCCCCGCCGGCGCCCCCGCCCCGCACCACCCGGACACCGCCCCCTGGGAGCCCGTGCGCACCCCCACGGAGCTCGCCGCCTGGGAGGACGCCTGGAGCGGCGGCGAGCCCCCGGACCTCTTCCGCCCCGCCCTCCTCGCCGACCCCGCGACCACCGTCCTCGCGGGCCGCGCACCGGACGGCCGTACCGTCGCCGGGGCGGTCGTCACCCACAGCACCGGCCCCGGGGTCGTGGGCGTCTCCAACGTCTTCGGCGCCGACCCCTGGCCCGGCTGCCTCGCGGCGCTCACCCGGCTGTGGCCCGGCACCCCGGTCGTCGGGTACGAGCACGGCGAGGACCTCGCGGCCGCCCTCGCCCACGGCTTCACGGCGACCGGCCCCCTCCGCGTCTGGATCGCCACCGCCTGACCCACGGCCCCGCTCCCGGCCCGACCGGCCGGTCCGGGGCGGCGTGAGCCGCTGGAAAACACCTGTCACCCGCGCGCAACGACCCGGCAACACCCGCCCGTCACCATCGATTCATGACGGAGCCGGCCCACCTCCACGCGCCCGACCCCCACCAGCGGCCCGGCTCCCGGCCGACCCCTCACCGCCAACGGAACGCGCAGGCCCATGAGCACACCCCACCTGCCCACCCTCGTCGCCGTCGCCCACGGCAGCCGCGACCCCCGCGCGCTGACCACCGTGAACGCCCTGCTCGACCGGGTCCGGGAACTCCGGCCCGGCCTGCCCGTACGGCTCGGCCACATCGAGCTGAACGCGCCCCTGCTCACCGACACCCTCGCCGGCCTGCCGGACGGCGACGCCGTCCTCGTACCCCTCCTCCTCAGCCGCGGATACCACGTCAAGCACGACCTGCCCGGCGCCGCCGCCACCGCACCCCACCTGCGCGTGCGCGTCGCCGCCCCGCTCGGCCCCCACCCCCTGCTCGTCGAGGCGCTCCGGAGCCGGCTCGTCGAAGCCGGCTGGCGCACCGGCCACGGCACCAGCCGCAGCACCGGGGTCGTCCTCGCCGCCGCCGGATCCCGCGACCTCGACTCCGCCGCCGACACCCGCCGCACCGCCCGGCTGCTCGGCGAGCGCCTCGGCGGCGTGCCCGTCGTCCCGGCCTACGCCTCCGCCGCCGCCCCCACCGTCGCCGACGCCGTCCGCGCGCTCACCGCCCGGGGCCGCCACCGCATCGCCGTCGCCTCCTGCTTCACCGCCCCCGGCCTGTTCGCCACCCGCAGCGCCGCCGCCGCGCCCTGGCTCGCCGCCGCCCCCCTCGGCCCCCACCCCGCCCTCGCCCGGCTCGTCCTCCACCGCTACGACCAGGCCCTCACGGCCGGGACGGTCCCGGCCGGTCCCTCCCGACTGGTCCCCGCCTGACCGGTTCACCCTCCGTCCCTGCGGTTACCTTCAGTGCATGAACGGCATGGACGGCATGAACGGCGTGGAAGGTACGTACGACACCGCGGACACCGAACGCTGGGCCCCCGAGCCCGACAAGCGACCGGGCCGCACCGCGTTCCAGCGGGACCGCGCCCGGGTGCTGCACTCCGGCGCGCTGCGGCGACTGGCCGGGAAGACCCAGGTCGTCACCCCCGGCTCCCGCAGCCACGCCTGGGACCCCAGCCCGCGCACCCGGCTCACCCACTCCCTGGAGTGCGCCCAGGTCGGCCGCGAGCTCGGCGCCGCCCTCGGCTGCGACCCCGACCTGGTCGAGGCCGCCTGCCTGTCGCACGACATGGGCCACCCGCCCTTCGGTCACAACGGCGAGCAGGCCCTCAACGACTTCGCCGAGGACTGCGGCGGCTTCGAGGGCAACGCCCAGTCGCTGCGCCTGCTCACCCGGATCGAACCCAAGCGGTTCGTGCACGACGAGGGCTCCGGCGAACTCGTCAGCGTCGGCCTCAACCTCACCCGCGCCGCCCTCGACGCCGCCACCAAGTACCCCTGGCCGCGCGGCGCCCACCCCACCGACCCCGGCTCGCCCAAGTTCGGGGTGTACGAGGACGACCTCCCGGTCTTCGCCTGGGCGCGGCGGGGCGCCCCCGGACAGCGCCGCTGCTTCGAGGCCCAGGTCATGGACTGGTCCGACGACGTGGCCTATTGCGTGCACGACTTCGAGGACGGGCTGCACGCCGGGCACATCGACCCCAACCTCCTCCTCGCCGAACCCGAACGCGCCGACATCTGGCGGGTCGCCGTCGGGCGGTACGTCCCCGCCGGCACCGACCCGCAGGAACTGGCCGACGCCCTCGACCGGCTCATGGAGCAGGAGTGGTGGCCGCACGGCTACGACGGCACGGCCCTCGCCCAGGCCCGCCTGAAGGACGCCACCAGCCAGCTCATCGGCCGCTTCTGCCTCGCCGCCGAGACCGCCACCCGCCAGGCGTACGGGACCGGCCGCCTCACCCGGTACGCCGCCGAACTGGTCGTCCCGCGCGAGGCGCGCAACGAGTGCGCCGTCCTCAAGGCCGTCGCCGACCGGTACGTGATGCAGCGCGCCGAGCAGGAGGCGCTCCGGGCCGACCAGCGCATCGTCCTCGCCGAACTGGCCGAGGCCCTGACCGCCCGTGCCCCCGAGGGCCTGGACCCCCAGTTCCGCGCCCTGTTCGACACCGCCCACGACGACCGGGCCCGCAAGCGGGTGATCGTCGACCAGATCGCCTCCCTGACCGACGCCTCCGCCCGCACCCTGCACGCCCGCCTGACGAGCCGCCACTGAACCGGCCGCCGCCGAAGCCGGCGCGGACGTCCTCTTCCAACATCACGCTCCGTACGGGACGCTGCTGGGGCCGGCGGCGTAGCGTGACAATTCCCGGAACCACCAGGAGGCAACAAGTGGTCGACGCAGATCAGACCTTCGTCATCGTCGGCGGGGGACTGGCCGGGGCCAAGGCGGCGGAGACACTCCGCTCCGAAGGGTTCACCGGCCGCGTGATCCTCATCGGAGAGGAAGCCGAACCGCCCTACGAACGTCCGCCCCTGTCCAAGGGCTACCTCACGGGCAAGGAACCGCGCGAGCGCGCCTACGTCCACGAGTCGACCTGGTACGCGGAGCACGACGTCGAACTCCACATCGGCCAGCCCGTCACCTCCGTCGACCGTGCCGCCAGGACGGTGCGGCTCGGCGACGGCACCACCATCCGCTACGACAAGCTGCTGCTGGCCACCGGTTCCGAGCCGCGCCGCCTCGACGTCCCCGGCACCGGCCTCGCCGGAGTGCACCACCTGCGCCGCCTCACCCAGGCCGACCGGCTCCAGCACACCCTCGCCGCGCTCGGCCGCGACAACGGCCACCTGGTGATCGCCGGCGCCGGATGGATCGGTCTGGAGGCCGCCGCCGCGGCGCGCGGGTACGGCGCCGAGGTCACCGTCGTCGAACCGGCCCCCACCCCCCTCCACGGAGTCATCGGCCCCGAGCTCGGCCAGCTCTTCGCCGACCTGCATGCCGCGCACGGCGTCCGCTTCCGGTTCGGCACCCGCCTCACCGAGATCACCGGCCAGGACGGCATGGTGCTGGCAGCCCGCACCGACGACGGCGACGAGCACCCCGCCCACGCCGTCCTCGTCGCGATCGGCGCCGCCCCCTGCACGGCCCTCGCCGAGAACGCCGGCCTCGCCCTGGTGGACCGGGCCCACGGCGGAGGCATCGCCGTCGACGCGTCGCTGCGCACCTCCGACCCCGACATCCACGCGGCCGGGGACGTGGCCGCCGCCGAGCACCCCCTCCTGCACACCCGGCTGCGCGTCGAGCACTGGGCCAACGCCCTCAACGGAGGGCCCGCCGCCGCCCGCGCCATGCTCGGCCGGGACGTCTCCTACGACCGGATCCCGTACTTCTTCTCCGACCAGTACGACCTGGGCATGGAGTACAGCGGCTGGGCCCCGCCCGGCACGTACGACCAGGTGGTGCTGCGCGGCGACGCCGGCCGGCGCGAGTTCATCGCCTTCTGGCTCAAGGACCGCCGGGTGCTCGCCGGGATGAACGTGAATGTGTGGGACGTCACATCGGACATCCAAGACCTCATCCGTTCCGGTGCGCCCGTGGACCCCGAGGCCCTCGCCGACCCCGCGACACCGCTCACCGCCGTCCGGCCCGGCCCCTAGGTCGTGTCCGCGCCCCGCTTCCCGCCGGACGATCACCGAAGCCCCCGTAAGATTTACGCGTGGCAGGCGGCAGGATCAACGATGACGACGTGAAGGCGGTACGGGACGCGGTCCCGATCGACGCCGTCGTGTCCGAGTACCTCCAGCTACGCAGCGCGGGCGGCGGCAACCTCAAGGGCCTGTGCCCCTTCCACGACGAGAAGTCCCCCTCCTTCCAGGTCAGCCCCAGCAAGGGTCTCTTCCACTGCTTCGGCTGCCAGGAGGGCGGGGACACCATCGCCTTCGTGATGAAGATCGACCACCTCTCCTTCTCGGAGACGGTCGAGCGCCTCGCCGCCAAGGCGGGCATCACCCTGCGGTACGAGGAGGGCGGGTACAACCCCGGCCACCAGCGCGGCGAGCGGATCCGCCTGATCGAGGCGCACAAGGCGGCCGCCCAGTTCTACGTCGAGCAACTCGACGGCGCCGAGGCCGAGATCGGACGGAAGTTCCTCGCCGAGCGCGGTTTCGACCAGGCCGCCGCCCAGCACTTCGGCGTCGGCTACAGCCCGGCCGGCTGGGACCACCTCACCCGCTACCTGCGCGGCAAGGGCTTCTCCGACAAGGAGCTGCTGCTGTCCGGGCTCTCCCAGGAGTCCCGCCGCAACCCCATCGACCGGTTCCGCGGCCGTCTGATGTGGCCCATCCGGGACGTCGGCGGCGATGTCGTCGGGTTCGGCGCCCGCAAGCTCCGCGACGACGACACCGGCCCCAAGTACCTCAACACGCCCGAGACGCCGATCTACAAGAAGTCCCAGGTGCTGTACGGCATCGACCTGGCCAAGAAGGACATCGCCAAGTCCAGCCGCGCCGTCGTCGTCGAGGGCTACACCGACGTCATGGCCTGCCACCTCGCCGGCGTCACCACCGCCATCGCCACCTGCGGCACCGCCTTCGGCGGCGACCACATCAAGATCCTCCGCCGGCTGCTGATGGACAACGGCTCGGCCCGCGTCATCTTCACCTTCGACGGCGACGCCGCCGGCCAGAAGGCCGCGCTGCGGGCCTTCGAGGACGACCAGAAGTTCGCCGCCGAGACCTACATCGCCATCGCCCCCGACGGCATGGACCCGTGCGAGCTGCGCCTCGCCAAGGGCGACGAGGCGGTCGCCGACCTGGTCGAGCCCCGCACCCCGCTCTTCGAGTTCGCGCTGCGCCAGATCGTGGGCCGGTACGACCTGGAGACCCCCGCCGGCCGCGCCGCCGCCCTCGACGAGGCCGCGCCGGTCGTCGCCCGCATCAAGAACACCGCCTCGCAGCACGAGGTGGCCGTGCAGCTCGCCGGCATGCTGGGCATCCTCGACACCCAGTTCGTCGTCAAGCGCGTCGCCCAGTTCGCCCGCTGGGCCAGGGACCGCGGCGGCCGGGGCCCCGCGCCCGCCTCCCGCCCCACCCCCGCCGCGCCCGCGGCACACGCCCCCGCCGCGCCCTCGGGCCCGGCCCTGAACCTGCGCAGCCCGGCCCACCGCACGGAGCGGGAGCTGCTCAAGCTCGCCCTCCAGCACCCGGCCCTCGTCTCGCCCGCCTTCGACGCGTACGGCGCCGACGAGTTCACCGCCCCGCCGTACGCCGCGGTCCGCCGGACCATCGCGGAGGCGGGCGGCGCCGAGCAGGGCGCCGGCAACACCGCCGAGTACCTGGCGCGCGTACGGGACGCGGCCCCCGACGACACCGTCCGGGCGCTGGTCACCGAGCTCGCCGTGGAGGTCATCCACGGCCGCACCGTCGACGAGACCTACGCCGGCGACCAGCTCGTCCAGGTCCGCCTCCGGGCGGTCGACCGCCGCATCCGCGACGTCCAGGGCTCCCTCACCCGCCTCGGCTCCCACGGCGACCCCGACCACCTCGCCGCCGTCCAGAACGAGCTCTGGGTCCTCCAGCAGTACGCCCAGTCGCTCCGCAACCACGGCGCCGCCGCCCTCTAGACACCCCCCGGGACCGGGGACACCCCCCGGACCGGGCACCGAGCCGCCCTCGGGCCCGCGAAGGCCGCACCGGCGCGCCCTGTCACCGGACGGTCGCAAAAAGTGGTCGCACGCCCCTACTGGCGGTGATGTGTCGTACCCCACACTGGGAGGCGGTGCCTGAGTCCTCGGAGCGCGGCCGGTCCACCGACGGTGGGCCCCTCACCCCCGCGGATCCGCTCATCGAGTACGGGACGGAGAACAGCGGCCCGGCCGCCGCCGTCCCGCTGCCGTACGCCCCCGACCCGGCAGCGATCACCCTGGAGGTCGCCCTCGTGCAGACCCGGACCCTGACCGACACCGACCCGGCCACGGCATCGGCCGTCGCCGTCCCCGTACAGGGCATCCCGCCCCACCACCCCGAGACGCTGCCCGGAGCGCTGCCCGACGCCGTACCGGACCCCGACGAACCCGAACAGGCGCCCGCCGACCGCAGTCGCGCCGCCGCGGAGGCGTCCGCCGGCGGCCCGTCCGCCGACCTGTTCCGCCAGTACCTCCGGGAGATCGGCCGCATACCGCTGCTCACCGCCGCCGAGGAGGTGGAACTGGCCCGCCGCGTGGAGGCCGGGCTGTTCGCCGAGGAGAGGCTCGCCACCGCCGCAGGCCTCGACGAACGGCTGGCCCTGGACCTCGACCGGCTGGTCGTCATGGGCCGGATGGCCAAGCGCCGCCTCATCGAGGCCAACCTGCGCCTCGTCGTGTCCGTCGCCAAACGGTACGTCGGCCGGGGCCTGACCATGCTCGACCTGGTCCAGGAGGGCAACCTGGGCCTGATCCGGGCGGTCGAGAAGTTCGACTACGCCCGCGGCTACAAGTTCTCGACGTACGCCACCTGGTGGATCCGCCAGGCCATGTCCCGCGCCCTCGCCGACCAGGCGCGGACCATCCGGGTCCCGGTCCACGTCGTCGAGCTGATCAACCGGGTCGTCCGGGTCCAGCGCCGGATGCTCCAGGAACGCGGCTGCGAACCCACCCACGACGAGGTCGCCGCCCACCTGGACCTGGCGCCCGAGCGGGTCGGCGAGGTGCTGCGCCTCGCCCAGGAGCCGGTCTCCCTGCACGCCCCGGTCGGCGAGGAGGACGACGTCGCGCTCGGCGACCTCATCGAGGACGGCGACGCCGCGTCCCCCGTGGAGTCCGCGGCGTTCCTCCTGCTGCGCGAGCACCTGGAGGCCGTCCTGTCCACCCTCGGGGAACGCGAACGCAAGGTCGTCCAGCTCCGTTACGGCCTGGTCGACGGGCGGCCCCGCACCCTGGAGGAGATCGGACGGATCTTCGGCGTGACGCGCGAACGCATCCGCCAGATCGAGTCCAAGACCCTCAGCAAGCTGCGGGACCACACCTTCGCCGACCAGTTGCGCGGCTACCTGGACTGACGCACCCCGCCCCGGCAGCCGGTCAGTCGACCTCCGCCACCGCCTGCGCGAACTGCGCCGCGTACAGACGGGCGTAGGCCCCCTGTGCCGCCAGCAGCTCCTCGTGCGAGCCCTGCTCGACGATCGCCCCGTCCTCCATCACCAGGATCACGTCCGCGTCCCGGATCGTCGACAGCCGGTGCGCGATCACGAAGCTGGTCCGGCCGTGCGCCAGCCGCGCCATCGCCTTCTGGATGAGCACCTCGGTCCGGGTGTCGACGGAGCTGGTCGCCTCGTCCAGGACGAGGATGACCGGGTCCGACAGGAAGGCCCGGGCGATGGTGATGAGCTGCTTCTCGCCCGCGCTCACCCCCGCGCCCTCGTCGTCGATGACGGTGTCGTACCCGTCCGGCAGCGTCCTGATGAACCGGTCCGCGTGCGCGGCCCGCGCCGCCTCCTCGATCCGCTCGCGGGTCACCCCGCGCGACGCGGGAGCGCCGTACGCGATGTTGTCGGCGATCGTGCCGCCGAACAGCCAGGTGTCCTGGAGCACCATGCCGATCCGGGACCGCAGCTCGTCGCGCGTCATGTCCCGGGCGTCGACGCCGTCCAGCAGGATGCGGCCGCCGGTCACCTCGTAGAACCGCATCAGCAGGTTGACCAGCGTGGTCTTGCCCGCCCCCGTGGGGCCGACGATCGCGACCGTCTGGCCGGGCTCCACCGACAGCGACAGGTCCTCGATCAGCGGCCGGTCCGGGTCGTAGCGGAACGACACCCGTTCCAGCGTCACCCGCCCCGCCGGTTCCACCGGCTCCACCGGCTCCTGCCGCCCGGCGGTCCGCGGGGCGTCCGGCTCCTGCTCCTCGGCGTCCAGCAGCTCGAAGATCCGCTCCGCGGAGGCGACCCCCGACTGCACCAGGTTCGCCATCGACGCGACCTGCGTCAGCGGCATCGAGAACTGGCGCGAGTACTGGATGAACGCCTGCACGTCGCCGATGGACAGCGTCCCGGACGCGACGCGCAGCCCGCCCACCACCGCCACCAGCACATAGTTGAGGTTGGAGATGAAGAACATCAGCGGCTGCATGATCCCGCTGTTGAACTGGGCCCGGAAGCCCGCCTCGTACAGCGCCTCGTTCTGCTCGCGGAAGTCGGCCGCCGCCTCCTCCTGCCGTCCGAAGACCTTCACCAGCGCGTGGCCGGTGTACATCTCCTCGATGTGGGCGTTGAGCCGGCCCGTCGACTTCCACTGCTGCACGAAGTGCGGCTGCGACCGCTTGCCGACCTTCGTCGCCACGACCACCGACAGCGGCACCGTCACCAGCGCGACCAGCGCCAGCAGCGGCGAGATCCAGAACATCATCACCAGCACACCGATGATCGTCAGCGCCGAGTTGATGAGCTGACCCATCGTCTGCTGCATGGTCTGCGCGATGTTGTCGATGTCGTTCGTCGCCCGGCTCAGCACCTCACCGCGCTTGGCCCGGTCGAAGTACGCCAGCGGCAGACGCTCCAGCTTCGCCTGGACGTCCTCCCGCATCCGGTACACCGTCCGGTTGATCACCATGATCGACATGCGCGTCGACACCAGCATCAGCAGCCCGGCCGCCACGTACACCACCAGGACGGTCATCAGCACGGTGGCGACGGCGTCGAAGTCGATGCCCCGCCCCGGCTGGAAGTCCACCCCCGACAGCATGTCCGCGAGCCCGCCGTCCCCGTCGGCCCGCAGCCCCGCCAGCGCCTGCTCCTTGGTGATCCCGTCCGGCATCCCGCGCCCGACGACCCCCGCGAAGATCAGGTCGGTCGCCCGGCCCAGCACCTTGGGCCCGACCACCGACAGCGCCACGCTCAGCACACCGGCCACCAGCATCAGCCACAGCGTGGCCTTCTCGGGCCGGAACTGCCGCAGCAGCCGCCTGCCCGACCCCTTGAAGTCCATCGACCGCTGGTCGGGGCCCCCGGCCGCCGCCATCATCCGTCCCGCCGGCCCCGCCATCAGGCAGCCTCCGCCTCGGTCAGCTGGGAGAGCACGATCTCCCGGTACGTCTCGTTGCCCGCCATCAGCTCCTCATGGCGCCCGGTCCCCACCACCCGGCCCTCGTCGAGGACCACGATCCGGTCCGCGTCACGGATCGTCGACACCCGCTGGGCGACGATCACCACCGTCGCCTCGGCGGTCTCCGCCGCCAGCGCGGTCCGCAGCAGCGCGTCCGTCGTGTAGTCCAGCGCCGAGAACGAGTCGTCGAACAGGTAGATCTCCGGCCGCTGCACCAGCGTCCGCGCGATCGCCAGCCGCTGCCGCTGCCCGCCCGACACATTGGTGCCGCCCTGCGAGATCGGCGCGTTCAGGCCGCCCTCCATGGCCCGGACGAAGTCGGCCCCCTGGGCCACCTCCAGCGCGTGCCACAGCTCCTCGTCGGTCGCGTCCGGGTTGCCGTACCGCAGGTTCGTGGCGACCGTCCCGGAGAACAGGTACGGCTTCTGCGGCACCAGGCCCACCGTCTTCGCCATCAGCACGGGATCCACCTGCCGCACGTCCACCCCGTCGACCAGCACCTCGCCGCCCGTGGCGTCGAACAGCCGCGGCACCAGGCCCAGCAGCGTCGACTTGCCGCTGCCGGTCGAACCGATGATCGCCGTCGTCTCACCGGGCCGGGCCACCAGGTCCACCCCGCGCAGCACCGGCTCCTCGGCACCCGGGTAGCGGAAGTCCGCCCCCCGCACCTCCAGGTGCCCGCGCCGCGGCAGCTCCCGCACCGGGGAGACCGGCGGGATCACGCTGGACTCCGTACGCAGCACCTCCTCGATGCGCTCGGCGCACACCTCGGCGCGCGGCACCATCATGAACATGAAGGTGGCCATCATCACGGCCATCACGATCTGCATCAGATACGCCAGGAAGGCGGTCAGCGCGCCGATCTCCATCCCGCCGCCGTCGATGCGATGCGCGCCGAACCAGACGACGGCGACGCTGGAGATGTTGACCACGGTCATCACGGTCGGGAACATCAGCGCCATCAGCCGGCCGGTCGACACCGACACCTCGGTCAGGTCCGCGTTGGCGCGCGCGAACCGCTCCCGCTCGTAGGCGTCCTTCACGAACGCCCGGATCACCCGGTTGCCGGTGATCTGCTCGCGCAGCACCCGGTTCACCGTGTCCAGCCGCTCCTGCATCGCCCGGAACAGCGGCCGCATCCGCTTCACGATCAGCGAGACGGCGATGCCCAGCACCGGGACCACCGCGATCAGCACGCCCGACAGCGGCACGTCCTGGCCGAGCGCCATGACGATGCCGCCCACGCACATGATCGGCGCCGACACCATCAGCGTGAACGCCATCAGCACCAGCATCTGCACCTGCTGGACGTCATTGGTCGTCCGCGTGATCAGCGACGGCGCCCCGAAGTGCCCGACCTCCCGCGCGGAGAACGACTGCACCCGTTCGAAGACCGCCGCCCGCACGTCCCGGCCGAGCGCCGACGCGGTCCGCGCGCCGTAGTAGACGGCAGCGATGTTGCAGACCACCTGCACCACCGAGATCGCGATCATCAGCGCGCCGAAGGTGAGGATGTAGCCGGTGTCACCCTTGACGACACCGTTGTCGATGATGTCCGCGTTGAGCGTGGGCAGGTAGAGGGTGGCGCACGTCTGCAAGAGCTGGAGCGCCACCAGCAGGACTATGGGCCGTTGGTACGGCCCCAGATGGATCCGGAGAAGTTGTCTGAGCACGGGTTCAACTATCGCCCGCCCCGCCCGCCCTGACGACTCGGTTTTCCCCGTCCTTTGCCCCGTCCGGGCCGATCGTCACCGGACCGCCACGCCCGGACCCTCCGCCTCCGCCGCCGCGGCCCCCGTTTCCGCCCCAACCGCTCGCTAGAGCGAGAACGCCCCGGGATGGAGCTGCTCGCGCGTCGCCCCGTACTGCTGGCGCACCGCCTGCCCGACCGCGAGCTCCTCGCCCGGCTCGAACACCTGGGCGGCGGCGCCCTGCCAGGCCGGCGGGGACTGCGGCGACAGCACGCCCTGCGAGACCCCCAGCGCCCACGCCGCCTGCCGTGCCGCGCCGAGCGCCGCGTAATCGGCCGGCTGGGGTACGACCACCTGCGCGCCGAAGATCGCCGGCGCGGCCGCCTGCACCGCGGGCAGCTCCGCCGCCGCCCCCAGCAGGAACACCCGCCGCACTTCCACGCCCCGCCCGCGCAGCACGTCCATCGCGTCCGCCAGCGAGCACAGCATGCCCTCGAACGCCGCCCGCGCCAGGTGCTCGGGCTTCATCGACTCGCGCCGCAGCCCGCTCAGCGTCCCGGCCGTGTGCGGGAGCTGCGGAGTGCGCTCACCCTCCAGGTACGGCAGCAGCACCAGCCCCGAGGCGCCCGGCGTCGACTTCAGCGCCAGCGCCGACAGCTCCTCCAGGCCCCCGCCCAGGCCCAGCATCTCGGCGGTCCCGCGCAACGCCCGTACCGCGTTCGACGTGTGGACGACCGGCAGGTGCATGCCCGCCGCGTCCGCGAACGCCGTGATCATCCCGTGCGGATCGGCCGACGCCTCGTGATGCACCGCCATCACCGACCCCGACGCCCCGAGCGACACCACGGCGTCCCCGAGCCCGAGCCCCAGCCCGAGCGCGGCCGCCATGGTCTCGCCGGTCCCCGCCGAGATCAGCAGCCCCTCGGGAGTCATCCCGGCGGCCTCGGCGGGCCCCAGCACCTCCGGCAGCGCCGCCTGGTGCCCCAGCGCCAGCTCCACCAGGTCCGGCCGGTACGCACCCGAACCCGCCGACCAGTAGCCGGTGCCCGAGGCGGCGCCCCGGTCCGTGGTCCGGCGCACCGGACGGCCCAGGAGCTGCCACACCAGCCAGTCGTGCGGCTGGAGCACCATCGCCACCCGCGCCGCCGCCTCAGGCTCCGTCCGGGCGAGCCACCGCAGCTTGGCCACCGGCTGCGCCGCCTGCGGTACGCAGCCGACCGCCTCGGCCCACGCCCGGCGCCCGCCGAGCGCCTCGACCAGGTCCGCGGCCGCCACCTGGGCCCGCTTGTCGTTGCCGACCAGCGCCGGGCGCACCAGCGAGCCCTGCCGGTCCAGCGGCACCAGACCGTGCTGCTGGGCGGACACACCGATCGCCTGGACGCCCTCGAGCAGCCCGCCCGACGCGGCCTCGCCCAGCGACAGCAGCCACGCCTGCGGGTCGACCTCCGTGGCCTTCGGTTCGACGGGGTGCGGTGCGTAGCCCTGCCGCAGCACCGCACCCGTTTCCGTGTCACAGACGACGATGCGCGTGAAACCCGACGAACTGTCCAACCCGGCGACTATCCCCATGGGGATAGATTCTGCCGCACCCTAGGTGTTACTGGTCCCCCACTCGTCCTGGCCGTTGCCCTGGCTGCGCTCCCGCAGCGAGCGCACCCGCTCGGCCACCGACTCGGGCATCCGGTCGCCGACCTTGTCGCTCACGGTGTGCAGCGCCTTGCCGGCCACCTCCCGCCCGGTCTGCGCGGCCGATTCGGCGGCATTGCGCACCGCCGGGTTGTGGGAGAACTCGCGCGCGGACTTGCGGAGCTGTTCGTAGCGCTCCCGTCCGGCACGGGTGCCGAGGACGTAACCGAGGGTCAGTCCAACGACGAACGTGACCTTGTACCGCATGGCTGCCACCCTTCCGTAGGCGTCGGTGCTGGCCGCCTACCCGTAAGGGCCGGAGATCACCCCGGGGAACCGATTGGCGGAGCACCCCCCTGCTTGCGCTAATGTATGTGTCGCAGCGAGCGAGCGCCGCCCGGGAGACCCCAGGTGGGTACGTTCGGTGCAACGCAGCAATCCCCTGTAGCTCAATTGGCAGAGCAGCCGGCTGTTAACCGGCAGGTTACTGGTTCGAGTCCAGTCGGGGGAGCGCGATCCCCTGTAGCTCAATTGGCAGAGCATTCGGCTGTTAACCGGAGGGTTACTGGTTCGAGTCCAGTCGGGGGAGCGGTACCAGGAGAGGGCCTTTCGAGGCCCTCTCCTTGTTTTTCCGCCCCGGTTCGCCCCCGGCGGGAACCATCCGGGCCGCGGCGCGGTCTCCATGGTCGTGCGTTGCCGACCATCCGGAGCAGGAGATCGTATGAGCGGCTATGCTGCGGCAGACGGCGCGCACAAATGTGCGCGACGCGCCGTAAGGGGCGGTAGCTCAGCCGGTTAGAGCAGCGGACTCATAATCCGTCGGCCGTGGGTTCGAGTCCCACCCGCCCCACCGCAGTCCAGCGGTGAAGAAACGATTCGAGCAGCGCTTTCGCTGCTCGGAGCACCGCAGTGCCCCCGGGGTGACCGCTTCCCCCGGGTGTCCCACGGCCGTGAAGTGCCGTACACGGGCCGCCTGTCCGGCGGTCCGACCCCCGCCCCCTTCCGCGGGGCCGGCGTGTCCCGGATCACAGGGTGGTCCGGGCGGTGGCCGGGAATCGGGGCGCGAGCGGGGAGGTTGACGCATGCACGCGTTCAATGCACGTGCACATACCGTCTGGTACCTCCGAGGAGCACCCCCGTGACCGTCACCGAGCCCGCCGCCTCCCGCGCGGCCGACATCCTCTCCCGGCCCGTCACGCTGAACGGTCTGACCGTTCCCAACCGCATCGTGATGGCGCCGATGACGCGCCAGTTCTCCCCGGGCGGCGTGCCCGGCGAGGACGTGCGGTCGTACTACGCCCGCCGTGCCGCCGCGGGGGTCGGGCTGATCGTCACGGAGGGGACGTACGTCGGCCACGAGTCGGCCGGGCAGAGCGACCAGGTGCCCCGGTTCCACGGCGAGGAGCAGCTCGCGGGGTGGGCCGCCGTCGCCGAGGCCGTGCACGCGGCGGGCGGCACGATCGTGCCGCAGCTCTGGCACATCGGCATGGTGCGGCGGCAGGACGACCCGCCCTTCGCCGGCGCTCCCGCGGTCGGCCCCTCCGGCATCCGCCTCGACGGCACCGAGGGTGCCGGCAGGGCGATGACCCGGGGTGACCTGGACGACGTCATCGGCGCCTTCGCGGAGGCCGCCGCGGCCGCCGAGCGCATCGGCTTCGACGGCGTCGAACTGCACGGCGCCCATGGCTACCTCCTCGACCAGTTCCTGTGGGCGGGCACGAACCGCCGTACCGACGCCTACGGCGGCGACCCGGTGGCCCGCACGAAGTTCGCGGCCGAGATCGTGGCCGCCGTGCGCGAGGCCGTCTCGCCCGGCTTCCCGGTCCTCTTCCGCTACTCCCAGTGGAAGCAGGACGCCTACGACGCCCGGCTGGCCGAGACCCCGGAGGAGCTGGAGGCGATCCTGACCCCGCTCGCCGCGGCCGGCGTCGACGCCTTCCACGCCTCCACCCGCCGCTACTGGGTGCCGGAGTTCGAGGGGTCGGACCTGAACCTCGCCGGCTGGACCAAGAAGCTCACGGGCCGGCCCGCCATCACCGTCGGGTCCGTCGGCCTGGACGGCGACTTCATCCGGGCGTTCATGGGCGAGGGCGCCCCGCTCCAGGGCATCGACAACCTGCTCGACCGCCTGGAGCGCGACGAGTTCGACCTGGTCGCCGTCGGCCGCGCCCTGCTCCAGGACCCCCAGTGGGCGGCGAAGGTGCTGGCGAACCGCCTGGACGAGCTGAAGCCCTACGACGTGGCGGCGCTCAAGACGCTGAGCTGACGTCTGCTTTCGCCGTCGCACCCCCCGCCGGTCCTCCGGCGGGGGGTGTTCCGTCTCCGGCGGCAAGGGGTGTTGTCCTACTGGAATTCTATTAACCCCAACGGGTGGCACGAATTCAGATTGTCGGTGGCGGCGCACAAGAATGACGAACCTCCCGGCCGTTGGAGGTCTCGTGTCCCGCTCCGCCCCGCCCCCGTCGACCATGACCACCCTGGGGTGCGCCCTCTTCGCGACCCGCTGGCTCCAGGCCCCGCTGTACTTCGGTCTGGTGGCGGCACAGGGGGTGTACGTCTACAAGTTCTTCAACGAGCTGTGGCACCTCGTCCACCACGTCATCAGCGGTCACGCGGACGAGACGCACGTCATGCTGGCCGTGCTCAAGCTGGTCGACGTGGTGATGATCGCCAATCTGCTGATCATGGTGATCGTCGGGGGGTACGAGACCTTCGTGTCCCGGATCGGCCTCCAGGGGCACCGGGACCAGCCCGAGTGGCTGTCGCACGTCAACTCCAACGTGCTGAAGGTGAAGCTGGCCACCGCCATCGTGGGGATCTCCTCGGTGCACCTGCTCCAGATGTTCGTGGACGTGCACCACACCCCCCGGCACGACCTGTTGTGGGGGACGGTGATCCATATGGCGTTCATCGCCTCGGCCGCGATCCTCGCCTACATGTCGGGGCCCATGGCCGCGCACGAGGCCAGGCAGCACCCCGTGCCGGGGGCGCCCCCGGAGGCGGCCGTACCGGCCCAGCGGGAGGGGCGGCGGGAAACGCCGGAGGAGCCGGCGGCCGGGGCCGAGGGGCGGATCGAGGCCGCGGGGTTCCCGGCCCGGAAGGTGCTGGAGACGTTCGACGAGGGGCACCTGCGGGCGCCCGGGCCGCAGGTGATCGCCCGGCTCGGGAAGGTGGACTTCGTGGGCCGGAAGGCGAACGTGGTGCTGCTGGGCGGTCCCGGCACCGGCAAGACCCACCTGGCCGTCGCCCTGGGCGTACGGGCGTGTCAGGCGGGCCACCAGGTGCTGTTCGCCACCGCCGCCGAGTGGGGCGCCCGGCTCGCGGACGCCCGGGCCGCGGGACGGCTGCGCGAGGAGCTGGCCCGGCTGGACGCGTACCCGCTGCTCGTGGTCGACGAGGTGGGGTACGTGCCCTTCGACGCCGAGGTGGCGCAGCTCCTCTTCCAGCTTGTCTCGCACCGCTACGAGCGGGGTTCGCTGATCGTCACCGGCAACCGGCCGCTCGGCCGGTGGGACGAGGTGTTCGGCGACGGCGCGACGGCCTCCGCGACGGTGGACCGGCTGGTCCACCACGCGGAGGTGGTCACCCTCGACGCCGACAGCTACCGCACGCGCCGGCTGGACCCGAGCCTCACTCGATGACGAGCTCGACCGGGATGTTGCCGCGCGTGGCCTTGGAGTAGGGGCAGTACGCGTGGGTCTTCTCCAGCAGGTCACGGCCGGCCTCGCCCTGGAGGTGGTCCGGGAGCTCGACGCGCATCACGACCGCGAGGCCGAAGCCGCCGTCCGTGTCCTTGCCGATGCTGACCTCGGCGGTCACCGAGGCGTCCTTGACGTCGATCTTCTCCTGGCGGCCTATCGAGCCCATCGCGCTGGCGAAGCACGCCGCGTACCCGGCGGCGAAGAGCTGCTCGGGGTTGGTGCCCTGGCCGTTGCCGCCCAGCGCCTGGGGGAAGCCGAGCGGAAGGTCGATCTGGCCGTCGGAGCTGACCGCGCGGCCCTCGCGGCCGTTGGCGGTGGCGACAGCGGTGTACAGGGCGTCCATGGGACTCGTCCTCTCGGAAGGGTGCGTGGCGTGGTGCCGGAGATATTTGTATCGCACGATTCAGTTGTGCACAACTGAATCGCGTTCGCGTACCCTGTGTCCATGGACACGTTCGGGACCGTGCGGGACGAGGACTTCCTCCGCCTCGACCACCAGATCTGCTTCTCGCTGCACGCCGCCACACGCGCCTTCAACGGCGTCTACCGCACCGCGCTCAAGGACCTCGGCCTCACCTACCCCCAGTACCTGGTGATGCTGGTCCTCTGGGAACACGGCGAGCTGCCGGTCAAGCGGATCGGCGAGCACCTGCGGCTGGACTCCGGCACCCTGTCCCCGCTCCTGAAGCGCCTGGAAGCGGCCGGGTACGTCGAGCGGCGGCGCAGTGCCGAGGACGAGCGGTCCGTCACCGCCCGGCCCACCCCCGCGGGCACCGAGCTGCGGGAGCGCGCCGTCGGCGTCCCGCGCCGGATCGCCGTCGCCACCGGGCTGCCCCTGGAGGAGATCCGCGCGCTGCGCGACCGGCTCGATGAACTGACCACCGCCCTGGACGCCGCGGAGGCCGGCGCCACGGCGGACTGCGCCACGGAGGAGTGAGCCACGGAGGAGTGAGCCACGAAGGAGCGGGCCGGGGAGGACAGCGCCACGGAGGAGTGAGCCGCCCCCCGGGCGATGCGGGGCGCGCCGGAGGGGGTGAGCGGCGGGGGAGCGGGCCGGGCGCGCGCCCGGCGGGGCCGCCGGGCGCGCCGGCCCGTCGTCAGACGATGCCGCGCACCAGCCCGAGGTCCAGCAGGTCCTGGGGGCGCAGGCGGAGCTGCTCCGCCGTGCGCGGCGCCTCCTCGGGCGGGCGCTTCAGGATGGCCGCCGCCAGCTCCGGGGCGATCACCGAGAAGTAACTGTCCCGGGTGGCCCAGGTGTTGCCGGGCGCGGCCAGGGCCAGCGCGCCGCCCGAACCGCCCTCGCCGATCAGGAGCGTCGTCACCCCGACCCGCGCACCGGCGACGGCCGCGAACGCGTCCGCGATCGCCGCGCCCGCACCCGCCCGCTCCGCCTCGGCGTCGTTCGCCGCGCCGGGGGTGTCGACGAGCGTCAGCACCGGGATGCCGAGCCGGTCGGCGAGCCGGATCACCCGGGCCGCCGTGCGATAACCCGCCGGGCGGGTCGCCGTCCCGCACTGGGCGACGTACGCCACCGCGCCCGCCCCGGCGCGGATCCCGACGCCGCACAGCGTCCCCGGGTCCGTACCCCCGCAGCGGTCGCCGACGAGCGGCAGCCGGTCCGTGAAGTACGCGTCCAGATACGCCTCGGCGCGCGGGCGGGCCGGGTCACGCGCCTGCCGCACCGCGTCCCAGCCGCTCGCGGGCAGCGCGGTGCCGACGAGCGCGGAGGGCGGCGGGACCTCCGGCGCGGGGCCGGTCAGCGCGGCCAGCCAGCGCGCCACCGTCCCGCGCAGCTCCTCCGGGCGCACGACCGCGTCGACATGCCCCGCCGCGAGCTGGCCCTCGGCCGTGTACGCGGCCGGGTCGGCGTCCGGCGGGCGCACCCGCGACCCGGCGAACCCCACCTGCGCCCCGGGCAGCGCCAGGATCACGTCGGCACCCGCCCCCACCGTCGCCCAGCCGCCACCGGTCGCCGGGTCGCGCAGCACCGCGACGTGCGGCACGCCGGCCTCCCGCAGCAGCACCGACTCGCGCGCCACCCGCTGGAGCTGGGTCAGCGCGACCATGCCCTCCTGCATCCGGCTGCCCCCGGTCGCGACCAGCGAGACCAGCGGGATCCGCTCCTCCCGCGCCAGCCGGTACGCCGCCTCCAGCCGGTCGCCCGCCCGCTCGCCCAGCGAGCCGCCGAGGAACCCGAACTCGAAGGCCAGCACCGCGCACGGCCGGCCGCCGGCCAGCGCCCTGCCGTACACCACGGACTCGGCCTCGCCCGTGCGCTCGGCGGCACGCGCGCGGGAGGCGCCGTACCCCTCCCAGGACAGCGGGCCGTCCGGCGCGCACGTCCGGCCGGGCGGGGTGTGCTCCGTGAAGGCGTCGGTGACCAGCGCGACGGCCTCGCGGGCGGACAGGCGCTCAGCCACGGAGCGCCCGCTTCAGGATCTTGCCCATGTCGTTGCGGGGCAGCACCTCCAGGTACCGGACCACCCGGGGCCGTTTGTGCGGGGCGAGCTGCGCCGCGACGTGGTCGGCCAGCTCCTGCCCGGACGGCGGCGCCGCCGGGTCGGCGGGGACGACCCACGCCACGATCCGCTCGCCCAGGTCGGCGTCCGGTTCCCCGGTCACGGCGGCCTCCCGCACCCCCGGGTGGTCGAGCAGCGCGTTCTCGATCTCACCCGCGCCGATCTTGTAACCGCCGCTCTTGATCAGGTCGGTCGCCTTGCGCCCCACGATCCGTACCGACCCGTCCGCGTCCCGGACCGCCATGTCGCCGGTGCGGAACCAGGTCCCGTCGAACGCGGCGGCCGTGGCGTCGGGCCGGTTCAGGTACTCGGTGAACAGGTTCGGGCCGCGCACCTGGATCTCGCCGACCGTCTCCCCGTCGTACGCCGTGATCTCCGTGCCGTCCTCCTCGACCAGCCGCAGGTCGACCCCGGGCAGCGGGACGCCCACCGAGCCGGTGCGCGGCTCGACGTCGTCCGCCCGGACGCTGGTGTTCATCAGCGTCTCCGTCATCCCGTACCGCTCGATCACCCGCCGTCCCGTCAGCGCGGCGATCCGCTCGTGGTCGTGCACGGGCAGCGCCGCCGACCCCGACACCAGCAGCCGCGCGCCGGCCAGCGCCTTGGCCAACTGCGGGTCGTCCGCCAGGGCTTCGGCGACGCGGTGGTACATCGTCGGTACGCCGAACAGCATCGTCCCGCCGTCCGCCAGCTCCCGCGCCACCCCGCCGGTGGTGAACCGGCCCAGGTGGCGCACCGATCCGCCGCGCCGCAGCGGTCCCAGCACGCCCAGGATCAGCCCGTGGACGTGGAAGAGGGGGAGGGCGTGCACCAGGACGTCGTCGGACGTCCACCCCCAGGCGTCCTCCAGCGCGTCCAGCGTCGCGGCGACGGCCCGGCGGGACAGCACCGCGCCCTTGGGCGGGCCGGTGGTGCCGGAGGTGTAGACGACCAGCGCCG
This sequence comes from Streptomyces sp. NPDC039423, assembly GCF_055598725.1. Lineage (NCBI taxonomy): Bacteria > Bacillati > Actinomycetota > Actinomycetes > Kitasatosporales > Streptomycetaceae > Streptomyces > Streptomyces sp. NPDC039423. The sequence goes on from NZ_JBVKAH010000001.1 coordinate 587,366, forward strand.
GGTCCGCGGGCGACGCCGGCTCGGCGCGCGGCGGGACCCCGGCCCCGCCACGCTCCCCGGCTCGGTCCCCGGACCCGTCGGCGGGGACGCCGGTGGGGATGTCGATCCGGGGCAACGACGCCAGGGCAGGGGGCAGTTCGGCGTCCGCGGCGGCCAGGACGAGCGCCGGGCCGCTGTCGGTGACGATGTGCGTCAGCTCGCGCTCACCCGTCTTCGGGTTGAGCGGTACGGCCGGCACGCCCGCCAGCAGCGCGGCGACCACGGCGACCGCCGTCTCCAGCGTGGGCGTCGCCCACACGGCGACGCGCCCCGCCCCGTCCAGCCGGGCGGCCAGCGAACCGGCGACGGCCCGCAGTTCGCCGTACGTCAGCGAACGGTCCCCGAACCGCAGCGCGGGCCGTTCGGATCCGGCGTCCAGGGCCGGAAAGAGCGAACTCACTCGTCGTCCTCCTCGCAACGCCGCGCAGGGGTCCGCGCGGGGCTGTCCATCTGCGGTCACGGGCCCCACCATTCTCCCCGTCGACGCCCGGGCGGAAGCGATGCCGAGTGTGCTGTTCGCCGCAGTTCCGGCGCTGCTCGTGCGGGGTACGGTCCGGGCTCGAGCGCCCGTACCGTCCAGCGGTCCGGTGGTCCTCGCGCCCGGCTGCGACGAGTGCTCGCGCGTACGGCGGCGGGGGCGGGACCGGGAGGGCCGGGTGCCGCCGGGGGGCTCGCGGAGGAGGACGCGGCCCCGGGCGCGGGGGAGGGGTGCGGCGGGTGCGGGCTCGCCGGGCGCGGGCGCGGGCGGGGGAGGTGCGGGGGTGCCGGGGCGGTGCGGGACGGGGCGCGGGCGGGGCGCGCCCGTCAGGGGCGCGGCACCCGCCCGCGGTGGGATCCGGGCGCCCCCGCCGGGCGCCCACGGGTCACTCGGCCTCGGCGAGCGGGTTCAGCGTGATGGGCTGGACGCGGCCCTCCAGCATCGCCCCGAGGCCCAGGACGGCGCAGATGTCGGGCCGTTCGGCGATCTGCACGGGCATGCCCGTCGCGTTGCGCAGCATCTGGTCGAGGCCGGGCAGCAGCGCGCTGCCGCCGACCATCATGATGCCGCGGTCCACGAGGTCGGCGACCAGGTCCGGCGGGCAGTCCCGCAGCACCTTCCCGATGCCGTCGAGCACCGTCGTCAGCGGCGTGTGCAGCGCCTGGCGCACGGCGGCCGTGTCGACCAGCACGGAGCGGGCCAGCCCCGTCGCCACGTCCCGCCCGTGGATCTCGGTGGACGCCGGGCCGTGCGGGGTGAGGCCGTTGCCGTGCAGGGCGAGCTGGAGCGGGCGCACCGACTGGCTCGGCAGCATCAGCTCGTGCTGGTGGCGCAGGTACTGGATGACGGCGTGGTCGATGGCGTTGCCGCCGACCGGGATGCGCTCGGCGGTGACGATCGCGCCCAGCGACAGTACGGCGACCTGGGTGGTGGCGGCCCCGCACACCAGGATCATGGTGGCGGTGGGCTCCTCCACCGGCAGCCCGCAGCCGACCGCCGCCGCGATCAGGGTGTCCACCAACTCCACACGGCGGGCGCCGAGCCCGACGAGCGTCTCGATCGTGGCGCGCTGGGCGAGCGGGTCGCTGTCGTGCGGGGTGCACGCGGCGGCCCGCAGCATCGGCTTGCGGCGGAGCTGGCGGCGGAGCTTCTCGCCGAGGAGGTGGCGCAGCATCCGCTGGGCCATCTCGATGTCGACGACGGTGCCGCCCGAGACGGGGCGCACGACGCGGATGTAGTCGGGGGTGCGGCCGGTCATCTTCTCCGCGAACTCGCCCACGGCGATCAGGGCCCCGGTACGGGTGTTGACGGCGGCGACGCTCGGCTCGTCGACGACGAGCCCCACACCCTTGATGAAGACCCGGGTCCTGGCGGCCCCCAGGTCGACGGCGACATGGCAGCGGCGCAACTGCTCGAGACTGACGGTCACGGTGCGGATCCTCCCAGGAGCGGTACGTCCTCGCATCGTGCGTGCGCCGGGCGGGCCGCGCGCGCCGGGGGAGCTGACGGGGTGACAGACAGCGGCCGAAGGAGCGACGCGGGGCCGGTGGGGCGGCCGTGGCCGGGGCGTGCGGCGGCCGTGCAGCGCGGCTGCCGGCCGGGCGTACGGGCAGGGCGTACGGGCCGGGCACACGGCCGGTTCACACGAGCCGTTGGAGCAGTCCCCAGGTGAACTCGGCCACGCACGGCTCCGCGCCGGGCGGGGTGAACGCCAACCGCCACCGGGTGGGCGCGCTGCCCTCCATCGGACGGGCCGGCGCGAAGGCGCGGGCCACCTCGTCGACCGTGCAGCTCCAGGGGCGGAGGTCGGCGACCGTACGCAGCTCGGGGCCGGCCGCGCCGGGCGCCCGGACGAGCCACTCGTTCCACACCGCCCCGCCGCCGGGCGCGGCCAGCACCTCGAAGCGGAGGTCCGGCCAGAGCGGCACCGGCCACAGCAGGGCGTCGCACTCCAGGTCGCCGATGGCGCGGCGGGTGCGGGACTCGGGTTCACCGAGCACCGAGCGGTAGCGGGTGAGCGCGCCCCGTGACCGGGGGGCACGGGTCATCGCCTGCCAGCGGCGGTTGGCCTCCCGCATGCCGGCGATCGACACGCCCAGCCGGCGGCGGGCGTCCTCCACGAGGCCCGGCTGGTGGTCGGCCATCCGGCGCAGCAGGACGAGCTGGAAGTCGAGCGGACCGAACGGGGCGGAGGGCGCGCCGGAGGCTGTCATGCCGACATCCTGCCCGTTCCACGCGAAGGGAACGGCGCGCCGGGTGTCGGCACTTTCCACACAGGATCCTCACAGTCGCGGGTACCTCCGGTGTCCCGGCGGCGCATAATCTGCGGGCGCCATGGATTACTGCCACCAGTGTCAGAGGCACCTCAACGGCGCCCTGGCCTGTGCCGGCTGCGGAACGCCCGTCGAGGAGCTCCGGCACGACGACGCCCAGACGTCCGCGGCGGAGCACGTCTACGAGCTGGACCGGGACGAGGAGCATCCGCCCGCGGGGCCCCGTCGTGCCCGCGGCCAGGCGCGCCGTGCCCAGCCGCCCGCCCGCCGGGCGCGCCCGGCGGGGCGCCGTGCCCGCAAGCGGCGGGGGCGCAAGCTGCTCACCGTGGTGGGCGCGCTCGTCCTGGCGGCCGGGCTGCTGAGCCTGGCCGAGCTGGCGATCGAGCACCCGGGCGAGGACGGTTCCGCCACCGCCGTACGGCAGGACGACGAGGCCCTCCCGGACCCGCTGCCCGCCCGGCCGGAGGGCTCCGAGGTGCCGGACGGCCCGAGCCCGGTCACCGAACCGGTGACGGCGACGTCCGCCACGGCCGGCCCCGAGGAGGGCGCGGGTCCCGGCGACGAGGGCTCCGGCGCGCCGTCGCACGCGCCCGGCGCGTCCGCCTCGGCGCCGGGTGGCGAGCCGGGCACCGGCCCGTCCGCCCCGCAGCCGTCGGGCGACCCCGAGGAGCCGGGTACCCCCGAGGACCCGGGCCAGGACGACCCGGCCCCCGAGGACCCGCCGCCGGGCGGGCCCGGCGACCCCGGTGACCCGGGCGACCCTGGCGACCCCGCCCCCGAGGACCCGGCCCCCGAAGAGCCCCCGCCACCCGCCGACCCCGCCCCGGAACCCACCCCGACCGAGTCGTGCGACTGGTTCCTCTGGTGGTGCGTCTGACCCCCGGCACCCCGCACCCCGGCCGATCGGGCCCCGGCCCCTGAGCCGGGTCACGGGCCGGCGGCCCGTACTCCGAAGGCCCGTCACCCGGCAGCCCCGCGCCGACGTCGTCGAAGTACCGGCGCCCCCCCGGGGTGGGCGCCGGTACTGTGCGGACGCTCCCTACTCGCCCGGCGTGCCCAGCATGCGGCGGAGGAGGTCGCGGAGGGCGGTGCGTTCGGCCTCGGAAAGGGCGGCGAGGGGTTCGCGCGCGAAGTCGAGGGCCTCGCGGAGGCGGCGGGCCGTGGCGCGGCCCTCCTCCGTGGCCGCCGCGATCTTGACCCGGCGGTCGGCCGGGTCCGGCCGGCGTTCCACCAGGCCGCGCGCCTCCAGGCGGTCCACGATGCCGGTCACGTTGGACGGCTCGCACCGCAGCGACTGCGCGATGCGGCGCATGGGCGTCGGCTCCAGGGCGAGCAGCCCGAGGACACGGGCCTGGGCGCCGGTCAGGGAGTGCTGCGCGGCGGCCTGCTCGTACTCCTCGTGGTAGCGGGTCACCACCGAGCCGATGAGCTCGACCACTTCGAGGGTGAGCGGGTCTGTGCGTCTGCTGGACATGGGTCCAGGATACCCATTTACTTGACAACCTGAAATATCCAGGCGCATGGTTGTTTCAGGTAGTGAACGAAACACGCACGGCGTGCAGCAATACCAGGAGGCCCGCACCATGTCCGCTCTTCCCGCGTCCGGCCGCGAATGGCACCTCGTCGCCCGCCCGCACGGCTGGCCCGCGCCCGAGGACTTCGCTCTCCGCGAGGCGCCCGTCGCCGCGCCGGCCGAGGGCCGGATCCTCGTCCGCAACCTGCACTTCTCGGTCGACCCCTACATGCGCGGCCGCATGAACGACGTGAAGTCGTACGTACCGCCGTTCCAGCTCGACCGGCCCATGGAGGGCGGCGCGGTCGGTGAGGTCATCGCCTCCGCCGCCGAGGGCTTCGCGGTGGGCGACCACGTCCTGCACGGCCTCGGCTGGCGCGAGTACGCGGACGTGAACGCCAAGCACGCCACCAAGGTCGACGCCTCCCTCGCCCCCCTCTCCGCGTACCTCGGCGTCCTCGGCATGACCGGCCTCACCGCCTACGCCGGTCTCTTCGACGTCGCGTCCTTCACGGAGGGCGACGTGGTCTTCGTCTCCGGCGCGGCCGGCGCCGTCGGCAGCCAGGTCGGCCAGATGGCGAAGCTCCGCGGCGCCTCCCGGGTCATCGGCTCGGCCGGCTCCGACGAGAAGGTCCGGCTCCTCACTGAGGAGTACGGCTTCGACGCCGCCTTCAACTACAAGAACGGCCCCGTCGCCGCCCAGCTCAAGGAAGCGGCCCCGGACGGCATCGACGTCTACTTCGACAACGTCGGCGGCGAGCACCTGGAAGCCGCGATCTCGTCCTTCAACGTGCACGGCCGCGCCACCATCTGCGGCATGATCGCCCAGTACAACAGCACCGAGCCGACCCCCGCCCCGCACAACCTCGCGCTGGTCATCGGCAAGCGGCTGCGCATCCAGGGCATGCTCGTGGGCGACCACGCGGCGCTCCAGCCGCAGTTCGTCAAGGAGGTCGCCGGCTGGCTGGCCTCCGGTGAGCTGAAGTACAAGGAGACCGTCGTCGAGGGCATGGAGAACGGCGTCGAGGCGTTCCTCGGCATGCTGCGCGGCGAGAACACCGGCAAGATGATCGTTTCACTCACCCGATAGGCTCACCTCCAGCCCGCCGCGATCACGGGCGCGAGTCGCGGCGCCACACAGGAGGAAACCTCTTACATGTCGATCCAGCAGTCCGACGTCCTGTACACCGCCGTCGCCACCGCCGAGAACGGCCGTGACGGCCGCGTGGCCACCAACGACGGCAAGCTCGACGTCGTCGTGAACCCGCCCAAGGAGATGGGCGGGTCCGGCGAGGGCACCAACCCCGAGCAGCTCTTCGCCGCCGGTTACAGCGCCTGCTTCCAGGGCGCGCTCGGCGTCGTCGCCCGCCAGGAGGGCGCCGACATCACCGGCTCGACGGTCACCGCCGAGGTCGGCATCGGCAAGAACGCCGACGGCTTCGGGATCATCGTCAAGATCTCCGCGAAGATCCCGAACGTCAGCGCCGCCACCGCCAAGGAGCTCATCGAGAAGGCCCACCAGGTCTGCCCGTACTCCAAGGCCACCCGCGGCAACATCACGGTCGACCTCGACGTCGCCTGATCGCACCGCCCGTACGCGCCGGAGGGCCGCACCCGCTCGGGGTGCGGCCCTCCGCCGTACCGTCCGGGCCCGGGCCGCCCCGGCCGCGTCAGGGCGCCGACGCCAGCGCCGCCGAGTGCACCGCCCGCACGAGGCGGACGTTCTCCGGCGCCGCCCCGCCCGGGAAGGCGTACCGGCGGCGCGTGAACCCGTACGCCAGGCCCGCCCGCGGGTCGGCGAACGCCTGCGACCCGCCCGCCCCGCCGTGACCGAACGACCCGCTGCCGAGGAACGGGTACCGGTACGTCGAGTCCTGGAAGCCGAGGACGAACGAGCTGTGGTCCCGCCCGACCAGGTCGTACCCGACCGAGTGGAGCTGGCCGATCTCCGCCACCGTGCCGGCCTCCAGCAGGGGCTCCCGCCCCTCCAGCCCGGTCACCGCCGCCGCGTACATCCCGGCGAGCCCGCGCGCCGACGCCACCCCGCCGAACGAGGCCGGTCCCTTGGCGCGCACCAGCCGGTCGTTGGGCAGGCTCTCGATGTCGGTCGGCCGCTCACCGTTGCGGTTGTACGCGATCGACGGCAGGGTGCCGGGCACGTCCGGCACCTCCGCCGCGGCGAGCTCCGCCCGCTGCTCCGGCGTCGGGTCCATCGGCTGGACCGGACGGAAGCGCGGCTCGTGCTCCTGAGGCAGGCCGAGGAAGAAGTCCAGCGCGTGCGGGGCGCGGATCCGCTCCTCGTACAGCTCGTGCAGCGTCCGCCCGGTCGCGCGGAACACCACCTCGCCGGTCAGGGCCGCGATGACGTACGCGTGGTAGCCGAACCCCGCCCCCGGGCGCCAGTAGGGCCGCTGCCCCGCCAGCCGCCCGGCCATCGCCCGGTCGTCCGCCAGCTCCTCCGGCGAGAAGCCGCCGTCCACGCCGACCACGCCCGCGCGGTGCGTGAGCAGGTCGCGCAGCGTCACCGCGCCCTTGCCGCCCGCCGCGAACTCCGGCCACCAGTGCGCCACCCTCCGGTCCAGGTCCAGCGTCCCTTCCTGGACCAGCAGCGCGACCAGCAGGTGCGCGGCGCCCTTGGTGGAGGAGTAGACCCCGTACAGCGTCTCCCCGTCCGTGTCCGGCCCCGCCCACAGGTCGACGACCTTCCGGCCGTGCACGTACGCGGCCACCTGCGCCGCGTAGTCGGGCCTCTCCCTGGCCACCACCGCGGCGAATTCCTCCCGTACCGCCTCGAAGCCCTCGGCCACGGTCCCCCGAACAGCCCTCCGGTCCGACACCCGTACTCCCTCCCGCGTAATGATCATGACGATGGATCAAGCTGTCACCGGCCCGGGGAATTCCCGCGGGAGCCCCCCGCTAGGGTGGCCCCATGCGTGATCTCGGGGTGGGTTTCGGCTATCTGATGAAGGGCCAGCGCTGGGTCGGCCGGCACGGCCGGTGGTTCGGGTTCGGGCTGCTGCCCGGCCTGGTCACCCTGCTGCTGTACGCGGCCGCGCTGGCCGGTCTGGCCTACGGGGCCGACGACCTGACCGCGTGGGCGACGCCCTTCGCGGACGACTGGTCCTCGCCCTGGCGGGGCACCTTCCGCGGCTTCCTGACCGCGCTGGTCTTCGCCTTCGGCCTGTTCCTGGCCGTCGTGACGTTCACCGCCGTCACCCTCCTCGTCGGCCAGCCCTTCTACGAGTCGCTCTCCGAGGAGGTCGACCGCGCCGAGGGCGGCGAGGTGCCCCGGTCCGGGCTGCCGCTCTGGCGCGAGCTGTGGATCTCCGGCCGGGACAGCGTGCGCATCCTCCTGCGGGTGGTGCTGTACGGGATCGTCCTCTTCGCGCTCGGGTTCATCCCGGTCGTCGGCCAGACCGTCGTCCCCGTGCTCGGCTTCTGCGTGTCCGGCTTCTTCCTGGCGGAGGAGCTCACGGCGGTGGCGCTCCAGCGGCGCCGGGTCGAACTCAAGGAGCGCCTCGCGATGCTGCGCGGCCGCCGCATGCTCACGCTGGGCTTCGGCGTGCCGCTGACCCTCGCCTTCCTGGTGCCGTTCGTGGCGGTGTTCCTGATGCCGGGCGCCGTCGCCGGTGCGACGCTGCTGGTCCGCGACCTGGAGGAGCGGCCGGAGCCGCCCGCCGGCGGGCCGGGCGACGCGGGCGCCGACGCGGGGCCGGCCCCGGGCACGCACGCGGGGCCGGGCACCGGCGCGGGCCCGTACGGCAAGCCCGGGAGCGTGCCCGGTGCCTGAGCTGCTCGCGGTCGCCGTCATCACGGTCCTCGCGGTCATCAGCCCGGGCGCCGACTTCGCCATGGTCGTACGGAACAGCTGCCTCCACGGCCGGAAGACCGGGCTCCTGTCCGCCGCGGGCGTCGCCGCCGGTGTCCTGGTCCACGTCACGTACACCATGCTGGGCGTGGGCCTGCTGATCGCCGCCAACACCGCGCTGTTCACCGCGATCAAGCTGGTGGGCGCGGCCTACCTCGTGTACATCGGCCTGCGCACGTTCTTCTCCCGCGCCGACGTGACGGTCGACCTGGAGTCGAAGCAGACCCTCACGCGGTGGGCCGCGCTGCGCGGCGGCTTCCTGACCAACGTGCTGAACCCGAAGACCACCCTGTTCGTGGTCTCCACCTTCACCCAGGTCGTCGGCCCGGACACGCCACGGTGGCAGCAGGGCGCCTACGGCCTGTTCATGTCCCTCGCGCATCTGGCCTGGTTCGGCCTGGTGGCGCTGTTCTTCTCGCACTCCCAGCTGCGCACGTCGCTGCTGCGGGCCCAGAAGGCCCTCAACCGGGTGATCGGCGGCACGCTGGTGGGGCTGGGGATCACCCTGGGGGTGACGTGACGGCGTTCCGGAACCGCTCCACCGGCCGCACGGGCTGAATCCGGCCGTCTCGTTCCCCACGGCCATCCCGCCGGGGAAAGTTGGGCATAAAGAGCGGGACGACGACGGAGCCGGTCGGCATTCCTCGCGGAAGCGGGAGGAAAAGCTGGGATGAGCACGGCGGGGAAACGCACGGCGGGGACGGACCCACCCGGAACACCGGACGTACGAGCCCCGCTCGGGGCGGACGAGGAGCCCCTCTACCTGGAGCCCCGGCTCGAACGGCGGCCGGCCGCGCTCCTGGAGACCGGAGGCGCGTTCCTGCACGGGCTGGTGGACGCGCTGGGGTCACCCCTCAACGTCCTCCTGCCGGACCAGATCGCCGACAACGTGGAGCGCTTCCGCGCCGTCCTCCACCGCCACCGGCTCACCGGCCGTATCTTCTTCGCGCACAAGGCGAACCGGTCCAGCGCGCTGGTCCGCCGCCTGGTCACCACCGACGCCGCCCTGGACGCGGCCTCCCTCGGCGAGTTGCAGCACGCCCTCGCGTCCGGGTGGACGGGCGACCGCGTCATGGCGACGGGCCCCAAGGACCCGGAGTTCCTGTGGCTGGCGGCCCGCTCCGGGGCGATCGTCAACGCCGACGGGCCGGCGGAGCTGGCACAGGCCGCCGGGCTCGTACGGACCCACGGGCTGCCCCGGCTGCGGGTCGTGCTGCGGCTGTCCGGCTTCTCCTCCGCCGGCACCACGCTGCTGTCCCGCCGCAGCCGCTTCGGCTCCCCGGCAGGGGACCTGGACGACCTGCTGGACACGGCGGGCCGCCACCGGGACGCCCTGGAGCCGGTCGGTGTCGGCTACCACCTCGACACCACCGGCCTGGACGAGAAGGCGGCCGCCCTCGAAGGCTGCCTGCGGGCCATGGACGTGCTGCGGGCACGCGGCTTCTCCCCGCGCGCCGTCGACGTCGGGGGCGGGTTCGGCGTCGACTACCTCGCGCACGCCGGGCAGTGGGACCGCTACACCACTGCGCTCACCCACGCCGTCATGGGCCGGCGCCCGCCCATGACCTGGGACGGCCACGGCTACGGCCTCCGGATGGAGAACGGCACCCTCAGGGGCTCGCTGGGCCTCTACCCCGCCCACCGCCCGACCGCCGGCGCCGGCTACCTGGACGAACTGCTGACGCGCCCCGCCCCGGGGCTCGGCGGCCGCCCGCTGGGCACCCTGCTGCTGGAGAGCCTCCACGAGCTGTACGTGGAGCCCGGCAGGGCGCTCGTGGACCAGTGCGGGCTCACCCTCGGCAGGGTCCTGGAGGTACGGCGGGCGGACCCCGGCGGGGCCCACCTGGTGCGCCTGGCCATGAACGCCGGTGACATGAGCCTGGAGGACCACGGCGTCCTCCTCGACCCGGTCCTCCTGCCCCGCGACGCCGCCCCGCCCCGCGGCCCCGTCCCGCCCGCCCCGGACGGCCCCGCCGCCGTCCACCTGATGGGCAACCTGTGCCTGGAGTCCGACCTGATCACCCGCCGCGTCGTCCACCTGCCCCGGCTGCCCCGCCCCGGCGACCTCCTCGCCTTCCCCAACACCGCCGGCTACTGCATGGACTTCGGCGCCACCCACGCCCAGCGGCAGCCCGTCGCCCGCAAGGTCGCCGTCCACCGGGAAGGGGGTTCCTGGCACTGGTGCCTCGACGAGCAGTACTGGCCGATCACACGACCGGGGGGACCGCGCACATGAGGTACGACAGCATCACCGACGCCATCGGCAACACCCCGCTGGTACGCATCGACCCGGAGGTCCACGGTCTGCGCACCATCGACCTCTACGCCAAACTGGAGATGCTCAACCCCTTCGGCTCCCTCAAGGACCGGGCCGCGTGGAACATGGCCCGCGGGGGTCTGGCCGCCGCCCGGGAGCGCGGCGAGACGGTCGTCGAACTGTCCAGCGGCAACACCGCCAAGGCGCTCGCCCTCATCGCCGGACTGCACGGACTGCCCTTCAAGAGCGTCACCAACAGGATGCGCATCCCGGAGATCAAGGACCTGCTCCTGCTCCTCGGCGCCGAGATCGAGGAACTGCCGGGACGCTCCGAGTGCCTCGACCCGACCGACACGGACGATCCGTTGACCCTGTTCCACCAGCGGCTCAACCGGCCCGGCAGCGCCCACTTCCACACCGACCAGTACTTCAACGCGCTCAACACCGACGCCCACGCGTCCGGCACCGGCCCCGAGATCATCGCCGACCTCGACGGCCGCGCCCCCGACTGGTTCTTCGCCTGCGTGGGCACCGCCGGATCGTCCACCGGCGTCGCCAGGGCACTGCGCGCCCACGACCCGGCGGTGCGCGTCGTCGGGCTCGTCGGGGAGAAGAGCGACTTCATCCCCGGCATCCGTACCGCCGACGAGGTGCAGGAGGTCGGGCTCTTCGACCCCGCCACCTACGACGCCATCGAGACCGTCGGCGCCGACGACGCGATCGACGGCATGGTGACCCTGCTGCGTCGCTGCGCCCTGCTCGCCGGACCCACCGGCGGAGCCGCCTTCCACGGGGCGGTACGCCACCTGCGCGCGCTGGACGGGGAGTCGGCCGGGCGGCGGACCGCCGTCTTCATCGTCTGCGACCGGGCGGAGAGCTACCTCGGGTACGTCCGGCAGCGGCGCCCCGAGCTCCTGGGGCGGCCGCCGGTGAAGAACTCGGTGGCCACCCTGACCGACACGGAGGCCCGCACCGCCACCGTCGTCGACGTCGCCGGGGCGCGGAAGTGGATCGCCGAGGAGCGCCCGCTGGTGATCGACCTGCGCGGCCCCTTCGCGTACGCGGCGCTCCACATCGACGGCTCGGTGAACATCGTCGACGAGCTGTTCGACGAACTGCTGCGGGGCGGCCTGCCCTTCGGCAAGCGGCAGCCGGTGCTGCTGGCCTGCCCGGTGGGCGAGCGGTCCGCGCGGTACGCCGCCCTGCTGACCCGCATGGGCCATCCCGACGTCCGCAGCCTGGCCGGCGGCATCGTCGCCTGGCGGGACGCGGGAGCGCCGCTGGTGCGTGACTGACGTGGCGGACGGCACCCTCGCCGAACTGGCCGGCTGGCAGCGGGCACTGCGCGCCCAGTTCCCCATCGTCACGGCCCACCCGGACCTGGTGTACCTGGACAGCGCCGCCACCGCGCAGAAGCCCCGGGCCGTGCTGGACGCCGTCCACGACTACCTCACCACGTCCAACGCCAACGCCGGCCGGGGCTCGTACCCGTGGGCCAACGCCACCACCTCGCTGGTGGAGGACGCCCGGGAACGGGTCAAGCGGTTCCTCGGCGACCCCGAGCCGGAGCGGTCGTCCGTGCACTTCACCAGCGGGACCACGGAGGGGCTGCGCACGGTCGCCCGGGACTGGCTGCCGGACCTCCTCGCGGACGGGGACGAGATCGTCGTGCCGTTCCACGACCACCAGGCGAACCTGTCGCCGTGGCTGGAGGCCCGGGACCTGCTCGCCCGCCAGGGGGTGGCCGTGCGGGTCCGCGAACTGCCGTACCAGGCGGCCTCCGGGGACTACGACCCGGCGGCGCTCGCCCGGATCACCGGTCCGCGCACCCGGTTCGTGGCCGCGACGCACGTGCACCACGTGTACGGGGCGGACATGAACGTGCACCGCGTCCGCGAGGCCGTCGGGCCGGACGTGGCCATCTGCCTGGACGCCGCCCAGAGCGTGGGCCACCTGCCGGTGTCCCTCGCCGGCCTGGACGTGGACTTCCTGGTGTTCTCCGGCCACAAGGCGCTCGCCCTGCCCGGCACGGGCGCGGTGTGGGCCCGCCGCCGGCACGGGCCGGACTTCCGGCCGGGCGGGTGGCGGGGCACCCCGAACACGGCCGGGATCGCCTCCCTGGTGGCGGCGCTCGACTGGCTGGAGGAGGCCGGGACCGACCGGGTGGAACGGTGGACCGTGGCGCTGACGTCCCTGCTGACCGACGGGCTGAGCCGGATGGAGGGCACCTACGAGGTCCTCGGCTGCCGCACCAGCCTGGCGGCCGGGTCGCCGGTGCAGCGGCGCCGGAGCCTGGTGAGTTTCCGGCACCGGGGGATCGACGCCCAGGACCTGGGCTTCGTCCTGTTCAGCCACGGGTTCATGGTGCGGTCCGACGGCCACTGCCAGGCCGGGCGCGGCGGGGGAGGGGCAGGGGACGGCTCCGTACGCGTCAGCCTCCACGTCCACAACACACCCGAAGAGATGGAAAGGCTCCTCGCCACGCTCGCCAGTCTGCAATGATTTTCAATAACGGACGTGGTGCGTGAGGCGCGGAGGACACGGGCGGCCATGGGTGTGAGTGCGGCATGGGGATGAACGCGGTGACGGCCGCACGGTGGGTGGAGCGCTGGGAGGACCAGCAGCAGCGGTACGCGGTCGACCGCGAGGAGAGCTTCACCGTCATCGCCGACGTGGTCGAGCACGTGACGCGCGGCCGGCCCGGCCCGCCGCTCGTCCTGGACCTCGGCAGCGGTCCCGGCTCGCTGGCGGCGCGGCTGGCGGGCCGCCTCCCGGGCGCCGAGGTGCTGGCGGTCGACGCCGATCCGCTGCTGCTGGAACTGGGCAGGACGTACTACGGCAACGCCCTCCGCCACGCCGAGGCGGTGATCGGCGAGCCGGGCTGGCTCGACGCGCTCGGCCTGGACCGCCCGGTGGACGCGGCCGTGTCCACGACGGCCCTGCACTACCTGGACCGCCGCACACTGCGCCGGGTCTACCGGGACCTGGCCGGGCGGCTGCGCCCCGGCGGCGTCCTCGTCAACGGCGACCACATCAGCCCGGACGCCCCGAAGGTCTCCGAACTGGCCGGTGACATCGGCCGCCGCCATGCCGAGCGCCACCTGACCCTCGGTCACGACGACTGGCAGTCCTGGTGGTCGGGGGCCGCCTCCGACCCGGAGCTCGCGCGCTTCCTCGGCCGGCGCGGGGGCCACCGGCACCCGCGCTGCGAGGGCAACGACCTGACCGTCTCCAGCCACCTGGCCCTGCTGCGCGAGGCCGGGTTCGAGCAGGCCGGCGTGGTCTGGCAGTACGGGCACAGCCACGTCCTGGCCGCCGTCCGCTGACCCGGCGCCCCGGCCCGGCCCGCCCCGCTCAGTCCCCGGCCGCGGCCACCGCGACGACGGCCCTGACCTGGGCGGTGATGTCCGCCCGGTTGCGCAGGAACTCGGGGTCCGTCACCGCGTCGGTGTTGCCCGCGCCGAACTGGAGCACCGGCGTGTGCAGGTGCCCGCCCGGCAGCCCGGCCAGGCCGAGCCGGTCGCGCAGCAGCGTGGCGCGGTACGCGATCTCGTTGGACAGGTAGTCCCCGCCGCCGCCCGCGCGGGCCGCCGAGCCGGGGGTCGGCCCGCCGGGCCGGACCACCGGGGCGGTGCCGCCCGCCGGGACCTCGGTCACCGAGGTGTTGTCGTACACCGGGAACCGTCCCGTGTCCGCCGCCAGGATCGTCGCGTACGGCAGGGTCGTCGCCGTCCACTGCGGCTGCGACGCCGGGTCGGCGACCGGCACGGTCCCCGTCGCGGACACGTTCTCGTTGTCGCCGAACCCGCCGCGCCAGGCCCCGTTGTAGCGCTCGACGTCGAACCGGCCGACGCGGCCCTGGCTCACCGTGGTGAAGGCGTCCACGTGCGGCAGGTGCGGGCGCAGGGTCCGCTCCACCTCGCCGTCCGCGAAGTCCGCCCAGCGCACCGGGAACACCGCCGTCTCCACCCGGGCGAGCCGGCCGTCGGCCGTGCGGAGCAGCGTCCCGTCCAGGGCGAGGGCCGCCGCGCCCGACGGGTTGCTGATCCGCACGTCCCGGTCCAGCGTGAACGGGTCGAACCCGGTCACCAGCACCCGCTTGACGCCCTTCCCGGCGGGGTAGCGGATGGCGTCCTGGCCGCGCGAGGAGGTCTCCAGCCGGTCCAGCAGCCGGTTCCGCGCCTCCGGCGGCAGGGCGAAGCCGGGCTCCCAGGCGCGCAGTTCGCGGGTCATCGCCAGCCGCGCCCAGTACAGCGGGCGGTCGTCGTCCCGGGCGAGGTCGCCCCCCGCCGGGCCCCGTCCCTGCGCCCGGTCCACCGCCCGCCGCCACAGCCCCGACGCGTGCCCCGCGACCACCCGCTCGGCCGCCGCGTAGGACACGGCCCCGTCCAGCGCGTCGGCGAACCGGGGCGCCACCGTGCCGAACCCGCTGCGGGTGAGGATCTCCCGGGGCACGGCCCGGTCGAGCCGGGCCTCCTCGACGGTGGGTCCGCCGGCCGGGGCCGCCGCGCGGGCGGGAGCCGTGGCCAGGGGGAGCGTCAGCGCGGCGAGAGCGGCGACCAGCGTGATGCGCGACGGTGTCCGGGGCACAGGAGGCAGTCCTTCCGTAGGGTGCCGGAACGCTACCGCGCCCCCAACAGCCGCAGGAAGTCCCGGAATACGGCCGGCATGTCCACCGCGTCCGGATCCAGCAGCCACTGGTACTGGAGCCCGTCCAGCACCGCGACCACCAGCGGTGCCGCCCGCTCGGGGGTCAGCCCGCCGGGCAGCCGGTCCCCGTACTCGGCCCGCAGGACGTCCTCCGTTTCCGCCCGCACCTGGGCGTAGCGGCGGGTGAAGAAGTCCCGCGCCGGGTGGTCCTCCGTCACGCTCTCGCCGAGCAGCGCCGAGAAGGTCTGCACGATGCCCGGCCGCATGGCGTTGTACTCGACGAGCGACGCCAGCAGGTCCAGCCGCCAGCCGTCGCGGCCGCCGCTCCCGCCGCCGCCCGTGTCCCACTGGTCGCGCTCCTCCAGGACCGCGACGAGCAGCGCCTCCTTGGTGGGGAAGTGGTGCAGGAGCCCCTGCTGGGTCAGCCCGACCCGCGCGGCGACCGCACCGAGGGAGGCGCCCCGGTAGCCGCGCTCGGCGATCACTTCGAGGGCGGCGCGCACGATCTCCGCACGCCGCTCCTCGCTCCTGGCCCTGGCCGCTGCCATCCTCGTACTCCGATCCTTTGGGTAACGGAAGAATAACGGAACCTACCGCCCTACAGGTGACGGGCGCACCATGGGGCGTACCGCCCGCACACCGACCCGGAGGTACGACGGTGACAGACGCGACCGGCGACCGGTACG
Source organism: Streptomyces sp. NPDC039423 (assembly GCF_055598725.1). Lineage (NCBI taxonomy): Bacteria > Bacillati > Actinomycetota > Actinomycetes > Kitasatosporales > Streptomycetaceae > Streptomyces > Streptomyces sp. NPDC039423. Next base: position 603,130 of record NZ_JBVKAH010000001.1, read on the forward strand.
ACGAGGCCGTCGAGGCGGCACTCGGCGCGCTCGACCTCGACGCCAAGGCCCGCCTCCTGTCCGGCCAGGACATGTGGTCCCTGCCCGCCCTCCCCGAGATCGGCCTGAAATCGCTGGTCATGTCCGACGGCCCGATCGGCGTGCGGGGCGTCCGCTGGACCGCCGACGACCCGTCCGTCGCCCTGCCGTCCCCCACCGCGCTCGCCGCCACCTGGGACCCCGGCCTCGCCCGCCGCGCCGGCCGGCTGCTCGCCCAGGAGGCCCGCCGCAAGGGCGTCCACGTCCTCCTCGCCCCCACCGTCAACCTGCACCGCTCACCCCTCGGCGGCCGCCACTTCGAGGCGTACAGCGAGGACCCGTACCTCACCGCCGAGATCGGCACCGGCTACGTCCTGGGCGTCCAGGCCGGCGGCGTCGCCACCACCGTCAAGCACTTCGTCGCCAACGACGCCGAGACCGACCGCTTCACCGTGAACAACACCGTCGCCCCCCGCCCGCTGCGTGAGCTGTACCTCGCCCCCTTCGAGGCCATCGTCAAGAACGCCCGCCCCTGGGGCGTCATGACCGCCTACAACCGGGTCAACGGCACCACCATGACCGAGCACCACCACCTGGTGAACGAGGTGCTGCGCGCCGAATGGGGCTTCGACGGCGCCAACGTCTCCGACTGGACGGCCGCCCGTGACACCGCGCGCGCCGCCGAGGGCGGCCTCGACATCGCCATGCCCGGCCCCCGCAGCGTGTACGGCGAGGCCCTCGCCGCCGCCGTCCGCGCCGGCCGGGTCGACGGGGCGACCGTCGACCGGGCCGTCCGCAACGTACTGCGGCTCGCCGCCCGCGTCGGCGCACTGGACGGCGCCGGACCGGCCGTCACCGCCCTCCCCGGCCCCGTCGACGGCGACGCCCTGGCCCGGGAGGTCGCCCGCCGCTCCTTCGTCCTCGTCCGCAACGACGCCGCCCTCCCACTGGCACCGGGCGGCACGGTCGCCCTGCTCGGCGCCGCCGCCCGCGACGCCCGGATCCTCGGCGGCGGCTCCGCCCAGGTCTTCCCCGCCCGCACCGTCTCCCCGCTCGACGGCCTCACCGCCGCGCTGCCCCCCGGGGCGCTGACCCACGCCGTCGGCGCCCACCCCGACGACGAACCCGCGCCCGCCGCCCGGGGCTTCGCGCTGCGCGCCGTCTGCCGCGACGCGGCCGGGACCGTCATCGGCGAGGGGGCGCTGCCCAGTGGCGAGGTCCAGTGGATCGGCGACGACCTGCCCGGGGGCGTCACCCGCGACCGGCTGCACAGCGTCGAGGTGACAGGCACCTTCACGCCCCGCGAGAGCGGCGCCCACACCTTCGGCACCCGGGGCCTCGGCGCCCTCACCCTCACCGTCGCGGGCCGGACCCTCTACGACGGCGTCCAGGAGATGGGCGACGAGGCCGACCCGTTCGAGGCGTTCGTCGGTGCCCCGCTGGAACGCGGCACGCTCACCCTCACCGAGGGCGTCCCCGTCGAGGTGTCCCTGCTCCACCCGCTCCACCCGCTCGACCCGGAACACGCCGCGCCCCTGCCGGGCGTGCTGTTCTCGCTCCTCCACCGCGGGCCGCGCCGCGACCCCGACGAACTGATCGCCGAGGCGGCCGCGGCCGCCCGCGCCGCCGGCACCGCGGTCGTCGTGGTCGCCACCACCGAGCGCGTCGAGTCCGAGGGCTTCGACCGCGCCGACCTGAGGCTGCCCGGCCGCCAGGACGACCTCGTGCGGGCCGTCGCCGCCGCCAACCCGAACACCGTCGTGGTCGTCAACGCGGGCTCCCCGGTCGAGATGCCCTGGCGCGACGACGTCGCCGCCGTCCTGCTGACCTGGTTCCCCGGCCAGGAGGGCGGCGCCGCCCTCGCCGACGTCCTGCTGGGCGCCGAGGAGCCCGGCGGCCGCCTCCCCACCACCTGGCCCGCCGCCCTCGCCGACGCACCCGTCACCGACGTCGTGCCCCGCGACGGCGAACTCGCCTACAGCGAGGGCCTCTTCATCGGCTACCGGGCCTGGGACCGGGCCGGCACCGTCCCCGCGTACCCCTTCGGCCACGGCCTCGGCTACACCACCTGGGAGTACGAGACCCTGGAACCGGCACCCGGCGGCGCCACCGTGCGCGTCCGCAACACCGGCACCCGCCCGGGCCGCGAGGTCGTCCAGCTCTACGTGGCACCCGTGGACGACCCGGTGGAGCGCCCCGCCCGCTGGCTGGCCGGCTTCACGAGCGTCGAGGCGGGCCCGGGCGAGAGCGCCGAGGCCCTGGTCCGCATCCCGCGGCGGGCGTTCGAGGTCTGGGACGAGGCGGCCGGCGCCTGGACGGTGGTCCCCGGCGCCTACGAGGTGCTGGCCGGGCGCTCGCTCACCGATACCCGGCTGCGCACGTCCCTGGACGTCGGGGCCTGACGGACCCCGAACGCGTACACCGTCTCCGACGCGTACACCTCGCCCGGCCGCAGGACCGTGCTCGGGAACCCGGGCCGGTTCGGGGAATCGGGGAAGGCCTGGGTCTCCAGCGCCACGCCGTCCGGCCGGCCCGGCGCGTAGACCTGGAGGCCCGGCTCGGTCGTACGGACCGTCAGCAGCCGCCCCGACACCGGCGAGTACAGCTCGGCCGCCGGCACCCCGGGGTCCCCGTCCAGGACGAAGTTGTGGTCCAGCCCGGTGCCCACCGGGCGCCACGTCCGGAAGTCCAGCCGGGTGCCGGCCACCGTCGCGACGACACCGGTCGGGACCGACGCGTCGTCCAGCGGTGTGTAGTGCCCGGCCGCCAGCCGCATCTCGTGCGCCCCGCCGAGGTTCCAGTACGTGTGGTTCGTCAGGGCCACCACCGTCGGCGCGTCCGTCACCGCCTCGTACGCGATCCGCAGCGCGCCCGAGGCGTCCAGGGTGTACGTGGCGGAGACCTCCAGACGCCCGGGAAAGCCTTCCTCGCCGTCCGGGCTCACCCGCGACAGCCGCACCCCGCCGTCGACCGCCTCCGCGGCCCACACCCGCTTGTCGAACCCGCGTTCCCCGCCGTGCAGGCTGTTCGGCCCCCCGTTGCGGGCCAGCCGGTACGTCCGCCCGTCCAGCGTGAACGAACCCCCCGCTATCCGGTTCGCGTACCGCCCCACCAGCGCCCCGAAGTACGGCCCCGGATCGGCCTCGTACCCGGCGGGGGAGCCGTACCCCAGCACCACGTTCGCGACGGCGCCGTCCCGGTCGGGCACCTCCACCGACTGCACGATGCCGCCGTAGGTCAGCACCCCCACCCGGGTACCGCCCCGCTCCAGGACCCAGCGGTGGACCGCCGTACCGTCGGCCAGCCGGCCGCACACCCCGGTGTCACCCACGCCCGGCCCCCGTGACCTGCCGGTACGCGATCTCCGCCAGCCGCCCCTGGCCGTCCGCGCTCGGATGGAACCAGTCCCACGGGCTCAACTGCCCGCCCGAGAAGCGGTAGCCGAACACCGCCCCGCCGTCGTACCGGCACAGCCGGTCCTCCGCGCACACGTCCCGCAGCACCCCGTTGTACGCCACCACCCGCTCGTACACCTCCCGGCGCCGCGCCGCGGCCGCCGCGCCGACGTCGTCCGCGTCCCCCAGCATCGACGCGCACACGCCCAGCTTCCACACCTGCTTGCCCAGCACACTGGTCCGCCCGGTCGACCACAGCCGCATCAGGTCCGGCACGCTCGACACGTACACCTGGCTCTTCGGCGACACCGCGCGCAGCCGGGCCATCGCCTCCTCCAGCGAGGCGCGGAACTCCGGCACCGGCGTCATCAGGTCCGCGCTGTCCCGGCAGGCGTCGTTCGCGCCGACCATCACCGTCACCAGCCCCGGCCGCCGCACGGCCGCCCGCTCCATCTGCACCGGCAGCTCGGCGGCCCGCGCCCCGGACCGGGCCAGGTTCCAGCTCCGCGAGGGCAGCGCCGACGGGCCCAGCAGCCGCCGCGCCAGGCTGTTCACCCGCGCGTCGCCGCCCGTCGCCCAGGACATCTCGGGGCAGTCGACCAGGATCCCGCACGCGTCGAACCCGCGGGTGATCGAATCCCCGACGGCCGCGACCGACGCCGGGCTCGGGTCCCACGCCGGGGAGGGCCTCGGCGAGGGGGAGGGGCGCGACGCCACGCCCGGCCCGCGCTCCGGTGCGGCCTCGCACCCGGTCAGCGCGGCGCCTCCCACCAGGGCGGCGGCCACCGCCCACGTGGTGAGCGGGCGTATACGGCCTCGTCGGCCGGCAAGCATCCGGTAGCCCTTTCGTCGGCGTCCTGGCGGGTGAATGCTTGGGGTCCAGGTCCCCGGGGCAGACCGTACGTCATCCCAAGCGCCCCGGCGCACGGTAGCTTTTCCCCGTCGAACCGTCAGGCGCCTTCGCCAACCGGCTCCGGTAAATTACATCACGTCACATGCTGTCCCTTTTGCGGAGTTTCACTCCCGATGCTGTTTACTGAGGCCGCTGGGAAAGGCGAACCTCGTCCCACACTGGAGGTCCCGGTGACGACACGTGGAGTCCTGTACGTACACTCCGCACCGCGCGCGCTGTGCCCGCACGTCGAATGGGCGGTGGCGGGAGTGCTCGGTGCGAGGGTCCAGCTCGACTGGATCCGGCAGCCGGCCTCACCCGGCACCTGGAGAGCGGAGTTCTCCTGGCGGGGCGAACCGGGCACCGCCTCCAAACTCGCCTCCGCGCTGCGCGGCTGGCAGATGCTCCGCTTCGAGGTCACCGCCGAGCCCTGCCCCACCGCCGAGGGCGAGCGCTACAGCGCCACGCCCGAGCTGGGCATCTTCCACGCGGTCACCGGTATCCACGGCGACATCCTGATCCCCGAGGACCGCCTCCGCGCCGCCCTCGTCCGCGCCGCCCAGGGCGAGACCCAGCTCGAGGCCGAGATCGCCCGGCTGCTCGGCAAGCCCTGGGACGACGAGCTCGAACCCTTCCGCTACGCCGGCGAGGGCGCCCCGGTCCGCTGGCTCCACCAGGTCGTCTGACCCCGGGACGCCCACGCGCGCCCGGGTGTCCCCCGGCGCCCGCCGCCCACGTGTCACTCCGGGGCGGTGCCCCCCGGGTCGTGCCCACCCGCGGCTCCCGCTCCCGCTCGCGCCGCGTGCCGCCACCGGGTCGTGCCACGCCCGCGGACACACGTGTGGGCCCGCCCCCCGGAGGGGCGGGCCCACACGCGTGTCCGTCGGTCGCCGACCGCGAGGTCAGACCGTCCGGAACGCCAGCACCACGTTGTGGCCGCCGAAGCCGAACGAGTTGTTGATCGCGGCGATCGTGCCCTCCGGCAGCGGACGCGGCGTGTCGCGCACGATGTCGGCGTCGACCTCCTCGTCCAGGTCCTCGACGTTGATGGTCGGCGGGGCCGTCCGGTGGTACAGGGCCAGCACCGTGGCGACGGTCTCGATGCCGCCGGCACCGCCCAGCAGGTGACCGGTCATGGACTTGGTGGCGGAGACCGCCACGTGGTCCAGCTCGTCGCCGAGCACCTTGCGCAGCGCCTTCACCTCGGCGACGTCACCCTGCGGGGTGGACGTGGCGTGCGCGTTGAGGTGCACGACCTCGGCCGGCTTCAGGTCGGTGGTGTCCAGCAGGTTCTGGAGGGCGGCGGCGATGCCGCGGCCCGTCGGCTCCGGCTGGGCGATGTGGTGGCTGTCGGCCGACAGCCCCTGGCCGAGCGCCTCGCAGTAGACCTTCGCGCCCCGCGCGGCGGCGTGCTCGGCCGACTCCAGGACGACGACACCCGCGCCCTCGCCGAGGACGAAGCCGTCACGGCCCTTGTCGTACGGGCGGGAGGCCTTCTCGGGCTCGTCGTTGTTCTTGGACATCGCCATCATGTTGGCGAACGCGGCCACCGGCAGCGGGTGGATCGCCGCCTCGGTGCCGCCCGCGAGGACCACGTCGGCGCGGCCGGTACGGATCATCTCGACGGCGTAGCCGATCGCCTCGGCACCCGACGCGCACGCCGAGACCGGGGTGTGCACGCCCGCCCGGGCGTTCACCTCCAGGCCGACGTTGGCGGAGGGGCTGTTCGGCATCAGCATCGGCACGGTGTGCGGGGAGACGCGGCGTACGCCCTTCTCCTTCAGCACGTCGTACTGGTCCAGCAGGGTCGTCACGCCGCCGATGCCGGAGGCGATGACGGTGCCGAGCCGCTCGGGCTCGATCGAGGCGTCCTCGCCCGCCGGGGCGGTGAAGCCCGCGTCCGCCCACGCCTCACGGGCCGCGATCACGGCGAACTGCGCCGAACGGTCCAGCTTGCGGGCCAGCGGGCGGGGCAGCACCTCGGCCGGGTCGACGGCCACGGGTGCCGCGATGCGCACGGGCATGTCGGCGAAGCGGTCACCTTCGAGGGGCTTGACGCCGGAGCGTCCCGCCAGCAGACCCTCCCAGGTCGCGGCGGAGTCGCCACCCAGCGGTGTGGTTGCGCCGATACCGGTGACGACCACGGTGCGATTGGTCGAGTTCACAGGAATTCTTTCTCCACGTGTATGAGGTATGCGGGGAATGCGGCGCCACCGCCGGGTGGCGGTCCGATCAGCCCTGGTGCTTCAGGATGTAGTCGGCGGCGTCGCCGACAGTCTTGAGGTTCTTGACGTCCTCGTCGGGGATCTTGACGTCGAAGCGCTCTTCGGCGGCGACGACGACCTCGACCATGGAGAGCGAGTCGACGTCCAGGTCGTCGGTGAAGGACTTGTCCAGCTGGACGTCCTCGACCGGGATGCCGGCGATCTCGTTCACGATGTCGGCGAGACCGGCGACGATCTCTTCCTGAGTGGCGGCCATGTGGCGCTCCTTCGGTGTGTGTCTCAGAGGTGTTTCTCAGAGGGTTTTGAGGCTGTCGCCCGGGAAAACTCCCGAAACGTGCCTAGGGGAGGGTAACGACCGTCGCGGCGTAGACGAGACCCGCCCCGAAGCCGATGACGAGCGCGGTGTCACCGCTCTTCGCCTGACCGGTCGCCAGGAGCCGCTCCATCGCGAGCGGAATCGAGGCGGCCGAGGTGTTGCCGGTCGTCTCCACGTCACGGGCGACCGTGACGTGCTCCGGCAGCTTCAGCGTCTTCACCATCGAGTCGATGATCCGCATATTGGCCTGGTGCGGGATGAAGACGTCCAGGTCGGCCGCCGAGATCCCGGCCGCGTCCAGCGCCTGCTGGGCGACCTTCGCCATCTCGAAGACGGCCCAGCGGAACACCGCCTGGCCCTCCTGCGTGATGGCCGGGAACTTCTCGACCGTACCGTCGCGGTAGTCGGTCCACGCGACGGTCTGCTTGATGGTCTCGGACTTGTCGCCCTCGGAGCCCCACACGGTGGGGCCGATCGCCGGCTCCTTCGCGGGGCCGACGACGACGGCGCCGGCGCCGTCACCGAACAGGAAGGCCGTCGCACGGTCCTCCAGGTCGGTCAGGTCGCTCAGCCGCTCCACGCCGATCACGAGGACGTACTCGGCGGAACCTTCCACCACCATGCCCTTGGCGAGGGTCAGGCCGTAGCCGAAGCCGGCGCAGCCCGCCGAGATGTCGAACGCGGCCGGCTTGTGGGCGCCGATCTTGTCCGCGATCTCGGTGGCGACGGCGGGGGTCTGCTTGAAGTGCGAGACGGTGGAGACGATCACGCCGCCGATCTGCTCGGCCGTGATCCCCGCGTCCGCGATGGCCTTGCCGGCCGCCTCGACCGACATCACCGTCACCGTCTCCTCGGGCGAGGCCCAGTGACGGGTGGCGATGCCGGAACGGGAGCGGATCCACTCGTCGGACGAGTCGATCGTCTCCAGGATCACCTCGTTCGGCACCACACGGGTGGGCCGGTAGCCGCCGACGCCCATGATGCGGGCGTACGGTGCGCCCTGGCTGGGCTTGATCTTCGCCATGCTCTACGGCTCCTTGTCAGACGGCGGGCGTCGCGTGCTCGGCGATGAGCGCGCGGGCCGCGTCGAGGTCGTCCGGCGTCTTCAGGGCGACCGTCTTGACGCCCTTCAGGGCGCGCTTGGCGATACCGGTGAGCGTGCCGCCGGGGCACACCTCGACCAGGGCGGTCGCGCCGAGCCGCTGGAACGTTTCCATGCACAGGTCCCAGCGGACGGGGTTGGCGACCTGGCCGACCAGGCGGGCGACGACATCGGCGCCCGTGGCGACGGTCTGCCCGTCCTTGTTGGAGACGTACGGCACGGTCGGGTCGGCGACCGTCAGGGCCTCGGCGGCCTTGCGGAGCGTCTCGACCGCGGGCGCCATGTGGTGCGTGTGGAACGCGCCGGCGACCTTGAGCGCCACCACACGGCGTACGCCCTCGGGCATGTCCGCCTCGAGCGCCGCGAGCTGCTCCATGGTGCCGGCCGCCACGATCTGGCCGGCGCCGTTGACGTTCGCCGGGGTCAGGCCCAGCTTCTCCAGGTGCGGGACGGTGACCTCCGGCTCACCGCCGAGCAGCGCCGACATGCCGGTCTCGGTGACGGCGGCGGCCTCGGCCATCGCCAGGCCACGGGTCCGTACGAAGCCGAGCGCGGCCGTGTCGTCGAGGACACCGGCGAACGCGGCCGCCGTGATCTCGCCGACGCTGTGGCCGGCGACGGCGTCCGGGGCCGTGTCGCCGAGCGCGGCGGCGGACAGCAGACCGGCCGCCACCAGCAGCGGCTGGGCCACCGCCGTGTCACGGATCGCGTCCGCGTCCGCCTTGGTGCCGTAGTGGACGAGGTCGAGCCCGATGGCGTCGGACCACGCGGCGACGCGGTCACGGGCGCCGGGAAGGTCGAGCCAGGGAGTCAGGAAGCCGGGCGTCTGAGCGCCTTGGCCGGGAGCGACGAGTACGAGCACCCTCACACTCTCTCTTGTGGACGGCTCCTACCGCCCGTGAGGACAGGGACCAAGAACCGTCAGGGGAATTGTGGACGTTCGACAAAAGTCTAGGACTGCGGTTCTCCGTCGACCAGACGCCCGAGGATCAGCGCGATCCTCAGGGTGAACGCGGACCGCACATCGGACGGCGACCATCCGGTGACGTCGGTCACACGTCGGAGCCGGTAGCGCACGGTGTTCGGATGGACGAAGAGCATCCGAGCCGCGCCCTCAAGACTGCTCGCCTGCTCCAGATAAACGCTCAAGGTTTCCAGGAGCGCCGAGCCCGCCTCCTCCAGCGGTCTGTAGATCTCCTCCACCAACTGCTCGCGCGCGGACGGGTCACCGGCGATGGCGCGCTCCGGCAGCAGATCGTCCGCCAGCACCGGCCGCGGCGCGTCCTGCCACGCCGAACAGGCCTTCAGGCCCGCCGCCGCGGCCTGCGCGGACCGGGTGGCCGCCAGCAGGTCCGGCACGATCGGCCCGGCGACGACCGGCCCGGCCGCGTACGGGCCGATCAGCGCCTTGGCGACCTGGAGCGGGTTGTCGCTGCCGCCCGCGATCACCACCAGCCGGTTCCCGAGCACCCCGGTGAGCACCTGGAGCTTGGCGTGCCGGGCCGCCCGCCGGATCGCCTCCACCGTCAGCTCGCTGTCGCCGTCCGGGGCCGTGCCCAGGATCACGCACACGTGCTCCGGCGAGTTCCAGCCGAGCGCGGCCGCCCGCGAGACGGCGCCCTCGTCCGCCTCGCCGGACAGCACCGCGTTCACCACCAGGGACTCCAGCCGGGCGTCCCACGCGCCGCGCGCCTCGGCGGCCTGCGCGTACACCTGGGCCGTGGCGAACGCGATCTCCCGCGCGTACACCAGCAGCGCCTCGCGCAGCACCGACTCGTCGCCCGGGGCCGCGACCTCCTCGATCGCCGCCTCCATGACCTCGATCGTGGTGCGGACCATCTCCACGGTCTGGCGCAGGGTGATCGCCCGGGTCAGCTCGCGCGGAGCCGTGCCGAAGACGTCGGTGGAGATGGCCTGCGGGGTCTCCGGGTGCCGGAACCACTCGGTGAACGCGGCGATGCCGGCCTGGGCGACCAGCCCGATCCACGACCGGTTCTCCGGTGGCATCGCCCGGTACCAGGGCAGCGTCTCGTCCATGCGGGCGATGGCGTTCGCCGCGAGGCGTCCGGAGGACTGCTCCAGGCGCTTCAGGGTGGCGGCATGGGACCGGTGGTCGTTCGCTGCGGGTTCAGGCACGGGACAAGACTGCCTTATCCGGACGGGGGAGTGCGGCGCCGGGGCTACGGTGGTCCCGTGAGTTCACGGCAACCAGACGGCGCGGCCCCCGCCGCCGGACCCGCCCCGGGCACCCCGGTGTGGTCGGTGCGGCGGGCCGGCGACCGCTACCGCGGCGGCGCGGCGGCGGACGGCATCGAGACCCTGCACGCCTTCTCCTTCGGGCGCTTCTACGACCCCGACAACCTCCGGTTCGGCGCGATCCTGGCCTGCAACGAGGAGCGGCTCGCCCCCGGCTCCGGGTTCGACGAGCACCCCCACAGCCACACCGAGATCGTCACCTGGGTCGTGGAGGGCGAGCTCACCCACCGCGACTCGGCCGGGCACACCTCGCGCATCGGCCCGGGTGACGTACAACACCTCAGCGCGGCCGCCGGGGTCCGGCACGAGGAGCGCAACGACGGCGACCGCCCGCTGGTCTTCGTGCAGATGTGGCTGGCCCCGCGCCGGCCCGGCGGCGACCCGGCCTACGACGTGGTGCGGGGCATCGCGGACACGGCCCCGTACGCCCTGCCGGCCGCGGGCGCGACACTCCACGTACGGCGCCCCGAGGCCCCCGGGGAGCGGATCGCCGTCCCGGACGCCGCCCACGTGTACGTCCACGTCGTCCGCGGCACGGTACGGCTCGGCGACGACGAGCTCGCCCCCGGGGACTCGGCGCGGATCACCGGCTCGGCGGGGCTGGAGCTGGAGGCGCCGGCCCCGGCCGAGGTGCTGCTGTGGGAGATGGACGGATGACCCCCGTGCGCGCGGTGCGCCACCGGGGCGCACCGCGCGGGGATCACTGGTCGGAATAGCTGAAGTCGCCCACCGTCCAGGCGCTCACGTCCTTGATGGCGATCCGGTACATCCCGCCCGTCTCCGGGATGCCCACCTGGCCCTGGAGGATCCGGGCGACGTGGAAGTGCAGATGGGTGGGCGCCCCGGACGGCCGGGACCCGCCACCCCCGGGCGGCGCGAACGTGCCGGCGAACGGACCGAGCCGGTCCGAGTCCCGCAGCACCTCGGCCACCCGCTGCCGCCAGACCGTCTCGGGCGCCAGCCGGCCCGTGATGACGGCCCCGTGGACCACGACGGTCAGGGACATCTGCGTGGTTTGCTCCGACTCCACCGTGGCGGCGATGTCAACGAGCAGTTCATCAGGCTTCGACATGGGCGTTGATTCTAGAGTGGCGGGCGCTCAGCGCGCCGCGCGGAGTTCCGCCAGCACCGCGTCCGTGAACGGCGGCCACGCCTCGACCGCCCACGGACCGAACGCCCGGTCGCTCAGGGCGACGCAGGCCGCCCCCGTGCCGCCGCCGTCCGCCCACGCGGCGTCCGGGTCGATCCACAGGAAGGTGCCCGACTGGCCGAAGTGGCCGAAGGCGCGCGGCGAGGACGAAGCGCCCGTCCAGTGCGGCGACTTGCCGTTCCGGATCTCGAAGCCCAGGCCCCAGTCGTTCGGCCGCTGGTGGCCGTACCCGGGCAGGATGCCCGTCAGCCCGGGGTGGACCACCGTCATGGCCTCCAGCACCGTGCGCGGGTCCAGCAGCCGGGGCGCCTGCACCTCGGCGGCGAACCGCACCAGGTCGTCGACCGTCGACACGGCGTCCTTCGCGGGCGAGCCGTCGAGTGCCGTGTCCGCCATGCCCAGCGGCTCCAGCACCGCCTGGCGCAGGTATTCGGCGAACGGGATGTCCGTGGCCTTCGCGACATGGTCGCCCAGCACCTCGAACCCGGCGTTGGAGTAGATCCGCCGGGTCCCCGGTGCCGCCATCACCCGGTGCTCGTCGAACGCCAGGCCCGACGTGTGCGCCAGCAGGTGCCGCACCGTGGACCCCTCGGGCCCGGCCGGCTCGTCGAGCTCGACCGCCCCCTCCTCGTACGCCACGAGCACGGCGTACGCGGCGAGCGGCTTGGTCACCGACGCCAGCGGGAACCGCCGGCTGGTGGGGCCGTGCGCCCCGGCCACCGTGCCGTCCGCCCGCACGACGGCCGCCGCCGCGTTCTCCACCGGCCAGTTCTCGATCATCGCCACGCTTCGCATGGGGACGAGCGTAACTCCGCGCCCCGCCGGGACTTCCCCGGGCCGAGGCTTGCTTCGAGTGCACTCCAAGGTCCTAGCGTGGGGGCATGACGGTGATCGAGAGCATTCCCGTACGGACCGGGCGCCGCGAGTTCTGCGTCTCCGCCCCGCCCCCGCACCCGCGCCCCGCCGGGCAGGACCGCTACACGATCAGCGAGGTGGCGGCCTGGACCGGGCTCACCGCGCACACTCTGCGCTGGTACGAGCGGATCGGGCTGATGCCGCACGTCGACCGGTCCCACACCGGCCAGCGCCGCTTCACCAACAAGGACCTGGACTGGCTCGCGTTCGTCGGCAAGCTGCGGCTGACCGGCATGCCGGTGGCGGACATGGTCCGCTACGCGGAGCTGGTGCGCGAGGGCGAGCACACCTTCGACAAGCGGCAGGAGCTGCTGGAGGCCACGCGCCGGGACGTGCGGTCCCGCATCGCGGAGCTCCAGGACACGCTCGCCGTACTCGACTACAAGATCGACTTCTATGCGGGTGCCCGACGGGCCCCGGAGAGGACCGCATGAGCACGGAAAAGATCGCGACCGTACGCCTGGGCACCGGAGGCCCGCTGGTGGGCGTCCAGGGCTTCGGCGCCATGGGCATCAGCGAGTTCTACGGCGACACCGACGAAGCGGCGGCCCGCGACACCCTCGACGCCGCGCTGGAGGCCGGCGTCACCCTGATCGACACCGCCGACATCTACGGCCGCGGCGCCAACGAGGAGTTCCTCGCGCCGTTCGTCGCGAAGCACCGCGACGAGATCACCCTCGCCACCAAGTTCGCCGTCGAGCGCACCGACGACCCGCGGTACCGGCGCGTCCGCAACGACCCCGCGTACATCAGGTCCGCCGTCGAGGGCAGCCTCCGGCGCCTCGGCGTCGACGTCATCGACCTCTACTACATGCACCGCCGCGACCCCGCCGTGCCGCTCGCCGAGTCCGTCGGCGCCATGGCCGAGCTGGTGGAGCGCGGCCTGGTCAAGCACCTGGGCCTGAGCGAGGTGACCGGCGCGGAACTGCGCGAGGCGCACGCCGTGCACCCGATCACCGCCCTCCAGTCCGAGTGGTCCCTGTTCTCCCGGGACGTCGAGCGCAGCGCGGTGGGCGCGGCGGCGGAACTGGGCGTGGCGTTCGTGCCGTACTCGCCCCTCGGCCGCGGCTTCCTCACCGGGGCGTTCGCCGACGCGGCCACGGACCTGACGGACGGCGACTTCCGGCAGCACCAGCCGCGCTTCACCGGCGACAACGCCCGCCGCAACGCCGCCCTGCTGGAGCCCGTCCGCGCCGTCGCCAAGGCCCACGGAGCCACCCCCGCCCAGGTCGCGCTCGCCTGGGTGCAGCAGCGGGCGGAGGTGCACGGCCTGGCCGTGGTGCCCATCCCCGGCACCCGCAAGCGCGCCCGCCTGCTGGAGAACGCGGCCGCCACCCGGATCACCCTCACCGAACGGGAACTGGCCGCCCTGGAACCCCTCGCCGACCGGGTCGCCGGCGACCGCTACCCGGACATGTCGTCCACCTCGGCCGCCCGGGAGTCCTGACCGGCTCAGGTGAGCGCGTACACCGCGAAGCCCGCCGCCAGCAGACCCGCGGCCGAGCGGCGGGCGGCGGTGGCGTGCGTCCACGGGGTCTCGAAGCCCCGCGCGTACCGCCCGATCACCAGCAGCAGCCCCGCGAACAGCGGCATCCACGCCAGCCGCGCCGGGATCCAGCCGAGGGTGTCGGGCGTGGTCGTCAGCCCCGGCACCGCGCCGGCGAAGGACGCGGGCACGGCCGCCGCCAGCATCGCGGTCTGGTGCCAGCACAGGATCGTCATCGCCGACAGGTTGACCACGACCACCGGCGCCCACAGCGCGGGGCGGCGCAGCAGCGCCCCCAGCCGGTCGCGCAGCAGGACCGCCGCGCCGCTCTGTGCCGCCGCCAGCGCCAGGACGAGCAGCGACGGCGGGTGGGAGTTGGTACGGGCCTCCCCGGGGACGCCGACCATCGAGGCGGGGTAGTGGAACGCGAGCAGGAGCGTGGCGAACAGGGCCGCGCCGCCGAGCAGCAGCGCCCACGCCTCCCGCCGGCCGACCCGCCGCACGCCCCACGAGACGCCGAGCTGGTAGGCGAAGAGCCAGCCGGGCAGGAGGTTCAGCAGGCCCAGCCAGGACGGCACGGCGTCCGCGTACGGGCCGTAGCGGAGGACGTCCACCACGGCGACCGAGGCGAGCAGCGGGGCGGCCGCCCACACACCGAGCCGGCGGGCGGCGCGGACGCAGTACGGGGTCAGGGCGGTCACCACCAGATACACCCCGACGAACCACAGCGGCTGGACGACGAGTGTCGCCCCGGTGCGCAGCGTGTCGCCCGGGACGCCCGCCACGCCCAGGGCCGCGACCAGGACGGCCCACACGGCCGTGACACCGAGGACGGGACGGCCGAGCCGGGCGATCCGCCCCTTGAGCCACGCGCCGGTGGAACCCGGGCGCCCGTCGTACGACAGGACGGCCGCGTACCCGCCGACCAGGAAGAAGATCCCCAGCATCTGGAGCCCCCAGCTCAGGGGCGCGAAGAACCCGAAGGCGGACAGCGGGCTGGCGTTGTGGATCGCCCCCTCGCCGTCGAGCGTGAAACCGCCGAGGAGCCAGTGGCCGGTGGGGACGGCGAGCAGCGCCAGGGCACGCAGCCCGTCGACGGCACGGTCGCGGTGGGCCGGCGTCCGGGCGTCGATCCGGCGGGCCAGGGCGGACGCGGAGGCGGTGGCGCGGGCGGCGGCGGAGGCGGGACGGGAGCGGCGGGCGGTGGCGCGGGTGGGGGCGAGGGTCTTCATCGGACGTCTCCCCGGGCGATGGCGGCGAAGGTACGCAGGGACTCGGTGCCCGGCGCGAAGTAGCCGGTGTGGCCGTGCGCGTCGGCGGCCGGCACGGGGCGGGCGCCGAAGTCGGGGCCGGCCGGGTCGGCGCCGTGGCCGAGGCCCAGGAACCGGACGTTCGGCACCTTGGAGATCCAGTCCGACGGGTCCTTCGCGGCCCACACCCGGGCGGTGGTGCGCAGGTCGGCGACGGTGCCGGCGCGCATCCCGGGGGAGCCGAGGACCACCAGGTCACGGGCCACCAGCCGGGGGGCGGCCAGCCCGCAGACCACGGAGCCGTAGCTGTGGCAGAACACGGCGGGCGCCGGGACGCCCTGGGCGGCGAGCCCGTCGGTGAGGCGGGCCAGCCGCTGCGCGCCCGCCTCCGCGAGCTCGCCGGTCGCGGCGTCCAGGCCCACCCCGACGGGCGTGGTGTACCCGGCCCACGCGATGACGGCGGTGCCCGGCGCGGCGGTCCGGAGCTGCCTCGCCATCCCGGCGGGCGTGCCGTACGGGTCGCCGGCCCGGTCGTACGTCCCCGCGTCGATGTCCGACCCCGGTACGACGACGGCGACGTGGCGGCTGTGCGCCAGGTCCCCGAGTACCTCGGCCACCTGGCCGCGCCCGCGCGGGTCGAACGCCAGGACCTGCCGCCCGGCGAGGTGCGCGAACCGGGGATCACGCCGCAGGGCGGTCGCGTTGGCCTCGTAGCGGAGGGCGACCGGGGCCCCGTCGAGGTTGCCCACGACGGTGGGGTGACGGCGCGCCAGGTCCTTCTGCCGTGCGGCCGGCAGGGTCCGGAAGAAGGCCGCCACCTCACGGGGCGTGGCGGTCGCCGGATCGGGCAGCGCCCGCCCCAGCGACGTGTCGTCCCGCCACGCCTCGCTCCCCGGCGGCGGCCCGGTCACCGCCCGCTGCCCGCTCCCCGCGGCCCACCCGGCGGTCCCGCCGACGACCGCGCCCATGAGCAGGACGGCGGTCAGCGCCCTTCCCCAGCGCCTGCCGCCGCGGCCGGTGCCCTCCGGCTGGCCGGCGCCGACCGTGTGGTCGGTGCCGACCGTGTCGACGGTGCTGTCCGTGCGGGCCTTCTTCCAGCGGCGCATGACGCCCCCCTCTGCTTCCCTCGTCCTGTGCGGCGAGAGGAAGGTAAGGAGGCGGCCTCCGGCAGGACGTCACCCCGAGGAGCCAACTGCCGGGTGGTACCCGGGTAGGGGGTGTACGAGAGCGGTGGGCCGGACGGGGCCGGCGGACCGGCCCGGGGCGCTCCGGGTCGTGTCCCAGGGAGCGTGCAGGACGCCGCGGGCCAGGCGAGACTTTGCGGACACGACCTAGGCGTCGCCCGGGGTGACCAGGCCAGACTCGTAGGCGAAGATCACCGCTTGCGCCCGGTCGCGGAGGTCCAGCTTGGACAGCACGCGCCCGATGTGCGTCTTCACCGTCTGCTCGGCGAGGACCAGCCGGCCGGCTATCTCCTGGTTCGACAGGCCCCGGGCGATCAGCTCCAGCACCTCCGTCTCCCGGGGCGTCAGGCCGTTGAGGCGCAGCGAGCGGTCCCGGCGCGGGGCCGGGCGGGAGGCGGCGAAGTCGGCGATCAGGCGGCGCGTCACGGACGGCGCCAGCAGCGCCTCGCCGGCCGCCACCACCCGTACCGCGCCGATCAGGTCCGCCGGCGGGGCGTCCTTCAGCAGGAACCCGGACGCACCGGCGCGCAGCGCCTCGTACACGTAGTCGTCCACGTCGAAGGTGGTGAGCATCAGCACCTTCGGCAGGTGCACGACCCCCGGCGGCGCTGACAGGATCTCCCGCGCCGCCGCCAGGCCGTCCATCTCCGGCATCCGGACGTCCATCAGGACCACGTCGGGGTGTGTCGAGCGGGCCACGGCCACCCCCTCGCGGCCGTCCGGCGCCTCCCCGACCACGTCGATGTCCTGCTGCGCCGACAGCAGCGCGGCGAATCCCGCGCGCACCATGGCCTGGTCGTCGACGATGATCACGCGGATGGTCACGCGGGTTCCTCCGGAGCGGGGGTGAGGGGCAGACAGGCCGCGACACGGAAACCGCCGTCGGGCAGCGGCC
Organism: Streptomyces sp. NPDC039423; assembly: GCF_055598725.1. Classification (NCBI taxonomy): domain Bacteria; kingdom Bacillati; phylum Actinomycetota; class Actinomycetes; order Kitasatosporales; family Streptomycetaceae; genus Streptomyces; species Streptomyces sp. NPDC039423. The sequence continues at coordinate 620,214 of NZ_JBVKAH010000001.1, forward strand.
CGGTGTCGAGGGTGCCGCCGGTCAACCGTACGCGCTCCCGCATGCCGACCAGCCCGTGACCCGTACCGGACGTCTCCAGGGGTGAACTTGCCTGCTCCGGGGGCCCGTTGACGACCAGCACCGTCAGCCGGTCGCTGTCCGCCGACACCGACACGCGCGTCGGCGCGCCCGGCGCGTGCCGCACCACGTTGGCGAGCGCCTCCTGCACGATCCGGTACGCGGACAGGTCCACCGCCGGCGGCACGGCACCCAGCCCGGCCGGCATCGCCAGCTCGGCGGGCACCCCCGCCCGTACCGTCGCCTCCACGAGCTGCTGCACCCGCTCCAGCCCCGGCTGCGGCGCCCGTTCGCCCTCCGCGCCCTCACTGCGCAGCACCGCCAGCAGCCGCCGCATCTCCGCCAGCGACTCGCGCGCGGACGCGGCGATCGTCGAGAACTCCTCGCACGCCGCCGCCGGCAGCCCCTCGATCCGGTACGGCGCCGAGTCCGCCTGCACGGTGATCACCGACATGTGGTGGGCCACCACGTCGTGCAACTCCCGCGCGATGCGCGCCCGTTCCTCCAGCAGGGTGCGCCGCGCGCGCTCGGCCTCACTGATCGTCTCCTGCTCGACGAGCCGCCGTTGCGCGTCCCCGCGCTCCCGCAGCGACGCCGTCAGCAGCAGCACGGCCCCGCTGAGGATGAACAGCAGCAGGTGGATGCCGTCGCTGCGGGTCGGCGAGATCAGCTCGAAGAGGAACCCCGCCGCGCCGGTCACCAGCCACACGCCCAGCAGCGTGCGGCGCGGCTCGCGCAGCCCCAGGGCCGCCATCAGTGCCAGGCGGCCGACCACGATCATCGGCGTCCACGGCCACGCCCGGCCGGCCACGCCGTCGGCACCGAGCAGGAACAGCGCGCCCAGCACATCGGCGGCCATGACGATCCACCACGCCTGGAGCGGACGCCTCACGGCGAGCAGCAGCGGCACGGTCTGCGCGGTCGCCAGGGCCCCGGCGACAGCGCCGTTGACCCGGTAGTCGCCGACGAGGACGGTGACGGTGACCGGCAGCAGCGTGGCGACGAACCCGAAGGCGACGGCGTACGGCAGCCTCCGCAGCCAGGGCGAGGCCGCCCGCGCGAGCAGCGGCTCCGCGCCCTCGGTCGGCGTGGTGACGGCGAGCCCCAGCGCGCGTGCCGAACCGCGCAGTCGGGAGAGCGGGAGATCGGTACGCATGATCCGCCAGCCTAGGCAGCGGCTGGCCACCCGGCGTCATACCGGAGTGCCGGTTCCCACCCCCTACCCCGGTACGACCCCACCGCCCCGCCGGGGCGGGCCTCCGCCGGCTCCGGATCCGCCGGGCCCGGGCAGGCAGGGCCCGGCGGCCTCCCGGCGCCCGGGGATCACAGCTCCGCGAGGAGCTGGGCCTTCTTCGCGGCGAACTCCTCGTCCGTCACCAGGCCCGCCTGGTACAGCTCGCCCAGGTGCCGTATGCGCTCCGCGATCACCGCCGGGTCGCGTCCCGCCGTCACCGCGGCGGGCACCGGCACGGGCAGCCCGCCGGCGTCCCGGACCGCGGCGAGGACCGCCGCGGCGAACGGCAGGGACTCGTGCACGGGCCCGTAACCCAGCCCGAAGACGACCGCCGCCGGGTCCTGGTCCGCCTGCGCCGGCTGGACGTCGCCCGCGTGGCCACGCCGCAGCAGCCGGAGGTAGCCGTCGAAGACGTCGGGCGAGCGCCACTCGACCCCGCTCAGCTCCCGTACGGAGAAGGACTGGTCGCCGGCCTTCCACTTGGCGGACGACGCGCCGGTCCAGAACCAGCGGAACGCCACCTGGCCACCGTCGAAGGACGCCTTGCCGTCGTACGCCTTGAACTGGAGCGGCGCCTCGGGGGCGGCGACCAGGAACCGGTCGGCCGGCTCCCCGGCGTCCGGCCCGAGCAGGGCGCGCAGCTCGTCGGCGTAGTACTCGGCGAGGGTCTCCCGCTCGGCCGGCAGCACCAGCCGGTACGGGTCGCAGGCGTCCTTGAGCTGGCCCGCGGCCGCCTCCATCAGCGGATCGGCTCCCGCCCTCGGGACCGCGTGCAGCACGACCGTGCCGCGTCTGCCAGGGGAGAGGGTCACCGACGCCAACGCTTCGTGCGGGATGCGTCGCTCGCGCAGCGCCTGGTAGAGCTTCGGTGCGCGGATCCCCCGTTCGAAGCGGATGAGCACGGCGTCGGGTTCGAACTCCCAGGTGGCATGAATTCCGGCCAGCACATCACCCATGCGCCTCATCGTATGCGGCGGGCGCCCGCGCGTCGCCCCCCGGAGACGCGCGGGGTCGCCCGGAGACTTGTGGGCCGGGGCGGCGCTCCACGCGCCTCTACGCGCGTCAGACCGTGCTCGTGCCGGAGATTCCGCTGCGGCAGCCGTACGGGTCGCCCTCACAGCGGACCGTACGGTACGAGCCGACGCCTATGTCTGCGAAGTTGCGGAGGCTCTCCGTACCGGGCTCGAAGTACCCGGCGTGGCCCACCGCGCCCGCCGCGGACAGCACCCGGGCCCCGAACTCCGGCGCCACCGGATCGGCGCCGTGCCCCAGCCCGCCGACCTCCAGGTACGGCACCCCGGCGATCCAGTCGTCGGCGTCCCGCATGGCCCACACCCGGGCTCCGGTGCCCAGTGCGGACGCCGTCTCGGCCCGCATTCCGGGGCTCCCGGCCACCGCGACGTCCACCACCCGGGAGGGCAGCCGGCGGGCGGCGACCCCGCACACCACGGAGCCGTAGCTGTGGCAGAACAGCGCCACCCGGGAGTCGCCGGGCAGCGCGGAGGTGAGGCCGACCAGCCGGTTCGCCCCCGTCTCGGCGAGCCGCCCGATGGCCGCGTCCATGCCGACGCCGACGGGCGCGGTGTAGTCGGCCCAGGCGATCACGGCGGTACGGGTGGCGGGGGAGGCGGCGCGCTCGGCGGCGTACAGCGATTCGGCCATCCCGGCGGGGGCCGAGTATTTGCGGGCGGTCTTCTGGAACGTGAGCAGGTTGGTGTCGACGCCCGGGACGACCACCGAGACGTGCTCGGCCCGGTCGAGGTCGCCGAAGACCTCGGCGACACGGCCCTTGCCGGACGGGTCGAAGGCCAGGACCTGCCGGTCGGCGCGCATCAGGGAGGCGAACCGGTGCGTGCGCCGGACGGCCTCCAGGTGCCCCTCCGGGGACAGCCGACCGTCCTCCACCCGCTTCCGCTCGGCCTCCAGCGCGGCGCGCAGCGCGTGCCGGTTGGCCCGGTAGCGGACGGTGACGGGGACGCCGTCGAGGTTGCCCACGACGAGCGGGTGCTCGGCGGCGAGCCGGTCGCGCTGACGGGGGCTCAGCGAGCCGAAGAACGCGGCGAGTACGGACGGCGGGGACGCGGGATCGGGAAGGTCCCGGGTGCCTATCCGGTCGTCCCGCCACGCGGCGAGCGCGGCCTCGCGCGGCTCTCCCGGCCCGCGGTGATGGCGGATCGCGGTCCAGCCGGTCGTCATGAGGAGGACGAAGACCACGGCGAGGGCGAGCAGTGCGCGCCACACCTGGAGCGTGGGGGAGGAGTCGAAGGAAGTCACTGCGGGACACCCTAGGAGACGTGCGAGGGGCGTCGCGACGAGGGTGACGTACATCACGCGTGAGAGTGGCTCATCGGGGTAGTGCGCTCACTCCCCGTACGCGCCGGGCGTCAACACGCCCTATATAAAAGCCGCGTGAGGAAAGGCCCGGTAAAGACGCGAGGCCCGGCAGGGCGCATGGCCCGGTGCGGGTGAGGGCGGGGGGAGGGCGCGAGGGAGGGTGCGGGCGCCCGGGCGTCACCTCCGTGCGCCAGGGGCGCGCCAGTCGGCGGCGAGCGCCGGGCCCAGATGGTCCAGGTACGTCTCGGTGAGCGTCCGGATCGCCTCCAGGGACGCGTCCGCACCGCGCCCCCAGAGCTGCCCGGTGATCCGCATGACGCCGCTGAACGCGGCGACGGCCACACGCGGGCGCGGATCGGCGTCCACGTCCAGGCCCTCCCGTGCGGCGATCAGCTCGGCGATGGTCTCCTCCATCTCGATGGAGCGCCGCAGGTGGACGGCGAGGAGGGCCGGGGTCGACTCGATCACCTGGAAGGTGCGCAGGTACAGCTCGATCGGCACGAGCTCCATGATCGCCTCGCCGATCGTGTCCCAGGCGGACAGCACGGCGTTGCGCATCGCCTCCAGCGGCGCCTCGTGCGCGGGGCGCTCGCGGAGGGCGGTCAGGAAGTGCCGCTCGACCATGTGCTGGACGGCGAAGGCGACCTCCTCCTTGCTGGCGAAGTAGCGGAAGAAGGTGCGCTGCGACACGTCCACGGCGTCGACGATCTCGTCGACCGTCGTCCGCTCGTACCCCCGGGTGGTGAACAGCTCCAGCGCGGCGCGCAGCAGGGCGTCGCGGGTGCGCTGCTTCTTGCGCTCACGCAGCCCGGCGGGCGCCGGCCTCCCGGCGGTGGTCGGCTGCTCGGGCGTCACGTCATGGTCCTCTTTCTGCCATTTCCGGCTGCTCAGGCTACCTGTGAGCGACGCGACAGTTACCGGCGTATGAAACCCTTTGTCAATTGTCAGTCGCTGACACTAGCCTCGCTCGTATGACTAGTAGGACCACCATCCAGAAGTCGCCGCAGGGCCAGGACCCCGTGCCGGGACCGGGCAGGGGCCTGCGCGGCCACCCCTGGCTGACGCTGTTCGCCGTGGCGGTCGGCGTGATGATGGTCGCGCTCGACGGCACGATCGTCGCGATCGCCAACCCCGCGATCCAGCGGGACCTCGGCGCGTCACTCGCCGACGTCCAGTGGATCACCAACGGCTATCTGCTCGCCCTCGCCGTGGCGCTGATCACCGCGGGCAAGCTCGGGGACCGGTTCGGTCACCGCCAGACGTTCCTCATCGGCATCGCGGGCTTCGCCGCCGCCTCCGCCGCGATCGGCATGTCCGACTCGATCGCCCTCGTGATCGCCTTCCGGGTGCTCCAGGGCGTCTTCGGCGCCCTGCTGATGCCGGCCGCGCTCGGCCTGCTGCGCGCCACCTTCCCGGCCGAGAAGCTGAACATGGCCATCGGCATCTGGGGCATGGTCATCGGCGCCTCCACCGCGGGCGGCCCCATCCTCGGCGGCCTCCTCGTGGAGCACGTGAGCTGGCAGTCCGTGTTCTTCATCAACGTGCCGGTCGGGGTGGTCGCCCTGGCGCTGGGCCTGGTGATCCTCAAGGACCACCGCGCGGAGAACGCGCCCCGCTCCTTCGACGTCCCCGGCATCCTGCTGCTGTCCGCCGCGATGGGGTCCCTGGTCTTCGGCCTGATCAAGGCCGGCGAGTCCTGGGGCTGGGACGGCGGCAACACCTGGCTGTGCCTGCTGGGCGCGGTGGTCCTCTTCGCCCTGTTCGCCGTCTGGGAGACGAAGGTCGCGGAACCGCTCATCCCGCTGGGCATGTTCCGCTCGGTACCGCTGTCGGCGGGCACCGTGCTGATGGTGCTGATGGCCTTCGCCTTCATGGGCGGGCTGTTCTTCGTCACCTTCTACCTCCAGGGCGTCAAGGGACTCAGCCCGGTCGACAGCGGCCTGCACCTGCTGCCGCTGACGGCCATGATGATCGTCTCCTCGCCGCTGGCGGGCGCGCTCATCACCAAGTTCGGCCCCCGGGTCCCGCTGGTGGGCGGCATGGTGTGCACCGCGGCCGCCATGTTCGGCATGATCACCCTGACCGAGGGCACCGGCACCCTGGCCATGTCCCTCTGGTTCGCCCTGCTGGGCCTCGGCCTCGCCCCGGTCATGGTGGGCGCCACGGAGGTCATCGTGGGCAACGCTCCGCTGGAGCTGTCCGGTGTGGCCGGCGGTCTCCAGCAGGCCGCCATGCAGGTCGGCGGCGCGCTCGGTACGGCGGTGCTGGGCGCGGTCATGTCCTCCAAGGTGAACGCCGAGTTCGCCGGCAACTGGAAGGACGCCGGCATCCCGGTCCCGCCCGACCCGCGGCTGGAGCAGGCGGCGGAGTTCGGTGCCGTTCCGGCCGAGCTGGCGAAGGCCCCCGGGATGACGCCGGACCTGCTCGCGAAGATCGGCGGCGTCATCCACGACACCTTCCTCTCCGGCATGGGCCTGGCCTTCACGGTCGCGGGCGTCGTGGCGGTCGTCGCGGCGCTGGTGGCCACGCTGACCAAGCGCGGTGAGAACGCGGAGGCGGGCGCGGGCGGCGCCCATATCTGAGCTCCCCGGCCGGGTCCTGCCCGGCGCACGACGAGGGCCCCGCGGCGCGTCCGCTGCGGGGCCCTCTTCGTGGTTGTGGTTGTGGTCGTGGCCGTGCCTGTGCGGGTGGCTGTGGACGTGGCTGTGGCTGTGCGGGTGGCTGTGGACGTGCCTGTGGTCGTGGGGCGTCACCCGGTCGCGCTGCGTCACCCATGCGGGTGGATCCGTCCCGGAATCCTTCCCCAGACGGTGACGGAGCGTGAGGATGGTCGTACGTGATCGTCAGTCGTCCACGGGGGGTTCCCATGCGTTCCACGACCGTTCTCACCACCGCCGTCACCGTCGCTCTCACGGCCGGTGCCCTCGCCGCGTCCGTGGTCGGGGCCGCCGCGCCGGTGACCGCCGCGCCCGTGTCCGTCGCTCCGGTGTCCGTCGCTCCGGTGTCCGTCGCGCCGGTGTCCGCCGAGCGGGGGGCCGCCGCGCCGCCCCGGCTCGGGCCCTGTGACGCCGGGCAGTTGTGCCTGTGGGCGAAGGAGGGCTTCCGGGGTGCCCGGCAGACCCATGAGCTGGCCGACCTCGACATCGATGCGTGCGTCCCGCTGCCGGCCGGATCGTCCGCGGCGTCCCTCGCCAACCGCACCGGACGACCCGTCACCACCTACCAGTCCGCCGAGTGCGCGGAGACCGGCGAGTTCGAGACGTATCCGGGCGGCGGCACCTGGGTGCCCCAATCGCCGTACAAGGTACGGGCTTTCAAGGTGTGGGAGACATGAGCCCGGGCACCCGGGGGCCATGGGAAGTTTCGGGTACACCTCGCGTTCGCGCAGGAGCCCCCGCTCACGCGGCCGGATGTGGTCGCGGACCGGGCCGGATCGCGCGACGCTCGGGATCGTCGGGCTGGTCTGCGCGGTCGCCGGATTCTTCGTGCTGGGCATCGTCCTCGGCCCGGTGGCGATCGTCTGCGGCTGGCTGGGCATGGGCCGGCGCTGGGCGAACGATCACCTTCCGGCGCTGGTCGCCTTCGTCCTCGGGGCGATCGACACCGTCCTGGCCCTCGTCTGGCTGGCCGGTGCCGGCACCCCGGGCAACGGCATCCTCTGAACCCGAACGCACCGGCGCCCCCGGGCGCCGCGCGTCAGGGCGACCGCCCCGGGCACCCTCCTGCCCCGGGGCGGGCCCCGCGCCGCGGCCGTACGGGTGCCTCACCGGGCGGCCCCAGGGCCGGTCAGCCGTGGACGGCCACCTGCCGGGCGAAGCGGCGTACCGCGTCCGTGAAGGCCGCCGGGTCGTCGAAGTTGGCCAGGTGCCGGGCGCGCGGCACCAGTTCGACACGGGCCCGTGGATGTGCCCGGGCGAAGTCCCGCTCCCCGGACCGGAAGACGGTGTCCTTCTCCCCGTTCAGGATGAGTACCGGAGCCGCCACGTGGCGCATGTCGCCCGCGTCGAAGCGGCCGAGCACCTCGTCCCACGCGGCGGGCAGGGTGTGGAAGGCGTAACCGGCGCGGATGGTCGGCTCCACCAGCTCGGGCGGGTACAGCCGGCGCAGCAACCGGTCGTTCCACCGGGTCAGCCGGTCCTCCGGCACCTTGGGCACCAGCCGCGACACCCATCGGTACGGTGTCGCCCACGGGCCCCGGGTGGAGGCACTGGCTCCGGCGAGGACCAGGCCCCGCAGCCGCTCCGGGCACCGCCGGGCGAACTCCAGCGAGGCGTAGCCGCCCAGCGAGTGCCCGACGACCAGAGCCGGCCCCCGGCCGAGCGCGTCCACCGCATCCGCGATGACGTCCGTGGCCGCGCGGAGGCTCCACGGCTCGGCGGAGCGGGCCCCGTGCCCGGGCAGGTCGACGGCGGCCACCGGGAAGTCGTCGCGGAGCGCGGCGATCTGCGGGCTCCACTGGCCCGCGCTGAACCGCGTCCCGTGCACGAAGACAATGGGTGGTGCGTCCTGCGGCGTCATGGATCCCCCCAAGATCAGCGGCCTGCCCGACGGACTGTACAGCCCGCACCGGAAGCCCGCCTTGGCCCGTCCCGGCCCGTCCCCGATGGCCACCCGTCTCTTACGGGGTCCGCTCCGGGGTGGTTCGCTCCGGGGCGGTCGACGACGTGGCCGGACCGGGTACACCCGGGCCGGGCACGGCGGGCACGCCGGGTGCGGTGCCCGAGAGCCGGCCGACCTCCGCCCGCAGTTCCCTGATCTCCAGGGCCAGCGCCTCCAGGAGCGCGCTCTGGCGGCGTTCCTCCTGGTCGTCCCGCTCGAAGCGGGAGATGAACCACGCGGCGATGTTGGCCGTCACCACACCGAGCAGCGCGATCCCGGACAGCATCAGGCCCACGGCCAGCAGCCGCCCGAGCCCCGTGGTCGGCGCGTGGTCCCCGTAGCCCACGGTCGTCATCGTGGTGAACGACCACCACACCGCGTCGCCCAGCGTCTTGATGTTCCCGTGCGGGGCGTCGCGCTCCACGTGCAGCACGGCCAGCGAGCCGAACATCAGCAGCCCCACCACCGACCCGGCCACGTACATGGTGAGCGTTATCTGCGAGGCCATCCGGGCCCGCCGGCCCACGAGCATCAGCGTCGAGACCAGCCGCAGCAGCCGCAGCGGCTGGACCAGCGGCAGCACCACCGCCACCAGGTCGAGCGGATGGCCGCGCACGAAGAGCCACCGGGAGGGGGCGAGCAGCAGCCGCACCGCGTAGTCCAGGGCGAACGCGCCCCACACCACCCACTCCACGGACGTGCACAGCGAGTGGACCCACGGCTCGGCGTCCGGCATGACGATCGGCACCGCGTACGCGATGCCGAAGGCCAGGGCGAGCGCCAGGAGCGGCGTCTGGGTACGTGCTTCCCAGCGTTCCTTCATGCCGGAATGGTAGGCGGGTGCGGGGGGCCGGAGCCCCCCGCGTGACGGGCGTTACGCGTCGCCGCCGGCGGCGCCGGGGTCGGCCGCCGCCACGTCCAGGAGCTGGTAGCGGTCCACCGCCTGCTTCAGCGCCGACCGGTCGACCTTGCCCTCCCGGGCCAGCTCGGTCAGCACGGCCAGCACGATCGACTGCGCGTCGATGTGGAAGTACCGGCGTGCCGCACCACGGGTGTCGGCGAAGCCGAAGCCGTCCGCGCCCAGCGAGCTGTACGTCCCCGGCACCCAGCGGGAGATCTGGTCCGGCACGGAGCGCATCCAGTCGGAGACGGCCACGAACGGGCCCTCTGCGCCGGAGAGCTTCCGCGTCACGTACGGAACCCGCTGCTCCTCCTCCGGGTGGAGCAGGTTGTGCTCCTCCACCGCCACGGCGTCGCGCCGCAGCTCGTTCCAGGAGGTCGCCGACCAGACGTCGGCCCGTACGTCCCACTCCTCGGCGAGGATCCGCTGGGCCTCCAGCGCCCACGGCACGGCAACGCCGGACGCCATGATCTGCGCCGGGACCGACCCCGCCTCACCCGCCTTGAAGCGGTGGATGCCCTTGATGATGCCGTCCACGTCGACGTCCGCCGGCTCGGCCGGGTGCTGGATCGGCTCGTTGTACACGGTGAGGTAGTAGAAGACGTCCTCGGCTTCCTCGCCGTACATCCGGCGCAGACCGTCCTTGACGATGTGCGCGATCTCGAAGCCGAACGCCGGGTCGTACGCGACGCACGCCGGGTTCGTCGAGGCGAGGAGCTGCGAGTGGCCGTCCGCGTGCTGGAGCCCCTCACCGGTCAGCGTCGTACGGCCCGCGGTCGCGCCCAGGACGAAACCGCGCGCGAGCTGGTCGGCCATCTGCCAGAACTGGTCGCCGGTCCGCTGGAAACCGAACATCGAGTAGAAGACGTACACCGGGATCAGCGGCTCGCCGTGCGTGGCGTACGCCGAGCCCGCCGCGATCAGCGACGCCGTGCAGCCCGCCTCCGAGATGCCGTCGTGCAGCATCTGCCCGGTCGGCGACTCCTTGTACGCGAGCAGCAGCTCACGGTCCACGGCCTCGTACTGCTGGCCCAGCGGGTTGTAGATCTTGGCGCTCGGGAAGAACGAGTCCATACCGAAGGTGCGGTACTCGTCCGGCGCGATCAGCACGAACCGCTTGCCGATCTCCTTGTCCCGCATCAGGTCCTTGAGCAGCCGCACGAACGCCATCGTCGTGGCGATCGACTGGTGCCCCGAACCCTTCTTGACCGCCGTGTACGTCTTGTCGTCCGGCAGCGCCAGGGGCTTCGCCCGCACGACCCGGGTCGGGACGTACCCGCCCAGCGCCTTGCGGCGGTCGTGCATGTACTGGATCTCCTCCGAGTCCCGGCCCGGGTGGTAGTACGGCGGGACGCCGCTCTCCAGCTGCTGGTCGCTGATCGGGATGTGCAGCCGGTCGCGGAAGCGCTTCAGGTCGTCGACCGTCAGCTTCTTCATCTGGTGCGTCGCGTTGCGGCCCTCGAAGTTCGGGCCGAGGGTCCAGCCCTTCACCGTCTGCGCCAGGATCACCGTCGGCTGGCCCTTGTGCTCCACGGCCGCCTTGTACGCCGCGAAGATCTTCTTGTGGTCGTGACCGCCACGGCCCAGGTGCAGGATCTGGTCGTCGGTCATGCCCTCGACCATCGCCCGCAGCCGGTGGTCGTCACCGAAGAAGTGCTCGCGGATGTACGAGCCCGTCTCCGTCGCGTACGTCTGGAACTGTCCGTCCGGCGTGGTGTTCAGCTTGTTCACCAGGATGCCGTCGCGGTCCTGGGCCAGCAGCGGGTCCCAGGAGCGGTCCCACACCAGCTTGATCACGTTCCAGCCGGCGCCGCGGAACTGCGACTCCAGCTCCTGGACGATCTTGCCGTTGCCGCGCACCGGGCCGTCGAGCCGCTGGAGGTTGCAGTTGACGACGAACGTCAGGTTGTCGAGGCCCTCGCGGGCCGCGATCGAGAGCTGGCCGAGCGACTCCGGCTCGTCCATCTCGCCGTCGCCCAGGAACGCCCACACGTGCGACGTGGAGGTGTCCGCGATCCCGCGCGCCTCCATGTAGCGGTTCATGCGCGCCTGGTAGATCGCCCCGATGGGGCCGAGGCCCATGGAGACGGTCGGGAACTCCCAGAAGTCCGGCATCAGCCGCGGGTGCGGGTACGACGACAGTCCGTTCGGGAACTTCGACTTCTCCTGGCGGAACGCGTCCAGCTGCGCCTCGGTCAGCCGGTCCAGCAGGAACGCGCGCGCGTAGACGCCGGGCGACGCGTGGCCCTGGAAGAAGATCTGGTCGCCGCCGTCGCCCTCGTCCTTGCCGCGGAAGAAGTGGTTGAAGCCCACGTCGTAGAGGGACGCGGAAGAGGCGAACGTCGCGATGTGACCGCCGACCCCGATCCCGGGGCGCTGCGCGCGCGACACCATGACGGCGGCGTTCCACCGGGTCGCGTTCAGTACCTTCCGTTCGATCTCCTCGTTGCCGGGGAAGAACGGCTCGTCCTTGGTGGCGATGGTGTTGACGTAGTCCGTGCTGCGCATCTCGGGCACGGCCACGCGCTTCTCGCGCGCCCGCTCGATCAGGCGGAGCATCAGGTAGCGGGCCCGCTCGCGGCCGCGCTCGTCCACGGCGGCGTCGAGGGAGTCAAGCCATTCCCGGGTCTCCTCGGGATCGAAATCCGGGACCTGGCTGGGAAGGCCGCCAATGATGATCGGGTTGCGATCGGATCCGGAAGCCACGCTGTTCCTTCTGTTCGGTGGAGCCTACGGCAGTGGAATGTCAGCAGTACGGTCGCGCCGCCACCATCGTGTACCCCATGGGCGTAAACGTCATCTTTACCGAGGGGTAACCCCCACGGGGCGCCTCATCCGGGCCCGGGTCACCGGAAGGCGCTGGTCAAATCGCAACCATACGCCCAACCCGGCCATGCGTTCCGTTCGGCCGTTCGACCCTCACGGGCGCACGGAAGGAGTAGAAGCGAATAAAGTGGGTCAAGAGCCGTGGCGTGTAGCGCGGGCGTGGACGGGAAGGTGCCTGGAGTTGCGGCGAGACGGCCCCAAAAGTCACCGTTTCGGCGGTCTCGCTCGCCGGGTACTTGCGCGATCCGCCCCGCACGTGTGGACTACGCCCAATGCCACGCGTACGCGCGCGGCCGAAGCACTTCCCAAAAAACGATCAGGAGGCAAGCCGTGAGCGCGACCGCGGACCACGCGGAGGAGCGGACCAACCCGGCGGCGAAGCTGGGGTTCGAGCCCGGACAGGTGGTCCAGGAGATCGGCTACGACGACGACGTCGAGCAGGAGCTCCGTGAAGGCATCGAGGCCGTCATCGGCCAGGATCTCGTCGACGAGGACTACGACGACGTCGCCGACGTCGTACTGCTGTGGTTCCGTGACGACGACGGCGACCTCACGGACGCGCTGGTCGACGCCATCGGTCTGATCGACGAGGGTGGGCAGATCTGGCTCATGACGCCCAAGACCGGCCGTGACGGTTACATCGAGCCCAGCGACATCAACGAGGCCGCCCAGACGGCGGGCCTCTCGCAGACCCGGAGCATCAACGCCGGCAAGGACTGGACCGGCAGCCGACTGGTGACCCCGAAGTCCGGCAAGCGCTGAGCCGCTCGCCCGCCGGCCACCAGCCAGCCACCGGGGCCCCCGCCGACATCCGTCGGCGGGGGCCCTGTGCGTAGGGTGGGTCCCCACGAGACCCAGTGAAGGGATGCTTTCTGTCATGGCGATCGAGGCGATCGAGACGACCGCGCCTGTTCAGGTCGGCACCAAGGCCCCGGACTTCGAGCTGAAGGACAACCACGGCCGCACCGTGTCGCTCGCGGACTTCCGCGGTGAGAAGAACGTCGTGCTCCTCTTCTACCCCTTCGCCTTCACCGGCGTGTGCACCGGCGAGCTGTGCGCGCTCCGCGACGAGCTGCCGACGTTCGTCAACGACGACACCCAGCTCCTCGCCGTGTCCAACGACTCGATCCACACCCTGCGGGTCTTCGCCGAGCAGGAGGGCCTGGAGTACCCGCTGCTGTCGGACTTCTGGCCGCACGGCGAGGTCTCTCGCGCGTACGGCGTCTTCGACGAGGAGAAGGGCTGCGCGGTGCGCGGCACCTTCATCATCGACAAGGAGGGCGTCGTCCGCTGGACGGTCGTCAACGGCCTGCCGGACGCCCGCGACCTCAACGAGTACGTCGCGGCGCTCGACACCCTCTGATTCTTCGGCGCAACTGCCTGCTCACGACGGGAACCGGTCACTAGGATCCAGTCGTTGATCCGATGCCAACGCACGACGGGGGCGCTGCCCCTGGAAACCAATGGAGGGACTCGTGGGAGTCAGCCTCAGCAAGGGCGGCAACGTCTCGCTGACCAAGGAGGCCCCGGGCCTGACGGCAGTCACCGTCGGTCTGGGCTGGGACGTCCGCACCACCACCGGTACGGACTTCGACCTCGACGCCAGCGCCATCCTGGTCAACGCCGAGGGCAAGGTCCGCAACGACCAGGACTTCGTGTTCTTCAACAACCTGAAGAGCGCGGACGGCTCGGTCGAGCACACCGGCGACAACCTCACCGGTGAGGGCGAGGGCGACGACGAGCAGGTGAAGGTCGACCTGGCCAACGTCCCGGCCGACGTCGCCAAGATCGTCTTCCCGGTGTCGATCTACGACGCCGAGACCCGCCAGCAGTCCTTCGGCCAGGTCCGCAACGCGTTCATCCGCGTCGTGAACCAGGCCGGCGGCGCCGAGATCGCCCGCTACGACCTGAGCGAGGACGCCTCGACGGAGACCGCCATGGTCTTCGGCGAGCTGTACCGCAACGGCGCGGAGTGGAAGTTCCGCGCGGTGGGCCAGGGCTACGCCTCGGGCCTGCGCGGTATCGCGCAGGACTTCGGCGTCAACGTCTGACCCACCCCCCGGCACACCGCCGGCCCCGACCGGGGCGGGGGTGCCACCGGGGCGCTCCGGCCGCGCTCCACCAGCTCCGGCCGCGCTCCGGCGGGGGTCGAACCGCCGAGCAGTTCCGTCCGGCGCCGCACGCTTCCGTGCGGCGCCGGACGTGCCTCACCGCCCGCCCCGGGCTCGCGTGACCGCGGCCCCGGGCCCGGGCGCACCGGCCGGGCCGTGACCGGGCCGGTGGGTCCGGGGGCCGCCCCCGGGACCACGCAGCAGCAGATCTCAGGGGAGGAATCACCATCATGGGCGTCACGCTCGCCAAGGGAGGCAACGTCTCCCTCTCCAAGGCCGCACCCAACCTCACCCAAGTGCTGGTCGGGCTCGGCTGGGACGCGCGCTCCACCACCGGAGCGCCCTTCGACCTCGACGCCAGCGCGCTGCTGTGCCAGAACGGCAGGGTGCTCGGCGACGAATGGTTCGTCTTCTACAACAACCTCACCAGCCCCGACGGCTCCGTCGAGCACACCGGTGACAACCTCACGGGTGAGGGCGAGGGCGACGACGAGTCCCTGATCGTCGACCTCCCCCGGGTGCCGGAACACGTGGACAAGATCATCTTCCCGGTGTCCATCCACGAGGCCGACAACCGCGGCCAGACCTTCGGCCAGGTCAGCAACGCCTTCATCCGGGTCGTCAACCAGGCCGACGGCCAGGAACTGGCGCGCTACGACCTCAGCGAGGACGCCTCGACCGAGACGGCGATGATCTTCGGCGAGCTCTACCGGTACGGCGGAGAATGGAAGTTCCGGGCCGTAGGACAGGGGTACGCATCGGGTCTGAGGGGCATCGCTCTAGACTTCGGGGTCAATGTTTCCTAAAGCACGTCTCCGGGTTCGTTCAAGACCCGGCGCGCACGGCGCGGGGGAGACCCGTACCCGTACTTAACACGATTGGGTAGCCAGTGGTTCTGAAAACCTTCGGCTGGTCGTTCGCCATCACGGCGCTCGGCCTCGCTTTCGCCGCCTGGCAGTGGGGCTGGGAGGCGTTCGGGATCGTACTGATCCTGTCCGTCCTCGAGATCTCCCTGTCGTTCGACAACGCGGTCGTCAATGCCGGGATCCTCAAGAAGATGAACGCCTTCTGGCAGAAGATCTTCCTGACGGTCGGCATCCTGATCGCCGTCTTCGGCATGCGGCTGGTCTTCCCCGTCGTGATCGTCGCCATCAGCGCCAACGTCGGACCGATCGAAGCGGTCCAGCTCGCGATGGACCAGCCCGAGCAGTACGAGGACCTCGTCACCGACGCCCACGCCGCGATCGCCGCGTTCGGTGGCATGTTCCTGCTGATGATCTTCCTCGACTTCGTCTTCGAGGAGCGGGAGCACAAGTGGCTCGCGTGGCTGGAGCGGCCGCTGGCCAAGCTCGGCAAGGTCGACATGCTGTCGGTCTGCATCGCGCTGATCGTCCTGCTGATCACCGCCCTCACCTTCGCCACCCAGGCCCACACCAGCTCCGGCCACGCCGACAAGACGGCCACCGTCCTGCTGTCCGGCATCGCGGGCCTGATCACCTACCTCGTCGTCGGCGGCCTGTCCGGCTACTTCGAGGACAAGCTGGAGGAGGAAGAGGAACGCGAGCACGAGGAGGAGGAGAAGGCCAGGAAGGCCGGCAAGCCCGTCTCCGCCGTCGGCCTCGCCGGCAAGGCGGCCTTCTTCCTGTTCCTGTACCTCGAGGTCCTCGACGCGTCGTTCTCCTTCGACGGCGTCATCGGCGCCTTCGCCATCACCAACCACATCTTCTGGATGGCGCTCGGCCTCGGCATCGGCGCGATGTACGTCCGGTCGCTCACGGTCTACCTGGTCCGCCAGGGCACCCTGGACGACTACGTCTACCTGGAGCACGGCGCGCACTACGCGATCGGCGCCCTCGCCGTGATCCTGCTCGTCACCATCCAGCACGAGATCAACGAGATCGTCACCGGCCTCGTCGGCGTGATCCTGATCGCCGCGTCCTTCCTGTCCTCCGTACGCCGCAACAAGGCGCTGGAGGCCCAGGGGGCGGACGACCAGACGCACGTCTCCGTGTGACATTCGCCGGGGCCCGCCGGAGTGTGGCGGCCCCGGCAACGAGGAACGCTTCCGTTGCGGGGCGGCCGGGTGCTCCCGGCCGCCCCGCACGCGTATCCGAGCGGATCCCGAGGGGAACCGGACGACTGGGGGTGGGGGCATGGCCTTCTGGGACAGCCTGTTGCGCAACAACAACGCGGCGCAGTTCGACTCGGGCAGCGCCTCGTCGAACTCCATCGACCTGACCAAGCGCCGCCCGACCGTCTCGCTCACCAAACAGGGAGCGGCGACCGGCAACCTGCGCGTCAACCTCTCCTGGCGGATGCGCACCTCCGACATCGAGGGCCGGTCCCGCCGCAGCGGACGGCTGCTGCGGCACCCCTTCCAGCTCTTCAAGCCCGAGGTGGTCCAGGCCCACACCCAGGGCGTGGTCAACGTCGACCTCGACATCGGCTGCCTGTACGAGCTGAAGGACGGCACCAAGGGCGTGGTCCAGCCACTGGGCGGCTTCTTCGGCGACCTCAACGCGGCGCCGTACGTGAAGCTCAGCGGCGACGACCGGTTCGGCGCGCCGTCCGGCGAGACGATCTTCGTCAACCTCGACCACCGGGACGCCATCAAGCGCCTGCTGTTCTTCGTCTACATCTACGACCAGACCCCGGCGTTCGACCGCACGCACGCCACCATGACGCTCTACCCGAGCAACGGGCCGCGCATCGAGATAGAGCTCGACGAGCGCGCCCCACAGGCCCGCTCCTGCGCGGTCTTCCTGCTGGAGAACGTCAAGGACGAGCTGGTGGTCCGACGGGAGGTGCGGTTCGTGTACGGCTTCCAGGCCGAGCTGGACCGGCTGTACGGCTGGGGCCTGCAATGGGGCCGCGGGTTCAAGGCCGGCAAGGTCTGACACCCGTACGGCCCGCCCCTCGGCCTCGCGGAGGCGGCCGGGCCGCCACGGCCGCCGGTGCCGGCGCCTGCCGGGCGCGGGGTCCGGCGGGCGCGGGGTCCGGGGGCGGTTGGCCCGGCGGCGTCAGCGCCGGACGAACTGCGGCCCCATCGGCGGCAGGGTGAAGTTCGGGTCCGGCGCCGGCGCGGCGGCCGCCGCGGGCTGCGGGTAGCCGTAGGCGGGCTGCGCCGCGCCGGGCTGCGGGTATCCGTACGCCGGGCCCGGGGGCGACGCGGGGGGCGGTGGAAGCGTCGCCGGAGCCGGGGGCGCCGTGGCCACCGTCGGGGCGGCGGACGCCCCGGTGACCGGGGAGGACGCGGGCGTCGCCGGAGCCTCGCCGGCCGGCCGCCCGTCCGTCGCGCCGGCCCCGTCCGTACCGCCCGCCTCCTCGGCCTCGTCCACCGAGATGCCGAACGCCGTGGCCAGACCGATCAGCCCGGTCGGGTACCCCTGCCCCACCGCACGGAACTTCCAGCCCTCCCCGCGCCGGTACAGCTCGCCGCAGATGATGGCCGTCTCCTCGCCCGTCTCGGGCTTCACCTCGAAGACGGCCAGCGGCTCCGAGGCAGCCGGGCCCGCGTCGTACAGCAGGATCCTGAGGTCCCGTACGCGCTCGAAGGTGTCGCCGTCCGACGACGCCGCGATCACCACCTGGTCCACCGACGCGTCCAGCGCCGCCAGATCCGCCTCGACCGTGTCGGTCAGCCCCTCCGGCACCCGCTTCTTCGACAGCCGCCGCACCAGCCCCGACGGGTGGCGCGGCTGGTTGTAGAAGACGAAGTCCTCGTCCGAACGCACCCGTCCGTCGGCGCCGAGCAGCAGGGCGGAGGCGTCCACGTCCGGCACCCCGGGGCCCGGGGTCCAGCACAGTACGGCCCGTACGGCCGCGGCGTCGAGCGGGACGTTCGAGCCCTTCAGCATGGCGTGCGTCATGTCCGACATCCTGCCTGGCCGCCCACGCCGCGGACAACGCGGGGGCCGCCCGGGAGGGGCGAGAAGCGGACGAGTTACCTGAAGTTCAGGCCCGGGGGGAACCCGGGACACCCGTCCCTACGTACTATTACCGGCCACATGTCGTCAGGGCCGTCGAGGCAGTACGGGGGATACTCATGCGTCATTTCGGGCACATCCCGGCCACTGCCCGGGCGGGCCTGTTCCACCGGGAACCGTGCGAGTTCAGCGCCGCCTCCCCGGCCCGCGTCCTCGCGGCCGCGCTCGGGGCCACGCTGTACAGCCCGGCCACCCGGCCGCGGCTCGCCGACGACGTGCTCAAGCAGGTCGGCCGCGGCGTGGTGTCGATGGTGCTGTGCCTGGAGGACTCCATCGACGACGGCGAGGTCGCCGGAGCGGAGGAGAACCTCGTACGGCAGTTCGCCGACCTGCGCGCACGTGGCCTGGAAACCCCGCTGCTCTTCATCCGGGTGCGGGAGGCGGGGCAGGTGGCGGACCTGGTGCGGCGGCTCGGGCCGTCCGCCCGGCTGCTGTCCGGATTCGTGCTGCCCAAGTTCACCGAGGAGCGCGGCGGGCCCTTCATGGAGGCCCTGGCCGTGGCCGAGAACATGTGCGGCCGCCGGCTGTTCGCCATGCCCGTGCTGGAGTCGCCCGAGCTGCTCCACCTGGAGAGCCGCCGCGAGACCCTCGCCGGGATCGGCCGCGTCGTCGACAAGTACCGCGACCGGGTCCTCGCGCTGCGCCTCGGCGTCACCGACTTCTGCTCCGCCTACGGGCTGCGCCGCTCGCCCGACATGACCGCCTACGACGTCCAGATCGTCGCCGGAGTGATCGCCGACGTGGTCAACGTCCTCGGCCGGTCCGACGGCACCGGCTTCACCATCACCGGGCCGGTCTGGGAGTACTTCCGCCTCCAGGAGCGCATCTTCAAGCCACAGCTACGCCGCAGCCCCTTCATGGAGCAGCGCGCCGACGCGCTGCGCACCGCGCTGATCGAACACGACATGGACGGGCTGCTGCGCGAGATCGAGCTCGACCGGGCCAACGGACTGCTGGGCAAGACCTGCATCCACCCCTCCCACGTGCTGCCGGTGCACGCGCTGTCCGTGGTCAGCCACGAGGAATTCAGCGACGCCCAGGACATTCTGCGGCCGGAACGGGGCGGCGGCGGGGTGCTGCGCAGCGCGTACACGAACAAGATGAATGAAGTGAAGCCGCACCGCGCGTGGGCCGAGCGGACCCTGCTGCGGGCGGAGGTCTTCGGCGTGGCGAAGGAGGACGTGGGCTTCGTGGAGCTGCTGGCCGCGGGACTGGTCACATGACGTCGCCGTGGCGGCGGTCGTCGCCGTCGTGGCGTCCGCCGGTGTCGTCGGTGTCGTCGGTGTCGCCGTCGTCGTCGCTGTCATCGCTGTCATCGAGGGAGAACGAGAACGTGGGCGTCTGGTCGGGTACGTGGGTGTCGGAGCGGCTCGGGGTCGAGCTGACCGGCGACCCCGGGCTGCGCGAGCTGCTGGGCATGGCCCTGCGGCGCAACCCGAAGCGGGCGCACCTGCTCGTCTCCCGGGTGCTGGGCAAGCACGTGCCGCAGAGCCCGTACGTCGTGTGGCGGTCGGGTTACGACCTGGGCGTACGGGTACGGGAGCTGCTCGGCCCCGCCGAGGCCGCCCGCGCGGTGGTCCTCGGGTACGCGGAGACGGCCACCGGTCTCGGCCACTCGGTCGCGGACGGGCTGGGCACGGCCCCGTACCTGCACTCCACCCGCCGGCCCGTACCAGGGGTGCCCCGGGCGGGCGGCTTCGAGGAGGCCCACTCGCACGCCACCTCGCACCTCCTGCTCCCGGAGGATCCGGCGCTCCTGGCGGGCCGCGGACCGCTGGTGCTGGTCGACGACGAGTTCTCCACCGGCAACACGGTGCTCAACACGGTACGGGCCCTGCACGCCCGCTACCCGCGCGAGCGATACGTGATCGTCGCGCTCGTCGACATGCGCTCGGCCGCCGACCGGGACCGGCTCACGGGCTTCGCCGCCGAGATCGGCGCCCGGGTGGACCTGGTCACCCTGGCCGCGGGCACGGTCCGCCTCCCCGAGGACGTCCTGGAACGCGGCCAGGCCCTGGTGGCCGCGCACGAGCGCCCGGAGCATACGGAGCGCCCGGCCGGTGGTACGGGTGCTGGTTCCGATGCTGGTTCCGGGGCGGAGCCCGAGCGCGCGGACGTGCGGCGCGTCGACCTGGGATGGCCGGACGGCGTCCCCGACGGGGGCCGCCACGGCTTCACCCCCGCGCACCGCGCCCGGCTGGACGCCGCGCTCCCGGCCATGGCCGAACGCGTTGCCGACGCCCTGGGGCTCGCCCCCGTCGCCGCCCCCGGCGAGGCCGCCGGGGAGGGCCACGGCGAGGGCCAGGGGCAGGGCCACGGCGAGGGCCAGGGGGAGGGCCACGGCGAGGCCGCCCTGCCGCGCGTACTGGTGCTGGGCTGCGAGGAGCTCATGTACGCGCCCCTGGCGCTGGGCGTCGCGCTGGAGCGGCGCGGCGGCGCCGAGGTGCGCTTCTCCACCACCACCCGCTCGCCCGTCCTGGCCGTGGACGACCCCGGCTACGCGATACGCACCCGCCTGGTGTTCCCCGCCCACGACGACCCCGCCGACGGCCCCGGCGACCGGTACGCCTACAACGTCGCGGGCGCCGGCTTCGACGCGGTCGTCGCCGTCGTCGACTCGGCCGCCGACACCCCCGCCCTCCACGCCCCCGACGGCCTCCTGGCCCGGCTCGGCGCGCACGTACCGCGCGTCCTGCTCGCCGTCGTACCGTCCTACACCCCACGAGGTGCCCTGATGCTGCCCGAGCCCCTGCGAGGGCCCGCCTTCTCGTCCTACGCGCCCGAGGAGGTCGGCTGGCTCCTCCAGGACCTCTCCGGCGTGGAGCTGGAGGCCCCGACCGAGGAGCGGGAGGAGGCCATCCAGAGCGGCGGCGCCCACTACGCCGAGTCGCTGCCCGTGGAGTACCAGCCCAGCGACCGCTACCAGGCCCTCTTCCACGCGGCCCTCGGCACCTCGGCCGCCCGCATCGCCCGCGCCGTCGGCACCGTCACCGAGACGGTCCTGGCCGAGCGGTCGCCCCGCCCCGTGCTCGTGTCGCTCGCCCGCGCCGGCACCCCCGTCGGCGTGCTCATGCGCCGCTGGGCACTCCACCGCCACGGCCTCGACCTGCCCCACTACGCCGTGTCCATCGTGCGCGGCAGGGGCATCGACGCCAACGCGCTGCGCTGGCTCCAGCACCACCACGACCCGGCCGATGTCGTGTTCGTCGACGGCTGGACCGGGAAGGGCGCCATCACCCGCGAACTCGCCGCCGCCCTGGCGGACTTCCCCGGCTTCGACCCCGAGATCGCCGTCCTGGCCGACCCCGGCTCGTGCGTGCGCACCTACGGCACCCGCGAGGACTTCCTCATCCCCTCCGCCTGCCTCAACTCCACCGTCTCCGGGCTCATATCCCGTACGGTGCTGCGCGCCGACCTCGTCGGCCCGCACGACTACCACGGCGCGAAGTTCTACCGCGAACTCGCCGGCGCCGATGTCTCCACCACCTTCCTGGACACCGTCGCCGCCCACTTCGACGAGGTCGCCACCGTCGTCGACGCCGACGTCAAGGAACTCCTCGCCACCGACCGCACCCCCACCTGGGAGGGCTGGGCGGCCGTCGAGCGGATCAGCGAGGAGTACGGCATCCACGACGTCAACCTGGTCAAGCCCGGCGTCGGCGAGACCACCCGCGTCCTGCTGCGCCGCGTCCCCTGGAAGATCCTCGCCCAGCGCGGCGCGGGTGCCGACCTCGACCACGTACGCCTGCTCGCCGAGCAGCGTGGCGTCCCCGTCGAGGAGGTCGACCACCTGCACTACACCTGCGTGGGGCTGATCCACCCGCGGTTCACCAAGGGCGCGACGGGTGCCGACGGCAAGGCGGTGACCGGCCGATGACCACGCCCACGACCACGGCCGCCCCCATGGCGGCGGCCTCGGCGGGTTCGGCGACGCTCATCGCCAGCGACCTCGACCGCACCCTGATCTACAGCTCCGCCGCCCTCGGCCTCACCATGCCGGACGCCGAGGCCCCCCGGCTGCTGTGCGTCGAGACCTACGAGCACAAGCCGCTGTCGTACGTCACCGAGACCGCCGCCGCCCTGCTGGCCGACCTGCCGCGGCACGCCCTCTTCGTTCCCACCACCACCCGCACCCGCGAGCAGTACCACCGCATCCGGCTGCCCGGGCCCCCTGCGCCGTACGCCATCTGCGCCAACGGCGGCCACCTGCTCGTCGACGGCGTCTCCGACCCCGACTGGCGGCGTACGGTCGCCACCCGCCTCGCCGACGAGTGCGCCACGCTCGACGAGGTACGCGCCCACCTCCTGGCCGTCGCCGACCCGGCCTGGCTGCTCAAGGATCGGGTCGCCGAGGACCTCTTCGCCTACCTGGTCGTCGAGCGCGCCCTGCTGCCCGACGGCTGGATGAAGGAACTGGCCGCCTGGGCCGCGCCCCGCGGCTGGGCCGTCTCCCTCCAGGGCCGCAAGGTGTACGCCGTGCCCCAGCCGCTCACCAAGAGCGCCGCCGTCCGCGAGGTCGCCCGCCGGACCGGGGCCGACCGTGTGCTGGCCGCCGGCGACTCGCTGCTGGACGCCGATCTGCTGCTCGCCGCCGACCGGGGCTGGCGGCCCGGGCACGGGGAGCTCGCCGAGAGCGGCTGGAGCGCCGGGCACGTCGACGCGCTGGAGGAGCGGGGCGTGGCCGCGGGGGAGGAGATCCTGCGCCGGTTCACCGCCGCCGTGCGTCCGTCCCCGGCCTGAGGAGCCGGACGGCCACGAACGCCACCACGGCGCCCGCCGCCACCACCAGCACCACCTTCGAGTACAGCGACACGTAGTGGCCGACTTGCTCCCAGTTGTCGCCCAGCGCGAAACCGGCCAGGACGAAGACGCTGTTCCAGATCGCGCTGCCGAGCGTGGTCAGCCCGAGGAACACCGGCAGCGGCATGCGCTCGATGCCCGCCGGCACGGAGATGAGGCTGCGGAAGACCGGGACCATCCGGCCGAAGAACACCGCCTTGGTGCCGTGCCGCGCGAACCAGGCCTCCGTCCGCTCGATGTCGGAGACCTTCACCAGCGGCAGCCTGCTCGCCACCGCGATGGTCCGCTCCCGCCCGAGCAGCGCCCCGACCCCGTACAGCGCGAGGGCGCCGATCACCGAACCGGCCGTCGTCCACAGCAGCGCGGCGACCAGACCGATCCGGCCGGTCGCCGAGGCGAACCCGGCCATCGGCAGGATCACCTCGCTGGGCAGCGGCGGGAAGAGGTTCTCCAGGGCGATCGCGAGTCCGGCGCCGGGCGCGCCGAGCGTGTCCATGAGGCCGTTGATCCAGCGTTCCATGGCCCCACGCTAGGCAGCGGTGGCTGAAGCCCCGCTGAAGATCCCGCCCGGCCCGGCGCCCCCGGCCCCGCGGCCGCGGTAGAGGCGGACGGGAGCCGGACTCAGCGGGGGCTCAGCCGCAGCAGCCGCCGCCGCAGCACCCGCCGCCACCGCCCTGGGACGGCGCGGGCGCCCCGCCCTTGGCCGTGCCGCCCACCGCGACGGCGGACAGCAGCTTGACGGTGTCGTCGTGCCCGGCCGGGCAGGCCGCGGGCGCCGACGACTCGGCCATCGGACGGTTCAGTTCGAAGGTGTCTCCGCACGTGCGGCAGCGGTACTCGTAGCGAGGCATGGCCCCAGATTAACCGCGCCGTCAGTGCCCGCCGCCCCGGTCCTCCCGGATCAACTCCACCACCCGGGCCACCGTGGCCCGCACCGCTTCCATCTCCGTCAGGAAGTGCCAGTAGTCGGGGTGACGCCCCTCCAGCCCCCCGATCGCCCGCTCCAGCCGGGCCACCGCGTCGTCCAGCGGACCCGCGTGCCGCGGATCGGGAGTGTGACGACCGGCCATGGCGAGCCGCTGGGCGTCCCGGACGGCGAAGCGGGTGCGCTGGATCTCCGCCTCCGGGTCCTTGGACACGGCGTTCAGCCGGCCGAGCCGGTCACCGGCCGCCGACACGGCCTCGTCCGTACTGTTCAGCAGGGCCCGTACGGTCGACAGCAGGGCGGTCGCGTCCGCCCACCGCTGCTCCTCCCGGGCCTTGGCGGCCTCCTGGAGCTTCGCCTCCGCCTGCCGGACGCTCCGGGCGGCCTGCTCGGGCACCGGCTGGAGGTCCTGCCAGCAGGCCGCGCTGAACCGGCGCCGCAACTCGCTGAGGACCGGCTCCACCGAGGCGGCACGGTTACCCAGCGCCTGCGCACGCGTCCGGAGCGACACCAGCCGCTTGTCGGTCTCGGCGGCCCGCTCCGGCAGCCGTTCCGCCTCCGCCCGCACGGCCTCGGCGTCGCGCAGCACCCGGTCGGCCCGCTGGAGCGTCTCGGGGACACCGTGCTGCCCCGCGCCCTGGTTGAGCTTGGTCAGCTCCGGGGCGAGGGCGGCCAGCCGCGCCGCGAGATCATCCGCGCGCAGACCGGAACCACGTACCCCGTCGAGAGCGTTGCTCGCGGCCAGCAGCGCCGCCTTGGCCCGCTCGACGGCGGGCGCCAGCCGCGCGAGCTGGGTCTCCGCCGTGTCCAGCAGGGGCCGCAGCCCCTCCTCGAACCTGTCCAGCTCCCCCTTCACCCGTACCAGGTCGTCCTTGGCGCGGTTCAGCTCCCCACGGGCCCTGGAGGCCACCGAGGCCTCCAGATCGTGCCGGTCCAGGTCGTACGCGTCGACGGCGGTGATGTACGCGTGGCTCACCTCGTCGATCCGGCGCCCCAGTGCCGCGAAGTCGTCCACCGCCCGGCGGGCACCCGGCGACCCGTCCACCGCCGTGATCGTCTCGATCGAGATCCGCAAGTCCCGCTGGGCCGTGTCCAACTCGTAGAACGCCGCCGCGGCCTCGTCCTTCGCCGCCTGTGCGTCCGCCCTCTGGCTCTCCCCGCGCCCGCCGAACCAGCGCCGGGTCCCGCCCCCCGCGAAGGCCCCGGGCAGCACGGCGAGGACCAGCGGCACCGGCAACAGCACCAGCGCGAGTACATCCTTCGCGTACCGCCGCGCGTGTGTCGCCGTCACATCCGCTCCCGTGCCGTCCGTCCCGCCCTGACCGGTTCATTCTCCCACCAGGTAAGGACGAACACACGAGCCCTTCAGTTCGCGCTCCGGACCACGACTTGCCCGTTGTCGCTACGGGCCTTCACCGCGTGCGCGCTGCCGGCGTCGGTCGGGACTCCCACCTCCACCTTCCCATTGTCGCTCTGAGCGTCCACCTTGTACCGCGTGTCACCGCGCGGCAGTTCGACGGCGATCTCCCCGTTGTCGTTCACGACGTCCACCCGGTCCGGCACCGCACCGAACGCCAGGCGTATCCGCCCGTTCCCCGACCGCGCCACCACGCTCTTCGAGGCCCCGCCCTCCACCCGCACGTCCCCGTTCTCACTCCGCACGTCCAGCGGCCCACCCGCGTCCCGCACGGTCACCGTGCCGTTGTCCGTCGCGACCTTGACCGCTGACTCGAACCCCTCGGCGGTCACGTCCCCGTTGTCGCCCTCCACGGTCACCGCCACCCCACGTGGCACCCGCACCTCGTGCCGCGCCGCGCAGTCGCTCGCCACCGCGTCGCAGTCCACCCGCAACGTCAGCCGGTTCCCCTCCAGCTTCCACACCGGCGCCGGCCCGTCTCCCAGCACCACCCACCCGTCGACCTGCCGCGACACCTCCACGTCCTTCACATCCGCCGGCACCAGCACCAGCTCCGAGTCCCTCGCGTCCACGACCAGCGTCCCGCCCCGGAACCCGAACGCCTTCCGCTCCACCGGCGCGCCCTCCACATCGGTGCCCCCACACCCCACGAGCACCAGCGCTCCCAGCACCACCCCGCCCACAACGACGGCCCGCATCCGACGTGCACCCACGACGACTCCCCCGTAAGGTCTTCCGCTCTTCCCCCATCACGCTACGTGTCCACCCGACCCGAGCACGATCCGGCCACCACCCTCCCCCCAGGTAGGGCTACCCCCCGCTCCCACCCCCGCGCAGCCCGGGTTTGCGGGATGCACCCGTGGGCCATGTACCCTGTTCACTCACTCCACGGGTGCGTAGCTCAGGGGTAGAGCGCTGCTCTTACAAAGCAGATGTCGGCGGTTCGAAACCGTCCGCGCCCACCAGTACGAAGACCCCCAGCCGATCATGGCTGGGGGTCTTCGACGTGCGTACCTGACATCAACGGGCGCGATCACACGCGGCCGGGACGCCTCCTGAGGAGCCAGTCCGGTGGCCACCTTCAGGCTCTGGAGACTCGATGGCGCTCCCGGTCGACCCTCGGTGCGCCTTACAGCCCCATCACGACGCGCTGAAGCGCCGACGTATACGACATCGCAAGCGCGGTATGACTTTCTCTACTCCATCAAGGCACCCCGCCGCGCACAGCGCGGCCCGCGGCCCGGCGCCCGAGCCGAGGCTCCTGTTTACGCCCGCTCCGCCTCGGCCGCCGGCCGCACGCCTGGCAGCTCGGGTTGATGGTGGGACAACCCCGCTATGGCTGGGGCGGTCGGCTCCACGGCTTTAGCCGCCTCCTCGGTCCGGGTCCCGGCTCGTCGCTGCTGCCGCAGGAAGTAAGCGTGAGTACGAGGGCGACGGCTAGCCGGTGGTGGCTTTCGATCGCATCGGATCAGCAGCTTTCATCGAACTTCACGGCGGTAAGGGTGACGGGCTGGCCGTCGAGCTTTGTGCCGGCGGCGGGTTCCTGGGTGCAGACCTGCCAGTTGGATTCGACGATGACCATGCGGTCCTGGGGCGATGCGTCGGTGACGGTGAGGCTGGTGGAACTCTCGAGCGACTCCCGGGCGACCTTGACGGACTTCCCGGTGAAGTCGGGCATGGTTGTGCTGACCTGAGGGTCGGTGCCTCCCTGGTCATTGGCCGGGCAGCTCTCTTCGAGCTTGACCGCCGCGAAGTCGATCTTGACGTCGGTGGGGTGCTCGCCTGCGGTCGGGGTTTGGCCGCAGACCTTCCAGTTCCTGTCGAGGGCCTGCATACGTCCACGGCCGAGAGCGTCGTGGGAGTGCAGGTTGTAGAAGCCGGCGGCCTGCGCTTGGTCCTGCGCTGATTGAAGGCCCTTGCCGGTCATGTCCGGCAGGGCGCCTACCTCGGCGTCAGCCTTGGGAGCCTTGGTCGTGGCGGCCGCAGTCGGCTCGGCGGACTGGGCGGGACTCGGCTTGTCCGAGCCGGTCTTGCTGCCCCCTTCGCAGGCAGTGAGGGTGAGGACGAGAGCGGCGCCCGCGATGAGGGTGGTGGTCTTGATGCGCATAGGGTCAGCCTGCCGGAATGTGTACAGCCTGTGTGGGGGCTTGATCAGGTTGTGATGACCTGGCCGTCGGTCTGTACGCAAGGGTCCACGGGGGCCTGGTGGCGAGGAAGATGCCCTTTGTGCTGCATACCTTGAGCTCAAGGGCGGCCCACACGCGTCCGGAGTTACCGGTCTCTTCGGCTGCGGAGCCGACGGACTTGCTGCCCTGTTGGTAGCTGAGGGCGGCGTGACGGATGTGCCGTGGGTGCCAGGTTTTCAAAGTAGATGTCGGCGGTTCGAGACCGTCCGCGCCCACCACCACGAAGACCCCCAGCCGATCATGGCTGGGGGTCTTCGACGTCCGTACCTGACATCAACGGTCGCGGTCACAGGCGGCCGGGACGCTTCCTGTGCAGCCGGTCCCCGGTGGCCACCTTGCAACGGTCACCGGCGTCTTACGGCGGTGATGAGGGCGGAGAGGGCTGCCGTGGTGGCGAGGCTGCCGAGCAGGAGCATGGTGACGCCGACCATGAAGAGGCCGCTGGCGTCGTCGGACCAGTCGTAGTAGGCGGCGGCGGTGAGGCCGAGGGGGATGCCGAGGACGGCGGCGGTGGGGTGGTGGCGGGTGGTGGCCCAGAGGAGTGGGGGCAGGAGGGTCAGGACCAGGCCGATGACCTGCCAGGCTTCGTAGGGGCCGGTGCTGCTGCCGTCGGGGTGGATGTCCCGGTGCTGGTCCCAGCCGAGCCAGGCGGCCCAGAGGGTCGCCGCGACGGCTGCCAGGAGGAGGGTCGGCTGAAGGGGGGTGGCGGTCGTCCGCGTGTCGTGGGGCATGGCGCCAGCGTCCCGGCCCGGCCGGTCGGCGGGGAGAGCGCAGGTACTCAGGTCGGGGCGAGTATCCGGGCCGTCGACGGGGGGACGTATGGTGCCGGGCATGGTGAAGGCGACGGTCCGTGAGTGGCGCGAGGAGGAGGGGTGGGGGGTGCTGGACTGTGCTGAGACGCCGGGGGGTTGTTTCGGCCATTACTCGGTGATCCGCATGGACGGGTTTCGCACCCTGATGCCCGGGCAGGTGGTCGACCTGGAGTGGGAGGCGCCGGGGTTCACGCAGGACGGGTGTGACTTCCGGGCCCTGAGCATCGTGCCTCGCTCCGGCTGACGTCGAGGTCAGGGGCCAAGCCCTCGATCCGGTAGGTCGGTTGGGTGTGATCGGATGGGGTCATGACGAGGACCCTGTATCTGTTCTGCTCAGCCGCGCCGCCCGTGTTCGATGTTGCTCGTGCGATCGAGGATGCGCAGAGCCGGGGCTGGGACGTGTGCCTCGGTCTGACGCCGACCGCCGCCCGATGGCTGGCGGACGGTCTCGACGGGCTGGCGGTGCTGACGGGGCATCCGGTGCGGTACGAATACGACCTGCCGGGGCAGCCGGACGTGTGGCCGGCGGCGGACGTCGTGCTGTTCGCGCCCGCGACGTTCACCGCGATGAACGAGTGGGCGCTGGGCCTGACGGCGAAGTTCGTGGTGAGCGTGGCTGTCCAGGGCGTCGGCAAGCGCGTTCCGACCGTGGTGATGCCGTGCGTGAACGAGGCGCACGTACAGCATCCGGCCTTCGCCAACTCGGTCGCGACGCTGCGCGCTTCCGGTGCGACGGTGTTGTACGGCGAGGGCGCCTACGTCCCGAACCCGTCCGGCCAGGACCTCCCCGGCGCGTACCCGTGGGCGGTGGCGCTGGACGCCGTGGAGCGAGCCGGGTGGGAGCCCGCGCGGGCGTGACGCCGGGCGGGCCGGGGCCGGGCCGGCCCGCGTTGTCGGTGGTCGCTCCTATCGTGGGAACGGTGGGATCACCACGAGGCATCACGGGGGCATCATGAACGGCATTCATCCAGGGATCACGCACGGTCCGACACGGCGCCGGCTCGCCGAGGCCGGGCCGCCGCGACGGCACGAACTGGTCCGGCTGACGCGGCTCGCCGAGGGGCGGGTGGTGACGGCGGCACAACTCGTGCCCGAGGAGCACGACGCGGCGGAACTGGACCCGTACATCGCCGGTCTGCTCGCCGTCGGGCACCTGCCGGTCGAGACGCTCGACGCGCAGGATGTCGTCGTCGACGGGGAGACCGGGCGGGTGTTCACCCTGGAGATGTACGCGCCCTGGCACGCGGAGGTCCTCCCGCTGGCGCCCTCGCTGGAGGTGCTCGACCGCCTCCTGGAAGCGGTGGACGAACTGGACGGCCGACGGGGGCGGTTCGCCGACCTGGCGGGGCGGTGGGGCGTCGAGACCGCCCGGGTGGCCTCGGAGCGATTGCTGTCCGTGTTCACCGAGCTGGGCGGAGCGGAGTGGGAGGGCCCCCTCCCGGCGCTCTGGCGGATCGCCGCCCTGATACGGCCGATGGCGCTGGTCGCCCGGCCGGGCAGGGGACTGCTGCTGGACCTGCCGCCCGGGTTCATCGAGGACGAGTTCGGCGCCGGAGAGGTGGTGCGGCTGGACCCCGCCCGGCTGCCCGCCGCCCTGGAGCACGAGCCGACCCGCAGGTTCCTGGCCGAGGTCGGGCTGCCCAGGGACGGCCTGATGTTCGAGCCGGCCGACCCGGAGACTCTGCTGGAAACGGTGCGCGCCGAGCGCGCACGGCTCGGCGAGGACCCCGCGCTGCGCCACCTGTGCCGCGGCGACCGGCTGCCGCCCGACGCGGACCGGCTGCTGGTGCTGGGCGGGCTGATCCACGACCTGGAGGTCGTCGTCGACGGCCGCACCGGCACGGTCCATTACCTCGAGTACGGCGCCGGCACACCGACCCCGGTGAACGCCGACGTCTCGACCCTCGCCTTCACCCTCTGGATGCACCACAGGGAGCAGGCGATCGACAAGGAGCACCGCCTGACGGAGGACTTCTACCACCAGCTCGCCGACGCCATGGTGGCCGTCCTCGCCTCCGTCGACCCCGTCGCCTGCCTCCCCGCGAGCGGCCCGGACGACTACCGCTACTGGCCGGAGGTCTTCCACGACCAGGCCGGGGACGTGCTGTGACCGGCGGCCCGCCGGGGGCGGTGGTGAGGATCGCCGTCTCGGACCGGGAACATGCCGGAACGGTCGTGGGGCATCCGGAGACGTACGAGGTGACCGGGCGCGCGGAGGTGGGGGAGGTGCTGCGCGCCCTCGGGACCGGCGGCGTGGGGGAGAGGGACGACTTCGTCTGCATGTGCCCCGGCCCGTACCGGTTCTCGCTGTACGACGCCGCCGGGCGGCTCGTCCGCACCGTCGACCGGCACGATCCCCTGCCGCTGCTGGACCCGGCGGACCCGGAGTCGATACCGGGGCGTCACCGTGCCGCGTGGGCCGCGGCCGCACCGGCGCCCTTGCGGCGGTACGCGGCCGGGTGGGCGCGCGGGGAGGCGCCGGATCCGGAGGCACCGGGGCCGGAGGTGGCGGCCGCGCCGCTGAGCCTGGTGTTCGGCTGGCTCGGCGCGCCGTCCGCCGGTGGCGGCGCCGCCGCTCGGGTGGCCCGCCTCGCGCCCCTCGCCCTGCTGGGCGCGGCGGCGACGGACGACCTGGCGTGGGCGGTGCGGCAGACCGACGCGGCCGGGCTGGACGGAGCCGTGGAGTTCTTCGCGAGCGAGCACTTCACCGCCCGCCACCCCAGGAAACGCCGGGTCGGCACGACCTCCCGCGAGCTGGTGCTCCGCCATGCGCGCGTGCGCCGCCCCGAGCACGTGGCCGTGCTGGAGCGGCGGCTGCTACGGGCCGCGGAGGACCGGATCAGGCGTTAGGACGCTTGCCGTGGTTCGCGCCCTTCTTCTTGCGGGCGCGGCGCTTGTTCCCTCGCTTGGACATGGTGTGCACCTCCTTCGCCAGTCTAGGTTCCGGCCGTGCGTCGCGCAGCGGACGCCGGACCGCGCGTGCGACGGAGCGCACCTTCGTGGGACCGCCGTGCGCCCTGCCCGGCCGGTCCCCGGGGGCGGGACGCTGCAACGGGGGATCCGGCGGGAGAGCGGGAGGCGACATGGCTCGTACACAGTCCACGTGCGGCGCGCGCACCAAGCACGGCGGGTGCTGCCGGCGGCTCGCGATGGTGGGGGCCTCACGGTGCAACCTGCACCGGGGGGACTGGGCGACCTACACGATCGAGCGGGACAGGGACCGGGAGAGGGAGCGGGCGCGCAAGCGGCCGAAGCGGTGACCCGGCGGCACGGACGGGCGCACACTGGGGGCATGTGCCGCAGCATCAAGACCCTCCGCCCGCCCGTGCTCCCCACCGAGGCCACCGAGGAGGACGTCCACGCCGCCGCGCTCCAGTACGTGCGCAAGGTGTCCGGCTTCCGGGCACCCGCCGCGCACAACCGGGAGGTGTTCGAGCGGGCCGTGGACGAGATCGCCGAGGCGACCCGGCGTCTCCTCGACGGGCTGGAGGTGCGGGGTTCGGGCGGCCACGCGGGCAGCGGCGCCGCCGCGGGGCAGCGCTAGGGAGTGTCCGCAGGTATCGGTGTCCGCCCGGAGGACGCCACTTTCGGCGCCCGCCCTAGGACAGCGCCGACGGGGCCGGTGTCCGGGCCGCTGTCCGGGACGGGACGGCGCCGGTCGCCGGCGGCCGGTCCCGGTCGGCGGTGGGGACGGGGGTCGGGGCCGACCCCGGGGACGGTGGTGCCGGCAGGGGCAGCGCCGACGGTGGTTCGGTGCCGGCCGCCGGGGCGCGGCTCGCCTCGGTGCCGGGAGACGGAGCCGGCGGGCGGCGCATGACGTAGGCGGCCAGGGTGCCCGCGAGGAACAGGGCGACCACCGAGACCGCCACGCCGGTCCAGGTGGCGCCCACCCACCGGCCGCCGAAGTAGCCGAGGCCCACGCCGTACGAGGCCCACGCCAGCCCCGCGAGGGCGGACCAGGGCACGAACTGGCCGGGCTTGCGGCGGGCCGCGCCCGCGCCGAGCGAGACCACCGAGCGCCCGGCCGGGGCGAACCGGGCGATGACGACGAGCAGGCCGCCGCCCTGCGCCAGGGCGGCGCCGAGACGCTCGTGCGCGGTGGCCAGCCTCCGCGAGCGGGCGACCATCCGGTGCAGCCGCGACCGGCCGCGCCAGGCGAGGCCGTACGCGACGAGGTCGCCGAGCAGGGAGGCGGTGGCCGCGCAGAGCGTCAGCGCGAGGAGGGAGCCGCTGCCGGTCGCGGCGACGGTCGCGGCCGTGATGACGAGGATGCCGCTGGGCAGCACCGGCAGGAACACGTCCAGCAGGACGGAGACGGCGACGGCCGTGTAGATCCATGGGCCGGCGGCCACGCTTTCGAGCACCTTCACTCCCCGGTCCCGTGGAGCCGGTCCCGTGGGGCGGGCGGCGGCTGGACAGGCCGAAAGCGTACGCCCGAAGCGGCGCCGGCCGGTCACCCGGGCGGGTGACCGGCGACGACTGTGTGACGTCGGCGCCCCGCGCCCGGCCGGGGGAACGGTGCGGAACGGTCGCGCGGGGCGGGACGGGGCCCGGGTGGGTGTAGGTGCTTCGTACGGAGAGGGGTGGGGTGCCCGTCTCGCACGCCGTCGCACGAGCCGGGCCCGCCGGCCCCGATGAGACACCGGCCCCGATGAGACACCGGCCTGCGCGCCGCCCGGCGCGACGAGCCACCGGCCCGCGCGCCGCCGGGCCCAGGAGAGCTACGCGGTGACGGGCTCGCGCTTGCGGTCCGTCTGGGCGGACGTGAAGAGGCTGTCCAGCGACAGCGCGCCCGGGCCGGTGAAGACCAGCAGGAACAGCGACCAGCAGTAGACGGCCGACAGTTCGCCGCCGTTCTTGATGGGGAAGAGGCCCATCGGCTGGTGGACCTTGAAGTAGGCGTACGCCATCGCGCCGGAGGCTATGAAGGCGGCGGCACGGGTGCCCAGGCCGACCAGCACGAGCGCGCCGCCGACGAGTTCGATGACGGCCGCGTACCAGCCCGGCCAACTGCCCGTCGGGACGGTGCCGCCGCTGCCGCCCGCGCCACCGAGGACGCCGAAGAGCGAGGCGGCGCCGTGGCAGGTGAACAGCAGGCCGATGACTATGCGGAACAGGCCGAGGGCGTACGGCCGGGCCTGGTCGAGACGAGCGGTGATGGTGGGCATGGGGATCCTTCGGTCGGGGACGGAACCGACGAGCCCCCCTAGGTTAGGGAGTCCTAATCAATACTTGCAAGTTCAACATTCGGTCGTTCCGCTTCCGTGGTGGAGCACGCGCGGAGGGCCGCTCGAGCCACCGCGTCCGTGTCCGAGAGCGTCACCGAGCCGACGCCCGGCCTGGCACCGGCCGCCGTCACCCAGTGGACCCCCTCCGTGGGCACGCCCAGGGCGAAGACCGCCTGGTGAGCGCGTCCCTGACCGTTGATCAGGCGATACGGGGGCGGCGTGACGTCCAGTCCGCCGGTGTCGTAGCCGTCCACGACATGAGTGCGGCACTGGCCGGATTCGAGCATCCCCGCGAGTAGCGCGTCACCAGTGCGCCTCAAGTCCGGCTCCGGCAACCGGGCCTCGATCAGGGTGCTCGCGGTCACGGACGAGCCGGGGACGTCGGGGGATTCCGCCGTGAACGCCCCGTTCCCCGTACCGATCCGCATGCGGGGGCCGACCACCGTCAGCACGCCCGCCTCGATCAGGGCCGTCATCTCCTCGACACGGCGGCGCGGCGGGCCGATCGACAGGAAGGCGTTCAGCGGTGTGTACCAGCGGTCCAGGTGGTCCCGGCGCGAGGCGCCCGCCAGGCCCGCGTGGTCGACGATCAGCCGCAGCTCGTTGCGGATGTCGCGCAGCACGTCCAGCGCGGCCTTCACCGGGCCCGCCACGTTGCCGAGCCTCGCCTCGGCCGCGTCCCGGCGCAAGTGCGCCAGCAGCCAGGCGCGGAAGTCCGCCGGCGACCGGAACGTCTCGCCCGCGTGCGGGCGCGAGACCCGCTCCCACGACCACCGGTCGCCGGGCGGCACGGCGTACGCGTCGAGGGTGGCGTCCGGAGCGGACAGGAACCGGGAGCGGAAGCCCCTCGGCCACCTCAGCAGCGTCTCGTAGTACGCCGTCTCGACCTCCTTGGCGACCAGCGGCCATATCTCGCCCAGGAAGTCCGGCGGGTCGCCCGCGTCCGCCCGCTCGCGGAACGCCCGGACCACGCCGGGCGTCAGCAGCACCGGCTCGTGCCGCGCCGACGCGCCCTTCTCGTTGTCCCCGCGCGCCCGGTACGGCACGCCGCGCCGCGAACCGGCGTACAGCCGGGGCTCACGCCCCGAGGGGCGGTAGGCGCGGCCGCCCGCGCCGTCGCGTACGAACACCCCGCCCCGGCCCTCCGTCAGCAGCGCCATGTGGTCGAAGAAGTTCAGGCCCAGGCCCCGCAGCAGCACCGGTTCGCCGGGGGCGACCGGCGTCAGGTCCAGGTCCGCCGGGTTGGCGGGCGCGAAGTGGCGCAGCCCGTGGCGCGCGGCGTACCCCGCCAGGTGCTCCGACGCGGGGTCACCGCCGGCCGCCGGGAGGTGGCCCTGGGCGAGGACGACCGCGTCCAGACCGGTGAGCACCGTCCCGTCGTCCAGGACCAGGGTCCGCGGGGTGCTCCCCTCCAGGCGCACGGCCCGCGCCCCGTGCACCCGCACGGTCACCTCCGGCGGCGCCCCGGCCACCGCGCGGGCGAACGCCCATTCGAGGTAGGCGCCGTAACAGGCGCGGGTCGGGTAGTCGTCGGGGCCGAGCGGGTACGCCCGGGCGGCGGCCCACTCGTACAGGCTCGGCCCCCGGCGTACCGGACCCTCGCACGGCACGCTCTCGTCGGTGAACAGCGTCACCTGGCACGCCACCGTGTTCATCAGCAGCTCGGCCGGCTGGTCCGTGCGCCACACGCGGCCCGCGCCCGGCGGGGCGGGATCGACGACGTGGACGGTCAGGGGTGTTCCCGCGGCCAGTTCCGGGACGGAGGCGCAGAGGCGTTCGAGCACCGAGGTGCCTCGGGGACCCGCGCCGACCAGGGCCAGGGCACGCGGAGCGTGGGACGACACGACGGGAACTCCCGGGGCAGGGGGCGGTGCGGGCGCTGCCGGGGGGCGGCAGGCGGGTGCCCATCATGCCGGTGGCGCGCCCCTCGTCGCCCCCTTGGCCGGAGGATCGCCATCCGCTATGGGCGGGATTGTGGCAGGCCTGAACCGGACGTTCACCGGACGTTCACGGCCCGGGCGGCAGCCCCCCACGACATGCACCCCGAACGCGACCGGCCGTCCAGCCGTCCACGCCCCGTCCCTCTCGGCGGCCGCTCCGGCCGCGCACACCCCGTCCCTCTCGGCGGCCGCTCCGGCCGCGCACGCCCCGTGCCTCTCAGCAGCCGCCCGTGTCAGCGGCCCGCCGTCAGGGACCGCTCGTGCACGGTACGGAGCTCGGCGGGGCTTCCGTCACGGCTCCGCGCCGCCGCGTGCTCCAGCCGCAGTTCCGCCGACCGCCCGTCGAGGGTGAGCGTCATGAGCTGGTTGCCGAACCACGGCCCGCCCGTGCGGCGCCAGTCGACGACCGGGGGCCCGGTGCGGGCGTGCCGCCGCAGCGCGTGGCCGATCCGCCGCCCCGCGCGGCTCCAGCTCAGGCGGAACCCCAGCCGCAGGGGCCGCGGGATCCGGTTGTGCACCGGCGAGCAGGTCAACTGGACGATCCGGGCGGACGCCGGGGGGACGCCCTCCGGCCACTCGGGTTCGGCGACGTACGCGTGGTGCACGTCGCCCGACAGCACGCACACCGTCGCCGGGGCGGCCGGCCCGCTGCCCACCTCGGCGAGCAGCCGGGTGAGCCGCTCGAAGGAGTCGGGGAAGGCCGCCCAGTGCTCCAGGTCGGCGGCCCGGCGCACCCGTTCCGCCAGCCGGGCCCACCGCTCGCCGCGCTCCCCGCGGCAGAGCGCGGCGTTCCAGTTCTCCGCCTCGTGCATCATCGGGGCCAGGAGCCACGGCAGCGAGGCCCCGAGCAGCAGGTGGTCGCACTCGTCCCCGCCGGACGGCATCTGCTCGGCGAGCCACCGCTCCTCGTCCTCGTCGAGCATCGCCCGCTTGTGCTCGTCCAGCACGCGCCCGGCCCGGTTGTCGGTCATCACCAGCCGCGTACGGCCGAAGTCCCGCCGGTAGCTCCAGCGCACCCGGGCCGGGTCGGCGTCGGCCTCCTCGGCGAAGGCGCGCAGCAGCTCCGTCCCGTCCGGGGCGGCACGGACGGCCGCGTACAGCGGATCGGTCTCCAGCTCGTCGAGGGAGAGGTTGCCCAGGTGCTGGTGGACCCAGTACGACATCAGCCCGCTGAGGATCCGCTCGCGCCACCAGCCCTTGCGGCGCATGTCGGCCACCCAGGAGGCGCTGGTGTTCCAGTCGTCGATCACGTCGTGGTCGTCGAAGATCATGCAGCTCGGGACGGTGGACAGCAGCCACCGCACCCCGGGGTCGAGCCACGATTCGTAGTAGAGGTGCGTGTACTCCTCGTAGTCCGCGACCTGGGCGCCCGGCTCCTGGCGCAGGTCCCGGCGGCCGGCCAGCCAGCGGCGGGTGTCCTTCGACGTCTCGTCCGCGTACACCTGGTCACCCAGCAGGAGCAGCACGTCGGGGCGTACGGCGCGGGGGTCGGACGCCAGCCGGGTGGCGAGCGTGTCGAGCGCGTCCGGGCCGACCGGGTCGTCGCCGCCCGCGGGCGGCGCGGCCCAGCGGCAGGACCCGAAGGAGACGCGCAGCTCGCCGGCGCCGGGCAGGGGCGTGCTGATGGTGCTGGCGGGGTAGCGGTGGCCGGGGTCGGTGGGCGGCCAGACCGGGCTGTCGTCGAGCAGCACCTCGTAGGGGGTCGTGCTCCCCGGTGTCAGGCCGGTGACGGCGATCAGGGCGTAGTGGTGCCCGGCGATCTGGAAGGTCCGGCTGCGGCCGCCGGCGCCGTCGGCGCACCGCACCTCGGCCTCGCAGGGCCGGTCGGCCTCGACCCAGACCGTCGCGCGGTCGCCGCGGTCCCAGTCGACGTACCGCAGGAGTGGTCCCAACCGCAGTCCGGCTGCCATGCCCGGCCTCCTCCGTCGAAGT
Organism: Streptomyces sp. NPDC039423; assembly: GCF_055598725.1. Classification (NCBI taxonomy): domain Bacteria; kingdom Bacillati; phylum Actinomycetota; class Actinomycetes; order Kitasatosporales; family Streptomycetaceae; genus Streptomyces; species Streptomyces sp. NPDC039423. Next base: position 657,502 of record NZ_JBVKAH010000001.1, read on the forward strand.
CGTCGACTCGCCGACTTACCGACTTGCCGACTCGTCGTGCCCGCCGGCCCGGCGGGCGGTACCGGCCCTGGCGGCGCCGGCTCCGGCGACCCGCCCGTACTTCGTACTCGTACCTCGTACGGTACGGGCGGCGGGGCCGCCGCCGCGCGACGTCACCGCCGCCCGCGCCGCACGGCGTCCGTCCGCGGCGCCGCACGCCCTCCGTCTGCCCACCTCACGGCGCCGTACGCCCGCCGGACCCGCCCGGCCCGCCGGCCGTACCGGGCGGCCGGGCCGTACCGGGCGGCCGGTGGGCCGCTGGGCCGGTCGGGCGTACGCGGGCCGCCGGGGCCCACCGCGCACCGGGCGGCCGGCGGCCGCCCGCGGAGCCGGGAGCGGTCAGCAGCCGTTGAGGACCGACTGCAACGCGCTCTTCTCGGCCGAGTCCACGCTCAGCTTGTAGTGGTACTTCACGTGTACCCACATCCGCGCGTAAGTGCAGCGGTACGCGGTGCGGGACGGGAGCCACTCGGCGGGGTCGAGGTCGCCCTTGGCCTGGTTGACGTTGTCCGTCACCGCGATGAGCTGCGGGCGGGTCAGGTCGTTGGCGAAGGCCTGGCGCTGGGAGGTGGTCCAGGCGTTGGCGCCGGAGCGCCAGGCCTCGGAGAGGGCCACCACGTGGTCGATGTCGAGGTCCGCGGCCGCGTGCCAGGTGGCGCCGTCGTACTCGGAGTACCAACTGCCGCTGACCGCCGCACAGCTCCCGTCCTGCACGACGTTCACGCCGTCGCGCTTGAGGACCACTTCGCGGGTGTTGCAACTGCCCGACTGGGTGATCCAGTGCGGGAACAGGTCACGGCTGTAGCCGGTGGAGGAACCTTCCGCCTTCACCGTGAGCTGGCCCAGGTAGCTGCGGGCGGTCGCGGCGCTGACCGGGGTGGGCGGGGCGGCCTGGGCGGCGGGGGCGGTGGCCAGGGCGCCGGTGACGGTGAGGGCGGCGGAAGCGGCGAGCACGGCTATTCGACGCGCGTAGACACCGGACATGGGTGACTCCCTTGGGATGTGGGGGTGGTGCCGGCCGCCGTTCGGACGGCTCGGTCATCGTGGCGGCGCCAGGTTGCCCCGGAGGATGCGCCGGGTTACAGAGTGACGACATGCGCACGTCACATCAAGGGTTCTTCCCTCTTTCTGACGTCCCGCCACCTGCCTTGTCCCGCTTTAGGGTTGACGTGTGCTGCTGCCCGTCAATGCCACGTTCGCGGCTGTTCTGGCCGTCCTGCTCGCCCTCGCCGCCACCGTCGCGGCGCTCGCCCACCTCCGGGCACCGCGCGAGGTGGTCACCGCGGGGGTGCGGGCCGCGGTGCAGCTCGCCGCCGTGTCCCTGGTCATCGGATGGGTCGTCCGCTCCGTACCGGCGCTGCTGGCCTTCCTGCTGCTCATGTACGTGGTCGCCGTCCGCACCGCCGGGCGCCGCGTCACGCCCAACGGGACCTGGTGGTGGGCGGCCGTACCCATCGCCGCCGGGGTCGTCCCGGTGGTCGCCGCGCTGGTGCTCACCGGGCTCGTCCCGCTCCGGGGCATCGCCCTGGTCCCCGTGACGGGCATCCTCATCGGCGGGGCGCTCACCGCGACGGTGCTCGGCGGGCGGCGCGCCCTGGACGAGCTGGGCACCCGGCACGGCGAGGTCGAGGCGGGGCTGGCGATCGGGCTGACCGAACGGGACGCGCGGCTGGAGGTGGCCAGGGAGGCGGCCGCGGACGCGCTGCTGCCGGGGCTCGACCAGACCAGGACGGTGGGGCTGGTCACGCTGCCGGGCGCGTTCGTCGGGATGCTGCTGGGCGGGGCGTCCCCGCTCCAGGCCGGGGCGGTGCAGCTGTTCGTGCTGGTGGGGCTGATGGCGGTGCAGGGCGTGGCGGTGGCGGCGACCCTGGAGCTGGTGGCGCGGGGCAGGCTGCACCGGGGCGGCGCCGGGGGGCGGGGTGCCGGGGGAGCGGCGGGCGGCGGGCGGTGACCTGCGAGGGGAGGCGGCCCGCGAGGGGGCGGGTGCGCAGATCACGTACCCTGGACGGAGCAGAAGGGGAGTAGCTCTTCGCCGGAACGTCGACATACTGCCGGGCCCTGTGCCCGGCCGGCGCCCGGAGGCACGCCGGACCGGCGGGCCAGCGAGACCTTCGGCAACAGCAGTGCCATGCCCACATCCATGGCGCCGCCGTGCCGGAGCGACCCCTGGACGTCTCTTCTCGGCCCGGCGGAGCCCGACCGACAGAGGAACCCATCCCGTGCTCAGCCTCACGATCATGGCGATCACCTTCGGCGTCGTCTTCCTCGCCGAACTCCCCGACAAGACCGCCCTCGCCGGCCTGATGCTGGGCACCCGCTACCGCGCGTCCTACGTCTTCGTGGGCGTCGCCGCCGCCTTCGCGGTCCACGTGGTGCTCGCCGTCGCCGCCGGCAGCGTCCTGACCCTCCTGCCGCACCGGCTGGTGCAGGCCCTGGTCGGCGTGCTGTTCCTGGCCGGGGCGGCCGTGCTGCTGCTGCGGAAGGGCGGCGACGACGAGGAGAACATCAAGGCCCCGGCCGACCAGTCCTTCTGGAAGGTCTCCGGGGCGGGCTTCATGCTGATCCTGGTCGCGGAGTTCGGCGACCTGACGCAGATCATGACCGCGAACCTGGCCGCCCGCTACGACGACCCGCTCTCCGTGGGCATCGGCGCCGTACTCGCCCTGTGGGCGGTCGCGGGCATCGGCATCCTCGGCGGCCGGACGCTGATGAGGTACGTACCGCTGCGGCTGATCACCAGGGTCGCCGCCTGCCTGATGCTGGCACTGGCGGGCTTCAGCCTGTACGAGGCCCTGGCGCCCTGACCCCCGGGCGGCGCCCGCCGCGGTGACGCAGGGGCTACGCGGTGATGTGGAGGCGGATCGCGGTGACGCCGTCCGCCTCCACCGCCTCCACGCGTACATGCGTCAGGTCCGGTACGTGGACGTCGGGGCCGAACGCGCCGGCGCGCGGGCCCACGCCCACCACCCGCATCCCGGCGGCGCGGCCGGCCTGGATGCCCGCCTCGGAGTCCTCGAACACCACGCAGTCGGCCGGCCCGAAGCCCAGCTCCGCCGCGCCCTTCAGGAACCCCTCCGGGTCCGGCTTGCTCGCGCCCACGCACTCCGCGGTCACCCGCACCTCCGGCATGGGCAGCCCGGCCGCGCCCATGCGGGCCCGGGCGAGGGGCCCGTCGGCCGAGGTGACCAGGGCGTGCGGCAGCCCGGCGACGGCGGCCATGAACGCGGGCGCGCCGCCGACCGGCACGACCCCGTCCAGGTCGGCGGTCTCCTCCGCGAGCATCGCGCGGTTGTCGGCGTGGTTCTCCGCCATGGGGCGGTCCGGGAGGAGGACGGCCATCGTGGCGTACCCCTGGCGGCCGTGGACGACCTTCAGGGCCTCCTCCGGGTCCAGGCCGTGCCGGAGCGCCCAGCGGCGCCAGCAGCGCTCCACCACCGCGTCCGAGTTCACGAGCGTGCCGTCCATGTCGAGCAGGAGGGCGCGGGTGGTCAGGACGGAGGGGGAAGGGGCGGCCGGCATCGGCGATCTCCACGGGGGATGGGGAGAAAAGGGAACGAAGTGGCCCGCCCGCCGGTCAGGGTATACGGGCGGGACCACTTTGTTCTTCCACGATACAAAACCGAGCGCCCAGATGCCAGTCCGCCCCCGGCCCCCGTCCCGGCCCCCGTCCCGGCCCCGTCCGCGGCCGACCCGGCCCCGGCCCGGCCTCGTCAGCGGCCGACCCGGCCCCGGCCCCGCCCCTGTCAGCGGCCGGCCCGCGTCGTGACCCCGGCCCGGCCCCCGGTCAGCGCCCCCGGCCCCCGGTCAGCGCCCCGTCGTCTCGGACTCCAGCCACTGGCGGGTCTCCGGGCCGTACACGCCCCACTCGTCGCCCTCCAGGTCGCGGGCCTCCTGGTACTGGCCGACGCCCCACTCCACCTGGTCGTTGTAGCGGCCGTTCATCGGCCCGTCGTACAGGCCCGCCTCCCGCAGCCGCCGCTGCAACTCCGCGACCTCCGGGCCCCGGTCGCCGCGCGCCAGCGTCACCGGCTCCCCGGGCGACGGCTCCTGGACCGGCACACGGCTGCGCAGCGGCGACGCCGAGACGCTCGCCCGGTCCTTCGGGGTGCCGCTCGCGGTGGCCGGCGCGGACGCCGGCGCCGTGGTCGTCGCGGCCCCCGGCGGGGAAGCGGACACGAACGCGGAGGCGGACGCGGAGACGGTGGCCGACGAGGACGCCGAGGCGGAGGGGGACACCGAGGGCGACGCCGGTCCGGACGTCTCCGGCGGGCCCTCGGGCGCGCTCGGCCACGCGGGCGTGCTGGGCCCCAGGTCGGGCAGCACCCGGTCCGCCTCCCCGTCCCCGCCGAACAGCCCGCCCGCGAAGCCCGCCACGCCCACCACCGCGAGCACCGCGGCCACGGTGCCCACCACGGCGTACGGGCGGCGCGCGCGGCTCCGTGACCGCGCCTCCGCCCGGGCCCGGGCGCGCGCCCCGGCCCGGGCCCCGTGCGACGGCCCCGCCTCCGCCAGCGGCACCAGCTCCGGCTCCAGCGGCACGTACAACGGCATGGTGGACACGGGCGACGCCGGCCCCCCGCCGTGCTCCGCCCGGAGGTTCACGTACGGACGTATGCCCAGTGTGTCCTCCGTGGAGGCACAACCGCAGTCACCGTCGCACTCAGGACACACCTGTCCCGTCAATGTGGGCCCCTCCCCTTGAACTGCGAGCGATTATGCAGCCCGCCGGGCCCTCCGGAGGACCATCCTCCGCCTCTCCGGCACCGTTCGGCGGGCCGTATCGGGACGAAGCACCCAGGATGGGATGAGGGTACGAGGGGTACGCGTCCGACCCGTCGCCCGGCGGACCACGGCCACGCGCCGATCACGGCCCCGCGCGGCCACGGCCCGCGCGGGGCACGGCGACGCACGACCACCGCCCCGGCGACCACGGCCCGCGAGACGACGAGGGAGAAGCCATGGCGCAGGAAGTGACCACCCCGGCCACCGGCCCCGCCCCAGGACAGGGGCAGAACCGGCGCACCGTCCTGGTGGCCATCGGCGCCCTGCTGCTCGGCATGCTGCTGGCGGCACTCGACCAGACCATCGTCTCCACCGCCCTGCCGACCATCGTCAGCGAACTCGGCGGCATGGAGCACCTGTCCTGGGTCGTCACCGCCTACATGCTCGCCTCGACCGCCGGCACGCCCCTGTGGGGCAAGCTGGGCGACCAGTACGGGCGCAAGAAGCTCTTCCAGACCGCCATCGTCATCTTCCTCATCGGCTCGGCCCTGTGCGGCATCGCGCAGAACATGCCGCAGCTCATCGCCTTCCGCGCCGTCCAGGGCCTGGGCGGCGGCGGCCTGATGGTGCTGTCCATGGCGATCGTCGGGGACCTCGTCCCGCCGCGGGAGCGCGGCAGGTACCAGGGCCTGTTCGGCGCCGTCTTCGGGGCCACCAGCATCCTCGGACCGCTCCTCGGCGGGCTGTTCACCCAGCACCTCTCCTGGCGCTGGGTGTTCTACATCAACCTCCCCATCGGGGTCGTCGCCCTCTTCGTCATCGCCGCCGTCCTGCACATCCCGGTGCGCTCCAGCCGCCACGCCATCGACTACCTCGGCACCTTCCTCATCGCCTCCGTCGCCACCTGCCTCGTCCTCGTGGCGTCCCTCGGCGGCACCACCTGGGGCTGGGGATCGGCGCCGATCATCGGCCTCGCCGTCCTCGGCGCCGTCCTCCTCGTCTGGTTCGTGCGCGTCGAGCGGCGTGCCGCCGAGCCCGTCCTGCCGCTGAAGCTGTTCCGGATCCGCACCTTCACGCTCGTCTCCGTCATCAGCTTCGTCGTGGGCTTCGCGATGTTCGGCGCGATGACCTACCTGCCGACCTTCCTCCAGGTGGTACGGGGGGTCACTCCGACCATGTCCGGGGTGCATATGCTGCCGATGGTGCTCGGCATGCTGATCACCTCCACCGCCTCCGGCCAGATCGTCAGCCGCACCGGTCGCTGGAAGGTCTTCCCCATCGTGGGGACCGGCGTCACCGCGCTCGGTCTGGTCCTGCTGCACCGCATGGAGGAGACCAGCTCGGACGGCGAGATCAGCCTCTACTTCTTCGTCTTCGGCGCCGGACTCGGCCTCGTCATGCAGGTCCTGGTGCTGGTGGTGCAGAACGCCGTCGCGTACGAGGACCTCGGCGTCGCCACCTCCGGCGCCACGTTCTTCCGCTCCATCGGGGCGTCCTTCGGTGTCGCCGTCTTCGGCACCGTCTTCACCAACCGGCTCACCGGAAAACTCGCCGACGCCCTCGCCGGCCGCGAACTGCCGCCCGGCACCGGCCCCGACCGGCTCGCCGCCGACCCGCGTGCCATCGCCGCGCTCCCGGCCGACCTGCGCCCCGGCGTCCTGCACGCGTACGCGACCTCCATCACCGACGTCTTCCTGTACGCGGCGCCCGTCGTCGTCCTCGCCTTCGCCGTCGCCTGGCTGCTGCGGGAGGACCGGCTGCGCGGCGCCGTCACCGCGCCCGATCCCAGCCAGACCGTGGCCTCCAACCCCGTCGAGCGCTCCTCGTACGACGAGTGCGCCCGCGCCCTGTCGGTGCTCGGCTCCCGCGAGGGCCGCAAGGAGATCTATGAGCGGATCACCGCCCGCGCGGGCCTGGACCTGCTGCCCGCCGCGAGCTGGCTGCTGCTGCGGGTGCGCCGCCACGGCGCCGTGGAGCCCGCCCGGCTCGCCGACACCACCCCCGTACCGATCAGGGCCGTCACCGAGGCCGCCCGGCAGCTTGAGGAGCGGCACCTGGTGCGCCGCGAGGGTCTCCAGCTCCTGCTGACCGACGAGGGCATGGACGTCGCCGGCCGGCTCGCCCACGCCCGCGAGGAGTCCCTGGCGGAGCTGCTCGGCGACTGGTGGGGGCCGGATCGGCCGACCGACCTGGTGCGGCTCGTGGAGGAGCTGACGGCCGAACTGTGCGGCTCCCGCCAGGAACGGCCGCGGACCGCCGCCCCCCGCCGGGACCACACGGCCTGACCGCGCCCGGGTCGTGTCCGCGAAGTCCCGCCCGGTAGGCGGTGTCGCGGACACTCCCTATCGGGTGGGCAGCTCCTTGCCGTACCAGACCTCCATGTACGGGCCCTCGCGGTACGCCGGGATCTCGCGGTAGCCGTGGCGGGTGTACAGCGCCCGCGCCTCGACGAGGTCCAGCCGGGTGTTGAGCACGACGCGCCGGGCGCCCAGCTTGGTCGCGGCCTCCTCCAGGGCGTCCATCAGCAGTGCGGCGCCGCCGGTGCCGCGGAAGGCGTGGCGCACGAAGACCCGGGTGAGCTCCGCCCGTCCGGCGTCCAGCAGGACCACCCCGCCGCACGCCGCCGGCTCCCCGTTCGCGCGGCCGACGACGAACCGGCCCGTCGGCGGGGCGAGCCGGTCCAGGCCCTCGTTGAGGATCCCGTCGTCGATCTCCTCCGCCGTGATGGGCCGGTTGTAGTAGCGGGCGGCCACGTCGTAGTAGTAGTCGACGCGCAGCGCGGTGGCATCGGGGCTGTCGTAACGCTCGGGACGGACGGTCCAGTTGGGGTTCGTCATGGTGCGTCCCTATCCGACCGGCCCGCCGTTTGGCCAACGTATTAGCGGCAACACGGCCGTCGAACAGACACGGAAGAACCCCGACCCCCGGATCGAGGGAAGACAGTCATGTCCACTGTCCTGATCGTCGGCGCTCTGGTCGTCGTCTTCGTCGCCGTCGTGGCCGCGGTCCTGTACGCCGGGCCCGGCAGGGCCGGCGGGCGACGCGGCCGTGGCCTGAAGCGCCGGTTCGGCCCCGAGTACGAGCGGACCGTCGCCCGGCACGACGGCGACACCAAGGCCGCCGAGCGCGAACTCGCCGAGCGCGTCGACCGCCACGGCGACCTGCGCACCCGGCCGCTGACGCGTGAGGCCCGCGAGCGGTACGTGGCCCTGTGGGCCGGTCTCCAGGAGCAGTTCGTCGACGCGCCGCGCCAGGCCGTCACCGAGGCGGACCGGCTCCTGGCCCGGCTGGCCGAGGAGCGCGGCTTCCCGGCGGCGTCCGCGTACGAGGAGCAGGTCGCCGCGCTGTCGGTGCACCACGCCGAACACGTCGACGGCTACCGCCGGGTGCACCGCACCGCCCGGCTGGAGGGCCACACCACCAACGTCGGTACCGAGGAGCTGCGCGGCGCCATGCTGGACGCGCGGCGGCTCTTCGAGGAACTCGTGACCGAGCACCCCGAGGACCACGCCCGGCACGCCCCGCGCCGTCAGGCCGGGCGCGCCCACCGGGTGCACGCCCCGTGGCAGCCGAAGGGGAGTGGTGCCTGATGTCCGCCCGCAACCCCCTGGACCCGCACGCGGCCACCGGCACGCACGCCGACCCGGCCCCCGGCGCCGCGCACAAGGACCCCGGCACCGCTCCGGGCACCCACCCGGACCCGGCCTCGGGCACGGACCCCCGGGCGTCCGACCGCGCGGGGGCCCCGGACGCCTCTGTGCCCCCGAAGCCCCGCACCTCACCGGATCCGGTCGCGCCGGTCGCCCCGGTCGTGCCGGTCACGCCCGTCGCCCCCGACACCGGCCCCGGCGACCCCACCGATTCCGGGACGCCCGGCGGGCCCGGCGTCCACACCGGCGCCGACGTCCGCACCCTGCACGAGGCCCACGCCGAGGCCGACTCCCGTCCCGACACCGACTCCCGTCCCGACACCGACGCCGGTGCCGACTCCCGTACCGGGGCCGACTCCCCCGACGGGACGGGCGCCCGCGGGGTGGCGGGGGTGTCGGAGCCGCTGGTGGCGCGGAGCGTGCGGGACGAGCTCGCCGCGCGCCTGCACCAGGCGTTCACCGACTTCGTCGACGGCCCGCACCGGTCCGTGAAGGAGGCCGCCGACGTGCTGGACGCGGCCGCGGACCACCTCACGACCGCGCTGGCCGAGCACCGCCGGGCGCTGCGCGCCGACTGGGACCACGACGAGGAGGAGCCGGACACGGAGCGGCTGCGCATCACGCTCCAGGCCTACCGCGCCATGGCGGAGCGCCTGCTCAAGGTGTGACCCGCCGGGGGCGACGAGGGGCGGTCAGGCCGCCACGCGGGCGATCAGCATCCCGTCGTACCCCTTCCCGCCGACCGTCTGGAGCGCCGTGGCGTCCAGCCGCGGATCGCGGGCCACCAGGTCGAACAGTTCACGTGTCGCGATCACCGCCGGGTCCGTCGAGGACTCGTCGGTGATCGCGCCGCCGCGTACCACGTTGTCCACGACGACCAGGCTGCCCGGCCGGGTCAGTCGCAGCGCCCACTCGACGTACCGGGGGTTGTTCGGCTTGTCGGCGTCGATGAAGACCAGGTCGAACGGGCCCACGCCCTCCTCGGCCAGTTTCGGCAGCGTGTCGAGGGCGGCGCCCGTCCGGACCTCGGCCACCCCGTCGAGCCCCGCCCTCGCGAGGTTCGCCCGGGCGACGTCGGCGTGCCGGGGGTCGTACTCCAGCGAGACCAGCCTGCCGTCCGCCGGCAGTGCGCGGGCCAGCCACAGGGTGCTGTAGCCGCCGAGCGTGCCGATCTCCAGGATCGTGCGGGCGCCCTGCGTACGGGCCAGCAGGTGCAGCAGTTTGCCCTGCGGCGGCGTGACGCCGATCGCGGGCAGCCCCGCCGCGTCGCTGTCGGCGAGGGCGGCGGCCAGTGCCTCGTCGGCGGGCGCCAGCATGTCGGTGAGGTAGTCGTCCACGGCGGTCCATCGCTCTTGGCTCATACAGCCGAACGTACGGCACGCCCCGCCCGCGGGGCCGTACGTATCCGGCCGTGTCACCCGCGTCCGGCGAGGGCCGCGATGTGCGCCGGCACCGGCAGCCCGGCGGGCAGCGGCAGGCCGGGCCCGGGGGCGCCGAAGACCGGCCGGAAACACGGGAAAGCCCCGGTGAACGGTGTTCACCGGGGCTTCGCGTCATCGGGGCGGGGCGGCTCAGTACCAGCCGTTGGACTGCCAGAAGTTCCAGGCGCCGCACGGGCTGCCGTAGCGGTCGTTCATGTAGTCCAGGCCCCACTCGATCTGGGTGGCGGGGTTGGTCTTCCAGTCGGCGCCGGCGGAGGACATCTTCGAGGCCGGCAGGGCCTGCACCAGGCCGTACGCGCCGGAGGAGGCGTTGGTGGCGCTGGGGTTCCAGCCGGACTCGTGCTCCACGATCTTGCTGAAGCACTGGTACTGACCCGCCGGGACCATCTTCTTCGCGATGTCCTGCGCGGAGGCGGCCGAAGCCGGACCGGTGGTGCCCAGCACGGCGCCGGTGGCACCCAGCAGCACGGCGGCGCCGGCGGCGATGGACTTGGGACGGGCGGAGAAACGGCTGGCGAGCGAGCGGAACACGTAGCGACCTAACGTCGGGGACACGGGGAGTCGCGGAGGCATGCCGGAACCACGCCGGGGGGCGGGGGAAGGTGGCTGCCAGGGGCGTTGCGATGCGAGCTGCGCCCGGCGACATCACCAGAGAAGCAGGGCGGTTCGGCCGCGGCAAGCACCCCCGGTACTAGGCGGGGCCGGACTCGGGGAGGAAGGACTCCCCCCGGCCCGTCGGCGATCAGTGCACGTCACCACGGGAAGCCCGGGGCCGGAAGACCGCCCGTCCCGCCCCACTAACCCGGTTCGTATGTGACCTAGGTCCTGTGGGGTGCTTCACCCTCATCACGCCCTTTCGGGGCGGAAACGGCCCTTATGTTGCCTTCGAATGTGACCTGGGCCTCGAAGGCCGCCCGCCGAGTCGCCCGGCGCAGCGCCTTCAGGACCGTGGATCCGATGGTCATCATCAGCACCACGGTCAGCACGGCACGCCCCAGGTCCCAGCCGAGCGACGTCGCCGCGCAGTACGCGAGGAACCGCACCAGGTTCTCCCGCACCGGATCGCCGGGCTGGAACGAGATCCCGCTGCCCATGCCCTGGAGGGTGACCCACCCCTGGAGGTTCATGACGGTCCCGTACGCGAACGCCGCCACCGCCCCGTACAGCGCCAGCAGCAGCAGCTCGGCCCGGCCACGCAGCCGCTCCGCCCCCGGCAGCAGCCCGGCGCCCAGGGTGAACCAGCCCATCGACAGCATCTGGAACGGCAGCCACGGGCCCACCCCGCCGGTCAGCAGCGCCGACGCGAACATGGTCACCGCGCCCAGCACGAACCCGAACCCGGGCCCGAGGACCCGCCCGCTCAGCACCATCAGGAAGAACATCGGCTCCAGGCCCGCCGTGCCGGCGCCCAGCGGCCGCAGCGCGGCGCCGACCGCCGCCAGCACCCCCAGCATCGCCACTGCCTTGGCGTCCATGCCGCAGTCGGCGATCGTCGCCACCACCACGGCCACCAGCAGCGGCAGCAGCACCGCCAGCAGCCAGGGCGCCTCCTGCGAGCGGCCCGCCAGGACGGACCCGCCGTCCGCGAGGAGCGGCCAGCCGAAGGCGACGACGCCGACGGCGCCGACCAGCACGAGGGCGGCGACCGAGCGGGGCCCCAGGCGCACCGGACGGGCGCTCACAGGGCGGCCTCCACCTGCGGCACGGTCAGCCAGGGCTGCGGGGCCAGCACCTTCGCGACCTGCGGGGCGAAGGCCGGGGAGGAGACGACCACCTCGTGCGTCGGGCCGTCCGCGACGACCTCCCCGTCGGCCAGGACGACGACCCGGTGCGCCAGCTCGGCGGCCAGCTCCACGTCGTGCGTGGCCATCACGATGGCGTGCCCGCCGGCCGCCAGCTCCCTCAGCACACCGACCAGCCTCGCCTTCGCGGCGTAGTCCAGCCCCCGGGTCGGCTCGTCGAGCAGCAGCAGCGGTGGCCGGGCGGTCAGCACCACCGCCAGGGCCAGCGCCAGCCGCTGCCCCTCCGACAGGTCTCTAGGGTGCGTGCCGTCCGCGACGCCCGGCAGCAGCCGCGTCACCAGCGCCCGGCAGGCCCCCGGCGCGGCGCCCGCGTCGGCGTCGGCGGCCGCGCACTCGGCGGCGACGGTGTCGGCGTACAGCAGGTCGCGCGGCTCCTGGGGGACCAGCCCGACGTGCCGGATCAGCTCGCGGGGCGCCGTGCGGTGCGGGACCCGGCCGCCCACGAGGACCGTGCCCGAGGCGGGCTCGACCATCCCCACCAGCGCCCCGAGCAGGGTCGACTTGCCGGCTCCGTTGCGGCCCATGAGCGCCACGGTCTCCCCGGCGCGTACCTCCAGGGCCACGTCCCGCAGCGCCTCGACCCGCCCGTGCCGCACGCCCAGGCCCCGCACCCCGGCGGCCACCGGGCCGGTGCCGCCGGAGCCGCTGCCGTCCGGGCCGGCCCCGCCCCCGGCGCCCCGGCCGGCCGCGCCGCCCGGCCCGCCCGGGTCCGGTGCGCCCGCGCCGCGCAGCAGCCGGCCCAGCGCCACCCGTACGCCCCGCGCGGGCACGGGCGCGGGACCGCCGCCAACGGGACCGCCGGGAACGGGACCGCCGTCAACGGGACCGCCGGGAACGGGACCGCCGTCAACGGGCGCGGGCACGGGTGCCACGGGCGAGCGGCCCGCCAGCCGCTCCCGCAGCGCGCCCGCCCGGCGCCGGGCGTCCCGTACCGACAGCGGCAGCGGGTCCCAGCCCGCCAGCCGGCCGAGGGCGACCACCGGGGGGTGCACCGGCGACACCGCCATGACCTCGGCGGGCGGGCCGACGACCACCGGGGCGCCGGGCGCCGGCAGCAGGGCGACCCGGTCGGCGTACTGGACCACCCGCTCCAGCCGGTGCTCGGCCATCAGCACCGTGGTGCCCAGGTCGTGGACCAGCCGCTGGAGGACCGCCAGGACCTCCTCCGCGGCGGCCGGGTCCAGAGCCGACGTCGGCTCGTCCAGCACCAGCACTTGCGGGTGCGGCGTCAGCACCGAGCCGATCGCCACCCGCTGCCGCTGGCCGCCCGACAGCGTGGCGATCGGCCGGTCCCGCAAGGAGGCGAGGCCCAGCAGATCCAGCGTCTCCTCCACCCGGCGGCGCATCACCGCGGGAGCCAGGCCCAGCGACTCCATCCCGTACGCCAGCTCGTCCTCCACCGTGTCCGTGACGAAGTGCGCGAGCGGGTCCTGGCCCACGGTGCCGACCACGTCCGCCAGTTCACGCGGCGCGTGGGTGCGGGTGTCCCGGCCGCCGACCGTGACCCGGCCCCGCAGGGTGCCGCCCGTGAAGTGCGGGACCAGCCCCGACACCGCGCTCAGCAGCGTGGACTTGCCCACCCCGGACGGGCCCACCAGCAGCACCAGCTCGCCCTCCGGGACGGTCAGGTCGACCCCCTCCAGCGTGGGCGCGGCGGCACCGGCGTACGTCACCGTCACGTTCTCGAACCGGATCACACGGACTCCTTCGGCACCGGGGCCACGAACGCGGGCAGCAGGCCCACCAGAACGGACAGCGCCGGCCACAGCGGCAGGCCGGGCGCGGCGAGCGGAACGACGCCCGGGTGCAGCCCCGGCGCGTCGGAGGCGATCAGCAGGGCCGCCACCGTGGCGCCCGACCCGGCCACCAGCCAGGCGCGGGCGTCCCACCGGTCGGGCCGGTACCGGGTGCGCGCCGAACGGCGGCCGCCCAGCCGCAGCGCCACCAGGACCATCACCACCCCGGCCACCACGAGCGGCACCGCGTACGCACCGCCGGACGCCGCCAGCAGCCCGTACCCGCCGACGCACACGCAGAGCAGCCCGCCCAGCGTCAGGGCCGTGGTGGCGTGCCGCACCGCGCGCGGAACCGGCACCGTCCGCCCGTACCCCCGCGCGTCCATCGACGCGGCGACCGCCACCGACCGCTCCAGCGCACCCTCCAGCACCGGCAGCCCCACCTGGAGCACCGCCGTCACCCCGCCCGTCGGCCGGCCGCGCAGCCGCCGCGCCGTCCGCAGCCGCGCCACGTCGGCCACCATGTTCGGCGCGAACGTCATCGCGACGACCACCGCGACCCCGGCCTCGTACAGCGCGCCCGGCAGCGACTTCAGCAGCCGGGCCGGGCTGGCCAGCGCGTTGGCCGCGCCCACGCAGATCAGCAGCGTCGCCAGCTTCGCCCCGTCGTACAGGGCGAACACCAGTTGCTCGGCCGTCACCCGCCCGCCGATCCGCACCCCCTGCGCCCAGTCGGGCAGCGGGACTTCGGGCAGGGTCACCAGGACGCGGGTGCCGGGTACGGGCGAGCCGAGGACCACCGAGAACACCAGCCGGACCACCAGCACCGCCAGCCCGAGCCGGACGAACGCCCCGTACGAGCGGGCCCACGGCGCGTCGGTCCGGCGGGCGGCCACCACGTAGCCGGCCACGCCGACCAGCAGCCCCAGCACCAGCGGGTTGGTGGTGCGGGACGCGGCCACGGCCAGGCCCAGGGCCCACAGCCACCAGGCGCCCGGGTGCAGGGCGTTGGAGCGGTTCGCCTCGGGAGGGCGCGGGCCCAGGGGAGCGCGGCTCATCGGCGGCGGGCCCGCCACCCGGCGGCGAGGCCCAGGACGGCGACGGCGGCCACTCCGGCGACCGTCCCCACGGACGGCCCGGAGTCCTCCGGCTCCCCGGCGACGGGCTCCTTCCGCCCGCCGGTGCCGCCCGCCGCACCCGCGCCGCCGGGCTGCCCGGCCGGCTCCGACACCTGCTCGCCGCAGCCCGTCCGCGGATACCCGGCGATCGCGCACAGCAGCGCCTGGCCGTTGTACCGCAGCGGTTTCGCGACGGCGGCGAGCGCCTCCGCCGCGGTCGCGTCGGCCCGCACCCGCGCGCACGCCGCACGCGGCCCGGGCGGCCGGCCGGCGCCGTGGGGCGCGTCGGCCGCCGTACCGAAGTCGATGACGACTCCGACCCGCTTGGTGCCGTCCGCCGCGGGTGCCGTACCGCAGATCGCGGCGAAGCCGGGTGCCCGCCGCGGCCGTTGGGCGTCCTGGGAGTCGGCGCTCACCGCGAACCGGTAGCCGTTGACGTCCCCGTCGGCGGGCCGGGCGGTGGCCGGGCCCTGGGTGGCGTACGTCCAGGCGCCCCGGCCGCCGTCGCTCTCCCAGAACGACCAGTAGCGGTAGCCGGCCGCCCGGGCGGGCCCGGCGACGCCGAGCAGCACCGCGCAGACCGCGAGGAGCAGGGTCAGCGAGCGGGCCCGCATCAGCGCTGCCGCTTGCGTCCGCTGAGCAGGAACCCGATGCCCATGCCGGCGACCAGGAAGACGGCGACGACCAGCCAGACGTCGGAGCCCTCCTCCTCGTCGGCCGCCCGGTCCTGCTCGTCGTCCTTGTCCCGGTCCTTCCGCTCCAGGGGCAGCGAGGCCGGTGCCGGTCCCGTCGCGTTGAGCCGCTGGACGAGGTCGACCCCGCCGAAGTCGTGGACGTCCGCGCCCACGGTGTGGGCGGCCAGGACGAGCTGGGCCCAGGCGGCGGGGCCGTTCTCGGTGGCCCAGGGGGCGGCGTTCTTCCGCAGCCAGTCGACGGCCGGGGCCGCCCGCTCGGCGTGCCCCGCCGCGCCCAGCGCGATCACGGCGTCGGCGGTGTTGCCGACGTCCGGCCGGGGCGCGGTGGTGGCGGCTCCGGGCATGGGCGGGAGGTCGAGGTGGCCGCCGCGGGCGAGGGCGCCGGCCAGGTACGCGGCACCGTTGCGGGCGGCGCGCTCGGCCGACGGCGCGCCCGCGGCCCGGCAGGTCGGCTCCTGCTCCGGCTCGGCGCCGCGCGTCTGGAGGTCCTTGCCGAGCCCGGCGAGGACGGCGGCGGCGGTGGCGTCGCCGTTCGCGACGAGCGCGCCGGTCTTCGGGTCCGGCTGGTAGGCGAAGGCGCCCGCGCCGGTCTTGGCGTCGCACGGGATCGCCAGGCCGAGCAGCGCGTCGTACGGGGTGCGGCCGCCGGCGGAGCGGACGTCGCCGGGCCGGTGGCCGGTCGCGGCGAGGGCGCTGACGACGATCGAGGTGGAGTTGGCGTCGCTGGGGGAACCGGGGTTGTAGCCCCAGCCGCCGTCCTTGTTCTGCACGCCCTTCAGCCAGGCGGCGCCCGCGTCGATGGCCTTGCTGACCGGATCGGTGCCGGGTTCGGCGGCCTCGGGCCGGTCGACGCCGGACAGGGCCTGGACGGCGACGGCGGTGGCGTTGGTGTCCAGTGTCGTCCCCGGTCCGCACGTGGTGGCCGGGGCGGGGCGGTACGAGGCGAAGCCGCCGCTGTCGCACTGCTGTCCCAGCAGCCAGTCGACCGCCTTGCGGTTCGGCTCCACCCCGGCCACCTGCTGGGCCATGAAGGCCAGGGACTGGCGCCACACACCGTCGTAGGTGGGGTCCTTCGTGCCGTAGAGCCCGGCGGGGACGGTGGGGGAGGGGGAGGGGGCCGGTGACGGCGCCGCGTGGGCGGCCGGGGAGCCGCCGGACAGCAGGACGGCGGCCGCGGCGAGCGCGGCGGCGCCGTGGCGTACGCGAACGGTGGTCATGGCTACGGTGGCCTCTCCTGCGGGAACCGGGCACCGGTACGCGAAGGGCACCAGGCTCCGGCTCCGTATTCCTCGACGGTGCCGGTCACCGGGCTCAGGGTCCCGGTGACACGAGCCGAACACGTGCTCGCACGGGGCATTCCGGCTCACCGCCGAAGCGGTCTCACGGCTGCGTGGTCAGCGCCGGATTTGCACCGGCTTCCCCCCGTACGGGGCATGATGACGACGGCGCTCACTCTACCGGCGGGTCAGGACGGCCCCCACGCGACGTACGTCACGGCGTCGCGGCCCGGGACCGGCTCCGCGCGGCCCCCGCGCACCGGGCCCGGCGACGGCACCCGGTCGGGTGGGGAGCACCTCGCCGCCGCCCAGGGATGCCCGGTCGACGCGATCACCCTCGTCACGGCGGACGGCGGCGAACCGGTCTTCCCGCCCGCCGAAGGGTGAAGGAGTGACGGAGGAACGGCGCGCTGCGCCCGTCGCTGCCCGGAATGCCCCGTACCTCCGTGCGAAACTGCTGCCTTGATCACGGGGGCACGGGGCCCGCGTGCACGCAGGATTGGGTGTCTCATGCGCAAGGCGATGGGAGTCGTCCCCGCCCGGGTGACGTCGAGGGCTTGGCGGGGCGCGGCCGCGGCCGCCGGTGTGGCGCTGCTGGTCGCCGGCTGCGGCGGTGGCGGTACGGACGGCGGGACGGCCACGCCCGCGTCCCGCACCCCGGCGGGTGCGGGGGCCGGTGCGGAAGCGGGCGACGGCCTGGACGCCGCGGCGGTGACGAAGGAGATCTCGGCCGCGGCCACGGCGGCGGGCTTCACCGAGGAGCCCTCGGACGAGGACGTCCCGCCGGCCCTCAAGCCGTGCATGGTCTCCTGGCAGGTCGACGACAAGAAGGCCACCGACTCCAGGAAGTCCTACGACGCCACCGTCGCGGCCCTCGGCAAGGGCGGCTGGAAGGAGTCGCAGCAGTTCGACCAGAAGGGGTCGGTCGTCACCTCGCTGCGGAAGGGCGGCTGGACGCTCAAGGCGAGCCACCACGGACAGGGCGGCTTCCTGATGGTGTCGTTCATCGCGACCGACTCCAGCCCCACCTGCGAGAAGCTCTTCCAGGAGGACCTGGAGAAGAACAAGAACGCGCGCTGACGGCGGCCCGCTCAGGACGGTCCAGCGGCCCCGTCCCCGCCCGGGGCCGCGTCCGGCGCCGTCAGGTCGATCAGACGGCACACCATCTCGATGTCGATCCTCACCTGGGCGATCGACGCCCGGCCCGACAGCCAGGCGATCAGCGCCGAGTGCCAGGTGTGCTCGATCACCCGCACCGCCGCGAGCTGCTGCGGCGTCGGGTGCTCCAGACCCGTGGCGTCCAGGATGATCGCCGTCGTCCGCCGCGAGACGGCGTCCACCTCCGCGCTCACGCCGCGGTCCGCGAACGTCAGCGCCCGCACCATCGCCTCCGCCAGGTGCGGCTCCCGCTGGAGGGCGCGGAAGGCGCGCATCAGCGTCTCCGCCACCCGCTCCGACGCCGCCCGTCCGGTCGGGGGCCGCTTGCGCAGCGTCGTGTGCAGGTGGTCGAGCTGGTCCTGCATGGTGGCCACCAGCAGGTGGATCTTGGACGGGAAGTAGCGGTACAGCGTGCCCAGCGCGACCCCGGCGGCCTCCGCGACCTCGCGCATCTGCACCGCGTCGAATCCGCCCCGGCCGGCGAGCTCCGCGCCGGCGTGGAGGATCCGGCGGCGGCGCGCCTCCTGGCGCTCGGTGAGCGGTGGCGAGGCCGGTCTGACGTCCCCTGTCATGTGTCCCGTTCCGTTGTTCCGTTCCGCGGCCTGCCGGCGTGCGCACGGGCCGGCTCCGCCCGGCGCCCCGTCGTGGCGTGAATCACCTGTTCCGGCTCTCACAGCGGCGCTACCTGCCGGTAGATTCGAAGCTCCTCGAACGATCAAGTCTGAAACTTGTTCTAGATTAGCGCGACCGGTTACGCTCCGGCGAAACGCAAGGCAGAAGGGGGCCGCGAGTGACCGCTGAGGCCATAGAGGCAGGCCCCCGCGGCGGTGTCACCGGAGGCGACGACGCCCCGCTGCGCATCGCGCTCCTCACCTACAAGGGCAACCCGTTCTGCGGCGGCCAGGGCGTCTACGTACGCCATCTGTCCCGTGAACTGGCCCGCCTCGGCCACCACGTCGAGGTGATCGGCTCCCAGCCCTACCCCGTCCTGGACGAGGGCGTGCCGCTCACCGAGCTGCCCAGCCTCGACCTCTACCGGCAGCCCGACCCCTTCCGCACCCCCGGACGCGGCGAGTACCGGGACTGGATCGACGCCCTCGAGGTCGCCACCATGTGGACCGGCGGCTTCCCCGAACCCCTCACCTTCTCGCTGCGCGCCCGCCGCCACCTGGCCGCCCGCCGCGGCGACTTCGATGTCGTCCACGACAACCAGACCCTCGGCTACGGCCTCCTCGGTGACATCGGCGCCCCGCTCGTCACCACCGTCCACCACCCCATCACGGTGGACCGGCGCCTGGACCTGGACGCCGCCGAGGGCTGGAAGCGCCGCGCCTCCGTCCGCCGCTGGTACGCCTTCACGCGCATGCAGAAGCGGGTCGCCCGCCGCCTGCCGTCGGTGCTCACCGTCTCCGGCACCTCCCGCGACGAGATCGTCGAACACCTCGGCGTACGCCAGGACCGCATCCGCGTCGTCCACATCGGCGCCGACACCGACCTGTGGTCGCCCGACCCGGCCGTCCCCCGGGTCCCCGGCCGGATCGTCACCACCTCCAGCGCCGACGTCCCGCTCAAGGGCCTCGTCCACCTCGTCGAGGCGCTCGCCAAGCTGCGCACCGAGAACCCCGACGCCCACCTCGTCGTCGTCGGCAAGCGCGCCGAGGACGGACCGGTCGCCCAGGCCATCGAGCGGTACGGCCTCGACGGCGCCGTCCGGTTCGTCAAGGGCGTCACCGACGCCGAGCTCGTCGACCTCTACCGGGGCGCCCAGGTGGCCTGCGTCCCCTCGCTGTACGAGGGGTTCTCCCTGCCCGCCGCCGAGGCGATGGCCACCGGGACCCCCCTGGTCGCCACCACCGGCGGCGCCATCCCGGAGGTCGCGGGCCCCGACGGCGAGACCTGCCTGGCCGTCCCGCCCGGCGACGCGGGCGCCCTCGCGGCCGCCCTCGGCCGGCTGCTCGGCGACCCCGACCTCCGTACCCGCCTCGGCGCGGCCGGCCGCGCCCGGGTGCTGGACAGGTTCACCTGGGCCCGAGCGGCCCAGGGCACGGCCGAGCTGTACCGCGAGGCCATCGCGGCGCGCGGAGCCCGCCGGTGACCCCCCAGCCCTCCCGCACACCCACCCCCCTCCTCCGTGAAAGCAGGCCGTCCCCGTGCTGACCGTCGACTTCACCCGCTTCCCGCTCGCCCCCGGCGACCGCGTCCTCGACCTGGGCTGCGGGGCCGGGCGGCACGCGTTCGAGTGCTACCGGCGCGGGGCCCAGGTCGTCGCCCTCGACCAGAACGGCGAGGAGATCCGCGAGGTCGCCAAGTGGTTCGCCGCCATGAAGGAGGCCGGTGAGGCACCCGCCGGGGCCACCGCCACCGCCATGGAGGGCGACGCCCTCAACCTGCCCTTCCCCGACGAGTCGTTCGACGTCGTGATCATCTCCGAGGTCATGGAGCACATCCCGGACGACAAGGGCGTCCTCGCCGAGATGGTCCGCGTCCTCAAGCCCGGCGGCCGCATCGCCGTCACCGTCCCCCGCTACGGCCCCGAGAAGGTCTGCTGGGCGCTCTCCGACGCCTACCACGAGGTCGAGGGCGGCCACATCCGCATCTACAAGGCCGACGAGCTCCTCGCCAGGATCCGCGAGGCCGGCCTCAAGCCGTACGGCACCCACCACGCGCACGCGCTCCACTCGCCCTACTGGTGGCTCAAGTGCGCGTTCGGCGTCGACAACGACAAGGCGCTGCCGGTCCGCGCGTACCACAAGCTGCTGGTCTGGGACATCATGAAGAAGCCGCTGGCCACCCGCCTCGCCGAGCGGGCCCTCAACCCCGTCCTGGGCAAGAGCTTCGTGGCGTACGCGACCAAGCCGCACCACCCCGCGGCGGACGCCAAGTGACCTCCCCCGAACGCACCGAACACCTCGTCCTGCCCGGCGTCCTCACCGCCGAGCAGGCCGCCGAGACCGTCGCCGGCATCCTCGCCGTCCAGCGCGAGGACGGCGCCATCCCCTGGTTCCGCGGCCACCACCTCGACCCGTGGGACCACACCGAGGCCGCCATGGCCCTGGACACGGCCGGCGAACACGACGCGGCCGCGCGCGCCTACGAGTGGCTCGCCCGCCACCAGAACGACGACGGCTCCTGGTACGCCGCCTACCACGACGGCGACCCCACCCGGGTCACCGACCACGGCCGCGAGACCAACTTCTGCGCCTACATCGCGGTCGGCGTCTGGCACCACTACCTCGCCACCGGCGACGACACCTTCCTCGACCGGATGTGGCCGGCCGTCTACGCGGCCGTCGAGTTCGTCCTGCGGCTCCAGCAGCCCGGCGGCCAGATGGGCTGGAAGCGCGAGCCCGACGGCACCCCCGTCACCGACGCCCTGCTCACCGGCTCCTCCTCCATCCACCAGGCGCTGCGCTGCGCCCTGGCCATCGCCGAGGAACGCGAGGAGCCCCAGCCCGACTGGGAACTGGCCACGGGCGCGCTCGCCCACGCCATCCGCCACCACCCCGAGCGCTTCCTCGACAAGAACCGCTACTCCATGGACTGGTACTACCCGGTCCTCGGCGGCGCCGTCACCGGCGCGGCGGCCAAGGAGCGCATCGAGAGCGCCTGGGACGACTTCGTGGTCCCCGGCCTGGGCGTGCGCTGCGTCCTGCCCAACCCGTGGGTCACCGGCGGCGAGAGCTGCGAACTGGCCCTCACCCTCTGGGCGATGGGCGAGTCCGACCGTGCCCTGGAGATCCTCCAGTCCATCGGCCACCTCCGTGCCCCGGGCGGCATGTACTGGACCGGCTACGTCTTCGAGGGCGAGCGCGCCGTCTGGCCCGAGGAGCTCACCACCTGGACCGCGGGCTCCCTGCTGCTCGCCGTCGCGGCCCTCGGCGGGGACGAGGCCACCACCGCGGTGTTCGGCGGCGGTCGCCTCCCCGAGGGTCTGGCGCCGGACTGCTGCGGCTAGCGGCAGGACCCGGACGGCTCGTCCGGGTCAGTACCGGCGCAGCCGGCCGGCCAGGGCGTGGCCGAGGAGCAGGTACACGAGCGCGGCCAGCCCGTAGCCGGCCACGACCCGCAGCCAGGCCGCGTCGAACGTGAACAGGTCGTGCGACCAGCCGGCCAGCCAGCGGGCCGCGTTCTGCACGAACTGCACCAGGTCGTTGGCCCGGTTGGCGTCGAAGAGGTACATCAGGATCCACAGGCCGATGATGGCGGCCATGACGTCGGCGACGACCACTATCGCGGTGGCCGCCGATGCGCTTCCGTTCCGGTGACGGGGAGACATGCGGTACGGATTGCCGCTCCCCGACGCCCGAAACCGGCTCCGTCGCCCAGCCGTTGAGGTCGGCCGGGAGCCGTATGCCCGCCACGCTTTTTGACGGTAGGTCACCTCCGGGCCGGGCGGCCGTACGGCGACGGCCCCCCGCCCGGAAGGGCGAGGGGCCGTACGCGGACGCGCGGCTCAGCCGCGCTGGATGCCCGTGGTGTCCTGGAGCACACCGCGGCGGCCGTCCTGCGTCTGGGCCACCAGGCCCTGGCCGCGCTGTTCCACCGCCAGGTACCAGGTACCGGGCGCCAGTTCCGCGATCGGCGTCGGGGAGCCGTCCTCCGCGTACAGCGGACGGGCCACCGGCACGGCGAACCAGAACGGCGAGAAGTCCGAGGCGCCCGCCGGCTGCGGCGCCGGAGCGCCGCCCTGCGGCTGACCGCCCTGGGACGGCGGCTGCTGGTCGACCTTGGCCGGCTGCGGCTGCACCGGCGGCTGGCCGGCCTGCGACGCGCCCGGGTAGCCGTAGCCACCCTGGGGCTGGCCGCCGTACGGCTGCTGCTGGGCGCCGGGGTAGCCGTAACCGGCCTGCGGCTGCCCGCCGTAGGGCTGCGGCTGCTGCGGACGCGGGGCGCCCACGAGCGGGGCCTTCAGCGCCGGGACCAGCGGGGCCGCCACTGCGGCGGCGGCGAGCGCGATCGTGGCCAGCAGGCCCAGGATCATGCCGGCGCCCGCGTCGGCGTCCATGTCGATGATGGTCCAGAACGCCGTCCACAGCGCGAAGATGCAGAAGGCCACGCCGAACTGGCCCAGGTCGATCCCCGCGATCCGGCGGCCGGGCATCGCCCGCCCGACCACGATCAGCGCCGCCCCGATGACACCGGAGAGGAACATGCTCATCAGGAGGCCCAGGCCGTCCCAGGCGTTGCGCCTCTCGAAGCCGGAGCAGTCGACCCCCGCGGGGCAGTCGAAACTGGTGAGGCCGAGGAACGAGGCGATGAACAGCACCACCGCTGCTCCGATCACCACGCCATCGCCTCGAGTGAGGGAGCGGATGTTCACGTGTAAGAGTCCTTCTCGGTTCGTCTCGTCGGGGTGGCGCGGTGCACGGGGGTGGCCGGGCCCCATCGTACGGATGCGGTACGGGTCCGGGGCTACCCCGGGCCCCCGGCAGGCTACCGCCCGCCGGACCTAGTCCCGCAGGTAGGTGGCGATGCCGGCGGCGATTCCCCGGGCCGCTTTCTGCCGCCATGCCGCGTCTGTCAGCAATGCGGCGTCCTTCGGGTCACGCATATTGCCGCATTCGACGAACACTTTGGGCACGGTCGACAGATTCAGTCCGCCCAGATCCTTCCGGACGTCCAAACCCGTTCCGTCCCCGATGTAGTTGGCCGGGGCGCTGCCGGTGGCCGCCGCGAACTGCCGTGCCACGGCCCGCCCGAGGTCACGGGACGGGGCGACGATCCGGGCCGTGTCCGCCCCGCCGCCCTTGACCAGGGCGGGCAGGATCACATGGAACCCGCGGTTGCCGGCGGCCGAGCCGTCCGCGTGGACGGACACCACGGCGTCCGCCTCCGCGGCGTTCCCGATCCGGGCCCGCTCGTCGACGCACGGGCCGAACGGGCGGTCCGCGTCATGGGTCAGCGTCACGGTCGCCCCCTGCTCCTGGAGCAGGGTGCGAAGACGGTGTGAAACATCCAGGGTGAATGCGGCCTCCGTGTGGCCGGAGTCGGTGGACGTCCCCGTGGTGTCGCATTCCTTGCGGTTCGTTCCGATGTCCACCTGCCGGCCGATCTCCCGGGCGTGGCGGAAGTTCCCGGGGTTGTGGCCGGGGTCGATCACCACCGTCCGGCCGGCGAGCGGCGCCGCCGGGGAGGGGCCCGGGGCGGCGGGCGACGGAGCGGACGGCCCCGGCGCCGGCCGCGCCCCGTGCGGGACGCTCTTCGCCGGACCGCTCGTCACGCCCCAGACCAGCCACCCCGCCAGCGCGGCCGGCACCAGCGCGGCGACCGTCAGGGTGAGCCCGCGCCGGCGGGGCGGGCGCGGGGCCGGTGGGCTGTCGTTCTCGTGCACACCCCGATGCTAGGTCGTGTCTTGCCGATCGGGCCGGACCGGCGACCGGCGGCCGGCGCCGTGCATCGCACGCCCGGACGCCCCCACCCGCGTCAGATGCCCGGGCCCGTACGGCGCAGTACGCGCAGCGAGTCCGTCACCGACACCTCGGTGAACGCCCCGGACTCCAGCGCCCGCAGGTACACGCGGTACGGGGCCTGGCCGCCGTCCGCCGGGTCGGGGAACACGTCGTGGACCACCAGCAGCCCGCCCTCGGCCACGCGCGGCGCCCAGCCCTCGTAGTCGGCGGTGGCGTGCTCGTCGGTGTGGCCGCCGTCGATGAACACCAGGCCGAGCTCGCCCGCCCAGACCCGCGCCACCTGCGGCGAGCGCCCCACGACCGCGATGACGTACTCCTCCAGCCCCGCCGCGTGCAGCGTGCGGCGGAACGTCGGCAGCGTGTCCATCAGCCCCACCTCGGGGTCCACCACCGCCGGGTCGTGGTACTCCCAGCCCGGCTGCTGCTCCTCGCTGCCCCGGTGGTGGTCGACCGTGACCGCCACGGTGCCCGCGGCCCGGGCCGCGTCGGCCAGCAGGATCGTGGAGCGCCCGCAGTACGTGCCGACCTCCAGCAACGGCAGCCCCAGCCGGCCGGCCTCGGCGGCAGCCGCGTGGAGCGCCAGTCCCTCGCGCACGGGCATGAACCCCTTGGCGGCCTCGAAGGCGGCGAGCGTCTCCGGCTTGGGCGGCGCGGCGGGCACGGCCATGGGTTCCTCCTGAGCGGTCCGGCTACTGGGCGGTCACATCGTAGGTGGACCAGGACCTCCGACGTACGTCCATCTCCTGATGTACGGACCGCACGGCACCTGCGACCATGACACCCATGCCTCAGCCCCGTACCGACACGGCCCGCGACCGCACGGCCACCGACACCCCCCTCCCCACCGCCCGCACGTGGGCGGTGATCCTCGCCGCCTGCGCCGGCCAGTTCCTGGTCGTCCTCGACGTCTCGGTGGTGAACGTCGCGCTGCCGTCGATGCGCGCCGACCTGGGCCTGTCCGCCGTCGGGCTCCAGTGGGTGCTGAACGCGTACTCGATCGCCTTCGCCGGGTTCATGCTGCTCGGCGGGCGGGCGGCGGACCTGTTCGGGCGCAAGCGGATGTTCCTGGCCGGGCTCGGGCTGTTCACCGCCGCGTCTCTGGCCGGCGGGCTCGCCGTGGAGGGCTGGCAACTGCTCCTGGCCCGCGCCGTCCAGGGCCTCGGCGCGGCGGTCCTCGCCCCGGCGACGCTCACCATCGTGACCTCCGCCGTACCGGCGGGGCCCGCCCGCACCCGCGCGATCGGCACCTGGTCGGCGGTGGGCGCGGGCGGCGGAGCGGCCGGCGGACTGGTCGGTGGCGTCCTGACCGACCTGCTCTCGTGGCGCTGGGTGCTGCTGATCAACGTGCCGGTCGGCGTGCTGGTGCTCGTCGGCGCCGCGCTGTCCGTCCGCGAGAGCCGGACCGCCGGCGGGCGGCGGCTCGACCTGCCCGGAGCGGTGCTGGTCACCGGCGGGCTGGCGGCCGTCGCGTACGGCATCGTGCAGACCGAGCAGGCGGGCTGGGGCGCCTCCGCGACCCTGCTGCCGCTGTCCGCCGGACTGGCGCTGCTGGCCGCGTTCGTGGCGGTCGAGGCCCGGACGGGCGCCCCGCTCATGCCCCTGGGGGTGTTCCGCTCCCGGGCGGTGACGGCGGCCAACGCGGCGATGCTGCTGAACGGCTCGGCCTCGTTCGCCATGTGGTTCTTCATGACGGTGTACGCCCAGAACGTGCTCGGCTACTCCCCGACGGCGGCCGGCCTGGCCCTCGTGCCCAGCTCGGCCGCCATCATCGTCGGCTCGAAGCTGGCGCCACGGCTGATGGCCGTCACCGGGGCGCGGAACCTCGCGGTGATCGGCACGCTGGTCGCCGCGACCGGGTTCGGCTGGCAGTCCCTGATGGAGGCGCACGGCACGTACGCCACGACGATCCTCGGGCCCGGCGTCCTGATGATGGCCGGCATGGGCCTGGCCATCACCCCGCTCGCCTCCCTCGCCACCTCGGGTGCCGCGCCGGGCGACGCCGGGCTGGTGTCGGGCCTGGTCAACACGTCCCGCACGATGGGCGGCGCCCTCGGACTGGCCGTCCTGTCGACGGTCGCCGCCTCCCGTACGGCGGGCGGCACGGGCCCCGAGGCGCTCACGGCCGGGTACGCGCTGGCCTTCCGTACCGGGGCCGGTGTCCTGCTCGCGGGCGCCGTGCTGATGCTGCTGTGGCTGCCGCGCCGCACCGAGCCGTAAGGTCACGGTCGAGGCAGCCCCCTGCCCCATCCGGCCTCCGTGCCGCATACTGGCGGGAAATGACGAACCGATCCGCGCCCCGGCGCCACCTCGCCACCAGTCCCTTCAAAGCCCCCGTGGCCGCACCGATCAAGCACTTCGCGGTGGGGGACCGGGTTTCCCACGACAGGCACGGCCTCGGCACGGTCATCGCCGTCGAGGACCAGATCGCCACGCTCGTCGACTTCGGGTCGCAGAAGGCCCGTATCGTCAGCCCCTACAAGGGCATGGACAAGCTCTGACCGCCTCCTGACGCTCTGCCCCGCCCCACGGCACGGGGTGGGGCAAAAGCACCCGCAGAACGACTGCCCACACCTGGCGTACAGGCCCCGGCCCGTTCCGGAACCGGTCCCTGCGCGGCCTCGGCGCCGTCGCGCGACGAGCAGGAGACCCATGCCCATCGACGCCGGCCGGGCGACCGCGGCCGAGCCCCGGACCGCCGAGATCGCCTGGGACCACAAGGACGTCCAGCTCTACCACCTCGGCATCGGCGCCGGCCTCCCCGCCACCGACCCCGACGAGCTGCGCTACACCCTGGAGTCCCGGCTCCACGTCCTGCCCAGCTTCGCCACCGTCGCCGGCGCCGGCATGGGCATGATGGGCGGTCTCGCCGCCCCCGGCGTCGACATCGACCTCACCGCCGTGCTGCACGGCGGCCAGCGCGTCGAGGTGCACCGCCCGATCCCCGTGAAGGGCCGCGCCCGCACCACCTCCCGTGTCGCCGCCGTGTACGACAAGGGCAAGGCGGCCGTCCTGGTCCTCCGCTCCGAGGCGGCCGACGACGACGGGCCGCTGTGGACGAGCGACGCCGAGGTCTACGCACGCGGCGAAGGCGGCTTCGGCGGCGAGCGCGGCCCGTCCGTCCGCACCGAACCGCCCGCCCGCGCACCCGACCGGACCGTCGAGCGGCACGTGCGCGAGGACCAGGCGCTGCTGTACCGGCTCTCCGGCGACTGGAACCCGCTGCACGCAGACCCGGAGTTCGCCGAGCTCGCCGGCTTCGACCGGCCGATCCTGCACGGCCTGTGCACCTACGGCATGGCGCTCAAGGCCGTGGCCGACACCCTGCTCGACGGGGAGGTCGCCCGGGTCCGCGCGTACCGGACGCGCTTCGCCGGCGTGGTGTACCCGGGCGAGACCCTCCGTATCCGGATGTGGCGACAGGACGCCGGCGTCCGGCTGACGGTGACCGCCGCCGACCGGGGCGACGCCCCGGTCCTCGCCGACACCCTCGTCGAAACCGGGTGAAGGGTGCCGCACCGGGCGCGCAGCCGTACCGCACGGGGACCGGCCAGGTTTTCCCGGCCCGCACGGCGGAGGGGCCGTCCCGGGGGATCCCCCCGGAACGGCCCCTCCGCTCTGTCGTCCCGTCAGACCGCGCTGTGCTGCGGGTCCTTGCGGTGGCGGCCGTGCGGCCGCGTCGACAGGTCCTCCGTCGACGCGGCACCCCCTCGGTGCTTTCCGGAGCCACCGGCGTCCCCCTGCGGTCGCCCGTGGGTCGTGTCGGTGCTGGCTTCAGACATGTGGGAAGTCACCCCGTAGTGATCGCTGATGTTGGTGCGGCCCGAGAGTCTATCCGCGGGCTGTGCGGCCGGTGAGCGGTGCCTGCTGCAACGGCACCGGCTTGCACACACCAGGAGTCACCACGCCCGCGGACGGTTCCCCACCAGGGCATTCCGGTTGTGCCGATCGTGTGGCCGGATGCGGTACGTCCCCTTCCCGCGCCGCCGGTCCGGGGCCCGTCGCGCTCCCCGCCGCCCCGTCCGGCGCCTCCTCCGCCCCGGCCCCGGCGCCCTCCGCGCCGGACCCCTCCGCGCCGGACCCCTCCACCCGCGTCGCCACCACGCGCGCCAGGCCGCACGGCACCGCCCCGGTCACGTACGGCAGCCGCAGCATCCCCTCACGGGTCCACGCCCCGGCCCCCGCCAGCCACCCGCGGGGCGCGGCCAGTTGGTGCAGCCGCCGTTCCGCCGGCCGCCACACCCCCACCCAGCTCCCCGACGCCCCGTCGATCCGCAGCGCCACCGCGCAGGCCTCCGGCGTCAGCGTCTGCCCCGGCTGTATCGCGAACGGCGTCACCGCCGCGTCCGGCAGCCGCAGGCACTCCGGGAAACGCACCGGCAGCATGCTGCCCAGGACCGCCCAGCCCAGCCGGTGGTGGCCCGGCGACGGGGCGTCGGACCGGATCAGCAGCAGTCCGCTGTCGGGGTCCGCCAGCAGCACACGGTCGTCGCTGCCGTCGGCGATCTGGAGCAGCGGGGTCACTTCCCCGCCCCGCTCCAGGTCGACCGCGACCGACTTCACCGGCCCGCCCCCGGCCGGCCGGCGGTCCAGCGCCAGCATCCGGCCCGCACGGTCCAGCCACGCCCCGCCGGTGCAGCGGCCCGCCACCTCCGCGACGTGCTCGGGGCCGCCGCCCGCCCCGCCCGCCACCCGCCAGACGCCGGTCGACCGCTCGCCGGCCGTCAGCGCGTAGGCGCACGACCCGTCCGGCGGGGGCGGCAGCAGCCGCAGCGCCGCCGACTCCACCGCGCCCAGCGGCAGTTCCCCGGTGCGCGGCCCCGTCGGGTACAGCAGCGAGAAGACGTACCGCCCGCCCGTCCTGCGTCCGATCAGCACCCGGCCGTCCACCAGGGGGAGCAACTGCGCGTGGGGGTCCTCGGGCTGTGCGGCGGGGAGCGGCACCGCGTAGGGCTCCGGTCCGTCCAGCGTCCACCGCTCGGGGAACAGGGCCTCGCCGTCGCCCGCCAGCCGCGCCGCGTAGGCGCCGTTCGCCGCGATCGTGAAGCCCGGACGCGACACCGCGTCGTCGTCCTCCGCGGCGGTCTCGATGGCACAGGCTGTCATCGACTCGTCACCTCCGGCGACCGAAAGTAGTTTTCGTACCTACAGCCGAACAATGGGGACTACCGCGCTTCACCTATAAGGGTGGCGATGTCCCGGTTCGCCTGAGGGGCCGGAGACGGGTGTGCTGCCGAGGGGCTCCACCAGGGTCGCGGGGGCCGCCCCCGGGGCGGGCCCGGAGGGCGCCGGCAAGGGGCCGGACGGCGCAGGTGCGGGGCGGGAAGGCGGGCCAGGTAGCCTTTCCCCCGTGCCCCGTCTGTCTGAAGTCATCGCCGAGCTCGACGCCCTCTGGCCGCCCGAGCGGGCCGAACAGTGGGACGCCGTCGGCACCGTCTGCGGCGACCCCGACGCCGGCGTCACCCGGGTGCTGTTCGCCGTCGACCCGGTCCAGGAGATCGTGGACGAGGCGCTCACCCTCGGCGCGGACCTGATCGTCACCCACCACCCGCTGTACCTGCGGGGCACGACGACGGTCGCGGCGGGGCACTTCAAGGGCCGCGTCGTCCACACGCTCATCAAGAACGACATCGCGCTGCACGTCGCGCACACCAACGCCGACACCGCCGACCCCGGCGTCTCCGACGCCCTCGCCGGCGCGCTCGACCTGCGCGTCACCGGGCCCCTGGTGCCCGCGAACGGCCTCGGCCGGATCTGCGAGCTGGACCGGCCAGAGACGCTGCGCGAGTTCGCCGCCCGGGCCGCGAAGCGGCTCCCCGCCACCGCGCAGGGCATCCGCGTCGCCGGAGACCTCGACGCCCCGGTGCGTACCGTCGCCGTCAGCGGCGGCTCCGGCGACAGCCTCTTCGACGCCGTGCGCGAGGCGGGCGTTGACGCGTTCCTCACCGCCGACCTGCGCCACCACCCGGCCTCCGAGGCCACCCAGCACTCACCGCTGGGGCTGGTCGACGCCGCCCACTGGGCCACCGAGTGGCCCTGGTGCGAGCTGGCCGCCGCCCAGCTCGACGAGATTTCCGACCGTCACGGCTGGGGCCTGCGGGTCCACGTGTCGAAGACGGTCACCGACCCGTGGTCCCACCACTCTTCTTCTGGAGCCCCCAACTGAACGCCGCGCCCGCCGACCAGATCCGACTCCTCGACGTCCAGGCCCTCGACGTACGCCTGTCGCAGCTCGCCCACAAGCGCAAGTCCCTGCCCGAGCACGCCGAGATCGAGTCGCTGACCAAGGACCTCAGCCAGCTCCGCGACCTGCTCGTCGCCGCGCAGACCGAGGAGAGCGACTGCGCCCGCGAGCAGACCAAGGCGGAGCAGGACGTCGACCAGGTGCGCCAGCGCGCCGTCCGCGATCAGCAGCGCCTGGACTCGGGGGCCGTCTCGTCCCCCAAGGACCTGGAGAACCTCCAGAAGGAGATCGTCTCGCTGGCCAAGCGCCAGGGTGACCTGGAGGACATCGTCCTGGAGGTCATGGAGCGCCGCGAGTCCGCGCAGGAGCGGGTCGCCGAGCTGACGGAGCGCGTCTCCTCCGTCCAGTCCAAGGTCGACGACGCCGTCGCCCGGCGGGACGCCGCGACCGAGGGGCTCGACGGCGAGGCCGCGTCGGTCACCAAGGAGCGGGACCTCATCGCCGGATCCGTGCCGGCCGACCTGATGAAGCTGTACGAGAAGATCCGTGAGCAGCAGGGCGGGGTCGGCGCCGCGCGCCTGTACCAGCGCCGCTGCGAGGGCTGCCACATCGAGCTGAACATCACCGAGGTGAACGACGTGCGGGCGGCCGCGCCCGAGACCGTCCTCCGGTGCGAGAACTGCCGCCGGATCCTGGTGCGCACGGCGGAGTCGGGCCTGTAATGACCGCCGCGCGGGAACTGATCGTCGAGGCCGACGGCGGCTCCCGGGGGAACCCGGGGCCGGCGGGGTACGGGGCGGTGGTCCTGGACCCGGTGTCGGGGGAGCCGCTGGCGGAGGCGGCCGAGTACATCGGCGTCGCCACCAACAACGTCGCCGAGTACAAGGGCCTGGTCGCGGGGCTGAAGGCGGCGCGCGAGCTGGCGCCCGACGCGACGGTCAGGGTCCGCATGGATTCCAAGCTGGTGGTCGAGCAGATGTCGGGGCGCTGGAGGATCAAGCACCCCGACATGAAGCCGCTGGCGGCGGAGGCGGCGCGGATCTTCCCGCCGTCGCGGGTGACGTACGAGTGGATCCCGCGCGAGCGGAACAAGCACGCGGACCGGCTCGCCAACGAGGCGATGGACGCGGGCAAGCGCGGCCGGCAGTGGCAGCCGTCCACGTCGACGGCCGCCCTGGACGCCGGCGCCCGCCCGGACGCCCTCGACGCGGCCGCGGCCCGCGTGGTCGGTGACGCGGCCGCCGGCGCCGCCCGAGCCCGCGCCGCCCTCGCCGCCACGACCACCGGCGGATCGGCCCCCACCACGCCGGCGGGCGGTACGCCACCCGCCGGCGCCGCCCCGGCCGGCCCGGCCACCGCCGGCCCTGCCTCCGCCGGCGCGGCGCCCGGTGACTCCGCGCCCGCCGGCGCGACGCCTGCCGGCCCTGCGACCGGCGGGTCCGGGGCCGACGAGGGCGCCGGGGCGGCGGGGCGGGATGCCGCGCCGTCGACCGGGTGGGGCGCCGCCGCGGACCTGGGCGCGCCGGCCACGTTCGTCCTGCTGCGGCACGGGGAGACCGCGCTCACGCCGGAGAAGCGTTTCTCCGGCAGCGGCGGCACCGACCCCGACCTGTCCCCGGCCGGCCGGCGGCAGGCCGACGCGGTCGCGGCCGCCCTCGCGGCCCGGGGCACCGTCCAGGAGATCGTCTCGTCCCCGCTGGCCCGCTGCCGGCAGACGGCCGCCGTGGTCGCGGCCCGCCTCGGACTGGACGTCCGGATCGACGACGGCCTCCGGGAGACGGACTTCGGCGCCTGGGAGGGCCTGACGTTCGCCGAGGTACGGGAGCGCTACCCGGACGAGCTGGACGCCTGGCTGGCCTCCCCGAAGGCCGCCCCCTCGGGCGGTGAGTCCTTCGCGGCCGTCGCGCGCCGGGTCGCGGCGGCCCGGGACCGGCTGACCGCCCGCCACGCGGGCCGTACGGTCCTGCTCGTCACACACGTCACGCCCATCAAGACGCTGGTCCGGCTGGCGCTCGGCGCCCCGCCGGAGTCCCTGTTCCGGATGGAGCTGTCCGCGGCGTCGATCTCGGCGGTGGCGTACTACCGCGACGGCAACGCCTCCGTCCGGCTCCTCAACGACACGTCCCACCTCCGTTGACGTCCCCGGCGGCGACGGGCTGGCGGCTCACCGGCGACGTCGCGGAGTTCCACCGGGAGGCGGGCGCCTATCTGGAGGCCGACCCGGCCCGCAGCACGGCGCTGCTGACCGTCGGCGAGACCGTGCGGCGGCACGGCCCCGGCGCGTTCGGGGCCGGAAGCGCCCGGTTCGGCTGGTGGCGCCGTGCCCCCGACGGCCCCGTGGAGGGGGCGTTCGTCCGGACCGCGCCCCGCCCCCCGCTGCTGGGGCCCATGCCGGAGGAGGCCGCCCGGCGGCTCGCCGAGGCGCTGCGCGGAACCGGTGTCACGGGCGTGAAGGGCGGCGACGGGCCCACGCAGGCGTTCGCCGCCGCGTGGACGCCGCCGGGCGGGACGTGGACGATCACCCACCGCACCCGGCTTCACCGCCTCGGGGACCTCACACCGCCGCGCCCCGCGCCCCCGGGCACCGCGCGGCGGGCCACCGCCGAGGACGTACCGCTCACCGCGGCGTGGATGCGGGCCTTCGCCGCCGACATCGGCGAGGACCCGGCCACCGACCACACGCGGAACGTCGCCCGGCGCGTCGAGCACGGCGGGCTGTACGTGTGGGAGGTGGCGGGGCGTCTCGTGTCCATGGCGTCGCACTCTCCGCCCGTCGCCGGGCAGTCCCGGGTGTCGCCCGTCTACACGCCTCCCGAGCTGCGCGGCCGGGGGTACGCCGGGGCCGTCACCGCCGCCGTCAGCCGCGCCGCCCTGGACGCCGGCGCCCGGCAGGTTCTGCTGTTCGCCGACGTCGCCAACCCCACCAGCACCGCGCTCTACCAGCGCCTGGGCTACCGCCCGCTGAGCGACCACGTCGACATCGCGTTCGCGTGACGTGGGCGCCTGGGACGACGACCGCGACGGCGGGCGGCCGGGCGGTCAGCGCCGGAGCGCGGCGGCCTGCCGGGCCAGGGTCTCCACCCGGGCCCAGTCGCGGGCCGCGAGGGCGTCGGCGGGCAGCATCCACGTACCGCCCACGCAGCCCACGTTCGGCAGCCGCAGGTACGCGGGGGCCGAGTCGGGGAGGATGCCGCCCGTCGGGCAGAACCGGGCGGCCGGCAGCGGACCGGCCAGGGCAGCGAGGTACGCCGTGCCACCCGCCGCCTCGGCCGGGAAGAACTTCATGTCCCGCACCCCCCGCTCCAGCAGCGCCACGACCTCGGACGCCGTCGATACACCCGGCAGGAACGGCACCCCCGACGCGTCCATCGCGTCCAGCAGCCCGCCCGTCCAGCCGGGGCTCACCAGGAACCGCGCCCCGGCGCTCACCGCGTCCGCCACGCCCCGCGCCGAGACGACCGTGCCCGCGCCGACCACCGCGCCCGGCACCTCGGCGGCGATCGCCCGGATCGCGTCGAGCGCGGCGGCGGTCCGCAGCGTCACCTCGATCGCCGGGAGCCCGCCCGCCACCAGCGCGCGGGCCAGCGGTACGGCGTCGGCCGCGTCCTCGATGACGACGACGGGCAGGACGGGGGCGTGGGCCAGCACGGACGGCGCGGGAGTCATGCGCCCATCGTCCCGAGGACCCGCATCACCCGCAACGAGCGTTGCGGAGCGTGCAACGCGTCCGGTTCAGTGAATCTCCGCCACCAGCACGTCGAGCTTCCCCGCCGCCGGGATCTCCACCTCGTACCCCAGCTCGCGCAGGGCGTCCGACAGCTCGGCCGGCGTCCCCGGCACCGCGCCCGCCTCCAGCAGGCTCCGGACGATCCGCCCCTTGGTCGCCTTGTTGAAGTGGCTGACCACCTTCCGGGTCGGGGCGTGCAGCACCCGCACGGTCGCCGTCCGCGCCGCCACCTCCCCCTTGGGGCGCCACGCCGTCGCGTACGCCGCCGACCGCAGGTCCAGCACCAGCCCGTCCCCGGCCGCCTCCGGCAGCACCTCCGCCATCGGCGCCCGCCAGTACGCCCCGAGCGCACCGAGCCCCGGCAGCTTCACGCCCATCGAGCACCGGTACGACGGGATCCGGTCGTCGACCCGCACCGCGCCCCACAGGCCCGAGAAGACCAGCAGCGACTCCCGCGCCCGCTCCCGCGCCGCCGCGCCCAGCGTGGCCAGGCCCAGCGCGTCGTACAGCACGCCCGTATAGACCTCACCGGCCGGCCGCGCCCCCGCCGTCCGCAGCCCGGCGTTCTTCGCCACCTCGCCGCGCAGCCCCTCGCTCAGCCCCAGGACCTCCCGCGCCTTCTCCTCGTCGGCGGCGCACAGCTCCACCAGCTCGTCCAGCACGGCCGCCCGCGCGGGGGCGAGCCCCGGCAGCGACAGGGAGCCCGGCTCCAGCGGCGCACCGTCCCCCGACGCGGCCTTTCCTTCCGAGGGCGGCAACAGCACGAGCACGGTGGTTCTCCTTCGGTACGTACGGGAACGGGGATGCGGCCCCGCGCCAGCGTACAAAGCGCCACGGCGCACGACATGCCACCCGGTGCCCCGGGCCCTACGCTCGACCCATGCCCCGCCGCCAGATCCGTGTGACCGGCGCGGCCCAGGCGTCCCTCCGGACCGCCCTGCGCGCGCTGCGTACCGAGCTCGCCGTCCCCGACGCCTTCCCGCCCGCCGTGCTCGCCGAGGCCGAGGAGGCGGCCCGCTCCCCGCGCCTGCCCGAGCGGGACGCGACCGACCTCCCCCTCTTCACCATCGACCCGCCCGGCTCCACCGACCTCGACCAGGCCATGCACCTGGCGCGCCGCGCCGGCGGCGGCTACCGCGTCCACTACGCCATCGCCGACGTCGCCGCCTTCGTCACCCCGGGCGGCGCGCTCGACGAGGAGGCGCACCGGCGCGTCCAGACCCTCTACTTCCCCGACGGTCGCGTCCCCCTCCATCCCGCCGTCCTGTCCGAGGGGGCCGCCAGCCTTCTGCCGGACCGGACCGTGCCCGCCCTGCTGTGGCGCATCGACCTCGACGCCGACGGCCGCCCCACCGCCACCGACGTACGGCGCGCCCTCGTCCGCAGCCGCGCCCGGCTCGACTACGCGGGCGTCCAGCAGCGGCTCGATGAGGGCACCGCCGGGGAACCGCTCTCCCTCCTCCGCGAGATCGGCACCCTCCGCGAACGGCTGGAGGCCGAACGCGGCGGGATCTCCCTCCAGGTCCCCGAACAGGAGATCGTGGCGCGCGACCACGCCTACCACCTGGAGTACCGCGCCCCCCGCCCCGCCGACGCGTGGAACGCCCAGATCTCCCTGCTCACCGGCATGGCCGCCGCCGACCTGATGACCGCCGCCGGCACCGGCGTCCTCCGGACCCTGCCGACCGCCCCCGACGGTGCCGTCGCCCGGCTGCGCCGGTCCGCCAAGGCCCTCGGCATCGCCTGGCCGCACCACGTCTCCTACGCGGCCCTCGTCCGCTCGCTCGACCCGCACGACACCCGCCACGCCGCGTTCCTCCAGGACTGCACCACCCTGCTGCGGGGTGCCGGCTACACCGTCTTCACCGGCGGCGACACCCCGGTGCCGGCCGTCCACGCCGCGGTCGCGGACGAGTACACGCACTGCACCGCCCCGCTGCGCCGCCTCGTCGACCGGTACGCCGGCGAACTGTGCCTGGCCGCCGCCGCGGGCCGGGAACCGCCCGGCTGGGTCCGGGAGGCCCTGCCCGGCCTGCCGCGCCGGATGGCGGAAGGCTCGCGCCGGGCCGGCACCGTCGAGCGCGAGTGCGTCGACCTCGTGGAGGCCGCGCTGCTGAAGGACCGGGTGGGCGAGGTCTTCGAGGCGTACGTCGTCGACGTGCGCGACCGTGACCCGGCGGCCGGCACCGTCCACCTGGAGGAACCCGCCGTGGTCGCCCGCGTCGAGGGCGGCCCCGACCCCTTGCCGCTGGGGGAGCGGCTGAGGGTACGGCTCACCCAGGCCGACCCGGGCCGGGCGAAGGCCCTGTTCGTCCCCGCGTGAGCGCCCGCCCTGGGTCGTGTCCGTAAAGTCTCGGCTGGCCGCGGTGTCCCGCACGCGCGCTCGCGGCGTTGTCGCCGGTCGTCATGGTCCCCCGTAGCCCTTCGGGCACGGGAGGTGCCCCCACCGCCATGACTCCCTCCTCCGCCTTGCGATCGCACGCACCGGACGCCGCGGTCCCCGCCCTCCGGGCGGACGCCGATACTTTCCGGACACTCCCTAGCGCCCCCACCAGGGCCCGCGGATCATCGGCGTGGCACCGCACCAGGCGTACCGGGTACGGCCTGCCCAGCAGCCGCACGGCGGTGACGGGTTCGGCCAGCTCGACGGTGACGGACGTCTGCGAGGCCACGGCCAGGTTCAGCACGCCCTCCTCCTCCTCGTGCGAGAAGCGGAGCTCGTGCCGTACGGCGGCGATCCGCTCCAGCGGCACCGCCAGGTCCACGTGCGCCCCCTGCCGCAGCCGCAGCACCGCCCCGTCCAGCAGATGGGGCCGGGTCACCGACGCCGCGTGCAGCCCCAGCACGAACAGCACCGTGTACACGTCCAGGACCAGGAACACCGCGTGCACCACGGGCCACGACGCCAGCAGGTACGCCATGCCGACCGTCTCCACCACGCACACGAAGGCGAACCCATACAGGTACGCCGCCTGGTCGCGCGCGTGCCCGAACGCCCGGACACCGGCCCGCCCGGTCCCGTCCGGCCGCCGCGCCGCCCACCGCACCAGGCTCACCATCAGCCGCAGCTCGTGTCCCACCAGCCGCGCGACCGGCTCCGGCACCCGTGCGCGCT
Organism: Streptomyces sp. NPDC039423; assembly: GCF_055598725.1. Taxonomy (NCBI): domain Bacteria; kingdom Bacillati; phylum Actinomycetota; class Actinomycetes; order Kitasatosporales; family Streptomycetaceae; genus Streptomyces; species Streptomyces sp. NPDC039423. Next base: position 694,574 of record NZ_JBVKAH010000001.1, read on the forward strand.
GGGCCTCCCGCCGGCCGTACCCCCGCCGCCGCAACCGTATGTACAGCAGCAGCTCCGTGCCCAGCAGGGCGGCCACCGCGACCTCCGCCCCCGCGACCACGGCGCCCGGTATCCGTACCCCCGCCACCAGGCACACGGCCAGCACCACCTCGGCGGGCAGCAGGGCGTAGGCCACCGCCCGGACCGGCCGCCTCATCGGCCGCCTCACCGCGCACGTCCCGCGGCGATCCGCAGCGCCCGCCGGACGACCTCCGCCTGCGCGGCCGAGAAGTCCGCGAGGAACACCCGGGAGAACGCGGCCTCCTCTACGCCGCCCAGGTCCGGCACCACCTCGTCCGGCAGCAGCTCCGCCAGCGCCCGCGCGGTGTCCTCCACCCGTACGTCGTCGGCGGCCGCGTCCGCCAGCGCGTCGAGCCGCGCGTACACCTCGTACGCCCGCTCCATCGCATCCGGCGTCCCGGTCACGGCCCGTACGGCGTCCAGGAGCCGGGCGCCCTCCTCCTCCGGCACGACCGTCTCCAACAGCACGAGCACCTCCCGGTCCCGCGCCGCCATCGCCGGCTCCGGCCCCGGCAGCCCGGCCGACACCCCGGCCATCCGCCCGAACAGCTCCGCCAGCCCCGGCGACACCGGCCCCTCCGCCGGCAACCGCCCCGTCCGGGCCTGCTCCAGCAGCGCCCCGAGCCGCTCCCGGCGCGCCGAGATCTCCTCCTGCTGCCGTGCCAGGTCCGCGTCCAGCTCCTCCAGCACGTCGACCAGCTCCCGTCCCGCCCCCGAGCTCTCGGCTCCGCTCGGGCAGGGGGGACCCCCACCGTCCGCCAGCACGTCCCGGACCTCGTCCAGCCCCAGTCCCAGCTCGGTCAACCGCCGGATCCGGGCGAGCAGGACGGCGTCGCGCAGGGTGTAGTCCCGGTAGCCGTTGGCCCGCCGCCGGGGCTCGGGCAGCAGCCCGAGGTGGTGGTAATGGCGTACCGCCCGCGTGGTGATGCCGACGAGGCCGGCGATCTCTCCGATCCGCATGGAGCCAGTAGAAACGTTGACGCTGCGGCAGGGTCAACCGCAATCACGCGCCCGTCCTCGATCATGTGCCACGATCGAGGGAACGACTCCCATCTCACGGACGGGCGGCCCGGCGATGTCCCAGTCTGACGAGCGACCGAGGAAGGGGCGTGACATGACTGCCATGGCACATGAACCGCTCACGCAGGCGGATGTCCTGCTGGAGGGCTTCCTGGCGTTGGAGACGCCGGAGGGCTTCCGGGCCGAGCTGGTCGAGGGGGAGATCGTCGTGACGCCACCGCCGGACGGCGACCACGAGGACTACAACAGCCTGATCGTCAAGCAGGTGATCAGGCGGGGTCGTACCGATATGGACGTCTCCGGGAACAAGGGCCTGAAGCTTCCCAGTGGGGGCAGTTGCCCCAGGAGCCACCTCATGCCCGACATCACGTTCGCCCCCGCCGAGCTTCGTCTCTTCCGCGGCGCCGAATCCTGGATGCCGTGCGAGGGCGTGGCGCTCGTCGTCGAGGTGACCTCCAGTCGGCCCCAGCGCGACCGGGAGACCAAGCGCCGCTGCTACGCGCGCGGAGCCATCCCGCTGTATCTGCTGGTCGACCGGGAGTCCTCCTCGGTGACGCTTTTCAGCGACCCGGGGAACGAGGACTACCGTCAGGTCCTCACCGTCCCGTTCGGCAAGCCGCTGCCGCTTCCCGACCCGTTCGGCTTCGACCTGGAGACCGCCGACTTCGTCTGACGTCCTTCCCGGTACCATGGTCGGCACGGCAGACGAGCCGGGCGGACGGCCGCGTGGAGACCCTTCGGGGCCTTCCCGAGGAACGTCCGGGCTCCACAGGGCAGGGTGGTGGCTAACGGCCACCCGGGGTGACCCGCGGGACAGTGCCACAGAAAACAGACCGCCGGGGACCTCGGTCCTCGGTAAGGGTGAAACGGTGGTGTAAGAGACCACCAGTGCCCAGGGTGACCTGGGCAGCTAGGTAAACCCCACCCGGAGCAAGGTCAAAAGGGGACACCTCGGTGTCCCTGCGCGGACGTACGAGGGCTGCCCGCCCGAGTCCGCGGGTAGACCGCACGAGGCCGGTGGCAACGCCGGTCCTAGATGGATGGCCGTCGCCCCGACGACCGCGAGGTCCCGGGGCACAGAACCCGGCGTACAGCCCGACTCGTCTGCCCCCACCTGGGGCTTTGCCTCGGAAAGGGCCTCTGACCTGCATCGGAGGCCCTTTCCGGTCTTGCGGGGGCTTGCCGCGTTATGCGGCGGAAAGTCCCTCGGAAGTCCCTCGGACAGCACTGAAAGCCCCTGAAAAATCCCTGGCGCAGAGGCGCGGAGGACGCCTCCGACCTGGGGCAACCATGTTTCCTCTGGCCTCAGCGCGTGGCCTGCGGGAGCTGGGCGCAGCGGGTTGCAGCGCTCGTCGTCGAGATCGTCGAGACCCACCGGAGATCGCTGGCTCGTGCGAGGTCCTCGCGCGAGCCGACCCGGACCTCGACGCCGCCGCGGATCCCAAGGACTCCTACGCCGCGCATGTCCCGGGAGAATCCGTCGTACAGCTCCACAGTGTCCGGGTCGAGCTTCAGGTTGACAACGAGCAGCCGCTTGCGCGGCTGCAGGCGCACCGTGGCGACGTTGTTGATCCGCCGGTAGGCGATGTAGTGGAGCTGGGGCTCCTTGAGTACGTCCCGGTGTGCCAGCAGCAGCTCGTCGAGGTCCGCGTACAGATCCTTCAGCTCCTCGGGCGCCTCGTCCAGGTACTGCTGGACCGACTTCGGCGCCGCCGACGCGACGCGGACCGATCCCGACGTTCCACCCCGCGGAGGGGTGCGCGTTCCGCCGGCCGACGCGATGAGCTGCAGCGTGAGCACGTCCTCGAAGACCCGGTACGTCACCAGGTCGATCCGGTGGCCTATCATCTCCACCGCCACCGTGTCATGGCGCGTGAAGGCCCCGGCGACGCAGATATCAGCCTCTGCAGCTCGACCTCCACCCCCACGGCCGCACCCGGCACCTCCGTCGCCTGCCCGCCTCTCACCCGGAAGACCTTCAGGTTGCTCACCTGCCTCCCTCCACATTCGTGCTGACTCACCAGTCGCACAATCCAAATGTGGAGGGCGCTATTCCCGGCATGTGTGGACCCCGGTCTCGGGAGCGGTGAGACCGGAGCCTCTTCTCCCGCGCGCCAATGACGACGGGTTCACGGCTCTGATGGGTCCAGCAGATCTCCGGTCAGGCGTCCTCTGCGGGGAGGGCTTCAAGCAGTTCGTCCACGGGGACCGGGTACTTCGTCTTCATCAGGTCCGAGTAAGAGCGAACGGCGCGTGTGATCTGGGCCTTTGACCTAGGTGACATGTGAACGAGCAGCAACTCGTAGAGAAGCTGCCCGTTATCCTTTGCCGTGGCCATTTTGCCCTGCTTAGGGCCATCAGGGGTCTCAATCCAGCAGGAGGAGAACGGAGCCGCTGACATGCGCCAGTCGAGATCTGCAAGCCGCTTCATCAGCTCGGGCCACTCCAGCGTTCCTTGCTCCAGGAAGTGACGTACTGCCCTGGCCACCTGCACCTGGACGATCGGACGCATGAAGGGGTGTCCTGCTCCATCGCGGCCCTTTGGAGCTCGTACATCCTTTGGTGTTACAGCATCCGTGTAGCGGCGCCGAAGGTTTCCGCAAGCGTCGAGAAGTTCCTGCATACGAGTGGCCAGGATCTCGTAGCTCTGATCCAGGATTTCATCTGCTGCGCGCTGCGCCGACCTTCCGGCGGCGCAAGGAAGGTCGAATCCAATCTCCTTCACGATGTCGTACAAGACTGGGATGCTGCTCCATGCGGGGCTCGTTGATGACACCTGGCGTGAAGCGAGCCTGAGTTCACCGTCGTCTTTGCCAACCTTAGTGAACACGTTGACCACGTGGGCCTGGCTGAGGAAGGCATCTTCATCGAGAAGCCGTCGGGTCAAGATGGCGAAGCTGTCATCCTCGTCGAGTGCGATGTTCTCGCCGGCGCTGGTGGTCTTGGCGTTTCGGTTGATGTTGGTGAACAGTCGCCTCGTGCGCTGGCGTCCCTCCGGAGTGTTGAAATGAGGGACGACGATGACGGTGATGTCTTCGCTGCCAAGGTCGGGGTTTCTCTTGACCGCGTCTTTGATGGCCTTGAGCCGATGCTGGCCATCGAGCGCGAAGAATTGGTGCGTTCCGTCAAAGGTGAGGACCCCGAAGTTCCGATCGATACCCTCCAGTACAGCCTGGTTCGCTGCATCGTCGTCCATGGTCAGGGGGAGGTAGTCGGGGTGGCCGCCCCACACTGCCACGATCAGCGCGCCAAGGAATCGATTCTCGTTGGTCAGGAGGTATTCGGTAATGTCCTCGGTGCGATTTCCCACGCCTCGCTGAATCATCGTTCCTAGATCACGGTTTCCGCCAAGTTCGTGAGCGAAGTTGATCTCACGTGCCACTTGGGCGTAGCTCATGAGGCAGGAGTAGTAGGTCCAATTTCCCACTTTGGCCTCGAAGGCGGGAACGAACGTTTTTGATGCCATGGCGGTACCTCGATTTCGGTGGCGACTAGCTTCGGAGTGCCGGCTTGCGAGGGCCGGCTACCCGGGCACGCAGCTTGGGGCGCTTCTGTGCATTTGCTGGCGGGTTGTAGAGGTCGATCAACCGGGTTTCCAGATTCTCTATCTGAGACCGATCGGCGATGGTTGTGAACCAGTACTCCAAGGGCCGCAGCGTGAGGTAGTGAGTGAGGCGACCGCGCCGTGTGTCGGGAGGCTGGGTGGCCCACAGCGCCTCAGGGTTGCCACTGAGGTATTTCCTGTACTCCCGGTACCTGTTCCGAAGCGTGTTCCCCTGCTGTCCGGCTCCGCCGGCCTGCCCGATGTACAGGATCTGGTGAAAGTTGCTTGGCGAGTTGTCCGCCATGGCGAGTTTGAAGGTGGGCCGCCAGACGAACATGTAGAGCCCGGCTTCCTGAGGCAGGGAGTCTGCGAGGTTCTCAACGGCTAAAAGCCGCTCCCATGGCGCAGCGTGGACGTTCAGGTCGTCCTCGAGGACCTTGTGGGCCGGCTCGTCGAGCATGGGGACGATGCCGAGCTTGATCTCAACGGCCGGGCTAGGCTCGAGCCGGTGTCGGATCACGGAGTGACCGAGGTTGTGAGCGGTCGCCATGCCTCAGCCAGCCTCCACTGCAGTGACGGTAGATACGAGGGTGACCATCCTTGCACGCCCCACTGACAGCCGGTGAGATAAGACGAGAAAGCCCTGGTCGGTGATGGTTAGTCACCAACCAGGGCTCTTGCGGAACTTGCTCAGAGGTGGCAGACCGAGCAGCCCGCCTCGTCGTCGTCGCTGTCGAGAGCGTCTGACAGGACCTCCAGAAGCGGCCGGTTCGGCTTGACCCGCTTGGCCGCTCGTTCCATGGCGGCCTCGTGCTTCGCCTGGATCTCCTCGCGGCGCGCTATCAACTCGGGGAGCGATTCCCCCTGTGACCAGGTGTAGTCACGGCCCTGCATCGCCGTATGCCGGTACCGGACCTTGTCTTCGTAGGCGACGGCCTTGTCGTACAGCTCTGGGTGCCGGTCCTTGAGGCCGACCCACTCGTGCTTGCGCTGGAAGAAGCAGAAGTAGCAGCCCGAGCGGGTGCGCCACTCGTAGTAGCCGGGCAGCCCGATGCCAGCCTCGTCGAGGATGCGCATGACGCCGTCCTTGTCGATGCCGTCCTCGCGGAAGGGGAACACGGCCTCGATGTTGGGCTTGGTGCTGACGTAGCCGAGCCGGTTCTCATCCGCGCGGATGGCGACGTAGGAGATCACCTCGTCGTCGCCGACCCACTCCTCCAGCGGCTTGATCTTCAGATTCTTGGTGCACCAGCGCATCTGCGGACTCGGCAGGGTGCCCTGGTACACCTCCATCCAGTGATCGAAGTCGCGATCGGCGTTAAGCCGCACGATGGGCTTGCCGAGGGCTGCTTCGAGGCGGTTGAGGTACTCGTAGGTCTCCGGAAGCTCCGCTCCCGTGTCACAGAAGAAGTACTCCATCTCCGGAACCCGGTCGCGCATGTGGATCGCGAGGGCCGAGGAGTCCTTGCCCCCGGAAATGCCTAGGACGTGGCGGACCTTCTTGGGGTTTGTACCGTCAGGCATGGTCACTCAGTCCTTTCTGCTGCCGTCGTTGTTGCGGGCTCGGTGACGCGCTGGGCGAGAGCGGCGAGCAGGATGCGGGCGCCGTCGGGACCGAGCATCTTCTCAGCTTGCTCCAGGACACTGACAGCGAGGTCCTCGGCCTCCTGCCGGGATTGCTCCGGAACGTAGATCAGCGTCCGCTGTTCGGCGCCGTCCTTGTCGGTCAGGGTGAGGAGCCGCGCTTCGAGCGCCTCGCCCCTGTCGCCATCCGTCGGGCTTTGGTACAGGTGGCTCACTCGGTCGAGGGCCGCGGCCATCTCCTTCACCCGGCGGGGGAAGATGGTTGCGTCTGTGTCGGACCAGTCGCCGAGAGCGGAGTTCGACAGCCGTACGATCACCGGGTCGAGCCAGTCCTCGTCAGCCAATCCTGAGTTGAGGGCGATGGCAACGAATCCCTTGAGCTCCAGGCTCAGGGAGACGCCGGCGAAGCCCTCCAAGCGGGTGGCGAGTGCACGTCGTAGCGCTGGCAGCGAAGCAGGCAGGCGGAATTCCCTGCTGATGGTCTCAACAACTTCTGCTCGCAGGGCTTGCTCGGCACCAGAGATCTCGTCGACTGCAGCCGCGAGCCGGTCCGCATAGCCCTTGTTTCCCGGGGTGGCCCGGCGTGCCTCTGTGGTGATCGGGTCCATGCCGAGAGCCCTGGGCAAGGCATTGAACAGCAGATCGTCGGGGTCCTGCGCCACGAGCAGTGCTGAACGCACGGCGACTGCATCCGCGCTGATGCGCCGAGTGCGCCTGGCGTACGGGGTAAGCACCATCACCCTCTCCAGCAATGCCCTGGTGACCGCGAGCAGGGCCGGGTTGCGCAAGGCTTGGGAACGAGGCGATTCGACCTTAAGGGCAACAGACAAGCTCTTCACGACGCTCTGGCGCAGGCCGTCCCCGAGAGGGGTGAATTTCACGGCGAATCGCTGGGGAGCCTTGACCATGCGCTCAACGATGTCCGGCGTCAGCCGTGGCAGGTAGGAGCCGTCTTCGAAGAGCGCCACATCCTCGCTGCGCACGATGAGTGCCGTGACGACGAGCAGGGGCACCAGACCTGCCTTGACCCCGTAAGGCGGCACCATGATGACACGGATGATCTCATCGAGCCCGGTGCGCTGGTGCGCGTTAGTGAGCGCGGTCTCCAGGGCATTCCAGACAGGGAGGGTGTGAGGGTGCGCTTCGCTGGGCCGCGAGAACCCGTAAGGGAGGAAGGAAGTCGACGCGTCGTCGGGTGCACTGCGGTTTTCCCTGTGCAGGCCCATGTACTCCAGTGCACCGCTGTACATGGCCCGCTCGGCTGGGTACTTCTCGATCCCGAGGTGCCGTTCTCCAGACTTGAGGAGCATCGCGGTCAGCAGCTCGCGGCGGGACTTTGCGCCCTGGCTCGTGAGCTCGTGTCGGCCGAGCATCTCGTTGCGGATGTGTGGGGCGGCGGAGAACACCTGGTCGCAGGCAAACGACACGAGACCGCTGAGGCTTCGACCTCGAATCGTCTCGCCCTCAGAGGAATCGGCCGGCATGCCGGTGCGCCACAGCCGCCAGGTGGCGCTCGCGGACAGCGGGAAGAACGCTGCATCAAGCAGTTCTGTCAGCTCGCGTTGAGCGGCTGCCGCGCGTCCCTTGACCTCGCGTGCAGCGACGGGGTCCAACGATGAGTCCAGCAGCAGTTCTTGCAGGGCGACGAGGTAGCTCGCGGCGTTCAGGATGATCTCCGGCTCTTCCGTGACCCCTAGGATCACGGGAAGCGTGGAGTTCACCACCGGTCGGTCGCTGACCTTGCCCAGGTGGAAGAGAAGCAGACCGTCGGCCTGGTCGTTGAGCTCGTCCGGACCTTGGATGTTCTTCGTCTCAGCGCTGGAGACACGGACGAAGAACGCCCGCAGCATGCCTGTGACCTGGTTGTGGCGGCCAGCGGCGACGGCAAGCGGGAGATAGTCGCCCAGTCTCTTAATGACCGAGGGCGTGTCGAGGTGGTTGATGATCTCCTTGACACGGCCGTCGATGTCGAAGTCCGTGCCGCGCCACACCCGGTACTCGCCGCTGAATTGTCGATGAACGAGGAACCCTCGTGTCACCAAGTTCTGCAGCTGCTTCTCCAGGGTTGCGAATGCCTTGGGGTCTGCGCTCTCGGTGGGCTCGTGCAGGGCGAAATAGATCATCGCCGCAGTGGCACGCAGAGCGCCGTCGGCGTCGATGAGGTTGAGCATGCCAACGGTGCGCAGAAGCTTCTGGTCCGCGGGGGACATGCCGGCGGCTTCGTTGATGCGCGATTCGATCTCGATCCAGCGGCTGGCGTTGCTGGAGGCCAGCAGCGAGGTACGGCCGGAGTTGAGGAAGAAGTCGTACAGCTGCGGGAGCTGAATGGTGTCAGCCCGGCTGGGCTCGCGACTTGAGAACTGCTCCAGAGCGCGGCGCACCGTGTCGGGTTCGTCGCTGTTCAGGAAACCCGACAGGCTGCGGTCGTGCTGGCCGATCTGGGCAGCGAGCAGGGGGGCCGCGACGGCGGTCAGCGGGTGCAGGGGATAGAGGTCCTCGAAGTCTTGTGCCTTGAGGTCGACGAAGGCGTTGAGTCCGTGGTCGAGCCATGCAGCTTCTGCAGCTGCGGCCTGCGCTCGGATGAGCGTGCGCCCGGCATCGGATACACCGGACCGGTCGAGCCGGCGGCGCATCAGCTGGACCGCGTCGCCGAGATGCGGCGTGAAGGTGATGTCCTCGAACCGGCCCTGGATTTTAGCCCACTCGCGAGTCTGGAGCTGGCTGGAATGGGCGGCGTAGTCCATGAACGACATGTGCTGCAGCGTCATCATGAACAGCGGGAGTCCCTGGGGGCCGGCGCTTTTCTCAGCCAGTTCCTGCAGCAGGAACAAGTCGTCTTTGGCGCTGGTCAGATCGCTGTTTCCGGAGAGGTGCTCCAGCGTCTTGCCGAACTCGTCGATGATCAGCAGGAGGGGCTGCTGTTCGCAGAGGGCAACCACAGCGTCCAGGATGTCCTGTGACGTGGCTGTGGCGGGATCCGCGCAAGCGGCGAGGGCAGCTGTGACCGCCTTGGGCGTGCGGGTCTTCCAGCGGCGCCGTGCCGCGGTGTGAAGGGCCCGGGAAAGGGTGGCGACTAGAGGCTCCCGACGCGCGGTGGCAACGGCACCAAGGAAGCCCATAGGGGCGAGTTCCCCGCGACTGGCCGTGAGTCGGTGAACGAGGCCGATGCTGGTCGCACCGAGCACCGACTCAGCCTCGGTACGGCGGGCACCGTCAGGACCCAGGAGGGCTTCGATGAAGTTTGCCAAGGTGGACTTACCGGATCCGTAGGGTCCAGTGAACGACCACGATCGGGGGCGGCGACGGTCACCGAGCGCGTTGGCGACGCGATCGACGACATCGACGGCCCGCGCTCCGACGTAGGGGGTGTGCAGTCCGTCCTCGACGTCGCGCTCCAGGTTGGTGGAGCGCATCTGGGAGCCAACGAGGCTGATGCCGTGCGGGAACTGCGGAGTGGCGGGGGCCTTCTGAACAGAGCCAGGCCGCGTGGGGGTTGCGGTGGTCACACGGTCTCCTCGGTCAGGGCGAGCTGCGGGTCGATGATGTCCAGCTGCTTGAGCTCGCGCTTTTCAGCTTCGGCGAGCTTGGGGTACCTGCGAGCCCAATCCTCACGGGTGGGGAAATTCGGCCTGTCGCGGACGTTGTCGTACTGCTCGTCCAGCACGTCCCAGGCAAGATCGAATGGGTTAGACGTGAACGTCAGGCTCCGTTGGCCCACTGCCTCTACGAGCTGCAGTTCCTGGTGGCTAGCGGCGACCTTCCCCAGGGCCGCCGCGATGTCGGCCTCGCGGATGCGAAAGGCTCGTCCAGGAGCGCCGGGCTCGTTTGCCAAGCGCGCCAAGGAGATCGAGCCTGCATTGCGCGTCGTGCGGGCTGCGTAGTCCAGGCACGCGTAGGCGATGATGCGGGCTGGCAGGGAGGGGCGGGAACCGCTCGTGAATTCCCATTCGCTGTTGCCACGTTGGCCCACCTGCTCCAGCAGCCCGAGCTCACGGAACGGGCAGGAGAGAAGATCCTCGAATGCCCCCGGCGCCCCGCCCCTCAGTCGCTGAGCAGGGACGTACATCTTGGTGATGCAGTCGACGTCCTTGGCGATGGAGGCTTCCACCGGGCCTTCAGGGAACGAGAGGTTGACATGCCGCACGATGACCTGGGTCAGGTCCGCCAGCGTGAACCGGGAGAAGGGAGCCAGGTGGAACGCGACATACCACGAAGGTGCCCAACTCTTCGCCCCCGGCCGGGAAGACAGAAGCCACCAGTGAAGAAGCCACAGGCTGCCGAGCTCTTCCAGGTAGGGGTCGGCTCCATCCTCGTCAAGCAGCCACCGCGCCTCCCAGGTTGGGTAGGACAGCATGGCCCTGGAGTTGGTGTCGTCGCCGTAGTGCTCCCGGGTGAGCTTGAAGGCACGGGACCAGTAGCGCATGGCGTAGACCATGTTTTTGCCAACGCCGAGCTGCACGGGGGCATCATCCGCGAGGAATGCCTCGGGGTTGCTTTGCACCTGCATGTACGCCTTATGGAGCCACCCGAAGCGCGGCGCGAAAGTCTCGTGACGCGCGAAGGAGGAATGGGCGGCTTCGGCGAGCCGACTGTCTGACATGCGAGGAATCTCCGTGTACGTTCAGATTTTGGTGGGCGTCAGGACTGAATGCTTCAGGTCAGATCGGGATCGCCAAGGTGGTACGCACCTGCCGGACTGCGCGGATAGTGGAGGCGATGGCCTGATCGACATCGGCGCGTGTTGACGCGTACCCAAGAGAGAACCGGACAGTGGAGTCTGCCTCTTCCCGGCTACGGCCCATGGCCAGGAGTACGTGGCTCGGGCTCGGTGCACCGGATGAGCACGCACTTCCTTCGGAGGCAGCGACATCTGGCATCGCGGTGAGGACAGCGTCGGCAGGGGCGCCGTGGAATGTGATGCTGGTAACACCAGGTAGCCGGTATTCGAGCGCACCGTTGATCCGGCAGTCGCCGACCTGCTCAACGAGAGCACTCTCCAGCAAGTCACGGAGGTGTGTGACCCGTGCGATCTCTTCCGCCAGGCTGCGGTGCGCCGCTGCCGCTGCTGCTCCCGCCCCCGTGATGCCAGCGACGTTGAGTGTCCCGGCTCGCCAGCCGCGTTCTTGCCCTCCGCCGAAGATCAGCGGGTGGTACGGGAGTGAGATGCCACGACGGACAAAGAGGGCCCCCACTCCTTGCGGGCCGCCGAACTTGTGAGCTGACAGAGACAGCAAGTCCACGTCGACGTCGGCGAGGTCGATCGGTAGCCGGCCAACCATTTGCGTGGCGTCGGTGTGGAAAAGAGCCCCCGCCGCATGTGCCGCTTCCGCAAGCGGTGCGAGGTCGGTCAGGACGCCCGTCTCGTTGTTCGCGGCCATCAGGGAAACGATCGCCGCGTCACCTGCAGACAGGGCGGCACGGAGGCCGTCTAGATCCACCAGGCCGTCCTCATCCACCGCCAACAGTCTGAGCGCGTCGGGCGCGGTTGCCGTAAGGTTCTTGGCGGTTTCCAGCACTGCGGGGTGCTCGACTGTGCTCGTAATCACAGTCCCGCCGGCGCTGTGAGCAGCTCGGAGCGCAAGGTTGTTGGCTTCGGTGGCTCCAGAGGTGAAGATGATCTCGCCAGGGGAGCAGTTCAACAGATCAGCGACTTGGCGGCGAGCCTCGTCTACCCGTTGCGCGGCGTCGCGACCGGAACGATGCGTGCTTGACGCGTTACCCACAGTCTGCATCGAGGTGAGAGTGGCCTCTCGCGCTTCGGGTCGCATGGGTGCCGTGGCGTTGTAATCGAGATAGGCCAGACCTGGACTAAGCGTCCGTTCTGTCACCATCCACCCCGCTTCTCTGTGATCCGTCTGCGCAACTGGTGGCTGCTCGCGTTGGCGTGGCAGCTTCCACCAGTCGTCAACGGAGATCCTAGCCGTGCGCAGATGCGGGTGGGACGCAGGCGCGGGCTTTCGAGCATTCGCAACAGTCGTGATGGAACGTATGTTCGCATCCTGGGGGTGTTCGTGACCACTGCTAAGCGCTGCGGCAGCTACGGGAGTTGGACCATGCGGTTGTGGCCTCATCGGGCCGCAGCCGGTCGCTAGTTGACGGATTGAGCCGAGCTGGCACCGGCTGTCAGTGGTCAGGGCTAGGGTGATCACGCGTTGCACTCACGTTGAACGGTGTGCGGCGCGTGAGGGAGAGAGATCTAGGAGGGGGCGAGGCTTGCGTGTGGTAGTTGCGCAAGGAGTGCGCGAGGCGCGGACGAACTGGGGGATGCTGTGATCGGGTCCCCTGGCATCGCCTTTCAGACCCTCCTGGCCGAGGCCCCCCTGGCGTACGTGCGTCGTCTACTGGGCTCGCACGCCTGTGAGCTGCTCGAACTTCTACATGAGGGATCTGTCGAACAGGCGATCCGGCAGGTTGCATCCTCTGCCATCGCGCCGGAACAGTTGATCAGTGACGCCGAGGAGCGCTCGCAGCTCCTCGCGCTGCTTCCCCCCGGTAAGGGGGAAGAACTAGCGGATCGCCTTGGCTGGGATCGGACCTCTTCCGCGGAAGCGTTCTTCTCCGCTCTGTCCTGGTCGCATGAGGAACGTCGCGCATTCCTTGGATTCCTCGGGCTTGTCGTTGACCGTGCACCGGAGGCTCCTATGGCCTCGCGGAGGCCTGCAGAACCTGCGTACGGACTGTTTCCCCATCAGCGGCGTGCCGCTGGCAGAGTGCGACGCCTGCTCTACTCCGGGGAGCGCCGTACTGTGCTCCACCTGCCGACCGGGGTCGGCAAGACTCGCACCGGTATGAACGTGATCTGCGATCACCTTCGCCAGAACGAGCCCACACTCGTCGTGTGGCTCGCGCGAGGCCGGGAACTGCTTGAGCAGGCCGCGGTGGAGTTTGAGCGCGCGTGGGCCTCCCTTGGTAATCGCGAGGTCACTGTGGCTCGTATGTGGGGCGATGCTCCTACGGACCTCGATGACATCACTGACGGTATCGTCATCCTCGGACTGGAGAAGGCCGGCGCTGCCGCGAAGAGTAGTCCCGGCTTCCTTGATCAGCTGGCTCTCCGCACTACGCTCACGGTCTTCGACGAAGCACATCAGGCCGTCGCTCCCACTTACCGCCGCGTGGTCGAAGCCCTCACACTGCGTAGCGACTCCAGCCTCTTGGGTCTGACCGCCACCCCCGGGCGGACGTGGGCTGACATTTCCGAGGACGAGAAGCTCGCGGACTTCTTCGCGCGCCAGAAGGTGATGCTGGAGATCGATGGCTATGACAATCCGGTGACGGCTCTCATCGAGCAGGGGTACCTTGCTCGTCCTGACTTTCGCACGGTTGCAGCTGATTCCGGGATGAAACTCAGCAGCCGAGACAAACAAGCCCTCGCAGCGTCTTTCGACATCCCCGATGAGTTGATCGCAGAGCTTGCCGACAATGTGCAGTGGAACCTCCAGGTCGTACGAACCGTGCTCGATCTCAGCGAACAGCACAGGCGCATCCTGCTGTTCGCCGCATCACTCGAGCACAGCCGCCTGGTCGTGGCCATCTTGACCATGTTCGGAATCGATGCCGAGCAAGTCACGGGTGAGTCCCCAGCACGTCATCGTGACCGAGTGATCAACCGCTTCAAGGGCCCAGGGATCCGACCGATGGTCCTGTCGAACTATGGCGTACTCACCACGGGCTTCGACGCTCCCGCAGCGAGCGCCGCTGTCATTGCCCGCCCCACACGCTCACTCGTGCTGTACAGCCAGATGGTGGGCCGCGTCATCCGCGGGCCGAAGGCCGGCGGCACTTCCACCTGCGACGTCGTGACCGTCGTCGATCCCGCGCTCCCGGGCTTCGGAGACGTGGCAGAGGCATTCACCAACTGGGAAGACGTTTGGAAGGCTCGATGACATCCAAGTACTCGATCGTCACATCCGACCTGACGGTCAAAGCCCTGCAGGACAGTGGATACAAGTCGACGGCGCACGCCATCGCCGAGCTGATCGACAACGGCATTGAAGCCGGAGCCGACCTTGTAGAGCTGTTCGTCGTTGAGTCGACCGACCGTCCCTCACAGCGCTCACGACACCGGGTCGAGAAGATCGCCGTCCTCGATAACGGCAGCGGCATGGACCCCGAGACACTCCGACAGTCCCTCCGCTTTGGCGCTGGGACACGGCAACACCGCAAGGGTATAGGGCGCTTCGGCGTCGGCCTCCCCAACTCCAGCATCTCCCAGTGTGACCGCGTCGATGTCTGGTCCTGGACGAACGGGCCCGACAACGCCTTGCACACGCACCTCGACCTCGCCGAGGTCCGCGATGGGCTGGAAGAGGTTCCCGAGCCCAAGCTGGATGGCGTTCCCGATGAGTGGCAGGCCCTCGCCGAAGGACTTGGGCCCACTGGCACCTTGGTGCAGTGGACTCAGCTGGAGAGAGTGCAGTGGCGTGGGGCGGAGGCCACACTGACCAACACCGAGGCCTTGATCGGGCGCATTTACCGCCGCTTGATCGCAGGTGGAACGCGGATCAAACTCGTTCCCGCACGTGGCTGGGCGCCCCTGCAAGGCGTACGCGATGCCCTCCCCAATGACCCGCTCTACCTGATGAGCCCGAGCGCGACCCCGGCTCCGTTCGACCACAAGCCGATGTTCCGACCCTTCGGAGCCGGCAATGTTGGCGAGGTTGGTGTCGAGAAGTTCATGGTCCGAGGGGCCGATGGCAAGGAGCACCCCGTCCTCGTCCGTTCCTCGATCGCCGTGGAGTCGGCGCGACGCCCCGATATCGAGGGCGCAGAGTGGCCCAAGAGCGTGTCTCCTAGCCTCAACCCTGGCCACACTCCTTGGGGCAAGCATGCCCACAAGAACCTCGGCATTTCACTCATCCGAGCCGATCGCGAACTCGACCTCGACACTGCCTGGACGAACTCGTACGACCCTGTCGAGCGCTGGTGGGGCGTAGAGATCGACTTCCCTCCCGCACTCGACGAGGTCTTCGGCGTCACCAACAACAAGCAGTCGGCGACGATCTTCTCGGAGCTCGCCTCCTTTAACTGGCGAGAAGAGGCAGCCGGGCTTACCTGGGACGAGTTCGTTGAACAGCTCCGAGAGGAGGGGGACCGACGACTGCCGCTCATCAAGATCGTCTACCACATCCGCGAGAAGCTGCTCGGCACCTTGCGTTCCAACCTCACTGACCAGACCCGGGGCACGCGTGCCAACCGGAAGCGGCATGAGGACGTTGAGACGAAGGCCGAGGAAGCGGTGAAGCGGCGCCGAGTGGAGACGAAGCCGACCTTTACTGACATGCTGGCAGAAGAGGTCACCGAGGAACAGAGCAAGGAGATTCAGCTCGAAAACCTCGTGGAGACCCACAAGTACACGCCTGCTGACGCGCAGCGGATCATCGAGGAGTCGATCCAGCAGGGTAAGCACGTCCGTCTGCTGACGAGCCGCAACCCGGACTCGCCAGCCTTCTTCAACATCGACTACATCCCCAACCTGCTCCAAGTCACCCTCAACCAGGACCACCCGGTCTACGCCGATCTCATCGCCGTGCTCGATGGCGACATCGACGGTGCGAGCAAGGAAGAGCTCGCAGAGCGACTGCGCAGTGCGGCCGGCGCCTTCAAGCTCCTCCTCATGTCCTGGGCGCGGTTCGAGGACGAGCTGCCTGACAAACCTCGGGAGCGAGCGAAGAAGATGCGACAGGACTGGGGCCGCATCGCCAGCGACTTCCTCGGAGCGGACGAGGCCGATGACGAGGACGATGAGTGACCCGAGACCACGTCTGGCAGCAGATTGAGCAGCTCCTCCGCGGAGCGACTCGTGACGTGCTCCTGGTGGCTCCCTTCATCAAGAAGGAGAACTTCGCAGCGGCCCTCACAGCAGTGCCGGCCAGCGTGGAACGCATTCAGTGCGTGACACGCTGGTCCGTGGCCGAGGTTGCTGCGGGCGTGTCCGACCCGGAGATCGCGGAGCTCGCGGAAGCCGACGGTCGGGTGAGTATCTCGCTCTGCCATAACCTCCACGCCAAGCTGTATGCAGCCGACGACCGTTGCCTCGTAGGCTCCGCCAACCTCACGGGTAAGGCAACTGGGCGAGTCCCCGCTCCGAACATCGAACTGCTCCTCGAAGCTGAACTCGCACATCCCGAGGTGCGCCGGATACTCGACGCCATCGACGTAGTCGCTGTACCTGGCACGGTGGAGCTCGCGCGCCAGATTCGCGAGCAGGCGGACCTCGTCCGTGACGATGAGGACGCCCCGCAGATGGTCGTGATCGGAGAGAGCGAGACGCGGGCGCGCTGGCTGCCAGAAACCAGGAATCCGGAGCGCCTCTACCGGGTGTACAACGGCCGACACCGGAACATGTCCAGTGACGTCCTCGCCGGAGTGTTGCGTGACCTCGTTCACATGGACATTTCGCCGGGACTCTCTGAGCAGGACTTTGGGGCCGCAGTTCTTGATCGGCTGCGATCCCTGCCAGAGGTCCGCACACTCGCGGAACGCGGGGCTCTGAACCTCGACGACGCGAAGATGACCCTCATCGACGGTGGATTCCACACGGCGGACCAGGCGCAACGGGCGGTGGAAACGATCGCCAAGTGGCTGAGCTACTTCGACGAGGTGTACCTCGTACCCGTCGGCCCTTGGGAGATCCGGCAGGGCAGAGAGATCAGGTGACCCCGCCGGACTGGCCCTAGTGTGACGTGTATAGCGTGGCAGGCTCGCTGGCCCGAGTCTTCTGGATCTTGCCGGGCGTCTCGGCGCTCGGCTCGCGGAGGGTCCGCCACGCGTCACGAGGAGAGCCACGACCACAGCGTTTCAATCGCGGAGCGGGTGACCACCGCCCAGACGCTCTTGATCAGGATGCAGGTGAGCCGCGCCCTGCGCGTGCGCGAGGTGCTCGGGACTGCCTTGCCTGCGGGCTCGCCGTCGCGTGCCGGGCGGCGCTTCGGAGCGGACTTCTTCGTCATGGGTGCCTCCTGTCGGATGCCGGTCGTGGTTCGTCCGGCGACAGCCCCAGATCTCCGCCTTCCAGAGGGTTTCCAGCGACCTTCGGCGAGGCCCGGAGGCACAAGTACGCTGGTGGGGACGGGGATGCGAGTCTTCCGGCGCACGATGGAACGGGAAGACAGATGGGGGAACATGGGCGGAGCAGTCGACCGATTCGGCACCGAGCTGCGTAGCCTTTACGAGGCGGCGGGTGAACCGACCCTGAGCCAGCTCGTCCGGCTCGGCTCGAACCAGGTCCCCCCGCTTCGAATCTCGGACTCCACGCTCAGTGCCTGGCTGAACGCGGGACACGTACCGGGCCCCGGCCCGAAGGAGAAGTACTTCTTCCTGCTCGTCACTTACCTGAACCGGCTGGCGGCGAAGAATGGGCATCCCACGCGGCCCGAGGGCACCTGGGCGGCCCTTCTCAAGGTGGCTCGCGACGAACGAAGGGCCCGCCGCGGTGGTCGGCCGCGCACCACGGCCGGATCGACCACGAGCGATCGACACGAAGTGCAGCAGACCGCGCCCGTCGTGGACCGGGTGCCACCCCGCCCAGTGACCTTCGTTGGCCGTGACGACTCACTGAACGACCTGCTCGCCCGGCTCGCCCCTCAGGACACGGCATCTCTCTCCTCCGTGGTCACCCTTGTGGCCGGCATGGGAGGCGCGGGGAAGACCGCGTTGGCCGTCGAGGCGGCCCATCGCGCCAGGGACCTCGGTTGGTTCACCGGCGGGACGTTCTTCATCGACATGCGCGGCTACAGCGGCAACGACGCCGACCTCGGGCCCGTGAACGCGGCTGCGCTTCTGCTCAGGCACCTCGGCACGCCGGAGGAGGACATCCCGCCCAGCGGAGACGACGTGCTGGCACTGTGGCAGGCCCGAGCAGACCAACTGGCCGGCCAGGGGCGACCGCTGCTGATCGTCCTGGACAACGTCTCGTCCGCGGGGCAGATCCTGCCGCTCGTTCCGACCCGTCCGCACCACCGAATTGTCGTCACGTCCCGGCACGTCCTGGCGTCCGTACCGGGACGCCACATCGATCTGAGCGAACTATCCCGGTCGAGCTCGGCACAGGTTCTCGACCGAACCCTGCGTATCGCCCGCCCAGAGGACTCCCGGGTCACCGACGCCCCCGATCACGCCGAGCGGATCGGCGACCTCTGCGGTGGATTGCCGCTCGCCCTCCAGATTGTCGCCGCCATTCTGGGGACGGAGCCCCACCGCCCCCTAACTGGCCTCGTCGAGGAGCTGGCAGACACCCGCAGCCGGCTCGACGGACTCGCCTACGAAGATGTCGACGCCCTGGGCAACCCCATGGCCGTACGGGCCGCCTTCGACCTCTCCTACCGACGCCTCGCACCAGCGGATGCCCGGGCCTTCCGGCTACTCGCCCTCGCCCCGGGACCCGACTTCTCTCTGGAGACAGCAGTCGTACTGCTCGACGCCGCTCCTCTCGGGACCCGGCAGGTCGTGCGTCGGCTCGCAGGGGCTCACCTTCTAGACGGTCGGGTCCCCGAGCGCTGGATGATGCACGACCTGATCCGCCTCTACGCGCAGGAGAAGGCGGATGAGCCTCAGCACACGGAGGAGGCGACAGAAAGCCTCAAGCGGATTCTGCTCCATCTGCAGGAAAACGCGCGGGAGGCCGACCTGCGGGTCCGTTGGAGGTCCGGCGACCCTGAGGGTGAGCGCTTCGTGTCGAGCAGCGAGGCGTGGGAGTGGTTCGACGCCGAGCACGGCACCCTCGTGGCGGCCGTCGCCATCGCCAACCGCGCCGGCTTCGATCTAATGACCGTATCCCTGGCCATGAACATGATCGGCTATTTCGAGCAGCGGGCCCATGCGGACTGGCGCGACGTCTTCGACACGGTGGAGGAAGCAGCGGGCAGGGTCGCGGACCCGCGACTCGACGTTGAGGTGCTGGCCAGCATCGGGGGCCTGTACGGGGCCACACACCAGGCGGAACAAGCCCTGTCCTACCTCTCGCGTGCCGTCAGACTCATCGAGGAACTGGGCGGCCACCCCAGCGAGGCGCCCGTGCTTAACTCCGCAGCCCTAGCGCTGATGGAACTGGGGGACCTCCAAGAAGCGCTCCCCACCTTGCAGCTGGCCATGGCTGTGTACCGCAAGAGGGGCGACAAACACGGCGAGGGGATGGTGCTCCACAACATCGCCTCCCTCTTCCTCAGGAACGGCGCCCCGGAGCATGCCCTGGAGCCCCTGGAGCGGGATCTCGCAATCTGCAGCGAGCTCGGCGACCGGGCTGGCGAGGGAACTACGCTGAACACCCTCGGCAACGTGTACTACGACCTGCGCCGGTACGAAGAAGCCGGGGCGGCCTTCCGAAAGGCCCTGGCCGTCGCCCGGGAGTTTGGCGATGTCGTGCTGGAGGGGCACTGCCTGAAGAACCTCGCGAACGTGTGCGCCGAACTGGCGAGGTTTGACGAGGCCTTTGCATTGTACGAGGAGGCCCTGGAGGTACAGCGGGCCCACGGGGACCGGTTCCGGGAGGGCGAGACCCTGATGAACCTCGGGCTCACCCATCATCAGCTGAACCGGCACGCACAGGCAGTGCACTGCTTCCGCGAGGCGATCGACGCATTCGAGGAGGTCGGCGTCGAGGACGCCGCCGACTGGGCTCGCGCGCGGCTTCGTGAGGTCCTGGCAGACAGCACCGGCCACACTCCGTGAGGAGGTGGGTGAGTCCTCATCGAACCAACAAGATCGTAAAGACACCCTGTCAACCCGCCGACGAGCGCAGTCGCAGCTGGGATGCCCGGCTGAGGGCGGGTATGCAGCGCGAGCGGTATCTTTGGAGGATCTCATGCTCTTCCGCGGGGGTCTTCGCCTGCCACGCTGATCGAAAAGGTGCTGCGCATGGTGGCGGTACGGAAGCCGTATCTGCTTGGACACGCCGAGATCGCTGCCCTTTACGGAGTGGAGCGTCAGACCTCGCAGAAGTGGAGAGCCGAAGGGACCCTGGCTGAACCTGATGTGGTGATCTCGGGGAACCCCTACTGGCTGCTGCCGACGGTGCTTCAGCTCCGTCAGGACGGCGCTCGGGAAGTCGCAGAGCAACGGGTGGCCGAGTATGAAGCCTCCGTACCCGGCGGATATCTCGTCGAACGGTCAGAGCGGCTTCCGACCATCGTGGGGCTCATGGAAGTTGCCGAGATCCTTGGCCGTGACCGGGGGACGATTTCCCGCTGGCGCCACCGGAAGCAGATCGCGCCACCTGATCTTGAGCTGTCCGGTTCGCCTCTGTGGCTCATCGAGACGATCGTGGCTGATGCGAAGGCCCGTGGCCGTGCGGTACAACAGGAAGAAGTCCAGCGGCTTCGTGGCGGAGCGCGCGGTCTGCAAAAGCCCCGGGGGCGTCGCAGCGCATCGCTGGCATCTCATCCCGCTCGGGCGCCTCTTCCTGCTCCTCGGACGTTTACGAGCGAAGAGGGCGACGAAGCGGCGAGTTTCCTAGCCGCAGCCTTTGCGCAGGGGCACTCAGTGGTGATCCGGCCTCTGCGGAGCAAGGCGTAAACGTCGCTCCTTGGGCAGCTTGGGCCCGGTGGACTCCCCGCTCACGCTGATGTGGTTGCATGCCTGACGGGGCCGCTACGCCCGCTTCTGCCATCGGCAGGGTGATGCTGAGATCAGCGGGTAGGTACCCTTCAGCCATGGGCGATGAGGTGGCTCCCAACGCCGGTGGACGTCGGCTGGCCAGGGGAACTGCTGGATACGCCGAGGCGGCGGACGTGCTGGCTGTTCAGTACGAGGCAGTCACTTTCGACGATGTCCACCGCGACGTGCTGCGGTTCGTTCCTGCCAAGCCTGGCCGGGTCTTGGACGTGGGCGCAGGGACTGGGCGCGACGCTGCCGCGCTGGCAGCCCTGGGGCACAACGTCGTGGCTGTTGAGCCGACTGTGGAGCTGCGAGCGCACGGGCAGAGGCTTCATGCGGACAGCGGGATTGACTGGGTTGACGACGCTCTCCCGGACCTCACACTGAGCCGGCATCCGGTTCGGTTTGACGCGATCTTCGCCACTGCGGTGTGGATGCATCTGGATGATGAGGAACGTCGACGAGCGATGGCGAGGATCTCCGCCTTGTTGGTGCCTCGCGGTCGGTTCTTCGTGGACCTGCGCCACGGTCCTGTGCCCAATGGCCGCCGAATGTTCGAGGTGTCCGCACCTGAGACGGTTGAGTTGGGCAGTGCACATGGGCTGCAGACAGTTCACCGCAGCGAGCGTCGTGACCTTCATGGCCGTGACGGCGTCCGGTGGAGCTGTCTGGTACTGCAGTCAAACTGCGTCGACAGCTCAGATCCGCTGAACGCGGCCTGCTGACATCGCCTTCCGCGTGCTCAGCCGCTGTGATCGAAGACTGCTGAGTTTGCGCTCGTCATGGAGCGGACGCTTTCTTGAGGGTTCATGGTGCCCGTAGCGCGACCTTGACCGCCGATGCTGGATCGGCGCCCACCGCTGCGTAGTGGCCCGTGAAGGCTCATCCCCGTCGGTCAGCTGGCAGTTGGTGAAGCGCGAGAGCGCAGCGCATCTTGCGGTGCGGTCCCATGGGCTCCGCAGCTTGCGGCCAGGGTGTGCCGCGTCGGTAGAAGCAGACGCTGTTCGACGCCCTGTGCCCGTTTGGGGTGCACGGTGGGCGACTTGCGCCTTGGATGGAATAAACAGTTGATGGTTGGTTGTGGTCCATAGAAACTTTCAACGGCGATGTAGCCCTCTAGATCGGAAGTCACATGTCAGACCATCTCCCTGACCCGCGACGCGAAAGCGACCGCATCCCTTGCCATGAGAGGGCCTCGTGAAGGTCATCTCGTATGGCGGCGGAGTTCAATCAACTGCCCTGCTGGTTCTCGCGGCTCGGCGCGAGATTGACTATCCAACTTTCCTGTTCGCGAACGTGGGTGACGACAGCGAACACCCTGGGACCTTGGCGTACGTGCGCGAAGTAGCGAGGCCGTACGCCGCCCGTGCTGGCCTCGACCTGCATCATCTGGAGCGCCGCCGTCGAGACGGTTCGACCGAGACTCTGATGGAGAGGCTGAACAGGCCGGGCATTCGATCGATCCCGATTCCCATCCGGATGGCCAACGGCGCGCCTGGGCGCCGGTCCTGTACTGCTGACTTCAAGATCAAGGTTGTGGGGCGCTGGTTGCGCGAGCACGGTGCCACCGCCCTCGATCCAGCCACCGTAGGCATCGGCATATCCCTCGATGAGATCCACAGAGCGAACCGTCGCCGCTGTGAGGCGCACGAGCAGATCGAGTACCCCCTGCTCGACCTTGGGCTTCGTAGAAGCGACTGTGAACGCATCATCCAGGACGCAGGGCTGCCGGTTCCGCCGAAGAGCGCCTGCTTCTTCTGCCCCTTTCGCACGGTTGAAGCCTGGCGGCTTCAGCGGCGGGTCGAGCCCGAGCTCTTCAAGGTGGCGGTTCAGCTAGAAAAGACGATCAATAGGCGACGAGCAGCACTTGGAAGGGACTCTGTGTACCTGACTCGGTACGGCAGGCCCCTTGAGGAGGCCATACCGGGACTCGACTCTGAGGCTGATGCTCCGGAGGTCGGAGACGGTGACTGCGATTCTGGATGGTGCATGACCTGACCGTCGGCCCCGGCGGCGCTGGATGGCGAGAGCGACTTCAGCGTCACCGGGGCTGCAGACTATCCGGGGTTGGTGGGGAGCCGACAATTTCGCTGAACCGCTCAACTACCAGTCCGGCGGACCAGCCGATGGCCTCTCAACGATCGTCCAGTGCGCGAGAGCTCCCGCTCCCATCCTTCCTCGTTGCCGATCAAGTGCGGATGCTCGTAGAGGCCAGCGCGTACCTCCGCTTCGGTCAACCGCTGGTACCTCGGAGCGTCCGGGTCGTCTGGGGCCAGGAACTCGTGTTTGCGGTGGAGCAGAGGTCGGTTCGTCGAATCGGCGTACGACAGGAAGGAGGACTTCAGGGGCTGCAAGTCAACCGTATAGGAGGATGTAAGCCGGGAGTGGGGATCCGAGTCGAAGTCAGGGTAATCGAGCCAACTTACCCCGCGGCCCTGGTGACGGAGCTTGACGACAGTCCACGCAGGAGGTCGACCAGCAGCGATGCTGGCGCACTGCTCGTAGACACGCAGAACGGTGGGGATTCGCGGAAGCGCCCTGCGGTGCACGTAGAGGCTGTCGCAGTGAACTTGCCAGCCAAAGATCCGTTCATGGCGCGACGCACGTACGCATCGTCGCGAAGCTTGAAGAGAAGCCGGTCTGCCCGCTTGCACGCCTCCGCGTACGACGAGAAGAAGGCCCGAATGTCCAACTGAACCGGGATGGGGAGGCTGCTGGACGGCCCGCGGCCGTGGAAGAGCTCGACTGCAAGGAAGAGCAGTGTGTCGAGGGATGACCGCTTCGCGCCAGCCTCTACCTTCAACGGATCGGCGGACTGCTCGGCAAGGCGCTTGAGTTCTTGAGGCCTTAGGTGACCGAGGAGTGCCGCTACGGGCTGAGGCATCTCCTCGAGATTCGGGAGTCGACCACGGCGCTCCAGATGATCTACGACGGCAGAGATCGCGGACGCGGTGTCCTCGGAGGCCAGCCAATGGGCGTCTGGCATGACCTGACGAGCGAGGTAGGCGAGACGCGCTTCGTCACTCCTGAAGGCGTAAAGGATCCCGGGAGCCGCTGACAGGCAGCGGACACCAGTCACGTCCTGAACGAGGTCCCAAAGCTCGTTCGACGCGAAGAGGTGCTGGAAGGTATTGCGGCTCGTGAGGACACCGTCGCCATACTTCTTGCCCTTGATCTGGTTTCGCTCCCAACGAAGCCGGGCCGAAACCACGAGCGTGCCCCTCGTGTGCTCCCATGCCTTCGCCAGCGTGGCGCGCCGCTCAGCAGGGTTCTCGATGACGTTGAGGACGTAGGTGAGGAGCACGACGTCGGAGGGACGGAGCTCCCCGTCAGGCCGGTGCATAGGGTCCCAACCGGAGACGTCGAGCCCGAGCTGCTCCAGAGCGCGAACATCGCCGCCTCTGCCACAGCCGTAGTCCAGAGCCCGCACGCCATCAGTCATCTGTAGGTCGATCACGGCCTGACGCGCGGGAGCGGAGAGCCCGACCCTGCCGATGGCAGTTTGATGCCTCTGGCTGCTCCACGGCTGCAGTGTCATCGGCGCTTCCCGTGAGTCGAGGTGCAGATCGACGTACAGCAGCATTGAATCGCATGCCCGGCCGGGGGCTCATCAGATCCAGGAGTCAATCTCCAGCATCGGCGCCGCCTGCGAGTGACAACACTTTCCAGCGCTCGCCCCGCCGGGTGGATGCTGGCGCCCGATGCGATGGAACGGCCCAGCCGATCAGGTTTCGGGTCTCGAAGCATGAGCGGCCTCGGCGAGCGTTGAATGCTGGGTCACAAGCCGGCGGACGCGACGTGATTGCTCCCGGAAGCCTGGCTCGTAAGCACAATCTGCCCCGCCGGCACCCGCTCGTCGCAGCCGCATTGTTCGCGAGCGAAGCGCTCGAGACGGGACAGCGACGCTGGATGAACGTCGTCTTCCGGTATCACGTCGGGACGGCTGCACCAAATCACCGATTCTCCGGATTCTGATCCGTCTCGCCAGCCCCTGCCGCGCGGTGAACGTCGTCACGGTGCGGCAGCCGGGAGGTCGGAACGCCCGCTGCTTCGGCAGCGCTTACACCGGAGACACGATGCGTAACCAGTCCAATCCTGCCGCTGAGGCCGCTTTCCTGAACGTCCAGAACGCCGCGAAGTACATGGGCATCTCGGTGAACACGCTCTACGTGTGGCGTCACCGCCGGCAAGGGCCGCCCAGCTTTCGGATGGGTCCCGGCGGAAGGGTCATGTACCGCCGGGATCTGCTCGATGCGTGGCTCAGTGAGCAGCAGCAGGTGGACTCGCGGTCGAACCCGGCCCTCAACCCGTTGAACAAGGCCCCGCAGCAGCGTGAGCGTCGCCGGGCTGCCTGACCTGCGAAAACTGGTCTGAGGAGTTCATTAGCACTCGGAATTTCGTGCGCACGGCGATCGTCTGTGTGTCTGATCGCGACGCTGATCGCGTCGAGAGAAGCCAGGCGAGCCGAGGGTAAGACGAGTATGGCGGGTTACATCGAAGACCGGTGGCTGAAGAAGCGACCGAACAAGGAGACGGGCAAGCGCGAACGCACCGCTCTGTGGGGCAAGTGCACGCGCTATCGGGTCAAGGGGATACCGGGGGTCCGCGACCGGTCTTTCGACACGGTCGCGGACGCCAAGGCGTGGCTTGCCGAGGCGCAGACCGACGCACGTCGGGGGGATTTCGTCGACGCGCGAGACGGTGCGATCAGCCTTCGTGAGTACGTCGAGAAGCACTGGTGGCCGTCCCAGGTGCATCCCGCTCAGACGCTGGAAAGCATGAGGCACCGGATCTGGGGGCAGGTGCTGCCGCAGCTCGGAGACCTGGCGCTCAGGGACATCGGTGTCGCGGAGCTGCGCAAGTGGTCGGCCGACGTGCAGAGGGCGGTGGCGTCGAGCACGGCTTATGTCGCGTGGGTGTACCTCAAGGCGATCATGCAGGCCGCGGTCGAGGACAAGCGGCTCTACCGCAACCCGTGCAAGGGCAACAGCTCGATCAAGCCGCCGAAGAAACCGGAGCGCAAGGCTCGCGCCTGGGAGCAGGATCGTGTCGACGCCGTACGGGAGGCGCTGGCCGACCGCTACCAGATCGCCCTCGACCTCGGCGTCGGATGCGGACTCCGACAGGGTGAGGTGTTCGGCTTCAGCCCCAACGACGTCCACGGCGACTTGGTGCACGTCGAGCGCCAGATCCTCATGTACAAGTCGCGGCTGTACTTCGGCCCGCCCAAGGGTGGCAAGGAGCGCGACGTGCCTCTGCCGAAGGTGCTCGCGAAGCGACTCCTCACTCACCAGGAACGCTTCGAGCCGATCGACGTCACCCTGCCGTGGCTGGACCCCGAGGAGCCCGATCCTCGCGCGCGAGGATCGGCGTAAGGTCACCGTCCCGTTGCTCGTGTACACCGGGCGGCGTGGTGCGATCAACCGCACCACCTGGAACACCAAGGCGTGGAAGCCGGCGCTCGCCGACGTGGGAGTCATCCCGCCGCTGCCCGAGCGGCAGCCGGGCGAAAAGCCGTCGCGCGTATGGGAGCCGAGCCGCGAGCACGGCTTCCACGTCCTGCGTCACACGTACGCCTCGGTGATGCTCGAAGCCGGTGAGTCGATCGTCTCGCTCGCGAAGTGGCTGGGGCACTCCGATCCGGCGTTCACGCTCCGGACGTACACTCACTTCATGCCGCAGGCTGGCGCGCGGGGACTGTCCGCGATCGAGGCGTGGCTCACGGATCTCGGCTGAAAGTCCCTGAGAAGTCCCAGAGGGTCGGAACAGCCGCCGGATTCCCATAAACGTGCAGGTCAGAGCGTGATCGCTCCCTGAGTGGGGCAGAACCCGGCGTACAGCCCGACTCGTCTGCCCCACAGGCGTCTGATCTGCGGTACCGCAGGTCAGACGCCTGTTCTCGTGGAATCGTGGGCGCCCACTCACCCCGTTCCGTACCGGCTTAAACCGGACCTCGCTGCTACGAAGGTAGCCACGCTGGGCGGCTTGGTGTGGGTGTTGGCTGAGTCGGGGGCCCTCCGCGCGATGCGTCTACGCCTAGGTGTCCTCTGTTGCGGTCCCGGGGCCGGTGGAATTCTGCTCGTCAAGCCAGGCTTGAATGCCGCCAGGGTTCTGCGCGGGTGCGTCGAACGGGATGATCGGAAACGGGGGCAAGGTGGACAGCGGAGCCGCCCCGTCAGCGGGGAGCGCGGCCACCGAGGGCTCAAGCTCCTCGATCTTGTAGCCAATCAGGGCGTTCCGGGCTGCCAGAGCGTAGCGAGTATCGCGGGCCAGCCACGTCAAATACACCCGCTGTGCCCATCGGTCATCGGATATGTCGTTACTCACGGGCGCCAGTGTGCCGCGGGTGGTCTACCGGCTGGGGGCCGGTTTCAGAGGTATGGCTTGGACGCCAGAGAATCATGAGGAAGTCGGAGGCTTCCGATGTCTGCCGGTCCCTGGGCCGAGCTTCGGTGTTGCCTCACGGGTGGAGGTAGCGTCGGTGTGGGGAAACAGGATGCGTCGTGCTTCCGCGAGGTTCGCCGCGAAGCCGTGCGGTTCCCACAGATGGCCGTTCCACCGCTGGATCGCGCGGGGAGCATCGGGGTTCAGATGCGATGCCCTCGGGTCGCCGGTGACGAGGGGTACGGCGCGGAGCTGCCCGATCCTCGCATCGCGACGCTCGGCCCACTGGGAGAGCGGTTCGTCGTCCATGTCCGGAGCGTAGTGGGTCAGGTGATCCGGTGTTCCCAGCGCAGGGAGGGCGCCTGGTCAATCCAGTACCGGTGGGACGTGGGCGTCACGTGGAGCCGTACGGAGTCGATCTCCGGTGCCCCGGCGACCTGCCAGGCGACGAGGGAACGTTCCACGTCGTCCCACAGGGCCACCGGACCGCCTTGGCGGACGGTCCAGTTCTCGCCGTCGGCGAGGAACTCGGCGAACGACTCCTTCTCCGGATCGAACAGGTACCGCAAGGGCGAGCCGTCACCGCCCGTCGCGCGGACGAACTGAACGCCGGGCGCCGCCAACTGCGCAACGAAGGCGGGCATCCACTCCTCCAGGACAAGAGGAGACACCTGAGTGCGCCGCTCACTGTCCGCGTACGCGGTCCGGGCGGAGAGATCGCCAGCCGCGGGAGCCACTGCCTGGGCGCGCGCCTGCATGAAGGAGGAGCGCCCGACGAACGAGCCCTCGGCGGTGCCGTCATCGCCGACGGTCAGTTTCGCAAGGCCGGTTCCCCACGGCCACGAGCCGACCGTGCCGAGGACGATGCCTCCAGGGATCGTCTGCCTGATCCAGGCGTACGGGATGCGGCGAACCGCGCAGGTGGCGATGACCCGGTCGTACGGTGCTCGGTACGGGTGGCCGAGGAGACCGTCGCCCGTCACCGTCCATGTCGAGAAGCCGACGGCTTCGAGAGCGGCATCGGCGCGTGCGGCCACCTGTGCGTCGACCTCGACCGTGGCGACGTTGTCCTCGCTGAGGTAGTGGCACATCAGGGCTGTGGAGTAGCCGGTGCCTGTGCCGATCTCCAGGACTCGGTGGCCCGTCACGAGGTCCAGGGTCTCGATCATGCCGACAACGGTGGCCGGGTCGGTCGAGGAGGACGTGGGCACGCCCATTACGGGTTCGTCGGCCTGGTCGGCGGTGAGGTGGCCGTCGAGCTGGGTGGTGAGGGTGTCGACGCTGTATGCGATCTTCAGCCACTCGTCCGGATTCGTGTCGGTGACGGTGACGGGCCGCCAGGTCCGCCCCTCGTCCAGGAAGACTCCCGGGCGGAGGAACCGCTCGCGGGGGACGGACTCGATGGCCTCACGCAGCCAGGGGGATTTCAGGACCCCGTCATTCATGAGAACAGTCGCCATGCGGCGTCGCTCGGATGCCGGATCGGTCATCGGCGATCTCCTTGTGCGAGTAGGTCGGCGAAGGCAGCGGACATCGGGAGGCCAGTCTCGGTCTCCAGCCACCCCCACTGTCCGTTGGGATTCAATTCCAGCCACCAGTAGGCCCCCGCCCGGTCGACCGCGAGGTCGAAGCTTCCCGATACCAGATCCAGCCGGTCCAGGTAGGCATGCAGTCCCTTGGCCACCCGGTCGGGAAGGTGCTCCACGGTGTAAGTCAGGGCGCTGTAGTCCTTGCGCCAGTCCAGGAGTTGGGAGTCGATGCGTACGGCGAACGTGTGCCGGCCTACGAGCAGTACGCGAACGTCGGCGACTTTGTCCACGCGGGCTTGGAACAGGTGGGGTGCGACCCGAACGCTGTCGTCGAGATCGTCGGGGGTGACGGGGGCGGTCCATCCCGTCATCGGCACGCTGTCACGCGTGTAGGGGGTCCATCGCAGCGTCTTGAAGATCGCCTGCCCTTGAGCCTGGACGAACTCGCGGGCCTCGTCCGGGTCGTTGGTGACAAGGGTGGGAGGGATGGTGAAGCCGAGTTGCTGGGCGAGAACGAGCTGCCCGGGCTTGTAGTCGGCTGCGGTAACGCGCAGGGGG
This sequence comes from Streptomyces sp. NPDC039423, assembly GCF_055598725.1. Classification (NCBI taxonomy): domain Bacteria; kingdom Bacillati; phylum Actinomycetota; class Actinomycetes; order Kitasatosporales; family Streptomycetaceae; genus Streptomyces; species Streptomyces sp. NPDC039423. Next base: position 723,845 of record NZ_JBVKAH010000001.1, read on the forward strand.
TGGTTGACCCAGAGAGGGCCGCCCAGGGCGAAGAGGGTGCCACCGAGTCCGTAGCGGACCTGCGCCGCCGCGAACCGGGAGTCGTCAGCGGACAGGTGGGGAAACGTGGGCCATTCCGGGCGGCGCCAGTACACCGACCGGACGTGGGTCACATCAGCGGTTCTCGACGGGGTGCGTACCTGCCCGACCACCGGGGCCGGGCAGGTGCCGAATCGAGCCGAGACCGTGAGGTTTTCGCCGATGTCGGCGGGGTTGAACCGGACCACCGGCACATCTCGCCGGTTGAGTTCGGTGATCACCATGTCGGCGGTGATGTCGTCCGCCTCGGTGGCCACCAGAACCGGCCTCTCCTCGGTCATGGTCATCAGTCCTGCGTGCTGTCCTGATCGTGACCCTGGTCGTTCCGGGAGTCCGAGTTCGTCGTCGTGGAGGTCTCGGTGCCCGAGCTGGTGCCGTGCTTGCCCATCTCGACCACCTGCCCGACGCGGTCGCGGAACACCCCGAGCTGCGTCGTGGGGTCGATGGCGACCGTGGCGTGGGGTCGGCGGACGACCGTCGGGTAGGGCGCGAGTCGGCCCGCACCCCACGGCCGCGTGGGGCAGGGGAGTGCGACAGAGGTGGTCATGAGACTCCTCGGGTTGAAGGGTGTGATGCGGGAATCCGTCTGCGCCAGGGGGCGCGGACGGCGATCTGCGGGCCGCGGCTCAGGGGTGAGCGGCCTGGATGTTGTCGGCCGCGGTCGTCCACTCGACTCCGGACGCGGGCCGGATGTGCGCGATGCGGACCATGCCGTGGCTGTGGAGCTCTTGTGTGACGGCGACGAGCACACCCTCCCCACGCGAGGCGATGTCACGGACAAGCGTGTCCAGGAGCGGGTGGTGCTCGTAGCCGTCGGAACCGACCGGGTTCACTCCTCCGGCTCCTGCCGGGCCTCGATGCGGCGCATGAACCTCTCCCAGCCGCCGGCCGCTCGCACCCGAAGAGCCCGGCTCGGCGCACCCGGCCGGGGCTCCGGCAGCGTGTACGTACGGCCACTGACGCCAGGGTTCCTGCGGGGCAGTCCGGAGGTTGTCACTCGGTCGCTCCTCTCCGTGGCGAGCCGCCCGGAGGGTCCTTCGGCCTCCGAGCGGTGTGTGACCAGTCAACGACGATCCGTTACCTTCTCCCAGAGCGGACCTCGCGCAATGCCCGGGCGTTTTCCAGGCGTTGGCGCGTGGCGGGTATGCGTGCGTGAAAGGGTTCTCGTGAGGGGAGACCTATGACGTCGAGGCGAAGGTGCTTTGCGGAACGGCGCGCGGCCCGGGGCTACTCTCAGGAGGAATTCGCAGAAGCGCTCTCGGTGGCCGCGTCCACCGTGGTCCGTTGGGAAAGTGGTCGTGCCACCCCGCGTCCCCATCAACGGCCGAAGATCGCAGGGCTGTTGGGAGTGACCCTCCCCGAGCTGGAAGCCCTTCTCTCCGACGATCAGTTGGCCGAGACAGTCGGGCTCTCCGCTGCTCCACCCCTCCTCCATGGTGATGATGACGACATGAAGCGCCGCGAAGTCCTGGGCCTGCTCGCCGTTACGGGTGCGCTGGTCGCACTTCCCGATCCCGGTGATGCCGCCCGAGGGCGCGCAGCGTCGACGCTCTTGGAGACGGGGGACGCCTTGCATCGCAGCCTCTGGCAGGTCTACGCGCTATCGGACGCCAAGCAGGTCGTCTTCCCTGCGGTGCGCGCACAGCTCGATGTGATGGCGAAGGGACTGACCGAGACGCGTACTGCCGTGGATCGGTCCCGATTGTGTCGGATGACGGCCGACCTCTACCAGCTCGTCGGCGAGCTGTTCTTCGACGCCAACCGGTACACCGACGCCGCGCAGTGCTACACACTGGCCGCCAACGCGGCCTATGCCGGTGGCGACCACGACCTGTGGGCCTGTGCCATGACCCGCCACGCGTACGTCGAGCTGTACGCGCGCCGCGCGCACGCTGCCCAGCCCCTGCTCGCGGCAGCTTTCCGCATCGCCCGGAGAGGTGACGACACTCTCTCCACCCGTCACTGGGTCGCGGCTGTCCAGGCGCAGGCGTACGCGGCCGTGGGCGATCTCGACGCGTGCAACCGGGCTCTTGACGAAGCTGAGAAAGTGCACGCCCTCGACAGCGCTCACTCCCATAACAGCGGCTGGCTCCGCTTCGACGGCTCCCGCCTGGCAGAGGAGAGAGGGGCCTGCTACCTCCAACTGGGCCGCCCTGATCTCGCCGATGAAGCGCTCACCGCAGCCCTTGCCCAGCCTCTGTCCCTGCGTCGCCGCGCTGCCGTCCTGAGCGACCTCGCCGTGCTCGGGGTGCATAGGCGAGACATCGACCAGGTCGTGCACTACGCGGAGCAAGCACTGGGACTGGCCGACCGGTCGAATTCGGGATTCATCGGCAAGAAGCTGGACGGGCTTCGGGGGCGTCTTGCCCCGCTCATGTCCGATGACCGAGTCTCGACTCTTGATCACCGAATCGCGGCGCTTCCGCGCACCGCATGACGAGAGGGACACGCGCATGAATGACGGCCGGATCTTCCGCGAGGCGTGGATCGACGGTGTGAACAAGCACTATCCCGGCGAGCCCAAGCCTGGCTACGTCACGCCGTGGGACGACACGCCCGCTTGGGAGCGCGAAGCGGCCACCGCCGTGTACGGGCAGGTGCGCGACTTCATCGAGGTCAGCGGCGGGCATACGGCGAGGCTCACACGCGAGCAGAAGGGCCGATTCGTCGCGATCTGCTGGACCGCCCAGATGTTCAGGCACTTCGAAGACCCGAAGCCCGGATATGTTGCCGACTGGTCCGACCTGCCGGACTGGCAGCGGGAGACCGACGCGGACATCTTCGAACGCATCGAAGGGACCGTCTGATCTCAGGAGCGACGACGTCCCCGTCCGGGCCGATCCCGGCGGGGATGTCTTGTTGCGTAGCCATCAAAGTAGCCACGGAAGCACCGTACCTGCTCGTTTGTGCAGGTCATAGCGTTGCGCCGACAGTCCCCGGCGTACAGCCCAACTCGTCTGCCTCTCCCGCCTCGGTGACAATCCGGGTCACCGATCTGCACGGCATGCCCGGCACGCTCAGGTCCGGATGGCGTTCTCCGCAGCTCATGGGTCGTCGGGTGCCGCTCACTCATGTGGAGATCCCGCCCTGGCGGGGTATTCGGTCTCCCGGCTGATGGCCGTGTTCATACGGCCGATGGTCCGCCCCGCGCACCGCGTCCCGCCCGCAGCGCCGGGCGGTGCCCCTGACGCGCCACGGGTGGCGCAACGTCCCCGGAACGCGGGGTCCGGGGGTGTACCGGGTACGGGGGGTACCGGTGGGGAACCGCCCCGTCGGCCCCGTACCCAAGGAGACGCCTGATGACCATCCCCGCGGAACAGCTCACCGACCCCGCCGTCCGTGCCTTCGTCACCGCCGTGAACGCGGGCGACCGCGCCGCGTTCGCCGCCGTCCTCGCGCCCGGGGCCACCATGGCGGACGACGGTTCCGACCGGGACCTTGACCAGTGGGCCGAGAAGGAGATCTTCACGGTGGGCGGTCACATGGACGTCGAGTCGGAGCAGGCCGGCGGCCGTGCCCTGACCGTCCGCTACCGCAACGACACCTGGGGGGAGATGCGGACGGCGTGGCGGTTCACGGTGGGCGACGACGGGAAGGTCACCCGCTTCGAGACCGGCCAGGCATAGCCCGGCGCCAGGACCGGCGCCGGTGGGCCGGGACGCCGGCGCCCTCGGGGTCCACCCGCCCGGGTCAGCCCCGGCCGATGTAGGGCATCGCCGTGGCCATCACCGTCGCGAACTGGACGTTCGCCTCCAGCGGCAGCGCCGCCATGTGCGCCACGGTGCGGGCGACGTCCGCCGCGTCCATGACCGGCTCCGGGGCCAGCCGTCCGTCGGCCTGGAGGATGCCCGTCCGCATCCGCTCGGTCATCTCCGTGGCCGCGTTGCCGATGTCGATCTGGCCGCACGCGATGCGGTACGGGCGGCCGTCCAGGGACAGCGACTTGGTGAGGCCCGTCATGGCGTGCTTGGTCGCCGTGTACGCCACCGAGTGCGGCCGCGGGACGTGCGCCGAGATGGAGCCGTTGTTGATGATCCGGCCGCCCTGCGGTGACTGGTCCTTCATGTGCCGGTAGGCCGCCTGGGCGCACAGGAACGCGCCCGTCAGGTTGACGTCGACGACCGCGCGCCACGTCCCGGGGTCCAGGTCCTCGACCGGTGTGCCGCCCCCGGCGAAGCTGCCCGCGTTGTTGAACAGCAGGTCCACCCGGCCGAACCGGTCCCGGACGGCCGCGAACAGGGCCGTCACCGCGTCGGGCGAGGTGACGTCGGTCGGGACGCACAGGGCGTCCGTGCCGGTGAGGGCGGCCGTCTCCCGCAGGGGCTCCGCCCGGCGGCCCGCGAGGGCCAGGGACCAGCCGTCCTCCGCCAGGGCGAGCGCCACGCTCCGGCCGATGCCCGAGCCGGCTCCCGTCACCACCGCGATCCTCCGTACAGCGCTCATGGGCCGCAGCGTACGGGAGGGTCCGGCACGCGATACGGAAGTGGCCGACATGTGGATGTTGTGTACCCGACAATCGGTCGGGCCGGTATGCCCCTCGTTCGTCACCGGGGCGGGCGACCCGGGGCTCCACCCCGTGTGACCGCCCCGTCGGCCGGGTAGCGGACGCCGACCCGGTCCCGTACCGCGTCGAGCGTCCGCATCACGGCCAGGGTCCCGTCCAGCGGCACCAGCGGCGACTCCGTCTCACCGGCCCGCAGGTCGCCGGCACGCCCCACCGCACGGTCCCGCCCATAACCGCCCCCCCAGATTGAGGTTTCAACCACCGTCGACGAGCTGAGAGCATTGGCCCGGCCCCCACGACAGGAGACGAGATGCCGGAGAGCGGCCCGAGCAGCGGCCCGAGCAGCCCAGGACACATACCCGCCGACCACCCTCCGGCCGCCCGCCCGGCCCCCGCGGCCGCCGGCCGCCCGCCCGCCGGGGACCCCCAGGCCCCCGCTCCCGGCACCCCGGCCGCCTCTGCCGTACCCGCCGCGCGGCGGGCGAGTCTGCTCGTGACCCTCGTCCTCGGCGGGCTCACCGCGCTGCCGCCGCTGTCGATGGACATGTACCTCCCGGCGCTGCCGCAGGTCACCCAGGCCCTCCACGCGCCCGCCGCCACCGTCCAGCTCACCCTCACCGCGTGCCTCGCCGGCATGGCGCTCGGCCAGCTCGTCGTGGGACCCATGAGCGACCGGTGGGGGCGCCGCCGCCCGCTGCTCGCCGGCATGCTGGTGTACGTCGCCGCCACGGCCGTCTGCGCCCTGGCGCCCAGCCCCGAACTGCTCATCGCCTTCCGGCTGCTCCAGGGCCTCGCGGGCGCGGCCGGCATCGTGATCGCCCGGGCCGTGGTGCGCGACCGGTACGACGGCGTCGAGATGGCCCGGTTCTTCTCCACCCTGATGCTGATCTCCGGGGTCGCCCCGGTCGTCGCCCCGCTCATCGGCGGCCAGATCCTCCGGGCCACCGACTGGCGCGGGGTCTTCCACGCCCTCACCGTGGTCGGCGTCCTGCTGACCCTGGTGGTGTGGAAGTGGCTCGGTGAGACGCTGCCACCCGCCGAGCGGCACGCCGGCGGGGTCGGCGAGGCGCTGCGCACCATGCGCGGGCTGCTCGCCGACCGGGTGTTCTCCGGCTACATGCTCGCGGGCGGGCTCGCCTTCGCCGCCCTCTTCGCCTACATCTCCGCGAGCCCGTTCGTGGTGCAGGAGATCTACGGGGCGTCGCCGCAGACCTTCAGCCTGCTGTTCGGCGTCAACTCCGTGGGGCTGGTCGCGGTCGGCCAGATCAACGGCAAGCTGCTGGTGGGCCGGGTCAGCCTGGACAAGGTACTGGGCCTCGGCCTGGCGGTGATCACCCTCGCGGCCGCCGCGCTGCTGCTGATGACCAGCGGGGTGTTCGGTCCCGTGGGCCTCGCGCCGGTCGCGGCCGGCCTGTTCGTCCTGATGTCGGCGATGGGCCTGGCGATGCCCAACACCAACGCCCAGGCCCTGATGCGCACCCCGCACGCGGCCGGTTCCGCCTCCGCGCTGCTGGGGACGACCTCGTTCCTGGTCGGCGCCGTGGCGTCACCGCTCGTCGGCATCGCGGGCGAGGCGACGGCCGTCCCGATGGCGGTGGTCCAGCTCGTGTGCGGCCTCGGCGCCGTCGCCTGCTTCCTGGGCCTGTGCCGCCCGTGGCAGCGGCGGCAGGAGCGTCAGCCCCGCGCCTCGTAACCGACCAGGTGGACGCGGTCCCGCGGGTCCGTCCAGCGGAAGACGCCCACCCCGGCCACCTCCGCCACCGGGAGCCGCACGCTCGCCCCGAGCGCCCGGGGCACCCCGGTCGCCAGGTCCACGGCGACCGGGCTGCCCCCGCCGGCCAGGGCGTCCGCCGCGTCACGGGCACCGCCTGCGCCGTAGGCCACGCCCCGGTCGGTGACGGTGGTGAGCGTCAGCGGCCGGGAACCGTCCGGCTCCTCGAAGCAGCGCCCGGTCCGCGCGTCCAGGTCGAAGGCGAGGCTCCCGGCGACCAGGTACCGGCCGCCCGGCGAGACCACCGCCCGCGGGTACTCGCCCGGTTCGAGCGCCGGCCGCCGGCATTCGGCCTTCACCAGCGGCCTGCCCGTGGCGGCCTCGTGGACCGCCCACACGTCGTGCGTGGCCGCCCGCGGCGCGCCCTTCCGCCCCCGCCAGCGCGCCAGGACGTGCTCCGCCGTCAGCGCGGCGGGCACCCCGCTCGCCGGGTCCGCGCCGGCCGGCGCCCGGTCCCGGCCGGCCCAGCCGCCCCGTACCCAGAAGCCCCGCGCGCCGCTCACCAGCAGGCCCTTCGACGTCACCCCGCGCACGGCGGTGAGCCGGCGGCAGTCCGCACAGCCCGCGGGAGGGCCGAGGCGCTGCGGCGGGACCGTCGTCACCCCGCCGGTGTCCGGGGCGACGACCGCGCTCCTCGCCCGCCCGTCGCTGATCAGGACGCCCGGCCCGGTGCCGGTCACTATCGGCACGTCGGGCCAGGGCACCTCCACCCGCCGCCGGGTGCCGGACACCGCGTCGTACACGTCGAGCGACACGAAGCTGCCGGCCGTCGTCAGCGGGTCGTCGCCGGCCCTGCCGTACGACCAGGTGGCGAAGAACTGCCGGCCGTCCTTGGCGAGCACGAGCAGACCGGGGGAGCTCCCGGGCCCGCCGAGCGGCCGCCACGGCCGGCCCGCCCAGCCGTGGCGGCCGGTCCGGGCGTCGAGGGTGCGGAGGCGGAAGCGGGTGCCGTCGACCCGCTCCAGGTACGCGAGCGTCCCGGTCCGGGGGGCGAGGACGTACTCGGGGGACGGGCCGGTGACCGGGCCGGTGACCTCCCAGCCGCGCGAGGTGTCGTACGCGGGCGGGACGGTGAGCCGGGTGACGGGGGTGCCGGCCCGGCGGGCGGCCCCGGAGGCCCTGGTGTCCGGCGCCGGCGCGGCGCCCCCACCGCCGGTGCCGCCGGTGCCGCAGGTGGTGAGCAGGACCAGCAGGGCCAGGACGGTCGCACCGGCCACCAGGGCCAGGCGCACGATCCGCTGTCTCATGGTCCCCCCACCCGGCCGACGGGCGGCCAGCGTAGCAACTGCCCCGCGCCGCCGGGGCGTTCACCGCCACGGGCACCGGGGCGTCCCGGGCCGTTCCGGACGGCCCGGCCCCGCCGCCTACGATGGATCGGTGAACGCCTCCCTCTCCACCGCGGAAGCCCTGCGCGGTGCCCTCGCCGGGCTGCTCGACGGGCTCCCGCCGACGCAGGCGGCGCAGGCCGTCGACCGGCTCATCGCCAACTACCGGGGCACGGTCCCGACCGGGGCGCCCGTGCTGCGGGACCGGTCCGACGTCGCCGCCTACGCCGCGTACCGGATGCCCGCCACCTTCGAGGCGGTGCGGGCGGCGCTGGGCGCGCTGCGGGACGCCGCGCCGGAGTGGGTGCCCGGCACGCACACCGACATCGGGGGCGGCACGGGAGCGGCGAGCTGGGCGGTCGCCGAGGCGTGGGGGACCGACGGGGCCCCGGGCACCACGGTGCTGGACTGGGCCGAGCCGGCGCTGGCGCTGGGCCGCGAACTGGCGGCCGCGTCCGGGCTGCCGTCCCTGGAGAACGCCACCTGGCGGCGCTCGCGCATCAGCACGGCGCTCCGCGTCGACAGCACCGACCTCGTCACCGTGTCGTACGTCCTCAACGAGCTCACCGAGCAGGACCGCACCGCCGTCGTCACCGAGGCCGCCCGGGCCGCGCGGGCCGTGGTGATCGTCGAACCCGGCACCCCGGACGGCTACGCCCGGATCATCGCCGCCCGGGACCTGCTGATCGCGGCGGGGCTGACGATCGCCGCGCCCTGCCCGCACAGCGGCGCCTGCCCCATCGAGCCCGGCACCGACTGGTGCCACTTCGCCGCCCGGGTCAGCCGTTCCTCCCTGCACCGCCAGGTCAAGGGCGGTTCGCTGGCGTACGAGGACGAGAAGTTCGCCTACGTCGTGGCGACCCGGTTCCCCGTGGTGCCCGCCCCCGCCCGGGTGGTCCGCAAGCCGCAGCTCCGCAAGGGCCAGGTGCTGCTGGACCTGTGCACCGACGACGAGGGGCTGCGCCGCGACACGGTGACCAAGCGGCACGGCACCCTCTACAAGGCCGCCCGGGACACCGCCTGGGGGGACGAGTGGCCGCCCCGCTGACGGGGTGACAGCGCGCGACCACGCGGGTGACCCGGTGCCCGTGGCAATGGCCCACGGCGCCCGGGCGGAGTTGAGCTGGGCTCGTCCCCGCTCCTCGTACACCCTGGAGGTTCCATGCCGCGTACCCCCTCCCGCGCCCGGCTGCTGAGCCGGGGCGTCCTGGCCGCCGCCACCGTGGTGCTCGCCGCCACCGCCCTGGCCCCCACCGCCGGGGCGGCGCCCCGGCCGACGCCGAAGGACACGCCCAAGGACTCCGTGAAGGTCCTCGACTGGCTGGCGGTCAAGCAGTCCGACAGCAGGCCCGAGCGCGTGCGCGTCGGCGCCGACTGGACCGTCCACGCCCACCTGTACACCAACAGGAAGGGCAAGCCGGGCAAGAAGATCGGTGACGCCTCCGCGCACTGCAGCGCCGTCGACCTCACGCGCCACGGGTACGTCGCCCTGTGCCACCGGGTGCTGCGCACCGACGGTGGCAGTATCAGCCTGAGCGACACCATCGACCGGTTCCCGCACCGGCGCCACGGCGGGCTGTCGGCGGTCACCGGCGGCACGGGCACGTACGTCGAGGCCGAGGGGCAGGCCGAGGTCACCTTCGACGGCGACGTCGCCCGCTTCCTGATCAAGCTCGACGACTGAGCGTGCCGTACCCCGAAGCCGGGGGGCCGGTCCGTGGCGGACCCGCCCCCCGGCCACGGGCCGGACATCAGGCGCGCAGCTCCTGCGTACAGCACTTCACGCTGCCGCCGCCCTTGAGCAGTTCGCCCAGGTCCATCCCGATCGGCTCGAAACCACGCTCGCGCAGCGGCCGGAAGAGCCCCACCGCGGCCTGGGGCAGCAGCACGTGCCTGCCGTCGCTCACCGCGTTGAGCCCCAGCGCCGCCGCGTCCTCCTCCTCGGCGATCAGCGCGTCGGGGAAGAGCCGGCGCAGCACCGAGCGGCTGCCGGGGGAGAAGGCCCCGGGGTAGTACATGATCTCGTCGGCCGCGTCGTCCAGGACGCACAGGGCCGTGTCCAGGTGGTAGTAGCGGGGGTCCACCAGGTCCAGCCCGATCACCGGCCGCCCGAAGAACTCCTGCGCCTCGTCGTGCGACAGGGGGCTGGAGCGGAAGCCGCGGCCGGCCAGGACGTACGTCGAGGTGACCGCGAAGTCGCCCTCGCCCTCGTTGACGTGGTCGGGTTCGCGTACGTCGGTGAAGCCGTGGGTCCGGAACCACTCCCGGTGTACGGCGGCCTCGGCGGCGCGTTCGGTGAAGGCGAACCGGGCGCCGAGGACCCGGCCCTCGATGACGGTGGCCCCGTTGGCGGCGAACACCATGTCGGGCAGGTCGCCGCGGGGTTCCAGCAGTTCGACGGTGTGGCCGAGCGACACGTACCGGTCCTTGAGGTCTTCCCATTGGGTGAGGGCCAGCGGCAGGTCGACCGGTTTCGCGGGGTCCATCCACGGGTTGATGGAGTACGTCACCTTGAAGTGCGCGGGTGGGCACATCAGGTAGCGGCGGGGTGATGCGTCACGCGGCAAGGAAGGCTCCTCACGGACGACGGGCGCACGATCTGTGCGTGCCTGCCATGGTGCGCCGTGCGGAGCCTCCGCGCAGTGGACCGTACGGGTGAGTTCACGCCGGCGCTCAGGAAGTGCCGTGAGCCGTGCGCCCCTCCTTCAGCTTCCGCAGCAACGCCCGCTTCCGGGCGGCCGGATCGACGCCCCGCCCGGCCGCTCCGCCGCCGCTGCCGCGCAGCGCCTCACGGGAGAGGTTCTTGCGGGTGCCGCCGACGCCCAGCATCCTTCCGGCTCCACCTCGGGTCATGGTGGGCTCCTTTCCGTTCGGTTCCGTTCTTCTCCGGTCATCGTGCTCACCGGCTGACGTCCTCAACGATGAACGAGACGTCTCGTCTTGTCAAGAGACGATACGTCTCGCCTCGCTCGCTGCTAGATTGATGCCATGGCTGAGACCAAGGCACCCGACTCCACGCGCCGCAGCGAACGCTCCCGCCGCGCGATCTACGACGCCGCCCTCACCCTCGTCGGCGAGGTCGGCTACGCGAGGACCACCATCGAGGGCATCGCCGCCCGCGCCGGGGTCGGCAAGCAGACGATCTACCGCTGGTGGCCCTCCAAGGCGGCCGTGCTGCTGGAGGCCTTCATCGACCTGGGTGTCCAGGCCAACGAGGCGCTCGGCGGCGACGCCGACAGCGTCATCCCGGACACCGGCGACCTGGAGGCCGACCTCAAGCTCGTCCTGCGTGCCACGGTCGACGAGATGACCGACCCCAGGTTCGAGGTCCCGGCCCGGGCCCTGACCGCCGAGGGCGTGGTGAACCCCGAACTGGGCGCCCGGTTCGTCGAGCAGTTGCTGGAGCCGCAGCTACTGCTGTACGTCGAGCGCCTGACCGCCGCCCGCGAGGCCGGGCACGTCCGCCCGGACATCGACCCCCGCATCGCCCTGGAGCTTTTCGTCGGCCCGCTCACCCACCGCTGGCTGCTGCGCACCCAGCCGCTCAGTCACGCCTACGCCGACACCCTCGTCGAGTACGCCCTCCGCGGACTCGCCCCCCGCTGACCCCCGCCCCGCCCCCGCCGGCCCCCGCCCGGCCCCTCCGTGGAGCTCCTCACGCCCGGCGGTCCCCGGCGCGGTGCGAAACATCGCATACGCGGACAAAATCACCGCCCCGGAAGCCCCTGGTGCGCGGTCACCCTCCTCGGATCGGGGACTCCGGTCACCGAAGGAGCAGGATGGTGGGACCATGGCAGGGACCGCAGGGCTTGGCAGAGGTGTGAGGGGATAGATGGGCGACGGTATCGGCCGCTACCGCGGCACGGAGAACAAACTCGCGCAGTGGCTGCGCCGGCGCCCGAAGAAGACCGCCGCCGAGGCCCCGGACCGCGAGGACCTGCTCCGGGCCATCGCCGCCGCCGGCCTGCCGCTCGCCCCCGCCGCGCATCCCGTCGGCTACCGGTGTTCGTGCGAGCGCATCGGCTGTCCCACCCCGGCCCGCCATCCCCTCTCCTTCGCCTGGCAGACCCAGTCCACCACCGACCGCGCGCAGATCGAGCGGTGGGCGCAGGGCCAGCCGCAGGCCAACTTCATCACCGCGACCGGCATGGTCCACGACGTCCTCGACGTTCCGCTGGAGGCCGGTCGCGCCGCGTTGGAGCGGCTGCTCGGCGAGGGGATCGACGTCGGCCCGGTCGCCGAGTCCGGGGACGGCCGGATGCTGTTCTTCACCGCCACCCGCGGCACCCCCGAGGACGAGGACGAGTGGTGGCCGTGCGAGCTGGACTGCCACCCGGAGACGATGGACGAGCACCCGGGGCTGCGCTGGCACTGCCGCGGCTCCTACGTCCTCGTACCGCCCGCGCGCCTGCCCGGTGACCTGGGCGTGGACTGGGTGCGCGGCCCGGAGCACCCGCTGCCCGACCCGCTGACCCTGCTGGAGGCGCTCACCGACGCCTGCGCCCGCCACGCCGACCGGTACGACGGGCAGGACGACCACCACTCGGTGGCCTGGCCGCTCAGCCGCTGAACCGGCCGCAGTGTCCGGAGGGCCCGGCCCTCGCACAGGCGCTCAGCCGCTGAACCGGCCGCTCGGCCCCGGCACCGGGCCGCCCGGCCACCCCGGCCGGGTCACGACCCGGTGGCCGCGGTGACGCCCTGGAGCCGGCTCAGCACCGTCACCTGGTCCGCCGTGGCACCGGCGGGCTTCACCAGCGCCGCCTGGCTGGTCACCCACTCCTTGGTGAGGGTGCTCCTGACCTCGCCCGTCATCAGCGCGCGCACATCGGGGTTCACCTTCGGCCGGTACCCCTTGGCCGCCACCTGCCGGTCGTAGAACCGCGTCGCGAAGAAGACCAGCGCGCCGCCGTCCTCGGTCGTCAGGGCGAGGGGGGCGTAGTCACCGGTGTCGAGCGGCTGGTCCACGTACTGCGTGGCGAGCCCCGGGCGCTTGCCGACCCTGGCGCGCTCGTCGCGCCACACCGAGGTGTGCGGACCGGCGGTGAAGTGCGCCGGCTTGCCCGTCTGGAGGTACGAGGAGTACTCCTCGCTCAGGTTCTTCGGCGCCACCGCCAGCGACGCGGAGTCCGGCGCCGCCGGCTCGGCCCAGCCGTCCGCGTCCGTCCGGAACGCGGGCACCCCGGCGGCCGGCAGGATCTGGAGGTAGGCGACCTCCCAGAGCTGCTGGGGCCCGTTGCGGACGAAGACCAGCACCCAGCGGTTGTCGTCCGCGCCCCGGTCGGTGTCCCGGTTGGAGTCGGTGTCCGCGACGAACCAGCGCGGCCAGCCCGCCTTCTTGGGGATGGCGTACCGGGCGTCGGTCAGCTCCAGCGGCCGGTGGGCGGGGTTGCCGCCCGGGCTGGTGACGCTGCGGGCCTTGAGACCGGCCTGGTTGATCGCCCCCAGCGCGCCGGTGACCCGGCCCGCGTCCAGGGCCGGGTCGTAGGCCTTGTCGGCCTTGTTGTACGCCTCGGTGAAGTCGGCGAGTGCCTCGGCCGCCTCAGCCTTCGTCACCGACGGGACGACCGCCAGCTCGCCGTGCACCGTCACGCACCCGCTCGCCGTCAGCGCCAGTACCGTCGCCGTCGCCGTCGCGAGCCCCGCCGCCCGGCCCCGAACCCGACTCCGCCCCAGCCTTCTCATCGGTTGCCTTCTGCTCCTCGACCCCCACTGACCGTCCGAACCCTACCGGGGCCAGGAACAGCGCGAGCGTGGGGACCAGATACAGGGCCCACACCGTGACCTGAAGGACGGTCGGGTCGGGCTGGAAGTTGAAGACGCCCTTCAGCAGCGTCCCGTACCAGCTGTCCGGCGGGACGGTGGCGCTGACGTCGAACGCCTTGTCCGCCAGGCCGCCGAGGAAGCGCGCCTCCTGGAGGTCGTGCACGCCGTACGCCAGCACGCCGGCGGCCACCACGACCAGCATCCCGCCGGTCCAGGTGAAGAACCGCGCCAGGTTGATCCGCAGCGCGCCCCGGTAGAACAGCCAGCCCAGCACCACCGCCGTGGCGATGCCCAGCAGCACGCCCACCAGCGGGTCCGAGGACCCCGCCTCGTCGGTCGCCGCCCGCACCGAGGCCCACACGAACAGCGCGGTCTCCAGGCCCTCCCGGCCCACCGCGAGGAACGCGGTGGCCACCAGGGCGCCCGTGCCCAGCCGGAGGGCGGCGTCGAGCCGTCCGTGCAGCTCGGCCTTCAGGTGCCGCGCGGTGCGCCGCATCCAGAAGACCATCCACGTCACCAGGCCCACCGCGAGGATGGACAGCGAGCCGCCCAGCAGTTCCTGCGCCTCGAACGTCAGCTCCTGGGAACCGAATTCCAGGACGCAGCCGAACGCCAGCGCCAGCCCCACCGCGATGCCGATGCCGGCCCAGACCGGCTTCAGCGCGTCCCGCCGCCCGGTCTTCACCAGGTACGCGACGAGGATGCACACGACCAGGCTGGCCTCCAGGCCCTCGCGCAGCCCGATCAGATAGTTGCCGAACATTCCTGTCCCGTCCCCTCAGCCGAACAGCGCCCGGCCCCACCAGTCGTCCGCGCCGCGGACGCCCGGCGGGACGGCGAACAGCGCCGAACCCACGTGCTGGATGTACTCGTTGAGCACGTCGTGGCGTGCGAGCCGGGTCTGCACCGGGAGGAATCCGGTGCGTACGTCCCGCTGGTACGCCAGGAAGAACAGGCCCGCGTCCAGCCGGCCCAGCCCGTCGGTGCCGTCCGTGAAGGAGTAGCCGCGGCGCAGCATCCGCGCCCCGCCGTTGGAGTCGGGGTGCGCGAGGCGCACATGCGCCTCGGGCTTCATGGCCGGGAGGAACGGCTCGTCGTGTTCCTTCGCCTTGCCGACCGGGGCGCCCTCGCCCTTGTCGCGGCCGAAGATGTCCTCCTGCTCCTGCAACGGGGTGCGGTCCCAGGTCTCGACGTTCATCCGGATGCGGCGGGCCACCAGGTAGGAGCCGCCGGCCAGCCACTCGGGGCCGTCCTTGGGGGAGACCCACACGTGCTTGTCGAGCGCGGCGGTGTCGGTGCCGGCGATGTTGCGGGTGCCGTCCTTGAAACCGAAGAGGTTCCGCGGGGTCTGCGCGTCGGGCGTCGTCGAGGACGTCTTGCCGAAACCGAGCTGGGACCAGCGCACCGCGACCCGGCCGAAGCCGATGCGGGCGAGGTTGCGGATGGCGTGCACCGCCACCTGCGGGTCGTCGGCGCACGCCTGGACGCACAGGTCGCCGCCGCTGCGGGCCCGGTCGAGGTTGTCGCCGGGGAACGGCGGCAGCTCCGTGAGCGCCGCCGGCCGCCGGTCCGCCAGGCCGAAGCGCCCGTCGAACAGCGACGGGCCGAACCCGATGGTGAGCGTGAGCCGCGAGGGCTTGAGGCCCAGCGCCTCGCCGGTGTCGTCCGGCGGGGCCTCGGGCAGCCCGCCGTACGCGCCCTCGCCGACCTCGCGGCCCGTGGTCAGCCGCTCGGCCGCCCGCGTCCACTCCTTCAGCAGTCGCACCAGCTCGGCGCGGTCCTTCGTCTTCACGTCGAACGCGGCGAAGTGCAGCCGGTCCTGGACGGGCGTGGCGATGCCCGCCTGGTGGGGGCCGTGGAAGGGCACCGCGGCGCCGGTGTCCGCGGCGGGCGCCGCCCGGTCCAGCGGGTCGGTCACGGCCATGGCGCCGCCGGCCGCCGCGGCGCCGAGGGCGAGGCCCGCCCCTCCCCAGCCGAGGAGGGCGCGCCGCGAGGGGGTCGTCTTCTCGTCGTCGGCCATGGGGTCCTACTTCACCACCGCGGCGGCGAGCTTGGACAGCGGCTCCGCCAGGGCGTTGACCCCGTCGGACAGCTCCTTGCGCTGCCCGGCGGAGACCTTGTCGTAGGGGGTGAAGTCGTAGGAGGCCTTGTCGGCGCGGTACTTGTCCAGCAGGCCGTTCAGCGCCGCGAACTGCTTGTCGAGCTGGGCGACGAGCGCCGGGTCGTTCTTGGCGGCGACCGGCTTCAGCAGCTCGAAGGACTTCTGGGCGCCCTCGACGTTGGCCTTGAAGTCGACCAGGTCGGTGTGGGAGTAGCGCTCCTCCTCGCCCGTGACCTTGCCGGTGGCGACCTCGTCCAGCAGCTCCTTGGCGCCGTTGGCCATCGAGGTGGGCGTGATCTCGGCCTTGCCGACCCGCTTCACCCAGTCGGCCAGGTCCTTGTCGAGGGTGTCGGCGAGGGTCTTGGCGTCGGGACCGAGCTTCTTCTCCTGCCACAGCGCCTTCTCCAGGCGGTGCCAGCCCGTCCACGCCTGGCCCTTCTCCAGGCCGTCCTCGCGGACGTCGACCTTGGGGTCGATGTCGCCGAAGGACTCGGCGACCGGCTCGGTGCGCTCCCAGCCGATGCGGGAGGCGGCGTACGCCTTCTTGGCGGCCTCGACGTCACCGGCGCGGACGGCGTCGGTGAAGGTCTTCACCTTGGGCAGGGTCTCGTCGGCCTGCTGCTGGACGTACTGGCGGTACGCGGCGACGGCGGCGTCCATCTCGGGGGAGCGGGTGGCGGTCCTGCCGCCGGTGGCCGTGACCTTCTGCCGGATGCCCTCGCCCTTCATGCCGGGCTTGCAGGCGATCTCGTAGTCGCCGGCCTTCACCTCGGCGGTGATGGTCGCCTTGGTGCCGGGGCCGATGTTCTCGCGCTCGGTGACGATCCGGTCGTCCGGGAAGAGGACGTAGACCTCGGTGACCTTGGAGCCCTTGTTCTCCACGGCCAGCTTGACGTGGCCGGCGGGGAACTCCTTCTTCGACACCTCGCAGGCGTCGTCCTTGGCGATGACCCGGACGGCGCCGTCACCGGCCTTGGCGTCGCTCTTCTCGGCGCAGCCCGTGACGGAGGTCAGAGCGGCCAGGGAAGCGGCGGCGGTGACGACGAGGGGCAGACGGACGGGTCGCATACGGGCTCCGAGGAGGGGATCAGGTGCTGTCGGTACGGGGCAGGGGCGAAGGGTTCGAGGTGAGGCGAACCTTACTTAAGGGAGCCTTACAAGCCGGCGACTCAGGGCGGTAACGGACGGTTCATGGGTAGCCCATCGGCGGGTCAAGTGCTGGTCAAGTGGCGATCATTATTCCGCTTTGTGCCGCTTCGTCCCCCCGCCGGTCCCGGCGTCCGCGCCCGTGCTTCAATGCCCGGGTGAACACTGCATACGACGTGCTCGCCGTCTTCTGCGGGGGCGACGGCCGCCACGGCAACCTCCTCGGTGTCGTGCGCGACGGAAGGGCCCACCCCGACGAGGCGTCCCGTCAGGCGTTCGCCAAGCAGCTCGGCCACAGCGAGACGGTGTTCGTCGACGACCCCGAGCGCGGGGTCGTCGACATCTACACCCCCGGCGTCCGCCTGCCCTTCGCCGGCCACCCGCTCGTGGGCACCGCCTGGCTGCTGGACCTGGAGGTGCTGAACCCTCCGGCCGGCGAGGTCTGGGCCCGGCACGACGGCGAGTTCACCTGGATCACGGCCCGCGCGGAGTGGGCCCCGCCCCGGACCCTGCGCCAGTACGCCTCGGCCGCCGAGGTGGACGCGCTGGAGGTGCCCCCGCCCGGCGAGTGGATCTACGCCTGGGCCTGGGAGGAGGAGGCCGCCGGCCGGGTACGGGCCCGGGCGTTCCCCGGGCGGGGCGACGGCATCGACGAGGACGAGGCCACCGGCGCCGCCGCCCTGCTGCTCACCGCCCGCCTGGGCCGGGCGCTGAACATCGCCCAGGGCCGCGGGTCCCAGCTCCTGACGGCGCCCGGCCCCGACGGCACCATCGAACTCGGCGGCCGGGTGCGCGAGGTCAGGCGCTGAGCGGGAACTCGTCCGCGAGCTGACGGAACACCGCGCCGTTGAAATCGAAGGCGCGCCGGCACTCGTCGATGATCCGCTGCTTCTCCAGGTCGTCCGCCTCCACCCGGTCCAGCAGCTCGCGGTAGCCCCGCTTGAACGCCGCCGGGTTGGGGATCGACGCGAAGACGTAGAACCGCACGCCGTCGCCCTTGCGGGCGAAGCCCCACGTCCGCTCGGCCCGGTCCCGGATGATCTGCCCGCCGGACAGGTCCCCCAGGTAGCGCGTGTAGTGGTGCGCCACGTACCCGCCCGGCCACCGGTGCCCGCACTCCTCGACCCGGGCCGCGTACGCGGCGGTGGCGGGCAGCGGTGCGGCCGCCGCGCGCCAGTCCGGGCCGCGCAGATGGGCCAGGTCCCGCTCCAGCTCGGCGGTGCGGAACAGCTCCGGACGGATGAACGGCCCGGCCACCGGGTCGTCCCGCAGCGCGCCGGCGGCACCCTCCAGGGCCCGGTAGACGAACCAGAGCTGCTCGGTGTAGCGCGCGTAGGCGTCCACCCCGAGCCGGCCGCCGAGCAGGTCGCTCATGAAGGTCGAGTTCTCGGCCTCGGTGTGCTGCTGGTGCGACGCCGTGCGGATGAGCGTCGAGAACGGGGTGGCGGTACCGCTCGTGTCCAAGGCGGGCCTCCGGGGGCCGGGGGTGGAGCGCGGCGGCCGGGGGCCGCCACCGCCGCCGGGCCGCTCCGCCCAGGGAGCCCCGGGCCGGCCGCTTCCCGACGGCCTGTCGGTAAAACGGTACCCACCCGGGGCGTCAGGGCAACGTCAGGATCTCGGCACCGGTGTCCGTGACGACCAGGGTGTGCTCGAACTGCGCGGTCCGCTTGCGGTCCTTCGTCACCACCGTCCAGCCGTCGTCCCACATGTCGTACTCGTGCGTGCCCAGGGTCAGCATCGGCTCGATCGTGAAGGTCATACCGGGCTGGATGACCGTGGTGGCGTGCGGGGAGTCGTAGTGCGGGACGATCAGACCGGAGTGGAACGAGGAATTGATCCCGTGCCCGGTGAAGTCCCGCACCACCCCGTAGCCGAAGCGCTTGGCGTACGACTCGATGACCCGCCCGATGACGTTGATCTGGCGGCCCGGCTTGACCGCCTTGATCGCCCGGTTCAGCGACTCCCGGGTCCGCTCCACCAGCAGCCGCGACTCCTCGTCCACGTCGCCGCACAGGTAGGTGGCGTTGTTGTCGCCGTGGACACCGTGGATGTACGCCGTCACGTCGAGGTTCACGATGTCGCCGTCGCGCAGCACGGTGGAGTCCGGGATGCCGTGGCAGATGACCTCGTTGACCGAGGAGCACAGCGACTTCGGGAAGCCCCGGTAACCGAGCGTCGAGGGGTAGGCGCCGTGGTCGCACATGTACTCGTGCGCGACCCGGTCCAGCTCGTCCGTGGTCACACCCGGCGCGATGTGCTTGGCGGCCTCCTCCATCGCCCGCGCCGCGATGCGGCCCGCGACGCGCATCCGCTCGATGGTGTCGGCGTCCTGCACCTCCGGGCCGGTGTACGGCGTCGGGGCGGGCCTGCCCACGTAGTCGGGGCGGCGGATGGATCCGGGAACGGAACGGGTGGGGGAGAGTTCCCCTGGTACGAGCAGCGACTGGCCAGACATGCCAGCGAGTCTAACCAGCCGTCGCGGGGGCACCCTTGCGACAGAGGAAGGAGCCGACATGGCCTTGTTCAAGAGGCGCGCCGTCGCGAAGGCGGGCGAGTGGTACTACTGCCTGAAGCACGGAACGGTCGAGGAGGGCCCGGAGTGCCGGGCGGCGGACCGCTTCGGCCCGTACGCGACCCGTGAGGAGGCTTCCCGCGCGATGGACACCGCCCGGGAGCGCAACCTCGACTGGGAGACCGACCCCAAGTGGCACGACACCCCGAAGGACGAGGACACCCCCTGACGGGCGGCCCCGGCGCGGACGCGGGCGCGCCGGGATGACGGTCCCGGCCCGCCGCGGCCCGCCCTACCACAGCCGGGGCGGCGGGGCCGTGAGCTGATCGGCCAGCCGGGACAGCCGGTCCCGGAACCGGTGCCGGCCCGGCGGCGCGGCCGGCAGCGTGTTCTCCCCGGCCGCGGCGCTCACCAGGTGCTGGACGATGTCCAGGTCCACCTCGTCCGCCTCCGCCACCGTCAGCGCCTCGTGCGCCAGCCCCCGCACCTCCCGGTCCCCGCCGTCCAGCGACAGCACCGTCGCCCCGGCCCGCCGGGCGTCGTGCACCCGCTCCAGCAGCGCCGCGTCCGGCCGCTCCGGCGCCACCACCAGCAGCGTCGCCCCGCGCCCGGCCGCCTCCAGCCGCCCCAGCCCCACCGACAGGTGCGCCGGACCGGCCGGCGCCGTCCGGTGCCGCACCAGCGTCGGCGCCAGCTCCGGCCGGCCCGACCAGGCCGCCTCGTCCACCAGGTGCGCGGCCAGGTGCCACGGCTCGTACCGCTCCGTCCCCACCAGCAGCAGCCCGCCGCCCCGCGGCACCACCGCGGACCGCAGGACCCCCGCGAACCGGCGCGCCGCCGCCGGCCACTCCGTACCGTCCAGGACCTCGCGCAGCAGCGCGACACGTACGGCATCCATGGCGCCGTATCGTGCCCCCGCCGGCGCCCCTGAGGCGGCCGTTCCGCGTCGTGTCACCCGCACGGGGGCACCCGCCGTCACGCCACGTACTGTCAGGGACCATGACTACTGATCCGTACGACCTCCCCGACGTCTCCGGGCTCGTCGTCGGTGTCCTCGGCGGCACCGGCGACCAGGGCCGCGGCCTCGCCTACCGCCTCGCCCGCGCCGGCCAGAAGGTGATCATCGGTTCGCGGGCCGCCGAGCGCGCCCGGGCCGCGGCCGCCGAACTCGGCCGGGGCGTCGAGGGCGCCGACAACGCCGAGTGCGCCCGGCGCAGCGACATCGTGATCATCGCCGTGCCGTGGGACGGGCACGCCGCGACCCTCACCGCGCTGCGCGAGGAACTGAGCGGCAAGCTCGTCATCGACTGCGTCAACCCGCTCGGCTTCGACAAGAAGGGCGCTTACGCCCTCAAGCCCGAGGAGGGCAGCGCCGCCGAGCAGGCCGCCGCCCTGCTGCCCGACTCGCGCGTCACGGCCGCCTTCCACCACCTGTCCGCCGTCCTCCTCCAGGACGAGACGGTCGACGAGATCGACACGGACGTGCTGGTGCTGGGCGAGAAGCGCGCCGACACCGACCTGGTGCAGGCCCTCGCCGCCCGCATCCCCGGCATGCGGGGCGTGTTCGCCGGCCGGCTGCGGGGCGCCCACCAGGTGGAGGCGCTGGTCGCCAACCTCATCTCGGTCAACCGCCGCTACAAGGTCCACGCCGGACTGCGCGTGACCGACGTCTGACGGCCGCCGGGCATGGGGGACACTGGACGGGCACGTCTCACGCCGTACCCGGACAGGAGCCGACCCCCATGCCCCGCCTCGCTCTGTACGCCCTCGCCGTCTGCGTCCTCGCGGTCGCCGCGGCCGTGGTCTCCTTCACCCAGGGCACCTGGCTCGGCATCGTGTGGGTGCTGCTGGCCGGTGTCTCCTCCAACATGGCGTGGTACTACCACCGCCGGGCCAAGCACGTCACTGGTCGATGATCGCCGAGCAGCCCGGGTGCTGCTCCTGCCAGAAGCGGTAGAGGTTCTGCCCGCAGTACGTCTCGACCTCCTGCACGCCCAGCCCGTCCAGCACCGTGTCGACCAGTCCGAAGAAAGCCTGGTTGATCTCCGGGACGAAGAGCAGCGCGAACACCGCGAGCAGCCCGAAGGGCGCGAACGGCTCCACCTGGCGGCGCACCTTGTACGACAGCCACGGCTCGATCACGCCGTAGCCGTCCAGGCCCGGCACCGGCAGGAAGTTCAGGATCGCCGCCGTCACCTGCAACAGCGCCAGGAACGCCAGCGCGAAGCGGAAGCCGGACGGCACGCCGTCCAGGCTGCCCAGCCAGAACGGGGCGGTGCACACGACGGCGAACAGGACGTTCGTCAGCGGGCCCGCCGCCGAGACGAGGCTGTGCTTCCACCGCCCCCGGATACGGTCGCGCTCGATGAAGACCGCCCCGCCCGGCAGGCCGATGCCGCCCATGATGACGAACACCACCGGCAGCACGATGCTCAGCAGCGCGTGCGTGTACTTCAGCGGGTTGAGGGTCAGATAGCCCTTCGCCCCGATGGTGATGTCACCGCCGTGCAGCGCGGTGCGGGCGTGCGCGTACTCGTGCAGGCACAGCGAGACGACCCACCCGGACGTCACGAAGAGGAAGACGGCGAGGCCCAGGTTGGCCGAGAAGCCCGTCCACACCGCCCATCCGGTGACCGCCATGACGGCGGCGATCCCGAGGAAGACGGGGCTGATCCTCCGGTCGCCGGTGCGGGAGGTGGCGGTGGCCATGGGGGGCGCTCCTGAGGGTGGGCGGGTCTGGTGGTGACCGACCGTACCGGACGCGGCGCGCGGGCCGGGGGCGGGGACAATGGGGCGGTGCGCATCTCCCTGCTCGGTCCCACACAGGTCCACCGCGCGGACGGCTCCGCCGTACCGGTAGGCGGGGCGCGGCTGCGCGCGCTGCTGACCGTCCTGGCGCTGCGCGCCGGGCGGACCGTCCCGGCCGGGCTCCTCGTCGACGAGGTGTGGGGCGGCGCGCCGCCCGCCGACGCCACCGGCGCGCTCCAGGCACTGGTGGGGCGGTTGCGGCGGGCGCTCGGGCCGGACATCGTCGTCTCGTCGGCGGGCGGGTACCGGCTCGGTGCAGACCCGGACGACGTCGACCTGCACCGCTTCGAGCGGCTGGCCGCCGAGGGCGTACGAGCCCTGGAGACGGGCGACCCGGCCGGGGCGGTGACCGCCCTGGGCGAGGCGCTCGCGCTGTGGCGGGGCGGCGCGCTCGCGGACCTGCCCGACCGGGCGGCCGAGGCGGCGCCCCGGGAGGCCCGCCGCCGGGAGGCCCGCCGGGCCCGGCTCGCGGCGCTGCTGGCACTGGGGCGGGCGGAGGAGACGCTGCCGGAACTGGCCGGTCTGTGCGGCGAGTTCCCGCTCGACGAACCGCTCCAGGCGCTGCGGATCCGCGCCCTGCGCGCGGTGGGCCGCCCGGCGGAGGCCCTCGCCGCGTACGAGGCGGTACGCCGGGACCTGGCCGCCCGCCTCGGTACCGACCCCTGCCCCGAGCTCCGCGCCCTCCACACCGAACTCCTCACCCCGCCCCCGGCCCCCGGGGCGGCCGGTGTCCCAAGCAACGGCGACGGCGGCACCGGCGGGGCGCGGCGGGTGGGGAACCTGCGCGCGCGGTTGACGAGCTTCGTGGGGCGCGAGGAGGACATCGGGGCCGTCCTCGGCGACCTCGCGCGGGCCCGGCTGGTGACCCTGCTCGGGCCCGGCGGCGCCGGGAAGACGCGGCTGTCGCAGGAGGCGGCCGAGCGCGGCGGGGCCGCCTGGCCCGACGGGGTGTGGCTGGCCGAGCTCGCGCCGGTCGACGACCCCGACGCCGTACCGGACGCCGTGCTCACCGCCCTCGGGGCGCGCCAGACCGTGCTGCGCGGCGCCGGCGCCGAGGGGCTGCGGGCGGCCGAGCGGCACGGCGACACCGGCGACGCCCTCGTACGCCTCGCCGAACACTGCTCGCGGCGCCGCATGCTGATCCTGCTGGACAACTGCGAGCACGTCGTCACCGCCGCCGCCACCCTCGCCGAGCGGCTGCTGGAGGAGTGCCCCGGGCTCACCGTCCTCGCCACCAGCCGGGAACCCCTCGGCGTGCCCGGCGAGACCGTGCGCCCGGTCGACCCGCTGCCCGACCCCATGGCGCTGCGGCTGCTCGCCGAGCGCGGGGCGGCCGCGCGGCCGGGTTTCGACGTGGCCGACGACCCCGACGCGTGCGCCGAGATCTGCCGGCGCCTCGACGGCCTGCCGCTCGCCATCGAACTCGCCGCCGCCCGCCTCCGGATGCTCACCCCGCGCCGGATCGCCGACCGGCTCGACGACCGCTTCCGGCTCCTCACCGGCGGCAGCCGGACCGTCCTGCCCCGCCAGCAGACCCTGCGCGCGGTCGTCGACTGGTCGTGGGACCTCCTCGACGCACCGGAACGGGCGGTGTTGCGGCGGCTGTCGGTGTTCTCCGGCGGCTGCGACCTGGACGCCGCCGAGGCGGTCTGCGGCGGGCCGGAGGTGCCGGACGTCCTGGACGCCCTCGGGTCCCTCGTCGACAAGTCCCTCGTCGTCGCCGCCCCCACCGAGAGCGGCGACATGCGCTACCGCCTCCTCGAAACGGTCGCCGAGTACGCCGCCGAACGCCTCGACGAGGCCGGCGACCGGCCCGGCACCGAGCGCCGCCACCTCGTCCACTACCGCGAACTCGCCCGTACCACGGACCCGGAACTGCGCGGCGCCCGCCAGCGCACCGCGCTCGCCCGGTTCCAGCGGGAGTACGAGAACCTCCGCTCCGCGCTGCGCCGCGCCGTCGCCGCCCGCGACGAGCAGGAGGCGCTCTGCCTCGTGCTGTCGCTCGTCTGGTACTGGCACATGCGCGACCTGCGCACCGACGCCCTCCACTGGGCCGAGGCCACCGCCGCCCTCGGCCCCGACCCGTTCGCCCCGCCCGTCGCCCCCGCCCCGCCGCTCACCACGCGCTGCACCGACGCCCCGCCGCCGATGAGCGACGAGCAGGTGGCGGAGGCACGGCGCGGGGTGCGCCTGGTGCAACTGGCCAGCATGGACCACCAGACGGCGACCTGGACCACCCCGGAGGGGCTGGAACGGGCGCGCCGGATCAGGAGCGCGTACCGGCCCGGGCTGCCGCAGACCTGCTGGATGCCCGGCACCCTGTGGTGGTACGCGGTACTGCTCACCGGCGAGGCCGACCAGCTACGCGGCCTCCTGGACGACACCGTCGGGGCGTGCCGGGAGTACGGCTACGAGTGGGAGCTGGCCTGCATCCTCCAGATGCGGGCCAACGTGCTGGCCAACCGGAGCGACTGGGCGGGCGACGCGCTCCGCGACGCGGACGAGAGCCTGAAGGTCTTCGGCCGGCTCGGCGACTCGTGGGGCGCGGCCGAGGCGCTGTCGGCGCGCGGGGAGGCCCGGGAACGCCAGGGGGACCACGCGGGTGCCGCCGAGGACTTCCTGGCGGCCATGGAACACGCCGACCGGATCGGCGCCCAGGCCCAGATGTCGCTGCTGCGCGTCCGGTACGCCGAGACGCTGAACGAGACGGGACGGGGCGAGGAGGGCGAACGGATCCTGCGCGAGGTCCTGGCCGAGGGCCGGGGCTCGGGGCACGAGGCGGTTCCCGCCGCGCGGCTGTTCCTGGCGCTGTGGCTGGGCCGCAGCGGCCGCACGGGTGAGGCCCGGAGCCAGCTCGACGTACTGATGGAGGAGTTCCGCCCCGGGGCGCTGGCGCTCTTCCAGGGCTTCACGCTCGGCGTGCACGCCTGGCTCGACACCCTGGAGGGCCACTACGACAGCGCGCTCGACCGGGTGTCCCATGCCCTGGCGTACGCCAAGGAGCCGCTGTCGGAGATGATCGCCCCGCACATGCCCGCCGTCCACCTGGTCACCGCGGCCCGCGCGCTGGCCGGTGTCGGCGGCCCGCGGGCGTACACGGCGGCCGTGCTGCTGGGCGCCAACGACGCGCTGCTGCCCGCCGGTTACGTCCGCAGCCCGATGGAGCGGGAGAGCCTGGAGGGCGCCGTGACGGCGACCCGTGCCCGGATCGGGGACGCCGCCTTCGACGCCGGGTACGCCGAGGGCGGCGGCCTCTCCGTCGAGGAGGCCGCCGCCCTGCTGGCCGGCGGGTGACGCTCAGGTCTTCCGGCGGAACCTGGACACCGCGAGCGGCGCCGTGACCAGCGTGATGCCGACCGCCCAGGCCAGCGTCATCCATACGGAGTGGGCGACCGGCCCGCCGTTGATGAGGTTCCGGGCGGCGTCGGCCAGGTTGGACAGCGGGTTGTAGTCGGTGAACGTCTCCAGCCAGCCGGGCATCGACGTCGGCGGGGCGAAGATCGAGGAGCCGAACTGCAAGGGCATCAGCACGAGCATGGCCACCCCCTGCACCGCCTGCGCGGTCTTCATGGTGAGTCCCAGCAGAATGAAGATCCACATCAGGGAGGCACCGAAGACCACCGACAGACCGACCGCCGCCAGCAGGTCCAGCACCGAGGTCTTGATCTCCAGACCGAGGAGGAAGCCCATGCCGAGGAGGATCGTGGTGGCGATCATCATGCGGCCCACCTCGACGACGATCTTCGCGACGAGGACGGACGACCGGGCGATCGGCATCGTCCGGAACCGGTCCATCACCCCCTTCTTGAAGTCGTCGTTGATGCCGGTCCCGACGGCCATGGCGATGTTGAGACCCATCATCGCCATCAGGCCGGGGGTGACGTAGTTGACGTAGTCCTCCTGGTTGCCCTTGCCGGCGATGGCGCCGCCGAAGACGTACACGAACAGCAGGATGAAGACGATCGGCATCAGGACGGCGTCGAACATCGACTCCGGGTCCTGCTTGATCTGAAGGGCGTTGCGGCGCACCAGGGCGCCGATGTGGCGGGCGTTGGCCCGCGGTCCGATGCGGCCCTCGCCGGGCGCCGCCGTCACCGTGCTCACGCGGCGACCTCCTCGGGGATCGTGTCGGACACCGCGGAGGACGTCTTCTCCCCGGTGATGGCCAGGAACACCTCGTCCAGGCTGGGCAGGTGGGTGCCGATGTGCGCGATGCCGAAGCCCCGGGCGGCCAGCAGACCCACCACCGCGGTCAGTTGGGCGTCGGTGAGGATCGGTACGTACAGCAGGCCCTCGTCCGGGACGACCGTCGCCCCCGCGACGCCGGCCAGTCCGCTGTCGCCCAGCGCGCGGGCCATCTCGGGCAGTTGGTCCGGGTCGACGGGCCGGACCTGGAGGGTGCGGCCGCCGACCCTGGCCTTGAGCTCGTCGACCTTGCCGCCGGCGATGACCCGCCCGCGGTCGATGACGGTGAGCTCGTGGGCCAGTTGCTCGGCCTCCTCCATGTACTGGGTGGTGAGCAGGACGGTCACGCCCTCGGCCACCATCCGCTGGACCTCGTCCCAGACCTCGTTGCGGGTACGCGGGTCCAGACCGGTCGTCGGCTCGTCCAGGTAGAGGACGGCCGGCCGGCCGATCATGGACGCGGCCAGGTCGAGACGGCGGCGCATACCGCCGGAGTACGTCATGACGGGCCGCTTGGCGGCCTCCGTCAGCGAGAACCGCTCCAGCATCCCGTCGGCGCGCCGGCGGGCGTCCTTGCGGGACAGATCGAGCAGCCGCCCGATCATGTACAGGTTCTCCCAGCCGGACAGCTTCTCGTCGACCGACGCGTACTGGCCGGTGAGTCCGATGGTGCGGCGGAGCTGCCGCGGCTGGCGCACGACGTCGTACCCGGCGACGGTGGCGGTCCCGGCGTCCGGGACGATCAGGGTGGACAGGCAGCGGACCAGCGTGGTCTTGCCGGCGCCGTTGGGGCCGAGGACGCCCAGGACGGTGCCCTCGCGCACGTCGAGGTCCACTCCGTCCAGTGCCCTGGTCGCGCCGTAGTGCTTGACGAGGCCTCGTACCTCGACGGCGTTGGTGTCGGATCGCTTCATGCCCCCATGGGAGCAGGGCCCGCCGACATGTCACCGACACCGATGACGGCCCACCGGCAGGTCGCCGACGGATCACCGACGGATCACCGACGGGCCGTGGTTCCCGCGTCCCTACGAGGACGCCGGGACGGCGTAGTCGCCGAATCCCACCCAGTCGACGAGGACACAGGGCTCGTCCCCGACCACCCAGGCGTCGTGGCCGGGCTCGACGGCGAAGAAGTCACCGGGGCCCACGTCGTCCTCGCTGCCGTCGTTCATGACGACCTTCATCCGGCCGCTGACGACGTAACAGGCGTGGGAGGCCTCGCAGCTCTCCGTGCCGGCGATGGGCTTGACGTGCTCGGTCCACCGCCAGCCCGGCTCGAACACGGCCCGTCCCACCGGGCCCCGGTCCGTGTTGACCAGATCGAGCCTCCCCTTGCCGTCCTCGAACGGTCGGGTCTCATCCGCGGAGTCGAAGTTCTTGCGGACGATTCCGGGCATGTCCACCACCTCCTGGGCGGCTGGGAACGGGCCCCCGAGTCCACTTCCCAGGCTACGGCCCGGACGAGCCGTCCACACGCCGGCGGCCGGCGCCCGCCCACCCGGGAGGTGACGGCCGACGGCCCGCCGATGGGGGAAGTCGGCGGGCCGTCGTCCGTACCGGGAGTGGCTAGTGGAAGGTGTGCTCCTCCTGCGGGAACGTTCCGCCGGTCACCTCGTCGGCGAACGCCCGCGCCGCGTCGCCGAGCGTCCGCCGGAGGTCGGCGTACTGCTTGGTGAACCGCGGCACCTTGCCGCCGGTCAGGCCCGCCATGTCGGTCCAGACGAGGACCTGCGCGTCCGTGTGGGGACCCGCGCCGATGCCGATGGTCGGGATGTGCAGGGACCGGGTGACCTCGGCGGCCAGCTCGGCCGGCACCAGCTCCAGGACCAGCGCGAAGGCGCCCGCGTCCTGGGCGGCCTTGGCGTCCCGCAGCAGCCGGTGGGCGGCCTCGTCGCCGCGGCCCTGCACCCGGTAGCCCATGGTGTTCACGGACTGCGGCGTCAGGCCCAGGTGCGACATCACCGGGATGCCGGCCTGGACCAGCATCTCGGTCTGCGGCAGCGACCGCTCGCCGCCCTCCAGCTTGATCGCGCCGACGCCCGCCTCCTTGACCAGCCGGGTGGCCGACCGCAGCGCCTGCACCGGGCCCTCCTGGTACGAGCCGAACGGCAGGTCGCCCACCACCAGGGCGCGCCTGGTGCCCCGGACGACGGCGGCGGACAGGATGGCGACCTCGTCGAGCGTGACGGGGACGGTGGTCTCGTAACCGAGGTGGCAGTTGCCCATCGAGTCGCCGACGAGCATGACCGGGATGCCGGCCTCGTCGAAGACGGACGCGGTCATCGCGTCGTAGGCGGTCAGCATGGGCCACTTCTCGCCGCGCTCCTTGGCGCCGGCGATGTCATGGACGGTGATGCGCCGAGTGCCCTTGCCGCCGTACAGCGCCTTGCCGCTGTCGGCGGGCTGCTTGGGGGCAGCCTGAAGCGTCATTGAAAGGCTCCTTCGTCATCTCGAGGCGCCCTCACGGCGTCCCCGGACCACGTCCATGGTGGCACTTCGTGCCGTACGGGGGGAAGTGGGTCCGCGGCCATCTCCGCCACACGCCCCCCGCCCGGCCCGGTTCCCGTTTTGTGCGCGTTCTGTCACAGCCCGCGCTCCGCCCGCAACCCCAGGAACCCGGCGCGCCGCCTCTTCGTCCTCGTGGCAGTACGCCCGTCCCCCGATCCCCTAGGGTCGGGTCCGGGGCGGGGCGTACGACGGAGCACGACGAGCAAGGCAGTGAGGACGGCGGCATGGCGCGGGTGGACGTGACGGAGACGGGGAACGGCAGCGCGCGGGACCAGCGGCGCACCGGATCCCGGGTCCGGTCGGTGCTCGACCGCTGGCGCGACGACCCGGGCATCTGGCGCCGGGGTGCCCTGCTGGCCTGCTGCGCCGTGCTGCTGGGGCTGCTGATGGTCTTCCACGCGCAGATCCCCAACAAGATCGGCAACCTGGGCAGTCTCACCGAGACGTTCCTGCCGTGGCTCGGCGTCTTCGTGCCGGTGATCATGGTGGCCGCGGTGGTGCGGCGCTCGGCGACCGCGCTGGTCGCCGCCCTGCTGCCGGGGGTGATCTGGCTCAATTTCTTCGGCGGGCTCGTCACCGACAAGTCGGGCTCGGGCGGGGACCTGATGGTCGTCTCGCACAACGTCAACGCCGACAACCCGGACCCCGGGGGCACCGCCCGCCAGGTCGCCGGCTCCGGGGCGGACATCGTGGCCCTGGAGGAGCTCAAGCCCGGCATGGTCCCGGTGTACGAGCGGGCGCTCGCCGAGACGTACCCGTACCACTCCGTCCAGGGCACGGTCGGCCTGTGGAGCAAGTACCCGATGGGCGAGAGCCGCCCGGTGGACATCCGGCTGGGCTGGACGCGCGCGATGCGCGCCACCGTGACCGCGCCCCAGGGCCAGGTCGCCGTGTACGTCGCCCACCTGCCGTCCGTGCGGGTCAAGCTGAACGCCGGGTTCACCGCCAACCAGCGCGACGACAGCGCCGACGCGCTGGGCGAGGCCATCGTCCGTGAGGACCTGGGCAAGGTCATCCTGCTCGGCGACCTCAACGGCACGATGAACGACCGGTCGCTCAACGCCGTCACCTCCCAGATGCGCTCCACCCAGGGCGCGGCCGGCGACGGCATGGGCTTCAGCTGGCCGGCCGCGTTCCCGATGGCGCGGATCGACCAGATCATGGTCAAGGGCGTGGAACCGGTCGCCTCCTGGACCCTCCCGGAGACCGACAGCGACCACCTCCCGATCGCCGCCCGCGTCACCCTCTGACACCGCGGGGCCGGGCGTCACCCGGCCGGGCGGTGACCGGTGGCACGGCACCCGGCACGGTGTTTGGCTGACGGGGGTCCGCCACCGATGGCGGACCCGCCCGGTCACGGGCCCCGGAGCTGGGAAAGGGCAGGTCGCCATGGCGAACAAGGAACAGAGGTTCCAGATCGACATCGACGGGATCGACCTGCCCGACGAGGTCGTCCAGCGCATCGACGCCGCTGTCCGCAAGGCCGTCCTCACCGAGCTGGCGACGGTCGATCTGCACGGCCGCGCCACCGACCTCCTGGCCCAGGGCTTCGCGGTGGAGTCGCTCGGCGGGCCGGGCCACCTCCAGGGACTCCGCGTCAAGGACGCGAGGACGGTCTAGGTGCCCGGTCCGGGCTCCGGTACCGGCGCGTCACCGGGAGCCGCCGCGGCCACGCGGGGCATGACGTGCCCGAGCGCGCCGTGCCACGAGGGTGCCGTGCTCATCGCCGTGCTGGGGGAGGACGGGCGCCTCGGCTACCTGCGCCCCGCGCTCCCCGTCGACGACGCGTTCGTGGCCGCCGCCGAGCGGCACGGCGACCCCGAGTCGCGGTTCCGGTTCGCCGACCGGTGCCGCGAGGACGGCTGCGAGAACTGGAGCGGCCGGGACTGCTCCCTCGTCGACACCCTGGTCGGCGCCGCGCCCGGCCCGGAGCCGGAGGCCCCCGCCGACGGCCTGCCCCGGTGTGCCGTCCGCGCCGACTGCCGGTGGTTCGTCCAGCGGGGCCCCCGGGCCTGCGCCGTCTGCCCCCTCGTGGTCTACCGGCCGGAACCCCGCCCGGTCGGCCAGGACCCGGACCCGGCGGTACCGGCGGACCGAGGGGGGCGGGGGCGGTCCGGGGACGTCAGCCCGTCGTCGTCTCGCGCCAGCGGTTGGTGATCGGCAGGCGCCGGTCCTTGCCGAAGCCCTTGGCCGAGATCTTGGTTCCCGGCGGGTACTGGCGCCGCTTGTACTCGGCCGTGTCCACCAGCCGCAGCGTCCGCGTCACCAGCTCGTCGTCGTACCCCCCGGCGACGATCGCGTCCTTGCCCTGGTCGCGGTCGACGTACAGCTCCAGGATCCGGTCCAGCACGTCGTAGTCGGGCAGCGAGTCGGTGTCGACCTGCCCCGGCCGCAGTTCGGCGCTCGGCGGCTTGGAGAGGGAGTTCTCCGGGATCGGCGGGGTCTGGCCCCGCTCCTCGGCCGCGCGGTTGCGCCACCGCGCCAGGCGGAAGACGGTCGTCTTGTACACGTCCTTGATGGGCCCGTACGCGCCGACCGAGTCGCCGTACAGCGTCGAATACCCCACCGCCAGCTCCGACTTGTTGCCCGGCGCCAGCACGATGTGCCCCTCCTGGTTGGAGATCGCCATCAGCATCGTGCCGCGCAGCCGCGACTGGAGGTTCTCCTCCGCCAGGCCCGTCAGGCCGAGCGAGCCCATGTAGGCGTCGAACATCGGCTCGATCGACACCGTGCGGAAGTTGAGGCCCGTGCGGCGGGCCAGCTCCGCCGCGTCGCCCTTGGAGTGGTCGGAGCTGTACTTGGAGGGCATCGACACCCCGTACACGTTCCCCGCGCCCAGCGCGTCGCAGGCGATCGCGGCGACCAGCGCCGAGTCGATCCCGCCCGACAGACCGACCAGCACGGAACGGAAACCGTTCTTGGCGGCGTACGCCCGCAGCCCCACCACCAGGGCGGTGTACACCTCCTCGTCGTCGTCGAGGCGCTCCGCGTACCCGCCGGTCAGCTCCGCCTCGTAGGCGGGCAGCGGCTCCTCCGACAGCACGACCCGCTCGATGCGGAGCCCGTCGTCCACGACGCCCTCCGGGGCGTCCGGGGACGCCGCCGGCAGGTCCAGGTCCAGGATCACGCTGCCCTCGGCGAACTGCGGCGCCCGCGCCACGACCTCGCCGTCCTTGTCGACCACGATGGAGTCGCCGTCGAAGACCAGGTCGTCCTGGCCGCCGATCATCGCCAGGTAGGCGAGGGTGCAGCCGGCCTCCTGGGCGCGCTTGCGCACCAGTTCCAGCCGGACGTCGTCCTTGTTCCGCTCGTACGGGGAGGCGTTGATCGAGATCAGCAGACCCGCGTGCGCGCTGCGGGCGGCCGGGACGCGGCCGCCGTCCTGCCACAGGTCCTCGCAGATGGCGAGCGCGACGTCCACCCCGTGGACCCGGACCACCGGCATCGTGTCGCCGGGCACGAAGTACCGGAACTCGTCGAAGACGCCGTAGTTCGGCAGGTGGTGCTTGGCGAACGACAGCACCACGTCCCCGTCGTACAGCACCGCGGCGGCGTTCCGCGGCGCCCCGGCGGGCTGGCCGTAACGGGGCTGGGCCTTCTCCGTACGGTCCAGGTAGCCCACCACCACGGGGACACCGCCGAAGCCCTCCTCGGCGAGGCGCGCGGCGAGCGCGCGCAGCGCGCTGCGGGACGCCTCGACGAAGGACGACCGCAGGGCCAGGTCCTCGACGGGGTAGCCGGTCAGCACCATCTCGGGGAACGCGACCAGATGCGCTCCCTGCTCCACGGAGTGCCGGGTCCAGTGCACGATCGCCTCGGCGTTCCCGGCGAGATCACCGACGGTCGAGTCGATCTGATTCAGAGCGAGGCGTAGTTGAGGCACCCGGCCAGTGTAATCGTCAGAGCGACGCGATGTCCTGACGTGCCCGCCGGACGCGCCGGGCACGACGACGCGGGCGGGCCGCACCGGGCACGGCGACGCGGGCGGGCCGCGCCGGGCACGACGACGGGGGCGGGCCGCGCCGCGCGCGTGCCACGCCCCCGTACCGGTGGAGCGGTCAGCGCCGCTCGTAGACCCGCCCCGCCCAGTCGGCCACCTGGGCGTCCGACAGGTGCCGGGCCAGGTCGGCCTCGCTGATCATGCCCACCAGACGCTTGTTCTCGATCACCGGCAGCCGGCGGATCCGGTGGCCCTTCATCTCGCGGAGGACCTCCTCCACGTCCGCGCTCGCGTCGATCCAGCGCGGGGTGCCCTTCGCCATCTCGCCCGCCTTGACGCGCGCCGGGTCGTGGCCCATGGCCACACAGCCGACGACGATGTCCCGGTCGGTGATGATGCCGCAGAGCCGCTCGTTCTCGTCGGCGACGGGCAGGGCGCCCACATCGAGGTCGCGCATGAGCTGCGCGGCACGGTCGAGGGTCTCGTGGGCGGGGAGCCACTCGGCTCCGGGGTGCATGATGTCCTTGGCGGTGGTCATGGGGTTCGTTTCCTCCGAAGACGCCGTACGGCGCCGTACGCGGTCCCCGAGCGCCTTCATTCTCGTCGCCGCCCCGCCGCCCCGCGACCGCTGCTCGGCCGTACGGCCGCCCCGGGCACCCCGGAGCGGCCGCACGGCGGCCGGCCGCCGCCGGACGCTACGGCTTCGCGCCGCGCTTCTCCAACAGGTCGGCCATCAGCAGGATCTCCGACTCCTGCGCGTCGACCATCCCCTGCGCCAGGTTCCGCTCCACCCCGGGACGGCACCGGTCCACACAGCCGCGCGCCATGTGCACCCCGCCCCGGTGGTGCTCGGTCATCAGCCGCAGGTACAGGACCTCCGCCTGCCGGCCGCTCGCCGTCCGCAACCGGTCCAGCTCGTCGGCCGTGGCCATGCCCGGCATCAGCGGGCCGGAGTGCCCCGGGCCGTGGGACGGCATGTCCATCCAGGCCATCGGCTCGCTCCCCGCCACCACCTTCGGCAACCCCCACATGTCCAGCCAGCCCAGCATCATGCCGCGCTGGTTGGCCTGGGTGTTGGCGATGTCGTACGCCAGCCGGCGCACCTCCTCGTCCTTCGTGCGGTCCCGCACGATGAACGACATCTCCACGGCCTGCTGGTGGTGCACCGACATGTCCCGCGCGAACCCGGCGTCCGCCGAGTCCTCGGCCGGCACGGCCGCGGCACGGCCCTCGGTCCCCGGGCCCGCCGACGCGACCGTCGCCGCCCCGGCGAACAGCAGCGCCAGCACCACCGCCGTCACCGCCGCCCAGTGCGTACGGGTCACTGCGGGTCCAGCCCGTTGGTGCACGCCGCGCCCGGCTCGGGCGTCTGCGGGCCCTGCACGTACTTGGTGAAGAAGGCGTCCACCCGCGGGTCGTCGGCACCGTCGACGGTGACCTGCTTGCCCCACGCGCTCAGCATGATCGGACCGGCCTGGCCCTCGACCGGGCTCATGAAGGAGTACGAGGTCTTGCCGACCTTCTCCGCCAGCTTCTTCACGTCGTCCGCCGGCGCCTTGGAGTTGTACGTCACCCACACCGCGCCGTGCTCCAGGGAGTGCACCGCGTTCCGCTCGGGAACCGGCTTCTTGTACACGTCCCGGTCGCAGTTGAGCCACACCTGGTCGTGGTCACCGCCCACCGGGGGCTTCATCGGGTACGTCACGGACTTGGTGACGTGGTTGCGGCCCAGCTTCTTGGCGTCCCAGGACTTCTCGTCCTCGATCGGCGCCTTGGCGGCCGCCTCCTGCTGCTCCTGCTCCTTGTTCTCCTTGTTCAGCACGTATCCGCCGAAGCCCACGAGGCCGGCGACCACGAGAGCGCTGACGGAGATGGTGATCACGCGGTTGCGGCGCTCACGGGCGCGCTCGGCGCGGCGCATCTCCTCTATTCGGGCACGGCGGTCGGCGGTGGACGATCGGTTGGCAGCCATGGTGGGGGTTTCCTTGTCGGATGTGGAGGGTCGTCACTGCTGGGTCCGGGACTGCGGCGGGCTGCCCTAGGTCCGCAGCACCTGGAGGACGTGGAGGTCCGGCGCGCGCGGCCGGACGCCGGAGGCGGCGGGCCGGCCGGCGGGAGCGGTTGCCCCCGCCCGCACCAGGCCGTCCGGCTGGGCCGGCGGGTCGAGCGGCGGGGCGGTGAGGACGGCGGGGGTCAGGTACGGGAAGAGCCCGCAGTCGCCCCGGTCGTACGGGCAGATGTACTCGCCGGCTTCGTGCCCCGTCCCGTACCCGGAAGCCGGGTGCCCGGCGGCGGTGCTGCCGGCCACGGGGCCCCGGTGCCCGGCCCCGGCGCCGCCGTGCGGGGCGACACAGACGAAGAGCGCGGCGAGCAGCGTCGCCACGGCGCCCGCGAACGCCATGGGACGCGCGATGCGTATGAGCCCGTGGCCCCCCATGGGCGCTGATGGTAATGGGCCGCCGTCCGGTCAGCCACGCCCGTCCGGCGTACAGAGCGCCAGCAGCGCCACGTCGTCGGCCACCTCACCGGCGTACGACGCCAGATCGCGCCACACCTCACGCACCAGCTCCACCGGCGAGACGGGCCACGTCTCCGCCCGCAGCCGGGTCTCCAGCGGGTAGAACGCGCCCGTCGCGTCCCGCGCCTCCGTCACGCCGTCCGTGTGCGCCAGCAGCACGTCCGACGGCCGCAGCGGCACCGTCACCGCCTCCGGCGCCCGGTACTCCCTCAGCCCCAGCCCCAGGGGCGCGCCCGGCGCCAGCTCCACCTCACGCGGGCCGTCCCCGTCCACCAGCAGCGGCGCCGGGTGCCCGCAGCTCAGCACCCGTACCGCCCTGCCGCCCGGCGGGAACTCCATCAGCACCGCGGTCGCGAACACCTCCGTCTCGCCCCGCCCCGCCGAGTCCACCACCAGCCGCCGGTCCAGCCGCCGGGCCACCCCGGCCAGCTCCGGCTCGTCCAGCACGGCCTCCCGGAACGTCCCCAGCAGCGCCGACACCGTCCCCACCGCCTCCAGGCCGTGCCCCTTCACATCGGCCACGATCGCCCGCACTCCGTACGGCCCGTCCTGCACGTCGTACAGGTCCCCGCCCACCAGCGTCCCCCGCTCCGCCGCCCGGTACAGCGCCCCGCACCGCACCGGGCCCACCCGCTCCGGCATCGGCGGCAGCACGGCGAGCTGGGCCGCCTCCGCCACCGTCCGCACCGACACGAGCTGCGCGTCCCGCCGCACCCGCACCCCGGCCAGGATGACGCTGACCGCGCCGATCAGCCCGAAGGCCAGCAGGTCGCCGTAGGTGACGTCGTCGGCGCGGATGGCGGGCATCAGCAGCAGCCCGAACAGGGTGCCCGCCACCATGGCCGTGCCGAGCATTCCGTACAGCAGCGAGGTCAGGGGCGGCACCACGGCGAATGCGAAGCCGAGCTGCACGCTCCTCGGGGTGGTGAGCTGGACGACCACCAGAAGGACCATCGTCAGCCAGGGCAGCAGACGCAGCCAGGCCGGCGGCTTGCCGGCGCCGGGCAACTGCTGGGTGCCACGGTCCATGGGACCAGTCTGCGAGGCCTCCGTTACCTACGCCACAGAGGTCCATGCACTATGGGTTCGCAACGTGCACGAAACCGTGTGGTGGCATGCTGGCCTGATCAGCGAGGATGGGTGTGGACATGGACAAGCAGCAGGAATTCGTACTCCGTACGCTCGAGGAGCGCGACATCCGCTTCGTGCGCCTGTGGTTCACGGACGTGCTCGGCTTCCTGAAGTCCGTCGCCGTGGCCCCCGCCGAGCTGGAGCAGGCCTTCGACGAGGGCATCGGCTTCGACGGCTCGGCGATCGAGGGCTTCGCCCGGGTGTACGAGTCGGACATGATCGCCAAGCCCGACCCGGGAACCTTCCAGATCCTGCCGTGGCGGGCGGAGGCACCGGGCACGGCCCGGATGTTCTGCGACATCCTCATGCCCGACGGCTCCCCGTCCTTCGCCGACCCCCGGTACGTGCTGAAGCGGATCCTGGCCAAGACCTCCGACCTCGGCTTCACCTTCTACACCCACCCCGAGATCGAGTTCTTCCTGCTGAAGGACAAGCCGCTGGACGGCACCCGCCCCACCCCGGCGGACAACTCCGGCTACTTCGACCACACCCCGCAGAACGTCGGCATGGACTTCCGCCGCCAGGCGATCACCATGCTCGAGTCGATGGGCATCTCGGTCGAGTTCAGCCACCACGAGGGCGCCCCCGGCCAGCAGGAGATCGACCTCCGCTACGCCGACGCGCTGTCGACCGCCGACAACATCATGACGTTCCGCCTGGTCATGAAGCAGGTGGCGCTGGAGCAGGGCGTGCAGGCCACCTTCATGCCCAAGCCGTTCTCGGAACACCCCGGCTCGGGCATGCACACCCACCTCTCCCTCTTCGAGGGCGACCGCAACGCCTTCTACGAGTCGGGCGCCGAGTACCAGCTCTCCAAGGTCGGCCGCTCCTTCATCGCGGGCCTGCTGCGCCACGCGGCGGAGATCTCGGCCGTCACCAACCAGTGGGTCAACTCCTACAAGCGCATCTGGGGCGGCTCCACCCGCACCGCCGGCTCGGGCGGCGAGGCCCCCTCGTACATCTGCTGGGGCCACAACAACCGCTCCGCCCTGATCCGCGTCCCGATGTACAAGCCCGGCAAGACCGGCTCCGCCCGCGTCGAGGTCCGCTCCATCGACTCCGGCGCCAACCCGTACCTGACGTACGCGGTGCTTCTGGCGGCCGGCCTGAAGGGCATCGAGGAGGGCTACGAACTCCCCGCCGGCGCCGACGACGACGTCTGGGCCCTCTCCGACGCCGAACGCCGCGCCATGGGCATCGAGCCGCTCCCGCAGAACCTGGGCGAGGCGATCTCCCTGATGGAGCGCAGCGAACTGGTCGCCGAGACCCTCGGCGAGCACGTCTTCGACTTCTTCCTCCGCAACAAGAAGCAGGAGTGGGAGGAGTACCGCTCCGAGGTCACCGCCTTCGAGCTGCGCAAGAACCTGCCGGTGCTGTAGGCCGGGTTCAGCCCTGGGTCCACCGCTGCACGACAGCCATGACACGGCCGACGGTCACCGACCGTCGGCCGTGTCATGGCTGTCCGGCTGCTGACCCGACCCCCGAAACCACCGGGCATTTCCCGGATCTCAGGCGGAGCATTTCATTCCGGCTCAAGTCTTGATCAACTTGCTTGCTTGTCTCGAACTCTCCCGCATAGAGTTCAGGCGTCCCAGGGGGATCTGACCATATTCCACCCCCTGGCTTTAGCGCCTTCGGGTGCAGGGGGAAATATGAATAAGGCTTCGAAAATCCGCGCTGCCATGGTGCTGGCGGCGGTTCCGACGATCCTGGCGGCTGTCTCTACGCCTGCGTCGGCATCCGACAACATCCTGTGGCGCAACGCGCACACAGGCGGTTGCCTCCGAGTCTGGAACAGCAGCGGCGTCGACACCAGTGCCGCGGCCATGCTGAAGTGCGTGGACGTGCCCAAGGGGCTCAGCATCAGATGGGACGACTCGCAGAGTAATCTTCAGAACCCGGACGGCGCCTACAAGATCACCACCAGGAACACGTTCTTCTCCGGTCGCTGCCTGGCGAGCTGGTACGCCGACGGGAGTGGCGTCGGAAAGGTCTACATCGAGCCCTGCGACAAGCCGGCGAATTATTACCAGCAGTGGTACGAGAACTGGACGGGCGACGGCATGCAGCTCGTGAATCGGCAGACCGGCCTGTGTCTCGATGGCGATTGGCAGGGCAACGTCTATACCAATAAGTGCAACGGTAGCGACTGGCAGATCTGGAAGTAATCAAGAGCGGGGGCGGAGGGCCGGAAGCCCGGTTCTGCCCGCGGTCCGTGAGCTGCTCCTCCGGCATGGGAACGCCGGGGGAGCTGCTTGACGTTGAGCCGGCTCGGTTCGGCCGGCGGCCCGGCCGGGGGTCAGGCCGCCAGGGGGACCTGGTCGCCTTCCGGGCGGAGGCCGTAGAGGGCCCAGATGCGGTTCATCTCCTGCTGGTAGTACAGCGGGTGCAGGCTGAAGATGAAGACCAGGACGAGGCCGATCCAGGGGTTGCAGGTCGGCTGCATCCCGGCCGCCCGCTGCATGCGGGCGATGCGTTCGCCCGTGTTGTACACCGAGATGAACGGCGGCACGATCAGGATCCAGCCGAGGGCGATGGCCACCACCGCCATGCCCGGCCGGACGTCGATGCGTTCGTCGAAGTCGCGCGCCTCGCGGTTCACCTTGTAGTACCAGACGAGGTGGTAGATCCCCAGGGTGATCAGTGGCCAGACGAGCCACACGAGGAAGATGTTCCGGGTCTTGCCGACGCGGCCGGTCATGGGCACCTCCGCAGTGGTCCTCCGTCCAGTGCAGCACGCCGGGTGGCGTGGCGCGCGTCGGCCGTCAGGCGTGCGGGCCGTGGCCTCCGAGGGCCGCCGGGCCGGGGGTGCGGACGACGGCCTGGTCGCCGTGGGGCCCGAACAGGTGGAGGATCTCGACCGGCTTGCCGTTCGCCGGGCCGAACCAGTGGGGCTGCCTGGTGTCGAACTCGGCCACCTCGCCCGGGCGCAGGACGCAGTCCTGGTCCCCGAGGACGAGGCGGAGCTCGCCCGCGAGGACGTACAGCCACTCGTAGCCGTTGTGGGTCACCAGCTTGGGTTCGCGGGGAGCCAGCACCTGCTTGAACACCTGCACCCGGCCCGGGTACTGGGTCAGGGGCACCAGGACGTTGCCGTGCCCCTTGTTGAGCGGCTTGAGGTGCACCCGGGGGTCGCCGCTGGCCGGCGCCGCCACGAGCTGGTCCAGGGCCACCCGGTGCGCACGCGCCAGCGGGATGAGCAGGTCCAGCGTCGGCCGGCGCTTGCCCGACTCCAGCCGGGACAGGGTGCTCACCGAGATCCCCGTCGTCGCGGCCAGCGCTTCCAGGGTGAGTCCGCGGTCCCGGCGCAGCGCGCGCAACCGGGGGCCGATGCCGTTGATCGTCTCTTGCACTTCCGCGTCCATGACAGCCATTTTGCGGTCTCCGCAAAGTCGCTGGGCCACGGTGGGCGGCCACCCCGAGCATGACCGGGCCGGACACTGCACGAACGTGAGAGGCAAGGCCGTGACCACGACGATCCATCCCCCGCAGCAGACCGTACCGCCCGTGCTGAGCCCGCGAAGGCGCTGGACGGTACTGGCCGTCTGCTGCCTGAGCATGTTCCTGGTGGGCCTGGACACCACCATCGTGAACGTGGGCCTGCCCGAGATCGGACGCGCCCTGCACATCGGCACCCGCAGCCTCGAATGGACCGTCGATTCCTACACCCTCGTCCTCGCCGGTCTGCTCATCACCTCCGGCGCGCTGGCGGACCGCTTCGGCCGCCGCAAGGTGTTCCGGACCGGGCTGGTGGTCTTCGGTCTGGCGTCCGTGGCCTGCGCCCTCGCGCCCTCGGTGGGCGTGCTCGTGGCGGCCCGCGCGCTCCAGGGCGTCGGCGCCTCGATGCTCAGCCCCGTGGCCCTCGCGATCGTGGTCGACGCGATGCCCGACCCGAGGGAACGCGCCCGGGCGATCGGCGTCTGGGCCGCGGTGTTCGGGCTCAGCATGGCCGCCGGCCCCGTCACGGGCGGTGCGCTCGTCGAAAGCCTCGGCTGGCGCTCGCTGTTCTGGGTCAACGCCCCCGTCGTCGTCGCCGCTCTCGTGCTCACCGCGCTGTTCGTCCCCGAGTCCCGGGCCCGGCGGGCCCAGCGGCTCGACCTGCCCGGCCAGGTGCTGCTGACCCTGGTCATCGCGGCCGCGGTCGGCGTCCTGATCGAAGGGCCGCGCATCGGCTGGACCTCGCCCGCCGCCCTCGGCGCCTACGCCTTCACCGGCCTGGCGGCGGCCGCGTTCGTACGGGTCGAGTGGAGCCGCCCCGAACCGCTGGTGGACCCGCGGCTCTTCCGCCGCCCCGCCTTCACCGGGGCCGTCCTCGGAGCGGTGGCCGTCTTCGTCGCCCTCAACGTGACGCTGCTGCTCAACACCCTCTACCTCCAGGACGGCCGGGGCTGGACACCGCTCGCGGCCGGGCTGGCGACCCTGCCCATGGCCGTCGGAGCGACCCTCTGCGCGCCCTGGTCCGGCCGGCTCGTCGGGCGTACCGGGCCGAGGCCGCCGCTGCTGGCGGCCGGGGCCTCCATGACGGCCGGCGGCCTCTGCCTCACCGGTCTCGACCAGGACACCGGCGTACTGCTGCTCCTGCCGGCCTACGCGCTCATCGGCATCGGGTTCGGCTTCGCCAACGCGCCGATCACCAACACCGCCGTGAGCGGCCTGCCGGCCGGCCGCGCCGGGGTGGCCGGGGCGATCACCTCGACCGCCCGGCAGTTGGGCGCCGCGCTCGGCATCGCCGTCGCCGGCGGCCTGGTCGCGGGCTCCGCCCCGGCCGGACTCGCCCACGCGTCCCGCCCGGGCTGGGCCCTCGTCGCCCTGTGCGGACTGTCCCTGTTCGCGGTCGCCTCCACGTCCCGGCCGAAGCGCACCTAGGCGGTGTCGTGCCGATCAGGCGGGCATCGGGAGCCCGATCGGCGGGACGCCCGCCTGATCGACACGACCTAGCGCTCGGACAGCTCGGACGGGGCCTCCTGGACCGTCCAGCCGTTGCCGTCCGGGTCCTTGAAGAACATGAACGAGTTCCACGTCCCGCCCTTGCCCTCCGTCCAGCCGTCCGGGCCCACGTGTTGCACGGGGGTCACGTCCACGCCCCGGGACAGCAGCTCCGCGCGGGCCGCCTCGATGTCGGTCACGCACACCTGGAGGCCCTGGAGCGAGCCCGGGGCCATGGGCTTCTCGCCCGGGCCCGGGGGCATGCCGCTCTGGAGGGCGATCGAGCAGCGCGAGCCGGGCGGGGTCACCTGGATGATGCGCACGCCCGAGGCCACCTCCGTGTCCAGGTCGACCGTGAACCCGCAGGCCGTGCCGTAGAAGTCCTTCGCCCGGTCCAGGTCGGTGACCGGGACGACGACGACCTCGAGTGTCCAGTTCATGGGCTTCCTCCCTCGATACGTACGCCCATCCAAGCCGGACGTACGCCCATCCAAGCCGGACTCCGCGCGCGGCGCAGGCTTATCGGCTCACCGTTCCCAGGGCGACCAGTTCAGCCGGCCGTCCAGGCCCAGCGTGGCGAAACCGCCCGGGGCGGCGGCGGGGGCGCCGGCGAACAGCGAACCGCCCGTCGTCCACCGCCCGCCGGGCGACAGCGCCGCCACCGCGCCGGTGCCCGCGCGCCCGGCCACCCGGCCGCCCGACACCGCCAGGGCGCCGTGTCCGGCCACGCCGCCCGGCGCCTCCCGTACCGGCGAGGCGTGGCCACCGCCCGCGAAGCGGGCCGAGCGGACGTCACCCGCATCCGGCTTCCGGAACCAGAGCCGCACCCCGTCCGCACCGTCCGGCGCGGCGCTCAGCGACACGGTGGTCGCCGGCAGCCCGGTCGGCACCGGCCCGCCCACCGGCCCGTCCGGGGCGGCCTGCGTCCACGCCAGCACCGTCCTCGGCGTGGCCGCGAACACGTACCCCCGCCCCGTCGCGTCCATGGCCGCCACCGGGTCGCCCCGCAGGTCCCGCCCCCCGGCCGGCCGCCACGGCCCCCAGCCGCCGTCCGCCCGCTGGGCGCTGACCCGCATCGTGTGGCCGCCGTCGCGCACGTACACCGTCATCAGGCCGGCCCGGTCCACCAGGACCGCCGGCAGGCCGATGTCGGACGTGGCGGTGTCGTCGTCCCGCTCCGGCGTCCCCAGCGACCGCCACGGGCCGAACGCCCCGCCCGGCGCGGACTGCACCGACGCCACCACCTCGCGGCGGTACTTCCCGTCCAGCCGGGTGCGCGTCCCGAACACCGCGACCCGGCCGTCCGGCAGCCGCACCGAGGTCACCCCGCTGTCCAGGCCGGTCCCCTTCTGGAGGACCGGGCCCGTCCACCCCTGTGCCGCGTCCCGCCGGTGCCACACCGCCAGCCGGCCGTCCAGCACCGAGAACGCGTACGACTCGCCCGGCCCGGCGCCCCGCTGCGCCCAGGAGGCCGAACCGCCCCGGGCGTAGCGGACCGACTGGGCCCAGTCGTGCCCGGCGGGGCGGGCGGCCACCTTGCGGTCGCCGCAGCCGGCCGGGTCCTCGCAGTAGTCGGTGTGATCCCACCACGCGTAGGTCTTCAGCGTGCGCAGCTTCGCCTCGGTGGTCCGCGGGTCCAGCACGTGCGGCATCCCGCCGGTCGAGTACCCGAGGTAGTTCTGCACGGCGAAGGACGGGCGCCCGCTCTTCTCCGCGTACCGGGCGAGCGCCGCCTGCGCGAACCGGGCGCCGTACATGTGGTCCTGGTGGTCGGAGAGCTTGCCCGTCTTCTCGTTCCGGCCTGGCGTCGGGTCCATCATCCGCACGAAAGTGGGCCGGAACCGGTCGAGCACCCCGGTCAGGGTCGCGACCGTCTGGTCCCTGGTGTACGCGAAGCCGTCCCGGACCGGGGAGCCCGCCGCGAGCTGGGACTCCAGCCGCTCCACCCGGCCGTCCCAC
Source organism: Streptomyces sp. NPDC039423 (assembly GCF_055598725.1). Lineage (NCBI taxonomy): Bacteria > Bacillati > Actinomycetota > Actinomycetes > Kitasatosporales > Streptomycetaceae > Streptomyces > Streptomyces sp. NPDC039423. The sequence continues at coordinate 767,020 of NZ_JBVKAH010000001.1, forward strand.
AGCCCGCGCAGGCTGTGCGGGCGGTCGTCGGAGATGCTGCCCGCCTCACGGAGCTGGAGCCAGACCAGGCTGATCTGCGGCTTCGCCCGCAGGGTGTCCAGTTCGGCCCGGCCGCCGCCGGCCGTGACGATCGAGGTGCGGTCCCACGGGCTGGTGCGGTTGCCGGTGGCCATCTCGGCGTACGCGGCCCGGATGCCGTTCTGCCGGGCCTCCGCGTACGCCGCCTTGTCGGCGCGCGGGCGCGGGTCCTGACGGCGGGCGTTGCGCCCGTCGGACTCCCCGGCGGTCAGGTACACGGACGTGAGGCTCCGGCCGGACGCGATGGACTGGCTGGTGTCCGGGTTCATGAAGAACAGGTCGTCGTCCGGGTGGGCCATGATCTGCACGACCGCCTCCCCGGCCGTGCGGACCGGCTTCATGGCGTCCGCCTCCGGTACGCCCCGGGTCGGCACGTCGGACGCGTCCGACGACCCGGTGGTGAGCGCCAGGGTCCCGCCCGTGATGCCGAGCAGCACGGCGATCGGCGCGGCCACGAGCAGGCCTCGGCGGAAGGAGGGGAGGGCGGGGCGAGACATGGGCGGCGGCTTCCGTCATACGGGTGGGAGTGGTCGAACCGGGAGGGAAGAGGGGCATTGCCGCCATCCGGTTCATAGGCCGCCGTGTGCGCTGCCTCACGCCGTCGCCCCCGTGGCCGCCGGTGCCCCGGGGCCTCACGGTGCGGCGGGGGCGCGGGCCGATAGGCTCGTGGGGACGTGCTGGCGAGTGGGCCGAAGGGGCGCGCGGGCGTCGAGCGGGAGAGCGCGGAGGGCCGCGGGGTACGAGCGGCCCGAGCACGGTCGACCGCCGGCGGACGCGACTGGTTCCCGGAGGCGGACCGAGCCTCCGGAAGAAGGGGAGCCATGACCGGACCGGGGCGCAGGAGCAGTACCTTCACCCGACTGTTGCGGCACGGCTTCACCGATCCGTCCGCCGCCGAGCGGCTGCTCGACCTGCCCGTGGTGTCGGCCGTGCGCGGTGACCCGGTCCTCCTGGACGCGCTGGGCGCCACCCCCGATCCCGATCTGGCGCTGCGCGGGCTGGTCCGGCTGGCCGAGGCGCAGGACGGGGACGGCCGGCAACTGCTCGGCACGGTCCTGAGCGCCAAGCCGCTGCGCGACCGGCTGCTCGGCGTGCTCGGCTCCTCCGAGGCGCTGGCCGACCACCTGGCCCGGCACCCGCGGGACTGGGAGGCGCTCGTCACGTACGAGTCGGCCGACCTGCACCCGGGCGTCGCGGAGTTCGAGCGCGGGCTGGCCGGGGCGACCGATCCCGTGTCGCTGCGCGTCGCCTACCGGCGCTGCCTGCTGGCCATAGCGGCCCGTGACGTGTGCGGCACCATCGATGTCGCCGAGACCGCCGCCGAGCTGGCCGACCTCGCCACGGCCACCCTCCGCAAGGCCCTCGCCCTGGCGAGCGCGGCCGCCCCGGAGGACGCGGCGCTGTGCCGGCTCGCGGTCGTCGCGATGGGCAAGTGCGGCGGCCGCGAGCTGAACTACGTCTCCGACGTGGACGTCATCTTCGTCGGCGAGCCCGTCGACGGCGCCGACGAGGGCGAGGCGCTGCGCGCCGCCACCCGGCTGGCCTCGCACCTGATGCGCATCTGCTCGGAGCAGACGGTGGAGGGCACCATCTGGCCGGTCGACGCCAATCTGCGGCCGGAGGGCAGGAACGGGCCCCTGGTGCGCACGCTGTCGAGCCACCTCGCCTACTACCAGCGCTGGGCCAAGACGTGGGAGTTCCAGGCCCTGCTGAAGGCCCGGCCGGTGGCCGGTGACCCGGAGCTGGGCGCCGCGTACATCGAGGCCGTCTCGCCCCTGGTGTGGCAGGCCGCCGAGCGGGAGAACTTCGTCACCGACGTGCAGAAGATGCGCCGCCGCGTGGTGGACAACATCCCGGTCGCGCACGTGGACCGCGAGCTGAAGCTCGGGCCCGGCGGGCTGCGGGACGTCGAGTTCGCGGTGCAGCTCCTCCAGCTCGTGCACGGGCGCAGCGACGCCACGCTGCACAGCGCGACCACGCTGGAGGCACTGAAGGCGCTGGCGGCCGGCGGCTACGTGGGGCGCGCCGACGCGGCGCAGCTCGACGAGGCGTACCGCTTCCTGCGGGCGATGGAGCACCGCATCCAGCTCTTCCGGCTGCGGCGTACGCACCTGGTGCCGGAGGGCGAGGAGGACCTGCGGCGGCTGGGCCGGTCGATGGGGCTGCGCACCGATCCCGTCGCCGAGCTGAACCGGGAGTGGCGGCGCCACGCCTCGGTGGTGCGGCGGCTGCACGAGAAGCTGTTCTACCGGCCCCTGCTGGACGCGGTCGCCCAGCTCGCCCCCGGGGAGACACGGCTCAGCGCCAAGGCCGCCGGGCAGCGCCTGGAGGCGCTCGGGTACGCCGATCCCGCCGCCGCGCTGCGGCACCTGGAGGCGCTGGCGTCCGGCGTCACCAGGAAGGCGGCGATCCAGCGGACGCTGCTGCCGGTGCTGCTGGGCTGGTTCGCCGACTCGGCGGACCCCGACGCCGGGCTGCTGGGCTTCCGCAAGGTGTCGGACGCGCTGGGCAAGACGCCCTGGTACCTCCGGCTGCTGCGGGACGAGGGCGCGGCGGCGGAGAACCTGGCCCGGGTGCTGTCGGCCGGGCGGCTGGCCCCCGACCTGCTGCTGCGCGCGCCCGAGGCGGTGGCCATCCTGGGGGCGCCCGAGGGGCTCCGGCCGCGCGGCCGTTCCCATCTGGAGCCGGAGATCCTGGCGGCCGTCGGCCGCGCGGAGGACGCCGAGCTGGCCGTGGCCGTGGCCCGTGGCGTACGGCGCCGGGAGCTGTTCCGTACCGCCGCCGCCGACATCATCGGCTCGTACGGCACCGAGGACAGCCCCGCCGAGGCCGACCCCGGCGCCCTGGTGGACCGGGTCGGGCAGGCGATCACCGATCTGAACGCGGCGACCGTCGCGGGGGCGCTGCGGGCCGCCGTGCGCGAGCAGTGGGGCGACACCCTGCCCACCCGGTTCGCCGTCATCGGCATGGGCCGCTTCGGCGGCCATGAGCTGGGGTACGGCTCCGACGCCGACGTCCTGTTCGTCCACGAGCCGCGCGAGGGCGTCGACGAGCAGGAGGCGGCGCGGGCGGCCAACGCCGTGGTCGCCGAGATGCGCCGGCTGCTCCAGCTCCCGACCGCCGACCCGCCGCTGCTCATCGACGCGGACCTGCGCCCCGAGGGCAAGAGCGGGCCGCTGGTGCGCACCCTCAAGTCGTACGCGGCCTACTACCGCCGCTGGTCACTGGGCTGGGAGAGCCAGGCGCTGCTGCGCGCCGAGCCGATGGCCGGCGACGAGGACCTCGGGCGCCGGTTCATCGAGCTGGCCGACCCGCTGCGCTACCCCGAGCAGGGCCTGGACGAGGCCGCGGTGCGGGAGATCCGGCGCCTGAAGGCCCGGATGGAGACCGAGCGGCTGCCGCGCGGGGCCGACCCCGCCCTGCACACCAAGCTGGGGCGCGGGGGGCTGTCCGACGTGGAGTGGACCGTCCAGCTCCTCCAGATGCGCCACGGGCACGCGGTGCCGGGGCTGCGTACCACCCGTACCCGGCCGGCGCTGGCCGCCGCCCGGGACGCGGGCCTGATCACGGAGCAGGACGCCCAGACCCTGGACGAGGCCTGGGTGCTGGCGACCCGGGTGCGCAACGGGGTGATGCTGGTGCGCGGCCGGGCCGGGGACACCTTCCCGTCCGACTCCCGGGAGCTGGCGGCGGTCGGCCGCTACCTGGGGTACGGGCCCGGGCACGTCGGCGAGATGGTGGAGGACTACCGCCGCACCACGCGCCGGGCGCGGGCGGTGGTGGAGGAGCTGTTCTACGGGGGCTGAGGCGGTCCGGGAGGCCTCGCGGCCGTCAGCGGCGCGTTCCCGCCGCGAGCGGGGCGCCGGTGGCCGCACCGGCACCGGCCGCACCGGCGTCGGCGGGATCCGCTTCCGGGCCGGCGGGCGCGGCGTGGGCGCCGGCTCCGGCGCCGGGCGCCGCCGGGGTGTACGCCGCCACCAGGCGCGGCAGCCGGTGCGGCAGCCTGCCGTACCAGACGTACGCCAGGGTGCAGCCGAAGGCCAGGCAGATCATGCCGCCCACGGCGTCCAGCCAGAAGTGGTTGGCGGTGGCGACGATGACCACCAGGGTGGCGGTGGGGTAGAGCAGCCCGAGGATCCTGGCCCAGGGCGCCCGGGCCAGGGCGAAGATCGTCAGCCCGCACCACAGCGACCACCCGATGTGCATGGACGGCATCGCGGCGTACTGGTTGGACATCTGCTTCAGGTCGCCGGAGGCCATGGAGCCCCAGGTGTGGTGCACCAGCACCGTGTCGACGAACGTCTCCGACGTCATCAGGCGCGGCGGGGCCAGCGGGTACAGGTAGTAGCCGAGCAGGGCGACACCGGTGGTGGAGAACAGCACCAGGCGGGTCGCGGCGTACCGCCCCGGGTGCCACCGGTACAGCCACACCAGGACACCGATGGTGACGATGAAGTGCAGGGTGGCGTAGTAGTAGTTCATGCCCACGATCAGCCACGTCACCGAGTCGACGGCGTGGTTGACGGACTTCTCGACGGCGATGCCGAGGGACTGCTCCGCCCGCCAGATCCAGTCGGCGTTGCGCAGTGCCTCCGCCTTCTGCTCGGGCACCGCGTTGCGGATCAGTGAGTACGTCCAGTAGCTCACCGCGATCAGCAGGATCTCGAACCAGATGCGGGGGCGGCGCGGAGCGCGCGCACGCTGCCACACCGTACGGCCGTCCGCCTCCCGGGCCGGACCCTGCTCGATGGGTGAATCCACCGGTGGTGCCGGGGCCTCGCGGCCTTCCCGTGTCCTCACAGTCGTGTCACCCATGGGCCAAGAGTCTGCCAGATAGGTCTACTCGCTCGATCATCCGTCAGTCTGGTCGTCATCGCCATCGCTACGCCTTTCGGATGACCGCTGACCCTGAGGTCCCGAGGCGGTGGACCCGCGGACGACCAGCTCCGGCATGAAGACGAACTCGCTGTGCGGGGCGGGTGTGCCGCCGACCTCCTCCAGGAGGGCCCGCACCGCCGCCTGCCCCATGGCGAGGACGGGCTGGCGGATGGTGGTCAGCGGCGGGTCGGTGAAGGCTATGAGGGGGGAGTCGTCGAACCCGACGACGGAGACGTCCCGGGGGACGTGCAGCCCCTGCTGGCGGGCGGCCCGGATGGCACCCAGGGCCATCATGTCGCTGGCGCAGACGACGGCGGTGCAGCCCCGGTCGATCAGCGCGGTCGCGGCGGCCTGCCCGCCCTCCAGCGTGTACAGCGAGTGCTGGATCAGTTCCTCGCACCGCTCCGGGTCCAGGCCGAGCCGGGCCTGCATGCCGAGCCGGAAGCCCTCGATCTTGCGCTGGACGGGCACGAACCGCTTCGGTCCGACCGCGAGGCCGATCCGGGTGTGCCCGAGGGAGGCGAGGTGGGTGACGGCGAGCTGCATCGCGGCCCGGTCGTCGGGGGAGACGAACGGCGCCTGCACCTTGGGGGAGAAGCCGTTGATGAGGACGTACGGGACGCCCTTGCCGCGAAGCTGGTCGTAGCGCGTCATGTCGGCGGTGGTGTCGGCGTGCAGTCCGGAGACGAAGATGATGCCGGAGACGCCCCGCTCGACGAGCATTTCGGTCAGTTCGTCCTCGGTGGAGCCGCCGGGGGTCTGGGTGGCGAGGACGGGGGTGTAGCCCTGGCGGGTCAGGGCCTGGCCGATGACCTGGGCCAGGGCCGGGAAGATGGGGTTGTCCAGCTCGGGGGTTATCAGCCCGACCAGTCCCGCGCTGCGCTGCCGCAGCCGTACGGGACGCTCGTAGCCGAGCACGTCGAGGGCGGCCAGCACGGACTGGCGGGTGGCCGCCGCCACACCGGGCTTGCCGTTGAGCACGCGGCTGACTGTGGCTTCGCTGACCCCCGCCTGGGCTGCGATGTCGGCTAGCCGCGCGGTCATGGGATGCGACTGTACCGGCCGCACGTCAGCTTGCCCACCAGACGCAGGACTCGGGGGCCAGCAGGACGGTCCGGCCGGCGTCCCCGGTGCCCGCCCCCACCGCCGACTCCCGTGCGGGGGGCGGGACTTTGGCGCAGGGAGCGGTGGCCGCCGCCGGGTTCCCGGGGGCCTCGCCGGCCGACTCCCCGGGCGGAGCGGCGGGGGCCGGGGGAGCGGCGGGGACGGGGGTGCTCGACAGCAGGACCCGGCCGCCGGGGACGGGCAGGGGGACCGGGCGGTCGGTGAGGTTGACCGTGCAGACCAGGTCGCCCTGCCAGGGGCCGGTGCCCGCGCCCTTCGCACGGCGGCGGAACGCCAGGACCCCGTCCGGCGCGGGCAGCCACTCCACCGCGTCGCCCGCGCCGAGCGCCGGGTGCTCGCGGCGCACGGCCAGCGCGCTGCGGTACAGCTCCAGCGTCGAGTCCGGGTCGCCGGTCTGGGCCGCCACGGACAGCTCGCGCCACGACGACGGCTGGGGCAGCCAGCTACCGCCGGGGCCGAAGCCGTACGAGGGGCCCTCCGGCGTCCACGGGATCGGCACCCGGCACCCGTCGCGCAGCCCGTCCTGGCCCTCGCCGCGCAGGAAGGCGGGGTCCTGGCGGACCTCGTCGGGCAGCTCCGTGACCTCGGGCAGTCCCAGCTCCTCGCCCTGGTAGACGTACGCCGAGCCGGGCAGGGCCAGCATCAGCAGCGCGGCCGCCCGCGCCCGGCGCAGCCCGGTGACACCGTCCCCGTACCGGGTGGTGTGGCGGACCACGTCGTGGTTGGACAGCACCCAGGTGGTCGGCGCGCCCACCGAGGCGGTGGCCCGCAGCGAGTCGTCGATGACCCGCCGCAGGCAGTCCGCGTCCCAGGGGCAGTTGAGGAACTGGAAGTTGAACGCCTGGTGCAGCTCGTCGGGGCGTACGTACAGCGCCAGCCGCTCCGCCGACGGCGCCCACGCCTCGGCGACGGCGATGCGCTCGCCCTCGTAGCCGTCCAGCAGCCGCCGCCAGGCGCGGTGGATCTCGTGGACCCCGTCCTGGTCGAAGAACGGAAGCTGCTGGGTGCCGATGAGCCGGGCCTGCTCCCCGTGCCCGATGTCGGGCATCCCGGCGGCTTTGACCATGCCGTGCGCGACGTCGACCCGGAAGCCGTCGACCCCGAGGTCCAGCCAGAACCGGAGCACGGACTCGAACTCGGCTCGGACCTCCTCGTCGTCCCAGTTGAGGTCCGGCTGCTCGGGGGCGAACAGGTGCAGGTACCAGTCGCCGTCGGGCACGCGGGTCCAGGCCGGGCCGCCGAAGACGGACTCCCAGTCGTTGGGCGGCAGGGAACCGTCCGGCCCCTTGCCGGGGCGGAAGTGGTAGCGCTCGCGCCCGGTGCCGGCGAGGGCCTCGCGGAACCAGGGGTGCCGGTCGGAGGTGTGGTTGGGGACGATGTCGACGATCACCCGCAGCCCGAGCTCGTGGGCCGTGCGGACCAGGTCGTCGGCGTCCGCCAGGTCGCCGAAGACGGGGTCGACGGCCCGGTAGTCGGCCACGTCGTACCCGCCGTCGGCCTGGGGGGAGGCGTAGAAGGGGGTGAGCCACACCGCGTCCGCGCCCAGCCGGGCCAGGTGGGGCAGGCGCTCGCGGGCCCCGCGCAGGTCGCCGATGCCGTCGCCGTCGCTGTCCGCGAAGGACCTGACGTACACCTGGTAGATGACGGCCTCCCGCCACCACCCCGGGCGGTCGCTGGAAGAGCTTGCACGGTGCAGATCCTCCGGCGCCGGGACGGGCGAGGTCAGCTCGTGTGCCATGTGCGGTGTCCCTCTCGGTGGGCCGGGATGGGGGCTACGTACATCTAACGAGGTGGCAGTGGTAATGCAACGGTCCTGCAAGGTCTTACGAAAAGGCTTGCAGACCGTTCCCGTCCCGCGCAAGGCCGCCTCGCGGTCGCTGTCAAGCGATGCGTCGGCAACTGTAGGGACACGCGGATGTAACGATCAGCGTGCCTTGCAGAAATTTACCGCAAGGTCTTTCGGCGCGTTTTCATCCCTGTTACGTTCCTGGCAACCCGGCGCACCGCGAGGGAGCGGTCTGCAGGAGGCACGAGATCCAGACATGTGATCCGCCTTCGTCTTCCCGGGATCAGTTGAAGGAGTTCACATGCGGCGTGGCATAGCGGCCACCGCGCTGGTCGCGGCCCTCGGTCTGACGACGGCGGCGTGCGGAGGCGACGGCGGCGACCAGGGCGGGTCCAGCGGATCCGGCGAGCTGTCCGGCACGGTCACCTTCTGGGACACCTCGAACGAGGCCGAGAAGGCGACGTACCAGTCCCTCGCCGAGGGCTTCACCAAGCTGCACCCCAAGGTGAAGGTCAAGTACGTCAACGTGCCGTTCGGCGAGGCCAACGCCAAGTTCAAGAACGCCGCGGGCGGCAACTCCGGCGCCCCCGACGTGATGCGCACCGAGGTCGCCTGGGTCGCCGACTTCGCCAGCCTCGGCTACCTCGCCCCGCTCGACGGCACCCGCGCCATCGAGAACCAGGGCGACTGGCTGCCCCAGGCCGCCGCGAGCACCAAGTTCAACGACAAGACCTACGCGGTCCCGCAGGTCATCGACACCATGGCGCTCTTCTACAACAAGAAGATGCTCAAGGACGCCGGCGCCGAGGTCCCCACCACCCTGGAGGCGCTGAAGGACGCGTCGGCCAAGGTCAGCAAGAAGTGGCCCGGCAAGACCGGCCTGTACCTGCGCGGTGACGACCCGTACTGGTTCCTGTCCTTCCTCTACGGCGAGGGCGGCGACCTGGTCGACGCCAAGGGCAAGAAGATCACCATCGACGACCCGTCCGGCGTCAGCGCGTACAAGACCATCAAGGACCTGGTCGACTCGGAGGCGGCGATCACCGACGCCTCCGACGGCTGGAACAACATGCAGAACGCGTTCAAGTCCGGCAAGGTCGCGATGATGCTGAACGGCCCGTGGGCCATCGCCGACTCGCGCGCCGGCGCCGAGTTCAAGGACCCGAAGAACCTGGGCATCGCCCCCGTCCCGGCCGGCAGCGCCGGCCAGGGCTCCCCGCAGGGCGGCTGGAACCTCTCCGTCTACGCCGGCTCCAAGAACCTCGACGCGTCCTACGAGTTCGCCAAGTACATGGGCTCCGCCAAGGTGCAGCAGCAGACCACCGAGAAGCTCAGCCTCCTGCCCACCCGCCTGTCGGTCTACACCCAGCCGTCGGTGTCGGGCAACGAGATGGTCCAGTTCTTCAAGCCGGCCGTCGACAAGGCCGTCGAGCGCCCGTGGATCCCGCAGGGCAACGCCCTCTTCGAGCCGATCCGCCTCCAGATGGCCAACGTCCTGGGCGGCAAGACCACCCCGGAGAAGGCCGCCCAGGAGACGGGCGACGCCTACCGCAAGATGCTCAAGGACTACAAGTAAGCAGTGGGAAGGGCTGACCGACCAATGGCTGTCGAGACCAGCCAGTCGGTGGCGAAGGCCGCGGGCGCCGAGCGCGCCCGCGGCCGCGGCCACCGCACTGAGAACACCCCCGGGTCCCCGGGCCCGGGCCGGCTGCGCCGGGCGCTGAGCACCCACTGGTACGCCTGGAGCATGGTCGCCCCGGTGGTGATCGTGATCGGCGTGATCATCGGTTACCCGCTGGTGCGCGGCGTCTACCTGTCGCTGACCGACGCCAACGAGGCCAACGTCGAGCGCACGATCGGCATCAACCACATCCCCGCGACGTACCGGTCCGTCGGCCTCGACAACTACCAGGCCGTCCTCACCGACAACGTCTTCTGGGACCGGCTCGGCTGGACCGTGGTGTGGACCGTCAGCTGTGTCGCCCTCTCCTTCACGCTCGGCCTCGTGCTGGCCACGATGCTCAACCGCAAGATCAAGGGCCGCACCTTCTACCGGATGGCCCTGGTCCTGCCGTGGGCCGTCCCGGCCTTCGTCTCCGTCTTCACCTGGCGGCTGCTGTTCAACGAGCGCAGCGGCCTGTTCAACAAGCTCCTCGCGGGCGGCGGCATCGACGCGATCTCCTGGCTGAACGACCCCACCTGGGCCAAGATCTCCGTCATCGCCGTCAACGTCTGGCTCGGCGTGCCGTTCATGCTGGTCGCCATGCTGGGCGGCCTCCAGTCCATCCCCGGTGAGCTCTACGAGGCCGCCGAGATGGACGGCGCGACCGCCTGGCAGCGGTTCCGCCACATTACGCTGCCCGGACTGCGCCCGGTGTCCGGCACGGTGGTCCTGCTCAGCTCCATCTGGACCTTCAACATGTTCCCGGTGATCTTCCTGCTCACCCGGGGCGGTCCCGGCGACGCCACCGAGATCCTGGTGACGTACGCCTACAAGCTCTCGTTCGTCGTCAGCCCCCGCGACTTCGCGGGATCGGCGGCCTGGGGCGTGCTGATCCTGGCGCTCCTGTCGCTGTTCGCGGTGGCCTACCGCCGCGCGCTCCGCAAGCAGGGAGACATGTGGTGAGCACCCACGCCCAGACCCCGAAGGTACGGCCCCGGGGCGAGCGTTCCCCGCTCGCGTCCGCGGGACTGCACCTGACGCTGCTCTTCGCCACCCTCATCGCGGTCTTCCCGCCGCTGTGGCTGGTGATCACGTCGTTCAAGCCGAAGACCGACGCCTTCGACACCTCGATCGTCAAGAACTTCACCTTCGGCAACTACAGCCACGTCATCTCCGACACCCAGTTCCTGGCCTGGCTCGGCAACTCGCTGGTCGTCGTCGGCATCACCACCGTCGTCGGTGTCTTCATCTCCGCCACCACCGGCTACGCCGTCAGCCGCTTCCGCTTCCCGGGCCTCCGGCCCCTGATGTGGCTGCTGCTGATCACCCAGATGTTCCCGGTCGCGGTCCTGATCGTGCCGCTGTACAACCTGCTGGCCTCGCTGGGCATGCTGAACCAGCCGGTCGGTCTGGTCATCACGTACCTCACCGTCGCCGTGCCGTTCTGCGCCTGGATGATGAAGGGGTACTTCGACGGCATCCCCGCCGAGATCGACGAGGCGGGCAGGGTCGACGGCCTGACGCCCTTCGGCACCTTCTGGCGGCTGATCATGCCGCTGGCCAAGCCCGGTCTGGCCGTCACCGCGTTCTACACCTTCATCACCGGCTGGGGCGAGGTCGCCTACGCCTCGGCGTTCATGACCGGTGAGGAGAACCTCACCCTGGCCGGCGGCCTCCAGACCTTCGTCAACCAGTACACGGCCGACTGGGGCTCGCTGACCGCGGCGGCCGTGCTGATCGCGGCGCCCGCCGCGGTCGTCTTCGGCCTCGTCCAGCGCCACCTGGTCTCCGGCCTGACGGCCGGCGCGACCAAGTCGTAGGGGGACGGCGTCATGGACCTCGCGCACCGTGGGCGCCGGGCGCCGGACGGGCACGACGTCCCGGCGCCGCCCCCGCCACCGGCCGCCGACCCGGCCGTCCGGGCGACGCGCTCCCCGGCGGCGGACCGGCCCGGCGGCGGGTCCGCCGGCCGGGGCCCCGTGCCCGCCCGGGGCCCCGTGCCCGCCCGGGGCCCCGTGCCCGCCCGGGGCCCCGTGCCCGCCCGGGGCCCCGTGCCCGCCCGGCGGTCCGTGCCCGCCCGGGGGTCCGCCGTCGCTCCGGCCGACCGCCGGCCGGGGGCCGACGTCCCGGTCGGCGTTCCGGCCGGGGCTCCGGCTCCGGCCGCTGTCCCGGTCGCGGCTCCGGTCGCGGCCCGGTCCTTAACGGGCCGCCACCGGACCGGCTGACGCGCCCGGTCCCCACTTCCGTATCCCGGTCCGCGCGCCGGCCGTCCCGACAGTCCCGTCGGGGCCGGGCGGCCGCTCCACTCCTCCACTCAGGGAAGACATGACCCAGCACCTCGTTGCCCCCGACGCCCCCGCCACCGGCACGCACACGGGCTGGTGGAGAGACGCGGTGATCTACCAGGTCTATCCGCGCAGCTTCGCCGACGGCAACGGCGACGGCATGGGCGACCTGGAAGGAATCCGCAGCCGGCTGCCGTACCTGAGGGACCTCGGCGTCGACGCCGTCTGGCTCAGCCCCTTCTACGCCTCCCCGCAGGCCGACGCCGGGTACGACGTCGCCGACTACCGCGCCATCGACCCCATGTTCGGCACCCTGCTGGACGCCGACGCGCTGATACGCGAGGCCCATGGGCTGGGGCTGCGCGTCATCGTCGACCTGGTGCCCAACCACTCGTCCGACCAGCACGAGTGGTTCCAGCGCGCGCTGCGCGAGGGCCCCGGGTCGCCGCTGCGCGAGCGCTACCACTTCCGTCCGGGCAAGGGCGAGAACGGCGAACTGCCCCCCAACGACTGGGAGTCCATCTTCGGCGGCCCGGCGTGGACGCGCGTCGAGGACGGCGAGTGGTACCTGCACCTCTTCGCCCCCGAGCAGCCCGACTTCAACTGGGAGCACCCCGCCGTCCGCGACGAGTTCCGCTCCATCCTCCGCTTCTGGCTGGACATGGGCGTCGACGGCTTCCGCGTGGACGTCGCCCACGGCCTGGTCAAGGCGGCCGGACTGCCCGACATCGGCGCCCACGACCAGCTCAAGCTGCTCGGCAACGACGTGATGCCGTTCTTCGACCAGGACGGCGTCCACGAGATCTACCGAAGCTGGCGCGAGGTCCTGGAGGAGTACGACGCCGACCGCGTCCTGGTCGCCGAGGCCTGGACCCCGACCGTCGAGCGCACCGCCAACTACGTGCGCCCCGACGAGATGCACCAGGCGTTCAACTTCCAGTACCTGGGCACCTACTGGGACGCCGCCGAGCTGCGCCGGGTCATCGACGCCTCGCTCGCCGCGATGCGCCCCGTCGGCGCCCCCACCACCTGGGTGCTGTCCAACCACGACGTGACCCGGCACGCCACCCGGTTCGCCAACCCGCCCGGCCTCGGCACCCAGCTCCGTACGGCCGGCGACCGCGAGCTGGGGCTGCGCCGGGCGCGGGCGGCCACGCTGCTGATGCTGGCGCTGCCCGGCTCCGCGTACGTCTACCAGGGCGAGGAGCTCGGCCTGCCGGACGTCACGGACCTGCCTGACGAGGTGCGCCAGGACCCGTCGTTCTTCCGGGCGACCGGGCAGGACGGCTTCCGCGACGGCTGCCGGGTGCCGATCCCGTGGACGGTCGGGGGGCCGTCGTACGGGTTCGGCGGCGGCGGTAGCTGGCTGCCCCAGCCGGCCGGCTGGGCGGACCTGAGCGTGGAGGCCCAGACCGGGGACCCGGGCTCCACGCTGGAGCTGTACCGCGCCGCGCTCGCCGTGCGCCGCGAGCAGCCGGACCTGGGCGCGGGTGACGCGGTGGAATGGCTGGAGGCGCCCGAGGGCGTGCTGGCCTTCCGGCGCGGCGCCTTCGTGTGCCACGCCAACACCACCGGGCGGGCGGTGCGGATCACCGTGCCGGGCCGGATGCTGCTCGCCAGCGAGCGGGTGCGCACCAGCGTGGACGGCACCGCCGAACTGCCCGCCGACACCACCGTCTGGTGGGCGGTGTGACGATCCTGTCGCCGCGCGGCGACGCACGGACCGAGCCGCGGGGCGACGGAGGAGGGGGCGCCCCGCGGCTCGCGGACATCGCCGCGCAGGCCGGGGTCAGCGAGGCCACGGTCAGCCGGGTCCTCAACGGCAAGGCGGGGGTCGCCGGGCCCACCAGGACCCGGGTGCTGGCCGCCCTGGACGTGCTGGGCTACGAGCGGCCCGTCCGGCTCAAGCGGCGCAGCGCCGGGCTGGTGGGCCTGGTCATCCCCGAGCTCACCAACCCGATCTTCCCCGCGTTCGCCCAGGTCATCGAGCAGGTGCTGGCCGGACACGGCTACACCCCGGTGCTGTGCACCCAGATGCCGGGCGGCGCCACCGAGGACGAGCTGGTCGAGCAACTGGAGGAGCGCGGTGTCACCGGCATCGTGTTCCTGTCCGGGCTGCACGCCGACATGAGCGCCGACCCGTCCCGGTACGTCAGGCTCGCGGCCCGGGGCGTGCCCTTCGTGCTCATCAACGGGTTCAACGAGCACATCGACGCCCACTTCGTCTCGCCCGACGACCGCTCGGCCGCCCGGATGGCCGTGCGGCACCTGGTCGAGCTGGGCCACGAGCGGATCGGGCTGGCCATCGGCCCCACCCGGTACGTCCCCTCGCGGCGCAAGGCCGAGGGCTTCACGGCCGCGCTGCGCGCCCTGCTGGGCGTGGGCCCCCAGGAGGCGGAAACGCGCGTCCAGCAGACCCTGTTCGGGGTCGAGGGCGGGCACGCGGCGGCGGGGGCGCTGCTGGACCAGGGCTGCACGGGGATCGTGTGCGCCAGCGACCTGATGGCGCTCGGCGCGATACGCGCGGTGCGGGCGCGGGGGCTGGACGTGCCCTCGGACGTGTCGGTGGTCGGCTTCGACGACTCGCCGCTGATCGCGTTCACCGACCCGCCGCTGACGACGGTGCGCCAGCCGGTGCAGGCGATGGCGACGGCGGCGGTGGACGCGCTGCTGGAGGAGATCGACGGCAACCCGGTGCAGCGCACGGAGTTCGTGTTCCAGCCGGAGCTGGTGGTACGGGGGTCCACCGCCCAGCGCAGATGAGGCGTGGGTGTCGAGGAGGCCCGGGGCCTGCCCGTGATCGGGCGCGGCGGGGTCTTCATCGGCCCCGGGCCTCCCGGCTCATGACGTACCCGGCGGATGGCCGGGCCCGGTCGGCGACCGGCCCGGCCGGCCGGGCGCGTGGGGCCCCGGGGTACGGGGACCCCCGGCCGGCCGGACCGGAGTCGCGGTTGAACGTAACACCACTGCAAGTGCTTGCGAAAGACTTTGCAGCGGTGGATCCGGCGGATTTCCCCGATGTGAACCGCGTGTGTCCCAGGGGTTGACCGCGTCCCTGGGGGCTCGTACGGTCACGACCGAAAACTGTTGCTGCTGTCTTGCAGCAAGAAGATTCACCAGGGCCTTGCGGGCATGGCGCGTTGCCGTACGAGGCTGCACCGCAATCCGCACCTCCCATTCCCCAGGAGGAAACATGGTCCGAAAGACCGTGGCCGCCGCGCTCGCCCTCGTGGCGGGAGCCGCTGTGGCCGTCACGGCACCCCCCACCCCCGCCGCGGCCGTCCCGCCCGGCGACAAGGACGTCACCGCCGTCATGTTCGAGTGGTCCTTCGCCTCGGTCGCCAAGGCCTGCACCGACACCCTCGGCCCGTCCGGCTACGGCTACGTCCAGGTCTCCCCGCCGCAGGAGCACATCCAGGGCGGCCAGTGGTGGACCTCGTACCAGCCCGTCAGCTACCGGATCGCCGGCCGCCTGGGCGACCGCGCGGCCTTCCAGTCCATGGTGAACACCTGCCACGGCGCGGGCGTCAAGGTCGTCGTCGACACCGTCATCAACCACATGGCGGCGGGCAGCGGCACGGGCACCGGCGGCTCGTCGTACACCAAGTACGGCTACCCGGGCCTGTACTCCGCGCCCGACATGAACGACTGCACCGCGCAGATCACCAGCTACCAGGACCGCGCCAACGTCCAGAACTGCGAACTCGTCGGCCTCGCCGACCTGGACACCGGCGAGGAGTACGTCCGCACCAAGATCGCCGGCTATATGAACGACCTGCTGACGCTGGGCGTCGACGGCTTCCGCATCGACGCCGCCAAGCACATGCCGGCGAACGACCTGGCCGCCATCAAGGCCAAGCTCACCAACCCGGGCGTGTACTGGAAGCAGGAGGCGATATACGGCGCCGGAGAGGCCGTCTCGCCCGGCGAGTACCTCGGCAACGGCGACGTCCAGGAGTTCCGCTACGCCCGCGACCTCAAGCGCGTCTTCCTGGGGGAGAACCTCGCCCACCTCAAGAACTACGGCGAGGCCTGGGGCTACATGGAGTCCGGGAAGTCCGCCGTCTTCGTCGACAACCACGACACCGAGCGCGGCGGCGACACGCTGAACTACAAGAACGGCTCGGCCTACACGCTCGCCAACGTCTTCATGCTGGCCTGGCCCTACGGCTCCCCGGACGTCCACTCCGGCTACGAGTGGACCGACAAGGACGCCGGCCCGCCCAGCAACGGCAGCGTGGGCGCCTGCTACAGCGACGGCTGGAAGTGCCAGCACGCCTGGCGCGAGATCGCCTCCATGGTCGCCTTCCGGAACGTGGCCCGCGGTCAGGGTGTCACGAACTGGTGGGACAACGGCGGCGACCAGATCGCCTTCGGGCGCGGCAGCAAGGCGTACGTCGCCATCAACCACGAGACGTCCGCCCTCACCCGCACCTTCCAGACGTCACTGCCCGGCGGCGACTACTGCGACGTGCAGAACAACCGGACGGTGACCGTCAACGGCTCCGGCCAGTTCACGGCCACGCTCGGCGCCGGCACCGCCGTCGCGCTGCACGCCGGGGCACGCACCTGCGGCGCGGGATCCACGACCCCGCCGCCCGCCACCTCCGGCGCGTCCTTCGCCGTCGACGCCACCACCGTCCCCGGCGAGAACATCTACGTCACCGGCGACCACTCCGCCCTCGGCAACTGGAACCCGGCCGCCGCGCCCAAGCTCGACCCGGCCGCGTACCCCGTCTGGAAGCTCGACGTGTCCCTCCCCGCCGGAACGGCCTTCGCGTACAAGTACGTCCGCAAGGACGCCGCCGGGAACGTCACCTGGGAGTCCGGCGCCAACCGCACGGCCACCGTCCCGGCCTCCGGGAAGGTCACCCTGAACGACACCTGGCGCGCCTGACCCGCG
Source organism: Streptomyces sp. NPDC039423 (assembly GCF_055598725.1). Classification (NCBI taxonomy): domain Bacteria; kingdom Bacillati; phylum Actinomycetota; class Actinomycetes; order Kitasatosporales; family Streptomycetaceae; genus Streptomyces; species Streptomyces sp. NPDC039423. The sequence continues at coordinate 783,738 of NZ_JBVKAH010000001.1, forward strand.
CGTCCCTCCGCCGCCCCGCGCCCCTCCTGGGCGCGGGGCGGCCCGCACCTGACGTCTCCGTACCCTCTTCGAGGAGATCCGGCCTTGATACGCCCCCGATCCCTGCCGCGCGTCCCGCGCAGAACCGCGGCCGCCCTCGCGGCGGCTACGGTCGCGGCACTCGTCCCGGCCCTGCCGGCGACCGCCGCGCCCCAGCCCCCCGCCCCGCCGTCCGACAAGGCGCTCGCGGCCGAGCCCGCCCGCCACGACCTGACGCGCGAACAGTTCTACTTCGTCCTGCCCGACCGGTTCGCCAACGGCGACCCGGGGAACGACCGCGGCGGACTGACCGGCACCCGCCTGGACACCGGCTACGACCCCACCGACAAGGGCTTCTACCAGGGCGGGGACCTCAAGGGGCTCACCGAGCGGCTCGACTACATCAAGGGCCTGGGCACCACCGCCATCTGGATGGCGCCCCTCTTCAAGAACCAGCCCGTCCAGGGCCAGGGCAAGGACGCCTCGGCCGGCTACCACGGCTACTGGATCACCGACTTCACCCAGGTCGATCCCCACTTCGGCACCAACGCCGACCTGGAGAGGCTCATCGACAAGGCCCACGCCAAGGGCATGAAGGTCTTCTTCGACGTCATCACCAACCACACCGCCGACGTCGTCGACTACCAGGAGAAGTCCTACGGCTACCTCTCCAAGGGCGCCTTCCCCTACCTCACCAAGGACGGCGTCCCCTTCGACGACGCCGACCACGCCGACGGCACCAAGCCGTTCCCGAAGACCGACCGCGACTCCTTCCCGCGTACGCCGGTCGTCCCCGACGCCAAGAAGAACCTCAAGGTCCCCTCCTGGCTCAACGACCCCACGATGTACCACAACCGGGGCGACTCGACCTTCGCCGGCGAATCCTCCACCCAGGGTGACTTCGCGGGCCTGGACGACCTGTGGACCGAGCGCCCCGAGGTCGTCGAGGGCATGGAGAAGATCTACCAGCGCTGGGTGCGCGACTTCGACATCGACGGCTTCCGCATCGACACCGTCAAGCACGTCAACACCGAGTTCTGGACCCAGTGGGCCACCGCGCTCGACGCCTACGCCGCCAAGCGCGGCCGGGACGACTTCTTCATGTTCGGCGAGGTCTACTCCGCCGACCCGGCCGTCACCGCCCCCTACGTCACCCGGGGCCGGCTCGACGCCACCCTCGACTTCCCCTTCCAGGACGCCGCCCGCCGGTACGCCTCGCAGGGCGGCCCCGCGACCAAGCTGTCCGAGCTGTTCGCCCAGGACCACCGCTACACCACCGACAAGGCCAACGCCTACGAGTCGGTGTCCTTCCTCGGCAACCACGACATGGGCCGCTTCGGCACCTTCCTGAAGCAGGACAACGCCGGGGCGGACGACGGGGAACTCCTCAAGCGCTACCGGCTCGCCAACGAGCTGATGTTCCTCAGCCGCGGCAACCCCGTCGTCTACTACGGCGACGAACAGGGCTTCACCGGCGCCGGCGGCGACAAGGACGCCCGCCAGACCCTGTTCGCGTCGAAGACCGCCGACTACCTCGACGACGACCAGCTCGGCACCGACCGCACGCACGCCGCCGCCGCGTACGACACCCGCCACCCGCTCTACCGCTCCATCGCCGCCCTCTCCCGGCTCACCAAGGCCCACCCGGCCCTCCGCGACGGCGTCCAGACCGAGCGGCACGCCGACACCGGCCAGGGCGTGTACGCCTTCTCCCGCTTCTCCGGTACGGGCACGAAGACGCGCACCGAGTACGTCGTCGCCGTCAACAACGCCCCCGCCCCCAAGACCGTGGAGCTCACCACCGACTCCCCGGACACGGCCTTCCGCCACCTGTACGGCGGCACGGGCGCCGTCACCAGCAGCGGCGGCGGCAAGCTGAAGGTGACCGTCCCCGCCCTCTCCTCCGTCGTCCTCCGGGCCGGCAAGCCCGTGCCGGCCCCGGCCACCGCGCCCACCATCGGCCTCAAGGCCCCGGCCGCCGGCGCCACCGGCACCGTCGAGATCACCGCGGACGTCGACGGCGGCGGGCTGAACCGGGTCGTCTTCGCCGCCCAGACCGGCAACGGCAGGTGGCGGACGCTCGGTTCCGCCGACCACGCCCCCTACAAGGTCACCCACACCGTCACCGCCCCCGAGGGAACGGCCCTGCGCTACAAGGCCGTCGTCGTCGACAGCACCGGCCGCACCGCGAGCGCCCTCGCCTCCACCACCGCCGGGCAGACGCCCGAGCCCGGCAAGCCCAGCGCCGTCGACCGCGACCACGCCGTCGTCCACTACCGGCGCACCGACGGCGACTACGACGGCTGGCAGCTCAGGACGGGTGCCACCACCGCCGCCTTCACCGGCCGTGACGCGTACGGCGCCTTCGCCTGGGTCAAGGTCGAGGACGGCGCCACGTCCGTCCCGTACACCGTCGAGAAGAACGGCACCGCCGACGGCCCGCAGCGCACCCTGGACCTCGCCGCCACCGGCGAGGTGTGGATCGCGCAGGGCGCGGACGGTCAGCAGAACAAGGCGCCCGACGGCGCCTACCCGCCGCAGGACCCGGGCAAGGCCGTCATCCACTACCACCGCCCCGACGGGAACTACGACGGCTGGGGCCTGCACACCTGGACCGGCGCCGCCACCCCCACCGACTGGTCCACGCCGCTCCAGCCGGTGCGGAAGGACGCCTTCGGCCTCACCTTCGAGGTCCCGCTCGCCGCCGGCGCCACCTCGCTGTCCTACATCGTCCACAAGGGCGACGAGAAGGACATCCCCGCCGACCGGTCCCTCGACTTCGGCACCCACGGCAAGGAGGTCTTCCTCCTCACCGGCGACACCGGCTACCTGCTGCCCACCACGGGCGCCGCGCCCGTGCTCGACCTCACCCGGGCCGAGGCCCAGTGGATCGACGCCGACACCGTCGTCTGGAAGGTCAAGGCCGCGCCCGGCACCAGCCGGCAGTTGGTGTACGACCGGGACGGCGGCATCACCGCACCCGACGGCGCCCTGTCCGACGAGGGCCGCTGGCTGCGCCTGAACGCCTCCTCGCTCACCGACGCCCAGAAGGCGGCCCACCCGCACCTCAAGGACTACCCCGCCTTCCGCATCGACCCGCGCGACCGCGACCGCGTGCGGGACGCCCTGCGCGGGCAGCTCATCGCCACCCACCGCGCCCCCAACGGCGCCCTGCTCGCCGCCACCGGCGTCCAGATCCCGGGCGTGCTCGACGACCTGTACGGCACGAAGGCACGGGCCACGGCGCTCGGCCCGGTCTTCCGCAAGGGCACGCCCACGCTCTCCGTCTGGGCGCCCACCGCCCAGCACGTCGCCCTCGAACTCGACGGCAGGCGCGTGGCGATGAAGCGCCACGCGGCCACCGGCGTCTGGTCCGTCACGGGCTCCAAGAGCTGGCGGAACAAGCCGTACCGCTACGAGGTGAAGGTCTGGGCGCCCAGCGTCGGCAAGGTCGTCACCAACAAGGTCACCGACCCCTACTCCACCGCCCTGACCGCCGACTCGGCCCGCAGCCTGGTCACCGACCTCACCGACCCGAAGCTCGCCCCGGCCGGCTGGACGACGCTGAGGAAGCCCGCGGCCACCCCGCTGCGCGACGCGCGGATCCAGGAGCTGCACGTCCGTGACTTCTCGATCGCGGACCGCACGTCGAAGCACCCCGGCGGCTACCTCGCCTTCACCGACACCACGTCGGACGGCATGAAGCACCTGAAGGAGCTGGCCGGCAGCGGCACCTCCTACGTCCACCTGCTGCCCGTCTTCGACATCGGCACCATCCCCGAGAAGACGTCCGACCAGGCCGTCCCCGCCTGCGACCCGGCGGCGTACGCCCCCGACTCCGACGAACAGCAGGCGTGCGTGTCCAGGGCCGCCGCCAAGGACGCCTTCAACTGGGGCTACGACCCGCTGCACTACACCGTTCCCGAGGGCTCCTACGCCTCCGACCCGGACGGCACCCGCCGCACGGTCGAGTTCCGGCAGATGGTGCAGGGCCTGAACAAGGCCGGACTGCGTACGGTCATGGACGTGGTCTACAACCACACCGTGGCGAGCGGCCAGGCCGACAAGTCCGTCCTCGACAAGATCGTGCCCGGCTACTACCAGCGGCTCCTCGCCGACGGCACCGTCGCCACCTCCACCTGCTGCGCCAACACCGCGCCCGAGAACACGATGATGGGCAAGCTCGTCGTCGACTCGGTCGTCACCTGGGCCAAGGAGTACAAGGTCGACGGCTTCCGCTTCGACCTCATGGGGCACCACCCGAAGGCCAACATCCTGGCCGTCCGCGAGGCCCTCGACGCGCTCACGCCCGCGAAGGACGGCGTCGACGGCAAGAAGATCATCCTGTACGGGGAGGGCTGGAACTTCGGCGAGATCGCCGACGACGCCCGCTTCGTCCAGGCCACCCAGAAGAACATGGCCGGCACCGGCATCGCGACCTTCTCCGACCGGGCCCGCGACGCCGTCCGCGGCGGCGGTCCCTTCGACGCCGACCCCGGCGTCCAGGGCTTCGCCTCCGGCCTGTTCACCGACCCCAACACCTCCAAGGCGAACGGCACCCCCGCCGAGCAGAAGGCCCGCCTGCTGCACTACCAGGACCTGATCAAGGTCGGCCTGTCCGGCAACCTCGCCTCCTACACCTTCACGGACACCTCGGGGAAGGAGGTCAAGGGCTCCGAGGTCGACTACAACGGCGCCCCCGCCGGCTACGCGGACGCCCCCGGCGACGCCCTCGCCTACGCGGACGCCCACGACAACGAGACCCTGTACGACGCGCTCGCCTTCAAGCTCCCGGCCGGCACGTCACCCGACGACCGCGCCAGGATGCAGGTGCTCGCCATGGCGACCGCCGCGCTCTCCCAGGGCCCGGCGCTCTCCCAGGCCGGCAGCGACCTGCTCCGCTCCAAGTCGCTGGACCGCAACTCCTACGACAGCGGCGACTGGTTCAACGTCCTCCACTGGGACTGCCGGGCCGGTAACGGCTTCGGGCGCGGCCTGCCGCCGGCGGCCGACAACAAGGACAAGTGGTCCTTCGGGAAACCGCTGCTGACCTCCCCGTCCCTGACGGTCGGCTGCCCGCAGATCACCGGCGCCTCCGCCGCCTACCGGGACCTGCTGAAGATCCGTACCACGGAGAGGGCCTTCAGCCTCTCCACCGCCGGCCAGGTCCAGGAGGCGCTGTCCTTCCCGCTCTCCGGCGCGCAGGAGACCCCCGGCGTGATCACCATGCGCCTGGGCGACCTGGTGGTGGTCTTCAACGCCACGCCCGGGAAGCAGGCGCAGTCCGTCCCCGCCCTGACCGGCAAGGGCTACGCCCTGCACCCGGTCCAGGCCGCCGGCTCCGACGCCACCGCCAGGACGTCCTCGTACGACCCGGCCACCGGCACCTTCACGGTTCCGGCCCGCACGGTGGCGGTGTTCACCCAGCGGTAGCGCGAGCCCGGGGCGCCACGGTCCGGACAGTTGTCCCGGACCGTGGCGCCCCGGCCTATCGTGACCCGGACGCCACCACGACCGGGAGCCACACCCATGCCGCAGATCACCGTCGACTACTCCGCCTCCCTCGAGGAGGACTTCGACCGCCGGGGCCTCGCGCTCGCCCTGCACCCCCTCGTCGTCGAGACGGTCGACGCCCGGCTCGCCGCGTGCAAGACCCGCACGCGCCGGGTCGAGGACACCGTGACCGGCGACGGCACGGCCGACGACGCCCTCGTCCACATCGCCGTCGACCTGCTGGCCGGGCGCGCCGAGGAGGCCAAGGCGCGCCTGACGGAGGCCGCCGTCGCGCTCGTACCGCGGTTCGTCCGGCCGGCCGAGGGCCGGGTGCTGCACGTCTCCGCCGAGGTCCGCGACCTCGACCCCTCGTACCGCGCGCTCTGACGGCCGCGTACGCCGCTACGGAACCGGCTGGGCGGCCGCCGCCGCGGGCACCGGGGGCAGCAGCGCCGCCAGCCGGTCGACCAGGCCACCGAACGGCCCGTCCACCGGCTCGTCGGCCAGCGTGCGCGCGAGCAGCGAGGCCATCGCGCCGTCGTACGCCGCGCTGACCGCCGCCAGCGCCACGAAGTCGTGCACGAGCTGCAACTCCAGCTCCCCGCGCGGTATCCGGCGGCCGTCCAGCCACAGCAGCGCCGTCGACTCGGCGAGCGACACCCACGAGCGCACGACCAGCTCCAGCCGGGCCGGCGGGTCCACCACCCCGAGGTGGGCCATGATCTGCTCGTACGCGGCCTGCCGCACCTCGTCGATCATCGCGTTCGTCGTCGTCGAGCCGACCGCCGGGCCGCCGCGCATCAGCGCCGAGAACCCCGGCCCGTGCTCCTCCACGAAGTCGAAGAACCGCCCCATGACCCGCAGCAGCCGGGCGCCCAACGGCCCCTGGCGCGGCTCCACGAACCGGCGGGCCAGCTCGTCCGCGGCCCGCCGCAGCGCCGCCTCGTACAGGCTCTGCTTGCCCGGGAAGTAGTGGTAGACCAGCGGCCGGGAGATGCCCGCGGCGGCGGCGATCTCGTCGATCGACACCTCGTCGGGGGACCGGCGGCTGAACAGCTCCAGCGCCACCCCGATCAACTGCTGCCTGCGCTCCTCGACGCCCATCCTGCGCCGCGCCCCGGTCGTCATACGATCAGCCTAGCGTTCACCGCCCGGCGGCCTTCGAACAGTGGCCCCTACACAGTTCGCTACGCTGCCGGTCATGAGCAGCCCCGACCACGAGACCCCGGCCCCCCGCGCCGGCCTCACACCCCGCCAGGCCCGCCGCTTACGCATCGCCGCCGCCTCCGTCCTGCTGGCGGCGACCGCCGTCGTCCTGGTCCTCCGCCTGGCCAGTCGCACCTCCGTGCTCGTGGTCGGCGTCTACGGACTCGCCATGATCCTCTGCGGAGTCGCCATCGAACTCAGCCGCAACGGCCGCACCCGCCTGGCCACCTGGCTCCTCGCCACCGGCCTCCTCGCCGCCCTCGCCGCCGACTGGCTGCTGCTGCCCTGAGGCGTGTCGCGGAAGGCCGCGAGGAGGGGGCGTCAGTGCCCATCGCGGCCGGCCCGTGCCCCGTCGCCGATCCCGCTCCGGTCCGACCCTCGATGACCGTGCGGCCGGAGCGGCGCGGTTCCCCCTCGAAGACGCCGCCGGGGCAGGGGCCGGTCAGCGCAGCGAGGTGATCCTGCCGCCGTCCTCCAGCCGGCCCGTCAGCTCCACCTGCCGGGACGGCTTGGCCGGGAGCTCCACCGCGAGCAGCCGGTCCTCGTCCGCGCCGCCCGACGCCCCGCCCGACACCGCGACCGAGGCCACTCCCGGGCTGCCGGCCGCCAGCATGTACCACCGCCCGCCCGGGGACTGCCACAGCGCACCGGCCAGCACGTCCGGCTCACGCGTCCCGCACGCCGGCGACTCCTCGGCCTTCGCGACGACCGCGCCCGCCTTCGTGGACGGCGCCTGGAACTGGGCCAGCACCGTGCCCCCCGTCCCCCGCCAGGTCTCCGCACGCGTGCACAGCCAGGCGGCGGTCCCCGCCGTGCCGGCCGAGCCGGGCAGTTCCTGTTCCGCGAACCGCCAGGAGTTCACCGCCCGCACGCCCTTGGCGCGCAGCAGGGGCAGCAGACAGGCCGTCCGCGCCCACTCCGCCCGCGCCTGTGCGTCCCCCGCCACCAGATCGGCCCGCTCCGACGGCGACCCCGACGTCAGCCGCGCCGGGGCCAGCTCCCCGAGGTCGGTCAGCGTCCGGGTCCCCGTGCCGTCCCGCACCTCCAGCACGTCCCACGCCCGGCACCGGCTCGGCGCCACGGGGCTGAGCTGCGCATTTGTGACCCCGTACGCGTCCCGTCGCACCGGGCGCGCCGCCGCCGACGGGTCCAGCAGGTCGCGCGCCGACACCTCCCGTACCCATGGAGCCGTCAGGTACCGCACATTGGCGTGCGTCCGCCCCACCACCAGGGCGGCGGCCGACGCCGCGTCGGCACCGTCCGTGCGCGCGAAGTCCAGCGCCGCACCGGCCGTACCGTCCTTCGGCTCCGCGTACCGCACCACCCGCAGACCGTCGTGGAACAGCACCACCCGCGCCTCGTCCACCTCCCCGGCGAACAGGAGCTGCGGCGGCCCCATCGGCGGCCCCGGCGGGGTGCCCGGCGTAGCCGACGCCCGCACCGTGGCGCCCGGCCGCGCCCACACCGCCAGCGCCCGCCGCAGCAGCGCCTCGTCACCGACCAGGCCGCCCCGCGCGGGCCACACCGAGAAGTCCGTGCGCTCCGAGTCCTGCCACGCGGCCGGGGCGACCCGCCGCAGGTTGACCGGGTCCAGCGCCGCCTCCGACACCGGATTGCGCGCGTACGGCGGGGCGGCCGCCCCGTCCGGGGCCCAGCCCTCGCCCGGCAGCCCGAGCAGCGCCCCGCACACCACGGCGGCCGCGAGCGCCGCGAGCGCCGCCTTGCCGTGCTGGCGCCGGCGCATCAGGTCCGTGGGGCGGGCCTGCAACGAGCACGGGTCGAACTCGGGCGACTCCAGCAGCGTGTGCGCCGCCTTCACGGAGTCCGCCTCGGCCAGCGCCGCCCCCGGGTCGGCCACCCCGGCCGCCGCCAGCACCCGGCGCACCTCGGCATCGCCCTGCCGCTCCAGCCCGCGCAGCACCCAGGCCGCCCGGCCCGGCCCGGACAGTGCCGAGAGCCGCTGGTCCAGCGCCAGCTCGTCGGCGCCCCCGGCGCGCGGGAACAGCCTCAGGCCCCATACCTGGGGCAGCAGCGGCGGCAACTGCGCCCGCTTGGGCCACGCCTTGCGCCGCAGCGGGAGCCCCGCCTCCAGGGCCTGGCGCAGCACCCGGGCGCGCACGTACGCGTACCCGGGGTCGACGGCGTCGTCGGGCTGCCGCTGCGCGGGCATCCCGCCGTCGTCACCGGCACCGCGCCGGCGCGGCAGCGCCCGCTGCACCACGGAGTGCGCGGTCAGCACGCGCCGGTTGCGCCCGAGGCCGGACGGCAGCACGAGATAGGCGATCCGGACGAGCCTCGGGTAGTGCTCGACGAGGGCCGCCTCGGCCTGGTCGACGCCGACGGGGGAGGAGGTGGCCAGTTCCTTGGTGCTCACCTTCAGCAGAACGAGCGAATCGGGGGATGGTCACCTCCCGGGCGTGTCCCCCCAGCCGCTCACCGAGCCGAACACGGCCGTACCGCGCGTCCCGCCGCCCCCGTGCATGGCCGTCATGAACAGTCCCGCGTCCTGCGCCTCGGCCGCGCCCGGCACCCGGACCGTGGCGACCGTACGCCAGGTGGCCCCGTCGTCCGTCGAGCAGGACCCGGTGACCGTGCCCCCCGCGCGGGACAGGCGCAGCAGCACGGGCGCCGCGAAGGGCGTGCCGGTGAGCCGCCGGTAGGTGTCCAGGGTGCCGTCACCGGTCGTGCCGTACGACAGCACCACGCCGTTGAGCGGGGTCACCGCCAGGTTGAGGAACCCCGCCGAGCCGGGCGTGGCCAGGGAGTTCCGTACGGCGATCCCGGCCCGCGCCCAGGGGCCGGTCGCGTCCTGGGACTCCACCCGGACGGTGAGGACCCGGCCGTCCGCGAAGACGCCCTCCCGGTAGAGGGCGCCGAACTCGGCGGTGCCCTTCCACAGGTCCTGGCCGCCACCGTTGATGGCGAACCGGTCCCCGGCCCGGCCGAAGACCGCCCCGCTGTTGGTGTACGTCCGCCACGTCCGGTCCAGGGGCCCGGCCCGGTACAGGTCGCCCTGGTGGACGGTGGTGACCGGCTCCTCGCCCTCGGGGCCGTAGGTGACGCGCAGCTCGTACGGGAGGGGCTCGACGGGGACGGTCAGGGGCCCGGCCGGCGCCACGACGCCCCACGACACGGTGCCGGAGCCGGCCGCCGGGACGGGCGGAAGCCGCAGCGGCGGCTGGTCGCCGAAGCCGGTGAGCGTGACGGTGACCGGGCCGGTGGCGCGGAGGCCGTTGACGTTCCGGAAGGTGGCCGAGACCTCGGCCTCCGCGCCCGGGGAGAACGCCCCGGGGGAGCCGGTGACGGTGACCGCGCCCTGGAACGGCGCCCGGGCGAGGGCCTCGTGCACGCGCGTGGCGGTCCGGTACGGGTCGTGCGGCGGGCGGAGGGGGTAGATGTCCTTCCCGTACGTCCACGCCTCCTCCCTCGCGTACCAGTCGAACGCCTTCGGCGCGCGCCCGTGCGCCAGGGCGTCCTCCAGCTCCTCCAGGTAGGCCCGCCACTGGGGGAGGTGGACGTCGGCGATCAGGCCCGACCAGTCGCGGTTGGCGTAGTTGGCGAGGTGCCCCGCGTCGGCGGCGGGGCGGTCGGCCCAGGTGGTGACCAGCACGCGGGCGGTGCGCTCCATGCCCTCGCGGCGGGCGTCCGCCAGCCAGGGACCGAGGAGGAAGGAGCGGTGCGAGCCCGCCATGTCGTCGCTCAGCCGCATCAGCCGCAGCCACAGCCGGGACAGCGCCCGGAAGGTGTCCCGGTCCCCCTGCGCGTACGCGTCCCGCAGCCGGCCGATGAGCTGCCAGGAGCGGTTGGCCAGCACCTGGCGGCCCAGGTCGGTGAGGTCGTGCCGGTACGCGTCCGAGCGGCGCAGCGGCTCCCGCACGCGCAGCAGCGCCGCGAACGCCCGGTCGAAGGCGGCGGGGTCGAAGGCGGGGGAGCGGGTCGCGTAGTAGGCGCCGGAGCTCGCGGTGAGGGCCGGGCGGGCGGCGAAGAGCGAGTCGTGGGGACGCCCGTCCCGGCTGGTGATCCGGTACGCGGTGTCCCGCAGCACCGCGAAGGCCTCCCGCGCGGCGGCGTCCCGGCCGCCGTACCGGAGGTCCGCGTACCGTTCGAACCAGCGTGTCCGGTCGACGGGCTCGCGGCGCCAGGCCAGCTCCGTGAACAACTCCAGGGCGGCCGGGTCCCGTTCGGCCGCCTCCGGCATGTAGGCCGTCCCGGCGAGCGCGGAGCCGGGCTTGTCGCGCCAGGCGGTGAAGCGTTCGGTCCACAGGTGGGTCTTGGCGCCGATGGTGGTGCGGCCGCCGAAGTTGGGGATGGTGCCGAAGGCGTAGGGGACGCCGCCCCAGTCCTTCTCGCGGTCGGTGACACCCTCCAGGTCGGACCGCCCGTCGACGACGAGGAGGCGGGAGGGGTCCAGGGCGTCCAGCAGCTCGCGGCGCGGGTTCGCCTGCCAGCCGAGGAGCACCCAGGTGGCGCCGGGGCGGGCCTTCTGGAGGGCGGCCTCGACGGCCCGGGCGGCCTCGGGGACGGGCACGTCCCCGGGCGAGCCGCCCTCGTGCAGCAGGTCCATCTTGAAGTGGTCGGCCTCGCCGAACAGGTCCGTCTGGTGCCGGTGGAACGCGGCGGCGACGGCCCGGAACACCTCCGTGCGCGGGTCGAGCCAGTCGGGGCGCCGCAGGCCCGACCAGACGCCCTGCGGGATGGTGCGCCCGCCCGGGTTCCGCGCGGCGAACCCGTCGGGCACGGTGCCGAAGTACCCGGGCAGGACCGGGTGCATGCCCAGCTCGCGGAGCCGGTCGGCGACGCGCCGGCCGAGGGCGGCGCGGCGGGCGATCAGGCCGGGGTCGAGGGGGCCGCCGTACCCGCTCATGTTCTGGAGCAGCCACCAGGGCTGGTGGGAGGGCGCCGGCAGCCAGGCGCGGGCCTCGGCGTCGGTGTACCCGAAGTCCTGGAGCAGCCGGTGGTACACGGCCTCCTGGCCGGTGGTGACGAGGACCTCGTTGCAGCCGTGCAGGGCCAGCACGTCGATCAGCCGCTCCCAGCGCGCCCAGTCGGCGTACGGGGCGGTGTAGCCGTCGTGCGTGTCGTTGAACACGAACCGGTGCGGGACGGTGGCCTCCCGCTCCAGCGGCTCGCCGGGCGCGGGGAGGCGGGTGGGCAGGCCGAGCTGGCTGCCGGCCCAGGAGACATGGGCCCCGCACCGGTACTTCAGGTACCAGTGGACGCCCGTGAGGGCCGTGGCGGGGTCGGTGGCGGCGACCTCGACGCGGCCGGTGGAGCCCGTGACGCGGAAGCGGTCGGGCCCGCCCCGGAGGCGGGCCAGCCGGAACTGGTCGGCGTGCCGGGGCAGGAGCCTTTCGAGGGCGGCGCGGGCCGGGCCCATGGGGTTCTCCTCCGCCGCGGCGGGCGGCCGGGCCGCCCCCACGAGGCCGGCGCCCACGCCGATCGCTCCGGCGGTTCCCAGGAGCCTTCGTCTCGACAGGTCGGCCACGGCGCTCCTCCACGATGCTGACACAACATCAGATACGGACGTGTCGCACGTTACTCGGGGTTCGTCCCCGGAACAGGGGTGCGAACCGGCACGATGGCCAGATGCGTACGGAACGAACTCGTGTGGCGTCGGTGGCGGCGGCCGCCTTGGTGGTCCTGGCCCTGCCCGCCGTGACGGCCTGCGGCGGGGGCGGGGACGAGCCCGACGCCACGCCGAAGACGGCGACGGGCACCCTGGAGGAGCTCGCGGCGAAGGTCGCGTGCGAGCCGAACATACAGACGGACGCGGAGGAGATCCGCCAGGCCAACTGTGAGACGAAGGACGGTAAGTACGTCCTGGCCACCTTCGCCACCGATCGCGGCCAGCGCGAGTGGATCAACGAGGCGAACGATTACGGCGGCGCCTACCTGGTCGGCCGCAAGTGGGTGGCCGTCGGCGAGGAGAAGGTCGTCGGCGCGCTGCGCGACCGGCTCGGCGGCGACGTGGAGACCGGCGCGTCGCACCACTCGGGGAGCGGCGGGAGCGGCGAGCACGGCGGGCAGGGTGAGCACGGTGGTCAGGGTGAGCACGGCGGTCAGGGCGGGCACGGCGCGAAGGGCGCGGGCGGCGCGGCCGGCGCGGGCCACGCGGGGCACGACGGCGGCTGACCGCACGCGGTGAGGGGCCGGACCACCAGGGAGGTGGTCCGGCCCCTCGTCTCTCGCCGATCGCCGGTCGCCGGGCGGTCAGGTCCCTGTCAGGCCCTGAACGGCCGTTCGCCGGTCAGGCGCACCGCCGCCCGCCGTTGATGCAGCTCACCATCTGCTGCATCAGCCGGTTGTTGAAGACGTTGATGAAGTCTCCGTGGTCGGTGATCGGCTTGTGGAGCTGCTCGGGGAACGAGTCCACGGCGAACACCGTCCCCTGCGGAACGTCGTACACGATCCGCTGGACGAGCTGGGGAATGGCCCGGAACCCGTTGGGGCACTGGCCGTTGCCGTCGGCGAAGGCCACGTGTGTCCGGTGGTTGGCGCTGTCGGTGTTCTGGCCGTCCCAGCAGCTCTGGAACTTGAACGACCGTACGACCTGGCTGCCCTGCGGGCAGATCGGGTACTTGTCCTTGAGCTGCCGGTCCTCGAAGCCGGTGCAGCTCCAGGAGGCGTTGGCGTTCTTGTCGCCGTTGGTGAACGCCTTGGCGTCACCGGTGATGATGCGCAGGAACTTCGGCATGGCCGACACCTTGGACACCGGGCTGCCGACGAAGTTCATCGTGACCTGGCTGGGGGTGAGGATCTCACCGACGTTCTTGTCGTTCCCGCCGCCGTCCGCCTGGGCGTCGTTCTCGTTCTGGCCGTTCTGGAGACGCAGGACCGGCCAGAAGTAGGTGGACTTGTCCCCCTGGTTCCGGCAGGTCGTCTGTCCCCTGGCGAGGTCGTCGTCACTGGCGAAGGCGTCATTGGCCTGGTTGCCCACGTAGTCGTGCATGTGGTGGGCGCCATTGCTCACGCCGGGCGCGACGATCACGTTGTCCGGGTTGAACTTGCCGTTCTCGTTCCGCCCGCAGTTCGTGGTGAAGGTGCCCCGCGAGGCGCCGTTCAGCTTGCGGGGGTTGCGGACGTTGGGCTGGACGTTCTGGATGTCGACGAAGTCACCCGCGACGGGCCCGTTGCCCGCCTGCCCCTGCCCCTGGCCCTGACCTTGGCCCTGGTCCTGTCCCTGGCCCTGTCCCTGGTCCTGTCCCTGGTCCTGTCCCTGGTCCTGACCGTCCCCGTTCTGGCCGTCCCCGTTCTGGTCACCGCCGTTCTGGCCGTCTCCGTTCTGGTCACCGCCGTTCTGGCCGTCTCCGTTCTGGTCACCGCCGTTCTGGTTGTCGCCGTTCTGGCCGACGTCGCCGTTCTGGTCCTTCACCTGGTTGGTGTCGTCCGCGCGCAGGGTGCACGGCGCCAGGCCGCTCAGGCCGCCGGGGCGCTGGGCGATCCGGTCGATGGCGATGACGATCCGCTCGATCGCGGCCGTCCGCTTGTCCTTCAAAGGATTCAGAATGGCATTCTGGGCAAAAGCCGGATCCTGCTGGATCTGTTGCTTCTGATCCGCGAAGCGTTGGTACGCCTCGGTGATCTGGGTATCCATGTTCGCCAGTTCCCGGTCCACTTCCGCCCGCACCTGGTAGGGCACGTCGGGAAGACCGTTGGCGACCTCCGGACAGTCGATGGTCGACATCTGCTGGCCGGCGTTCAAAGGCTTCTGCTGCTGCGGGCGGGAGCTGGACCATCCGGACCAGCCCTCACCGGCGGACGCGTAGACATTGGCCGCGACCAACCCGCCGCCGCCCAGTATCAGGGCAGCCGAGGCGGCGATCGCCCGGTTGGCCAGTGTCGAGCGTTTTCGTGTGCGTCGCATGGAACTCCAATCCTGGGCGGGGTGAACCGCTCCGTTCCATACGGCCGCTCCTCGGGGCTCGTTCAGCGCGCCGGGAGATTCGTAGAAACCTACGTCCCCAAAGCGGGCGAACCGCTATTCCTTGCCCCGCCGTTGCCTCCTGTTCCGGCGTCAGCCGCCCAGCGCCTTCGCCTCCTGTTCCGGCGTCACCCCCACCGCCGGCCGGTCCGGCCGGCGCGGTGCCGTCCCGCCCAGCCCGCGCAGCCACGCCCAGGTGTCCTCGACCGTCGCGGCCGCCGGCCGGCACCGCAGGCCCGCCGCCAGGGCCTTGGACACGTCGGCGGCGTGCATCGCGGCGTGCAGTTCGCCGGGCGGGGTCCAGACCGGCAGCCCCGACCAGGGCTCGATGCCCGCGCCGAGGACCACCTCCGGGTCGGTCCACCGCAGTTCGGCGTCCGCACCGGTGGCACGCACACAGGCGTCGAGCAGTCCGCCCATGGTCGTGTGCCCGGGCGGGGACACCAGGTTGTACGGACCCGACAGCCCGGCCTCCGCCGCGTCCAGCAGCCACCCGGCCATGTCCCGGACGTCGATGAACTGGAGGGGCAGGTCGCGCGGGCCCGGGGCGAGCACCGGTCCGCCGCGGGCGATCCGGTCCAGCCACCACGGCAGCCGCCCGATGTTCTCCCACGGGCCGAGGATCAGGCCCGCCCGCCCCATCAGCACCCGCTCCTCGCCGAACGCGGCGACCGCCGCCAGCTCCCCGCCCCGCTTGGCCTCCGCGTACGGCACGCCGGTGGCGTCCGGCGAGCCCGCCACCAGCGGACCGTCCTCGGTCAGCCCCGCCGCCGGCGGCCACGTGTGCACGCTGCGGCTGGAGACGTACACGTAACGCCCCACCCGGCCGGCGAGCAGCCGTGCCGCGTCCCGCACCGCCACCGGGTCCGACGACCACGTGTCGACGACCACGTCCCACCGCCCCTCGGAGAGCGCCGCGAGCCCGCCCGGAACGGTGCGGTCGCCCCGCAGCGACACCACACCGGCCGGCGGCTCGTGGCGCCCCCGGTGAAAGACCGTCACGTCCCAGCCGCGGGCCGACGCCGCCTCGACGACGGCCCTGCCCGCGAACTCCGTACCACCCAGCACCAATAGCCTCATGATCCGACCCTGCCGCGTTCACCACGGCTCCGACCAGCGGTTCTGCTGCCAGAAGAACGGCCGGTCTCCCGCCGCCGCCGACGGGATGGCAGCATATGGCGACGATGACGAATGCCCGGTCGCCCCTGCGCGCCCTGCGTGCCGCACTTTTCGCGGCGGTGTGCGTGACCTTGGCCGCCATGGGGCATTCGTCCATGTCTGCGCACAGTCTTCCGCCCGGGTCGCTGCTCGTCGCCCTCTGCGTCACCGGCGGCCTCGCCTGGCTCGCGGCGGGCCGCCGCCGGGGCGCCGCCACCATCGGTACGGGCCTCCTCGCGGTCCAGGGCGTGCTCCACCTGACGTTCACCGGCGACGGCGGGCACCACGCCCATGGCCCCGCCCCCGGCCCGGCCGGGCACCTGATGCCCGGCATGTCCCACGCCGCCGCCCCGGCCCCACCCGCCGGGCACGCCACCGCCACCACGACCGGCGGCACCGCCGACCTCCTCACCGCGATCACCGGCGGCGCCTCCGCCGGCATGATCGCCGTCCACCTGCTGGCCGCGGCCGTCTGCGCCCTGTGGCTGGCCCGCGGCGAGGCCGCCTTCTTCCGGCTCGCCCGGGCCGTCGCGGCCCTCGCCTTCACCCCGCTGCGGCTGTTGCTCGCCGTCGTCCGCCCGCCCGCCGCCCCGCGCGCGCCGCGTCCCCGGACCCGGCACCTCCGCCGCCACCACGGCGTCGTCCTCGCCCACACCCTGTCCCGGCGCGGCCCGCCCACGTCCCTCCCACCCCGCGCCACGGTCCCCGGAGCGACACACGTCTGACCAGGGGCCGCTTCCCCCTTTCCAGACACGCCATCGCGCCGACTCCTAGGACAGTCATGGCCATTGACGACCGTACGACGGCCGTACCGGCGGAATCCGCCGCCGAAACCGCCTCCGTCCCCACCCCGAACACGACCGGATCGACGTGGAGCGCGCTCCGCCCGCTCCTCCTCCGCATCCACTTCTACGCGGGCCTCCTGATAGCCCCGCTCCTCCTCGTCGCCGCGGTCAGCGGCCTGCTGTACGCCTTGTCCTTCCAGGCGGAGAAGGTCCTCTACCGGCACGAGCTCCAGGTCCCGGTGGGCGACCGGGTCCTCCCGCTGTCCGCACAGGTCGAGGCGGCCCGCCGGGCCCACCCGGACGGCACCGTCACCGCCGTCTGGCCCTCCGCGGAGGACGGCGCCACCACCCGCGTCCTGATGACCGGACCCGACGTCGAGGAGGGCAGGTCGCTCGCCGTCTTCGTCGACCCGTACACCGCCGAGGTACGCGGTGACCTGCCCAGTTACGGCAGTTCCGGGGCGCTCCCGCTGCGGGCCTGGCTCTCCGAGTTCCACGCGAACCTCCGGCTCGGCGAGACGGGCCGCCACTACAGCGAGATGGCCGCGAGCTGGATGTGGGTCGTCGCCCTCGGCGGCCTGGCCCTGTGGGCCGGCCGCCGACGTACCGCCAAGCGGGCCCTGTTCCTCCCCGAACGCGGCCCCAAGTCCCGCCGCCGCACCCTGTCCTGGCACGGGTCGGTGGGCCTGTGGGCGGTGACCGGCCTGGTCCTGCTCTCCGCCACCGGCCTGACCTGGTCCCGGTTCGCGGGCGAGCACATCGACGCCGTCCAGTCGCAGCTCGGCGGCGCCACCCCCACCGTCTCCGCCACCCTCGACGGCGCCGCCGCCCCGGGCGGCACCGGCCATGAGGGCCACGGCGCCGGCCACCACCCCGCCCCCGCCCCCGCCGGCGCGGACATCGGCGTCGACCGGGCGGTCGAGGCCGCCCGCGGCGCCGGCGTCGACGGACGGATCGCCGTGACCCTCCCGGCCGAGGGCCAGGGGTACGTCGTCAAGGAGACGGACACGCGGTTCCCCGTCCACCTGGACTCGGTGGCCGTCGACCCGGCCGACGGCACGGTCATCGACGAACTGCGCTTCGCCGACTACCCCGTGCTCGCCAAGCTGACCCGCTTCGGCATCGACGCCCACATGGGCGTCCTCTTCGGGCTCCCCAACCAGCTCGCGCTCGCCGCCCTGATGGTGGCGCTCGTCCTCCTCGTCCTCTGGGGCTACCGCATGTGGTGGCTGCGCCGGCCGACCAAGGACCGCAAACTGGGCGCCGGCCGGCCCGTACCGCGTGGCGCCTGGCGCAAGGTGCCCGTCACCCTGCTCCTCCCGCTGGCCGCCACGACGGCCCTGGTGGGCTGGTTCGTGCCCATGCTCGGCATCAGCCTGCTGGCGTTCCTCGCCGTGGACGCGGTCCTGGGCCTGACGGCCCGCGCCCGCGCCCGCCGCGCCGCCCGGACCGCGCCCTAGCGGCCACCCCCCGGGGAACCGGAACGGCCCGCCGGAGGGACCGGCGGGCCGTTGCGCCGCGTCAGCCGGCGAGGGCCGGGTGGTGGGCCGGGCGGCTCAGGGGGCGTACTTGTAGCCGACCCGCCGCACGGTCTGGATCGCATGGCGGTGGTCGGCGCCCAGCTTGCGCCGCAGCCGGGCCACATGGACGTCGACGGTCCGCCCGTCGCCCACGTGCCCGTACCCCCACACCGTCGTCACCAACTGGTCGCGCGTGTGCACCCGGTGGGGATGGGCGACCAGGTGCGCCAGCAGCTCGAACTCCAGGTACGTCAGATCCAGCGGCTGCCCGTCCACCTGGGCGGTGCGCCGGGTGGTGTCGATGGTGACCGGCCCCTCGCCCGGGTCGGCCGCGGTCCCCGCCGGAGGCTGCTCGGCCGGGACCAGGACCAGGTAGCCGACCATCGGCGGCTGCCCCGGCAGCACGGGGATGGTGTGCGGGGGCGCGGGCACCCACGTGGCGCCCGGCGGAAGGAAGTCGGCGACGTCGACACCGCCGGGGAGGCGTACGAGGGCCTCGTCGCGCTCGTCGACGGCACGGAGGTGGTGCCGGCCGGGCGCGGGGGGCGGAGTGGCGGTCGCGGCGGAGGGAAGGGCGGTGAGGGCACGGGTGTTGGCCATGAGAGGTCAGCTCTTTCGCGCGAAGGGACGAGGAGTACGTCGTGCGCGGCGGCCGAAGGCCTGCATCGGGGTCCGACGGGATCGGAGCGGAGCAGCCGAAGGGCTTTAGAGGGCCGGCGCGTTCGTCGCGCGGCAACACACCCGGTCGAAGTCGTGGTGCTGACGGGTCGGCCAGAACGGCTGGAGGTCGCTGCGACCCGTCGCGGTGTCCTGAAGGCTGGCCATGCCCCCATTCAACCAGATGCCGGCGCGCGGCACCCCCCCTTCTCACCACCCGGAACGCCACGGGGCGCCCACCGTGAACGATGGGCGCCCCGTGGCGTGCGTACGTGCGGTCGCGCGGGGATCAGACCTGGCCGGCCTTCTCCAGCGCGGAGCAGCAGGTGTCCACCAGCAGACGGGTCACCGTGTACGGGTCGACGTTCGCGTTGGGGCGGCGGTCCTCGATGTAGCCCTTGCCGTCCTTCTCCACCTGCCACGGGATGCGGACCGAGGCACCGCGGTCCGAGACGCCGTAGCTGTACTCGTTCCACGGGGCGGTCTCGTGCAGACCGGTCAGGCGGTCGTCGATGCCGGCGCCGTAGTTCTTGACGTGGTCCATCGGCTTGGAGCCCTCGCCCAGCGACTCGCACGCGGTGATGATCGCGTCGTAGCCCTCGCGCATCGCCCTGGTGGAGAAGTTGGTGTGCGCGCCGGCGCCGTTCCAGTCGCCCTTGACCGGCTTGGGGTCGAGGGTGGCGGAGATGTCGAAGTCCTCGGCCGTGCGGTACAGCAGCCAGCGGGCGACCCACAGCTGGTCGGAGACCTCCAGCGGCGCCAGCGGGCCGACCTGGAACTCCCACTGGCCCGGCATGACCTCGGCGTTGATGCCGGAGATGCCCAGGCCCGCCTTCAGGCAGTTCTCCAGGTGCGCCTCGACGACGTCACGGCCGAAGATCTCGTCCGAGCCGACACCGCAGTAGTAGCCGCCCTGCGCCGCCGGGAAGCCGCCCTCGGGGAAGCCCAGCGGGCGGGCGCCCTTGAAGAAGGTGTACTCCTGCTCGATGCCGAAGATCGGCTCCTGCGACGCGAACCGCTCCGCCACCTCGGCCAGCGCGGCACGCGTGTTGGACGCGTGTGGCGTCATGTCCGTGTTGAGCACCTCGCAGAGCACCAGGATGTCGTCGCCGCCGCGGATCGGGTCGGGGCAGGAGAACACCGGCTTCAGCACGCGGTCGGACGCGTGGCCCTCGGCCTGGTTGGTGCTGGACCCGTCGAAGCCCCAGATGGGCAGATCGGCGACGCCGGTGGCGGCGGAGCCGGCCAGTATCTTCGTCTTCGAGCGAAGCTTGGCGGTCGGCTCGGTGCCGTCGATCCAGATGTACTCAGCCTTGATGGTGGTCACGGGGGCCTCATCCTTTGCGGGTGCAGCGGTATGTCGCGCAGCTTCGCAATACGGGATTTCCCGACCGTTGCCCGTTTGTGAACCCCGTGTTACTCAGGTTCCCTGTGTTTCGCGCCTCCCGGGCCGTCGCCGGGCCGTCGCGGCCGGCCGCCCGCCCCGCCGCTCCGCCGCGGGAGGCCCGTCCGGTGCCCCGTCCGCGTACGGGGCAGACTGGCGGGCATGGACAGCAAGCCGCGCATCGGACTCCTCGGCACCGGCCCCTGGGCCGGCCGTACCCACGCCCCCGCGCTCGCCGCGCACCCCGGCATCACCTTCAGCGGGGTGTGGGGCAGGCGCCCGGAGGCGGCGGCCGCGCTCGCCGCCTCCCACGGCACACGGGCCTACGAGGACGTGGACGCGCTGCTGGCGGCGAGCGACGCGGTGGCGTTCGCCCTGCCGCCGGACGTGCAGGCCCCGCTCGCCGTGCGCGCCGCGAAGGCCGGGTGCCACCTGCTCCTGGACAAACCCGTCGCCACCGGCGTGGCGGCCGCCCGGGAGATCGCCGAGGCCGCCGACGGGGCGGGGGTCGCGTCCGTCGTCTTCTGCACGCTCCGTTTCGCCGCCGGCACGGCCCCCTGGATCGAGGAGCAGGCGGCGCTGGGCGGCTGGTACCTGGCGCGGGCGCACTGGCTGGGCGCGCTGTTCTCGCCCGGGTCGACCAGCGCCTACGCCGCGTCGCCCTGGCGCCGCGAGAAGGGCGGGCTGTGGGACGTGGGCCCGCACGTGCTGTCGGTGCTCCTGCCGGTCCTGGGGGACGTCACGGAGATCACGTCGGCCGTCGCGGGGCCGGGGGACGCCCGGCACCTGGTGCTGCGGCACGCCTCGGGCGCGGGCAGCACGACGACGGTGAGCCTGAGCGCCCCGGTACGGGCCTCGGACGCGGGCGTCACCCTGTACGGCGACCACGGGCGGGCGGAGATGCCCTCCTGGGCGGACGCGGTCGGGGCGTTCGGGACGGCGGTGGACGCGCTGCTGGCAGCGGTACGGAGCGGCAGGGCGCACGCCTGTGACGCCCGTTTCGGGCTGCGTGTGACGGAGATCCTGGCGGCGGCGGAGCGGTTCGCCGGGGCGGAGGCGCGGCCCGCCGACTGAGCCGCGCCTCCTGTCCGGGGTCCGGCCCGCGGGGCGTCAGCCGACGCGCTCGATGCGGGCCTTGCGGATGAGGAACTTGCCGGGCTCGCGGACCTGCTCGAACGCCGCGTTGTTGAGCAGGGCGCAGCTACCGGAGACCGAGGTGACGTTCACGGTGGTCGACTTGTTGTTGTCGAGGTTGGTCACCTTGAGCTTGGTGCCGATCGGGAACTGGTTGCTGGACGCGGCCGGGGCGCCGCCCTCGCCGGACAGGGTGACGGTCGACCCCGCGCAGACCACCTCGCCGGCGTTGCCGCCGTCCTGCTGTCCCGCGCCCTGACCGGCGCCCTGGCCCTGGCCGTTGCCCTGGCCGGCACCTTGCCCGTTGCCCTGCCCGTTGCCCTGGCCGGCGCCCTGGCCCTGCCCATTGCCCTGATTCTGGCCGTTACCCTTCCCGGCGCCCTGGCCATTGCCCTGGCCCTGCCCATTGCCCTGCCCATTGCCCTGGCCCTTGCCGGCGCTCTGGTCCGCGCCCGCGCCCGGGGCCTGCCCGCCCGCCTGGGCGCCGCCTTCCGCACCGCCCTGGGCGCTGCCCTGGCCGACTTCGCACCCGGCGGCCTGCTGCTGGCGCTTGATCTGCTCGATGACCGCCTGGCGGTTGGCGATCCGCGCCTCCGACTGGGCGTCCGGGTTGGCCCGCTGGCCGGCGATGAACTGCTCGTTGTTGCCCAGCGCCGTCGCCAGACCGTCGCAGGCCACCGACGCCTGGCTGGTCCCGGTCATGACGACCGCCGTGCCGCCGGCCATCGCGGCCGCGCCGACGAGCAGGGCGAGCTTCTTCTTTCCGCTGAGCGTCCTCTTGCGTGACACGTGGGGGCTCCTGTCCCCGGCCGTTCGGGGGAGTGACGGCCGGATGGCTTCCGTGTGTGCCCCTACGTACGAGTAGCACCGAGGTTCCGCTCAACTGCCGCTCGGGAAAAGTGAATTACCCCCTCCGGTGCGGCCCGTCAGGAGCGGCCGAGCGCGTCCCGTACCGCCTCGTCCGTCCTGGCCACCACCGCCGAGCCGTCGTCCGCCGTGATGATCGGGCGCTGGATGAGCTTCGGGTGCTCCGCCAGCGCCGTGATCCAGCGCTCGCGCGAACCGGCCTCGCGCGGCCAGTCCTTCAGCCCCAGTTCCTTGGCGGCCGGCTCCTGGGTACGGGTGATGTCCCAGGGTTCGAGGCCGAGCCGGGTCAGCACGTCCCGGATCTCGGCCGGGGACGGCACGTCCTCCAGGTAACGGCGGACGGTGTAGTCCGCCCCCTCCTCGTCGAGCAGCGTCAGTGCGCCACGGCACTTGGAACACGCGGGATTGATCCAGATCTCCATGCCCGCCACCGTACCGCCGGTGACCGCGCAAAGCCGTGCTGGCCAGGGCCGATTGTCAGTGGGCGGCAGTAAAATCGGAGGAGTTCGTGAGGGCCCGGGGGAGGGTCCACACACCGCGTACCAGGAGGTCGCCGATGGCCGTAGCCGCACTCACGACACTACCCCTCGAACCCTTCAAGCCCCTCCGGAAGAAGCCGCTCCCGGCGGGCCGGCCCCGCGAGTGGTACGTGTCCCACAACCGCCGCCTGAAGGCCATGCGACTGGCGATCGCCCTGCTCGACTCGGGCGTCTACCAGCCGTCCCAGGCCGACGACGAGACGATACGGAGCACGGCGGAGCGCATCGGCATCCACCCGCCGTCCGACACCACGTGCCGGATGGTCCGGGCGCTGATCCACACCAGCCGCTGAGCACCACCCCGTGCCCGCCGCGCCGTGACGGGGCCGGCGGGCACGGGGCCCACCGCACGCGGTTCCTCCGGCGGCGTGTCCGGAAGCGCCGCACGACACCGTTTCCCTGGATACGTTCTGCACCATGCCGAGCCACCGTCCCCGCATCACCGACGAAGAGCGCCGCGACCGCCTCGCCGTGCGCCACCACCTCACCCCGGCGGCCCGCGCGGCGACCGTCGAGCGGATCGCGCAGTCCCTCACCGCCCTGCACGGCACCGACCCCGCCACCGTCCACCTCGCCGCCGGAGCCCGGCTGGCCGACCCGGCGGGACCGGTCGCCGCCATGGAACGCGCCCTGTACGAGGACCGCACCCTCGTCCGCATGCACGGCATGCGCCACACGGTCTTCGTCGTCCCCACCTCCCTCGCGCCCGTCGTCCAGTCCTCCACCACCCACGCGGTAGCCGCCCGCGAGCGTGCCACGCTGCTCAAGCATCTGGCGGCGGGCAGTTCCCTCGACGCGGAGTGGCTCGCCGACGTCGAGCGGTCGGTGCTCGACGCCCTGACCGGGCGCGGCGAGGCCACCGCCGCCGAACTCGCCCAGGACGAGCCGCGGCTGCGCGAGCAGTTCGTGTACGCCCCCGGCACCACTTACGAGCAGCGCCAGACCGTCTCCTCCCGCCTGCTGCGCCTGCTGGGCACCGAGGCCCGCGTCGTGCGCGGCCGCCCGCTCGGCTCCTGGACGTCCAGCCAGTTCCGCTGGGCCATCGCCCCGGCGCTCCCCGACGTCCCGCCCGACGAGGCCCGGGCCACGCTCACCCGCGCCTGGCTCGCCTCCCACGGCCCGGCGACCGAGGAGGACCTGAAGTGGTGGACCGGCTGGAAGGTCACCGACGTACGCCGGGCCCTGGCGGCCGTCGGGGCCGTCCCGGTCGACCTCGACCACGGCGCCACCGGCCACGTCCTCCCCGACGACACCGCCCCGACCGCACCCCCGGCCCCCTGGGCGGCCTTCCTCCCGGCCCTCGACCCCACCCCCATGGGCTGGCAGCACCGCGACTGGTACCTCCCGCCCGCCCACCGCGCCGCCCTCTTCGACCGCAGCGGCAACATCGGCCCCACCGTCTGGTGGAACGGCCGCGTCGTCGGCGGCTGGTCCCAGCGCCCCGGCGGCGAACCGGTCTGGCGCCTCCTGGACCCGGACCCGGGCCGTGACGCCCTCACCGCCATCGCCGCGGAAGCCGCCCGCCTCCACGCCTGGCTGGGCACCACCCGCGTCACCCCCCGCTTCCGCACCCCGCTGGAACGGGAACTCTCCGCCTGACCCCCCGCGCCCCGGCTCCGTGACCGAACGGCGAAGGCCGCCACCCGGGTGTCGGATGGCGGCCTTCGGTGCTCGGTGCTCGGTGCGAGGCGCCGGGAGGCGGCGCTGCTCCTTAGATGTCGAAGTAGAGCTCGAACTCGTGGGGGTGCGGGCGGAGCTGGATCGGGGCGATCTCGTTGGTGCGCTTGTAGTCGATCCACGTCTCGATGAGGTCGGACGTGAAGACGCCACCCGCCTGGAGGTACTCGTTGTCCTCCTCCAGGGCCTCCAGGACGGCCGGGAGCGAGGTCGGGACCTGCGGGACGCCCGCGTGCTCCTCGGGGGCCAGCTCGTAGAGGTCCTTGTCGATCGGCTCGGCCGGCTCGATCTTGTTCTTGACGCCATCGAGGCCGGCCAGCAGCAGGGCCGAGAAGGCGAGGTACGGGTTCGAGGACGGGTCCGGGGCGCGGAACTCGACGCGCTTGGCCTTCGGGTTCGAGCCCGTGATCGGGATGCGCATCGCGGCGGACCGGTTGCGCTGCGAGTAGACCAGGTTGACCGGGGCCTCGAAGCCGGGCACCAGGCGGTGGTAGGAGTTCACCGTCGGGTTGGTGAACGCCAGCAGCGACGGGGCGTGCTTGAGGATGCCGCCGATGTAGTAGCGGGCGGTGTCCGACAGGCCGGCGTAGCCCTGCTCGTCGTAGAAGAGCGGGGAGCCGCCCTGCCACAGCGACTGGTGGACGTGCATGCCGGAGCCGTTGTCGCCGAAGATCGGCTTGGGCATGAAGGTCGCGGTCTTGCCGTTGCGCCAGGCGACGTTCTTCACGATGTACTTGAAGAGCATCAGGTCGTCGGCGGCGGCGAGCAGGGTGTTGAACTTGTAGTTGATCTCCGCCTGGCCGGCGGTGCCGACCTCGTGGTGCTGGCGCTCGACCTGGAGGCCGGCGGCCTCCAGCTCCAGGGAGATCTCGGCGCGCAGGTCGGCGAAGTGGTCGACCGGCGGGGCCGGGAAGTAACCGCCCTTGTAGCGGACCTTGTAGCCGCGGTTGTCCTCGACCGCACCGGTGTTCCAGGCGCCGGCCTCGGAGTCGATGTGGTAGAAGCCCTCGTTCGCCGAGGTGGCGAAACGGACGCTGTCGAAGACGTAGAACTCGGCCTCGGGGCCGAAGTAGGCGGTGTCCGCGATGCCGGTGGAGGCGAGGTAGGCCTCGGCCTTCTTGGCGATGTTGCGCGGGTCGCGGCTGTACTGCTCGCCCGTGATCGGGTCGTGGATGAAGAAGTTGATGTTCAGCGTCTTGTCACGGCGGAACGGGTCCAGGCGCGCCGTCGACAGGTCGGCGCGCAGCGCCATGTCGGACTCGTGGATGGCCTGGAAGCCGCGGATCGACGAGCCGTCGAAGGCGAGCTCCTCGGACGGGTCGAACGCCGTGGCCGGAATCGTGAAGTGCTGCATCACGCCGGGAAGGTCGCAGAAGCGGACGTCGATCATCTTGACGTCGTTGTCCGCGATGTACTTCTTGACGTCGTCGGCGTTCTGGAACATCCAACTCCTCCTACTCCCACCCGGGGGAGGGCGGGGTTGTAGCTCGGTCGTGCGGCCAGTGCGGTGGCACACGCTGTTCCCGACCATAGGGAGGCGGGATTTCTCAAGCGTGACCCATTTGTTTCGACCAAGTTAACCGGAGCGCGCCCCTCTGTGTCCCGACGGACCCGGGTCGAAGTGATCGAAAGCGGGCACAGTACGGTGGTCGGGTGGACAACAGGCAAGCAATCGGATCGTGGCTGTCCGGGCCCCGCGCGGCGGCCGAGGACATGGGCGCCGACTTCGGCTACCGGGGTGAGCGGCTCGGCCTGCCGCAGGAGGGGCCGGGTTCCATGGCCCCCCTGGGACGCCGGTTCGGCGCCCTGTTCCTGGACTGGACGCTGTGCATGGTGATCGCATACGGCCTGATCGCGCCGGGTGACCAGGCGGCGGCGGGCAACTGGGCCGTGGTCGTCCTCTTCGTGCTCGGAGTGCTCACGGTGGGCACCGTCGGCAGCACGCCCGGCAAGCGGCTGCTCGGGCTGCGCGTCATCTCGGTCGACGGCGAGCGGCTCGGCCCGGTCCGGGTCGTCGTCCGCAGCGCCCTGCTGTGCCTCGCCGTCCCGGCGCTCATCTGGGACCGCGACGGCCGCGGGCTGCACGACCGGCTCTCCCGCGCGGTGCAGGTCAGGATCTGAGCCCGTCGTACGACACCGGCCCCGCACGACCGCGGACGTAAACGGAGAAGGGGCGCCCCGCCATCACGGCGGGGCGCCCCTTCTCCGTTATGCGGAGGACGGCGCTAGCGCATCTTGCCGCCGCGCGGCATCCGCATGCCCTTGGGCATCGGGCCCTTCGGCAGCGGCATGTTGCTCATGAGGTCGCCCATGGCGCGCAGCCGGTCGTTGGCGGCGGTCACCTGGGGGCCGGAGAGCACCCGCGGCAGCTTGAGCATGGTGGTGCGCACCTTCTTCAGCGGCACCTGGCCCTCGCCGTTGCCGACGATGATGTCGTGCACCGGGACGTCCACGACGATGCGGGCCATCCGCTTCTTCTCGGCCGCCAGCAGCGTCTTGAGCCGGTTCGGGTTGCCCTCGGCGACCAGCACGATGCCGGCCTTGCCGACCGCGCGGTGCACCACGTCCTGGTTGCGGTTCATCGCGACCGCCGGGGTGGTCGTCCAGCCGCGGCCCACGTTCTGCAGGACGGCGGCCGCCGCGCCGGGCTGGCCCTCCATCTGCCCGAAGGCCGCCCGCTCGGCGCGGCGCCCGAAGACGATCGCCATCGCGAGGAAGGCCAGCAGGAAGCCCAGGATGCCCAGGTAAACGGGATGCCCGATCAGGAAGCCGATCGCGAGGAGGACGCCGAAGACGACGAGTCCCACGCCCGCGACGACGAGACCGACCTTGGGATCGGCCTTTCGGGTCATCTTGTACGTCAGAGCGATCTGCTTCAGTCGCCCGGGGTTCGCAGCGGCGTCACCGCTGTCTGATGTTGCCTTCCTCGCCATGCTCTGAAGTTTACGTGGCCCGGGAAGTGTGGCCCGCCACGGCCTCCAGTACGTGCTGCGCCTCGACCCGGTCCTTGGCGCGGCGCCGGTCCTCCAGGACCGACGTCCAGGCGTTGCGCCGGGCGGTGCGCTGGCCGCCGCCCAGCAGCAGCGACTCGACGGCGCGCAGGGCGCCGGTGACCGACGGGAAGGGCTGGGCCCGGACCTCGGAGACATCGCGTGCGGAGCGCGCCGGGCGCGCCTGGTCTGCCGTGCGTACCTGCTGGGTCGCGGCCTGCATGTTCGGGGTCCTCCCTGGGAGCGGGTTCTGCGGGAGTGGGGGTCGTACGCGGCGTCCGCGCGCGGCGGTGTGCGCGGGGCGTACAAGCATCGTCACTGATTGGTGTTACCAGGACGTGACCGACGGGTCAAACGCCGGTGAAACCCGCGTGCCCCGCCCCGGGACGCGACACGGCCCGCGCACGCCCCTCACCTGCGGGGTGTGCGCGGGCCGGGTCGTCAGGGCCGCCGGACCTGTGCGGCGATTCACACGGCGGTCTGGCTCCGCCGCTCCATCGCCTGCTGGAAGAGCCGGCCCGCGCGGTACGAGGAACGGACCAGCGGGCCCGACATCACACCGGAGAAGCCGATCTCGTCGGCCTCCTCCTTCAGCTCCACGAACTCCTGCGGCTTGACCCACCGCTCCACCGGGTGGTGGCGCACCGAGGGCCGGAGGTACTGGGTGATGGTGATGAGCTCGCAGCCGGCGTCGTGCAGGTGCTGGAGCGCCTCGCTGACCTCCTCGCGGGTCTCGCCCATGCCGAGGATCAGGTTCGACTTGGTCACCAGACCGGCCTCACGGGCCTTGGTGATGACCTCCAGCGAACGCTCGTAACGGAAACCGGGGCGGATGCGCTTGAAGATCCGCGGCACGGTCTCGACGTTGTGCGCCAGCACCTCGGGGCGGGCGGAGAAGACCTCGGCCAGCTGCTCGGGCACCGCGTTGAAGTCGGGGATCAGCAGCTCGACCTTGGTGTGGCCACCCTCGCGCTCCGCGGTCATCCCGTGGATCTGCCGCACGGTCTCCGCGTACAGCCAGGCGCCGCCGTCCTCCAGGTCGTCGCGGGCGACGCCGGTGATGGTGGCGTAGTTCAGGTCCATCGCGACGACCGACTCGCCCACGCGGCGCGGCTCGTCCCGGTCCAGCGCCTGCGGCTTGCCGGTGTCGATCTGGCAGAAGTCGCAGCGCCGGGTGCACTGGTCACCGCCGATGAGGAAGGTCGCCTCGCGGTCCTCCCAGCACTCGAAGATGTTCGGACAGCCCGCCTCCTGGCAGACCGTGTGCAGTCCCTCGCTCTTGACGAGTTTCTGGAGCTGGTTGTACTCGGGGCCCATCTTCGCCCGGGTCTTGATCCACTCGGGCTTGCGCTCGATGGGGGTCTGGCTGTTCCGGACCTCCAGGCGCAGCATCTTGCGTCCGTCGGGTGCGACTGCGGACACGGCTGGCTCCTACGGCTTCGATTCCTCGGCGAACACCAGGGTACGCCCGATAAAAGTGTGACCTTCTCGGCGATGGTCGTGACGCCTGGCCAACCTCTGGCCCAAGGGTTGCATTCCCGCGCGTACGGACCGCCCTGGACCGCCCTAGGCGGTCGCCACCGGCTCCGCGTCCCGCTCGATCTCCCGGGGCCTGAGCTCCGCGTTCTCCAGCACGTCCCGCAGGTGGCGTTCCACCACCGGCAGCACCTCGGCGATGGTCACCTCCCGGCCGACCTCCTCCGACAGCGACGTCACCCCGGCGTCCCGGATCCCGCACGGGACGATCCGGTCGAACCAGGTGTTGTCCGGGTTCACGTTCAGCGAGAAGCCGTGCATCGTGACGCCCTTGGCCACCCGGATGCCGATGGCCGCCAGCTTGCGGTCCTCGCGGCGCTGGCCGGCGTTGGACGGGGCGTACTCGGGGCCGTTCAGCCGCGCGTCGAACTCGTCGTCGTGCAGGCGCGGGTCGAAGTCCAGCGACAGGCCGCCCAGCGAGGGGCGCTCCTCCACCGGGTCGCCCAGCACCCAGACGCCGCTGCGGCCCTCGATCCGGGTGGTCTCCAGGCCGAAGTCCGCCGCCGTGCGGATCAGCGCCTCCTCGAGGCGCCGTACGTGCGCGACCACGTCCACCGGACGCGGCAGCTTCATGATCGGGTAGCCGACGAGCTGGCCGGGACCGTGCCACGTGATCTTGCCGCCGCGGTCCACGTCGATCACCGGCGTGCCGTCCAGGGGGCGCTCGCTGTCCTCGGTGCGCCGCCCGGCCGTGTACACCGGCGGGTGCTCCAGCAGCAGACAGGTGTCCGGGACCTCGTCCGCGAAGCGGGCGGCGTGGACCTCGCGCTGCATGTCCCAGGCCCGCTGGTACTCGACGGCGTCCGCGCCGAAGCCCACCCGGACGAATCGCAGCTCACTCACGGCAACGCCTCCCTAGAACCATGCGCCAGAACCTTGCAGCGTGCACTCATCGCGCCCCACGGCCACTGTACGGCGGCGCGGACGATCACCGACCGGCAGGTGCGGCCTGGCACACACCCGGCACCGGCCGTCAGCGCCGCCCCCAATCCTCACACGATCGGATGAATGTGGGGCGAAGACGGCGGTACGGACGTCCGGGGCAGTTAAATTCGCGCCGTTCCAAGGGGGTCTGCACCCCGGCCCAGAAGGCAAGGCAGGAGACCGCACAGCTGATGACGGATCGCCCCCCGCAGCGCACCCCCAACCGCCAGCTCGCCGCCCTCATCGCCGAAGCCGGGTTCTCCAACGCCGGCCTCGCCAGACGCGTCGACCAGCTCGGCCTCGAACACGGCCTCGACCTGCGGTACGACAAAACGTCCGTGACCCGCTGGCTGCGCGGCCAGCAACCGCGCGGCACCACTCCGGCACTGATCGCCGAGGTCTTCACCCGACGCCTGGGCAGACGGCTGTCCGCCCAGGACCTCGGCCTGGACGCCTGCGCCCCGGTCTACGCCGGACTCGAATTCGCCGCCACGCCCGAGGAGGCCGTCGACATCGTCAGCGGGCTCTGGCGCAAGGACTCCGGCAGCCACGCCGAACTCCGCAAGATCGCCTTCACCCCGGCCGGACTCGTCGTCCCCAGCCGCGACTGGCTGATCGGCCGCGCCGACGAACGCGTGGGCCGGGGCGACCCCCACCACCCGGCCGAGCCCCGCGTCCCCGCCCAGGGCCGCGCCCCCGCCGCCCCGCCCCTCTCCGTACCCCGGCAGCGCACCACCGACCGCGGCCCCGGCCAGCGCGTCACCGGCGGCGACATCGCCGCCCTCCGCTCCGTGGGCGAACTGTTCCGCACCCTCGACCACGCCTACGGCGGCGGGCACGCCCGGCAGGCCCTCGTCCGGTACCTGGAACACGAGGCCGAGCCGATGCTGCGTGGTGTGTACGGCGAGACCGTCGGCCGCCGGCTCTTCGGCGCGGCCGCCGACCTGACCCGGCTGGCCGGCTGGACCTCGTACGACATCGCGGCCCACGGCCTCGCCCAGCGGTACTTCGTCCAGGCCCTGCGGCTCGCCCAGGCCGCCGGCGACCGCGCCTACGGCGCCTACGTCCTCATCACCATGAGCCGCCAGGCCGTCTACCTCGGCCACGGCCGCGAGGCCGTCCAACTCGCCCGGGTCGCCCAGCAGGGCGTCGGCTCCTCCGCGCCGCCCGTCGTCCAGGCGATGCTCCACTCCGTCGAGGCCCGCGGGCACGCCGTCCTCGGCGAGGTCCGGGCCGCGACCTCCTCCCTCGTCCGGGCCGAGCGGGCGCTGGACGCCGCCCGGCCCGGCGACGACGTGCCCCACTGGGCGCGGTTCTTCGACGAGGCCCAGCTCGCGGACGACTTCGGCCACTGCCACCGGGACCTCCAGCAGTACCGGGCCGCCGCCCAGCACGCGGAACGCTCACTCCAACTGCGCGCGCCCGGCTTCGCGCGCAGCCGCCTCTTCTGCCGGGTCGTCCTCGCCACCGCCCGCCTCGGCCTCGGCGAACTCGACCAGGCGTGCGCCCTCGGCGCGGAGGCCGCCCAGCAGGCGTCCGAGATGCGCTCGGCACGCGCCGCGGAGTACGTCCGCGAGTTCGAACGTCGACTGGAGCCCTACCGGGACGCGACCGCGGTGCGGAACTATCGGGACCGGGTCGGCGCCATCGGCTAGCCGGCCCCCGGAGACACGGCGGACACGGCGGAC
Source organism: Streptomyces sp. NPDC039423 (assembly GCF_055598725.1). Taxonomy (NCBI): domain Bacteria; kingdom Bacillati; phylum Actinomycetota; class Actinomycetes; order Kitasatosporales; family Streptomycetaceae; genus Streptomyces; species Streptomyces sp. NPDC039423. Next base: position 815,235 of record NZ_JBVKAH010000001.1, read on the forward strand.
GCGTGCCCCGGGGCCCGCGAGCCCGGCGGGACCCCAAGGGACACGTCCTAGGCCGCCACCCGCAGCGGAGGCGCCTCGTAGGAGGACGGGACGCCCAGGTCCCGGAGGACCGCGTCGGCGGCGCGGCGGCCCGACCGGTAGGCGCCCTGCACGGTGCTCGTGTCCCGGTGGTCACCACACACGTACAGCCCGCCCAGCAGCCGCACCGGCCGCCGCGGGTCGTGCGGGGGCGGCATCGCCGGGACGGCCTCCGGATCGTGGTGCACGGCCAGCAGCTCCCAGTCGTCGGTGCCCGTCCCGTACAGCGCCGCCAGATGCCTCCGGACCCGCTGGTCGAGCCGGTCCGGCGGGCTGCCCAGCACCGTCGAGCTGACCAGGACGCGGCCGTACGGCGCCCGCGACGGGTCGACCTCGCTCATCACCGCCGAGTGCGACACCGGACCCGCGCGGTCGGCGTCCAGCACCAGCGCCGCGTCCGGCAGCGGGGCCGCCGGCGCGGTGTGGTGCACCACGGTCACCTGGTGGAAGTCCGGCACGCGCAGCCCCGGCAGCAGCTCGCCCGCCGCCCGGGCGCCGGTGGCCACCACCAGGCAGCGGCAACTCAGCTCGCCGTGCTCCGCGGTGACGACCCGGCTGATGGACGCGTCCTTCACATGGACGCCGGTCTTCACCGTGCCGGGCGGCAGCGTCGCCGCCAGCAGTTCGGGCAGCGCGGCGGCGCCCCCCGCCGGAACGCACAGCCGGCCGCGCGCGAAGTCCCGCAGTGCCAGGTCGGCGCAGCGGCTGGAGGTGGTCAGGTCCGGGTCGCTCAGCAGCGCCGACAGCAGCGGGCGGACGAATCCGCTGACGGTACGGGCCGGCAGGCCGCGGCCCGCGAGCCCGTCCAGCGCCGGGCGCTCGGGGCGGGCCAGCAGCCGGGCGTCCTCCGTCGCGGCCAGCCGGGCCAGCGCGGCCCCCAGCCGGGCCTGGTCCAGCGGGCGCGGCGCGCTCGCCAGCGCCCGCGCCCGGGCCCACCGGGCACTCCTGCCGACCTCGCCGGTGCGGTGCAGCCGGCCCTCGCTGTGCACCAGGACGCCCGGCTGGAAGAGCCGCAGGTCGGCACCGCCCAGACCGGGGTACGAGGTGCTGAACAACTGCCCGGTCCGGTCGAGCCGGAACCCGTCGATGTGCTCGGTGGCCATGCGGCCGCCGATGCGGGAAGCGGCTTCCAGGACGCTGACGGTCACTCCCGCACTGGTCAGTTGATGAGCCGCGGCGAGTCCCGCGATTCCGGCTCCTACGATGATGACGTCCGCGTGGCGTGCGCGCTCAAGCACGTGTCCCTCCCCGGGGTGGCGGTTCGGTGCGTGGGGGGCTCATGCCCTTAACAGGGCCGTGGAATACCCGAGTTCGGGCTCCGAGCGTATGAGCGGGCCGAGACCCCGGTCACACGCGCGCGCGGGGGGTCACCGAAGCAACGGGGGTCGCACGCGGCCGGAATCCTCCGGGCGGCCGAGCCCGGAACCACGGGAGCGGTGGGCGGGCTCTTGGACCACCGGTCGGGCTCGCGCCGCTGGGTGGGGTCGGGTGCCTGGGCCGGCGCGCGTCCCCAGGGCGGCCGAGCCCGGACGGACAACCCCTGCGCCGACCCCACGGCAACCACGTCCGGGCGGGCGACCCGCGGGGCAGGCCGCGGGGCCGGGCCGCCGCCGCGGACCTACGCGGCGGCGATCGCCGTGTCGATCGTCGGGAAGGCGAAGCGGAAGCCCGACTCCAGCAGCCGGGCCGGGAGGACGCGCTGGCTGCCGAGCACGTCGGACGCGAAGTCGCCCAGCGCGACCCGCAGCGCCGGGGCCGGCACGTGCAGGAACGCGGGACGGCGCAGCACGCGGCCCATCGCGGCGGTGACCTCCCGGTTCGTGACCGGGTCCGGGGCGGTGAGGTTCACCGGGCCGGACAGGGACTCGGTGTCCAGGATGTGCCGCAGCGCGGCCACCTCGTCGTGCAGGGAGATGAAGCTCCAGTACTGCTCGCCCCTGCCCAGGCGGCCGCCCAGCCCCGCCCGGAACAGCGGGAACAGCCGCCCCCACGCGCCGCCCTCGCGCGCCACCACCAGCCCGGTGCGGGCGTACGCGACACGGATGCCCGCCTCCTCCGCGGCGGCCGCGGCGCCCTCCCACTCCACGCACACGGACGGCAGGAAACCGTCCCCCGGGGGAGCCGTCTCGTCCACCGCCCGGGACCCGGTGTCGCCGTAGTAGCCGAGAGCCGTGCCGCACAGCAGGACCTTCGGCGGGGTGTCGAGCGAGGCGAGGGCCTCCGCGACGGCCGCGGTGCCGAGCACCCGGCTGTCGCGGATCTCCTTCTTGTACGCCTCGCTCCAGCGGCGCTCGCCGACGCCCGCGCCCGCGAGGTGCACGACGGCGTCGCAGCCGACGAGCCCGGCCGCGTCCACGTACTGCCGCCGGGGGTCCCACTCGATCTCGTCACCGGCCCGCGCGGGGCGCCGCACCAGTCTGACTACCTCGTACCCGTCGGTCCGCAGCGAGCGGACGAGGGCCGACCCGATGAGACCGGTGGAGCCGGTGACCGCGATACGAGCGATACCGATACGTTTCATGCGCCCATCCTGCCGCGTGGCACAGTGTCGGGCATGAGCACCCCGCACATACGCCTGGCACGGCCCGGGGACGACGACGCCCTCGGGCGGCTCGACCGTGAGACCTGGTCGCCGCTGCACGCGGTACAGCCGCCGCCGCAGCCGCCGTACGACCCGTTCTTCGACTCCTCGCACCGGCCGGAGGACTTCCTGGTCGCCGAGGCCGAGGACGGCCGCCCCGCCGGATACATCCGGCTCGTGCCGCCCACGCGGCTGGCCTGCAACCGGCACGTGCGCCAGATCCAGGGCCTCGCCGTCGCCGAGTGGGCGCGCGGCCGTGGGGTGGCACGCGCCCTGCTGCGGGCCGCGTGCGACGAGGCCGTCCGCCAGGGCGCCACCCGCATCACCCTGCGCGTCCTCGGCCACAACAAGCCCGCCCGCACGCTGTACGCCTCGGAGGGGTTCGTCGTGGAGGGTGTCCTGCCGGGCGAGTTCTTCCTGGACGGGCGGTACGTCGACGACGTCCTGATGGGCCGCAGCCTCTGAAGCACCCGCGGCACCCGGGCCGCCCCGGGCACCCGGGTGCCCCCGTCACACGCCGAACCGGTCCCAGAGCCGGGGAAAGCGCTCCTCCAGCGCCGCGTCGTCGTCGAAGTCGAACGGCGTGCCCTCCGGCTCCGGGGCCTGCGGCGGGATGCCCAGGTCCGGCGCGACCGCGCCCGTGAGCTGCTCGTACGCCTCGTCCGCCGCGTACCCCAGCTCCTCGCCGTCCCCGTCGATCTCCTCGTCGAAGTCCTCCAGCAGCTCCGCCAGCGAGTCGGGCTCGTGCACCGCCCCCTCGAACACCTCGCGGCCCTGGCCGATCAGCCAGCAGCGGAAGTAGTCGAACGCGTCGTCGCTCGCCCCGCCCAGCAGGACGGCCGCCGCGCCCCACAGGTCCCAGGTGTACGCGCGGTTGTAGCGCGCCTCGAAGTGCCGGGCGAAGTCCAGCACGGAGTCGGGATCGAGCTGGAGCAACCGCTCGACGAGCAGCTCCGCGTGGTCCTCGGGGTCGCCCTCGGCGGCCTGGCGGGTGGTGTCGATGATCTCCCAGAACTCCGTCTCGTCCATCACGGGACAAGCATCCTGGGTCGGAGGACGCAGTGCACGCGGAGCGGCCGAAAAGAAACCGGACAGAGGATGTCGCGTATCACCGGCAGGATGGTCGTATGACGAACGACAACACTTCTGCCGCGCCCCTCGCCGGCACCACCGCCCTCGTCGCCGGCGCCACCCGGGGCGCCGGCCGCGCCATCGCCGTCGAGCTCGGCGCCGCCGGAGCCACCGTGTACGTCACCGGCCGCACCACCCGGACCGGCGTCAGCGAGGTGGGCCGGCCGGCCGAGACCATCGAGCAGACCGCCGAGCTCGTCACCGCGGCGGGCGGGGAGGGCATCGCCGTACCGGTCGACCACCTCGAGCCGGCGCAGGTCCGGGAACTCGTCGACCGGATCGACCGGGAACGCGGACGGCTCGACGTCCTGGTCAACAGCCTCTGGGGCGGCGACCACCTGATCCCCTGGGGCAAGAAGATGTGGGAGACCGACCTCGACCAGGGCCTGCGGATGCTGGAGCTGGGCGTCCGCAGCCACGTCATCACCAGTAGCTGCGCCCTCCCGCTGCTCGTGCGGAACCCGGGCGGACTGGTGGTGGAGATGACGGACGGGACGGCCGAGTACAACACCCGCTTCCGGGAGAACTTCTACTTCGACCTCGCGAAGAACGCCCCGCTGCGCATGGCCTTCTGCCTCGGCGAGGACCTGAAGGCGGTGGGCGGCACGGCGGTCGCCCTCACCCCCGGCTACCTCCGCTCCGAGATCATGCTCGACATCTACGGCGTGACGGAGGAGAACTGGCGGGACGCGACGGAGAAGGAGCCGCACTTCGCCGTCGCCGAATCACCCGCGTACGTCGGCCGGGCCGTCGCCGCGCTCGCCACCGACCCCGACCGGCACCGGTGGAACGGCCGGTCGCTCTCCAGCGGGCAGCTCGCCCGGGAGTACGGCTTCACCGACACCGACGGATCGCGCCCGGACGCCTGGGGGTACTTCATCGACGTGGTGCACGGCGGGAAGGACGCCTCCGCGGAGGACTACCGGTAGAGGGCCGCCATCCGGTCCGCCGCCCCGGCGAACAGCGCCCGCAGCGAGGCGGGCTCCAGCACCTCCGCCTCCGGCCCCAGCCGCAGCAGCTGGCCGTACGCGACCTCCTCCGACTCCACCGGCAGGGTCACCGTCACCCGGCCTTCCGCGTCCGGCGGGCCGGCCGCCTCCAGCGCCTCGCGGGCGGCGGCCCGGTCCGCCACGTACGGCAGGCCCCGCACCCCGGCCTCCGTCAGCCGCACCACCGCCTCCGTCCGCAGGATCGAGCGGGCGAACTGGGCGGCCCGCTCCTCCCAGAACCCCGGCAGGTCGAAGTCCTCGTCCCGGGTGAACCGCTCGTCCCCCGGCGTCACCGCCGTGAAACGGTCCACCCGGTAGACCCGGAAGGACGCCCCGGCGCGGGCGCAGAGGTACCAGACGCCCGCCTTGAGCACGAGCCCGTACGGCGCCAGCTCCCGCTCCACCTCGCCGTCGTCCCGGCGCCGGTAGCGCACCGAGACCGTACGGTCGTCCCACACGGCCTCCGCCAGCACCGGCAGCAGCTCCGGCGTCTCCGGCTCCTGGTACCAGCCCGGCGCGTCCAGGTGGAACCGCTGCGCCGCCGAGGAGGGCGCGTCCCGCAGCGACGGCAGCAGCGCGGCCGACACCTTCAGCCGGGCCGCCGACGCCGCGTCCTCCAGCCCCATCCCGCGCAGCGCGCCCGGCACCCCGGACAGGAACAGCGCCTCCGCCTCGCTGCGCGCCAGCCCCGTCAACCGCGTCCGGTAGCCGCCGATCAGCCGGTAGCCGCCAGCCCTGCCCCGGTCGGCGTACACCGGCACACCGGCCTCCGACAGGGCGAGCGCGTCCCGGGTGATCGTGCGCTCGGAGACCTCCAGCTCCCGCGCCAGCTCGGCGGCCGTCATCGAGGGGCGGGACTGGAGCAGGAGCACCATCTTGATCAGCCGGGCAGCGCGCATGGCCCCATCATGCAAGAGGCCCCCGCCGTAGCGGGGGCCCCTGGAAGCGCGGCTCCTACAGGCCGTAGCGCTCGCGGGCGTCCTTCACCTGGGAGACCGGGACCTCCCCGCGCTTGGCGAGCTGCGCCAGCGCGGCCACCACGATCGACTCGGCGTCCACGCCGAAGTGGCGGCGGGCCGCCTCCCGGGTGTCCGACAGGCCGAAGCCGTCCGCGCCGAGCGAGCTGTAGTCCTGCTCGACCCACTGCGCGATCTGGTCCGGCACCTGGCGCATGTAGTCGCTGACCGCCAGCACCGGGCCCTGGGCGTCGGCCAGCGCCTGGCGTACGTACGGCACCCGCTCCTCGCCGCGCAGCAGCGCCGCGTCGGCCTCCAGCGCGTCGCGCCGCAGCTCGGTCCACGAGGTCGCCGACCATACGTCGGCGGTCACGCCCCAGTCGGCGGCCAGCATCTCCTGGGCCTTCAGCGCCCAGTGGATCGCCGTGCCGGAGGACAGCAGCTGGAGGCGCGGGGCGTCGGCCGTGACCGGCGTGCCCTCCTTGAAGCGGTACAGGCCCTTGAGGATGCCCTCGTCCACGCCCTCGGGCTTGGCCGGCTGCGGCATCGGCTCGTTGTAGACGGTCAGGTAGTAGAAGACGTTCGGGTCCTCGCCGGGGGCCGTCTCGCCGTACATCCGGCGCAGGCCGTCCTTGACGATCACCGCGACCTCGTACGCGAACGCCGGGTCGTACGTCAGCGCCGCCGGGTTGGTCGCCGCGATGACGGGGGAGTGACCGTCGGCGTGCTGGAGGCCCTCACCGGTCAGCGTGGTGCGGCCGGCGGTGGCGCCGACGAGGAAGCCGCGGCCGAGCTGGTCGCCGAGCTGCCACATCTGGTCGGCCGTGCGCTGCCAGCCGAACATCGAGTAGAAGATGTAGAACGGGATCATCTGCTCGCCGTGCGTGGAGTACGCGGTGGCGGCGGCGATGAAGTCGGCCATCGAGCCGGCCTCGGTGATGCCCTCGTTGAGGATCTGGCCGTCCTTGGCCTCGCGGTAGTACATGAGCTGGTCGCGGTCGACCGGCTCGTACGTCTGGCCCTTCGGCGAGTAGATGCCGAGCGACGGGAACAGCGACTCCATGCCGAAGGTGCGGGCCTCGTCCGGGACGATCGGCACCCAGCGCCTACCGGTCTGCTTGTCGCGGATCAGGTCCTTCATCAGGCGGACGAAGGCCATGGTCGTGGCGACCGACTGCTGGCCGGAGCCCTTGTCGAAGGCGGTGAAGGTCTTGTCGGCCGGCGCCGGCAGCGGCTCCAGGGCGTGCGTGCGGCGCGCCGGGGCGGGGCCGCCGAGGGCGGCGCGGCGCTCCTGGAGGTAGCGCACCTCGGGGGAGCCGGCGCCGGGGTGGCCGTAGGGCACCTGGCCGTCGGCGAAGGCGGAGTCCGGGATCGGCAGGCCCAGCAGGTCCCGCATGTCCTTGAACTCGTCCACCGAGAGCTTCTTCATCTGGTGGTTGGCGTTCTTGGACTCGAAGCCCTTGCCGAGGGTGAAGCCCTTCACCGTCTGGGCGAGGATCACCGTCGGGGCGCCCTTGTGCTCCAGGGCGGCCTTGTACGCCGCGAAGACCTTGCGGGGCTCGTGGCCGCCGCGGGAGTACTGGAAGCACTCGATGATCTTGTCGTCGGACAGCAGCTTCGCCATCTCGACGAGGGCGGGGTCCTTGCCGAAGAAGTCCTCGCGGATGTAGGCGGCGTCGCGGGTCTGGTACGTCTGGATCTGCGCGTCCGGCACCTCGCGCAGCCGGCGGACCAGCGCGCCCGTGGTGTCGAGCTGGAACAGCTCGTCCCAGGCGTTGCCCCACAGCGACTTCACGACGTTCCAGCCGGCGCCGCGGAACTGGGCCTCCAGCTCCTGCACGATCTTGAAGTTGGCGCGGACCGGGCCGTCCAGCCGCTGGAGGTTGCAGTTGATGACGAAGGTGAGGTTGTCGAGCTCCTCACGGGCGGCGAGCGCGAGGGCCGCCGTCGACTCGGGCTCGTCCATCTCGCCGTCGCCGAGGAACGCCCAGACGTGGGAGTTCGAGACGTCCTTGATGTTGCGGTTGGTCAGGTAGCGGTTGAACCGCGCCTGGTAGATCGCCGACAGCGGGCCGAGGCCCATGGACACCGTCGGGAACTCCCACAGCCAGGGCAGGCGCCGCGGGTGCGGGTAGGAGGGCAGGCCGTTGCCGCCGGACTCCTGGCGGAAGTTGTCCAGGTGCTGGGCGTTCAGGCGTCCGTCGAGGAAGGCGCGGGCGTAGATGCCGGGCGAGGCGTGGCCCTGGATGTAGAGCTGGTCGCCGGAGCCGTCCTGCTCCTTGCCCCGGAAGAAGTGGTTGAAGCCCGTCTCGTAGAGCCAGGCGGCGGAGGCGAAGGTGGCGATGTGGCCGCCGACGCCGTACTTGGAACCCCGGGAGACCATGGCGGCCGCGTTCCAGCGGTTCCAGGCCGTGATCCGCGCCTCCATCGCCTCGTCGCCGTCGAAGCCGTAGCCGGCCTCGGCGGCGGTGGGGATGGTGTTGACGTAGTCGGTTTCGAGCAGCTTGGGCAGCGCGAGACCGGCGCCCTCGGCGCGCTCCAGGGTGCGCCGCATCAGGTACGCGGCGCGGTGCGGCCCGGCGGCCTGGGCGACGGCGTCGAGGGACGCCTGCCACTCGGCGGTCTCCTCGGGGTCGCGGTCCGGCAGCTGGTCGAGCTCGCTCGGCTGGATGCGGGTGGGGTCGGTCATAGTCGCCGCCTTCCGGAGTCGAAGGGGTGGGGAGCCCTTGGTCTTGGCAGGACAGGGCGAGGGGACCTCTGTTGAAGTCCGCGGACGACTGTACGACCGTGATCGATGATCGATCAAAGTGTTCGGGGAAAAATGTTCGCCCCAGGCCCAAAGTCGGCATTCGGTGCCACGAAAATGGGCACCCGGTGCCTTGTTTTCGCAGGTTTTCGCAGGTGGGAGCAGCGGATGAGCGCGCGTTCCGACCGATGAGCGGGGGGCCTGCTCAGGCGCGCGGGGCGCAGCCGAGGACGTGCTCCTTCACCAGGACGCCGATCGCGGGGTCCCGGCGGCGGAAGGCCTGGACGAGCTCCTCGTGCTCCTCCGCGTACGACTTCTGTACGGTGCCGAGCCAGCGGATCGACAGGGCCGTGAAGACCTCGATGCCCAGCCCCTCCCAGGTGTGCAGCAGCACCCCGTTGTGGGCGGCCCGCACCAGCTCCCGGTGGAAGCCCACCGTGTGGCGCACCTGGGCCGTGCCGTCGGCCCGCGCGTCCGCCTCGTAGAGGGCCGCCACATGGGGCTCCAGGGCCGAGCAGTCCTCGCCCAGCCGGTCGGCCGCCAGCTCCGCGGCGATCTGCTCCAGACCGGCCCGCACCGGGTAGCTCTCCTCCAGGTCGGCCGCGGTGAGGTTGCGCACCCGCACGCCCTTGTTGGGCGCCGACTCGATGAGCCGGAGGCTCTCCAGCTCGCGCAGGGCCTCCCGCACGGGCGTCTGGCTGACCGCCAGCTCGGTCGCGATCCGCCGCTCCACGATCCGCTCGCCCGGCTTCCAGCGGCCGCTGACGATGCCCTCCACGATGTGCTCGCGGATCTGCTCGCGCAGCGAGTGGACGACGGGCGGGGTCATGGGTGCTCCTTCGCTGCTGCGGCGGTCGCTGGCCATTATTCCGCCCGGTCAGCCCGTACGGCGGCCCCGGGCGGGAGACACCGGTCACGCCCGGGTGCCGTGGACACGACAGCGGCGCCCCCGGCCCGAAGGAACTCCGGACCGGGGGCGCCGCCGTCGTACGCCCTGCTGCTGGGGACTACAGGCCGAGGTCGACCTCGAACTCGCCCGCCTCCAGGATCGCCTTGACGGCCGTCAGGTAACGGGCCGCGTCGGCGCCGTCCACCAGACGGTGGTCGTAGGAGAGCGACAGGTACGTCATGTCGCGGACCGCGATGGTCTCGCCCAGGTCCGGGTGGTTGATGACCACCGGGCGCTTGACGGTGGCACCGATGCCCAGGATGGCGACCTGGTTCGGCGGCACGATGACCGTGTCGAACAGCGCGCCGCGCGAGCCGGTGTTGCTGATCGTGAAGGTGGCGCCGGACATGTCGTCCGGGGTGAGGCCGCCGCCACGGGCCTTGCCGGCCAGCTCCGCGGTCTTCTTGGCGATGCCGGCGATGTTCAGGTCGCCCGCGCCCTTGATGACCGGGGTCATCAGGCCCTTCTCGGCGTCCACGGCGATGCCGATGTTCTCCGAGTCGAAGTACGTGATCGTGCCCTCGTCCTCGTTGATCCGGGCGTTGATGACCGGGTGGGCCTTCAGCGCCTGGGCCGCCGCCTTCACGAAGAACGGCATCGGGGACAGCTTGACGCCCTCACGGGCGGCGAACGCGTCCTTCGCGCGGTTGCGCAGCTTCATCAGCTTGGTGATGTCGACCTCGAGGACCGAGGTCAGCTGGGCCTGCGAGTGCAGCGCCTTCATCATGTTCTCGCCGATGACCTTGCGCATCCGGGTCATCTTGACCGTCTGGCCGCGCAGCGGGGACGTCTCCAGGGCCGGGGCCTTGGCGGCGGCCGGGGCGGCCGCGGCGGGAGCCGGGGCAGCGGCGGCGGCCTTCGCGGCCTCGGCGGCGGCGACGACGTCCTGCTTGCGGATACGGCCGCCGACGCCGGTGCCCTTGACGGACGCCAGGTCGACACCGTTCTCGGCCGCGAGCTTGCGGACCAGCGGCGTCACGTACGCGCCGTCCTCCGCCGGCTGTGCGGCGGCGGGGGCGGGGGTGACGGGAGCGGCCGGAGCGGCGGCCGGAGCCGGGGCGGCCGGAGCCGGGGCCTGGGCGGCGGGCGCGGGCTGCGCCGGAGCCGGGGCGGGCGCCGGAGCGGCGGGGGCGGCCGGAGCGGCGGGGGCGGCCGGAGCCGGAGCCGCGGCCGGAGCCGGGGCCTCGGCGGCGGGAGCCGGGGCGGCCGGGGCCTGGGCGGCGGGAGCCGGGGCGGCCGGGGCCTGGGCGGCGGCCGGAGCCGCACCCGGAGCGCCGATGACGGCCAGCTTGGCGCCGACCTCGGCGGTCTCGTCCTCGCCGACCACGATCTCCAGCAGCACACCGGAAGCCGGGGCCGGGATCTCGGTGTCGACCTTGTCCGTGGAGACCTCGAGCAGCGGCTCGTCCTCCGTGACCTCCTCGCCGACCTCCTTCAGCCAGCGGGTGACGGTGCCCTCGGTGACCGACTCGCCCAGCGCGGGCAGCACGACGTCGGTGCCCTCGGCCGAACCACCGCCGGCGGCGGCCTCGGCGGTCGGGGCGGGGGCGGGAGCCTCGGCCTCGGTGGACGGGGCGGCCTGCGGGGCCGGGGCCTCCTGCGCCGGAGCCTCCTGCGCCGGGGCCGGAGCGGCCTCGGCGGCGGGGGCGGCCTCGGCGGCCGGGGCACCCGAGCCGTCGTCGATGACGGCCAGCTCGGCGCCGACCTCGACGGTCTCGTCCTCGGCCACCTTGATGGAGGCCAGGACACCGGAGGCCGGAGCGGGGATCTCGGTGTCGACCTTGTCGGTCGACACCTCCAGCAGCGGCTCGTCGGCCTCGACGCGCTCGCCCTCGGCCTTCAGCCAGCGGGTGACAGTGCCCTCGGTGACGCTCTCGCCGAGCGCCGGCAGGGTTACGGAAACCGACATGGTTTCGGTTGCTCCTAACGAATTGCGGAAAGTGGTCGTCGCGCCCGGACTGAAGGCGTCAGTCGTGGGAGTGGAGGGGCTTGCCGGCCAGCGCCAGGTGGGCCTCGCCGAGCGCCTCGTTCTGCGTCGGGTGGGCGTGGATGAGCTGCGCGACCTCGGCCGGCAGCGCCTCCCAGTTGTAGATCAGCTGCGCTTCGCCGACCTGCTCGCCCATGCGGTCACCGACCATGTGGACGCCGACCACGGCACCGTCCTTGACCTGCACCAGCTTGATCTCGCCGGCGGTCTTGAGGATCTTGCTCTTGCCGTTGCCCGCGAGGTTGTACTTCAGGGCGACGACCTTGTCCGCGCCGTAGATCTCCTTGGCCTTCGCCTCGGTGATGCCCACGGAGGCGACCTCGGGGTGGCAGTACGTCACCCGCGGCACGCCGTCGTAGTCGATCGGAACGGTCTTCAGACCGGCCAGACGCTCCGCCACCAGGATGCCCTCGGCGAAGCCGACGTGCGCGAGCTGGAGCGTCGGGACCAGGTCGCCCACGGCCGAGACGGTCGGCACGTTGGTGCGCATGTACTCGTCGACCAGGACGTAGCCGCGGTCCATCGCTACGCCCTGCTCCTCGTACCCCAGACCGGCCGAGACCGGGCCGCGGCCGATGGCGACGAGCAGCACCTCGGCCTCGAAGGTCTTGCCGTCCGCCAGGGTGACCTTGACGCCGTTGTCGGTGTACTCGGCGCTCTGGAAGAACGTACCGAGGTTGAACTTGATGCCGCGCTTGCGGAAGGCACGCTCGAGGAGCTTCGAGCTGTTCTCGTCCTCGACCGGCACGAGGTGCTTCAGGCCCTCGATGATCGTGACGTCGGTGCCGAAGGACTTCCACGCCGAGGCGAACTCGACGCCGATGACGCCGCCGCCCAGGATGATCGCGGACTCCGGGACCCGGTCCAGCGTCAGCGCGTGGTCCGAGGAGATGATGCGGTTGCCGTCGATCTCCAGACCCGGGAGCGACTTCGGCACGGAACCGGTGGCGAGGAGGACGTGCCGGCCCTCGACCCGCCGGCCGTTCACGTCGACGGAGGTCGGGGAGGACAGCCGGCCCTCACCCTCGATGTACGTCACCTTGCGGGAGGCGACGAGACCCTGGAGGCCCTTGTACAGGCCGGCGATCACGTCGTCCTTGTACTTGTGGACGGCCTTGATGTCGATGCCCTCGAAGGAGGCCAGGACACCGAACTGGTCCGCCTCGCGGGCCTGGTCCGCGATCTCACCGGCGTGGAGCAGCGCCTTGGTGGGAATGCAGCCGTTGTGCAGGCAGGTGCCGCCGAGCTTGTTCTTCTCGATCAGTGCGACGTCCAGGCCCAGCTGCGCACCCCGCAGGGCCGCGGCGTACCCGCCACTGCCACCGCCGAGGATCACTAGGTCGAAAACGGTGCTGGCGTCGTTCGCCACGTCACGTCCTCCATGCATGTGCGCCGGTCGCCGGTCGTCCACGACCGGGCGGCGGCTGGTGTTCGGCCGCTGTTTCTTCGGCCCTGTGGTGGGGGCCCTGTCCTGCCGAGAACCCATCTTCGCACTTGTTGCCGGAGACCGGGACGCGGGGCTGTTCTTTCCGGGGCTCGGTTCGGCCCCGGGGCGCTCAAGCGTGCGCCGACGGTCGATCGTGCTCGACCCCTCGTTCCTCGGGGCCTCCGCGCGTTCTCCCTTTCGGCACCCACCGCGCCCCTTCGCCTCACTCGCCCCCCTCATCCGGCTCGGTTCGGCTCCGGGGCGCTCAAGCGTGCGCCGACGGTCGATCGTGCTCGACCCCTCGTTCCTCGGGGCCTCCGCGCGTTCTCCCTCTCGGCACCCGCCGCGCCCCTTCGCCTCACTCGCCGGACGTGCGGCGGCCCCGGGCGGGGGTCCGCCCGGGGCCGCTGGTCACGCGGGTGTCAGCCGAGGTCGCCCGCGGCGGTGCGCTCCGCGAGCTTCACCAGGGTGCGGACCGCCGAGCCCGTACCGCCCTTCGGGGTGTAGCCGAAGGGGCCGCCCTCGTTGAAGGCGGGGCCGGCGATGTCCAGGTGGGCCCAGGTGATGCCCTCGCCGACGAACTCCTTGAGGAACAGGCCGGCCACCAGGCCGCCGCCCATCCGCTCGCCCATGTTGGCGATGTCGGCGGTGGGGGAGTCCATGCCCTTGCGCAGGTCGGCCGGGAGCGGCATCGGCCAGGACGCCTCGCCGACCTCCTCCGCGATCTCGTGGATCGCGGTACGGAAGGCGTCGTCGTTCGCCATGATGCCGAACGTGCGGTTGCCCAGCGCCAGCACCATCGCGCCGGTCAGGGTCGCCACGTCGACGATCGCGTCCGGGTTCTCCTCCGAGGCGCGGGTCAGGGCGTCCGCCAGGACCAGGCGGCCCTCGGCGTCGGTGTTCAGGACCTCGACGGTCTTGCCGCTGTACATGCGCAGCACGTCACCGGGGCGGACCGCGGAACCGGACGGCATGTTCTCGGCGAGCGCCAGCCAGCCGGTGACGTTCACCTCCAGGCCCAGACGGGCGGCGGTGACGACGGCGGCGAACACCGCGGCCGCGCCGCTCATGTCGCACTTCATCGTCTCGTTGTGGCCGGCCGGCTTCAGCGAGATGCCGCCCGAGTCGTAGGTGATCCCCTTGCCGACCAGGGCGAGCGTCTTGTCCGCCTTGGGGTGCGTGTACGCCAGCTTCACCAGGCGCGGGCCGTTCTCCGAGCCCTGGCCGACGCCCAGGATGCCGCCGTACCCGCCCTTGACGAGAGCCTTCTCGTCCAGGACCTGCACCTTGATGCCGTGCTCCTTGCCGGCCGCGGTGGCGATGGCGGCGAAGGACTCGGGGTACAGATCGTTCGGCGGGGTGTTGACCAGGTCACGGGCGCGGTTGATCTCCTCGGCCAGCGCGACGGCGCGCTCGACCCCGGCCTTGTACGCCTTGTCGCGCGGCTTGGCGCCCAGCAGGACCACCTCGGCGAGCGGGCCCTTGGCGTCCTTGCCCCGCTCCTGGTAGGCCGTGAACGCGTACGCGCCCAGCAGCGCGCCCTCCGCGATCGCCTCCGCGTCCTCGACGGCCTCGACCGGCAGGGCGAACGCGGCCTTCTTCGTGCCGGCCAGCGCGCGGGCGGCGGAACCGGCGGCACGGCGCAGCGCCTCGGCGTCGTACGTCTCGTCCTTCTCCGGAGCCGCGCCGAGCCCCACCACCAGGACGACCGGGGCCTTCAGCCCGGACGGCGAGGGGAGCTTGGTCACCTCGCCCTCGGAGCCCGAGGCGCCGAGGGTCTCCAGGACGGTGGCGAGCTTCCCGTCGAACGCCTTGTCCACGGCCTCGGCGCCCGGAGCGGCAACGAGCCCCTTGCCGCCCTTCGGGCTCTTGGCGACGCCGACGACGAGAACATCGGCGCGCAGGGTCGCCGCGCCGGCGGTGCTGAGAGTGAGAGCAGTCACGGTGGTGAAATCTCGCTTCCGTTGAGTTCTGAGGCGGTCGAGGGATGGGACGACCGGGTCCTGCCGCATCGTAAGTCCCGCCCGGAGAGACCGTGAACGAGCCTACGCGTGCTGTCCGGTTTCCCTCACGGCGACGGCAATTCACTCATCCGTGGCGTCTCTCCGACGTTTGCCGCGTCAACCGCTGAGAGCTGCGTCACACTCCCTGCAATCGTGCAAGGGAGCAACGTACCCCTTTGCATCATCTCCACAGATCCTCCCGGCGCCCGCGCGCCCGGAGGACCTCACGAGGGGGGAACACATATGCATACTTTCCGACGCCGTGGCGCGAGAGCGGCGGGCTCGCTGCCGGCCGCGACGCTGCTGGTCACCGCGCTGCTCGCGACGGCCGTCCCGGCCGGGACCGCGTCCGCGGCCGAACCGGCGCCGCGCATCGACCTGACGGTGCTCGTGGTGGACGACGGCGGCGGCGCCGTGGGGGCGATCACTTCCGAACTCAAGGGTTCCGGGGTCCCGTACCGCACCGTCCGCCTCTCCGACTCCGCCCGCCCCGTCATCGACGCGGCGTTCCTGGCCGACACGGTCGACGGCCGGCCCCGCGCCAAGTACCAGGGCGTCGTCCTGCCCGACGAGGCGCCGACCGGCCTGTCGGAGGCCGAACGGACCGCCCTCGGCGCGTACGAGCAGAAGTTCGACGTGCCCCAGGTCGACGCCTACACCTGGTCCCACCCCGGCGTCGGCCTCGACTACACCAGCGAGGGCGGCCGCTCCGGCGTCCTCGACGGCGTCCGCACCGACGTGACCGCCGCCGGCAAGGCCGGCCCGTTCCGGTACCTCGACGGACCGCTCGCCTTCGAGGACAACGCCCCGGACGTCGCCGAGAGTTACGGGTACGCCGGCCGGCCCCGCGAGGGCTACACCAGCTACCTCGACGTCCCCACCGACGACGGCGGGCGGGCCAGCCTCATCGGCCAGTACGCCCACGACGGCCGGCGCGAGCTGGTCGTCACCTTCGCCTACAACCAGCACCAGCGGCAGTTCCGCGCCCTGGCCCGCGGCATCGTGGAGTGGCTGACCGGAGGCGTCCACCTCGGCCGGAACCGCAACTACCTGTCCGTCCACATCGACGACGTCTTCGCCCCCGACGCCCGCTGGGACACCGCCCGCAACTGCACGCCCGGCGACTTCGACTGCGTCGGCGGCGACGGCGAGGGCACCACGCCCATCCGGATGACCGCGGCCGACGCCCAGTACGCCGCCCAGTGGCAGCGCTCCTCCGGCTTCACCCTCGACATGGTCTACAACGCCGGAGCCGGCGAGGAGTGGAAGACCGAGAACGGCGGCACCGACCCGCTCGCCGCCCAGCTCGTCGCCGACCGCGCCCAGTACCGCTGGGTCAACCACACCTACACGCACCCCTTCCTCGGCTGCGTCCAGGACACCTCCACCGTCCCCTGGACCTGCGCCAAGGACGCGTACGGCAACACCCGGTACATGAGCCGGGCCGAGATCGCCGCCCAGATCCGCGACAACCACACCTGGGCCGTCAACCGCGGCATCGCCCTCGACCGCACCGAACTCGTCACCGGCGAGCACTCCGGCCTCAAGACGCTGCCGCAGCAGCCCGCCGACAACCCCAACCTGGCCGGCGCCCTCGCCGACACCGGCGTCAAGTGGATCGCCAGCGACAACTCCCGCGAGCCCCAGCAGCGTCCCGTCGGCGCCGCGAAGACCGTCCCGCGCCACCCGATGAACGTGTACTACAACGTCGGCACCGCCGCCGAGATGGCCGACGAGTACAACTGGATCTACGCCTCCAGGGAGGACGGCGGCAGCGGCGTCTGCGAGACCAACCCCGCCTCCACCTGCCTCGACGAGCCGCTCGACGTGACCACCGGGTACGCCTCGTACATCGTCCCGCAGGAGGCCCGCATCGCGCTGGGCCACGTCATCGCCAACGACCCCCGCCCGCACTACGTGCACCAGTCCAACCTCGCCGAGGACCGCATCCTCTACCCGGTCCTGGACCGGATCCTCACCGACTACCGCGCCCTGTTCGCCGACAACACCCCGATCGTCAACCCCCGCCACCGCGACGCCGGTACGGAACTCTCCCGCCGCGCGGCCTGGGACCAGGCCCTCGCGGCCGGGAAGGTCACCGCGTACCGCATCGGGAACACCGTCACCGTCAAGGCCCCGGCCGGAGTGACCGCCCCCGTCACCGCCCCCGAGGGAACCCGCAAGAACCTGCTCCTCGGCACGGCGGCGTTCGGCACCCCCTACGCCGGCGCCCGGTCGGCCTGGACCGCGCCCGAGGCGCTCCAGTCCGCGGTCACCCTCACGCTGCCGACCGCCTGACGCCCGACGCCAGTACCACTTCACATCCGGGGGGATCACCGATGCCGCGCAGCGGCCGCCATGTCACCATGCTCACCGAAGGCACCTACCCGCACGTCCACGGGGGCGTCAGCACCTGGTGCGACCAGCTCGTCCGGGGCATGCCCGAGGTCGACTTCCACGTCCTGGCCCTGACCGGCAGCGGCCGCGAGCCGGTCACCTGGGAGCTGCCGGCCAACCTCTACCGCCACACCTCGTTCCCGCTGTGGGGCCCGGCCCAGGGGCGCGGCCGGCCCCTGATCGGCCGGGACCGGCGCCGCTTCACCGACACCTGGGAACGCTTCCTGCTGTCGGTGCTCGACCCGTCGGCCGGCTGCGACTTCGCCGAAGGCCTGTACGCCCTGGCCGCGCTGGCCCGGCGCGGCAGGCTCTCGGCGGCCCTCCGGTCCGAGTCCGTAATCCGCTCGCTGATGTGGATCTGGACGATGCCGCACCTCAAGACCGCGGCCGCCCGCCCCACCGTCCACGACGCCCTGACCGCCACCGACCTCCTCGAACACGCGCTGCGCCCGCTCGCCGCCCGCGTCCCCGACGACAGCGTCGCCCACGCCGTCTCCAGCGGCCTGGCCACCCTCCCCGCGCTCGCCGCCCAGCACTTCGACGGCGTGCCCTTCCTCCTCACCGAGCACGGCATCTACCTGCGCGAGCGCTACCTCGGCTACCGCAGTGCCGCCCAGCGCTGGCCCGTCAAGGCGCTGATGCTCGGCTTCTACCGGGAACTCAACACCCTCGGCTACCGCAAGGCCGACCTCATCACCCCCTGCAACCAGTACAACCGCCGCTGGGAGGAGCGGGGCGGCGCCCCCAGCGACCGCATCCGCACCGTCTACAACGGCGTCGACCCGCACGCCTTCCCCCTCGCCGGACCCGAACCGGACGTCCCCACCCTGAGCTGGTGCGGCCGTGTCGACCCCATCAAGGACCTGGAGACGCTCATCAGGGCGTACGCCATCGCCCGCGCCGAACTCCCGGAGCTGCGGCTGCGGTTGTTCGGCCCCGTCCCGGCCGGCAACGAGGACTACCGGACGCGGCTGGAGAAGCTCGCCGCCGAACGGGGCGTCACCGACGGCATCACCTACGAGGGCCGCGTCGACGACGTGGCGAGCGCCTACGCGGCGGGCAGCCTGGTGATGCTCTCCTCCATCAGCGAGGGGTTCCCCTTCTCGCTCATCGAAGCCATGTCCTGCGGCCGGGCCACCGTCTCCACCGACGTGGGCGGGGTACGGGAAGCGGTCGGCGACACCGGGCTGGTCGTCCCGCCCCGCGAGCCCGCGGTGATGGCCGAGGCCGTCCTCACCCTGCTGCGCGACGACGCGCGCCGCGCGGAACTGGGGCGGCGGGCCCGGCAGCGGGTCGTCGACCAGTTCACCCTCCGCCGCTCCGTCGACGGCTTCCGCCGCATCTACCGGGAACTGGCCGGGCACCCCGAGCCACGGCCGGCGGCCGACGACACCCGCGACTGGACCCTCCAGCTCCGCATCACCGACCCCTGGCGCGACCTCGGCGCCGAGGACGACCTCCTGACCGAGGAGGCGGCCTGATGAGCGGTTCCCTGTGGCTGAAGCCGGAGTCCGCCGGACTGGACACCCTGCCCGCCGTGCCCCGGCCCCGGCCCCGGCCGAGCTGGGCGGCCGCCGACCCCGTCGACGAGCTCACCACCCGGCTGGAGGACGTGATAGCGGCCGCCGTCCACCCCGACGAGATAGCGGCCGTCCTCGAATCCGACGGGATGTCCGACGACCACATACGCCTCACCTACGGCCGGGAGGACTCCTTCGCCCTCGCCGAGGACCTCTACGCGCGCGTGGAGCGGCGGTACCCCGAGCCGGAAGGACCACCCGCCGACCCCTGGCACACCGGCCTCGGCGGCTGCCTCCTGCGCGGCCTGGTCTTCGCCCTCCCCGGCCTGGCCTATGTGCTCGGCGCCCCGCTCCTGGCCGGCCCCACCGGGGTCCACGGCCTGCCCACCGGCACCGTCCCGCTGCTCGCCGGGGCGGTCACCGGCTGGGTGTGGAACCAGGCCCTGTCCCACCGCGCCCACTCCTGGCTCGGCCTCGGCGACCGCCGGGCCGCCATGCGCACCCTGCTCCTCGGCGCCCCGGCCGGCGCCCTCCTCGGGGCCCTGGTGGCCTTCGCGGCGGCGGCCGGACCGGGGGAGTGGGGCGGCGCCGCCTTCGCCGCCGGCCAGGCGGTGTACCTGGCCGCCGCGACCGTCCTGCTGGTGCTGGACGGGGAGAAGGCCCTGCTGGGCGCGCTGGCCCCGCTGATCGCCGGCACGCCCGCCGCCTACTGGCTCGGCCTCCCGGGCCCGGCCCGGGCGGCCCTGCTCGGCACCTCCCTGGCCCTGGCGGTCGCCCTCGCCGGACGTGCCCTGCTCCCCGGGCCGGCGCCCACGGGGGAGCGGGGCCCGGGGTCGCCGGAGCGGGAGCCGGGGCCGGCCCGGGACCCGGGGCGGGAGCGGCGCGGGGTGGCCGGGCCGCGGCTCGCCGCCTCCGTGCCGTACGGCCTGTTCGGGCTGGGCACCGGCGGGCTCGTCCTGTACGCCGCGATCGGTGACGTGCTGGGCGGGGGCGCGGCGGCGGGCGTGGCCGCGCCCACCGCCGTGGCGCTCACCCTGTCCATGGGGCCCGCCGAATGGCTGCTGCACCGGTTCCGCAGCGAGAGCCTCGCCGGGCTGCGGGCCTCCACCAGCACCGGCGCCTTCCGCCGGGCCACGGCCACCACGCTGGCGCTGTGCCTCACCGTCTACCTGGCGGTGCTGCTGGCCCTCGCCGTGACCGGCTCCCTGCTGTGGCCGGGCGCCCCCGACATCGGCGGCATCCGGCTCGCCTCGCTGCTGCTGATCGGTACGGTGCTGTGGGCCGCCCTGCTGCTCCAGTCGTTCGGGGCGGTGCTCAGCGCCTCGGTGGTCTGCGGGGCGGCGACCGCCGCGCAGACGGTGGCACTGGCGACCGGCACGGGGGACCCGGACCTGATCGGCGCGGGAGTCGCCGGGGTGGCCGCCGTGGTACTGGCCGTCCTGGGGGCCGTCCTGCTGGGGCGGGCGACCGCACACCGCACGTAGAAACAGAAGGAAACGTACGTGGACCTGCTGGTGCCCTACTACGAGCATCCCGCCGTACGCCCCGCGGAGTGGGACGCCCTGATCGCCGCCGCCCCGCTGCTGTACGGCGTGGTGCTCAACCCGGCGAGCGGCGCCGGCACGGCGCCCGACCCGGCGTTCGTCACGGTCGCGGACCGGCTGCGGGCAGCCGGCGTGTGCGTCCTCGGCTACACCGACACCGACTACGGCCGCCGGCCGCACGCCGACGTCCTCACCGACCTGGTCCGCCACCGCGACTGGTACGGCGCCGACGGCGCCTTCCTCGACCAGGTGCCCACCGACCCCGGGGCCGTGCCGCACTACCGGCGCCTGGGCGTGGCCGCCCGCGCGGCGGGCGCCGCCACCGTCGTCCTCAACCACGGCGCCCAGCCCCACCCCTCGTACGCCGAACTGGCCGACCTGCTCGTCACGTTCGAGGGCCCGTGGGACACCTACCGGGAGCTGGACCTGCCGGTGGCGGAGCACTTCTGCCACCTGGTGTACGCGGCCCCGGCGAGTGCACGCCTCTCCACCCGGGTGAAGTGCGCGGTCCCCGGCTCCGGGGCACATCCGTGGGGAACGCTCCCCCACGCCCTGGAGTGCCCGTGAAACGCCGCGTACCGCTCCTCATCGCCGCCCTGCTGCTGCTGACGGCCGGCTGCACCTCCACCTCCGACGACGAGCCCGGCCCGCCGCGCGCCGGGCGCTGGCGGCCCACGCCCGGCCAGCCCTGGCAGTGGCAGCTCAGCGGACGCCTGGACATGTCGGTGGACGTGCCGGTGTACGACATCGACGGCTTCGACCACCCGGAGTCCACCGTCGCCGACCTGCACCGGCGCGGCCGCAAGGTGATCTGCTACCTGTCGACCGGCGCGTGGGAGGACTGGCGTCCCGACGCCGGGAAGTTCCCCCGGGCGGTGCTCGGGAAGGGCAACGGCTGGGAGGGCGAGAGATGGCTCGACATCCGCGCCACCGACGTCCTCGAACCGCTGATGGCCGACCGCCTGGACATGTGCCGGGACAAGGGCTTCGACGCGGTCGAGCCCGACAACATGGACGGCTACGCCAACCGCACCGGCTTCCCCCTCACGGCCGCCGACCAGCTCCGCTACAACCGCCTCGTCGCCCGCCTCGCGCACGACCGCGGCCTCGCGGTGGGCCTGAAGAACGACCTGGACCAGATCCCCCAGCTCCTGGACGACTTCGACTTCGCGGTCAACGAGCAGTGCGCCGAGCACGACGAGTGCCCGGCGCTCAGCCCGTTCATCGAGGCGGACAAGGCCGTGTTCCACGTGGAGTACGAGCTTCCGACGCACGCGTTCTGCCCGGAGGCCGAGCGGCTGCGGCTGAGCTCGATGCTGAAACGGTACGACCTGGGCGCCTGGCGGAAACCCTGCTGACGGCCCTAGGCCGTGTCCCTAGGCGGGGCTGACGTTCTCCGCCTGCGGACCCTTGGGCCCCTGGGTCACGTCGAACTGGACCTTCTGGCCCTCCTGGAGCTCACGGTACCCGGAGGCGTTGATCGCCGAGTAGTGGACGAACACATCGGGTCCGCCGCCGTCCTGCTCGATGAAACCGAAGCCCTTCTCGGGGTTGAACCACTTCACGGTGCCGGTAGACATGCTGATCGATCTCCTTCGTTCCTTCTTCCGCCGTCTACCGGGCTTCGAGGTACTTCAAACGCCGGTTCAGCCGAATGCGCCGAAGGTCAGGACGACCAGCGTCGCCGTGGCCGCGGTTTCCTCCACCGCGCCGAAGACATCACCGGTCACCCCGCCGAAGCGGCGCACGCAGCGGCCCAGCAGCCATTGGGCCGCCGCCAGGGCCCCCGCCGCCGCCACGACATGACGCAGCACCCCGTACGGGCCGTCCAGCGCCGCGCCCGCCCCGGCCGCCGCGGCCAGGACCAGCAGGGCCACGGCCAGTGCGGCGCGCGCCGGGACGGTGCCCGCCACGACCGCGCCCAGCCCCTCGGGCCGGGCCGCCGGGACGCCGGCGCGGGAGGCGAGGGTGAGCGCCAGGCGGGCGACCGTGCCGGCGACGACCGCGCCCGCCGTGCCCTGCGCCCAGCCCCGGTCCGCGTACAGCTCGTGGAGCGCGGCGACCTGGGCGAGGAGCACGAACAGCAGGGTGATGACCCCGAACGGCCCGATGTCCGACTGCTTCATGATCCGCAGCGCGTCCTCGGCTGGCTTGCCGCTGCCCAGCCCGTCCGCGGTGTCGGCCAGCCCGTCCAGGTGCAGGCCCCGGGTCAGGACGGCGGGCACGGCGGCACACGCCACCGCGGCGAGCAGCGGCCCCCCGCCGGCCAGCCCGGTCAGGCCCCCGGCCGCCGCCGCCGCGGCGCCCACCACCAGTCCGGCGAACGGGGCCCACAGCATCCCGGCGCGGGCGGCCTCCCGGTCCCAGCGGGTCACCCGGACGGGCAGCACGGTGAGGGTGCCGAAGGCGAAACGTATGCCGTCGACGCTCGTACGGCCGCGGCTACGGGTGCGGGAAGTGGTCACCGCGCGCAGGGTAGTCGGTAGGACGCCGGAATCTGGAGCGGGTGGCATGGGGCACTGGTTCTACCGCAACATCGTCGAGCCGGGGAAGCTCCCGCTGCTGGTCGCCCTGGCGTCCTTCGTGCTGACCTTCCTGATCACCCGGACCGTCACCCGGCTGATCCGGGCGGGGAAGGGCCCCTTCCGCAACGTCCGGCCCGGCGGGCTGCACATCCACCACGTGGTGCCCGGCATCGTGCTCACCCTGATCGGTGGTTTCGGCGTGGTCGCGGTGGGGCGGCACGAGGCCGGGGCCATCGTCTTCGCGGTGCTCCTGGGGATGGGCGCGGGACTCGTCCTCGACGAGTTCGCGCTGATCCTCCACCTCGACGACGTCTACTGGACCGAGCAGGGCCGCCAGAGCGTGGAGGTCGTGGTCCTCACCACGGCGCTGCTCCTGCTGGTCCTCGCCGGCTTCTCGCCGTTCGGCGTCGACGAGGTCAGCCCGCAGGAGCGGCAGGGCCGGGGCAGTTTCATCCTCACCCTCGTCCTGAACTTCCTGTTCGTGCTCATCGCCCTGTTCAAGGGCAAGTTCAGGATGGCGATCCTCGGCCTGTTCCTGTCGCCGGTCGCCGTCTTCGGGGCACTGCGCCTGGCCCGGCCCGGCTCCCTGTGGGCCCGCCGCTTCTACCGCAACCGGCCCAGGGCCCGGGCGAAGGCGGGGCTGCGGGCCTTCCACCACGACCGGCGCTGGGACAGCGCCAGGCGCCGGTTCCAGGACCTGATCGCGGGCGCCCCCGACCGCGTACTGCCCTCGCGCCGCCAGCCGGACGCCGTTCCCCCGCCGTCCGGCGCCTCGGTGGACGTCCCCCCGTCGTCCGGCGCATCGGTGAAGGACCCTCCGCCGGACGGCCACCGGTCCGGCGACCGCCCGGCGGCCGGCGGTCCACCGGCCGACGACCCGCCGCCGGAACCCCCCGCCGGGGGCCCGCCCCCGCCCGGCCGGCGCTGACGCCACGACCCCACCGCGCAGACCACCAGCACCGCCGCGATCGCCGCCAGGTGCTCCTTGCCCGCCAGGTTGCACTTGACCAGCACCTCGACCACCATCGCCGCGATCACCGCACCGCCCGTCACCCAGGCCCGGTGACGCCAGCACAGGAACACCGCGAGCCCCACGACCGCCGCCGAGGGACCGGTGTCCACGACCCGTGCGTCCTCGGCGGGCAGCCCCAGCGGGCTGTCCGGGCCGAGCGCGATGCCCAGCCGGGCGTACATGGTCCCGGCCAGTGTCGCCGCGTACGCGATCAGCAGCGTCCGCCGCCGGCCCAGACACGTCTCGGCCAGCCCGAACACCACCAGCACCTGCGCCAGCGCGCCCCACACCGGCAGGTCGAGCGCCGGGACGAACAGCGACAGGGGGGTGCGCAGCAGCGCCGGCAGCAGCGGGTCCTCGGCCCGTACGGAACCTATTCGCTGGACGAACCCGTACCCCCAGGACTGGTTCTGCACGATCTGGAAGACGGCCGTCAGGCACACCGCCCCCAGCGTCATGGCGACCGCCCGCCACGACCGGGTCACCAGGGCCGTGCGCACGGCCGCGTACAGCGGCCCCCACTCGCGGCGGGCGAACCGTCTCAACGCCGTCGGCCTTCCAGGTGCCGGTGCATCCACTTGGGCAGGCCGGGAGCCTCCAGGAACCCCTCCGCGCGGCCTGCGGCCAGCCCGATGCGCAGCAGGTCGGAACTCTTCTCGAAGAGCATGAATCGCGGCTCCCAGATCGGTCGGTACTTGGCGTTGGCGCGGTACAGCGACTCGATCTGCCACCAGCGGGAGAAGAAGCTCAGCAGGGAGCGCCACAGTCGCAGCACGGGGCCCGCCCCGAGCTTCGCGCCACGTTCGAAGACCGACCTGAACATCGCGAAGTTGAGCGAGACCTGCGTGATCCCGATCTCTCCGGCGCGCTGGAGGAGTTCGATGACCATGAACTCCACCAGGCCGTTCTCGGCGTTCCGGTCCCGCCGCATGAGGTCCAGCGACAGGCCCCGGGGCCCCCACGGCACGAAGGACAGCAGGGCGCGGGCCACGCCGTCGGCGTCGGCGCACTCCAGCATCACGCAGCGCCCGTCGGCCGGGTCGCCCAGCCGCCCCAGCGCCATCGAGAAGCCCCGCTCGGTGGCGCCGTCGCGCCAGTCGTCGGCCAGCTCCAGCAGGGCGGCCATCTCCGCGGGCGGGATGTCCTCGTGGCGGCGGATCCGCACCTGGTACCCGGCCCGCCGTACCCGGTTGTACGCCTGCCGGACGGTCCGCATCGCCCGCCCGTCCAGGGTGAACTCGGCCGTCTCCACGATCGCCTCGTCGCCCAGTTCCAGGGCGTCCAGGCCGTGCCGGGCGTAGACGGTGCCCGCCTCCTCGCCGGCACCCATCACGGCCGGGATCCAGCCGTGCTCCCGCGCCTCGGCCAGCCACGGTCCGATCGCCCCCGGCCAGGCCTCCGGGTCGCCGATGGGGTCGCCGGAGGCGAGCGAGACGCCGCTGACGACGCGGTAGGCGACGGCCGCCTTGCGGCTGGGCGACCACACCACGCTCTTCTCGCGGCGGAGCGCGAAGTAGCCGAGGGAGTCGCGCTCCCCGTGCCGTTCCAGCAGCGCCCGCAGGTCCGCCTCGTCCCCTTCGTCCAGCGGGTCGACGGCCCGGCGGGAGCGGAAGGCGGCGTACAGCACCGAGACCAGCAGCAGCGTGGACAGGATGTTGATGACGACGTCGACCCAGCCGGGCGTCACGATGTCGGGGGCGGTGTCGGTGGCGAGGGTGACCGAGCGCAGGACGCCGTAGCGCCACCGTTCGAGGAAGGTCGAGGCGGTGGTGTCGGTCGCGGTGACGAGCAGGGCGGCGAGCAGCGAGGTGACGAGCAGTCCGCCCACGGCCACCACCGTGGCCAGCCACGGATTGGAGCGGTCGCCCTTGGCGTAGAACTCGCGGCGGCCCAGCACCAGCGCCAGCACGAACGCGGCGGTCAGGACCAGGGAGACCCAGTTCTGCCCGTGCCCGCGGATCTCGGGGAACGCCATGGCGACGGCGAAGAGCAGCAGGAACAGGCCGCTGAGGACCAGGTTGAGGATCCACGCGGCGCGCTTGCGCCGGCGCATGGTGATCGCCAGGAAGAGCGTGAAGGCGCCGGAGGCGAAGCCGGCGGTCAGCAGGTACGGGGTGAAGTAGTCGTCCGAGTTGTGGCGCCGCAGGTCCTGGCCGAAGGAGACCCAGACGGCGCCGAGGAGGTTGACGAACGTGACGGCCCGCAGGTACCAGACGGCGAAGGCTGCGGAGCGCCGTGAGCGGGCGGTGCCGCCGGGTGCCGCGGCGGGGTGATCGGTGGACGCGGACAACCGGACCTCTCCCATGAAACGCGATCATATGGGGCATCGCATGACATGGCGGGCCACCGGTGCGGCCGCCCCCGCCGGGCCGGTGGGGGCGGCCGCACCGGGGTGCGCCTCAGTCCTCGCGCGGCAGATCCCGCTCCGGCAGATCCGCCGCGCCCGCCGCGCCCGCCGCGTCCTCCGCGTGGTCCTTTTCCGCCCGGTCCTTCTCGGGCAGCTCGGCCGCGAAGGCCGCCGCCGCCCGTACGAGGGGAAGTGCCAGCAATGCCCCGGTTCCTTCCCCTACGGTGACGCCATGGTCGAGCAGCGGGTTGAGCGCCATCCGGTCCAGCGCCTTCGACTGAGCCGGCTCCCCGCTCACCTGGCCCGCCAGCCACCAGTCCGGCGCCCGGAACGCCGCACGCTGCGCCACCAGCGCGCACGCCGCCGACACCACACCGTCCAGGATCACCGGCATCCGCCGCACCGCGCTCTGCAACAGGAACCCGGTCGTCGCCGCCAGGTCCGCCCCGCCGACCGCCGCCAGCAGCTCCAACTGGTCGCCCAGCACCGGCCGGGCGCGGCGCAGCGCGTCACGGATCGCCGCGCACTTGCGCATCCACGCCAGGTCGTCGATCCCCGCACCGCCCCGCCCCGTCACCACCGAGGCGTCCGTGCCGCACAGGGCGGCGATCAGCGTGGAGGCGGGGGTCGTGCCGCCCACGCTGAGGTCGCCGAGCACGACCAGATCGGTGCCCGAGTCGGCCTCCTCGTCGGCGATCGCCATCCCGAGCCGTACGGCCCGCTCGGCCTCCTCGGGGGTCAGGGCGTCCTCGACGTCGATGCGGCCGCTGCCGCGCCGCACCCGGTGCCGCACCACATCGGCGGGCAGCAGCTCCGGGTCGCAGTCCAGCCCGGCGTCCACGACGCGCACCGGCACGCCCGTGCACCGTGCCAGCACGGCCACCGGGCTCGCCCCGTCCAGCACGGCGCGCACCAGCTCGTACGTGCTTCCCGCGGGCCGGCCGGACACGTCCAGCCCGGCCACTCCGTGGTCACCGG
Organism: Streptomyces sp. NPDC039423; assembly: GCF_055598725.1. Lineage (NCBI taxonomy): Bacteria > Bacillati > Actinomycetota > Actinomycetes > Kitasatosporales > Streptomycetaceae > Streptomyces > Streptomyces sp. NPDC039423. The sequence goes on from NZ_JBVKAH010000001.1 coordinate 842,404, forward strand.
CGAACAGCACCACGCGCGGCCGCTCCACGGGCCGCACCGGCACCGCCCCCTGCGCGGCCGACAGCCACTCGCCCAGCTCGTCGAGACGCCCGAGCGCCCCGGGCGGTACGACGAGACGCTCCCGGCGTTCCTCGGCGTCACGCCGCGTACCGCTGTCGGGGCGCTCGATCAGATCGGAGAAGTCGTCGAGATTCAGCCTGCTCATTCGCTGAACAGTACCGGTCACCCCCGCAGCACGAGGGCCTGCCCGGAGACCACCAGCAGCACGTGCTCGCACTCGTCGGCGAACGCCGCGTTCAGCCGCCCCAGCTCGTCCCGGAACCGTCTGCTGCCCGCGTCGGCGGGCACGATGCCGGCGCCCACCTCGTTCGTCACCGCGACCACCGTGCGGGGCGTGCCGCGCACCGCCGCGACCAGCTCCGCCACCCGCTCGCGCACCTCCCGCTCCCCGGTCGCGGCCCAGACGCCGTCGTCCCACGCCCCTGCCCGGTCCATCGCGTCGGTCAGCCACAGCGCCAGGCAGTCGATCAGCAGCGGCGGTCCGTCCTCGCGCAGCAGCGGGGCCAGTTCGCACGTCTCCTCCGTACGCCACGACCCCGGCCGCCGGTCCCGGTGGGCGGTCACCCGGGCCGCCCACTCGGTGTCGCCCTCCCGCTTGCCGCTCGTCGCCACGTACACCACGTCGGGAAACGCCTCCAGGCGCCGCTCGGCCTCCAGCGACTTGCCCGACCGGGCCCCGCCCGTGACCAGCGTGCGCCGGGGGACGTCGGGCACCTCGTGGTACTCGCCCACGACCAGCGTCGTCCCGTCCGGCACCGCCCGCGCCCCGGCCGCGGCCAGGCGCCGGTCCAGCTCGCCGCCGGACGGCACGTCGTGGTCCAGATGCGCCGCCACCACGTCGGTCGCCGGCCCCACGCCCCCGGCGGCCCGCAGCCGGGCCGGCCCGTCCGGCCGGGCGACCACGTCGGCGACCACCAGGTCGTACGGCCGCGCCGCCTCGGCGAACCCGGCCGGGGCGCCCCCGGGCGGCAGGTACAGCAGCCGCAGCCCCTCGGGCGACGTCACCTCGTACCCCGTACCGGGGGAGTCCATCGGCACGGCCCGCACCCGGTGCCCGCTGATCAGCGTCAGCTCCCGCCCGTCCGGCACCCGCCCCGCCGCGGGCAGCCCGGGCGGCAACTCCAGCGCGGGCCCGTCGTGCGGGTGGGTGAGCAGCACCTGGCGTACGGCGGTCAGCGAATGCCCCGCCCGGGCGGCGGCCAGCGCCGCACCGGGCGTCAGGTCGAGCAGCAGCGCCCCGTCCACGAGCAGCGCCGTGGCGGCACGCGCCCGGCTGCCGCGGGCGGTGGCGCAGGCCGCGCAGGGGCAGTCGGGGCGGGGCAGGCCGTCGGGGGCGCCGGTACCGAGCAGTGTCACTTCCACGGGACGATCCTCCCGCGTCCCCGCGCGGGGTGCGCGCCCGGCTACGCTGCGGGCAGGAAACCGATCATCTGGAGGTCCACATGGCATGGACGTGGCGGTTCGAGGGGCCCGACGGCGCGGAGGTCCGGCCGGCGGTCGAGCCGGAGGAGTTCACCACCCAGGGCGACGCGGAGTCCTGGATCGGCGAGACCTGGAAGGACCTCCTGGACGGCGGCGCCGAACAGGTCACGCTCTTCGAGGACGGCACGGAGATCTACCGCATGAGCCTCCGCGCCGCGGCCGAGTCCTGACCACTGCCTGAAAGGGCGGGCCGCCCTCCGGGGCGCCCGCCCCCGGGCCCGCGCGGCGGCCCGGCGCCGCACCCGACGCGCCGGGCCCGCGCCGGGTGTCAGATCTCGCCCAGGGTGACCCGGGCCGTGGCCGGGCGGCCGCCGCGGGTGTAGGTCACCGTCACCTCGTCGCCCGGTTCCGCCGAGGCCAGGGCCTCCAGCAGGGACGTCATCGTGGTGATGGGAGTGCTGTTCAGCCGGGTGATGATGTCGCCCGCCCGGAGGCCCGCGTCCGCCGCCGCCCCGCCCCGCGACACCTCGACGATCGCGACGCCGCCCGGCCGGTAGTCGTCGGTCAGGACGGTACGGCCGGTGATGTTCAGGGCCGCCCGGCCCGAGTCCGTGACCCGCCCGGTCTTCACGATCTGGTCGACGACCGTCCGCACCATGGACGCGGGGATCGCGAACCCGATGCCCGGCGCCGCGCTGCCACCGAGCTGCGGGTCGGCCGCCGCGAGCGTCGGGATGCCGATCACCTCGCTGTCCAGGTTGACCAGCGCGCCACCGCTGTTGCCCGGATTGATCGCGGCGGACGTCTGCACCATGTTGCCGATCGTCGCGCCCGTACCGCCGGCCGACCGGCTCTCGCTGACGGTCCGTCCGGTGGCCGAGACGATGCCCTGGGTGACGCTGCCGGACAGGCCCAGCGGCGAGCCCATGGCCAGGACGATCTGGCCGACCTCCACCTTCGACGAGTCGCCGAACGCCGCCGGCTTCAGCCCCGCGGGGCGCCGGGCCAGTTTGATGACGGCCAGGTCCTGCTCCGGGTAGCTGGACACCAGCTCGGCGGTCATGGGCTCCTCACCCGTCGCCACGGTGACCTTGAACGTCCGCTCCCCGCCGACGACGTGGGCGTTGGTGACGATGTGGCCCTGCTCGTCGTAGACGACGCCGGAGCCGAGGCTGTCCCGCGCCTCGATCTGCACGACCGACGGGAGGACGTTCCTGATCGCGTCGCGGTAGTCGTCCTCGAGCTCGGCCGCCCTGCCGGCCGTCCTCCCGGCGGCCCGCCCCGCCGCCGGCACCGCGGGTGCCGCCGCACGGGCCGTCGCCCCCGGGCCCGGCGACGACGGGCCGGCCGAGCAACCGCCCACCAGGGCGGCCGCGCACACCGCGGACGTCAGGGGCGCGAGCACACGAAGGGCATCCATGTCCGGAGTATCCCTTTCGCCCCGGCGGTACGGCGCCCGCTGCGCACCCGTCCAGGGGGTCCCTCGGGTCACCCCCCGGCGGTCGCCCCCGGCACCCGGTCCGTCAGCCCCGCACCCCGCACAGGTGCAGCAGCGCCGCCACCCGGCGGTACGGATCGGTGCGGCCCGCGCGGTCCTCGGCGGCCAGCAGCCGCTCCAGCTCCTCCGCGGCGGGGAGCCCCTCCTCGTTGGGCACGTTGTCGGTGAAGACCCGCACCCCGTACCAGGCCTGGAGCGGCGCCGCGATCCCGGCGAGCGTCGCCGTCAGCGTCTCCAGCCGGTCGGCCCGCACCGGCAGCCCGAGCCGGTTGACGTAGGTGTCCGACTCGAACGCCGCCAGCGTGCCCGGCCAGTCCCCGGCCAGCCCCGGCCGCATGGCCAGCGCGTCCGCGTTCCGTACGAGCAGCGACAGCAGACCGCCGGGCGCCAGCATCCGGGCGAGCCCCGCCAGCATGGCGTCGGGCTCCTCCACGTACATCAGCACACCGTGGCACAGCACCACGTCGAAGCTGCCCGGCAGGAAGTGCACACCGGTCTCCCGGCCGTCCCCCTCGATCAGCCGGACCCGCTCCCGGATGCCCGCCGGCTCCGACGCCAGCGCCTCCCGGGCGGCCTTCAGCATCTCCGGGTCGGACTCCAGGCCGGTGAGGGTGTGCCCGGCCCGGGCCAGGCGCAGCGCCTGGGTGCCCTGGCCCATGCCGACGTCGAGTATCCGCAGCCGCTGCCCCACCGGGTAGCGGGCGGCTATCTGCTCGTCGAGCTGGCGTGCGACGAGCTCCTGGCGGACCGTGTTGCGCAGTCCGCCGAGCCCGCCCAGCCACTCCGCCCCCGCGCCTCCGAAGCCGGAGACCAGGCTGGTCAGGGCCGCTCTCCGCGCTTGACCTGCGGCTTGGGCAGCCGCAGCCGGCGCAGTTGGAGCGTACGCATCAGGCCGTACGCCACGGCGCCGCGCTTGGGCTCGTCCGGGTAGCGCGCGTTGAGCTGCTTCTTCAGCCGGATGGAGATGCCGATCGAGTCGACCACGATCAGGGCGATCACGGCGAGCCACAGCAGCAGGGCGGTGTTCTTCACCTGCGTGTTCGGCAGGCTGGACAGCACCAGGATCACCACCGCCAGCGGCAGGAAGAACTCGGCGACACAGAAGCGCGAGTCCACGAAGTCGCGGACGAAGCGGCGGACCGGACCCTTGTCCCGGGCCGGCAGATATCGCTCGTCGCCGCTTGCCAGTGCCTGGCGCTGCTTGGCGAGGTCCGCGCGGCGCGCCTCGCGCTGCCGGCGCATGGCCTCCTTGCGGTCGGTCGGCACGGTCTGTGCACGGCGGCGCTGCGTCTGGGCCTCACTCCGCTTCGGGGTCGGGCGGCCCTTGGGGGCCTGGGGATCGCGGGGCTGCTTGGAGAGGTCCGCCGTCACCTGGTCGGTGGGGGCCTTCTCATCCTTCGAACGGCTACGGAACACAAAGCCCAAGGGTACGGGGTGCGCCGCATGGACCCCAGCCCGGCGGGGAACGATCCGGCAACGGCCTGCGTCCCCCGGAGAGGGATCCCTACTCCTTGCGCCGGAGCGAAGCCGCCCGCAGTCGTCCTTGGGGAGGAGCGCATCGGCGCCCGAACAGTGCGGTAATGGATGTGGGGCCCGTACTGTGGGTTCTGTTGGGTGCTGGAGCCGAAGTCCGTCAGAAGGGGGCGCGCGAAGCCCATGAGCGGTGTCATGAAGCGTATGGGGATGATCTTCCGCGCGAAGGCAAACAAGGCCCTTGACCGGGCCGAGGATCCGCGCGAGACCCTCGATTACTCGTACCAGAAGCAGCTCGAGCTGCTTCAGAAGGTACGCCGCGGCGTCGCCGACGTGGCGACGTCGCGCAAGCGCCTGGAGCTCCAGCTCAACCAGCTCCAGGGGCAGTCCGCCAAGCTGGAGGACCAGGGCCGCAAGGCGCTGGCGCTCGGCCGTGAGGACCTGGCGCGCGAGGCGCTGTCCCGCCGGGCCGCGCTCCAGCAGCAGGTCACGGACCTGGAGACGCAGCACCAGACCCTCCAGGGCGAGGAGGAGAAGCTGACGCTCGCCGCCCAGCGCCTCCAGGCCAAGGTCGACGCCTTCCGTACGAAGAAGGAGACCATCAAGGCCACGTACACCGCCGCCCAGGCGCAGACCCGGATCGCCGAGTCGTTCTCCGGCATCTCGGAGGAGATGAGCGACGTCGGCGTCGCCATCCAGCGCGCCGAGGACAAGACCGCGCAGCTCCAGGCGCGGGCCGGCGCGATCGACGAACTGCTCGCCTCGGGCGCGCTGGACGACCAGTCCGGCCTCCAGAAGGACGACCTCCAGGCCGAGCTGGACCGCCTGTCGGGCGGTACGGACGTCGAGCTGGAGCTCCAGCGCATGAAGGCCGAGCTGGCCGGCGGCACCACCCCGCAGCAGGCCATCGAGGGCGGTGCCGGCACCCCGCAGGACCAGGCCCGGCAGCAGTCGCAGTCCCCGACCCGGTTCGACAAGAGTTAAGGACGGCGCGTCATGATCGTCAGGATCATGGGGGAGGGCCAGGTGAGGCTGGCGGACAGCCACTTCGCCGAGCTCAACAAGCTGGACGACGAACTGCTCGGGGAGATGGAGGGCGGCGACGGCGAGGGCTTCCGCCGCACCCTCCACGCCCTGCTGGACACGGTGCGCCAACTCGGCGAGCCCTTGCCGGACGACGCGCTCGAACCCTCCGAACTGATCCTGCCGGCCCCGGACGCGACGCTCGAAGAGGTCCGCGCCATGCTCTCCGACGACGGCCTGATCCCCGGCTGACCCTCCGGCCCCCACCTGTGCCCCTCCCCGCCCGGCCGGGGAGGGGCACACGTGCGTCCCCCCCCGGGGGCCCGCCCCCCGCCGGGGGGTCATCACGGTCCCCGGCAGGACGTACCGTCTTCTTCCGTGACCACCCTCGAGAACCGGATCGTGCGCGGCCGGGCCTGGATGCGCGAGCACCCGCTGGCGTTCGACGGCGTCCTGGCGCTCGGCGCGCTGCTGTGCATGGTCGCCGGATCGTTCGTCGACCGGCACGGCGGGCCGCACGGCGGGCCCGACTTCGGCGGCCGTACGCCCGGCGCGGTCAGCGTGCTGCTGATGGTGACGGGCGCGGCGGCGCTGGTCCTCCGGCGCCGCAATCCGCTGGGCGTCCTGGTGTTCACCGGCGTGGTCACGCTCGTCGAGCACATCGCCCAGGACCCGCCCGCCCCCGTCGCCATGAGCGCCGTGGTCGCCCTCTACACCGTCGCGTCGCGCACCGACCGCCCCACCACCTGGCGCGTCGGGCTGCTGACGATGACCCTCCTGACGGGCGCCGCGATGCTGTTCGGCTCCGCGCCCTGGTACACCCAGGAGAACCTGGGCGTCTTCGCCTGGACCGGCATGGCCGCCGCCGCCGGTGACGCCGTCCGCAGCCGCCGCGCCTTCGTGGACGCCATCCGCGAGCGCGCCGACCGCGCCGAGCGCACCCGCGAGGAGGAGGCCCGCCGCCGGGTCGCCGAGGAACGGCTCCGCATCGCGCGGGACCTGCACGACGTCGTGGCCCACCACATCGCGCTGGTCAACGTGCAGGCGGGCGTCGCCGCCCACGTCATGGACAAGCGCCCCGACCAGGCCAAGGAGGCCCTCGCGCACGTGCGCGAGGCCAGCCGCTCCGCCCTCAACGAACTGCGCGCCACCGTCGGCCTGCTCCGCCAGAGCGGCGACCCCGAGGCGCCCACCGAACCCGCCCCCGGCCTCGGCGTCCTGGACGAGCTGCTGGACACCTTCCGCCACGCCGGCCTCCCGGTGGAGCTGGCCCGCACCGACCAGGGCCTCCCGCTCCCGGCGGCCGTCGACCTGGCCGCGTACCGCATCATCCAGGAGGCGCTGACCAACGTGCGCAAGCACGCCGGCCCGGGCGCCAGGGCCGAGGTGAGCGTCGTACGGGTCGGCCGGACCGTCGAGGTGACGGTCCTCGACGACGGCGCGCCCGGCGGGGCCGTACCCGGCGACGGCACCCCCGCCGACGGCGGCGGCCACGGCCTCCTCGGCATGCGCGAACGCGTCACCGCCCTCGGCGGCGCCCTCACCGCCGCCCCCCGCTACGGAGGCGGGTTCCGGGTCCAGGCGATACTGCCCGTCACGGCAGGGACAGGGGAGGCCACATGACCATCAGGGTGCTGCTCGCCGACGACCAGGCACTGCTCCGCAGCGCGTTCAAGGTCCTCGTGGACTCCGAGCCCGACATGGAGGTCGTGGGGGAGGCGGCGGACGGCGCGGAGGCCGTCGCGCTCGCCCGCTCGCGGCGGGCCGACGTCGTGCTGATGGACATCCGCATGCCCGGCACGGACGGTCTCGCCGCCACCCGCCTGATCAGCGCCGACCCGGACCTGGCCGGCGTCCGTGTGGTCATGCTGACCACCTTCGAGGTGGACGAGTACGTGGTGCAGTCGCTGCGCGCCGGGGCGTCCGGCTTCCTCGGCAAGGGCGCCGAGCCGGAGGAACTGCTGAACGCCATCCGCATCGCCGCCGCCGGGGAGGCGCTCCTGTCGCCCGTCGCCACCAAGGGCCTGATCGCCACGTTCCTGGCGCAGAGCGGCCACGCGGACGGCGCCGCGGGGGACGGACGGGCCTACTCCGAGCGGCTGGCCGCGCTGACCGTCCGCGAGCGGGAGGTCCTCGTCCTGGTCGCGGGCGGCCTGTCCAACGACGAGATCGCCGAGCGGCTGGAGGTCAGCCCGCTGACGATCAAGACGCACGTCAACCGGGCGATGGCCAAGCTCGGAGCCCGCGACCGCGCCCAGCTCGTCGTCACCGCCTACGAGTCAGGGTTGGTCCGCCCCAGGGTGGAGTGACCGCGTACCGCCGTGTACTCCGTTCGGTGTATGCGGGGCATAAGCAAACGGGACCTGGGGGCGACGGAACCCTCCCCTCCGTGGCTGATCGTATGAATACCCGCCGATCCGCCACAGAAGAGAGACCCCATGTCCTGGCTGTCCAGATTCAGCCTCGCGCAACGGGCCCTGATAGGGCTGATGTCGATCGTGGCGATCGTCTTCGGAGCGATCGCCATCCCCCAGCTCAAGCAACAGCTCCTGCCCTCCATCGAACTGCCGATGGTGTCGGTCCTCGCCCCCTATCAGGGCGCGTCCCCCGACGTGGTCGAGAAGCAGGTCGTCGAGCCGCTCGAAAGCTCCATCAAGGCGGTCGACGGCATCAAGGGCGTCACCTCCACCGCCAGCGAGGGCAACGCCCTCATCATGGCCACCTTCGACTACGGCGACGAGGGCACCAAGCAGCTCGTCGCCGACGTCCAGCAGGCCGTCAACCGGGCCGGCGCCCAGCTCCCCGACACCGTGGACCCGCAGGTGATCGCCGGCTCGACCGACGACATCCCGACCGTCGTCCTCGCCGTCACCTCGGGCAAGGACCAGCAGGCCCTGGCCGACCAGCTCGAGCGGACCGTCGTCCCGGCGCTGGAGGACATCGAAGGCGTCGGCCAGGTGTCGATCGAAGGCGTCCAGGACCTCCAGGTCTCCGTTACCCCGGACGACCGGAAGCTCGCGGCGGCCGGCCTGAACGCCATGACGCTGTCCGAGGCCCTCCAGGCGGGCGGCGCCACGGTACCGGCGGGCTCCTTCTCCGAAGCGGGCAAGAGCCGCACGGTCCAGGTCGGCGGCGGCTTCACCTCGCTGAAGCAGATCGAGAACCTGACGATCAAGCCGGAGAAGGGCGACCCGGTACGCCTCGGCGACGTCGCCACCGTGAAGCAGGAGGAGTCCCGGCGGGTCTCCCTCACCCGGACCAACGGCAAGCCGAGCCTCGCGGTCATGGCCACCATGGACAAGGACGGCAGCGCCGTCGCCATCTCCGAGGCGGTCAAGGCCGAGCTGCCCGAGCTCCGCGAGGACCTGGGCGCCGGCGCCGAACTCACCGTCGTCTCCGACCAGGGCCCGGCGGTCTCCAAGTCGATCTCCGGCCTGACCACCGAGGGCGCGCTCGGCCTCCTCTTCGCCGTGATCGTCATCCTGGTCTTCCTCGCCTCCCTCCGCTCCACCCTGGTCACCGCGGTCTCCATCCCGCTGTCCGTGGTCCTCGCCCTGATCGTCCTGTGGACCCGTGACCTGTCGCTCAACATGCTCACCCTGGGCGCGCTGACCATCGCGATCGGCCGGGTCGTCGACGACTCGATCGTGGTCCTGGAGAACATCAAGCGGCACCTCGGCTACGGCGAGGAGCGGCAGACCGCCATCCTCACCGCGGTGCGCGAAGTGGCCGGCGCGGTCACCTCCTCCACCCTCACCACCGTCGCCGTCTTCCTCCCGATCGGCCTGGTCGGCGGCATGGTGGGCGAGCTGTTCGGCTCGTTCTCCCTCACCGTCACCGCGGCCCTGCTTGCCTCGCTGCTCGTCTCGCTGACCGTCGTGCCGGTCCTGTCGTACTGGTTCCTGCGCGCCCCCAAGGGGACGTCCACGGACCCGGACCGGGCGCGCCGCGAGGCCGAGGAGAAGGAGAACCGCAGCGTCCTCCAGCGCGTGTACGTCCCGGTGCTCCGCTTCGCCACCCGCCGCCGGGTCACCAGCGTGGTCCTCGCGCTCGTCATCCTCGTGGGCACCTTCGGCATGGCCCCGCTGCTGAAGACCAACTTCTTCGACCAGGGCGAGCAGGAGGTCCTGTCCATCAAGCAGGAGCTGCCCGCCGGCACCAGCCTGGAGGCGGCCGACGCGGCCGCGAAGAAGGTGGAGAAGGTCCTCGCGTCGACCGACGAGGTCAAGGACTACCAGGTCACCGTCGGCTCGTCCGGCTTCATGGCGGCCTTCGGCGGCGGTACGGGTGCCAACCAGGCCTCGTACCAGGTCACGCTCACGGACTCCGGCGCCTACGAGAAGGCCCGGGACCACATCGACGCCGAGCTGGGCAAGCTCGACGGCATCGGCGACACCACCATCGCGGCGGGCGACGGCTTCGGCAACCAGGACCTCAGCGTCGTGGTGAAGGCGGCGGACGAGGCCACCCTCAAGCGGGCCTCCGAGCAGGTCCGCGCGGAGGTCGCCGAGCTCAAGGACGTCACCGACGTCCAGAGCGACCTGTCGCAGTCCGTCCCGCGCATCTCGGTCAAGGCCAACGCCAAGGCCGCCCCGGCGGGCTTCACCGACGCCACCCTCGGCATGGCGGTCGCCCAGGCCGTACGCGGCACCCCGGCGGGCAAGGCGATCCTGAACGACACCGAGCGGGACGTCGTCGTCACCTCCGCCGCGCCCGCGACAACGCTGGCCCAGCTCCAGCGGCTGCCCCTCGGCCCGGTGAAGCTCGGCGACGTCGCCGACGTGAAGCTGGTGCCCGGCCCGGTCTCGATGACCCGCATCGACGGCGCCCGCGCCGCGACCATCACGGCCAAGCCCACCGGTGACAACACGGGCGCGGTCAGCGCCGACCTCCAGTCGAAGATCAACGCGCTCGACCTCCCGGAGGGGGCCACCGCCTCCATCGGCGGCGTCTCCGAGGACCAGGAAGAGGCCTTCGCCAACCTGGGCCTGGCGATGCTCGCGGCGATCGCGATCGTCTTCATGCTCCTGGTCGCGACCTTCAAGTCCCTGGTCCAGCCGCTGATCCTGTTGGTCTCCATCCCGTTCGCGGCCACCGGCGCGGTCGGCCTGCTGATCGCCACGGGCACGCCGATGGGCGTCCCGGCGATGATCGGCATGCTGATGCTCATCGGCATCGTGGTCACCAACGCGATCGTGCTGATCGACCTGATCAACCAGTACCGGGCCCAGGGGCTCGGGGTCGTCGAATCGGTCATCGAGGGCGGCCGCCACCGCCTCCGCCCGATCCTGATGACCGCCCTGGCGACGATCTTCGCCCTGCTCCCGATGGCGCTCGGCGTCACCGGCGAGGGCGGCTTCATCGCCAAGCCGCTGGCGGTCGTGGTGATCGGCGGTCTGGTGACCTCCACGCTGCTCACCCTGGTGCTGGTCCCGACGCTGTACGCGATGGTGGAGCTCCGCAAGGAACGCCGCCGCGCCAAGCGGGCCGCCAAGCGCGCGGCGAAGTCGGCCCCCTCCGAGGAGAGGACCCCGACCCCGGCCAACGCCTAAAAGGCCCGCCTTACAGGGCCGTCACGCGCCGAAGGGGCGCCCCCGCGACGACGCGGGGGCGCCCATTCGGCACAGTGACGGCGACGGCCTACGGCAGCGCGAGCATCCGCTCCAGCGCCAGCTTGGCGAAGCTCTCCGTCTCCCGGTCGACCGTGATCCGGTTGACCAGGTTCCCCTCGGCCAGCGACTCCAGCGCCCACACCAGGTGCGGCAGGTCGATCCGGTTCATGGTCGAGCAGAAGCAGACCGTCTTGTCGAGGAAGACGATCTCCTTGCCCTCGTCGGCGAAACGGTTCGCCAGCCGCCGGACCAGGTTCAGTTCAGTGCCGATCGCCCACTTCGAGCCGGCCGGCGCCGCCTCCAGGGTGTTGATGATGTACTCGGTCGAGCCGACGTAGTCCGCCGCCGCCACGACCTCGTGCCGGCACTCGGGGTGCACGAGCACGTTCACCCCGGGGATCCGCTCCCGCACGTCGTTCACCGAGTCGAGCGAGAAGCGGCCGTGCACGGAGCAGTGGCCCCGCCACAGGATCATCCTGGCGTTCCGCAGTTCCTCCGCCGTCAGCCCGCCGTTCGGCTTGTGCGGGTTGTAGAGGACGCAGTCCTCCAGGGACATGCCCATGTCCCGGACGGCGGTGTTGCGCCCCAGGTGCTGGTCCGGCAGGAAGAGGACCTTCTCGCCCTGCTCGAAGGCCCAGTCCAGCGCCTTCTTGGCGTTGGAGGAGGTGCAGATCGTCCCGCCGTGCTTCCCGGTGAAGGCCTTGATGTCCGCCGAGGAGTTCATGTACGACACCGGGACGGTCACGTCCGCGACGCCCGCCTCCGTCAGCACGTCCCAGCACTCGGCGACCTGCTCGGCCGTCGCCATGTCGGCCATGGAACACCCGGCCGCCAGGTCGGGCAGCACGACCTTCTGGTCGTCCGTGGTGAGGATGTCGGCCGACTCGGCCATGAAGTGCACACCGCAGAAGACGATGTACTCCGCCTCCGGCCGCGCCGCCGCGTCGCGCGCGAGCTTGAAGGAGTCACCGGTGACGTCCGCGAACTGGATGACCTCGTCGCGCTGGTAGTGGTGCCCCAGGACGAAGACCTTGTCGCCCAGCTTCTCCTTGGCCGCGCGGGCGCGCTCGACCAGGTCGGGGTCGGAGGGGGAGGGGAGGTCACCGGGGCACTCGACTCCCCGCTCGCTCTTCGGGTCGGCCTCGCGGCCGAGCAGCAGCAGGGCGAGGGGCGACGGCTGGACGTCCAGGGGCTGGGCGGTGGTCACGTCACGCACCCTTTCTTTTCTGCGGAGAGCCTTTTCGTCTAAATGACGCTATCTATCATAACCGCTTCACGTCACTTTGACGATGGCCATAGTGTCGATGTGACACATCCCCCCTCCACAGGTCGGTGCTTGCCCGGAGCCCGGTGTGCGAGCATGAAGGGGAAAGACAAGCGCTGTGCCCGGAATGAATCCGCGGCCCCACCGGTTGCTACCGGTCGGCAAGCAGTCTCCGTACAACCCGGGAGAGAAGCAGATGTCCGTATCGGACGAGAAGACCACTGTCAGCGACGGCATCCTCCTGTCGGACGCCGCCGCGGCCAAGGTCAAGGCCCTGCTCGACCAGGAAGGCCGCGACGACCTGGCACTGCGCGTCGCCGTTCAGCCCGGTGGCTGCTCGGGCCTGCGTTACCAGCTCTTCTTCGACGAGCGCTCGCTCGACGGTGACGTCGTCAAGGACTTCAACGGCGTCAAGGTCGTCACCGACCGCATGAGCGCCCCCTACCTGGGCGGCGCCTCCATCGACTTCGTCGACACGATCGAGAAGCAGGGCTTCACCATCGACAACCCCAACGCCACCGGCTCCTGCGCCTGCGGCGACTCCTTCAGCTAAGAATTCCCGGCGCGAGCGCGAGGCGGCGGCCCCGGACCATCCCCGGGGCCGCCGCCTCCTGCCGTACGCCGGCTACCGCCGCGGCACCCGCTCGCCGCTCGCCGCGTCGACCACCTGCCGCTCACCCAGCGGCTGGTCCAGCGTCACCGTTCCGGTCAGCTCCTTGGCGATCAGGATGCAGACCCGCCCCGGCTCGACCGGCTTCTCGACCACCTTCAGCTTCACCTGGCTGCCGTTCTGCTCGGCCTTCACGGTGTACGTGCTGCACACCCCGCCCCAGAAGCGCGCGGTCAGGATCCGGCCGTCCATGCTGTACGACTCCACCTGCCGGGGCGCCTTCCCCGGCCCCGGGGTCCCGGGTGCCGCGGAGGGCTCCGGACGGGGCGTGAGCGGCGCCGGGGCGGGCGTGAGGTACTCGGGCGCCACGGCCGGGTAGGTGATCGTGAACGGCCGGGCCCCGCCCTTGGGCGCCACCTCGAACAGCCAGGACGGCACGAGCGCCGGGCGCCCCGCCGCGTAGTGCGCCGCGAGCCCGAAGACCGCCCGGGAGACCGTCACCGTGTCCTTCGCCGGCGGCACCCGGTCCGGGCCGCACGGGACGGCCGGCGCGGCCGGGTCCGCGCCCTTGGCCGCCGGGTCCGAGTCTTTCGCGGCCGGCCCGGACGGCGAGCCCGGGCCCTCCAGCGGCGCCGGGGTGGCGCACCCGCCGATGTCCCCGCCGGTGCCCACCCGGCCGTCACCGGCTCCGGAGTTCAGCCGCTCCAGCGCCGCCGCCGCGCCGATCACCGGGTACTCGTGGCTGCGGGCCGGCGCCTTCAGCCGCCCGCCGGCGCCGCTGACCGTGCCGTCCGGGGCGACCTGGACACCGGTGGACCAGCCGTACGTCGGAAGCCCGCCCACGACCGGGTCGGCGTTCACCACCCGCACCGAGCCCATCAGCTGCGTGGCGTCCAGCTCGGCGTCCCGCTGGCCCAGCGCCTCCAGCACCGGGCCGGCCGCCGCCTTGGCGGCCGCCTCGCTCACGGGCCGCCCGCCGGTGCCGCCCGGGGGCGTGCCCGTGGAACCGTCCGGGGTCGTGGCGCTCGTGGAGGGGCACTCCTTGCCCTTGACGCAGTCGTCCCCGGCCGGCGAGGTCCCGAACGTCCAGGTCCCCGGCGCCTGCCGGTCCACGTGCAGCACGGCACCCGAGCCGTCCTTGTCCGGGCCCACCTTCCACGCCGAACCGGCCGCCACGGGCGTCCCGGTCACCCCGAGGGCCTTGGCCAGCCGCGCCACCTCGTCGGCCCCGACGGTGCCCTCCGGCCGGTACACGTGGGCCGAACCGGGCCCCTTGGGCAGCGGGCCGGCGGCCCGGTAGACGACCCCGCTCGGGTCCGGCTCGCCGGGCGCGATCCCCGGCCCCGTGCCCGGTGGCGTCCCCTGCCCGGGACCGCTCTCGGTGTGACCGTCCAGGGCCAGCGGCGGCGGCCGCGTGCCCTCCGCCGCGGGGACGCCGTCGCTGCGGGCGTCACCCTCCGACGCGACCGTGGCGAAGTACGCGCCGCCGCCGCCGGCGATCAGCACGGCCGCCGCCACCGAGGCGACGGCCAGCGGCGAACGCCTCCGGCGAGGGGTGTCCTGTGTCGGCTCCGCGGCCGGCTCCGGCTCCGTACTGCTCACCGCAATGCTCCTTCGTACGCCCTGGCCCGTTGACGGGAGACACCCCTGGGACGGAACGGAGCGGCGGGCGGTTCCCTCGGTGCGCCCGGGCGGGGGAGCGCCCGGGCGGGCCCGCGGACGCCGGGGGACGGCCGTGCCTCAGGCGCCGTACTCCGGAGTGGCGGCGATCAGCCGCGCCGAGGCGGGCGGGACGACCACCCCGTGGATGAGCGACGGCGACACGGGGGCGGGCGCCGGCACGGCCTCCGCCGGGTCCACCCAGTGCGGCACCATGCGCGCGCTGTCCCCGCGCAGCTCGGCGAGGCTCACATCGGACTCGTACTGCTCTCGCGGAACGCTGAAGTTGGACATGTACGCACCGTACGCACGCGAGAGCCGACCGAAAAAGACCTACTATCGGGTAGTTTCCGCGTGTGGGGGGGGTGCCGGCGACCCGGTAGCGTGAACCGTCAACTCCACCTTCCCGCAGGAGCGCCCAGCCGTGCGTATCGCAGTCACCGGCTCCATCGCCACCGACCACCTCATGACCTTCCCCGGCCGATTCGCCGACCAGCTGGTCGCCGACCAGCTCCACACGGTCTCCCTCTCCTTCCTGGTCGACAACCTCGACGTGCGCAGGGGAGGGGTGGCGGCCAACATCTGCTTCGGCATGGGGCAGCTCGGCACCCGCCCCATCCTGGTCGGGGCGGCGGGTTCCGACTTCGACGAGTACCGCGCCTGGCTCGACCGGCACGGCGTGGACACCGGCTCCGTGCGGATCTCCGAGGTGCTGCACACCGCGCGCTTCGTGTGCACCACGGACGCCGACCACAACCAGATCGGCTCCTTCTACACCGGCGCCATGAGCGAGGCCCGGCTGATCGAGCTGAAGGCCGTCGCCGACCGCGTCGGCGGCCTGGACCTGGTGTCGATCGGCGCGGACGACCCCGAGGCGATGCTCCGCCACACCGAGGAGTGCCGGACGCGGAACATCCCGTTCGCCGCCGACTTCTCGCAGCAGATCGCCCGCATGGACGGCGACGAGATCCGCACCCTCCTGGAGGGCGCGACCTACCTCTTCTCCAACGAGTACGAGAAGGGGCTGATCGAGTCCAAGACCGGCTGGACCGACGAGGAGATCCTCGCCCGGGTCGGCCACCGCGTCACCACCCTCGGCTCGCGGGGCGTCCGGATCGAGAGGACCGGCGAGCCGGTCATCGAGGTCGGCTGCCCCGACGAGGAGGCCAAGGTCGACCCGACCGGTGTCGGCGACGCCTTCCGGGCCGGCTTCCTGTCCGGCCTGTCCTGGGGCGTGGGCCTTCAGCGCGCCGCCCAGGTCGGCTGCATGCTGGCCACCCTGGTCATCGAGACGCTCGGCACCCAGGAGTACACCCTGAGCCGCGCCCACTTCATGGACCGCTTCACCAAGGCATACGGCCACGAGGCCGCCACCGAGGTCCAGGCCCACCTCCCGTAACCACGGCGGGACGCCCCCGCGCGGTGTCTCAGGACGTCCGGCGGACCACGTACGCCGTTCCGTGGTCCGCCGGCCGCTCGCCCACGTACTCCTGGCCGCGCATCCCGCACCACGCCGGGATGTCCAGACGGGCCGCCTCGTCGTCGGAGAGAACCGTCACGGTGCCGCCCACCGGGACGTCACCGAACACCTTGGCCAGCTCGATCACCGGGATCGGGCACCGCCGGCCGAGGGCATCCACCACCAGGGACTCCTCGCCCCCGGCGGCGGACCGCGGGGCGGGCGCGCCGAACCGTTCCCGGATCCCCGCCACCACGCCCGGCAGCACCTCCAGGAACCGCTCCACGTCCGCCTCCGCCGTACCGGACGGCAGGGACACCCGGACATTGCCCTCCGACAGCACGCCCATCGCCCGCAGGACGTGGCTGGGCGTCAGCGTCGAACTCGTGCACGACGAACCGGAGGAAACGGAGAAACCGGCCAGGTCCAGCTCGTGCAGCAGGGCCTCCCCGTCCACGTAGAGGCACGAGAAGGTCACGAGGTGGGGCAGGCGCCGCACCGGGTCGCCGACCACCTCCACGTCCGGCACCGACTCCGCCACCCGGGCCCGGATCCGGTCCACCAGCGCCCGCAGCCGCCCGGCCTCCGTGCCGGCCTCCGCGCGCACCGCCCGCAGCGAGGCCGCCGCCGCCACGATCCCGGGGATGTTCTCGAAGCCGGCCGACCGCCCCGACTCCCGCTCGTCGGCCGGGCCTTGGGGCGCGAACCGGACACCCTTGCGGACCACCAGCAGCCCCACCCCCGCCGGTCCGCCCCATTTGTGGGCACTCGCCGTGAGCAGGGACCAGTCGCCCGGCACCGGACCCCACGCCAGCGACTGGGCGGCGTCCACCAGCAGCGGGACCCCCGCCTTCCGGCACGCCGCCGCGACCTCGGCCACCGGCTGCTCGGTGCCGACCTCGTGGTTGGCCGACTGGAGGCAGGCGAGCGCCGTGTCGTCCCGCAGCGCGGCGGCGTACGCCTCCGGCGCCACCCGCCCGGCCCGGTCGACCGGCACCTCGGTCACGGTCCCGCCGTCCGCCTCGTGCGCGGCGGCCGCGTGCAGCACCGACGAGTGCTCCACCGCCGACACGGCCAGGTGCCGGCCCACCCGCCGGCGCCCCGCGAGCGCCCCGGCAACCCCGGAGTGCACCGCGCGCGTCCCCGAAGGGGTGAACACGAGCTCGTCGGGACGGCACCCCACCGCCTCGGCGGCCGCCTCCCGCGCCGCGTCCAGCAGCAGCCGGGCACGCCGTCCCTCCCGGTACAGCCGTGCGGGGTCGGCCCACCCCTCGTCCAGCGCGGCCTGGAGGGCCTGGCGGGCCACCGGGTGGAGGGGGGCGGAGGAAGCGGAATCGAAGTAGGACACACCGACACGCTAACTCCGGTGGGCCCGTACCCGGGTGCCGCCGGGGCCCGGCCCGCTCGCGACCTCAGGAAATGCCGCTCCGGACACCCCTTCGGGGTGCCCTGCGGCGCGTTGGGCACCCTCCCCGCGCGACCCCAAATAGCGTCCAGTAGGGTTTGGTCCGCATAAACATCCAAACCCCTGCCCGCGTCAGGGCCGGCGACCGACCAGCGTGACGGCCGCAGCCGACCGCGCGGGCGAGACTCTCGGGAAGGCGCTACGTGAGTCCCAACGGCTCCGACCGCTCGTCGCGGCGCCCGATGCGGCGGAAGCTGCCGCAGGTGCTGACTGCGGGCCTGATCCTGGCTACCGCCTCCGGTTGCTCGTACAACTGGGAGGACTTCCCCCGCCTTGGTATGCCCACCCCGGTGACGGAGGAGGCCCCGCGGATCCTCTCCCTCTGGCAGGGCTCGTGGGCGGCTGCGCTCGCCACGGGCGTGCTGGTCTGGGGCCTGATCCTGTGGAGCGTCATCTTCCACCGGCGCAGCCGCACCAAGGTCGAGGTTCCTCCGCAGACCCGGTACAACATGCCCATCGAGGCGCTGTACACGGTGACCCCGCTCATCATCGTCTCGGTGCTCTTCTACTTCACCGCGCGCGATGAGTCGAAGCTCCTGGCCCTCTCCAACAAGCCGGCCCACACCATCAGCGTGGTGGGCTACCAGTGGAGCTGGGGCTTCAACTACATCGAGAACGTCGACGGCAAGGCGGACACGGGAAGCAAGCCCGCCTCGCAACTCGCCGTCGTTCCTGACAAGTACCAGAAGCAGTTCCCCCAGGGGGCCGAAGGCGTCTACGACTACGGCATCCCCGGCACGCGGAACCCGCAGACCGGCAACCCGGGCCCGACCCTGTGGCTGCCGAAGGGTGAGAAGGTCCGGTTCATCCTGACCTCCCGTGATGTCATCCACTCGTTCTGGGTCGTCCCCTTCCTGTTCAAGCAGGACGTCTTCCCCGGCCACAACGTGAACGTGTTCGAGGTGACCGCGACGCAGGAGGGCACCTTCAAGGGCAAGTGTGCCGAGCTCTGCGGCGTCGACCACTCCCGGATGCTCTTCAACGTCAAGGTGGTCTCCCCGGAGCGCTACCAGCAGCACCTGAAGGAGCTGGCCGAGAAGGGGCAGACGGGTTACATCCCGGCGGGCATGGCGATCACCGACTCGGCCAGGAACTCGGAGAGCAACCAACTGTGAGCATCCTCAACGAACCTCAGGGTGCCGCCGAGGCAGCCGACGGCTCGCGTGAGCCGTACGAGAACGAGCTGCCCGTACGGCGCCGTCAGCCCGGTGGTGTGGTCGTGAAGTGGCTGACCACCACCGACCACAAGACGATCGGCACGCTGTATCTGGTCACGTCGTTCGCCTTCTTCTGCATCGGCGGTCTGCTGGCGCTCTTCATGCGCGCCGAGCTGGCCCGTCCGGGCACGCAGATCATGTCGAACGAGCAGTTCAACCAGGCGTTCACGATGCACGGCACGATCATGCTGCTGATGTTCGCGACGCCGCTGTTCGCCGGATTCGCGAACTGGATCATGCCGCTCCAGATCGGTGCGCCCGACGTGGCGTTCCCGCGGCTGAACATGTTCGCCTACTGGCTGTACCTCTTCGGCTCGCTGATCGCGGTGGCCGGCTTCCTCACCCCCCAGGGTGCGGCCGACTTCGGCTGGTTCGCCTACGCCCCGCTGTCGGACGCGGTCCGCTCGCCGGGTGTCGGCGCCGACATGTGGATCATGGGTCTGGCCTTCTCCGGCTTCGGCACGATCCTCGGCTCGGTCAACTTCATCACCACGATCATCTGCATGCGCGCGCCCGGCATGACGATGTTCCGCATGCCGATCTTCACCTGGAACGTGCTGCTGACCGGTGTCCTGGTCCTGCTCGCCTTCCCGGTGCTGGCCGCCGCGCTCTTCGCGCTGGAGGCCGACCGCAAGTTCGGCGCGCACGTCTTCGACGCGGCCAACGGTGGAGCGCTGCTGTGGCAGCACCTCTTCTGGTTCTTCGGCCACCCCGAGGTGTACATCATCGCGCTGCCGTTCTTCGGCATCGTGTCGGAGATCATCCCGGTCTTCAGCCGCAAGCCGATGTTCGGTTACATCGGCCTGGTGGCCGCGACGATCGCGATCGCCGGCCTGTCCGTGACGGTGTGGGCGCACCACATGTACGTCACCGGCGGTGTGCTGCTGCCGTTCTTCTCCTTCATGACCTTCCTGATCGCGGTACCGACCGGTGTGAAGTTCTTCAACTGGATCGGCACCATGTGGAAGGGCTCGTTGTCCTTCGAGACCCCGATGCTCTGGACGATCGGCTTCCTGGTCACCTTCACCTTCGGTGGTCTGACCGGTGTCATCCTGGCCTCGCCCCCGATGGACTTCCACGTCTCCGACTCGTACTTCGTCGTCGCGCACTTCCACTACGTCGTCTTCGGCACCGTGGTCTTCGCGATGTTCGCCGGCTTCCACTTCTGGTGGCCGAAGTTCACCGGAAAGATGCTGGACGAGCGCCTCGGCAAGATCACGTTCTGGACGCTGTTCATCGGCTTCCACGGCACGTTCCTGGTGCAGCACTGGCTCGGTGCCGAGGGCATGCCGCGTCGTTACGCGGACTACCTCGCCGCCGACGGCTTCACCCTGCTGAACACGATCTCCACGATCGCCTCGTTCCTGCTGGGCCTGTCGATCCTGCCGTTCCTCTACAACGTCTGGAAGACGGCCAAGTACGGCAAGAAGATCGAGGTCGACGACCCCTGGGGCTACGGCCGTTCGCTGGAGTGGGCGACTTCCTGCCCGCCGCCGCGGCACAACTTCCTCACGCTGCCGCGCATCCGTTCGGAATCCCCGGCGTTCGACCTGCACCACCCTGAGATCGCGGCCGTCGGCCAGCTCGAGAACCACGGGCAGAAGGACACCGCGCTGTTCGGTGGCAAGGAGGTCGGCAAGTGAAGATCCAGGGCAAGATGTTCATCTGGCTGAGCATCTTCATCCTCGCCATGGCGATCCTCTATGGCGTGTGGTCGAAGGAGCCGGCCGGTACGACGGCGCTCTTCCTGGCCTTCGGCCTGTCGATCATGATCGGCTACTACCTGGCCTTCACGGCCCGGCGAGTGGACGCCATGGCGCAGGACGACAAGGAGGCCGACGTCGCGGACGAGGCCGGTGAGGTCGGCTTCTTCTCGCCGCACAGCTGGCAGCCGCTCTCGCTGGCGATCGGTGGCGCCTTCGCCTTCCTGAGCATCGCTCTGGGCTGGTGGCTCCTGTACTTCGCCTTCCCGCTGATCCTGATCGGCCTGTGGGGCTGGGTCTTCGAGTACTACCGGGGCGAGAACCAGAACCAGTAGCGTTCCGCGCTTCGACAAGGGGCCCGGCCACCTCCGTACGGAGGTGGCCGGGCCCCTCGTTTGGAGTCATCCGGCGTGCCGCTGCGGGCATACCTTCCTACGGTGTGCTCATGAGCAACACGCCCCGCATGCGCATCGCCATAAGCTGCACCCTGCTGGTCGCCGTCACGGGCGCGAGCGCGACCGCGTGCGGCGGCCCGGACGGCCATCCCCTCTCGGCGAAGCCGTACGACGCGGCCCGCCAGGTCGCGTTCAACGCCCCGTCCGGCACCGCCAAGGCGTCCCTCGACAAGCCCCTCGAAGTCACCGCCAAGGGCAAGGACGGCCGCATCACCGACGTCACGGCCGTCGACGCCGCCGGCCACTACCTGGCCGGTGAGCTCTCCGCCGACGGCAGCCGCTGGCGCTCCACGGCCCCCCTGGTGGCCGGGACGCGGTACACCGTCCGGGTGGCCACGGAGGACACCAAGGGGGCTCCCGGCGCCCGTACGATGACGTTCGAGACCGCACCCGCCAAGAAGGTCCTCAACGTCGCATTCGGCCCGGAGACGGGCAAGTACGGCGTCGGCCAGCCCATCACGGCCGAGCTCAGCACCCCCGTCACCACCAAGGAGGGCCGGGCCGCCGTCGAGCGCTCCCTCAAGGTCCGCTCCACCCCCGCCGTCACGGGCGCCTGGCACTGGGTCGACGACAAGAAGCTGCACTACCGCCCGAAGGAGTACTGGCCCGTCGGCGCGTCCGTCACCGTCACGGGCAACCTCGCGGGCGTCCGGGTCACGCGCGACCTCTACGGCGGCTCCGCCAAGCCCCTGAACCTCAGCATCGGCGACCGCGTCGAGGCCATCACCGACGCGGCCAGCCACCACATGACGGTCAAGCGCAACGGAAAGGTGATCAACACCATTCCGGTGACCACCGGCAAGCCGGGCTTCTCCACCCGCAACGGCATCAAGGTCGTGCTCGGCAAGGAGTACTTCGTCCGCATGCGCAGCACCACCGTGGGCATCGCCGCGGGCAGCAGCGAGTCCTACGACCTGCCGGTCTACTACGCCACCCGGGTGACCTGGAGCGGCGAGTACGTCCACGCCGCCCCCTGGTCCGTCGGCTCACAGGGGTCCGCCAACGTCAGCCACGGCTGCACCGGCATGTCCATGAGCAACGCGGCCTGGTTCTACGAGAACGTCCGCCCCGGGGACCTCGTCCACGTCATCAACAGCGAGGGCAAGGAGATGGACCACTTCGGCAACGGCTTCGGCGACTGGAACCTGCCCTGGGACAAGTGGCAGGCCGGCAGCGCCGCCCAAGCCGAAGCCCCCCGCACGGAACGGATGCGCCTCCGGCCCACTTTTTAGGGCTCGGTTCGCCTCCGGGGCGCTCCGGCGTGCGCCGACGGTCGATCGTGCTCGGCTGCTCGTTCCTCGCAGCCTCCGCGCGTTCTCCCTTTCGGCACCCGCCGCGCCCCTTCGCCTCACTCGCCCCGGAGGGGGGTCTTACGCCTCCACGGCGAGGCGGGTGCGGAGCAGGGCGGCCAGGGCGTCCGCGAACTCGACCGGGTCGACCGGGAGGGTCACCGCGGCGTCCGCGCGGCTCCAGGTGGCCAGCCAGGCGTCCTGGGGGCGGCCGATGAGCAGCAGGACGGGCGGGCACCGGAAGACCTCGTCCTTGATCTGGCGGCACACCCCCATGCCGCCCGCCGGCACCGCCTCGCCGTCCAGGACGCAGACGTCGACGCCGCCCCGGTCCAGCCGGTCCAGCACCGCCGGGAGTGTCGCGCACTCGATGAACTCCACCGGCGGAACGTCGGCCGCGGGCCGGCGCCCGGCCGCCAGCCGCACCTGCGCGCGGGTGTTGGCGTCGTCGCTGTAGACCAGGACGGTGGCGCTCGACTGCATGGTTCCTCCGAGTACGTCGGCGGCATGGGCGGGTACGGCAGGTACCGATGGGCCGGATGCTACTCCTCCCGCACCCCCCTCAACACCGGTTCGGACACCCCTTCGACGGCCCTTCCGCTGGGCCGTTCGGGCTGGACAGAGCGCATCAACACACCGAACGGCACCCCCCGGAGTGAGGGCGGGATAAGCGACCGACATAATGTCGGTCGTGGCGACAGCAACGACAGTAGAAACCGGGCACGCGCACCCGTCGGTCAATCGGCCGAACCTCACCAGCGTCGGAACCATCATCTGGCTGAGTTCCGAGCTGATGTTCTTCGCGGCCCTCTTCGCGATGTACTTCACCCTGCGATCGGTGACGGGTGCCGAGTTCTGGGCAGAGAAAGCCGATGCGCTGAACTTCCCGTTCTCGGCGACCAACACCACGATCCTGGTGCTCTCCTCGCTCACCTGCCAGCTCGGCGTCTTCGCCGCCGAGCGCGGTGACGTGAAGAAGCTCCGGGCGTGGTTCGTGATCACGTTCGTGATGGGTGCCATCTTCATCGGAGGCCAGGTCTTCGAGTACACCGAGCTGGTGAAGCACGAGGGCCTCTCGCTCTCGTCGGACCCGTACGGCTCCGTGTTCTACCTGACGACCGGCTTCCACGGCCTGCACGTGACGGGCGGTCTCATCGCCTTCCTGCTGGTCCTCGGCCGTACGTACGCGGCCAAGAGATTCACTCACGAGCAGGCAACCGCCGCCATCGTCGTGTCCTACTACTGGCACTTCGTCGATGTCGTCTGGATCGGCCTCTTCGCCACGATCTACATGATCAAGTAGTCGGGTCCGTACCGACCGGTACGCCCGACACATCCAGCAAGCATCGACGCAGAAGATCCTGACACCGGGGTAATCCGTGAAAAAGCTCTCCGCACGACGACGCCATCCGCTGGCGGCGGTCGTCGTCCTACTCCTCGCGCTGGCGGCCACTGGGGGGCTGTACGCCGCGTTCGCGCCCGCGGGCAAGGCGCAGGCAGACGAAACCGCCCAGTCCCTCGCCATCGAGGAGGGCAAGAAGCTCTACACCGTCGGCTGCGCCAGCTGCCACGGAACCGGCGGTCAGGGCACCACTGACGGCCCGAGCCTGGTGGGCGTCGGCTCCGCCGCCGTGGACTTCCAGGTCGGCACCGGCCGCATGCCGGCGCAGCAGCCCGGCGCCCAGGTGCCGAAGAAGAAGGTCATCTACTCGCAGGCCGAGATCGACCAGCTGGCCGCGTACGTCGCGTCCCTCGGCGCCGGTCCGATCAAGCCGACCGAGAAGCAGTACAGCCCGGAAGGCGCGAACATCGCCAAGGGTGGCGACCTGTTCCGCACCAACTGCGCCCAGTGCCACAACTTCACCGGCGAGGGCGGTGCCCTGACGCACGGCAAGTACGCCCCCAGCCTCGAAGGCGTGAGCGAGAAGCACATCTACGAGGCCATGCAGACCGGCCCGCAGAACATGCCGTCCTTCCCCGACACCACGATGCCGGAGAAGGAGAAGAAGGACATCATCGCGTACATCAAGACCGTGAACGGTGAGGAGACGCCGACCCCCGGCGGCTTCGCGCTGGGCGGTCTCGGCCCGGTCAGTGAGGGCCTGTTCGGATGGATCTTCGGTCTGGGTTCCCTGATCGCTGTCGCCGTCTGGGTCGCGGCCCACACCGCTAAGGCCAAGAAGTCATGAGTAGCCAAGAGATTTCAGAAGCAGAGAGCCTGCCGAACGCGCAGGACACCACGCACGGCACGGCGCTGGCGGAGAACCCGTTCGCCGACCCGGGGCTGCCGCCCCACAAGCCGCGCATCCAGGACATCGACGAGCGGGCCGCCAAGCGCTCCGAGCGCACGGTCGCCCTGCTGTTCACGCTGTCGATGCTGGCCACGATCGGCTTCATCGCCTCCTTCGTGATCTTCCCGGTCGACAAGATCGTCTACGTCTGGCCGCTGGGTCACGTCAGCGCGACGAACCTGTCGCTGGGTCTGACGCTGGGCCTCGCGCTCTTCTGCATCGGCGCGGGCGCGGTCCACTGGGCCCGCACCCTGATGTCCGACGAGGAGATGGCCGACGACCGGCACGCCATCGAGGCGACGCCGGAGGTCAAGGCCAAGGTCATGGCGGACTTCGCGGACGGTGCGCGGGAGTCCGCGATCGGCCGCCGCCCGCTGATCCGCAACACGATGCTCGGCGCGCTGGCCATGGTGCCGCTCTCCGGCGTGGTGCTGCTGCGCGAGCTGGGCCCGCTGCCCGAGAAGAAGCTCTTCCACACCGGGTGGTCCAAGGGCAAGCAGCTCATCAACATGAACACGAATGAGCCGCTGCGCCCCGAGGACGTCGCGGTGGGCTCGCTCACCTTCGCCAAGCCCGAGGGCCTGGAGGAGAGCGACCACGAGTTCAACAACAAGATCGCCAAGGATGCCCTGATGATCGTCCGGATCCAGCCGGAGGACATCAAGGACAAGCGCGAGCTGGAGTGGTCGCACGAGGGCATCGTCGCCTTCTCGAAGATCTGCACCCACGTGGGCTGCCCGATCTCCCTGTACGAGCAGCAGACCCACCACGTCCTCTGCCCGTGCCACCAGTCCACCTTCGACCTCTCCGACGGCGCCCGCGTCATCTTCGGCCCGGCCGGTCACCCGCTGCCGCAGCTGCGGATCGGCGTGAACGACGAGGGCTTCCTCGAAGCTCTCGGCGACTTCTCCGAGCCCGTCGGCCCTGCATTCTGGGAGCGCGGATGAGCACCACGACCGCAAGCGACGCCAAGCGCAAGGCGCCCGCCGGCGAGCGGGTCGCCGACTGGGCCGACGGCCGGCTGGGCATCTACGGCCTGGCCAAGGCCAACATGCGCAAGATCTTCCCGGACCACTGGTCCTTCATGCTGGGTGAGATCTGCCTCTACAGCTTCCTGATCATCATCCTCACGGGTGTGTATCTGACGCTGTTCTTCCACCCGAGCATGAACGAGATCGAGTACCACGGCTCGTACGTGCCGATGCAGGGCATCCGCATGACCGAGGCGTACGCCTCGACCCTGGACATCAGCTTCGACGTCCGCGGTGGTCTGCTCATCCGGCAGATTCACCACTGGGCCGCGGTGGTCTTCCTCGCGGGCATGTTCGTGCACATGATGCGCGTCTTCTTCACCGGCGCGTTCCGCAAGCCGCGTGAGATCAACTGGCTGTTCGGCTTCCTGCTGTTCGTCCTGGGCATGTTCACCGGTTTCACCGGCTACTCGCTCCCGGACGACCTGCTCTCCGGCACCGGTGTCCGCTTCACGCAGGGCGCGATCCTGTCCATGCCGATCGTCGGCACGTACATCTCGATGTTCCTGTTCGGCGGCGAGTTCCCCGGCCACGACATGGTGGCCCGGTTCTACTCGATCCACATCCTGCTGCTGCCGGGCATCATGCTCGGCCTCGTGGTGGCCCACCTGATCCTGGTCTTCTACCACAAGCACACGCAGTTCCCCGGCCCCGGCCGGACGAACAAGAACGTCGTCGGCATGCCGCTGCTGCCGGTGTACATGGCCAAGGCCGGAGGCTTCTTCTTCCTGGTCTTCGGCGTCATCGCGATGATCGCCGCCATGTTCACGATCAACCCGATCTGGGCCATGGGCCCGTACCGTCCGGACCAGGTGTCCACCGGCGCCCAGCCCGACTGGTACATGGGCTTCGCCGAGGGTCTGATCCGTGTCATGCCGGGCTGGGAGATCAACCTCTGGGGCCACACCCTGGTCCTGGGCGTGTTCATCCCGCTGATGCTCTTCGGCGTGATGCTCGCGGCGATCGCGGTCTACCCGTTCATCGAGTCGTGGATCACCGGCGACAAGCGGGAGCACCACCTGCTGGACCGGCCGCGCAACGCGCCCACCCGGACCGCTCTGGGTGTCGCCTGGGTCACCGGCTACATGGTCATGCTGCTGGGTGGTGGCAACGACATCTTCGCCACCCACTTCCACATGTCGCTGAACGCCATCACGTGGTTCGTCCGGATCGCCTTCTTCGTCGGCCCGGTCATCGCGTTCCTCGTCACCAAGCGGATCTGCCTCGGCCTCCAGCGCCGCGACAAGGACAAGGTGCTGCACGGACGCGAGTCCGGCATCATCAAGCGCCTGCCGCACGGTGAGTTCGTGGAGATCCACGAGCCGCTCAGCCAGGCCCAGCTCCACGCGCTCACCGCGCACGAGCAGTACGCGCCCGCCGAGATCGGCCCCGAGGTCGACGAGAACGGCGTGGAGCGCAAGCTGTCCCGCGGGCAGAAGCTCCGCGCGAAGCTCAGCAAGGGCTACTACGGCGAGGGGAACCAGATCCCCAAGGCCACCGCCGAGGAGTACAAGGAGATCACCAGCGGCCACGGCCACCACTGATCACCCGACGTCCGTCGCCCGACCCTGAGGTCGCCACGCATCGAGCCCCGTCCAATCGCCGGACGGGGCTCTTTGCCGTCCCCCGGGATGGATAGGGTGGTGGTCGAGCCCCTACTCCCCGTACGGACGACACCAGGAGCGACCATGAGCGCTGTGAACCCCGCTGGAGGCACGAGCACGGCGGGTCGTTCCTGGCCCCAGGTGCTGGACTCCCTGCTGGAGGGCCACGACCAGAGCGCCGACGCCACGGCGTGGGCGATGGACCGCATCATGCGCGGCGAGGCCACCGACGCCCAGATCGCCGGCTTCGTGGTCGCGCTGCGGGCGAAGGGGGAGACCGTCGAGGAGATCTCCGGCCTCGTCCGCACCATGTACGCGCACGCCAACCTCATCGAGGTGCCCGGCCCGTCCGTCGACATCGTCGGCACCGGCGGCGACGGGGCGAAGACCGTCAACATCTCCACCATGTCCGCGATCGTCGTCGCCGGTACCGGTGCCAAGGTCGTCAAGCACGGCAACCGGGCCGCGTCCTCCGCCTCGGGCGCCTCCGACGTCCTGGAGAAGCTGGGCGTCAACCTGAACCTCTCACCCCGGCGGGTCGTCGAGGTCGCGGAGGAGGCCGGCATCACCTTCTGCTTCGCGGTGAAGTTCCACCCCGCCCTGCGGCACGTGGCGGCGGCCCGCAAGGAGCTGGGCATCCGCACCACCTTCAACTTCCTCGGCCCGCTCACCAACCCCGCCCGCGTCAAGGCCCAGGCCACCGGGGTCGCCGACGCCCGGATGGCCCCCATCATGGCCGGGGTGCTCGCCGCGCGCGGCTCCTCCGCCCTGGTCTTCCGCGGCGACGACGGTCTGGACGAGCTCACCACTACGGCCACCTCCAAGGTCTGGGTGGTGCGCAACGGCGCGGTGCGCGAGGAGGCCTTCGACCCGCGGGACGTGGGCATCGAGCTGGTGCCCGTGGAGGCCCTGCGCGGCGCGGACGCCTCGTACAACGCCGATGTGGCGCGCCGGCTGCTGGCCGGCGAGACCGGCCCGGTGCGGGACGCGGTGCTGCTCAACTCGGCGGCGGCCCTGGCCGCCCTGGAGCCGTCCGACGCCCCGCTGACCGAGCGGATCCGGGACGGCATCGCCCGGGCGGCAGAGGCCATCGACTCCGGCGCGGCCCGCGCGGCGCTCGACCGGTGGGTCGCGGCGACCAACGCGTAGCCCGCCTCCGCCGCGTGACCTGGGGCGGCGCCCACCGGGCGCCGCCCGTCGTCGTCGGCGGGCCGGTGTCCCGGGATCCGGACACGGGTTGCGCGCGGGCGATCACGTTGTTTAACTTCTCGGCAGGTCATGAGTGACAGCGACTACGGCCCCGGCCCGCTGTCCGGCAACCCTCCGTCCGTGGCGGGGTGCCCCGGGTGAAGACCAGGCCGCAGGCGGCGAAGTCTGTGGCAAGCGCGGACCCCTGCACACCCTGGGGTCCTGGTCCTCAAGGGAGCAGTCTCGTGAGCAAGCGAATGCGATAGGGCGTCTCCGCCCCTTCTTCGGCATCCCCTTTCCCTCCGCCGCGCCGCACCCTCGTGCGTCGACGCGGTGGATTCGCCTGCCCCGTACGGGAGTTCGCCATGCCTGTCACCGCCGTTGCCGCCGACCGTTCGCTTTGTGCCCCGCTGCCCGTTCTGGGACGGGACGTCACCGTGCCGCTCGTCACCGGCGGCGAGGTCACCTACGCCGCGCTCGACTACGCCGCCAGCGCGCCGGCCCTCCAGCGGGTGTGGGACGACGTCGCCGCGTACGCCCCGTACTACGGCAGCGTGCACCGGGGCGCCGGTTACCTGTCGCAGCTCTCCACGGACCTCTTCGAGAACAGCCGTACCGCGGTGGCCGCGTTCCTCGACTGCCGCGCGGACGACCAGGTCGTCTTCACCCGGTCCACCACCGACTCGCTGAACCTGCTGGCCGCCGCGCTGCCCGCCGACTGCGAGGTCTTCGTCTTCGAGACCGAGCACCACGCCTCCCTGCTGCCCTGGAGGGACGCCCGGGTCACCTTCCTCGACGCGCCCCGCACGCCCGGACAGGCCGTCGAGACCCTGGAGCGGGCGCTCGCCGGCCGGGACCCGTACGGCCCCGCCCTGGTCTGCGTCACCGGTGCCTCCAACGTGACCGGCGAACTGTGGCCGGTACGCGAACTGGCCGCCGCCGCCCACGCCCACGGCGCCCGCATCGTCCTGGACGCCGCCCAGCTCGCCCCCCACCACCCGGTCTCGGTGCGGGACCTGGACGTCGACTGGGTGGCGTTCTCGGGGCACAAGCTGTACGCCCCGTTCGGGTCCGGCGTCCTCGCCGGGCGGGCCGACTGGCTGCGCGACGCCGAGCCGTACCTGGCCGGCGGCGGCGCGTCCCGCACGGTGTCACGGCGCGCCGACGGCGGGGTGGACGTCGAATGGCACACCACCGCCGCCCGCCACGAGGCCGGCTCGCCCAACGTCATCGGCGTGTACGCCATCGCCTCCGCCTGCAAGGCGCTCACCGAGGCCGGGTTCGACGACCTGGTCGCCCGGGAGCGGTACCTGATCGGCAAGGTGCGCGCCGGGCTCGCCGAGGTGCCCGAGGTGAAGGTGCTGTCGCTGTTCGGCGACGAAGCCCCGCGGGTCGGCGTCATCTCGTTCGTCGTCGACGGCTGGAACAGCTCGCACTTCGCCGCCGCCCTGTCCGCCGAGTACGGCATCGGCGTCCGCGACGGCCTGTTCTGCGCCCACCCGCTGGTGCGCACCCTGCTGGGCGGCGACCCGCGGACCGTCGGCGAGTGCGGCGCGCCCGACGGCGGGGCCACCTCCCTCAACGCCATCCGGGTCAGCTTCGGGGCGGGGACGCCGGACGAGCACGTCGACCGTTTCGTCCGGGCGGTCAAGGAACTCGTCCGGGACGGGGCGCGCTGGAACTACCGCACGGAGGACGGCCGTTGCGTTCCCGCTCGTGGCCAGGGCGCCTGACACGGCCGCCCCGCGTCCCCGGCGCCTCGCCCGGGACCCCGCCCCGCGCGGTCCGGGCGTCCAGGGGGCCCTCCCCGGTGGTTCCGGCCACCGGGCGGCCCGCTCGCGCGCCGGGCGTACGCCCGCGCGCCCCGCGGTGTCATCCGTACGGGTGATGGGCGGGCCGGCGCGGCCGACCCTCGGCGGGGCCGGGAGGGGACGCGATCTAGGTGTCGAGGCCGATCGCGAAGGCGGCCTCCAGGTCGTGCTGGGAGTACGTGCGGAACGCCACGTGCGTGTCCGTCGCCTCGACGCCCGGGATCTTGCTGATCCGGCCGGGGATGACGTCCGCCAGGTCGTCGTGCCGGGCCACGCGGACCATCGCGATCAGGTCGTACGTACCCGTGACGGAGAAGACCTCGCTGACGCTGTCCAGCGCCGCGATCGACTCGGCGATCTCGGGGATGCGGTCCACGCTGGTCTTGATGAGCACGATCGCGGTGATCACGTCTGTCCTTCTTCCTCGGTGGCCGCTGGGTGGGCCTTCACTCTAGCCCCCCGCCCGAAACGCACCCACGCGTACAGGAAGCCCAGGCAGAAGCCGACCACATGGGCCAGGTACGCCACCCCGGGGCCGCTGTCGGCGCCGTGGGCGGCCAGCCACTGGAGGACGAACCAGAAGATCAGCACGATCCAGGCGGGGAACCGCAGCGGCAGGAAGAAGAGGAACGGGAAGAGGCTGGTCACCCGCGCCCTGGGGAACAGGTGCAGGAATGCGCCGAGCACCCCGGAGATCGCCCCCGACGCCCCCACCAGCGTCTGGTCCGAGTCCGCGTGCGCCGCCGCGTACGCGAGGAGGGCGAGGCAGCCGGACCCGGCGTAGAAGAGGGCGAACTCCAGGTGACCCAGCCGTTCCTCGGTCATCGCCCCGAAGACGTAGAGGAAGAGCATGTTGCCCAGCAGGTGCAGCCAGCTTCCGCTGACGAACAGGGCCGTCAGCGGTGTGAGCAGCGCGTGCGCCGAGCCGTCGAGCAGCTCGGCCGGCACGATGCCCCACCGGCGGAAGTAGGAGCTCTGGGCGGCCAGCAGGGCGTCGCCCGTGCCGTACGAGGGGTTCAGTCCGGACACCGGGCTGACCAGGAAGACCAGGAAGCAGGCGCCGATCACGGCGTGCGTCACGAGTGGTCCGCGCCAAGCGATCATGGACAGATCATGACGTAAACGGAGGGAGCGGGACAGGGTGCCTCGCCGCACCACGGGGGTACCCGCAAGGCCGTAGGGTTACGGGACGCACACCCGCAGTTCGACGGCGCACCGCGGTTCCCGTACCCCGGCACCATGGAAGAGGACGGAACGATGACGACGGTTCCCCTGCCGACCGCGACGACCCGCTGGCGCTGCACGCTCTGCGGCAACCTCACGCGCTTCGACGTCACCCGGTCGTCCAAGGTCGTGGAGTACGTCCATCTGGACCTCGCGGGCGAGCCCACGGTGGAGGAGCGCGAGGTGGTCAGTGAGACCATCGAGTCGGTCCGCTGCCGTTGGTGCAACGCGGTGGACCGGATCGAGCTGGTGGACAGGCCCGGCGCGGCTTCCTGAGGACCGGGAGCGGCCGGAGGGCCACGACGGACGGGTAGTGGGGTGACGGATCGTGGAGCAGCCCGACAGCGGTGCTGAGCCGGCCGGTGCGGCCGGTGACGCCGCCGAGGCGCTCGACCGCCCGCTGCCCGAAGGGGTGCGGCGCCGGGTCGTCGCGCTCGTCTCGGACGCCTTCGGTGGCCTGACGGTCGCGGAACTGCCCGCGCAGCTACGCCAGTACGCCCGCTTCACCCCGTCCCGGCGGGCCAAGTTCGCGGGCAACGCCATGGCCGCGGCCCTGGAGGGCGACCCGCTGTTCCGGCAGCGGATCGGCGAGCGCCTCAAGGACGGGCAGCCCGAGCTGGCCCGCGCGGTCGAGTCCGGGGCGCCCCCGGCGGCCGCCGACCCGGTGGACGTCGCCGCCGCGGCGTACGTGTTGCGCCCCGCCGGCTGGGTCAAGCTGGTCGCCGCCGCCGGCGAGGAGGCCCAGCGGGCCGACGCCGAACGCGCCGACGAGGCGGGCCGGCGGGAGCTGGAACGGCTGCGCGCCGAACTGGCCGAGGCCCGCGCCCAGACCAGGACCGAGACCGAGCGGCTGCGCGCCGAGCTGGACGCGGCCCGCAAGGAAGCGGAATCGCTTCAGCGCAAGCTGCGCAGCGCCCAGAGCGACGTCAAGCGCGGCGAGGCCGCCCTGCGCCGGGGCCAGGCGGACATCGACGCCGTGCGCGCCGAGGCGGCCGCCCAGGTCTCCGCCGCCGAGAGCGAGACGCGCCGGCTCAAGGCCCGCCTGAGCGAGGCGGAGGCGGCCCTGGAGGCCAGCCGCCGGGCCGCCCGCGAAGGGCGCTCGGTGGAGGACATGCGGCTGCGGCTGCTGCTGGACACCGTCCTGGAGTCGGCCCAGGGGCTGCGCCGTGAACTGGCCCTGCCGCCCGTCTCGGTGCACCCGGCCGACACCGTCGACGCCGTGGAGCCCGGCCGGATGTCGCCCAAGGACATCGCGGCCCGCGCCCTGTCGGAAACCGACCCGGCGCTGCTGGACCAATTGCTGGCACTGCCGCAGGCGCACCTGGTCGTGGACGGCTACAACGTCACCAAGACCGGCTATCCGACCATGCCCCTGGAGAAGCAGCGGCTGCGGCTGCTCGGCGGCCTGTCGGCGCTGGCCGCCCGCACCGGCGCCGAGGTCACCTGTGTCTTCGACGGCGCGGAGCTGGCCGCTCCGGTGCTGCTGGCGCCGCCGCGCGGCGTGCGGGTGCTGTTCTCCAAGCCGGGCGTGACGGCGGACGAGCTGATCCGCCAGTTGGTGCGGGCGGAACCGCCCGGCCGGCCGGTCGTCGTGGTCTCCACCGACCGGGAGGTCGCCGACGGCGTCGCCAAGTCCGGTGCGCGCCCGGTGGCGTCCGCCCTGTTGCTGAAGCGGCTTTCGCGGCTTTCCTGACGACAGCGCCCCTTGTCGGGCATCGGAGCAATGCCCGGTTCCGGGAAACGTACCGTCAAGTCCCCATGACGCACCGTGGGTCGTGTGTAAAGAATGTGGCCCCCGGGCGAGATTTTTCGCATGAGGATTTGAACTGATCACAAGATGGTCACTAGGGTCTGGCCTCAAGCCTTCGCGCAGTTGATCACTCATCGGGAGTGGCAGCGGAGGAACCGCCTATTTCCGTGCGGTCCGGCCTGTTTCGCGGGGGACCGGACAGCACGCACGGAGCCGGGGCCCGACCCAGAAGCCCGGCAGGCGGCGCAGAGGAAGAAGGAGCTCGCCTCCGTGGCGTCCCACCGTCGTCCCAAGCAGCCGAGCCGCGCCCGGGTGACCGTGCTCACCGCGACCGCCGCCGCTGCCGTCGCCCTGTCCTCCCAAGCCGCTCAGGCAGACCCCAAGCCGAGCAAGAGCGAGGTCAAGGCACAGGTCGACAAGCTCCACCACGAGGCCGAGCAGGCCACCGAGCAGTACAACCTCGCCGACGAGCAGCGCGGCAAGCTCCAGAAGGAGGTCGACGCCCTCCAGGACAAGGTCGCGCGCGGCCAGCAGGAGCTCAACGAACTGCGCGACAGCCTCGGTTCGGTGGCCACCGCCCAGTACCGCTCCGGCGGGATGGACCCCTCCCTCCAGCTCCTGCTCTCCTCCGACCCGGACAGCTACCTGGAGAAGGCGTCCGCCGTCGACGCCATCAGCGCCAAGCAGGCCGAGACGCTGGAGACCATCCAGGCCAAGCAGCGCACCCTGGCGCAAGAGCGGGCCGAGGCGACCGCCAAGCTCGCCGGCCTGGAGGACGTCCGCAAGACCCTCGCCGAGAAGAAGAAGTCCTACCAGGGCAAGCTCGCCGAGGCGCAGAAACTCCTCAACACCCTGACCGCCGAAGAGCGGGAGAAGATGCAGGAGGAGGAGCAGCGCGCCAGCCGCGAGGCCGGCGACCGGGTGGAACTCGGCAACGAGGTCCCCGCCTCCCAGCGCGGCGCCGCCGCGCTCGCCGCCGCCGACACCCAGGTCGGCAAGCCCTACGTCTCCGGCGCCGAGGGCCCCAACTCGTACGACTGCTCGGGCCTGACGCAGTGGGCCTACCGCCAGGCCGGCGTAAGCATCTCGCGCACCACCTACACCCAGCACAACGACGGCGTGAAGATCGGCCGCAGCCAGCTCAAGCCGGGCGACCTCGTCTTCTTCAGCAACCTGTCGCACGTGGGCCTGTACGCGGGCAACGGCCAGGTGCTGCACGCCCCCTACCCGGGCGCCTTCGTCCGCTACGAAGCCATCGGGTACCTGGGCGACTTCCAGTTCGGCGTACGCATCTGACGCGCCCGGATCCCGCGCCCGATCGGGTGGTTCGCCGCCCGTCGCGCTGACGCTCCGCCCCGCCGGTGACCTTGTGGTCTCGGGCGGGGCGCCGTTGTTCGACGCCCGTACGGTCGCTGGCCGCCGGGTGACCACCCGGCTACTGTCTGGCGCGCAACAGCGTGCACGGCACCGCACGGCACGCGCACACCCCCACGTCAGCGGAAGGGAGCGCGGTACGTGGCGTCCCATCGCCGGTCCCCGTCATCCACGTCCCCGGGGTTCTCCCGGAGCGCGAAGGTCACCGTCCTGTCCGCCGCGGCGGCCACCGCCGCCGCGGCCTTCGGCGCCGCCCCCGCGAGCGCCGAACCGGGCACCGTGGAGGCCACCCGCGCCAGGGTCGACCGCCTCTACGAGCAGGCGGAACAGGCCACCGAGGGCTACAACAAGGCGGACGAGCGGGCCGACGCGCTCCGCGAGCAGGTCTCCCGGGTGCAGGACAGCGTCGCCCGCGGCCAGGAGCGGATCAACCGGATGCGCGGCGCGCTCGGCGCCGTGGCGGGCGCCCAGTACCGGTCGGGCGGCATGGACCCCGCGCTCGCCCTGCTGCTCTCCGAGGACCCCGACAGCTACCTCGACCGGGCCGCCGCCCTCGACCGGATCAGCGAACGGCAGGCGAGCGCCCTGACCGAACTCCGGCGCGCCCAGCGCCAACTGGCCCAGCGGCGTGCCGAGGCCGGCCGGATGCTCACCGAACTGGAACGCAGCCGCGCGGCCGTCGCCTTCCACAAGCGCACCGTCGAACGCAAACTCGCCGAGGCGCGGGCACTGCTCAACTCCCTGCCGTCCGAGGAGCGCGAGTCCCTCGACCGGGTCTCCCGTTCCGGCCGCGACGACCTTCCGCTCCCGGGCGGCGAGGCCGCGTCCGGCCGGGCCGCCGCCGCGGTCGCCGCCGCCCGCTCCGCCGTGGGCAAGCCGTACGTGTGGGGCGCCAACGGCCCCTCCGGCTTCGACTGCTCGGGCCTGATGCAGTGGTCGTACGCCCAGGCCGGCGTCGGCCTCCCCC
Source organism: Streptomyces sp. NPDC039423 (assembly GCF_055598725.1). Lineage (NCBI taxonomy): Bacteria > Bacillati > Actinomycetota > Actinomycetes > Kitasatosporales > Streptomycetaceae > Streptomyces > Streptomyces sp. NPDC039423. Next base: position 877,853 of record NZ_JBVKAH010000001.1, read on the forward strand.
GTACCTCCCAGGCCCAGCGCGACGCCGGCCGGCACGTCCCGCTCTCCGAGGCGCGCCCCGGCGACCTGGTGACCTACCGGGACGACGCCAGCCACGTCGGGATGTACATGGGCGACGGACAGGTGGTGCACGCCCCCTACCCGGGCGCGCCCGTGCGCTACGACCCGGTGGGCATGATGCCCGTCTCCGCCGTCACCCGGGTCTGACGACGGACCCGCGAGGAGCGGCCGCACCCCGTACGATCGGGCGGATGCGGGTCCGGAGACGAACGGCGGGAGCGGCGCTCGGCCTCTGCCTGCTCGCCGGCGGCTGCGCCGCCCCGGCGCCGGCGCCGCCCGACACACGGGTCTTCCAGTCGGCCGCCGACCGTCGGGCCGCCGCCGTCCGGGCCGGTCGGCTGGCCGGCGTGCCGCTGGCGTCCTGGACGTACCGGGTGACCGACGTGCGGCGCGACGGCGACGACCGGGCCACCGCCCGGGCCGAGCTGAGCTACCGCGTCGCCGGGTACGACAGCGGCCCGGTGACCGGCGAGCGGACCCTCGCCCTCGTCCGGCGGGACGGGCGCTGGGACGTGACGTCCGACCGGCCCGCCGAGGACGGCGGCCAGCAGCTCTGGGAGCAGGGCGACATCGACGTCGTCCGGGGACGGACGAGCCTGGTCCTCGGCGTCGGCCAGGACGCGGCGCGGCTGCGTTCCGTCGCGGCGGCCGCCGACCGGGCGGTGCCCGCCGTGTCGGACGCCTGGCCCGAGGGCTGGGCGCGGCGCGTGGTGGTGCTGGTGCCGGGCTCGCTGAAGGACATGGGCGCGCTGCTGGGCGAGCCGGCCGCCGGGTACCGGGGCATCGCCGCGGTGACCACCGGCCGGGCCGGCGGCGGGCCGGGCGCCCCGGCGGACCGGGTGATCGTCAACCCGGAGGCGTACCCAACGCTCGGCGAGTTCGGGCAGCGCTTCGTGCTCGCCCACGAGACCACCCACGTGGCCACCCGGACGCGGACCTCCGCGGCCACGCCGCTGTGGCTGTCCGAGGGGTTCGCCGACTGGGTGGCCTACCGCGGCACCTCCCGCGCCCCCGACCAGGCCGCCCCCGAGCTGCGCGACGCCGTCCGGGCGGGCTCCACCCCGGCCGCCCTGCCCACGGACGGCGACTTCTCCTTCGCCGCCGACAAGGCCGCCCTGGCGCGCGCGTACGAGGGCGGCTGGCTGGCCTGTGAGCTGATCGCCGAGCGGTGGGGCGAGGACAAGCTCCGCGCCTTCTACCGGGAGGCGGGCGCGCGGGGCCCGGAACACGCCCTGCACGAGGTGCTGGCGACCACCCCGCGGGAGTTCACCGCCCGCTGGCGGGGCTACCTGCGGGAGCGGCTGGGGTAGGCCACCGGGCCCGGGGCGCGCAGGCGGCCGCTCAGGGGCCGGGGGCTCAGGAGGCTCGGGTGGCTCAAGGAGCTCAGGGAGCTCAGGGAGCTCAGGGGGCCCAGGGGCTCAGCGGGTGAGCATCCGCTGGGGGGCCCGGGCCGTCTGCGCGGGCACCGGGACGCGCTCCTCGCGCAGCCGCGGCTCCGTGACGGTCTGGCGCCACAGCTCACGGCACGCGATGAGGGTGGCGGCGACGAGGAGGCCGTTGCGCACTCCCAGCAGCACGATGCCCCACAGGTCGCTGTGCACCACGTGCGTGAACCAGATCGGGAACTCCAGCATCGTCACACCCGTCGCCACCAGCACCAGTTTCGCGGGACGGACCATCCGGCTGCCCCGGAAGACCAGGCACACCGCCGCCAGACCCACCAGCCAGATCATGTACTGGGGGCTGATCACCCGGCTCGTGGTGGTGAACAGCAGCACCGCCGCGAACGCCGCGTCGGCCGGCGTCGTCGTACCGAACGCGCGGGCCCGCACCCGCCACACCAGCAGCCAGCCGAACGCCGCCACGGTCAGCGCCAGCGCGGCGCTCGAGACCACCGGCACGTACGGGCCGAGGAACTCCACCGACCCGTAGTTCAGCAGCACCTGCCCCTCCCAGCCGAAATTCCGCGCCACGTGGAAGACCAGCGACCCCAGCGACTCCACCTCCGTGCCACGGTCCCGCTGGAAGGTGAGGAACGCCAGCGCGCCCGGCATCGCCGCGACGCACGCCAGCAGCACCACGGCCCCCGTGACCGCGGCCGCCGTCCAGGACCGCACGGTGGCGCGGCCGCGCCGGGTGCCCGCCAGCAGCAACGCCGGCCACACCTTCAGCAGCGCGCCGAACCCGGCCAGCGCGCCCAGCAGGCGCGGGTGCCGGCCCCCCGCCAGCAGCGCGGCGACCGCGACGGCGGTGACCATCAGGTCGTAGCGCGCGTACGCGGTCGGGCCCAGCAGCGGTACGCCCGCGACCCACACCCAGGCGCCCGACACGCTCTTGCCCGGGCGCCGTCCCGCGTACAGCAGCAGGCCGAAGACCAGCGCGTCGCACGCGAAGGCGAGGAGGAAGAAGGCGGAGGCGTAGTCCAGGAACGGCAGCAGACCGGGGGAGAGGATCGCCAGCGCCGCGGCCGGGGGGTACTGCCAGGTGACGTCGTCGAGCGGGTACGTGCCGGTGCGCAGCACCTCGAACCAGCCCTGGTAGATCACCGAGACGTCACTGGTGACGTCCGGACCGGGCAGCACGAACACCTTGAAGACGCAGAGCAGCAGGAGAACCCTGGTCAAGAGCCATATGCCGATGACTGCGATCGGGAGCCTGGTGCCGCTGGGGCCCTTCATGCGAACCTCGTCCGGGTGGGTGGGCGGTCTGGGGATCGTGGTGCCGGGCGGGACTGTGCGGGAGCGGTGGAGCGGCGCCGTTCGGTACTGTCGGCATGCGATGCACAAGACCTTGATCGTAACCAACGACTTTCCGCCCAGACCCGGCGGGATTCAGGCGTTTCTGCACAACATGGCGCTCAGACTCGATCCGGAACGGATCGTGGTCTACGCCTCCACGTGGAAGCGCGGCCGGGAAGGCGCCGAGGCGACCGCCTTGTTCGACGCGGAACAGCCCTTCCGGGTTGTCCGGGACCGCACGACGATGCTGTTGCCCACACCCCGTGTGACCGCCCGGGCGACCGCGCTGCTGCGCGAGCACGGCTGCGAGTCGGTATGGTTCGGGGCGGCCGCGCCCCTCGGGCTCATGGCACCCGCGCTGCGCCGGGCCGGCGCGCGGCGGATCGTGGCCACCACGCACGGGCACGAGGCCGGATGGGCCCAGCTTCCGGGTTCACGCCAACTGCTGCGGCGCATCGGCGAGGGCACGGACACGATCACGTACCTCGGCGAATACACCCGCTCCCGCATCGCGGCCGCGCTGACCCCGGAGGCGGCCGGGCGGATGGTCCAGCTCCCGCCGGGCGTCGACGAGAAGACGTTCCACCCGGGGTCGGGCGGTGACGCGGTACGGGAACGGCTGGGACTGGCCGGCCGGCCGGTCGTCGTCTGCGTCTCGCGACTGGTCCCCCGCAAGGGCCAGGACACGCTGATCAGGGCCATGCCCGCGGTGCTCACCCGGGTCCCGGACGCCGTCCTGCTGATCGTGGGGGGCGGCCCGTACGAGAACGACCTGCGGCGCCTCGCCGCGGGGACCGGCGTGGCCGGATCCGTGCGTTTCACCGGCGCGGTGCCGTGGGAGGAGCTCCCGGCGCACTACGGGGCCGGTGACGTGTTCGCCATGCCGTGCCGTACGCGGCGGGGCGGACTGGACGTCGAGGGCCTCGGCATCGTGTACCTGGAGGCCTCGGCGACGGGCCTGCCGGTCGTCGCGGGCGACTCCGGCGGCGCGCCGGACGCCGTCCTGGACGGCGAGACGGGCTGGGTCGTGCGCGGCTCGTCCCCGGCCGAGTCGGCCGACCGGATCGTGACGCTCCTCCAGGACCCGGAACTGCGCCGCCGCATGGGCGAGCGGGGGCGGGCGTGGGTCGAGGAGAAGTGGCGCTGGGACCTCCTCGCGGAACACCTGAAGCGCCTCCTCTGACCCCCGGAGCCCCGCCCTTACCCGTCGTGGGCACGCGCCGGGGCGGTGCGTTTCACCGGTGCGCCCAGGGCGTGGAGGCACCGGCCCGGCTCAGGGCCCGTGATGCGGGCACCCCGCGGCTCCCGCGGGTCCAGGGACCGGGCCGGTGCCGTCGCCGACGCTCAGGCGCGGTAGATCGCCTCGATCTCGTCCGCGAAGTCCTTGGCCACCACATTGCGCTTCAGCTTCAGCGACGGCGTGATGTGACCGGCCTCCTCCGTGAACTGGGAGGTGAGGATGCGGAATTTCCGCACCGATTCCGCCTTGGAGACCGCCGCGTTCCCGTCGTCCACCGCCCGCTGCACCTCCGCCAGCAGCTCCGGGTCCTCGCGCAGCGACGCCGCCGTGGAACCGGCCGGCTTGCCGTGCTCGGCGGCCCAGCGGCCCAGGAACTCCTCGTCGATGGTGACCAGCGCGCCCACGAACGGGCGGCCGTCGCCCACCACCATGCACTCCGCGACCAGCGCGTTGGCGCGGATGCGGTCCTCGATCACCGCCGGGGCGACGTTCTTGCCGCCCGCGGTGACCAGGATCTCCTTCTTCCGGCCCGTGATGGCCAGGTAGCCGTCCTCGTCCAGGGTGCCGATGTCGCCGGTGTGGAACCAGCCGTCGGCCAGCGCCTCGGCGGACGCCGACTCGTTCCCCCAGTAGCCCGAGAAGACGTGCTCGCCGTGGACCAGGACCTCGCCGTCGTCGGCGATCCGCAGCACCGAGCCCGGCAGCGGCTGCCCCACGGTGCCGATCTTCGGACGGTCGTACGGGTTGAACGCGGTCGCCGCGCACGTCTCCGTCAGGCCGTAGCCCTCCAGGACGGTCAGCCCGATGCCCCGGTAGAAGTGGCCCAGGCGCTCGCCCAGCGGGGCACCGCCGGAGATGGCCGCCTCGCAGCGCCCGCCCAGGACCGCGCGCAGCTTGCCGTACACCAGCTTGTCGAAGACGAAGTGCTTGACCTTCAGGCCCAGCGAGGGTCCCTCGGGGGTGGCGGTGGCGCGGCTGTAGTCGATGGCCGTCTGCGCCGCCTTGTCGAAGATCTTGCCCTTGCCCTCCGCCTGGGCCTTGGCCCGCGCGGAGTTGTAGACCTTCTCGAAGACGCGCGGCACGCCCAGGATCAGGGTCGGCTTGAAGGCGGCGAGCTCGTCGGTGAGTTCCTTGATGTCCGGTACGCAGCCCAGGCGGATCGGCGCCAGGACGGACCCGACCTCGACCAGCCGCCCGAAGACGTGCGCGGCGGGCAGGAACAGCAGCGCCGAGCACTCCCCGGTGCGGAACAGCGGCTTGAGCCGCTCGACGACGTTGCCGCACTCGGCGAAGAAGTTCCGGTGCGTCAGCACACAGCCCTTGGGGCGGCCCGTGGTGCCCGAGGTGTAGACGATCGTCGCGATGTCGTCGGCCTTGGCGGTCGAGGTCGCCTCGTCGACGGCCTCGTCCGTCACACCGGCCCCGGCGGCGGTCAGTTCGTCGATCGCGCCCTCGTCCAGGCGCCACACGTGCCGCAGCTCCGGCAGGGCGTCGCGTACGGACTCCACCGCCGCGGCGTGCGCAGCGGTCTCCACGACCACCGCGACCGCGCCGGAGTCGCCCAGGATCCACTGCACCTGCTCGGCGGAGCTGGTCTCGTACACCGGCACCGTCACCGCGCCGGCGCTCCAGATCGCGAAGTCCATCTGCACCCACTCGTAGCGGGTGCGGGAGATCAGGGCGACCCGGTCACCGGGGCGCACGCCCCGGGCGATCAGACCCTTGGCGGCGGCCCGGACCTCGGCCAGGAACTGGGTGGCGGTGACGTCCGTCCACGCACCGGCGACCTTGCGGCCCATCACGGCGACATCTGGGTGCTGAGCGGCATTGCGGCGGATGAGATCCGTCAGGTTGCCGTCCGTGGGGACCTCGTACAGGGCCGGAAGGCTGAACTCGCGCAAGACTGCTGCTCCTCATCGGGCGCCGGCGCCACGGCTCTGTGTGATGCACCGGTTGCGGTCCAAGATCGGGCACGTGCTCAGTGGGGGTGAGCACGACTGGACTGCCCGGACGTTACCCACCAGTACTCGGTTGGGGATAGGGGCGCTGGCCAGATGTTCGCTGCGTCACACGTATGTGGCGGTGCTTCGGGCACAGTAGTCCAGACCAGCGACGACGTGGAAACAACCGCAGGTCCGACGGCGCCTAGGGTGGGTGGTCATGCGAGGCATGAGGGTCAACGTGATCAGCGACGTGCACGGGAACGCCGAGGCCCTGGCCGCGGCCGGGGAGGGCGCCGATGCCCTGATATGCCTCGGTGACCTGGTGCTCTTCCTCGACTACCACGACCACTCACGGGGCATCTTCCCGGAGCTCTTCGGCGCGGAGAACGCCGGCCGCCTGGTGGAGCTGCGCACCGCCCGGCGCTTCGAGGAGGCCCGGGACTTCGGCCGCCGGCTGTGGGCGGACCTCGACGTGGACCGCGAGACCGCCATCGAGGCGGCGGTCCGCCGCCAGTACGCCGCGATGTTCGCCGCCTTCCCCACCCCCACCTACGCCACCTACGGCAACGTGGACGTCCCCACCCTGTGGCCCGAGTACGCGCGCCCCGGCACCACCGTGCTGGACGGCCAGCGCCTGGAGCTGGGCGGGCTCGTCTTCGGCTTCGTGGGCGGCGGCCTGCGCACCCCGATGCGCACCCCGTACGAGATCTCCGACGAGGAATACGCCGCCAAGGTCGAGGCCCTCGGCGAGGTCGACGTGCTGTGCACGCACATCCCGCCGGACGTGCCGGAGCTCACCTACGACACGGTCGCCCGCCGCTTCGAACGCGGCAGCCGCGCCCTGCTGGCCGCGATCCGGCGGACGAGGCCCCGCTACGCCCTGTTCGGCCACGTCCACCAGCCGCTGGCGCGGCGGATGCGGGTCGGGGCGACCGAGTGCGTGAACGTGGGACATTTCGCGGCGACCGGGAGGCCCTGGGCCCTGGAATGGTGAGTCACACCCACGCGATAGCCTTCACCCCACAGGGAATCGGTACCGCACTGGAGGAGCCACGGCGATGGCGGAACACACCAGCTCGAGCATTGAGATCGAGGCGGCACCGGCCGACGTCATGGGAGTGATCGCCGACTTCGCCCGCTACCCGGAGTGGACGGGCGAGGTGAAGGAGGCGGAGGTCCTGGAGAAGGACGCCGCCGGCCGCGCCGAGAAGGTCCGCCTGCTGCTGGACGCCGGCGCGATCAAGGACGACCACACCCTGGCGTACACCTGGACCGGCGACCACGAGGTGGGCTGGACGCTGGTCAAGTCCCAGATGCTCCGCGCCCTGGACGGCTCCTACCGCCTCCGGCCGCTGGAGGGCGGGGCCCGCACCGAGGTGACGTACCAGCTCACCGTGGACGTCAAGATCCCCATGCTGGGCATGATCAAGCGCAAGGCCGAGAAGGTCATCATCGACCGGGCGCTCGCGGGCCTGAAGAAGCGCGTCGAGTCCACCGTCTGACGGCACCCCCGGGCCCGGGGGACGGACGGCCCGCCTCCGGGCAGTAGCGTGTCCGGGCATGCGCACCATCCTGGTCACCGGCCCCGGCGGCGCCGGGCGTACGACCGTCGCCGCCGCGACCGCCCTCGGCGCCGCCCGGCGCGGGCGGCGGGTCCTGCTCCTCACCACCGACCGGGCGCTGCCCGGCACCTGGTTCACCGGCGACGACCGCCCGGTCGTGCGCCACGTCGACTCCGGCGCCCACTTCCGCGCCGAGGTGCTCGCCTTCCAGGAGCGGGCCGCCCCCGCCCTCGCGCTGCTGGGCGCCGCGCCGCTCGCCGGCGAGGAGCTCACCGAGCTGCCCGGCAGCGACCGGTTCGCCCTGCTGCGGGCCCTCGGGGACGCCGCCGCCGGGGACTGGGACCTCGTGGTGGCCGACCTGCCGCCCCTCCCCGACGCCGTCGCCGTACTCGCCCTGCCCGAGCAACTGCGCCGCTACCTGCGCCGCCTCCTGCCGCGCGAACGCCAGGCGGCCCGCGCGCTGCGGCCCGTGCTCGCCCAGCTCGCCGGCGTCCCCATGCCGGCGGAGTGGCTGTACGAGACCGCCGCCCGCTGGGACACGGAACTGGCCGCCGTCCAGGCCATGACCGAGGCCCCGTCGACCACCGTCCGGCTGGTCGCCGAACCGGGCCCGGCCACCGCCGCCGCCCTCCGCACCGCCCGCGCCGGGCTGGCCCTGCACCGCCTCGCCGTGGAACCCGTGATCGCCAACCGGCTGCTGCCCACCACGTCCCCCGACCCCTGGCTCTCCGGCCTCGCCGCCCAGCAGCAGGCGCACCTCAAGGCGCTGGTCGAGGCCCTGGAAGAGGCCCCCGACGGGGCGCCGGACGGCACACCGGACCGGCCGCGCGAGCTGCCGCACCTCGGGCGCGACCCCCGCACCGACGACGACCTGGCCCTCCTGGAGCCGCCCACGGCGCCGACGGCCCCCGCGCCGGAATGGACCGTGGAGGACCGCCGCACGCCCGACGGCGTCCTGGTCTGGCGCATCCCGCTGCCAGGCGCCGCCAAACCCGACCTCGGCCTGGTGCGCCGCGGCGACGAACTGGTACTGACGGCCGGGCCGTTCCGCCGCGTCGTGCCCCTGCCGTCCGCGCTGCGCCGCTGCACCGTCTCCGGGGCCGCCCTCGACGGCGGCGTGCTGAGCGTCCGCTTCGCACCCGACCCGGATTTGTGGCCCCGTACGCGGTAACGTCGGGAGTACCACCCACGCTGCCGCAGGAGAACGCCATGAGCGATGCCACCCAGCATCCCGACGCCGACGCCTGGGCGAAGGCCTGCGCCGAGGACCTGGCGGCCGAGAAGGCCCGCCGTCGCGGCACCGAGGACCCGCCGCCCGGCAGCGCCGCCGAGGAGCTGCGCAAGCTCGTCGACGCGGTCGCCGACAAGGTCGCCTCGCTGCGCACCCCGCTGCTCGGCATGGGCGCCCAGGGCGCCGTGCAGCAGCTCGTCAGCCAGGCCAAGGCCGCCGTCGAGCCGGTCATCGAGCGCAACCCGCAGGTCTTCGACCATCTCGCGGCCGCCGGCAACGAACTGCTCGCCGCCTACCGCTCGGCCGTCGAGGGCCAGGAGCGCCGCTGGACCCGCGGACCGGACACCCCCGGGCCGCCCACCCGCGGGTCCGACACCCCTTCCGCGGACGGGAGGAAGGACGACGGCGGTCCTGATCCCACCGAGCACATCGACCTCGACTGACACCGGGTACGGTGGGCCGTAGCGGGGCTCGACCGAAAACTGAGGGACACATGGGACTCACCATCGGCGTCGACATCGGCGGCACGAAGATCGCGGCCGGAGTGGTCGACGAAGAGGGCACGATCCTCGACACCCACAAGGTGCCCACCCCGCCGACCGCCGAAGGCATCGTCGACGCGATCTGCGCGGCAGTCTCCGAGGCCGGCAGGGGCCACGACATCGAGGCGGTCGGCATCGGCGCCGCCGGGTACGTCGACGACAAGCGCGCCACGGTCCTCTTCGCGCCGAACATCCAGTGGCGGCACGAGCCGCTGAAGGACAAGGTCGAACAGCGCGTCGGCCTCCCGGTGGTCGTGGAGAACGACGCCAACGCCGCGGCCTGGGGCGAGTACAAGTTCGGTGCGGGCAAGGGCCACGAGGACGTCATCTGCATCACGCTGGGCACCGGCCTCGGCGGCGGCATCATCATCGGCAACAAGCTGCGGCGCGGCCGCTTCGGCGTGGCCGCCGAGTTCGGCCACATCCGGGTCGTCCCCGACGGCCTGCTGTGCGGGTGCGGCAGCCAGGGCTGCTGGGAGCAGTACGCCTCCGGGCGCGCCCTCGTGCGGTACGCCAGGCAGCGCGCCAACGCCACCCCGGAGAACGCCACGATCCTGCTGGGCCTCGGGGACGGCACCCCCGCCGGCATCGAGGGCAAGCACATCTCCGAGGCCGCCCGCCAGGGCTGCCCCGTCGCCGTCGACTCCTTCCGCGAGCTGGCCCGCTGGGCCGGCGCGGGCCTCGCCGACCTGGCCTCCCTGTTCGACCCGTCGGCGTTCATCGTCGGCGGCGGCGTCTCGGACGAGGGCGAGCTGGTCCTCGGCCCGATCCGCAAGTCGTTCCGGCGCTGGCTGATCGGCGGCCAGTGGCGGCCGCACGCCCAGGTCCTCGCCGCCCAGCTCGGCGGCAAGGCCGGTCTCGTCGGCGCCGCCGACCTGGCCCGCCAGGGCTGAGCCGCCCCGCCCGTCCGCCGGTGCCCGCCGCGTCCTCGCCCGGATGCGGCGGGCACCGTCATATCGTGCTCGTATGCCGATCACCGAGCTGCCCAACTCGCGCACCGAGCCGGACGGTTCCGCCGTGGTGCGGGTGCTCAGCTACAACGTCCGCTCGCTGCGCGACGACGAGGACGCGCTCGCGCGCGTGATCCGGGCCTGTGCGCCGGACCTGGTCTTCGTCCAGGAGGCGCCCCGCTTCTTCCGCTGGCGCAAGCACGCCGCCCGGCTGGCAGCGAAGAGCGAGCTGCTGGTGCTGAGCGGCGGCGGCACCGCGGCCGGACCGCTGCTGCTGTGCTCGCTGCGGGCCACCGTGGAGCGCACCGAGGACGTCCTGCTGCCGCTCACCCCCGGGCTCCACCGGCGGGGCCTGGCGACCGCGGTCGTACGCGTCGGGGGCGCCAGGCTCGGCGTGCTGAGCTGCCACCTGAGCCTGGAGGCCGGGGAGCGGTACGACCAGGCCGGGATGCTCCTGGACCGGCTGGCCGCCCTCGACGTCCCGCACGCCGTCGCGGCCGGCGACATCAACGACGAGCCCGACGGGCGTGCCTTCCGGCGGCTGGCGGCCGAGCTCCAGGACTGCCGGACCGTCCGGCCCTGGGGCGGCGAGCACACCTGGAACCCCACCGATCCGCACAAGCGGATCGACGCGGTCTTCGCCACCAAGGGCATCGAGGTGCTGGGCTGCGGCGTGCCGCGCCCCGAGGACCTGCCGGGCCTGGACGCCGCCGACCTCCGGGCCGCCACCGACCACCTGCCGGTCCTCGCCGCCCTTCGCGTCCCCGCCGGACCCTAGGGGTGTCCCGCCGAGCGGTCAGACCACCGCCCCGCGGCCCGGGTCGTCGCCCTCCTCGTCGTCGCCGGTGCGCATCCGGGCCACCAGGGTGGCGAAACCGCCCAGGAAGCCGCCGATGCACAGTGTGGTGAGCCACCAGGTCATGTCCCAGCCGAGTATCACCGCCAGCAGCATCAGCACCGGGCCGCCGATGACCCCGAGCCAGGCGAACTTGGCGGTGGCGTCGGCCTCCGGCAGCGGGGGCGGCTCCGGGGGCACGAAGTGGCCCTCGTCGGAGTCGTCGAGGTCACCGGCCCTGGCCTCGGCCACCTCGTAGTCGCGCGGCCCGCCCGGCCCGACGCCCGGGGCGAACACGACGGAGCTGCCGAGCGGCTTGTCCGGCTTGCCGGACTCCGCCGACGGCCCCTCCGGGAGCTCGTTGACGTCGTCCTCCGGCAGCGCCAGGTCCTCGATCGGCTTGAACGGCTTGGCGCCGGGCGGGTCCGCCGGCTCCTCGCCGTACCCGGCGACGATCGCCGCCCAGGCGGCCTCCTCGTCGAACGGCTGCTCGTCCCGCTTGTCGGAGTCGTGCTGCTCAGCCACCGGTCGTGCTCCCTCCCCGGGCCTCCGGCATGGGGGACCCCGTCGTACCCGCTGTCGGAGCGAGCCGGCCGACGAACGCGTGACTCTCCTCGAAGATCCGCTCCGCGTCGTGGTCCAACGTCGCGACGTGGTAGCTCTGTTCCAGCAGAATCTCCGTGACGTCCGTGGAGGAGATCCGGCCGAGGATCCGCGCCGAGTCGGCGGGCGGTACGACATGGTCCTGGGGGCTGTGCAGCAGCAGCACCGGCTGGGTGACCTGCGGGAGCTCCCGGTCCACCAGCCGGAAGAACCGGCGCACCGAATGCGCGGCGTGCAGCGGCACCCGGTCGTAGCCCAGCTCCTTGACGCCCTCCTTGGCGATGTCACTGGCGATGCCGGGCTGCGACGGCACCAGGTGGCGCACGACCGGCAGCGCGTGGGCCGCCAGCCCGTGCACCTTGTTCGCCGGGTTCACCAGCACGATGCCCGCCACCGCGTCGCCGTGCTTGGCGGCGAGCCGCAGCGTCAGCGCGCCGCCCATGGACAGGCCGAAGACGAAGACGCGCCGGCACCGCTCCAGCAGGGCGCGCAGCTCTCGGTCCACCTCCGCGTACCAGTCCTGCCAGCCGGTGACCTGCATGTCCTGCCAGCGCGTGCCGTGCCCGGGCAGCAGCGGGAGCGACACGGTCAGGCCGCGCTCGGCCAGGTATTCGGCCCAGGGGCGCAGCGACTGCGGCGAACCGGTGAAGCCGTGACAGAGCAGCACGCCGACCTCTCCGCCTTCGTGGCGGTACGGCTCGGCTCCAGGGAGGACCGGCACCGGGGTCTCCTGTTCGGGGGTTCGATGGGTCTCGGGAAGGTGTACTTCACCGTACGCGACCGGGCTGACACCGACCAGATCCGTCGCCGTCCCCGCGTGACCGCGGGCGGGAGCGGGGGCGCCACTCGGGTTAAGGTCTGATCGACGGAACACAGGAGGCATTCGAGTTGATCTACGGCGCAATGAAGTTCTCCATCGGAGGGTCGCTGAAGCTCGCCTTCCGGCCCTGGGTGGAGGGCCTGGAGAACATTCCCGCCGAGGGGCCGGCGATCCTCGCGAGCAACCACCTCTCCTTCTCCGACTCCTTCTTCCTGCCGGCGGTCCTGGACCGCAAGGTGACCTTCATCGCCAAGGCCGAGTACTTCACCTCGCCCGGCCTGAAGGGCAAGCTCACCGCCGCGTTCTTCAAGGGCGTGGGCCAGCTCCCGGTGGACCGCTCGGGCGCGCGCGGCGCGGGAGAGGCCGCGATCAGGAGCGGGATCGAGGTCATCGAGCGCGGTGAGCTCTTCGGCATCTACCCGGAGGGCACCCGGTCGCCGGACGGCCGGCTCTACCGGGGCAAGCCGGGCGGCCTCGCGCGCGTGGCGCTGGCCACCGGCGCGCCGGTGATCCCCGTCGCCATGATCGACACCGAGAAGATCCAGCCGCCCGGGAAGGTCGTCCCCAAGCTGATGCGCCCGGGGATCCGGATCGGCAAGCCCCTGGACTTCAGCCGCTACCAGGGCATGGACGGCGACCGCTTCATCCTCCGCTCGGTCACCGACGAGGTGATGTACGAGATCATGAAGCTCTCCGGCCAGGAGTACGTCGACATCTACGCCACGGCGGCCAAGCGCCGGATCGCCGACGCGGAGAAGGCCGCCAAGGAAGCGGCCAGGGAGGCCGCCAAGGAGGCCTCCAAGGAAGCGGCGAAGGCCGGGGAACAGCCGGACGCGCGGGCGTAGCCGGCACGTACGGCGTCGTCCGTCCGGGGGTGGGGGAGTTGGCCAAGCGCGAGCGCGTCGTCCGTATGTCCGTGGAGCAGCCGCTGTGGCGGGCGCTGACCGCGTACCGCGTCCTCACCATGGGGTACGCGGTGCTCCTGTTCGTCTTCACCCGCGACACGTTCGAGCGGCCCTGGGTCGCCGTCGCGTTCCTCGCCGTGATGTCCGTCTGGACCCTCGCCACCCTGCCCAAGGTGGCCGGGGCCGCCGGCTGCACCAAGCGCTTCCTGGTCGCCGACCTCACCGTGGCGCTCACCGGCATCCTGCTGACCCCGCTCGCCGACGCGGACGCCCAGTCGTTCGACGGGCCGACGCTGCCGAGCATCTGGACGGCGGGTTCCGTCCTCGCGTACGCCATCAAGGGCGGCTGGCGCTGGGCCGCGTTCGCCTCGTCCCTGGTCGCGGTCGCCAACATCGTCGAGCGGGGCGACCCCAGCCGGGACACCCTGCACAACGTGCTGCTGGTGTGGGTCGCCTCCATAGCGATCGGTTACGTGGTCGAGGTGGCCCGTGCCTCCGAACGCACCCTCGCGCGGGCCCTGGAGATCGAGGCCGCCACCCGCGAGCGCGAGCGGCTGGCCCGCGACATCCACGACTCCGTCCTCCAGGTGCTGGCCATGGTCCAGCGCCGGGGCACCGCCCTGGGCGGCGAGGCCGCCGAACTGGGCCGGATGGCGGGGGAGCAGGAGGTCGCGCTGCGCACCCTGGTCGCGGGCGGGCTGACCCGCACCTCCCACGTCTCGGAGGACGAGTCGCTGGGCGCCGTGGTCCGCGAGGTCGACGAACCGGACGACGGCCCGGCCGACCTGCGCGGCCTGCTCGCCCCGCACGCGTGCGGCCGGATCACGTTCTCCGAACCGGGCGCTCCGGTGCTGCTGGCGCCCGCGGCGGCGAAGGAGCTGGCCGCCGCCGTCGGTGCCGCCCTGGACAACGTCCGGAGGCACGCGGGCGAGGACGCCAGGGCCTGGATCCTGGTGGAGGACTGGCCGGACGAGGTCGTCGTGACGGTCCGGGACGACGGGCCGGGCATCCCGGAGGGGCGTCTCGCGCAGGCGGAGGGCGAGGGCCGGCTCGGGGTCGCCCAGTCCATCCGGGGCAGGCTGCGGGACCTGGGCGGCACGGCGGAGCTGGTATCGGTGCCCGGGCAGGGCACGGAAGTCGAACTGAAGGTCCCGAGGGTTCCACGGGGGAAGGCGGACACATGAGCGAGCGGCAGATCAAGGTGATGGTGGTCGACGACCACCCGATGTGGCGGGACGCGGTCGCCCGCGACCTGGCGGAGGCCGGGTTCGACGTGGTCGCCACCGCCGGCGACGGCGAGCAGGCCGTACGCCGGGCCCGGGCCACCGGCCCCGACGTGCTCGTCCTCGACCTGAACCTGCCGGCCAAGCCCGGCGTGCAGGTCTGCAAGGAGCTGGTCGGCGCCGACCCGGCCCTGCGGGTGCTGGTGCTGTCCGCGAGCGGCGAGCACGCCGACGTCCTGGAAGCGGTGAAGTCCGGCGCGACCGGGTACCTCCTGAAGTCGGCCAGTACGGAGGAACTGCTCGACGCGGTGCGCCGGACGGCGGCCGGCGACCCGGTCTTCACGCCCGGCCTGGCCGGCCTGGTCCTCGGCGAGTACCGCCGCCTGGCCTCCGAGCCGCTGCCCACCGCCGGCCCGGACGACCCCAAGGCCCCGCGGCTCACCGACCGCGAGACGGAGGTGCTCCGGCTGGTCGCCAAGGGCCTGAGCTACAAGCAGATCGCCGAGCGCCTGGTGATCTCGCACCGCACCGTCCAGAACCACGTGCAGAACACCCTCGGCAAGCTCCAGCTCCACAACCGCGTCGAGCTGGTGCGCTACGCCATAGAACGCGGCCTGGACGACGCCTAGGGCGTGTGTCGAAAGTCCCGTCTGGCCGGGAACGCCCGGCACGCCCGCTCGCCGCGTTGTCGGTCGTCGGCGCAGCCTGCTGCGCTCTCTCCCCCTGCGCCTGGCGGCGCGGGAGGTGCCCCCACCCTCCGCCTTGCGATCGCACGCACCGGACGCCCCCGGCCCCGCCCTCCGGGCGGACGACGCTACTTTCGAAACACGTCCTAGCGGCCGCCGTTGCACGGCCCGCGGGCCTTCCGGCTCCGGCCCCGGGGAAGCCCCCGGGACCGGGGCCTGCCGTAGGGCCGGGACCCGCCGCCGGGCCGGAGCCGGCCGCCGGGACGGGACGGGCGGCTCGCGGTACCGCGAGGCCGGGCCGGCCGGGGTCCCGGCGGGCCGGTGGGCGCGGCGCGCCGGGGGAGGGGGCCGGGGCGGGGGTAGGGTCGCGCTCGTCCCCCAGCCGTCTCCCTTGGAGAACCCGTGGACATCCTCGCCTTCGGCGTCCAGGCCGACGAGAAGCCGCTCCTCGAAGAGGCCGCCGCCGGACGCCACCGCGTCCGCTGCCTGGACGTGTTCCTCACCGGGGACACCGCCCCCCTCGCCGCCGGCCACGAGGCGATCTCCACCAGTGTGAACGCGGACCTCGACGCCCGCGTGCTGCGCACCCTCGCCGCCGGCGGGACCAGGATGATCGCCCAGCGTTCCACCGGCTTCAACAACATCGACCTGCCCGTCGCCCGGGAGCTCGGCCTCACCGTGGCCCGGGTGTCCTCGTACTCGCCCTACTCCGTCGCGGAGTTCGCGTGGACGCTGGCGATGGCCGTCAACCGCCGGGTCGTCCGGGCCTCGAACCGGACCCGGGACTTCGACTTCCGCCTCGACGGGCTGCTCGGCCGGGACATGCGGGGCCGTACGGCCGGTGTCCTGGGGACCGGCAGGATCGGCGAGGCCTTCACCCGGATCGCCCACGGCTTCGGCATGCGCCTGCTGGGCTGGGACATCGCCCGCAACCCCGCCTGCGAGGAACTGGGCATGACGTACATCGAGAAGGAGGAGCTGTTCGCCCGGGCCGACCTCGTCAGCCTGCACGTCCCGCTCCTCCCCGCGACACGGCACCTCGTCGACGCCGCCGCGCTGGCGTCCATGAAGGACGACGCCGTCCTGGTGAACTCCAGCCGCGGTGGCCTGGTCGACACCCAGGCCCTCGTCGGCGAACTGCGCGCGGGCCGCTTCACCGGCGTCGGCCTGGACGTGTACGAGGCGGAGGCCGGCCTGTTCTACCTCGACAAGTCCCTCGGGGTGGTCGACGACGACACGCTCGCCCGGCTGATGACCTTCCCCAACGTCCTGGTCACCTCCCACCAGGCGTACTACACCCTGGAGGCGGTGACCCAGATCATCGAGACCACGCTGCGCAACGTCACCGACTACGAGGAGGGCCGCCACAGCGAGAATGTCCTCGTGCCGGGGCCCGACGACCTCACCCGGGGCTGACCGCCAGGGCCCGCACCAGGTCCCGGACGATCGACGCCCCGCGCAGCGTCAGCACCGACTCGGGATGGAACTGCACCCCCGCGAAGCCCGGCCCGCGCAGCGCGTGCACCTCGCCGGTCGCCGCGTCACGGCTCACCTCGACGCCCCGCGCGGCCAGCCGGCCGGCCGCCCCGTCGTCGCACCGGGCGGTGAAGCTGTTGTAGAACCCGACCGTCTCCTCCGTACCGAACAGGTCGATCCGCACCTGCGCGCCCTGGAGGGGCACCGCCTTGCGCACGATCGGCAGGCCCAGCTCGGCGGCGATCAGCTCGTGCCCGAGGCACACGCCCAGCAGCCCGTGGCGGTGGCCGCGCACCAGCTCGGCGGTCAGTGCCCGCAGCGCACGCATCTTCGGATCGGCCGCGTCAGCGGGGTCACCGGGGCCGGGCCCCAGCACCACCGGCCCCTCGTGGGAGAGCACCGCTTCGCGCAGCCCCGGCTCGTCGAAGCGGCGGACCGTGACCGCCAGGCCCGAGGAGCGGAGCAGATGGGCGAGCATCGCGGTGAAGGTGTCCTCGCCGTCGACCACCAGGGCGTGGCCGGCCCGCTGCGCCACCGGCTCGCCCATCCGCAGCCAGAACGGCGCCAGATCCGCCCGGCGGGCGTCCAGGGCGGCCCGTACCCGGGGGTCGCCGGCGAGCCTGGGCCGTACGGACTCCTCGCGCGGCCGCCCGGGGCGTACCCCCAGCGCCGCCAGCACGCCCGCCGCCTTGGCGTGCGTCTCGGCGACCTCCCCCGCCGGGTCCGAGTGCCGCACCAGCGTCGCGCCGACCGGGACGCGCAGCTCGCCGTCGGCCGCGATGTCGGCGGTACGGATCAGGATCGGCGAGTCCAGGGTCTGGGCCCCGCCCGGGTCCGTGCCCAGGAGCGCCAGCGCGCCCGCGTAGTAGCCGCGGCCGCCGGTCTCGTGCCGCTCGATGACCCGGCAGGCGTTCTGCACCGGCGAACCGGTGACGGTCGCGGCGAACATCGTCTCGCGCAGCACCTCGCGGACGTCGAGCGAGGAGCGGCCCCGCAGCTCGTACTCGGTGTGCGCCAGGTGCGCCATCTCCCTCAGCCGGGGCCCGACCACCACCCCGCCCATGTCGCCGACCGTGCACATCATCTTCAGTTCCTCGTCCACGACCATGGAGAGCTCGTCGGTCTCCTTGCGGTCGGCGAGGAAGTCCAGCAGGCCCTCGGGCGTCGGTCCGCCGGCCGGGTAGCGGTAGGTGCCGCTGATCGGGTTCATCACGACCGTGCCGCCCGACATCCGGACGTGCACCTCCGGGCTCGCGCCCACCAGGGTGCGCTCCCCGGTGTGGACGACGAAGGTCCAGTACGCCCCGCGCTCACCCGCCAGCAGCCGCCGGAACAGCGCCAGCGCGTCCCGCCGCCCGAACCCCGGGATCCGCCCCCGGTAGGTGCGGCGGACGACGAAGTTCGCCCCCTCGCCGCGCCCGATCTCCTCGTCGACGACCCGGCGCACGACCTCGGCGTACTCCTCGTCGGACACGTCGAAGGCGCCCTCCCCGACGGTCACGTCGTGTGCCGGGAGCCGGGCGAGCGCCGTGGCGAGCGGCAGTTCGTACGCCTCGTCGGCGACCAGCACCGACACCGGCGTGCCGTCGTCGCGGACGTCGAAGCCCCGCTCCCGCAGTTGCCGGAACGGCACGAGGGCCAGGGCCGGGCGGTCCCCGACGGGGAGGTCGGCCAGGCGGTCGGCCTCGTGCACGGCGCCGATCAGCACCTCGACGGTGTCGTGGTCGCGGCCGGGGGTGCGGCGGCGCAGCAGGGCGAAGGGCGGGCAGGAGTCGTCGAGCAGCCGGGAGAGGTCCAGGGGGTCCACGGGGGGTTCCTTCCGGTCGGACGGATCGGGAGAGGATCCGGATGGGGAGGAACGGCCCGTGAAACGGGAGAAGGCCGCCCCTCGGGCGGCCTTCGCGTGTGTTTCGGTGTACGCGCAGTCAGTGGGCCGCCGGATGAGCGGTCCACCACCAGGTGCGGGTCGAGTGCGCGAACATGGGCGGCACCCTACCCCACGGAACGGTGAAAACCTCAAGATTGATTGTCTCATCAGGTGAGCGACCAGATGGACGTAGGGGAAGACCCCGTAAGGTTGGGCAGGTGACCGTGAACGCTAAGCCCACCGCGACCGGTGGCAACACCTGGCGAGACCTTCCCGCGGCGCAGCAGCCCGAGTACCCCGATGCCGAGGCTCTGCGCGATGTGATCGCGGACCTCGAGTCGTATCCGCCGCTCGTCTTCGCGGGCGAGTGCGACCAGCTGCGCGCCCGGATGGGAGCCGTCGCCAGGGGCGAGGCGTTCCTGCTCCAGGGCGGCGACTGCGCCGAGGCCTTCGACGGCGTGTCGGCCGACCACATCCGCAACAAGCTCAAGACCCTGCTCCAGATGGGCGCCGTGCTGACGTACGCCGCGTCCGTCCCCGTCGTGAAGGTGGGGCGGATCGCGGGCCAGTACTCCAAGCCGCGCTCCAAGCCGACCGAGACCCGCGACGGGGTGACGCTGCCGACGTACCGCGGCGACTCGGTGAACGGCTTCGCCTTCACCGAGGAGGCGCGGATCCCGGACCCGGAGCGGCTCAAGCGCATGTACCAGGCGTCGGCCTCGACGCTGAACCTGGTGCGCGCCTTCACCACCGGCGGTTACGCCGACCTGCGCCAGGTGCACGCCTGGAACCAGGACTTCGTGAAGTCGTCGCCGTCGGGGCAGCGCTACGAGCAGCTGGCGCGGGAGATCGACAACGCGCTGAACTTCATGAAGGCCTGTGGCACCGACCCGGCGGAGTTCCGCACGGTCGAGTTCTTCGCCTCGCACGAGGCGCTGCTGCTGGACTACGAGTCGGCCCTGACCCGGGTCGACTCCCGGACCGGGCAGCTGTACGACACCTCGGGCCACATGGTGTGGATCGGTGAGCGCACCCGCCAGCTTGACGGGGCGCACATCGAGTTCGCGTCGAAGATCCGCAACCCGATCGGGATCAAGCTCGGCCCGACCACCTCGGTCGACGAGGCGCTGACGTACATCGACCGCCTGGACCCCGACCGCGAGCCGGGCCGGCTGACGTTCATCGTCCGCATGGGCGCCGACAAGGTCCGCGACAAGCTGCCCGAGCTGGTCGAGAAGGTCACCGCGTCCGGTGCCACCGTGGCCTGGGTGACCGACCCGATGCACGGCAACACCTTCGAGGCGGCCTCCGGCCACAAGACGCGCCGTTTCGACGACGTGCTCGACGAGGTCAAGGGCTTCTTCGAGGTCCACAAGGAGCTGGGGACGCACCCGGGCGGCATCCACGTGGAGCTGACCGGTGACGACGTCACCGAGTGCGTGGGCGGCGGCGACGAGATCTTCGTCGACGACCTGCACCAGCGCTACGAGACGGCCTGCGACCCGCGGCTCAACCGCAGCCAGTCGCTGGACCTGGCGTTCCTGGTGGCGGAGATGTACCGCGACCAGTGACCGGGGCCGGCGGCCGTACCGGTCGTTGATCTTGGCTTGAAAGTGCCTTGACGTGCCAGGGGCGCGGATCCATGTGATCCGCGCCCCATCGGCGTTTCCCGGGCTTTTGCGCGCCGGGGGCGACGGGTAAGGTTAGGTTAGCCTCACCGATCAAGGCGGGGTCCCCCGTTTGTCGATCCCGTCGATCCCCGCAGGGAGGTGAACCGCGTGTACGTCTGCTCGTGCTTCGGTGTCACCGAGAAGCAGGTCAAGGAACACGCGGACGCCGGCGCCTGCACGCCCCGCCAGATAGCGTCGGCCTGCAAGGCCGGCACCGACTGCGGATCATGTGTACGCCGCATCCAGGCCATTCTTGGCCGCGGGAACTGCCCCCGGCGCGAGCTGGTCGACCAGGGCGAACCGGCCCTGCTGGCCGCCGAGGCCGTCGCCGCCGCGGGGGCCGCGGACGGCGTGCCGCTTCGCGAAGCCGCCTGAGACGTACCGGGGCTCAGCTATCCGGCTGCTCGATGAGCTGGGCGATGTAGAGCGCCTCACCGAGCTTGTCGACCAGTTCGAGCTGCGTGTCGAGGTAGTCGATGTGGTGCTCCTCGTCCGCCAGGATCGACTCGAAGATGTTCGCGGACGTGATGTCCCCCTTATTGCGCATGACCTCGATGCCGCGCCGCAGCCGGTCGATCGCCTCGACCTCGACCTGCCGGTCCGCCTGGAACATCTCCGTGACCGTCTGGCCGACGCGGACGTGGAAGAGCCGCTGGTAGTTCGGCAGGCCGTCGAGGAAGAGGATCCGGTCGGTCAGGACCTCGGCGTGCTTCATCTCGTCGAACGACTCGGCACGGGTGTATTTCGCGAGCTTCGTCCACCCGAAGTTCTCCTGCATCTTCGCGTGCAGGAAGTACTGGTTGATCGCCGTCAGCTCGGCGGTGAGCTGCTCGTTGAGGAACTCGATGACCTCGGGGTCGCCCTGCATCGCAGAGGCTCCTTCCGCGCGTGTGTACGGGGCAGATGCCGCGCATCCTCGCACCGCTGGAGAGGGGCGTCCAGTAAGTGCACGCTTAGTAGGAGTTGCCCGAATGTGCCTCGTCCCTGGTCATGACCACCCCTCCCGGTCTGTCACCATTGAGGCATGGGTCAGCCAGGGAGCGGGGAAAACCGGGCAGCGGAGGGGTCCGAGCTTCCGCCGGGACAGCGGCTCCAGCGCGGTTGGCCGGTCACCCACTACGGGCCGGTCCCCAAGTTCAGGCCCGAACGCTGGGAGTTCAGGGTCTTCGGCGCCACGGAGGGCGGCGACAAGCACTGCTGGACCCACGAGGAGTTCTCGGCGCTGCCGTTCTCGACCGTCGTCGCGGACCTGCACTGCGTGACGAAGTACAGCATGCTCGGGGCCGAATGGGGTGGGGTCCCCGCCCGTACGGTCCTGGAGCTGGCCCCGCCGGCCGCCGGTGTCACCCATGTGATGGTGTGGGCGGAGTACGGGTTCAGCGCCAATATGCGGCTCTCCGACTTCGCGTCGGACCGCACGATCTTCGCCACGCACAAGGACGGTGAGCTGCTCACCGCCGAGCACGGCTTCCCGCTGAGGCTCGTCGTGCCGCACCTCTACGCGTGGAAGGGGCCCAAGTGGGTCCGGGGCGTGGAGTACATGACCGCCGACCGCCGCGGCTTCTGGGAGGAGCGTGGCTACCACAACATCGGCGACCCGTGGCGGGAGCAGCGGTACTCCTACCAGGAGGAGCCGGGGGACGGCCCGGAGCTCTGACGCCCGCCGGATACCCCTCAGTGGTATTGGTGCACCACGGCGTGGCCCTTGCCGCGGCCGATCATCCACCGGTTGACGGGTGTGGTGACGACGAACGCGGCGAGGAGGGAGACGGCCAGGGCGCCCCAGAAGAACGCGTCCGTGAGGTGCGCGTCCATGGCGCCGGGCCACAGGACGAGGACGCTGTTGTCGATCAGCTCCATGACGGCGATGGACAGCGTGTCGGCCGCCAGGGCCACCCGGAAGGCGGTCCGGAAGTCGACGCCTGCCCGGAGGATGCCGCGCAGGGTGAGGGCGTAGCCGAAGAAGAACGCCAGGGCGATGGCGAGCACCATCGTCGGCAGGGAGCCCCAGCCCAGGGCCGTGCCGATCACCATGCCCAGGACCTCGCCGATGGCGCAGCCGGTGAGGCAGTGGAGGGTCGCCTGGGCGGCCGTGGACCAGCTGACCTTGCCGGTGGCGCCGTGGTGCTCATGGTGCCCGTGGTGGTTCTGGTGTCCGCGGTGTTCCTGGTGTTCCTGGTGTTCGTGCTGTGGTGCGTGGTGCTGTGGGGTGTCGTGCCGGTGGTGCCGGCCGTGCTCGTCGTGCTGTGCCTGTTCGCCGTGCGGGGTGTGACGTTCGTGCCGCATGAGAGCCCCCAGGGTCAGGTGGCGGTGACGGTTCCTGCCGATAGCAGAAACCGTATACCCCCCAGGGGTATTCCTCAACTATTCCGGAGCTTCTTCAGCCGCTCGATGTCGGCCGCGTGTCCTTCCTTGCCGCCGGGGGTCTCGATCACCAGCGGGACGCCGTCGGTCGCCGGGTGACGCATCAGCTCACGGAACGGGTCCTCGCCGATGTGACCGGCGCCGATGTTGACGTGCCGGTCCTTGTGGGCGCCCACGACGTCCTTGGAGTCGTTGGCGTGGATCAGCTTCAGCCGCCCCTCGCCGACCGTGTCGACCAGCAGGTCCAGGGTCTGCCGGACGCCGTGCTCGCCGGTCAGGTCGTGGCCGGCCGCGAAGACGTGGCAGGTGTCCAGGCAGACGCCCAGCATGGGGTGGGCGTCGAGCGCCTCGAAGTACGGGCCGAAGTCCCAGGTGCGGGAGCAGAGCGAGGCACCCTGCCCGGCCGTCGACTCCAGCAGCAGGAACGGGTCGTCGTCGTGTGTCAGCTCGTCCAGCAGCGGCAGCAGGTGCGTCCGCACCTGGGCCAGCGCCTCCTCCCGGGGGCGGCCGCCGGTCGCCGAACCGGTGTGGACGACCACGCCGAGGGCGCCGATGTCCCGGGCGCGCCGCAGCGAGTGCCGCAGGGACGCCACGGAGAACTCGACGGTCGCCTCGGTGTGGGAGCCGAAGTTGATCAGGTAGGGCGCGTGGACGTACGCGGGGATGCCGGTGAGGGCGCACTCCTCGCGGAACAGTTCGTCCTGGGCCGGGTTCCCGGTGGGCGTGGCCCAGCCGCGCGGATTGGCCACGAAGACCTGCACCGCCTCCGCGCCGATCTCGCGGGCGTACCCGAGGCCGGCCTTCGCGAGGCCGCCGGCCACGGGGACGTGACTGCCGACCGGATTGCGGGTGCCCTCCGGCCGGACGGGGCCGGGGCCTTGGCCGATCATGTGCTTCTAGATTCCCTTGGTCGTGATGGTGATGGTGCTGCCCTCGGGCGCGCGGTCGCCGCCGGCCACGGACTGGCTGTCCACGGTGTCGCCGAGGAACGGGAAGCTCTTCTCGACCTTCACCTCGAAGCCGGCGCGCTCCAGTTCCCGGGTGGCGTCGTCGACGTTCTTGCCGGTGACGTCGGGCACGTCGGCCAGGCGGGGGCCCTTGGAGACGGTGAGCGTGACCGTGTCGCCCTTGGCGGCCTCGCTGCCGCCCGAGAGGGACTGGGCGGCCACGCTGCCCGCCTCCTGCCTGGAGTGCACGCGCGCCGCGGCGACCTTCACGGTGAGCCCGGCCTCCTCCAGCGTACGGGTGGCGTCGCCGACGGTGTCGCCCGTGACGTCCGGTACGTCGACGGGGGCGCCCTTGCTGACGACCAGGGCGACCGCGGAGTCGGGGTTGCGCCCGGTGCCCGCCTTCGGGTCGGTGCGGATCACGCTGCCCTGCTCGAACTCCTCGCTGAACGCCCGGGTGACCTTGCCCGGGGCGAGCCCCGCCCTGGTCAGCTCCCGCTTGGCCTCGGCCAGCGGCAGCCCCTTGAGGTTCGGGACCTTCACGATCTCCGGGCCGCGCGAGACGGTGAGGGTCACCGAGCCGTTGCCCCGGACGCGCTCGCCGGGGGCGGGGTCGGCGGCCATCACGGTGCCCCGGTCGTAGGCGCTGCTGTAGTCCCGCTCGACGGCCTCGACCTCCAGCCCGGCGTCGGCGAGCCGCTTCTCCGCCTCGGCCTGGCTCTGGCCGAGCAGGGTGGGGACGCGGGTGAACTGGCCGGAGTTGATGTACCAGACGCCTCCGCCGACGCCGAGGACGAGCAGGACGGCGACGAGGGCGGCGACCAGTCCGCGGCGGGTGTCGAGGACGGTGCCCCGGACGCCGCGCCGGGGAACCGGCTCCGGCGCGGGGCCCGGCCGCGGCGGCATGGTGAGCCGGCTGGTGCGCCGGACGCCGTCGTCGTCGCCGGGCGTGGGGCGGGCGATCACGCTGGTGGGGTCCTCGGAGCCGCCGCCGGCGCGCTCGGCGCCCTCCGCGGCCGGGCCCGCCTGGGGCGGTACGAGGTCGAGCTGCTCGTCGCCGAGCGCCGCCCGCGCCTCGCGGGCCAGGGCCAGGAGCGCCACCGCGTCGTGCGGGCGGACGTCGGGGTTGCGGGCGGTGGCGCTCGCCACCAGGTCGTCCAGGTCGGCCGCGAGGCCGGGGACGGCGGCGGAGGGCGGTGGGACGTCCGCGTTGAGGTGCTGGTAGAGGATCTGGGCGGGTGTGTCGCCCGCGTGCGGCTTGGCGCCGGTCAGCATCTCGTAGAGGACGACCCCGCAGGCGTACACGTCGGCGCGGGTGTCGGCGGTGCCGTGCTCGATCTGCTCGGGCGCCAGGTAGGACACGGTGCCCAGCACGGACCCGGTGGTGCTGGTGGCCGCGCCGACCGCCCGGACGAGCCCGAAGTCGGCGACCTTGACCCGGCCGTCGTCCCCTATCAGGACGTTCTCCGGCTTCATGTCCCGGTGGACGAACCCGGCCAGGTGCGCGGCCCCCAGCGCGGCGAGCACCGGCTCCAGGATGTCGAGCGCCGCCCGGGGCTGGAGCGCCCCGCGCTCGCGCAGCAGGTCGCGGAGGGTGCACCCGGCGACGTACTCCATGGCCAGGTAGACGTACGCCCCTTCGGCGCCCTGGTCGAACACCCCGACCACATTGGGGTGCGACAGCCGTGCCACGGACTTGGCCTCGCGGATGAACCGCTCCACGAACGTCGCGTCGGTGGCGAGGGCGGGGTGCATCACCTTCAGGGCGAGCACCCGGTCGAGCCGGGTGTCCAGGGCCCGGTAGACGGTGGCCATGCCACCGACGGCGATGCGCGCGTCGACCCGG
The DNA here is from genome assembly GCF_055598725.1 of Streptomyces sp. NPDC039423. NCBI lineage: Bacteria > Bacillati > Actinomycetota > Actinomycetes > Kitasatosporales > Streptomycetaceae > Streptomyces > Streptomyces sp. NPDC039423. The sequence continues at coordinate 903,360 of NZ_JBVKAH010000001.1, forward strand.
TAGCGGCCGTCGAGCAGCTGGCCGACGAGGGGGTCGTGCAGGGTCGTATCCACCCGCCCGAGTCTACGAGCCCGTACCGACACCCCGGCCGCCCCGTACCCGCCCGGCCTGGACTGCAGCCGAGCTGTGACACCGGCGGCCCCCGGCGCCCGCCCCCCCGGAGCGGGCGCCCGCGGTGACGGCCCCGCGCCGGGGCGGGGCCGTCAGAACGCGGGCCGCTCCGGGTCCAGGGCGGCGCGGCCCTCCACCGGGGAGGAGGCCTCCGCGAAGTGCCGGCGCGGGATCCGCCCCGCCCGGTACGCGAGCCGGCCCGCCTCCACCGCGTGCCGCATGGCCTCCGCCATCAGGACCGGCTCCTGGGCACGGGTCACGGCGGACGCCAGCATCACGGCCGCGCAGCCCAGCTCCATCGCCAGCGCCGCGTCGGACGCCGTACCGGCCCCCGCGTCCAGGATCACCGGCACGCGCGCGTGCTCCACGATGAGCTGGAAGTTGTGCGGGTTGCGGATGCCCAGCCCCGAGCCGATGGGCGAGCCCAGCGGCATCACGGCCGCGCAGCCGACGTCCTCCAGCTTGCGGGCGAGCACGGGGTCGTCGTTGGTGTACGGCAGGACGGTGAAGCCGTCGTCGACCAGCGTCTCCGCGGCGTCGAGCAGCTCGACCGGGTCGGGCAGCAGCGTCCGCTCGTCCGCGACCACCTCCAGCTTGATCCACTCGGTGCCGAGGGCCTCCCGCGCGAGGCGGGCCGTGAGCACGGCCTCGCCCGCGGTGAAGCAGCCCGCCGTGTTGGGCAGGACGCGGATCCCGAGGCGGCCGAGGACGGACAGCACGGAGCCCTGCACGGTCGGGTCGAGGCGGCGCATGGCCACGGTGGTCAGCTCCGTGCCGCTGGCGGCCAGGGAGCGTTCCAGCACGTCGAGGCTGGGCGCCCCGCCCGTTCCCATGATCAGCCGGGAGTCGAACGTGGTCCCGGCGATGGTCAGACGGTCGTCGGCCATGGCTCAGCCCCCCTGGACCGCGGTGAGGACCTCGACCCGGTCGCCCTCGCCGAGCAGCGTCCCGGTCCACTGGCTGCGCGGGACCACCGTCTCGTTGACGGCGGCCGCGACCCCGGAGGGCGCCGAGGTGAGGGTGGCGACCAGGGCGTCGAGGGTGGTGGGGCCGGCGAGCCGTCGGGCCTCGCCGTTGACGGAGACGTTCATGACACTCCTGCCGGAGAGAGGGACGGGGACGGGGCGGGGGAGGCGGACCGGAAGCGCGCGGGGGTGAACGCCCGGGCCTCCTCCGGGAGCTCCCCGGTGGTCAGCGCGGCGGCCATCACGTCCCCGGTGACGGGGGTCAGCAGCACCCCGTTGCGGTAGTGCCCGGTCGCCAGATGCAGCCCGGGCAGGGCGGTGGGGCCGAGCAGGGGCGCGTTGTCGGGAGAACCGGGGCGCAGCCCCGCGCGGGTCTCGGTCAGGGGCAGCTCGGTGATGCCGGGCACCAGCTCGTGGGCGTCGCGCAGCAGCTCGTACACCCCGCCCGCGGTGACCGTGGTGTCCCAGCCGAGCTCCTCGCTGGTGGCGCCGACGACCAGTTCGCCGTTCTCGCGCGGCACCAGGTACACCTGGCTGCCGCGTACGACCGCACGGACCGTGCGGCTCAGGAAGGGCGCGTAGGCGCGGGGCACGGACAGCCGCAGCACCTGCCCCTTGACCGGCCGTACCGGCGGCAGCACCTCCTCCGGTACGCCGCCGAACCGGCCGCTCAGGCTCCCGGCCGCCAGCACCACCTGCCCGGCGGCCAGTTCCGTGCCGTCCTCCAGGAGAACGCCGGCCGCCCGCTCCCGGGTCACCACGAGGTGCTCCGCCCGGGCGCGGTGGACCGCCACCCCGGACCGCTCGCAGGCGGCGACCAGGGCGGCCGCCAGCCGCCGGGGGTCCACCTGGTGGTCGCCGTCCACCCGCAGTCCGCCGCGCACGCCGGGCGCCAGCATGGGCTCCAGGCGCCGGCACTCGCGGCCTGTCAGCCACTCCGAGTCCAGGCCCGAGCGCTGCTGCAAGGCGTGCAGTTCCTTCAGGTGGGCGCGGTCGTCGGCGTCCAGGGCGACGGCGAGCGTGCCGCAGGAGCGGTAGCCCACGTCCGTCCCGCCGGCCGCCTCCTGGAGCTCGGCGACGAAGTCCGGGTAGCGGCGCGCCGACTCCAGGTTGAGCCCGAGGAGGGTCTCCTCCCCGTAGTGCAGTTCGGTGACCGCGGCGAGCATGCCGGCCGCGACCTGCGCCGCCCCGCCGCCCGGCGCGGGGTCGACGACGGTGACGCGCGGACCCCGCTGCGCGGTCCGCCAGGCCGTGACCAGGCCGATGATGCCGCCCCCGACGACGAGGACGTCCGAGGTCGTACGTGGACCCGTGGTACGTGGATGCATGGGCGTCCAGCCCCTCCCTTCGCCGGCATGACCCGGATCAGGTTCGTACGGTCGGAGGCCGTCCCAGCCTCCCTCTCAGCCCGGTGCGTCCGGGCTCCCGCGAGTGCTCTACGGTGGCCAGACTAACCCCAGCCCGCAACCCGCAGTAAGGGAGCTTCACCGTGGCGCGGTCGCTCGACGGACTCGTCCTCTCACCGGTGGCGGACCAGGCTCCCGGTCAGGTCGGCACGGCGACCCGGTTCACGTACCACGAGGAGGACGGCCGCGTCTGGGCCGAGTACGCGGGCGGTGACGTGGTGCGCGGGCACCTGGTGGGAACCCGGACGGGAGATCGTCTCGACTTTCGGTACGTCCAGCTGAAGCGCGACGGGCGGACGGCGTCGGGGCACTGCCTGTCCACGGTCGTGGAACTGGCGGACGGGCGCGTTCGGCTGGAGGAGACCTGGGCATGGGAGTCCCAGGAGGGCGCCGGCACCAGTGTGGTGGAGGAGCTCCCTTCCTGACGAATCGTCAGATGCATAAGGTGGGCGGGTGAACGAGCGGATGCGAGCAGAGCGGCGCGTGGTCGTCGTGGGTGCCGGAATGGCGGGGGTGCAGACGGCCGTGGCGCTGCGCGAGCAGGGCTTCACCGGCCCCGTGCAGCTGATCGGGGCCGAACCGCACCAGCCGTACGACCGGCCCCCGTTGTCCAAGGCGGTCCTCCTGGGCACGGCGGAGGGCTCCGCCTTCGACGTGGACTTCGAGGCGCTCGGCATCGGGCTGCGCCTGGGCGTCGAGGTGACCGCCCTGCGCCCCGGCGCCCATGAGGTCGACACCGCCTCCGGACCCGTCCCGTACGACGTCCTGGTCATCGCCACCGGCGCCGTGCCCCTCGCCCTGCCCGGCGCCGAGGGCGTGCGCGGGGTCCACCTGCTGCGCACCCTGGACGACGCCGAGCGGCTGCGTCCGGTCCTGGCGGAGAAGCACGACGTGGTGGTCGTCGGCGCCGGCTGGATCGGCGCCGAGTTCACCACGGCCGCCCGGGAGGCCGGCTGCGCGGTCACCGTCGTCGAGGCCGCCGACCGGCCGCTCGCCGGGACGCTGCCCGCCGAGGTCGCCGCACCGATGGCCGCCTGGTACGAGGAGAGCGGCGCCGCGCTCCTGACGCACGCGCGCGTGGGGCACGTCGAACCCGGCGAGGTCGCCCTGGAGGACGGCCGGCTGCTGCCCGCCGGGGCGGTGGTCGTCGGCATCGGAGCCCGGCCCGCCACCGGCTGGCTGGCCGGCTCCGGCGTCGCCCTCGGCCCGGAGGGCGCGATCGTCGCGGACGACCACCTCCGGACGTCCGCTCCCGACGTGTACGCCGTGGGCGACTGCGCCTCCTTCCCGTCCGCCCGCTACGGCGAGCGGCTGGTGGTGCACCACTGGGACAACGCCCTCCAGGGCCCGCGCGCGGTGGCCGCCGCCATCGTCGGGGACGCGCCGCGGCCGTACGACCCGGTGCCGTACTTCTGGTCCGAGCAGTTCGGGCGGTTCGTCCAGTACGCGGGCCACCACGGGACCGCCGACACGATGGTGTGGCGGGGCGACCCGGCCGGCGCCGCCTGGTCGGTGGTGTGGCTGCGCGAGGGCGCCCTGGTGGCGCTGCTGGCCGTCGGCCGGCCCCGGGACCTGGCGCAGGGGCGCAAGCTCATCGAGGCGGGCACCGTGCTGGACCCCGCGCTCGCCGCGGACCCGGCCGTCCCGCTGAAGTCGGCCGCCCGGGGGTAGCGCGGGCCGGTCCGGCGTAGCCCGGCTACCGGCTGTCAGCGCGGGATGGCACGCTAGACCCGTGACCGAGATTGACGCAAAGATCGATGCTCTCGTCCCCGCCTGGCTCCACCTGCCCGACATCGCGGAACTCCTCGACGTCGAGGTGACGCGCGTGCGGCAGTTGGTCAAGGAGGGCCAGCTGATCGCCGTGCGCCGGGGTGAGAACCGGACGCTCCAGGTGCCTGCCGCCTTCATCAAGGACGGCAAGGTCGTGAAGGGTCTCGCCGGGACCCTGACCCTCCTGAAGGACGACGGCTTCACCGACGAAGAGATGCTGGAGTGGCTCTTCACTCCCGACCCGACCCTGCCGGGCACGCCCGCGCAGGCGCTCAGCGAGAATCGCGGCACGGAGGTGAAGCGCCGCGCCCAGGCGCTCGCCGTCTGACGTCCAGGCAGGGCCCGGCGGGCACGCCGGGCGGAACACCGACACCAGGCGGTGTCCGGGCCGGGGGAGCCCTCCCGGCCCGGACACCGCCGCACCCACGGGGGGAACACCTCATGTCCACCGCACGCGCCGCACTGGCCGACGCCCGGCTCTACCTCTGCACGGACGCCCGCAAGCGGCAGGGCGACCTGCCCGAGTTCCTGGACGCGGTGCTCGCCTCCGGCGTGGACGTCGTGCAGCTGCGCGACAAGGGCATGGAGGCCGGTGAGGAGCTGGAGCACCTCGCGCTGTTCGCCGACGCCTGCCGCCGGCACGGCACCCTGCTCGCGGTGAACGACCGGGCCGACGTGGCCCACGCCGCCGGCTCAGCCGTGCTGCACCTGGGTCAGGGCGACCTGCCCGTCCCGGCCGCCCGCGCCATCCTGGGCGAGGACGTCCTGATCGGCCGTTCCACGCACGCGGAGGCCGAGGTGGACGCGGCGGTCGCCGAGCCGGGCGTGGACTACTTCTGCACCGGCCCCTGCTGGCCCACCCCCACCAAGCCGGGGCGGTACGCGCCCGGGCTGGACCTCGTGCGGTACGCCGCGTCGCTGGACCAGGACCGCCCCTGGTTCGCCATCGGCGGCATCGACGCGGACAACCTGGACCAGGTGCTGGACGCCGGAGCCCGCCGGATCGTCGTCGTCCGGGCGATCACCGAGGCGGACGACCCCGCCACGGCCACCGCGGCCCTGGCGAAGCGGATCCGCGAACGCTCCGCCTAGGAACCGCCGTCGCCGGCCCAGGGTGTCCACGACTGTCCAAGGGGTGGACAACAGCCCGGCAAAAGCGGACAAATCACCCTGCTCCGGTTGGGTGACGCCCGACCCGTGGCTAACCTGCCCGTATGGCCCTTGGCACACCTTCCACCAGGACGGACCGCGCACGGACGGTGCGCGATCTGCTCGCGACCGGCACGACGTACTCCTTCGAGTTCTGGGCGCCCAAAACCGAGAAGGGCGAGCGGAACCTCTGGAACGCGCTGCGCCGGGTCGAAGCGGTGGCCCCCAGCTTCGTCTCCGTCACCTACGGGGCCGGCGGGTCCACGAGGGCCGGGACGGTCAAGGCCACCCAGGAGATCGCCGCCGACACCACGCTCACCCCGGTCGCGCACCTCACCGCCGTCAACCACACGATCGCCGAACTGCGGAACATGATCGGCCAGTACGCCGACGCCGACATCCGCAACATCCTCGCCGTCCGGGGCGACCCGCCCGGCGACCCGATGGGCGAGTGGGTCCCCAACCCCCGGGGCGTGCGGTACGCCGCCGATCTGGTCCGGCTGATCAAGGAGTCCGGCGACTTCTGCGTCGGCGTCGCCGCCTTCCCCGAGATGCACCCCCGCTCCACCGACTGGGAGACCGACATCCGGCACTTCGTGGACAAGTGCCGGGCGGGCGCGGACTACGCGATCACCCAGATGTTCTTCCAGCCGGAGGACTACCTGCGGCTGCGCGACCGGGTCACGGCCAGGGGCTGCGAGACGCCGATCATCCCCGAGATCATGCCCGTCACCAGCGTCAAGCAGATCGAACGGTTCGCCCAGCTCAGCAACGCCCACTTCCCGGCCGACCTGAAAGAGCGGATCCTCGCCGTCAAGGACGATCCGGCCGCTGTACGCTCCATTGGCATCGAGTACGCGACGGAGTTCTGCGCGCGGCTGCTCTCCGAGGGCGTCCCCGGATTGCACTTCATCACGCTGAACAACTCCACGGCGACGCTCGAGATCTACGAGAATCTCGGACTGCACGAGCAGTCCTGACCGGCCGTACCCGCCACCTCCCGGGGCGGGAGGCCGCATGAGAGGGGCGGGCATGGGCTGGACGGTCCTCTACATCGCGTTCGGCATCGTCGCGTTGTGGCTGCTCGGTGAGGTGCTCCTGCAGTACAAGGCCCGGCTGCGCTGGCGGCTGCTCGCCTTCGCGGGCTTCCTGGGCGTGGTCCTCGGCGTGCTGCTGCCGTCCGTCCCCGTGATCGCGGCGGGCGCGATCGCCTTCGCGATCGGCCAGACCTGCGTCACGCTCTCCTTCCGGCGCGGCTTCTCCACCGGCTGGGCGATCGGCGGCCGCCCCGGCGCCAGCCGCCGTCGCAAGGCCGGGGCCGCCGCCCCCGCCGGGCCGACCCTGGAGGTCTCCGGCCTCGCCTACGACGACGAGCGGGAGCCGGCGGCCGCCGAGTCCACGGCCGTCTACGCCCCCGAGCCGCTGCCCGACGAGACCGGGCAGTACGGCGTCTACAGCGAGCCCTACGGCGAGCCCGCCCCCGCCCCCCAGCCCGCCCAGGCGGCCGCCTACGACGGCGGCTTCGGCGGCTACGCCCCCACCGGCTACGACCAGCAGGGCACCTACGCCACGACCGCCACGTACGACTACGGCACCGGCGAGCAGAGCTACGCCGCCTACTCCGACCCGTACGTCGGCACCGCGCCGTACGACATCGGCTACGGTGCACAGCCGCAGTACACCGCCGACCCCTACACGAGCCAGTACGGCAGGGAGACCCCGCCCGGCGGTGTGTGGGTGCCGCAGCAGCGCGACGGGGAGGACCAGCCCCCGCAGCAGTCGCCGTACGGCTACGACCCCGGCCAGGGCGACCCCTACCGCTACTGACCGGCGCTCGCCTCCGGCCGGCCCGGCGCACGGCCGGGGCCGCGGTGGCCCCGGGCCGCCGCTACCGGGAGCCGCGGAAGTCCGCGCCCTCGACGACCAGCCCCGCCACCAGCGCGCCCGACATCCCGGCGTGCGCCAGCCCGCCGCCCGGGTGCGCCCAGCCTCCCGCGAAGTACAGCCCGCCGACGGGCCCCGGGTTCGCGGCGGGCAGCAGCGCGCCCCGCGCACCCGCCAGCGCCGGCCCCGGCACCTGGTACACGCCCGTCTCCCGGAACGTGTCCGCCGGGGTGCGCACCACCCGCCACAGCAGCCGCTCCCGCAGGCCGGGCACGGCAGCGGCGGCGGCCTCGACCATCCGGTCGGCGAACGCCTCCACGGCGGCCGCCACCGCGGGCTCCCCGCCCGCCGCCCCGCCCGTCCCCCACAAGTTGTCCGACGCCCACGCCCCGCCCGCCGCGACCGTCGCGGTCACGGTCACCGCCTCGTGGTCCGCGTCCGGGCGCAGCAGCTCGTCGTCCGGGCGCAGCACCGTCACGGTCGGGCGCTCGCACAGCCGCCCCCGCGCGAGCGCGTCCAGCTCGTCCTCCCGGTCCGCCGAGTGCACCACGGTCCGGTGGACGGCGTCCGCCTCCCGCGCCCCCCGCAGCGCCAGGCACACCGTGACCCGGCCGGTCGGCACACCCCGCTGGTGGCGCGGCCACTCGTCGGTGCTCTCCCACTCCAGGACCTGATCGCGGTACAGCCCGGGCAGCGGGGCGCCCGCCACGACGTGGTCCGCCCGGACCGGCTCCCGGCCGGCCGGGAGCACGCCGACGGCCCGGCCGTCCTCCACCAGGACCCCGGTCACCTCGGTGCCGAGGACGAACTCCACCCCGCGCTGCCGGCACCGCTCGTACACCGCGTCCGCCAGCGCGCGCATGCCGCCCGCCACGTACCAGGTCCCGAAGGTCTGCTCCATGTAGGGCAGCACGGCGGCGGCGGCCGGAGCGGTCACCGGGTCGAAGCCGTACGCCAGGGCGTGGCTCTCCAGCAGGGCGGCCAGCCGCGCGTCGCGCAACTCCCGCCGGCCCACCTCGGCCAGGGTGGCCGCGGAACGGCGCAGCAGACCAGTCCTGACCGCCGGGTACGGGTCGCGGCCGAACGGTGCCACGTCGGCCGGCAAGGGCTCCTCCAGCAGCGGCCTCCGGGACCGGTCCCAGGCGTCGCGCGCCCGGTTCAGGAACTCGCCCCAGCGCGCCCCCGCCCCCGCGCCGAGCGCCGCGTCCAGCGCCGAGACGATTCCGGCCCGGGAGGCGTTCGGCAGCGACACGGCCATACCGTCGGCGAAGACGTGCCGGCTCGCCGGGTCGACCTGCGCCATGCGGACGCACCGCTCCAGCGGCTCCTTGCCGGTCTTGACGAACAGGTCCCGGTACACGGCGGGCAGGTGCAGCAGGCCGGGGCCGGTGTCGAAGGCGAAACCCTCGCGCTCCAGCCGGCCGACCGCCCCGCCGTACGTCGCCGACCGCTCGTACACCGCCACCCGGTGGCCCGCGACCGCCAGCCGGGCCGCCGCCGCCATGGCGCCCATCCCCGCGCCGATCACCACAATCCGTGCCATGGGACGGACCCTATCCGGCCCCCCGTCCGGCCCCGCCGACAGCCCGGCCGGCCGGGCCCACGCGCGCGTGGGCAGGAACACGGGCCTCTGAGTACCCGTACCTAGCCGTCGAGATGAGTAGGTACGCGGATGGGGCCGGCCCCGCCCGGACGGAAGAGTGGGGACCCCGGAAGGGGCGCGGGGCCGGCACCGCCGACACGGGGCGGCGGAAACGGCACCGCGCACCTGCCGGAACGGGGGTGCGTGACGGAGAGCCCGGAGACCGACGGGGGGACACGGGGGTCGGGGCTCTCCCCGGGGGAACGCACGGGGGACACGGGGGATGACGCCGGTCCGGTGAGGCTCGGGGGGATCGAGCCTCACCGGACCGGCTTCTTCCGTTCCCCGTGCGGGCCCGCGAGCCGCACCGTCCCGCGCGCGCCTCCCGCCGTTCAGGGGCCCACCGCCCTACGGGCCTCAGCGGCCGCTGACGCGCCCGTGCAGGAGCCGGGACAGGGCCGAGTGGACGTCGTCGATGGAGCGCTCCCGCTGGAACGCCTGCCAGTCGAGCGCCGCCACCAGCACCATCCCGACCAGCGCGGCCGCCGTCAGCGGGATGTCGATCTCGTCGCTCAGCTCGCCGCCCTCGACCCCCTCCCGCAGCACCGTCTCGACCACGGCGACCGCCTCCTGACGCACCACCAGCAGCGTCGACTGCCAGGCGCGGTTGGTGCGCCACAACTCGGCCACATACAGCTGGGTGAAGGCCGGGTAGCGGTCGATGAAGACCAGACCCGCGCGGATCATGGCGTCCAGCGCCTCCACCCGGGTGCCGCCCCGCGCCGCCGTCTCGTCGGCGGCGTCCCGCAGGGAGGCGGTCAGCAGCCCGACGCCGTGCCGCAGCAGTTCCTCGAAGAGCTCGGTCTTGCTCTTGAAGTTGTAGTAGACCGTGCCCTTGGCCACCCCGGCGCGCTCCGCGATCTCGTCCACCGTCGTCGCCGAGAAGCCCTGCTCGGCGATGAGGGTCACAGCGGCCTCGTAGAGCTTGGTGCGGGTGGCCTGCCGTCTGCTGCTCTGGGTGTCCATGGCGTCGATTCTCACAGGCTCAGCTCCGGGTGCAGGCGATCGAGGGTCCACACCTGCTTGCGGCGCGCGGAGAGGGCCGTCAGGGCGACCGCTCCGAGGGTGAACGCGGCCAGGACCGCGCACGCCTGCCAGACCGGCCCGAGCCCGCCACCGGTGATGAGCCGGCGCAGCGCCTCGACGACGTACGTCATCGGCAGGAAGGGGTGGATCGTGTTGAAGAAGCCGGGGCTGGTCTGCACGGGGTACGTGCCGCCCGCCGAGGTCAGCTGGAGCATCAGCAGGGCCAGGACGAGGATCCGCCCGGCGGCGCCGAAGCGGGCGTTCAGCCACTGGATGATCGCGGCGAAGCAGCAGGTGACCAACAGCAGGAACCCGACCGTGCCGGCCGGCCGCGCCATCTGGAGCCCCAGCCCCGGCGCCCAGTGCAGGACGGACATCAGGGCGCCCACCTGGAGCACGCCGAGGGCGGCCACCGGCAGCCAGCCGGCCAGCGCGATGCGCCACGCGGAGGCCCCCGCGGCGAGGGCGCGGCGGTTGAGCGGCTGGATCAGCATGTACGCCACCATGGCGCCCACCCAGAGGGAGAGCGGGATGAAGTACGGGGCGAACCCGGTGCCGTAGTTGGACGCCTTGTGCAGCGACTTGGAGGCGAGCTGGACCGGGTCGGCCATCACCTCGGTGCGGCGGTCGCGGGCCTGCTTGTCGTAGTCCGGGATCTTCCCGACGCCGTCGTTGAGGCCGGTGGCCAGCTCGGAGGAGCCGTCGGCGAGCTTGTACAGACCGCTGTTGAGGTCGCCGGCGCCCTTCTTGAGCCTGCCGACCCCGGTGTCGAGCTCGGCGATGCCGCCCTTGGCGCCGGTCAGGCCGGTGTGCAGGGTGTCCGCTCCGGTGGCGACCCGGTGGGCGCCGGCGTTCAGCTCGTTGATCTTGCGGACGGCGTCGGCGAGGTCCTCGTCGAGGTGCGGTGCCCGCTCGGCGAGGGCGTCGGCCCTGGCCTGGAGGTCCTTGAGCTGCGTGTCCAGCTTCTTCAGGTTGCCGTTGCCGTCCTTGGCCAGCTCATGGAGGTCGTCGGCGATGACGGCCACGTCGGCGGACGCGACCTTCGCCTTCTCCACCTTCGGGCAGAGCTTGGGGTCGGGCAGCGGGTTGTCCTCGCACTCCTCCTTGTGGAAGGCGGCGAGCCCGTCGGCGGCCGCATGGGCGCCCGTCCGCAGCCCGGGGCCCTTCTTCACGATGAGGTCCAGGCTGTTGCGCATGCCCTGGGAGAGGTCCGAGACCAGCCGCGCGGAGTCGCCGATCTTCTTGCCGTTGTCCCTGAGGTACGGGCGTACGTCGGCGGCCACGCCGTTGACCTTGTCGGCGAGCGTCTGGGTGCCGTTCGCGACCTGCCGGGCGCCCGTCTCCAGGTCGGCCGCGCCGCCGTCCAGCTTCTTCAGGCCGCCGGCCAGCTTGCCGCTGCCCTTCTTGGCGTCGGTGAGGCCGTCGGAGAGGTCCTTGGACCCCTTCTTGGCCCGCGCCGCCCCGCTCTTGAGCTCATCGGCCCCCTTGGCCGCCTTCTCGGTGGCGTCGTGGAGGTCGGAGAAGTTGATGAAGATCTTGTCCAGGAAGGACCGGGACGACTTCGTCGACGCGGCGGTGCGGACCTCGGCGAACACCGTCTTCGAGATCTGCCCGACGATGTAGTTGTTGGCGTCGTTCGTCCGCACCTGGAGGGCGCCCGTCTCGGGCGCGTCCCCGGAGCTCGACGCGATGCGCCGGCTGAGGTCCCGCGGCATGGTCAGGGACAGGTAGTACGTCCCGTTCTCCACGCCTTCGCGGGCCTCGGCGTCGCTCACCTCGTGCCACTCGAAGACCTTGCTCTCCCGCAGGTTCTTCGCGAGGTCGTCGCCCGCGTTCAGCTTCTTGCCGTCCGCGGTGGCGCCCCGGTCCTCGTTGACGAGCGCCACGGGCAGCTTCTCCAGCCTGCCGTACGGGTCCCAGAACGACCACAGGTACAGCGCGCCGTACAGCAGCGGCAGCAGCAGGATCGCGACGAGCGCGGCCCGCGGCAGCTTCCCCCTGCCGAACCGCTTCAGCTCAAGCGCGGCCAGTTTCGGCGAGCGCATCGGCCGCCCCCTCCTCGGTGGTGCGGATGGTGATCGTGTTCCCGGGTGCCTCGCTGCACACGGCCAGCACCGTCGTACCGGCGCCGGCTATGGACCGCAGCAGGGACCAGGCCTCGGCCCGGTCGGCGTCGGAGAGCTTCAGATCGGCGTCGTCCACGGCCAGCAGCCGGGGTCCGCCGATCAGCGCCAGGGCGATGGACAGGCGAAGGACCTCCAGCCGGTCCAGGTCCCGCACGGAGGTGCGTCCCCCCTTCGGCAGCGAGGCCGGGTCCAGTCCGGCGGCCTCCAGGGCCTTCTGGACGCGCGCCCGGGAGGCGGCGGCGCGTTCGGCGCGCGGCCGCAGCAGGGCGAGCGGCGAGCCGTCGAACCGGCGCTGCAACAGGGCGCGCTCGCGCAGGTGCTCGTCGACGGTCAGGGCCGGGTCGAGATCGCTGACGCCGGCCACCGGGCCGAGCGCGCTGATCCGCCGGACGGCCGCCATCTTCCGCGGCAGGGGGTGCCCGCCGACCTCCGCGTGCCCCTCGGTGGCGCGCATCCGCCCGGTGAGGGCCAGCAGCAGGCAGGTCCGGCCGGAGCCGGACGGCCCCTCGATCGTCACCAGCGAGCCGGGCGCGGCGTCCACGCCCACACCGCGGAACGTCCAGCCGCGCGGGCCCTTGAGCCCGAACCCCTTCGCCACCACGGCGGCGCCCGCGGCGACCGGGCCGCCGGTGCGGTCGCCCTCGCCGGTGTGCGGCGGATCCGTGTCCCCGCCCGTGTCCGTACCGGCGGCGGCATCGGTGGTCACGTCGGTGGCCACGTCCTCGTCGCTGTCCGCGTCGGTGTCGGTGTCCGCGTCATCGGCGCCGTCCTCGGCTGCGGCGGCCGGCCGGGCGGAGGCGGTGCCGCTCTCGTCCCGGGCGTCCCGCTCGTCCGCCCCGTCCCGCGTGTTCGCCCCGTCCCGTGCGTCCGCCCCGTCCCGGGTGTCCGTTCCGCCGTCCCGCTCGTCCGGGGTTTCCAGGTCGTCGTCCTGGCTGTCCACGAGCCCCCATTTCTTTGAACTGACCGGTCAGTGCAAAAACCTACTCCGAACCTTCGATCGAAGCAAAGTGCCTGGTCGGGGCCGACTGTCAGTGCCGCCCCGCACGATGGGCACATACGGCCACCGCGCCGTCACACGACGACTGGAGGTTCGTCATGGCCGGTACCCACACGGCGGCGAGCGACATCCACCCCGTGCAGCGTCGCGCCGCCGCGCCGCCCGCCGCTCTCGACCTGCTCGGCCAGGCCCGCGCGGGCCTGGAGGAGGCGCGTACCCTCGAAACCCCCAACGAGCGGTACGCCCTCGCCCACCTCGCCGCCCTCCGCACGGCGGCGGCCGTGCTCGCCGTTCACGGCCGCCCCGAGGCCACCCCGCGCAAGCGCCGCCAGATCCGCAGCGCCTGGGAGGTGCTCCCTGAAGTGGCGCCCGAGCTGACCGAGTGGAGCGCCCTGTTCGCCGCCGGCGCCGCCCGCCGGGCCCGCGCCGAGGCCGGCATACGGGGCGCGGCGAGCAACCGCGACGCCGACGACCTCGTCCGGGACGTGACCATGTTCCTGGGCCTGGTGGAGCGGCTGCTGGTGCCCCGGCCGCCGCTGCCGCGGCCCCGGTCCCGGCGGTCGGGCACGGACCGTACGAACTGAGTACCGGGGCACCGCTCGTGAGGCCATAGGGTGGGAAGCGTTCGTAACCGTCACCGAGGAGTCAACTGCCGTGTCGGACCCGCAGCGCCCCCGCGCCTCCCTTCGTACCGCCGTGGTGTGGGACGTTCTCGAGGACGCCCTCGACCGCCGGGTCAAGGCGGCCGGCAAGGACAGCCTGGACGTCCTCGACACCGGCGGCGGCAGCGGGAACTTCGCCGTCCCCGTCGCGCTGCTGGGCCACCGGGTCACCGTCGTCGACCCCAGCCCCAACGCGCTCTTCGCGCTGGAGCGCCGCGCCGCCGAGGCGGGCGTCGCCGACCGGGTGCGGGGCGTCCAGGGCGACATCCACGGCCTGTTCGACGTCGTCGAGCGCGGCGGTTACGACGCGGTGCTCTGCCACGGCGTCCTGGAGTACGTGGACGACCCCGCCGAGGGCGTGCGCAACGCCGCCGAGGCCCTGCGGCCCTCCGGCGCGCTCAGCCTGCTCGCGGCCGGACTGGGCGGCGCCGTCCTCGCCAGGGCGCTCGCCGGGCACTTCACCGAAGCCCGCCGCGCCCTGACCGACCCGGCGGGCCGCTGGGGCGAGGGCGACCCCGTCCCGCGGCGCTTCACCGCCGAGCAACTGACCGAGGCCGTCGAGGCGGCCGGTGTGGAGGTCGGCGCCGTGCACGGCGTGCGGGTCTTCGCCGACCTCGTCCCCGGCGTCCTGGTCGACACCGAGCCCGGCGCCCTCGACGCGCTGCTCAAGCTGGAGGCCGCCGCCGCCGAGCTCCCCGCGTTCCGGTCGGTCGCCACCCAACTGCACGTGCTGGGCGAAAAGCGGGGCTGATCCGACCAGCGGGCTGATCAGCGGCGCAGCCGCAGATGGAGTACGCCACAGGCCGCCCGCTCGCAGCCGGATCCCCGTATGATCGAGGGACACCATCCGGCATGACGGATCGGAGGACGGGGAATCAACGCCTCACCACCCGAACCGGCATGGCGGTCCGATCGGTGAAAGGCACAGGGCGGGTTTCACGGGGGCGAATCCCTGCCTATCCTGAAAGGGCCGCATACCGGTCGCCCCCAGCGACCGACGACGAGGAGGACTCCGTGCCGCTCTCGGAGCACGAGCAGCGAATGCTCGAGCAGATGGAGCGAGCGCTGTACGCCGAAGATCCCAAGTTCGCGACAGCGCTCGAGGGAAGCGGGCTGCGTACGCACACCCGGCGACGGGTGTACCAGGCGGTCGCAGGCTTCCTGGTGGGTATCGCGCTCCTCATGGCCGGAATGGTCGCCCAGCAGATCTGGATCAGCGTGGTGGGGTTCCTCGTCATGCTCGGCTGTGCGGTCCTCGCGGTCACCGGTTGGCGCAAGGCGCCGAAACCGGGTGAGCAGCAGCAGACCGACGGAGGCACGGCCCACGGCCGGCACCCCCGGCAGCGCCGCTCGATGATGAACAAGATCGAGGAGCGGTGGCAGCGCCGCCGCGACGAGCAGGGCCACTGAGCGCCACGGCATGAGACATGGGTGAGGGGCGACCGCCGACGGCGGTCGCCCCTCACCCATGTCCACCCACCCGCCGCCCAGTGATACGAGCGGGTACCCCCGTCCCTGCCGGGACGCGCGCCGCTCGGCCGTCGGATGCGGCTGGTCCGCCCCGGCACATCCTGGACGCGGCCCCGTTCGATCCCTCCCGGCACCCCACCGCATGACGAGGCCCCGGCCACCCGGCCGGGGCCTCGTCATGCGGTGGGGTGCCGGGAGGGGCCCCCGGCCGCCGGGTCAGCCGCCCTGGCGGGAGGGGCGGCGGAGCAGGGAGGCGACGCGGGCCACCAGGCGGTGGCGCCGGCCGGCCCACCGGCCGGTGAGCGCCGCCCAGCGGTCCGACACCGCCCACACCACCCGGACGGTCGAGCGGGGGAGCAGCAGCGCGCGCAGCTGGCCGGCCCGGCCGGATCCGGCGGCCAGACCCGCACGGATCCGGGCCGCGTCCTCGGCCAGTCCCGCCACGTGGCCCGGCCGGGGGGCGTAGAGCACCTGCTCCACCGCGCCGGCCACCCGGTGGACCGCCTCGGCCGGGGGACCGTCCAGCTCGCCCAGCAGGACGATCCGCTCGGCCGTCTTGCGCGGCGTCCGGGAGTCGTCCGGCGCAATGCCGTGGTCCCACGCCGTGTCCAGGACCTCCTCCCAGGCCGCCAGGGTCCGGGCGGCCACGTCCTCCGGGCCGCGCCCGGCCCGGCCGAGGCGCCGGGCCCGTACCCGCGACCGCCACAGCATCGGCAGCAGGGGCAGCAGTACGACCGCCACCACTCCCGCGGCGACCAGCAGGATCGTGCCCAGCGGCGGCCCCGAGTCGGCCGCGGCGACGGCGCCGGGGTCCTGGACGTCCCCGCACTCGCCCAGGCGCCGCGCCTGCGGCGGGCAGCTCTCCTGGGTGGACGGCTGCGTCGACGGCACCGCGGCGGCGCTCTCCTCCGGCTGCGCCGGTGTGCTCGGCCGTCCCGTCGGCGCCTCCGGCCGCGTGTACTCGGGCGTCGTGCCGCGCGTCGGGGTGGGCTCGAAACGGGTCCAGCCCACGCCCTCGAAGTACAGCTCGGGCCATGCGTGCGCGTCACGGATGCCGACCGACATGTAGCCGCCCGACTGCGGCGCACCGGGGGTGAAGCCGACCGCGACCCGCGCCGGAATGCCCAGCGTCCGGGCCATCGCCGCCATCGAGAAGGAGAAGTGGATGCAGAACCCCTCCTTGTTCTTGAGGAACTGCGAGATCGCGGCCGCTCCCGTGCCCGACGACACCGTGGTGTCGTAACGGAAGCCGCCCTCCACCGCGAACCAGTCCTGGAGCTTGACGGCCCGCTCGTAGTCGGTCGCCGCGCCCCTGGTCACCCGGGCCGCGGTCGACCGCACGTCCGGCGGCAGCGACCCGGGCACCTCGGTGTACTCGCGTTCGAGGTCGGCCGACGGCTGCGGGGCGTTGGCCAACTGCTCCCGGGTCGGCTCCACGACCAGGCTGCGCACCGTGTACTGCGCGCCCTTCGTGGTCTGGTCGCCGTCGCCGACGAGCGTGCGTCCCACCGGCTCGAAGCGCCAGCGCCCGTCGACCTCGACCCGGGACGCGGGGAACGGCATGGGCAGCCACCGCTGTTCGTAGGTGCCGGCGGCCGACACACTGGTCGTGATCTCCGCCGCGTTGACACTGCCGCTCAGCCCGGCCGGCTGCGGCAGCCGCTCGGGGACGTCGACGATCGGGCGCTCGGAGAGCTTCCAGGACGCGCCGTCGAAGTCGTCCAGCGACGTCAGACGCAGATACAGCCCGGACGTGTCCTCGGCGTTGGTGCGGTAGCGCAGCACCTCGCGGTCCTCGGGCTGCGTCAGGTTGTCCTGGAGCGCCACCAGCGGGTTGACCGCGTTGATCACCCCGCCGCCCTTGCCGCCCACCGCGCCGGTGCCGTCCAGCAGTCCGCCGCCGAGGGCCGGCAGCGCGGCCGGCACGGCCAGCGCGATGCCCAGGGCGACCACGCCGATGCGCCGCCCGGTCCGCACCGGGGCCAGCGGCCCGCCCGCCCGCCCGGCCGGGCCACGTCCGCCCGGGGCCGCGCCGCCGAAGACCCGGCCCCACTGGGAGAGCCGGTCGCGGCCCTCGGCCAGCAGGAGCAGCAGGTAGCCGGAGGCGGCCAGCAGGAACCACAGCCAGCTCGCGCCGCCACCGGACAGGCCGGCCGCGACCGAGTACAGCGCGAGCAGCGGCAGCCCCGCCGGAGCGGCGCTGCGGAACGTCACCGCCAGGGCGTCGACGGCCAGCCCGATCACCAGCACGCCGCCGACCAGCATCAGCCGGATGCCGTCGGTGGCGGGCGCCGGGGTGGCGTACTGCCCGACGTCCTCCGCGCCCGAGGTCAGCAGCAACCCGAACCGCTGGATCGCGTCCGGTCCGGGCAGGAACCAGGCCAGTGCCTGGTCCCGGGCGAAGAGGACGGTCAGCGCCACCAGGCCCACCAGGGCCTGGACCGCGACCGTGAGCGCGCGTGCCGACGACCAGCGCCGCACCAGCGCGCCCGCCCCGCTCTGGAGCGCCACCAGCACCGCGGCCTGGATGATCCACGTGGCCGGATCGACCAGCGGCAGCAGCGCCCCGGCCGCCATCAGCGTGGCGGCGAAGGCGCACAGCGCCAGCCTCCCGCGACCGCTCATGACCAACCCCCCGATACCCCGGACATTCCGCTCGTTCCCCTGCTCGCCGCGCCCGGTCCGGAGGGCGCCCCGCCCGTCCGCCGCCACAACTCGGCCAGCGACGCCCCGGGCGGTACGGCCACCGCCGTCCAGCCCGCGTCCCGCAGCCGCCGCACACTGTCCTCCACCGCGCCGGCCACCGCGCCGCCGGTCAGCCACGTACCGCTGTCCAGGACGAAGGCGACCGCCGCGCCGCTGCGCTGCCGCATCCGGGCGGCCACCGCCGCCTGCTCCTCGTCGAGGTCGCCGATGAACGCGACCAGCAGTCCCTCGTTCCCGGAGCGCAGCAGGTCCAGGGCGCGCGAGAGCCCGGCCCCGTCGGAGTGGTCGACGACCGCGAGGGTGTCCAGCATCAGGCCCGCCGCGTCCGCCGAGTCCTGTGCCGCACCGGTGAACCCGTCACCGTCGCCGGGCAGCGGACTGCCCTCGTCGGTCAGCAGCCGGACGGAGTAGCCCTGCTCCAGCATGTGCACCAGCACCGAGGCCGCGCCGGACACCGCCCACTCGAAGGCGGAGTCCGGCCCGAAGCCCTGGTAGGCCACCTCGCGGGTGTCCAGCAGCACCGTGCACCGGGCGCGCTGCGGCTGCTCCTCGCGGCGCACCATCAGTTCGCCGTACCGAGCGGTGGACCGCCAGTGCACCCGCCGCAGGTCGTCGCCGTAGCGGTACTCGCGCGGGATCACGTCGTCCTCGCCGGCCAGGGCCAGCGAACGCGGCCGCCCCTCGCCGTATCCCGAGGCCTCGCCCGGCAGCCGGCCGGGCGGCAGCGGCTCGGTGCGCGGTATGACCGTGAGCATGTCGTAGGCGCTGAACGAGCGGGTCAGCTCGCACATCCCGAACGGGTCGCTCAGCCGTAGCTGGAGCGGCCCGAGCGGATAGCGGCCGCGCAGGTCCGAGCGGACCCGGTAGGACACCTCGCGGCGCCCGCCCGCCTCCACCCGGTCCAGCACGAACCGGGGCCGCGGCCCCAGCACGTACGGCACGTGGTCCTGGAGCATCAGCAGGCCCGTGGGCAGCCGCGAGATGTTCTCCATCCGCAGGTGGACGCGCGCCTCGGCGCCGGCCGGCACCCGCTGCGGCGCCAGCCGCCGACTGCCGGCCACCTGGTAGCGGGTGCGGTAGAGCACCAGCACGCAGACCAGCGGCAGGACGGCCAGCAGCAACCCGACGCGCAGCAGGTCGCCCTGTCCCAGTACGTAGGCGCACACCGCCGCCGCGACGCCGGCCGCCAGGAAGGACCGGCCGCGGGTCGTCAGCCCCCCGAGGGCGGCCCGCACCCCGCCCCTGTTCTCGCCGTCCCGGCCGGCGGGCCCCCCGGCCGCCATCACAGCCGCCGTACGCCGGGCTGCTGCTGGCCGTAGAGCGGGGCGCCGGCCCCCGGGCCGCCGGGCATCTGACCGCCCTGCATCGGGCCGCCGGGCACCCGGCCACCGGACAGCGGCGAGCCGTGCGGCGCGGCCGCCGGCGGAGCCGCCGTGGG
The DNA here is from genome assembly GCF_055598725.1 of Streptomyces sp. NPDC039423. Taxonomy (NCBI): domain Bacteria; kingdom Bacillati; phylum Actinomycetota; class Actinomycetes; order Kitasatosporales; family Streptomycetaceae; genus Streptomyces; species Streptomyces sp. NPDC039423. Next base: position 922,712 of record NZ_JBVKAH010000001.1, read on the forward strand.
TACCGGCGTGCGCTGGATGATGTCCCGCACGACCTGCTCGGAGGTACGCCGGTTCAGCTGCGCCTGGGCCGTGGGCAGCAGCCGGTGGGCCAGCACGGGGACGGCCAGTGCCTGGACGTCGTCGGGCAGGGCGTAGTCGCGGCCGCTCAGCGCGGCGGACGCCTTCGCGGCCCGCAGCAGGTGCAGCGTGGCGCGCGGCGAGGCGCCGAGCCGCAGGTCCGGGTGGGTGCGGGTGGCCGCGACGAGCTCCACCGCGTACCGCCGGACCGCCTCGGCCACGTGGACCGTGCGCACCGCGTCGATCAGCTTCACGATGTCGTGGGCGTGCGCCACCGGCTGGAGGTCGTCCAGCGGCGACACCCCGCCGTGCACGTCCAGCATCTGGAGCTCGGCCTCGGCGCTGGGGTAGCCGATCGAGACGCGGGCCATGAAGCGGTCCCGCTGGGCCTCGGGGAGCGGGTAGGTGCCCTCCATCTCGACCGGGTTCTGCGTGGCGACCACCATGAAGGGGCTGGGCAGCTCGTAGCTGTGCCCGTCCATGGTGACCTGGCGCTCCTCCATCGACTCCAGCAGCGCCGACTGGGTCTTGGGCGAGGCGCGGTTGATCTCGTCGCCGATCACGATCTGCGCGAAGATCGCGCCCGGCTTGAACTCGAACTCACGCCGCTGCTGGTCGTAGACCGACACACCGGTGATGTCCGACGGCAGCAGGTCGGGCGTGAACTGGATGCGCCGCACGGAGCAGTCGATCGACCGTGCCAGCGCCTTGGCCAGCATGGTCTTGCCGACGCCGGGGACATCCTCGATCAGGAGGTGTCCCTCGGCGAGCAGCACGGTCAGCGAAAGCCGTACGACCTCAGGCTTGCCCTCGATCACACCCTCCACCGACCTGCGGACGCGTTCCGCCGTGGTGGTCAGATCTGTGAGGCTCGCTCGATCGTCATAGGTCGTCACACGGCCCTCCTCGGCCCGTTCCATGGGCCGTGCGCGACTGACGGCACGGTCCACCCTTGAAACACGGACACCGTCTCCGAACCATTCAGGAGCGGTGTCACCCCCGCATTCTTGTTGCCGTTACCCGTACGTGTCACTCGGCTGTGGACAACCGCGCGCGATATGTCGGAGATGGCGTGTTCCGGGAGGGTGTCCCGTGCCGGGAAACCTCAGGAAGAGGGGTCGATCTCGCGCAGGAGACCCGTCTTCACGTCGAAGACGAAGCCCCGCACGTCGTCGGTGTGCACCAGGAACGGCGACGTCCGCACACGCTGCATGGACTGCCGTACGTCCTGGTCGACGTCGCGGAAGGCCTCCACCGCCCAGGCCGGCCGCTGGCCGACCTCCTGCTCCAGCTCGTGGCGGAATTCCTCCGTGAGCGACTCCAGGCCGCAGCCCGTGTGGTGCACCAGCACGACACTGCGGGTGCCCAGCGCGCGCTGGCTGATGGTGAGCGAGCGGATCACGTCGTCGGTGACGACACCGCCGGCGTTGCGGATCGTGTGGCAGTCACCCAGTTCGAGACCGAGCGCCGCGTGCAGGTCGAGCCGGGCGTCCATGCAGGCGACGACCGCGACGTGCAGCACGGGGCGGGCGTCCATGCCCGGGTCGGTGAAGCCGGCGGCGTACTGCCGGTTGGCCTCGACGAGACGGTCCGTGACCGTGCCGCCGTCGGTTATGGGGCTCGGCGAGGGGTGCGCGGATGCTGAAGTCGTCATGGCTCAAACGTTAATGGTCACGCCCCGCCGCGGCTCGCTGTGAGAGGGGACAAAGAACTCCAACGTGCCTTGTTGTGAGGTAACCCACAGGGGTGAGGGCGGGCCACTGTCCGGGTGAGTCGTCCGTGATCGCGCCCCGTGCGCCGCCGCCCCGCGCGACGCGCTGCCCGGTTGATTGACCGCGCGGGGCAGTGGACTAAAGTGACGCGAAGTTCACGGAGACATTGAGCGAATCCCAGCGAATCCGCAGTTTCTCCCCCCGCGTGTGCGGCGGCAGGTACGGCTCGGCCCTCTCCCGCTCGCCGGTCGGCCGACGCTTTTCCGGCGCCGGCGGGCCTCCCCGGACGGGAGGGATCCGGCAGTACGTCCACCGCGCCGAATCTGAGAGGGCGCATGAGCGAGACCCGACACGTCCCGGTGATGCTCCAGCGGTGCCTGGACATGCTGGCACCCGCACTGGGGCAGCCGGGTGCGGTGGTCGTCGACTGCACCCTGGGCCTCGGAGGCCACAGCGAGGCGCTGCTGACCCGCTTCCCCGAGGCGCGGCTGATCGCCCTCGACCGGGACAAAGAGGCCCTGCGGCTCTCCGGTGAGCGGCTCGCCCGCTTCGGCGACCGCGCCACCCTGGTCCACGCCGTCTACGACGAGCTCCCCGAGGTCCTGGACCGGCTGGGCGTCCCGGAGGTCCAGGGCGTCCTGTTCGACCTCGGTGTCTCGTCCATGCAGCTCGACGAGGCCGACCGGGGCTTCGCCTACGCGCAGGACGCCCCGCTCGACATGCGCATGGACCAGACGACCGGCATCAGCGCGGCGGAGGTCCTCAACACCTACCCGCCCGGCGAGCTGGTCCGCATCCTGCGCCAGTACGGCGAGGAGAAGCAGGCCAAGCGGATCGTGGCGGCGATCGTACGGGAGCGGGAGAAGGAACCCTTCTCCAACAGCGCCCGGCTCGTCGAGCTGATCCGCGACGCCCTCCCGCAGGCCGCCAAGCGGACCGGCGGCAACCCGGCCAAGCGGACCTTCCAGGCCCTGCGCATCGAGGTCAACGGCGAGCTGACCGTCCTGGAGCGGGCCGTCCCGGCCGCGGTGAAGGCCCTCGCGGTGGGCGGCCGGATCGCCGTCCTGTCGTACCACTCGCTGGAGGACCGGCTGGTGAAGCAGGTCTTCGCGGCCGGCGCCACCAGCACCGCCCCGCCGGGGCTGCCCGTCGTGCCGGAGCGCTACCAGCCGAAGCTCAAGCTCCTGACCCGCGGTGCCGAACTCCCCACCGAGGAGGAAGTCGCCGAGAACCGCCGCGCCGCCCCCGCCAGGCTCCGGGGCGCCGAGCGGATCAGGCGGGACGAGCTGTGAGCGGCCAGCCCGGCCGGAAGGACGGGCGCGGGCACGGCGGCGGCGTGGACCACGGACGGGACAGCGGGGCGAACCGGGAGGACAGGTGACCAAGGCGGGACCGCTGAAGGGACGGGCGGCGCGGCTCGCGCGGCTCATGCCGTCCGGGCCCAGCACCGCGGCCCGCACCCCCTTCGTCCTGCTGGTCGTCCTGCTCCTCGGCGGCGGCCTGATCACCCTCCTGCTCCTCAACTCCTCCCTCAACGAGGGATCCTTCCGGCTCAGCGAGCTGAAGAAGAGGACCACCGAACTCACCGACGAGGAGCAGGAGCTCCAGCGGGACGTGGACGGCCGGTCCGCCCCCGACGCGCTGGAGCGCCGGGCCCGTGAACTCGGCATGGTGCCCGGCGGCAGCCCCGCCTTCCTGGGCCCCGACGGCACGGTCCGCGGCGTACCCGGCGAGGCGACGGCCGAGCCCGCCCCGCCCACCGCACCGACGACGTCCGGCAGGTGACGCAGTGCCCCCCACCCAGCCCCCCCGCCGCCGCGTGCCCGCCCCGGCCCGCCCGGAACGCTCCGCCCGCCCGGACCGGCCCGCCCGCCCGGCCGTCCGCCGGCCGCGACCCTCGCCACGCCCGCCCGCCCGGGCCCGCACCATCCGGCTCGGCAGCCCCCGGCCCCGGCTGAGGCTGGTCAGCCTGGGCCTGACGCTGGTCATGCTGGCGTTCGTCGTGCGCCTCCTCCAGGTCCAGGCCGTCGACGCCAGCGCGTACGCCGCCAAGGCCGAGAAGAACCGGTACCAGGAGTTCACGCTGTCCGCCGAGCGCGGCGAGATCACCGACCGCGCCGGGATCGCTCTGGCCACCAGCGTCGACGCGTACGACATCACCGCCGACCCGAAGATGTTCACGCCCGAGGAGAGCAAGGCCCCCGACGCCCCGGAGCAGGCCGCCGCCCTCCTCGCGCCGATCCTCGGCAAGGACCCCGCCGAACTGGTCGCCAAGCTCAAGGCGCCCAAGTCCCGCTACGCCCTGCTGGCCCGCCGCCAGACCCCCCAGGTCTGGAAGCAGATCAAGGACCTGAAGAACGTCTTCGCCGAGAAGGCCCGCGCCGGCAAGGCGGGCGGCGGCACCGGCGTCAGCATCCTGGCCGGCATCTTCAACGAGCCCAGCACCAAACGCGTGTACCCCAACGGCACCCTCGCCGCCGGGATACTGGGGTACGTCAACGCCGACGGGCGCGGCGGCGGCGGCCTGGAGTCCATGCTCGACGAGGAACTGGCCGGCAAGGACGGCAAGATCAAGTACGCCCAGTCCGGCGGCCGCCGGGTGCCCACCGTCGGCGCCCGCGAGACCCCCGCCGTCCCCGGCTCCGACATCGAGCTCACCATCGACCGGGACATCCAGTGGGCCGCCCAGCAGGCCATCACCCGGCAGGTCGAGGAGTCCAAGGCGGACCGCGGCTACGTGATGGTGCAGGACGCCCGGACCGGCGAGGTCCTCGCCATGGCCAACGCCCCCGGTTTCGACCCCAACGACCTGAGCCAGGCCAACTCCGCCGCCATGGGCAACGCCGCCCTCCAGGACGCCTACGAACCCGGCTCCACCGCCAAGGTCATCTCCATGGCCGCCGTCCTGGAGGAGGGCGCCGCCACGCCCTCCACCCACGTGGTCGTCCCCAACCGCCTCCACCGCGGCGACCGGCTGTTCAAGGACGACATCGACCACCCCACCTGGTACCTGACGCTCAACGGCGTCCTGGCCAAGTCCAGCAACATCGGCACCATCCTGGCCACCGGCCAGCTCGGCCCCACCCAGGCCCAGGCCAACCGGGTCCTGCACTCCTACCTGCGCAAGTTCGGCCTCGGCAGCCCCACCGGCCTCGGCTACCCGGGCGAGACCTCCGGCATCCTCGCCAAGCCCCAGGACTGGTCCACCTCGCAGCAGTACACGATCCCCTTCGGCCAGGGCCTGTCCCTCAACGCCATGCAGGCGACGTCCGTCTACTCCACGATCGCCAACGGCGGCGTACGCGTCGAGCCCACCCTCGTACGCGGCACCAAGGGGCCGGACGGCCGCTTCACCCCCGCCCCCGCCCCCCGGCAGACCCGGGTCGTCAGCGAGAAGACCGCCAAGACCCTCGCCGCCATGCTGGAGTCGGTCGTCGACGACGAGGAGGGCACCGGGACCAAGGCCGCCATCCCCGGCTACCGGGTCGCCGGCAAGACGGGTACCGCCAACCGCGTCGACCCCCAACTCGGCCGCTACAAGGGCTACACCGCCTCCTTCGCGGGGTTCGCCCCCGCCGACGATCCCCGGATCACCGTCTACTGCGCCATCCAGAACCCCACCAGCGGCAGCTACTTCGGCGGCCAGATCTGCGGACCCATCTACAAGAAGGTCATGGAGTTCGCCCTCAAGACCCTGCAAGTCGCACCCACCGGCAAACAACCACCCCGGATGCCGGTCACGTTCAAACCCGGCGAGTGAGCCGGCGGGAGCAACCAGTGACAACCACCACCCCCGACCCCGGGAACCGTTCCGGCGGCCACGCGGCCCAGGCGCCCTCATTTAGCCCGATCACGGGTGCGCCCGGTACGCTCACCGCCGTGCCACACGCTGATCAGTCCCGAACCACCCCGACGGACGCCCCCGCGAACCGCCCCGGGGCGCCCCGGCCGGTCCAGGTCCGCCCCACACCCCTGGGCGAACTCGCGGCCCGGCTGGACACGCCCGTGCAGGGCGACGCGGAGGTGACCGGCATCACCCACGACTCCCGGGCCGTACGCCCCGGAGACGTGTACGCGGCCCTGCCCGGCTCCCGCCTCCACGGCGCCGACTTCGCCGGCCAGGCCGCCGACCTCGGAGCCGTCGCGATCCTCACCGACCCGACGGGCGCCGACCGCGCCGCCGCGACCGGCCTGCCGGTCCTGGTCACCGAGGACCCGCGCGGCCGGATGGGCGAGCTCGCCGCCGAGATCTACGGCCGCCCCGGCGGCGACCTGCTCCAGATCGGCATCACCGGCACCTCCGGCAAGACCACCACGGCCTACCTCGTCGAAGGCGGCCTCAAGGCGGCCGGCCGCAGCACCGGACTCATCGGCACCGTGGAGATGCGCATCGGCGGCGAACGCATCAAGTCCGAACGGACCACCCCGGAGGCCACCGACCTCCAGGCGCTGTTCGCGGTGATGCGCGAGCGCGGCGTCGAAGCCGTCGCCATGGAGGTCTCCAGCCACGCGCTGGTGCTCGGCCGGGTCGACGGCTGCGTCTTCGACGTCGCCGTCTTCAACAACCTCAGCCCGGAGCACATGGAGTTCCACTCCGGCATGGAGGACTACTTCCAGGCCAAGGCGCAGCTCTTCACCCCGCGCCGCAGCCGCCTGGGCGTGGTCAACTACGACGACGAGTACGGACGCAGGCTGGTCAAGGAGGCCTCCGTCCCGGTCGTCACCTTCTCCGCCGAGGGCCACCCCGACGCCGACTGGCACGCCGAGGACGTCGAGATCGGCGCCATCGGGAGCACGTTCACCATCGTCGGCCCCGAGGGCGAGCGCATCAGCGCCGAGGCCCCGCTGGCCGGCCCCTTCAACGTCGCCAACGCCCTCGCCGCCGTGGTCACCCTCGCCGCGGCCGGGATCGACCCCCAGACCGCCGCCGACGGCGTCGCCGCCGTCCCCGGCGTCCCCGGCCGCCTGGAGCGCGTCGACGCGGGCCAGCCCTACCTCGCCGTCGTCGACTACGCCCACAAGACGGACGCCGTCGAATCGGTCCTGCGCTCGCTGCGCAAGGTCACCGAGGGCAAGCTGCACGTCGTCCTCGGCTGCGGCGGCGACCGGGACGTCACCAAGCGCGGCCCCATGGGCGCCGCCGCGGCACGCCTCGCCGACACCGCCGTCCTCACCTCCGACAACCCCCGCTCCGAGGACCCCCTCGCGATCCTCGCCGCCATGCTCGCCGGCGCCGCGTCGGTGCCCGTCCACGAACGCGGCGAGGTCGCCGTCTTCGAGGACCGGGCCGCCGCGATCGCCGCCGCCGTGGCACGCGCCCGGCCCGGCGACACCGTGCTGGTCGCCGGCAAGGGCCACGAGCAGGGCCAGGACATCGCCGGAGTGGTCCGCCCCTTCGACGACCGCCTGGTCCTCCGCGAAGCAATCCAGAACAGTCAGGGATGAAGTAGTGATCGCCCTCTCCCTCGCCGAGATCGCCGAAATCGTCGGCGGGCAGTCGTCCGACATACCGGATCCGGCCGTGCGGGTCACCGGCCCCGTCGTCATCGACTCCCGCCAGGTCGAGCCCGGCTCGCTCTTCGCCGCCTTCGCCGGCGAGAACGTCGACGGCCACGACTACGCACTGCGCGCCATGGACGCGGGCGCGGCGGCCGTACTGGCCACCCGCCCCGTCGGGGTGCCCGCCATCGTCGTGGACGACGTGCGCACGGCCCTCGGAGCCCTCGCCCGCCACGTCGTCGGGCGCCTCGGCACCCGCGTCGTCGCGCTCACCGGCTCCGCCGGCAAGACCAGCACCAAGGACCTGATCGCCCAGGTGCTCCAGCGCAAGGGCCCCACCGTCTGGACGCCCGGCTCCCTCAACAACGAGATCGGCCTGCCCCTCACCGCGCTGCGCGCGGAGAAGGACACCGAGCACCTCGTCCTGGAGATGGGAGCGCGCGGAATCGGCCACATCCGCTACCTCACCGAGCTGACCCCGCCGTCCATCGGCCTCGTCCTGAACGTGGGCAGCGCCCACATCGGCGAGTTCGGCGGCCGCGAGCAGATCGCCCAGGCCAAGGGCGAGCTGGTGGAGGCGCTGCCCTCCGCCGAGGACGGCGGCATCGCCGTGCTGAACGCCGACGACCCCCTCGTCCGGGCCATGGAAAGCCGCACCCACGCGCGCGTGACGCTGTTCGGCGAGGCCGACGACGCGACCGTACGGGCCGAGAACGTCCGGCTCACAGAGACCGGACAGCCCGCATTCAGGCTTCACACACCCACCGGGTGCAGTGACGTGACCTTGCGCCTGTACGGTGAGCACCACGTGTCGAACGCGCTCGCCGCGGCCGCCGTCGCCCATGAGCTGGGCATGTCCGTCGACGAGATCGCCACCGCGCTCTCCGAGGCGGGCACCCTCTCCCGCTGGCGCATGGAGGTCACCGAGCGTCCGGACGGTGTGACGATCGTCAACGACGCCTACAACGCGAACCCGGAGTCCATGCGAGCCGCCCTGCGCGCGCTCGCGGCCATGGGCAAGGCAGCACAGGCCAAGGGGGGCCGTACGTGGGCGGTGCTCGGTCAGATGGCCGAGCTGGGGGACGAGGCGCTCGCCGAGCACGACGCGGTCGGACGGCTCGCCGTCCGGCTCAACGTCAGCAAGCTCGTCGCAGTCGGGGGCAGGGAAGCGTCCTGGCTGCAACTGGGCGCATATAACGAGGGTTCGTGGGGTGAGGAGTCGGTGCACGTGTCCGACGCACGGGCGGCGATCGACCTGTTGCGCAGTGAGCTGCGCCCGGGAGACGTCGTGCTGGTGAAGGCATCAAGGTCGGTCGGGCTCGAGCGGATCGCCCAGGCACTGCTCGAGAACACCACCGAGGGCGAGGTCACCGGCCGATGAGGCAGATCCTCTTCGCGGGAGCCATCGGGCTCTTCCTGACCCTGATCGGTACGCCGCTGCTGATCAAGCTCCTGGCCCGCAAGGGATACGGGCAGTTCATCCGGGACGACGGCCCGCGCACGCACGGCAGCAAGAAGGGCACGCCCACCATGGGCGGCATCTCCTTCATCCTGGCCACGCTCATCGCGTACGCGCTCGCCAAGGTCATCACGGGGGAGGACCCGACCTACTCGGGCGTCCTGGTGCTGTTCCTGATGGCGGGCATGGGCCTCGTCGGCTTCCTCGACGACTACATCAAGATCGTCAAGCAGCGGTCGCTCGGTCTGCGGGCCAAGGCGAAGATGGCCGGCCAGCTGATCGTCGGCATCGCCTTCGCCGTCCTGGCGCTCCAGTTCGCCGACAGCCGCGGCCAGACGCCGGCCTCCACCAAGCTCTCCTTCATCACGGACTTCGGCTGGGCCATCGGCCCGGTGCTGTTCGTGGTCTGGGCGCTGTTCATGATCCTGGCCATGTCCAACGGCGTGAACCTGACGGACGGCCTGGACGGCCTCGCGACCGGCGCCTCGGTGATGGTCTTCGGCGCGTACACCTTCATCGGGCTGTGGCAGTTCCAGGAGTCGTGCGCCAACGCCGAGACCCTGACCAACCCCAACGCCTGCTTCGAGGTGCGCGACCCGCTCGACCTCGCCGTCGTCGCCTCCGCCCTCATGGGCGCCTGCTTCGGCTTCCTGTGGTGGAACACCTCTCCCGCCAAGATCTTCATGGGTGACACCGGTTCGCTCGCCCTCGGCGGCGCGCTCGCGGGCCTGGCGATCTGCTCCCGCACGGAGCTGCTGCTGGCCCTCCTGGGCGGCCTGTTCGTCCTCATCACCATGTCCGTCGTCATCCAGGTCGGCTCCTTCAAGATGACCGGCAAGCGGGTCTTCCGGATGGCGCCGCTCCAGCACCACTTCGAACTCAAGGGCTGGTCCGAAGTCCTGGTGGTGGTCCGTTTCTGGATCATCCAGGGCATGTGCGTCATCGTGGGACTGGGCCTCTTCTACGCGGGATGGGCAGCCGACAAGTGAGTACCTCCTGGCAGGGCAAGAACGTCACCGTCGCCGGCATGGGCGTGAGCGGCATCCCCGCCGCCCGTGTCCTCGCCGGCCTGGGAGCGCGCGTCACGGTCGTCAACGACGGCGACGACGAGCGTTCCCGCACGCAGGCGGCGGAGCTGGAGGCGGAGGGCATCACCGTCCGCCTCGGCGACGGGGCCACCCTGCCGGAGGGCACCGAACTGGTCGTCACCACGCCCGGCTGGCAGCCGGACAAGCCGCTGTTCGCCGCGGCCGCCGAGGCGGGCGTGGAGGTCTGGGGCGACGTCGAGCTGGCGTGGCGGCTGCGGGGCCCCGGCGCCGCCCCCTGGCTCGCGGTCACCGGCACCAACGGCAAGACCACGACCGTGCGGATGCTCGCCGCCATCCTGGAGGCGGCGGGCCTCAGGACCGCCGCCGTCGGCAACATCGGCGTCTCCCTGCTGGACGCGGTGCTCGGCGAGGAGGAGTACGACGTCCTCGCCGTCGAGCTGTCCAGCTACCAGCTCCACTGGGCGCCCTCCGTGCGCGCCCACTCGGCCGCCGTCCTGAACCTGGCCCCCGACCACCTCGACTGGCACGGCTCCATGCAGGCGTACGCCGCCGACAAGGGCCGCGTCTACGAGGGCAACCAGGTGGCGTGCGTCTACAACGTCGCCGACAAGGCCACCGAGGACCTGGTGCGCGAGGCCGACGTGGAGGAGGGCTGCCGCGCCATCGGCTTCACCCTCGGCACGCCCGGCCCCTCCCAGGTCGGCGTCGTCGACGACCTCCTGGTGGACCGGGCCTTCGTCGAGAACCGGCAGAAGCAGGCCCAGGAGCTCGCCCAGGTCTCCGACATCGACCCGCCGGCCCCGCACAACATCGCCAACGCGCTCGCCGCCGCCGCGCTCGCGCGGGCCTTCGGCGTCCCGGCCACCGCCGTACGCGACGGACTGCGGGCCTTCCGGCCCGACCCGCACCGTATCGAGCTGGTCGAGGAGATCGAGGGCGTCCGGTACGTCGACGACTCCAAGGCCACCAACACGCACGCCGCGGAGGCGTCGCTGGCCGCCTACGACCCGATCGTCTGGATCGCCGGGGGCCTCGCCAAGGGCGCGACCTTCGACGAGCTGGTGGCCACGGCGGCGAAGCGGCTGCGCGGCGTCGTACTCATGGGCGCCGACCGGGCCCTGATCCGGGAAGCCCTCGTGCGACACGCCCCGGAGGTACCGGTCGTCGACCTCGACCGGACCGACACTGGGGCGATGCCGGCGGCGGTCCGGGAGGCGGCACGGCTCGCCCGGCCCGGGGACACGGTCCTGCTCGCCCCGGCCTGCGCCTCGATGGACATGTTCGTCAACTACAACAAGCGGGGCGAGGCGTTCGCGGACGCGGTCCGCGCACTCGCCGCCGAGCGCGCCTGACAGCCACCAGGTCCGGCCGCGCCGGGCACGACTGGAGGGGACAGCGACCATGCCGGCCGACCACGCCGCCGCGTACGCACCGCACCGCGCCGGTCTCGCCCTGCGCGGCCGGACCGCCGGACTGCGACGGCCCCCCGCCGCCCGCAAGGCGGCCGGGCGCGTCCGCAGGGGCCCCGTACCCCGCCCGCCGCGGGGGAGCGGGGCGCGCGGGCTCTACGAACGGGCACGGAGGGCCTGGGACCGCCCTCTGACCGCGTACTACGTGATCCTGGGCGCCAGCCTGCTGATCACCGTCCTGGGCCTCGTGATGGTCTACTCCGCGTCCCAGATCAAGGCGCTGGAGCTGTCGCTCTCCGACACCTACTTCTTCCGCAAGCAGTTCCTGGCCGCCACCATCGGCACCGGGCTGCTGCTGTTCGCCTCCAGGGTCCCGGCCAAACTGCACCGGGCCCTCGCCTACCCGCTGCTCGTCGGGACCGTCTTCCTGATGGTGCTGGTCCAGATCCCCGGCATAGGGCACGCGGTCAACGGCAACCAGAACTGGATCTACCTGGGCGGCCCCTTCCAGCTCCAGCCCAGCGAGTTCGGCAAGCTGGCGCTCATCCTGTGGGGCGCGGACCTGCTCGCCCGCAAGCAGGACAAACGGCTGCTGACCCAGTGGAAGCACCTGCTGGTGCCGCTCGTCCCGATCGCCTTCCTGCTGCTCGGCCTGATCATGCTGGGCGGGGACATGGGGACGGCGATCATCCTCACCGCGATCCTCTTCGGCCTGCTGTGGCTGGCCGGCGCCCCCACCCGGTTGTTCGTCGGGGTCCTGGCGGTCGCCGCCGCGATCGGCGTGATGCTGATCCGGACCAGTGAGAACCGGATGGCGCGGCTCGCCTGCATCGGCGCCACCGAACCCGGCCCGGGGGACTCGTGCTGGCAGGCCGTGCACGGGATCTATGCTCTGGCGTCGGGCGGATGGTTCGGTTCCGGGCTGGGGGCGAGTGTGGAAAAATGGGGCCAACTCCCCGAACCTCACACCGACTTCATCTTCGCCATCACCGGGGAGGAACTGGGGCTGGCGGGGACGCTGTCGGTGCTCGCCCTGTTCGCGGCTCTAGGCTATGCGGGTATCCGCGTGGCCGGACGCACGGAGGACCCCTTCGTGAGGTATGCCGCGGGAGGCGTGACCACCTGGATCACGGCGCAGGCCGTGGTCAACATCGGTGCGGTGCTCGGCCTGCTGCCGATCGCCGGTGTCCCGCTCCCGCTGTTCTCCTACGGGGGTTCCGCCCTGCTGCCGACCATGTTCGCCGTCGGTCTGCTCATCGCCTTCGCGCGAGAGGAGCCCGCGGCGAAGGCGGCCCTGGCCATGCGACAGCCTGGCCCGGGCACATGGGCCGGGGTGAGTTGGAAGTCGATGCGACGGCGCGTCAAGAAGCGTCCGTCCGGAGAGCGGTGAATTTCGGTGCATGTCGTACTCGCCGGTGGGGGGACCGCCGGCCACATCGAGCCCGCGCTCGCCCTCGCGGACGCCCTGCGCAGGCAGGACCCGACCGTGGGGATCACGGCCCTCGGTACGGAACGGGGACTCGAGACCCGTCTCGTACCCGAGCGGGGCTACGAGCTGGCGCTCATCCCCGCCGTCCCGTTGCCGCGCAAGCCCACTCCCGAGCTGATCACCGTCCCGGGGCGGCTGCGTGGCACCATCAAGGCCGCCGAGCAGATCCTGGAGCGCACCAAGGCCGACTGCGTCGTCGGCTTCGGCGGTTACGTGGCCCTGCCCGGCTACCTGGCCGCCAAGCGGCTCGGCGTGCCGATCGTGGTCCACGAGGCCAACGCCCGGCCCGGCCTGGCCAACAAGATCGGGTCCCGGTACGCGGCCGGGGTCGCCGTCGCCACGCCCGACAGCAAGCTCCGCAACGCCCGCTACATCGGCATCCCGCTGCGGCACACCATCGCCACCCTGGACCGCGCCCGGGTCCGCCCGGAGGCGCGCGCCGCGTTCGGTCTGGACCCCAACCTGCCGACGCTGCTGGTCTCCGGCGGCTCGCAGGGCGCCCGCCGCCTCAACGAGGTCGTCCAGCAGGTCGCCCCGGTCCTCCAGCGCTCCGGCATCCAGATCCTGCACGCGGTGGGCCCGAAGAACGAACTGCCGCACGTGGACAACATGCCCGGGATGCCGCCCTACATCCCGGTACCGTACGTGGACCGGATGGACCTCGCGTACGCCGCGGCCGACATGATGCTGTGCCGCGCGGGCGCGATGACCGTCGCCGAGCTCTCCGCCGTCGGGCTGCCCGCCGCGTACGTACCGCTGCCGATCGGCAACGGCGAACAGCGGCTCAACGCCCAGCCGGTGGTCAAGGCGGGCGGCGGCCTGCTGGTCGACGACGCCGAGCTGACGCCCGAGTGGGTCCAGGGCAACGTGCTCCCGGTGCTCTCCGACCCGCACCGGCTGTACGAGATGTCCCGCGCCGCCGCCGAGTTCGGCCGCCGGGACGCCGACGACCTGCTCGTCGGCATGGTCTACGAGGCGATCGCGGCACGCCACCGGGCGTGAGAAGGCAGGGAGCATGGCCGGGCCGACGACGACCACCGAGCGCGGCGCTCCGGGCCCCCGGGGGACCGGGGGCGGGAAGCCCAGGGGCGCGAAGCCCAAGGGGTCGTCCCCGGCCCGGCCGTCGCTCCGGTGGCGGCGGGGGCCGGGCGGCGGCCGGACGCCGTCGTCCGGCCGCTGGGCCCTGCTCCTGCTCCTGGCCGCCGTGGCCCTGCTGGTGGGCGGGCTGTGGCTCTTCTACGGCTCCGCGTGGCTGCGGGTCGGGGAGGTCACCACGTCCGGGACGCGGGTGCTGACGCCCGCCCAGGTCGAGGCGGCCGCCGCGGTCCCGGTCGGGGCGCCGCTGGTGTCGGTCGACACGGACGCGATCGAGCACCGGCTGCGGCGCGCCCTGCCCCGTATCGACTCGGTGGACGCGGTGCGTTCCTGGCCGCACGGCATCGTCCTGAACGTCGTCGAGCGCACCCCCGTACTCCTGGTGGAAAAGGGCGGAAAGTTCACGGAAGTGGACGCCAAGGGTGTGCGTTTCGCCACGGTCGACGCGGCGAGGGCCCCCAAGGGCGTGCCCCTGCTGGAGCTGGTGGTGGCCCGGTCCCCGAGCCTGCGCCGTTTCGACGCGGGCCGGCTGACCGTCGAGGCGGTCGGCGTGGCGGGCGACCTGCCGGCACCGGTGGCCCGGGACGCCAAGGTCCTCCGGGTCCGTTCGTACGACTCGATCACCCTGGAGTTGAGGGGCGGCCGGACCGTGGTGTGGGGCAGCGGTGAGGACGGCGAGGCGAAAGCGCGTGCGCTCGTCGCACTGATGAAGGCGGCTCCCAAAGCGGGGCACTTCGACGTGAGTGCCCCGACCGCCCCGGCGGCGTCGCGGAGTTGACGCACATACGCCCTGGCCAGCACCCTGGTTGGTCAGCGCTATGGGTGATCACATAGGGTGAAAAGAAAAACGGGAGGTTCGGCGTGTTCGTTGAACGTGCGCCACTTGTCGACTTAGTGTCCTGTTCGGAAGAGTCCAGCGAACAGAGACACTGGTAACCCTAAACTTCAACGTTAGGGTTTGGGTCGGCGTTTCGGACCGTCCCATCGGCATCCGTCGTCACGGCGCGGGACCACCGCGAAGTGGCGACACGTAACTCGAGGCGAGAGGCCTTCGACGTGGCAGCACCGCAGAACTACCTCGCAGTCATCAAGGTCATCGGTGTCGGCGGCGGTGGTGTCAATGCCATCAACCGAATGATCGAGGTCGGTCTCAAGGGCGTCGAGTTCATCGCCATCAACACGGACGCGCAAGCACTGTTGATGAGCGACGCCGACGTCAAGCTCGACGTCGGCCGGGAACTCACCCGCGGCCTCGGGGCCGGAGCCAACCCGGCAGTCGGTCGCAAGGCGGCAGAGGACCACCGCGAGGAGATCGAGGAGGTCCTCAAGGGGGCCGACATGGTCTTCGTCACCGCCGGCGAAGGTGGCGGCACCGGCACCGGCGGCGCACCCGTCGTCGCCAACATCGCGCGCTCGCTCGGCGCCCTGACGATCGGTGTGGTCACCCGCCCGTTCACCTTCGAGGGCCGGCGCCGCGCCAACCAGGCGGAGGACGGCATCGCCGAGCTCCGCGAAGAGGTCGACACCCTCATCGTCATCCCGAACGACCGGCTGCTGTCCATCTCGGACCGCCAGGTCAGCGTGCTGGACGCGTTCAAGTCCGCCGACCAGGTGCTGCTCTCCGGTGTCCAGGGCATCACCGACCTCATCACCACCCCGGGTCTCATCAACCTCGACTTCGCCGACGTCAAGTCGGTCATGTCCGAGGCGGGTTCGGCCCTGATGGGCATCGGCTCGGCCCGCGGCGACGACCGCGCGGTGGCCGCGGCCGAGATGGCCATCTCCTCGCCGCTGCTGGAGGCGTCCATCGACGGCGCCCGGGGCGTGCTGCTCTCCATCTCCGGCGGATCGGACCTCGGTCTCTTCGAGATCAACGAGGCCGCCCAGCTGGTGAGCGAGGCCGCCCACCCGGAGGCGAACATCATCTTCGGCGCGGTCATCGACGACGCGCTCGGCGACGAGGTGCGGGTCACGGTCATCGCGGCCGGCTTCGACGGCGGCCAGCCGCCGGCCCGGCGCGACAACATCCTCAGCGCGGGGTCGAGCAAGCGCGAGGAGCCCGCGCCGCCGGCCCGGACCACCGAGGCCCCGCGTCCGGTCGGCGGACTCGGTACCGTCCCGGTCCGCGAGGAGTCCCCGGCTCCGGCCGCCGAGCCCGCCCCGGCCGTGAACGACAGCTCCCTGTCGGTCACGCCTCCGGCGGTCCCGCCGGCCCGCCCGTACCCGGACACCTCGGCCGAAGAGCTGGACGTCCCGGACTTCCTGAAGTGACCGTGTGACGTGATAGGGCAGCACGACTCAGTGAGCGGCGCGCACTTCGCCTTCACCGACCGGTGGGGCGGGGTGAGCGCCGTTCCGTACGAAGAGCTCAACCTCGGCGGAGCGGTCGGCGACGACCCCGGTTCCGTCACCGCCAACCGGCGGCTCGCCGCCGAGTCGCTGGGACTCGATCCCCGGCGGGTCGTGTGGATGAACCAGGTGCACGGCCGGGAGGTCGCCGTGGTCGACGGGCCGTGGGCGCCGGGCGAGACCGTACCGGCGGTGGACGGCGTCGTCACCGCCCGGCGCGGTCTCGCGCTCGCCGTGCTGACCGCCGACTGCACGCCGGTCCTGCTGGCCGACCCGGTCGCGGGCGTGGTGGGCGCGGCGCACGCCGGCCGTCCCGGCATGGTCGCCGGCGTCGTGCCGGCCACCGTCCGGGCCATGATCGCGCTCGGTGCCGAGGCGTCCCGGATCACCGCCCGTACCGGCCCGGCCGTGTGCGGGCGCTGCTACGAAGTCCCCGCGGCCATGCGGGACGAGGTGGCCGCCGCCGTTCCCCAGGCGCACGCGGAGACGAGTTGGGGCACTCCGGCCGTGGACGTGACCGCCGGGGTGCACGCCCAGCTCGACGCGCTGGGGGTGCGCGACCGGCGCGCGTCGGACGTCTGCACGCGGGAGTCGCGCGACCACTTCTCGTACCGCCGCGACCGCACGACCGGGCGGCTCGCCGGATATGTCTGGTTGGACGGATAGCAGATGACGGACCGCAAGGCTCAGCTCGCCGGGAACCTGGCACGGGTGGAGGAACGGATCTCCGCCGCGTGCGCCGCCGCCGGGCGACAGCGCGAGGAGGTGACCCTGATCGTGGTCACCAAGACCTACCCCGCGAGCGACGTCCGGCTGCTCCACGAGCTGGGGGTCCGTCATGTCGCCGAGAACCGGGACCAGGACGCGGCGCCCAAGGCCGCCGACTGTGCCGACCTCGAGCTGACGTGGCACTTCGTCGGCCAGCTCCAGACCAATAAGGTCCGTTCTGTGGCGAGTTATGCACATGAGGTGCAGTCGGTCGACCGTCCGAAGCTCGTCACCGCGCTCTCGGCCGCCGCGGAGCGCGCCGGGCGCGAGCTGGGGTGCATGATCCAGGTCGCCCTCGACGCCGGGTCCGGCGAGCGGGGCGACCGCGGCGGCGTCGGGCCGGACGGCGTCGAGGAGTTGGCCGCCGCCGTGGCCGGGGCGCCGGGGCTGCGGCTGGACGGCCTCATGACCGTCGCGCCGCTGGCCGGGCCGTACGCGGGACGCCAACGGGCCGCGTTCGACCGGCTGATGGAATTGGCATCCCGCGTGCGCGCGTCCCATCCTGCTGCGAACATGGTGTCAGCAGGGATGAGTGCGGACCTCGAGGACGCGGTGGCGGCCGGAGCGACACATGTGCGCATCGGTACGGCGGTACTCGGAGACCGACCCCGGCTCGGGTAACGTCGCGAAGCAAGTCGGACCACAGCAGAAAATATGGTCATTTCCGCCGAACAGCGGACAGGCCTCGTGGATCGCGGGCACTTGGTGACGCTGTGCCCACTAATGGTGAGGGCGATCCACCACAGAGCGGAGGACTCAGAGAATGGCCGGCGCGATGCGCAAGATGGCGGTCTACCTCGGCCTCGTGGAGGACGATGGGTACGACGGCCGGGGTTTCGACCCCGATGACGACTTCGAACCCGAACTGGAGCCGGAGCCCGAGCGCGACCGACGGCGCCACCAGCCCCCGCACCAGCCCCCGCACCAGGCGGAGCGCGAGGAGCCGGTGCGCGTCGTCCCCCAGCCGCCCGTGCAGCGCGACCCCGTTCCGCTTCCCGCTGAAAGTGGACGACCGGCGCGAATCGCCCCCGTGGCATCCATCACACCTGAACGCCCGAGCCTGGAGAAGAACGCACCGGTGATCATGCCCAAGGTCGTGTCCGAGCGGGAGCCCTACCGCATCACCACGCTGCACCCGCGGACGTACAACGAGGCCCGTACCATCGGGGAACACTTCCGCGAGGGCACGCCTGTGATCATGAACCTCACCGAGATGGACGACACGGACGCGAAGCGACTTGTCGACTTTGCCGCCGGTCTCGTCTTCGGGCTGCATGGCAGCATTGAGCGAGTGACGCAGAAGGTGTTCCTGTTGTCGCCTGCTAACGTCGATGTCACGGCGGAGGACAAGGCCCGCATCGCAGAGGGCGGATTCTTCAACCAGAGCTGAGAGCACGACACCGGGAACGGCCGGCCGGGAGGCCGGTGGACATGGGATCAGGGGAGAGGGAAGCGCGGGATGGGCGTCGCACTACAAGTGATCTACATCGCTCTGATGTGCTTCCTTGTCGTCCTGATCTTCCGGCTGGTCATGGACTACGTCTTCCAGTTCGCTCGTTCATGGCAACCCGGGAAGGCGATGGTGGTCGTACTGGAGGCCACCTACACTGTCACCGATCCACCACTGAAGCTTCTGCGGCGGTTCATCCCGCCGCTGCGTCTCGGGGGCGTGGCACTCGACCTGTCCTTCTTCGTTCTGATGATCATCGTCTACATCCTGATCTCCATCGTGAACAGCTTCATGATGAGGGTGTAGCGATAACGGTCCTGCCGACTGCCGACGACTACGTAGAGGTGAAGGAAAGATGCCGCTGACCCCCGAGGACGTGCGGAACAAGCAGTTCACGACCGTCCGCCTCCGAGAAGGCTATGACGAGGACGAGGTCGATGCCTTCCTCGACGAGGTCGAAGCCGAACTGACGCGTCTGCTCCGCGAGAACGAGGACCTGCGCGCCAAGCTCGCCGCCGCCACCCGCGCGGCCGCGCAGAACCAGCAGCAGCAGGGCATGCGCAAGCCTCCGGAGCAGCAGGACCAGCGCCCCGTGGGTCCCGGCGCTCCCGTGCCCGCCGGGATATCGGGTCCGCCGGTCCAGCAGCAGCCCCCGCAGATGGGTCCCCCCCAGCTGCCCGGTGGTGCTCCTCAGCTGCCGGCCGGTCCCAGCCACGGCGGCCCGCAGGGCCAGCACGGCCCGGGCCCCATGCAGGGCGGCCCCATGGGTGGCCCGATGGGCGGTCCCATGGGTGGCCCCATGGGCGGTCACGGTCCGCAGATGCCCCAGCCCGGCCAGGGCCCCGGCGGCGACAGCGCGGCCCGGGTGCTCTCCCTCGCCCAGCAGACGGCCGACCAGGCGATCGCGGAGGCCCGCTCAGAGGCCAACAAGATCGTCGGTGAGGCCCGCTCGCGCGCCGAGGGCCTGGAGCGCGACGCCCGCGCCAAGGCGGACGCCCTGGAGCGGGACGCCCAGGAGAAGCACCGCGTCGCCATGGGCTCGCTGGAGTCGGCCCGCGCCACGCTGGAGCGCAAGGTCGAGGACCTGCGGGGCTTCGAGCGCGAGTACCGCACGCGGCTGAAGTCGTACCTGGAGAGCCAGCTCCGTCAGCTGGAGACCCAGGCCGACGACTCGCTGGCCCCGCCGCGGACGCCGTCCGCCCCGTCGCTGCCGCCGTCCCCGTCGATGGCGTCCGCCGGTGCGAGCGCCCCGTCGTACGGCGGCAACCAGACCATGGGCGGCGGCCCGTCGATGGGCGGTGGCCCGTCCTACGGCGGCCAGCAGCAGATGTCGCCCGCGATGACGCAGCCGATGGCACCGGTGCGGCCGCAGGCGCCGCAGCCGATGCAGCAGGCTCCGTCGCCGATGCGTGGCTTCCTCATCGACGAGGACGACAACTGACGGGCGGGCGCCGCGCGCCGCGCGCGTAGCCGTCGGTAGGCAGGAGGGCCGGGGCCCGGGACGTACACCGTCCTGGGCCCCGGCCCTTTGCGCTGTCCGGTCGCGCCCCCGCGCCCTGGGCGCCCCGGTGCGGCGCACCGCTCCGGGGGAACGGGAAAGAGCGCCGCCCTGGTTCCGTTGTGCCCACCCGTTCCGCCCCGGCGGAACGACTGCCCACAACGGGGCGGGGCGGGAGCGAGGGGGGAAGGGCCCGGCCGGGGCCGGGCCCTTCGGGTGGTCAGGCCTTGCGGAGGCGGAACGTGAGGGACAGACCCTCGTCGGTGAACGGTTCGCCGTACGTCGCGTCCGCGTCGGTGGACGCGAAGTCCGTGGCCAGGACCTCGTCCGCGATCAGCTCGGCGTGGTCCGCGAGGGCCGAGACGACCTCGGGGTCGGTCGACTCCCAGCGCAGGGCGATACGGTCCGCGACGTCCAGGCCGCTGTTCTTGCGGGCCTCCTGGATCAGGCGGATCGCGTCCCGGGCCAGGCCCGCCCGGCGCAGCTCCGGGGTGATCTCCAGGTCCAGGGCGACCGTCGCGCCCGCGTCGGAGGCGACCGACCAGCCTTCCCGGGGCGTCTCCGTGATGATCACCTCGTCGGGGGCCAGGGTGATCGTCTCCCCGTTGACCTCCAGCGTCGCCTCGCCGTTGCGGAGGGCGAGGGAGAGCGCGGCGGCGTCGGCGGCGGCGACCGCCTTGGCCACGTCCTGGACACCCTTGCCGAAGCGCTTGCCGAGGGCACGGAAGTTCGCCTTGGCGGTGGTGTCGACGAGCGAGCCGCCCACCTCCGAGAGGGAGGCCAGCGAGCTGACGTTCAGCTCCTCCGTGATCTGGGCGTGCAGCTCCGGCGACAGGGCCTCGAAGCCCGTCGCGGCGACCAGGGCGCGGGAGAGGGGCTGACGGGTCTTGACGCCCGACTCCGCGCGCGTGGCGCGGCCCAGCTCCACCAGACGCCGCACCAGGGCCATCTGGGCGGAGAGGGCCGGGTCGATGGCGGAGAGGTCCGCCTCCGGCCAGGTGGAGAGATGGACGGACTCGGGCGCATCCGGGGTCACCGGGACGACCAGGTCCTGCCAGACACGCTCGGTGATGAACGGGGTGAGCGGGGCCATGAGGCGGGTGACCGTCTCGATGACCTCGTGCAGCGTCCGGAGGGCCGCCTTGTCGCCCTGCCAGAAGCGGCGCCGGGACCGGCGCACGTACCAGTTGGAGAGGTCGTCGACGAACGCGGACAGCAGCTTGCCGGCCCGCTGGGTGTCGTACGCCTCCAGGGCCTGGGTGACCTGGTCGGTCAGGGCGTGCAGCTCGGAGAGCAGCCAGCGGTCCAGGACCGGGCGGTCGGCGGGGGCGGGGTCGGCGGCGGAGGGCGCCCAGTTCGAGGTGCGGGCGTACAGCGCCTGGAAGGCCACCGTGTTCCAGTAGGTGAGAAGCGTCTTGCGGACGACCTCCTGGATGGTGCCGTGGCCCACGCGCCGCGCCGCCCACGGGGAGCCGCCGGCCGCCATGAACCAGCGCACCGCGTCGGCGCCGTGCTGGTCCATGAGCGGGATGGGCTGGAGGATGTTGCCCAGGTGCTTGGACATCTTCCGGCCGTCCTCGGCGAGGATGTGCCCGAGGCAGACGACGTTCTCGTACGAGGACTTGTCGAAGACCAGGGTGCCGACGGCCATCAGCGTGTAGAACCAGCCGCGCGTCTGGTCGATGGCCTCGGAGATGAACTGCGCCGGGTAGCGCTTCTCGAAGAGGTCCTTGTTCTTGTACGGGTAGCCGTACTGCGCGAACGGCATCGAGCCCGAGTCGTACCAGGCGTCGATGACCTCGGGGACACGGGTGGCCGTCTCCCGGCAGGTGGGGCACGGGAAGGTGACGTCGTCGATGTACGGGCGGTGCGGGTCCAGGGACGACTGGTCGGTGCCGGTGAGCCCGGACAGCTCGTCGAGCGAGCCGACGCAGGTGAGGTGGTTCTCCTCGCAGCGCCAGATCGGCAGCGGGGTGCCCCAGTAGCGGTTGCGGGAGAGCGCCCAGTCGATGTTGTTGTTGAGCCAGTCGCCGAAGCGGCCGTGCTTGACGGAGTCCGGGAACCAGTTGGTGTTCTCGTTCTCCTCCAGGAGCCGGTCCTTCACGGCGGTCGTACGGATGTACCAGGACGGCTGCGCGTAGTACAGCAGCGCCGTGTGGCAGCGCCAGCAGTGCGGGTAGCTGTGCTCGTACGCGATGTGCTTGAAGAGCCGTCCCCGGGCCTGGAGGTCGGCCGTGAGGGCCTCGTCGGCCTTCTTGAAGAACTGGCCGCCGACCAGCGGAACGTCCTCCTCGAAGGTGCCGTCGGCCCGGACGGGGTTCACCACGGGCAGGCCGTACGAGCGGCAGACCTTGAGGTCGTCCTCACCGAAGGCGGGGGACTGGTGGACCAGACCGGTGCCGTCCTCGGTGGTGACGTAGTCCGCGTTGACGACGTAGTGGGCGGGCGCCGGGAACTCGATCAGCTCGAAGGGGCGCTCGTAGGTCCAGCGCTCCATCTCGGCACCCGTGAAGGTCCGGCCGGTGGCCTCCCAGCCCTCGCCGAGGGCCTTGGCGAGGAGCGGCTCGGCGACGACCAGCTTCTCGGTGCCGTTCGTGGCCACGACGTAGGTGACCTCGGGGTGGGCGGCGACGGCCGTGTTGGACACCAGGGTCCAGGGGGTCGTCGTCCAGACGAGGAGGGCGGCCTCCCCGGCGAGGGGGCCGGAGGTCAGCGGGAAGCGGACGAACACGGAGGGGTCGACGACCGTCTCGTAGCCCTGGGCCAGCTCGTGGTCGGACAGGCCGGTGCCGCAGCGGGGGCACCAAGGGGCGACGCGGTGGTCCTGGACCAGCAGGCCCTTGTCGAAGATCTCCTTGAGGGACCACCACACCGACTGGACGTACTCCGGGTCCATGGTGCGGTACGCGTCGTCCAGGTCGACCCAGTAGCCCATGCGGGTCGTCAGCTCGGCGAACGCGTCGGTGTGGCGGGTCACGGACTCGCGGCACTTGGCGTTGAACTCGGCGATGCCGTACGCCTCGATGTCCTTCTTGCCGGAGAAGCCGAGCTCCTTCTCCACGGCCAGCTCGACCGGCAGGCCGTGGCAGTCCCAGCCGGCCTTGCGGGCGACGTGGTAGCCGCGCATGGTGCGGAAGCGGGGGAAGACGTCCTTGAAGACGCGGGCCTCGATGTGGTGGGCGCCCGGCATGCCGTTGGCGGTGGGCGGGCCCTCGTAGAAGACCCACTCGGGGCGGCCCTCGGACTGCTCAAGGGACTTCTGGAAGACCTTGGCCTCGCGCCAGAAATCGAGCACGGCGTGCTCGAGCGCGGGCAGGTCGACCTGGGCGGGTACCTGGCGGTACTGCGACATCGAATCCTCCGGCGGACTGTTCCTCGTTCCGTCGGAGGGACGAGAGCGCCTGCGCTGCGCGGCTCCCGCGGTACCACCCTCCTTGGCCCCGGGCGCCTCGTGGGCGCCCTGAGCCCCCTCATTGGGGTCGCGATGCCGGGTCTACTGACCGCGCGGTCTCCCGCGGGCGTTCTTCCGGCGGCTCCGGGGTGATGCTTCACATCGGGCTCGCCCCCGGGCTCTCACCGTCCCCGGGTCGCTCATGGCTGCGTACGACGCTACTCGTCCCCATCCAAGCCTTTCGCTGCGCCCAGTGTAAGGGCCCGACCGGCGAGCGGCCGACCCCTTTCCCGGCGGGTGGGCTAGTGACCCGAATGGCCACACGCGGTCCGACCGGCTCGGGGGCGGGTGCGGAGGCGGATTACCGGGCGGGGAGCTGGGCACAACGGATGCAGGCCGTCCTGGCCGCGGGTACGGGGCGTCCGTACCGGCGGCGTGCCCCGTTGCCGCGGCGCTCCGGTCGATTTATCGTCCCAGCACGATTCGCGAGCAAGATCACAATATGTGAAGGGGCCGCGAGATGGTGGCGAAGAAGACCGCCGAGAAGAAGACGGCGTCCGGCAGATCCGCCGCCACGGGCGCGGCGGCCAAGGACACGACGGGGAAGAAGAGCACGGCGTCGGCGACGGCCGCGGGGCGGGCCGCGCCCGCCCGGGCCCGCAAGACGGTCACGAAGAAGGCCGTGGGCGGTGCGGCAACGAGCAGCACCGCGCGGGGCGGCACCGCTGCCGCTGCCGCGAAGCGGGCGGACCGGTCCGCGAAGCGCGCCGAGACGGCGGAGGCCGCGGCGCCGACCCCGCCGGGGCGCACCGCCTCCGACCGGGCCGCGCCGGCGGCCAGGAAGACCGCCGCCCGGGCCACGGCCCAGAAGGCCGCCTCCGGGGCGGGCCGTGCCGCTCCCGGGACCCCCGCCCCGGACGGCGGCACCCCGGAGGCGCCCGCCCGGAGGGCCGCTGCCGCTGCCCGGAGCACCTCCGCGCCCACCCGTAAGGCGACCGGGGAGGCCGGCAAGGAGCCGGCCGGCAAGAAGGAGGCGTCTGGCGGCGGCCGCGCGGGGAAGAAGACCGCTGCCGACGAGGGGGGCGGCGCCGGTACGCCCGCCGGAACGGCGACGGGCGGGGCGACCGCCGGCGGGGCGACCGCCAAGGGAGCGACCACCGCCAAGAAGACGGCCGGCAGGGCGCCCGCCAAGGAAACGACCGCCAAGGAAACGACCGCCAAGGAGGCGACCGTCAAGCAGGCCACCGCCGGTAGGGCGTCCGCCAGGACAGCGACCCCAGGCAAGGCGACCGCCAAGGATGCGGCTGCCGACAGGGCGAGCGCCGGAGCAGCGACCTCCGGCGAGACCACCGCCAAGAAGACGGCCGCCAAGAAGTCGACCACCACCAGGAAGGCGACCGCCAGTAAGGCAGCCGCCAAGGCAGCCGCCCACGAAGCGACCTCCGAAGCAGCGACCGCCGGCACGACGACCGCCAGGAACACCACCACCAAGAAGACGGCCGCCGACAAGACCACCGCCAAGAAGACGGCCGCCGACAACACCATCGCCAAGGACACCACCGGCAAGAGCACCACCGCCAGGAAGACCACCGGCAAGGAAACGACCGCCAGGAGCACCACCGCCGGCAAGAGCGCCAAGAAGGCCACCGCCCGGGAGGCGGGTTCCGCGGAGGTGGCGGAGGGTGGGGCGGGGGCCCTCGGCGGGGTCCGGGCGGGGAACGAACGCGTGGCCGGCAAGGCCGCGGGAAAGGCCGCAGCCGCGGCCGAGGGGGCGGCCGAGGCCGCGGAGAAGACAGGAGCCAGGAAAGTGGCAGCGAAGAAGACCGCGGATGTGACCACGGCGCCGGCCGCCTCGGCCGTACCGACCGCCAGGGGCGTCGCCGAGACGGCGCCCGAGGACCTCGCCGTACGGCCGGGGGAGGAGCCCTGGAGCCCCGAGGAGGTCGCGGAGGCGCGGGCCGAGCTGGAGAGCGAGGCGGTCCGCCTCCAGGCGGAGATCACCGCCTCCGAGGAGGCCCTGTCCGGGCTGATGCGGGACTCCGGGGACGGCGCCGGGCACGACGAGGCCGACACCGGGACCAAGAACATCACGCGCGAGCACGAGATGGCGCTCGCCGCGAACGCCCGGGCCACGCTGGAGCAGACCCAGCACGCCCTCCAGCGGCTCGACACGGGGACGTACGGCCTGTGCGAGGTGTGCGGCAAGCCCATCGGCAAGGCGCGGATGCAGGCCTTCCCGCGCGCCACCCTGTGCGTGGAGGACAAGCAGAAGCAGGAACGGAGGGGCTGAGGGAGCCGCGTCCGCACGTGTGTGCCGTACCCTCGTGCTCAGTCAGGCACCTAGGTTGAGGGACTCACGTGGCAGAGGCGGAGCGCACCATCGGTACGCCGGATCTTGACGACGAGGCTGCGGCGCCCGCCGAGCAGCCCAGGGGCAGGCGCCGCGTCATGGCGCTGTTCGGCGTGGCCCTGGTGGCCTACCTGCTGGACCTCGGCAGCAAGATGCTCGTCGTGGCCAAGCTGGAGCACCACGAGCCGATCCAGGTCGTGGGAGACCTGCTGAAGTTCGTGGCGGTGCGCAACCCTGGCGCGGCGTTCGGCATGGGCGAGGCGTTCACCGTGATCTTCACCTGCATCGCGGCGACGGTCATCGTGGTGATCATCCGCCTGGCGCGCAAGCTCTACAGCCTGCCCTGGGCGATCGCGCTGGGGCTGCTGCTCGGCGGTGCGCTCGGCAACCTCACCGACCGGATCTTCCGGTCGCCCGGCGTCTTCGAGGGCGCGGTCGTCGACTTCATCGCGCCCGCGCACTTCGCCGTGTTCAACCTGGCGGACTCGGCGATCGTGTGTGGCGGGTTCCTCATTGTGATCCTGTCGTTCCGGGGGCTGGACCCGGACGGGACCGTCCACAAGGACTGACAAGGCATACTCGACGGGTGAGCACGATTCCCGAGATCCGTACGCTGCCCGTTCCCGATGGCCTCGAAGGCGAGCGCGTCGACGCCGCCATCGCCCGTATGTTCGGGTTCTCCCGGACCAAGGCGGCCGAGCTGGCCGCGGCCGGGAAGGTGCTCGTCGACGGCGCCGCCGTCGGCAAGTCCGAGCGGGTGACCGGCGGCGCGTGGCTGGAGGTCGAGATGCCGGGGGCCCCGGCCCCGGTGCAGATCGTCGCCGAGCCCGTCGAGGGCATGGAGATCGTGCACGACGACGACGACATCGTCGTGATCGCGAAGCCGGTCGGCGTGGCCGCGCACCCGAGCCCGGGCTGGACCGGGACGACCGTGATCGGCGGCCTGGCGGCGGCCGGGTACCGGAT
Source organism: Streptomyces sp. NPDC039423 (assembly GCF_055598725.1). Taxonomy (NCBI): domain Bacteria; kingdom Bacillati; phylum Actinomycetota; class Actinomycetes; order Kitasatosporales; family Streptomycetaceae; genus Streptomyces; species Streptomyces sp. NPDC039423. The sequence continues at coordinate 949,254 of NZ_JBVKAH010000001.1, forward strand.
CTCCACGTCCGGCGCGGCCGAGCGGCAGGGCATCGTGCACCGCCTGGACGTCGGTACGTCCGGGCTCATGGTGGTGGCCAAGTCGGAGCGCGCGTACACGCTGCTCAAGGCGCAGTTCCGCGACCGTACGGTCGACAAGCGGTACCACGCGCTCGTGCAGGGGCACCCCGACCCGCTGAGCGGGACGATCGACGCGCCGATCGGGCGCCACCCGAACCACGACTACAAGTGGGCGGTCACCGCCGAGGGCAAGCCCTCGGTGACCCACTACGACCTGATCGAGGCGTACCGCGCGGCCTCCCTGCTGGACATCAAGCTGGAGACCGGCCGCACCCACCAGATCCGCGTGCACATGTCGGCCCACCGCCACCCGTGCGTCGGCGACCTGACCTACGGCGCCGACCCGACGATGGCCAAGCGCCTCGGCCTGACCCGCCAGTGGCTGCACGCGGTGCGCCTGGGCTTCGAGCACCCGTCCGACGGCCGCTGGGTCGAGTTCGCGAGCACCTACCCCGACGACCTCCAGCACGCCCTGGACCGGATCGCCGCGGAGAGCGCGTGAGCGGATTCGTCGTCCGGGAGGCCGTGAGCGCGGCCGACCGGGAGGCCGGTTTCGCGGTGCGCCGCGCGGTCTTCGTCGTCGAGCAGGGCGTTCCCGAGGACATCGAGTACGACGCGTACGACGCGACCGCCGTCCACGTACTGGCCGTCCGCCGCGCCGACGGGGCGGCCCTGGGGACCGGCCGGCTGCTGCACGGGGCGGATGCGGCCGGCAAGACCGGCGGCGCCGAGGGCGTGGGCTCGCTGGGCCGGCTCGCGGTGGCCGCGGCCGCGCGGGGCCTGGGGGTCGGCGTGGCCCTGGTGCGGGCCGTCGAGGAGGCGGCACGCGCGCGTGGGCTGACGGCGGTGGACCTCCACGCCCAGACGCACGCGCTCGGCTTCTACGAGCGCCTCGGGTACGAGGCGTACGGCGAGGAGTTCCAGGACGCCGGGATACCGCACCTCGCGATGCGACGGGTCCTGTGACGCGCGTGGCAGGGTTGAACTCCTGATCATCGTGGAGTGAACGGCCGGAGGGCGCACCATGGACCAACTGGCGCTGCTGCTCGTGCTGCTGCTGGGGGCGGTGCTGTCCGTACCCCTCGGCGAGCGGCTGGGGCTGCCCGCCCCGGTGCTGATGACGCTGGCGGGCATCGTGCTGGCGCTGCTGCCCTTCGTGCCGAACGTGGAGGTCCCGCCGGAGTTCATCCTCCCGCTGGTGCTCCCGCCCCTGCTGTACGCGACCGTGCAGCGGACGTCGTGGCGCCAGTTCGCCGCGAACCGGCGGCCCATCTTCCTGCTCGCGGTGGCGCTGGTGTTCGTCACCACGGCCGCCGTCGCCGCCGTGGCGAGCGCCGTCGTCCCGGGGCTGCCGCTGGCGGCCGCGGTCGCGCTGGGCGCGCTCGTCGCACCGCCCGATCCGGTCGCCGCGACCGCCGTGGCCGGCTCCCTGGGGCTGCCGCGGCGGCTCGTGTCCATCCTGGAGGGCGAGGGACTGTTCAACGACGTCACGGCGATCGTGCTCTACCACGTGGCGATCGGCGCCGCCGTCGGCGGAACGTTCTCCTGGGGGGAGGCCGCGGGCGAGCTGGTGCTGTCCGCCGTCGTCGCCGTACTGGTCGGGCTGGCGCTGGGCTGGCTCTCCAACAAGCTGATGGGCCTGCTCGGCGACGCCACCCTCCAGACGGGGCTCACCCTGCTGGTGCCCTTCGTCTCCTACGTGCTCGCCGAGGAACTGCACGGCTCCGGTGTCCTCGCCGTCCTCGTCACCGCCCTCTTCCTGGCCGAGCACGCCACGGACGCCGACGACGTGATGGGCCGGATCGCGGGCCGCACCTTCTGGGAGATCGTCGACACCCTCGTCACCGGCGTCGCCTTCGGGCTGATCGGCCTGGAGCTGCACAACGTCTTCGGCACGGCCGACGGGCGGGAGCTGCGGATGCTGGGCTGGGGCGCCGCCGTCGTCGTGTGCGTCGTCGGCGTACGGCTGCTGTGGCTGCTGCCGGCGACCTGGCTGGCCAAGCGGCTGCACACCCGCCGGGACTACGACGAGGAGATCCCCATGAGCTGGCGGGAGACCGTCGTCATGTGGTGGTCGGGCATGCGGGGCGTGGCGTCGGTCGCGCTGGCGCTCGCCATCCCGTTGCACACCGAGGACGGGGCGCCGTTCCCCGGCCGGGACGAGATCGTCTTCATCGCCTTCTGCGTCATCATGGCGACCCTGGTCTTCCAGGGACTCACCCTGCCGTGGCTGGTCAGGAAGCTGGGCGTACGCGCCGACACGGACGCGGAACGGGACCTGGAGCGCAGGCTCGCCGTGCGGGCCGCGGGGGCGGCGAAACGGCGCCTCAAGGAGATCGAGGAGGTCGAGGACCTGCCGGAGGACCTCCAGGAGCGGCTCCAGCGCATCGCGTTCGACGTGGGGGCGCGGATCAGCCCCGACCTGGTCGATGAGGAGCGGCGGTCCGCGTCCGCCCGCCGGGTGGAGCGGTTCCGGGCGATGCAGCGCATCCAGCGGGAGCTGATGTCGGCCGCGCGCCACGAGGTGCTGGCCGCCCGCAGCGAGCCCGGCGCCGACCCGGAGGTCGTGGACCGGGTGCTGCGCCACCTGGACGTCCGCAGCCTGCGCTGACCCCGCGCGCCGAGCGACGAGGGCTCAGCCGCGGCCGATGCGGGGGGCGCCCGCCGGGGCGTCGCCGTTCGGGACGTACTCGTCCGCGTTGTTGCTGTGCACCTCCGCCTGGCGGGGCGGGCGGTCCGCCGCCTTGCCGAGCGCGGGCCACTGGCCCTCCGGCGGCAGTGTCGCGGGGGCGGTGGCGATGCGCGGGAGCGCGTACCGGTGCTCGTCGAGCAGCCAGGCGATCATCTGCTCCCGTACGACACAGCGCACGGTCCAGACGTCGTCCGCGTCCTTCGCCGTGACCACGGCCCGCACCTGGATGGTGCTCGGTGTGGTGTCGGTCACGGCCAGGGACCAGTCGCGGCCGTCCCAGGCGGGGCAGTCCGCGAGGATGCTCTTCAGCTTGTCGCGCATCAGGGCCACCGGGGCCGCGTGGTCCAGGTGGAAGAAGACCGTGCCGGTCATCTGGGCCCCGCCGCGCGACCAGTTCTCGAACGGCTTGCTGGTGAAGTACGACACCGGCATCGTGATCCGCCGCTCGTCCCAGGTGCGTACGGCCAGGAACGTCAGCGTGACCTCCTCCACCACGCCCCACTCGCCGTCCACCACGACGGTGTCGCCGATCCGCACCATGTCGCCGAAGGCGATCTGGAAGCCGGCGAAGAGGTTGCCGAGCGTGGACTGCGCGGCGACACCGGCGACGATGCCGATGATGCCCGCCGAGGCCAGCATCGAGGTGCCGATGGTCCGGAAGTCGGGGAACGTCAGCAGCATCGCGGCGGCGGCGACCACACCGACGACCGCCGTGACGATCCGCATGATCAGCGTGACCTGCGTACGGACCCGGCGGACCCGGGCCGCGTCACGGGTGGAGGAGGCGTAGCGGGCGTAGCTGGACTCCACTATGGCCGCGGCGATCCGGATCACCAGCCAGGCGCTCGCCCCGATCAGCACCAGGCTCAGTACCTGCCCTATCCCGGCCTCGTGGTCCTCGATGAGCCGCCAGCGGGTCTGGGCGTACGCACCGCGCAGCAGCGCGGTGAGCAGGACGACCTGCAAAGGCAGCCGACAGCGGCGCAGCAGCCCCCACAGCGGGGTCTCGTGGTGCCGGGCATCGGCTCGGCGCAGCGTGATGTCGACGAGGTAGCCGACCACCAGCGTGAGCGCGACCGAGCCACCGACGACGGTCAACGGGCGCAGTGCGTTCTCCATGGGCTCCGAATCCAACTGGCAGGATGGCCGGATGAACATCATGCTCTTCCACTCGGCCTACGGTCCGCGCCCGGCCGTGCACGCCGCAGCCGACCGGCTGCGTGCCGCCGGGCACCACGTGCACGTGCCCGACCTCTATGACGGTCAAACGGCCGCCACCCTGGAGGACGGCATCGCGCTGAAGGACGGGATCGGCAAGGAAGAGCTGCTCAGGCGGGCCGTCATGGCCGCGGCTCCGTACTCGGAGCAAGGGCTCGTGTACGCCGGGTTCTCGCTGGGGGCGTCCGTCGCCCAGACCCTGGCGCTCGGCGACGAGAGGGCGCGGGGGCTGCTGCTCCTGCACGGCACGTCCGACATCGCGCCGAACGCCTCGGTGGACGAGCTGCCCGTGCAACTGCACGTGGCCGATCCGGATCCGTTCGAGCCGCACGACTGGCTGAACGCCTGGTACCTGGGGATGCGGCGGGCCGGTGCGGACGTCGAGGTCCACCGTCACCCGGGCGCCGGACACCTGTACACCGACCCGGACCTGCCGGACTACGACGAGGAGGCCGCCGAGCGGACCTGGGCCGTCGCGCTGTCCTTCCTGGAGGGCCTGTAGGCGCCGGTCCCGGCCCGGTGCTCCGTACGCGCATGGGCATGGGCACGGGCATGGGCACGGGCACGGGCATAGGCACGCACACGGGCGCGGGCACGGTGCCGCGCGTACGCCGCACCGTGCCCGTGCCACTCCTGCCGGGTCGTCAGCCGGCGCGGTACGCGGTCCAGTGCTCCTTCATGCGCTGCACCTGGCCGCCGGTGAACTGGTACATGCAGGCGTCGTAGGTGTAGTCCATGAAGTTGTGGATCGGGTCGGTGCCCGCCTTGCTGGCGCAGGTGTCGCGCCCGGTCGGGCACTGGTAGGCCGCGCTCTTCTCGGCGGGGGTGTCGGTGACGTAGTCGCCGTTGCCGTTACAGCCGCCCTGGAAGGTGTGGTAGAGCCCCATCCAGTGGCCGACCTCGTGCGTGCCGGTGTCGCCCTCGGCGTAGTTGGCGGCCGTGCCGCCCGGGAGGGAGGCGTCGAGCACGACCACGCCGTCCATGCTGGGGTTCGACCGGTACGAGGACGGGAAGGTCGCCCAGCCGAGAAGGCCGCCGCCGAGGTTGGCCGTGTAGAAGTTGAGCGCACCGGCACCGCCCTTGCGGAGGGCGGACTTCATGGCCTTCTCCTCGGCCGAGCCGGAGCTGAGGTTGTACCAGGCGGCGTTGTCGGTGTAGTCGGTGCCGGCCAGCGAGAACTGGAAGCCCGAGTCGGTGTTGCCGGTGCCCTGGCCGCCGTAGGCGGCGTTGAGGACGGCGAGCTGCCCGCTGATGTCGGCGGCGTCGAGCTTGCCGGTCTCGCCGTCGTGGATGACGTGGAAGTAGACCGGGATGGTCGTGGCGGCCGCGACGCTCATGCGGCTGCCGTTCGCCCGCGCCGCCTCCAGTCTCTTCCGCAGGTCCGCGTCCATGGCCTTGGCCTTGGCGTCGGTCACCTCGTTGGGCTCGTGCGCGTGGGCGGCGCTCCCGGGCTTGATCTCGCGCGCGGCCGCTCCCGCGCCGGCCTTGCCGTCGACGCACTCGTCGGTGACGGCGGCGGTGGGCGACGAGGCGGCGGCGACGCCCGTCGGGGCGGAGAGCGGGAACAGCGCCAGGGATCCGGCCATGGCCGCCGTGGCCAAAGCACGACGGTGCAGACGCGGAGATATCCGGGCAAGAGCACGCATGGTGACTCCTCGGGGGGGTTGTGGAGAGGGACTTCCTCGCCACCGCCGGGGAGATTACGTGGCCATGTCAGATCTTGATGAGCATTGAACAAGCCCAATCAATCGTTGAGTAATTGACGACATCCGGGAGAAATCCTTCGGCCCGTTCCAGGCTGTGAGACGCGCATGTAACGGAACACGACATCAAGGCGGGCGGTGTGTCCGGATTCGATCTACCGGAACACGCCGCCCGCCATGGCTGGGTGATCTTCTGTTAACAGGAGCAGGATTGGCTGAAAATCGCCCCTGAGGGAGCGTCAGTGCACCGGGGCGTACACCCGCTCGACCTTCTGCGTTCCACTGGCCGTCCGGTAGGAGCGGATCCAGGCCGACGAGGCGTCCGGCCTCCTCTTGTCGGACACGGTGTAGTAGTCCATCTGCGAGCGCTCCGCGGTCACGTCCAGGACGCCGTACCCGTGGTTGTCCATGTCGACCCACTTCACATGCCGGTTGGCCCCCCGGATCGCCGTCGCGGCGACCAGCGAGACGGTGCCGGGGGCGACGTGGAGGAGGTCGTCCAGGTTGTCGGACGTCACCGACGTCACGACGAACTCGGTCGCCGCCGACCGGGACGCCGGGTAGGTGGCCGCCGTCACCGGGACGTCATTGGCCCACGCCATGTGGATGTCGCCGGTCAGGAACACGGTGTTGGTGATGGACCGGTCCGTCAGGTGCGCGAGCAGCTCCCGGCGGTCGTCCGTGTAGCCGTCCCACTGGTCCACGTTGATGGCCAGGCCGCCCTTGGGCAGGCCCAGCAGCTCCGTGACCGGCCCCAGCAGGTGGGACGGCAGGGAGCCGAAGGCGACCGGCGAGATCATCACCGAGGTGCCGACCAGCTTCCAGGCCGCGTCGGAGGACGCCAGCCCCGCCTTGAGCCAGTCCAGTTGGGCGCGCCCGGTGATGGTGCGGTCCGGGTCGTCGACCCGGCCGCTGCCCGTCGACGCCTGCTGGGACCGGAACGAGCGGAGGTCCAGCAGGTGCAGGTCGGCCAGCCTGCCGAAGCGCAGCCGGCGGTAGACCGTGCCCTCGGTGGAGGCCCGGACCGGCATCCACTCGAAGTACGCCTGCTTCGCGGCCGCCGCCCGGGCGGCCCAGTCGCCCTCCGCGCCCGGCGTGTGGTTGTCCGCGCCGCCGGACCAGGTGTCGTCGGCGAACTCGTGGTCGTCCCAGATGGCGATCACCGGGTGCGCGGCGTGCAGCGCCTGGAGGTCGCCGTCCGTCTTGTAGGTGGCGTGCCGGAGGCGGTAGTCGGCGAGGGTGACGATCTCGTGCCTCGGCTCGTGCTGCCGCACCACGTAGTCGGGCTTGGGATAGCCGCCCGTCTCGTACTCGTATATGTAGTCACCCAGGTGCAGGACCGCGTCCAGGTCGGTCCGGGCCGCGAGGTGGCGGTACGCGGAGAAGTGGCCGGCCTCCCAGTTGGCGCAGGAGACCACGCCGAAGCGGACCCCGGCCGTCGGGGCGTCGGCGGCCGGGGTGGTGCGGGTGCGGCCCACCGGGGAGACGGCCGTCGAGGCGTCCGTACCGGCGCTGAAGCGGAAGTGGTAAACGGTCTCCTGGCGCAGGCCCCGCACGTCCACCTTCACGGTGTGGTCGGACGCGGCCGTCGCCGTGACGGCGCCCCGCGCCACGATCCGGGTGAAGGCCCTGTCCTCGGCGACCTCCCATCTCACCTCGGTGTCCGGGCCCTTGCCGGACCCCGGCACGGCCTCCGGGGACGGGGTCACCCGCGTCCACAGCAGGACACCGTCGGGCAGCGGGTCACCGGAGGCGACGCCGTGGAGGAAGGCGGGGATCCTGGCCTCCGCCGCGGCGGACGTGGCGGCGCCCAGGACGGGAGCGGCGACAGCGGTGGCGGCAGCGGCCTTGACGACCGTGCGGCGGCTGGGGGCAGAAAGGTTTCGACTGGTCACGGCCGATCAGATTACTGATCGGTAGAGCACTCGGGCGGGTGAACTGCCCTCTGTTCACCCGCCCTTGGCCGAAAGCCACGCCCCGCTCACCGCGTGGCCTCCTCCGCTACCCCTTGAGGGCCTTGTCGACCGCGGTGGTGAACTCGGCGGCGGTCATCGGGGCGTTCTCGCCGCCCGCTTCCGTGACCGGCTTGCCGTCCATCTTCAGCGTGGGCGTGGCCGACACGCCGCTCTTGTCGAAGGCCTCGGACATCTTCATCGCCCAGGCGTCGAAGGTGCCCTCCTCGACGTTCTTCCGGAAGGCGGCGTTGCCCTTCAGGGCCGGGACCGTGTCGGCGACCTCCAGCAGGTAGGAGTCCTTGGCGAACGCGTCCTTGCTCTCCTCGGGGTGGTACTTCGCCGAGTAGAGCGCCGCCTTGTAGTCGAGGAACGCCTCCGGGCCGACGTCGAGGGCGGCGCCCAGCGCGGACAGGGCGTTCTTGGAGCCCTCGCCCCGGTCGCTGTTGTCGATGAACGTCGCACCGACGTACCTGAGCTTGTACTTCCCGGCGGCGACGTCCTTCTCGACCGTCTCGCCGACCTGCTGCTCGAACGTGGCGCAGACCGGGCAGCGGGAGTCCTCGTAGAGCTCCAGCGTCTTCTTGGCGGCGGGCTTGCCGATCACGACGGTGGTGCCGTCGGCGCCCGAGGTGTTCTTCGGCGCGGTGACGCCCTTGGCGTCCTTCGCCGCGTCCCAGTGCGAGGGCTCGTTCGCCCGCATCACGGCGTAGCCGATGCCGCCGGCGACCGCCAGGACGCCGACGACCGAGACGGCGACGGTGATCTGCCGGCGGACCTTGTCCTTCTTGGCCTGGCGCTCGCGCTCCTGGCGGAGCCGTTCGCGGGCCGCCGCCTTGTTGGCCTGGCTGTTGCGTGCACTCATGGTGGTCTTCTCCGTGGATCCGTACGAAAGGGGGGACTGCCGTGCCCGGGCGGCGGACAGCCGCCCCGGTGGTCAGGCGGCCAGGGCCGCCCGGCACGGCGGTCCGCGCCGTCCCACGGAGTGCACGAGGAGACGGGTGCGCGACCGGCGCGGCCGGCTCGCGGGCCGCGGACCCCGCCGTACGGTCCGGCCGGCCGCGGCGACCACGGCGACCGCGAGCAGCAGGGGCCGGAAGGCGAACGCCGCCACCGACCGCACCAGCCCGGCCAGCGCGTCCTCGCCCCGCCGCAGCCACGCCGAGGCGATCAGCCCGACCGTGACGTGCGCGGCCAGCAGCAGCCACGGCAGCGCCGGGTCGGGGGAGCGGAGCAGCGCCATCGCGCCGCTCTCCGGGCCGGCGACCCCCGGCAGCGGCATGCCCACCGGGCCCCCGCACAGCACGTCGACGCCCACCGACCGCAGGGACCCCGCCACGGGGCCGCCGGCCGGGCCGTAACAGACGTGCTGACCGGTGGTGAAGATCGTGTCCGCGGCCAGCTCCAGCGGCACCAGGAGCCCGGCGATGCTCCAGAACCCGCGCTGCGCGCCCGCCAGCGCGTACGCGACGCCGAAGACCCCGGCCGCCACGCCGGCGACGGTCGCCACCGGCAGCGCGACGCCGGACAGCAGCACGTGGGAAGCCACGGACAGCGTCACGACCAGTGCCGTGAAGAACGCCGCCCGCAGCCACCTGAGCCGGGTCCCGGATATGCCGTCCATCGTCCGAGAGTCTGCCACGCCCGCCCGTAAGCGGTCCCTAAAGGATCCGGCCTGCGCCCGTGCCCTGGAGGCCGGGGATCCGGCCGTTGCGGAACAGGTCGACGAAGATCTGGTGGTCGGCGCGGGCCCGGGCGCCGTAGCCGTGCGCGAAGTCCACCAGCAGCTCCCCGAAGCCCTCCTCGTCCGCCGCGATCGCCGCGTCGATGGCCCGCTCGGTGGAGAACGGCACCAGGGAGTGCCCGCTCTCGTCGTCCGCCGCCGCGTGCATGGTGGCCGTCGCCCGGCCGAGGTCGGCGACCGTCGCGGCGATCTCCTCCGGGTCGTCGATGTCCGACCAGTCCAGGTCCACCGCGTACGGCGAGACCTCCGCCACGAGCTGTCCGGAGCCGTCCAGCTCCGTCCAGCCCAGCCACGGGTCGGCGTGGTCCTGGAGGGCGCGCTGCGAGATCACCGTGCGGTGCCCCTCGTGCTGGAAGTAGCCGCGCACCGCCGGGTCGGTCACATGACGGGAGACCGCCGGGGTCTGCGCCTGCTTCATGTAGATCACGACGTCGTTCTCCAGGGCGTCGCTGTTGCCCTCCAGGAGGATGTTGTACGACGGCAGCCCGGCCGACCCGATGCCGATGCCGCGCCGCCCCACCACGTCCTTCACGCGGTACGAGTCGGGGCGGGCCAGGCTCGCCTCCGGAAGCGTCTCCAGGTACCCGTCGAACGCGGCCAGGACCTTGTAGCGGGTCGCGGCGTCCAGTTCGATCGCCCCGCCGCCGGCCGAGAAGCGGCGCTCGAAGTCCCGGATCTCCGTCATGGAGTCCAGCAGCCCGAAGCGGGTCAGCGAGCGGGCGACGCGCAGCGCGTCCAGCAGCGGTCCCTCGGCGCTGTCCAGGGTGAAGGGCGGGACGTCGTCGTCCTTGGCGCCCGTGGCCAGGGAGCGGATCCGCTCCCGGTAGGCGGCGGCGAAGATCCGCACCAGCTCGGTGATCTGCTCGTCGCTGAGCGCCTTGGCGTAGCCGATCAGCGCCAGGGAGGCCGACAGCCGCTTGAGGTCCCAGGTGAAGGGCCCGACGTACGCCTCGTCGAAGTCGTTGACGTTGAAGACCAGCCGGCCGTGGGCGTCCATGTACGTGCCGAAGTTCTCCGCGTGCAGGTCGCCGTGGATCCACACGCGGGCGGTCCGCTCGTCCAGGTAGGGCCCGCCGTGCCGCTCCTCGCCGAGGTCGGCGTAGAAGAGGCAGGCCGTGCCCCGGTAGAAGGCGAAGGCCGACCCCGCCATCTTCCGGAACTTGACCCGGAAGGCGGCCGGGTCGGCGGCCAGGAGCTCGCCGAAGGCGGTACCGAAGACGGAGAGGATCTGCTCACCGCGCTCCTCGGCGGTGGGCTGGGGGACCGACATCGCGGGGTGCCTCCTGGTGCTCACGTGCGGATGCGCGCGTGACCGCGCGCATGACAAAGGGGACAGGCCCTCCGTCCCCTCCAACGCGTGACCGTACTCCCGAGTGCCCGGTCGGTGTCAGTGGGGCGACGTAGACTTCCGAGCTGTCCCCATCCCCCGCCCCCCGGAGGCAGCAACCGTGTCGAAGCCGCCGTTCACGCACCTTCACGTGCACACCCAGTACTCGCTGCTGGACGGTGCCGCGCGGCTCAAGGACATGTTCAACGCCTGCAACGAGATGGGCATGACGCACATCGCCATGTCCGACCACGGCAACCTCCACGGGGCGTACGACTTCTTCCACACGGCGAAGAAGTCCGGGGTCACCCCGATCATCGGCATCGAGGCGTACGTCGCCCCCGAGTCGCGCCGCAACAAGCGCAAGATCCAGTGGGGCCAGCCGCACCAGAAGCGGGACGACGTCTCCGGTTCGGGTGGTTACACCCACAAGACGATCTGGGCGGCGAGCGCCACCGGCCTGCACAACCTGTTCCGGCTTTCCTCCGACGCGTACAAGGAGGGCTGGCTCCAGAAGTGGCCGCGCATGGACAAGGAGACCATCGCCCAGTGGTCCGAGGGGCTCATCGCCTCCACCGGCTGCCCCTCCGGCGAGCTCCAGACCAGGCTGCGCCTCGGCCAGTTCGACGAGGCCCTGAAGTCGGCCTCCGAGTACCAGGACATCTTCGGCAAGGACCGCTACTTCCTGGAGCTGATGGACCACGGCATCGAGATCGAGCGCCGGGTCCGCGACGGCCTGCTGGAGATCGGCAAGAAGCTCGGCATCCCGCCCCTGGTCACCAACGACTCGCACTACACCTACGCGCACGAGGCCTCCGCCCATGACGCGCTGCTGTGCATCCAGACCGGCAAGAACCTCTCCGACCCCGACCGCTTCAAGTTCGACGGCACCGGCTACTACCTCAAGTCCACGGACGAGATGTACGCCATCGACTCCTCGGACGCCTGGCAGCAGGGCTGCGCCAACACGCTCCTGGTGGCCGAGCAGATCGACACCGCCGGCATGTTCGAGAAGCGCGACCTCATGCCGAAGTTCGACATCCCCGAGGGGCACACCGAGGTCAGCTGGTTCAAGGAGGAGGTCCAGCGCGGCATGCACCGCCGCTTCCCCGGCGGCATCCCCGAGGACCGGCAGCAGCAGGTCGAGTACGAGATGGACGTCATCATCCAGATGGGGTTCCCGGGGTACTTCCTCGTCGTCGCCGACTTCATCATGTGGGCCAAGAACCAGGGCATCGCGGTCGGCCCCGGCCGTGGCTCCGCGGCCGGCTCGATCGTGGCGTACGCGCTGGGCATCACCGACCTCGACCCCATCCCGCACGGTCTGATCTTCGAGCGCTTCCTCAACCCCGAGCGTGTCTCCATGCCCGACGTCGACATCGACTTCGACGAGCGCAGGCGCGTCGAGGTGATCAGGTACGTCACCGAGAAGTACGGCGAGGACAAGGTCGCCATGATCGGTACGTACGGCACCATCAAGGCCAAGAACGCGATCAAGGACTCCGCGCGCGTGCTGGGCTACCCGTACGCGATGGGCGACCGCATCACCAAGGCGATGCCCGCCGACGTCCTCGGCAAGGGCATCCCGCTCTCCGGCATCACCGACCCCTCCCACCCCCGGTACTCCGAGGCCGGCGAGGTCCGCGGGATGTACGAGAACGAACCGGACGTGAAGAAGGTCATCGACACCGCGCGCGGTGTGGAGGGCCTGGTCCGGCAGATGGGCGTGCACGCCGCCGGCGTGATCATGTCGAGCGAGCCGATCGTCGACCACGTCCCCGTCTGGGTCAGGCACACCGACGGCGTGACCATCACGCAGTGGGACTACCCGAGCTGCGAGTCGCTCGGCCTGCTGAAGATGGACTTCCTGGGCCTCCGCAACCTGACGATCATGGACGACGCCGTCAAGATGGTGAAGGCCAACAAGGGGATCGACATCGATCTCCTGAGCCTGCCGCTCGACGACCCGACGACCTTCGAGCTCCTCCAGCGCGGCGACACCCTCGGCGTCTTCCAGTTCGACGGCGGCCCCATGCGGTCCCTGCTGCGGCTGATGAAGCCCGACAACTTCGAGGACATCTCCGCCGTCTCGGCCTTGTACCGGCCGGGCCCGATGGGCATGAACTCGCACACGAACTACGCGCTGCGCAAGAACGGCCAGCAGGAGATCACCCCGATCCACCCGGAGCTGGAGGAGCCCCTCAGGGAGGTCCTCGGCGTCACCTACGGCCTGATCGTCTACCAGGAGCAGGTGCAGAAGGCCGCCCAGATCATCGCCGGGTACTCGCTCGGCGAGGCCGACATCCTCCGCCGCGTCATGGGCAAGAAGAAGCCCGAGGAGCTGGCCAAAAACTTCGTCCTCTTCCAGGAGGGCGCGAAGAAGAAGGGCTACAGCGACGAGGCGATCCAGGCGCTGTGGGACGTGCTGGTGCCCTTCGCCGGCTACGCCTTCAACAAGGCGCACTCCGCCGCGTACGGACTGGTCTCCTACTGGACGGCGTACCTCAAGGCCAACCACCCCGCCGAGTACATGGCGGCGCTGCTGACCTCGGTCAAGGACGACAAGGACAAGTCGGCCGTCTACCTGAACGAGTGCCGCCGCATGGGCATCAAGGTGCTCCCGCCCAACGTCAACGAGTCGGAGTCGAACTTCGCCGCCCAGGGCGACGACGTCATCCTCTTCGGCCTGTCCGCCGTGCGGAACGTCGGCACGAACGTCGTCGAGTCGATCATCCGGTGCCGCAAGGCCAAGGGGAAGTACAGCTCCTTCCCCGACTTCCTGGACAAGGTCGAGGCGGTCGTCTGCAACAAGCGCACCATCGAGTCGCTCATCAAGGCCGGTGCCTTCGACGAGATGGGCCACACCCGCAAGGGCCTGGTCGCCCACCACGAGCCGATGATCGACAACGTGGTCGCGGTCAAGCGCAAGGAGGCCGAGGGGCAGTTCGACCTCTTCGGCGGCATGGGCGAGGAGACCAGCGACGAGCCCGGCTTCGGGCTGGACGTGGAATTCTCCGACATCGAGTGGGAGAAGTCCTACCTCCTCGCGCAGGAGCGCGAGATGCTCGGCCTGTACGTCTCCGACCACCCGCTCTTCGGCATCGAGCACGTCCTGTCGGACAAGACCGACGCGGCGATCTCCCAGCTCACCGGGGGCGAGCACGCGGACGGCGCGGTCGTCACCATCGGCGGCATCATCTCCGGCCTCCAGCGCAAGATGACCAAGCAGGGCAACGCCTGGGCCATCGCGACCGTCGAGGACCTCGCCGGCTCCATCGAGTGCATGTTCTTCCCGGCGACCTATCAGCTCGTGTCCACCCAGCTCGTCGAGGACACCGTCGTCTTCGTCAAGGGCCGTCTCGACAAGCGCGAGGACGTGCCCCGGCTGGTCGCCATGGAGCTGATGGTCCCCGACCTCTCCTCGGCCGGCACCAACGCCCCCGTCGTGCTCACCATCCCCACGGTGAAGGTCACCCCGCCGATGGTCAGCCGCCTCGGGGAGATCCTCAGCCACCACAAGGGCAACACCGAGGTGCGGATCAAGCTCCAGGGCCCGCGCTCGACCACCGTCCTCCGGCTCGACCGGCACCGCGTCCAGCCCGACCCCGCCCTGTTCGGCGACCTGAAGGTGCTGCTCGGCCCGTCCTGCCTGGCCGGCTGACCGCCGCCCGGCCCTGCCCGGCCGGCCGCCGCCCGGCCCTGCCCGGCCGGCCGAGCGCCGCGGCCCGTCCGCGCGGAAGGGGCGCGCCCGTCGTCACGGGTGCGCCCCTTCCGGCGTGCGCGGCTCGGTCGCGGCCTCAGTTGTGGCCGAACCTCTTCTGCCGGCCCTTGCCGGCCACATCCGCCGGCGTGACCTGGGCGAGCCGGTGCTCCGCCTGGGCCTCCATCGACGAGCTCTTCGCCTGCTGCGTGCCACGCTCCGCGGGCGACGCCTTCTGACTGCGGTCCGACTTCTTGTTCTTGGCCATGGTGGTGCCTCCGTGGGGTGTAGGGGCCAGGGCCGCTGCCAGACTCACATATGCACATAAAAGGCGCATTTTGGATCATTGCGGACGGTAGTCGGCCGCCGCCGCCGGGGCTCGGCGCGATCCGCCACGCCGATGATCCAGTTCCGGCCGTTAACCCCCCGGCAGTCGGGCAGACTCGAAGGAAACCCGAAGCAACTCCCGATCCCGAGGTTCCCGAAAGAGGGTGGAACACGTGGACCGCTGCGTCGTTCTGGTGGACGCCGGCTACCTGCTGGGAGCCGCCGCCAGCCTTCTCGCCGGAGAACCGGCCCGCTCCCGGATCACCGTCGACCACGCCGCCCTCATCCAGGGTCTGCGCGAACGCGCGGAGGCCGACACGCAGCAGCCCCTGCTCCGGATCTACTGGTTCGACGGTGCCCCCGACCGCGTACCCCAGCCGGAACACCGCCGGCTGCGCGTCATGCCCCGCGTCACCGTCCGCCTGGGCGCCCTGACCCGCAGCGACGGCCGCTGGGCGCAGAAGGGCGTCGACGCCGCCATGCACGCCGAACTCACCGAGCTGGCACGCAACCGCGCTTGCTCCGACATCGTGCTGGTCACCGGCGACGGCGACCTGCTGCCCGGCCTGATGTCCGCCAAGGAACACGGCGTCGCCGTCCACCTCTGGGCCGTCCAGGCCGCCGATGGCGACTACAACCAGTCCGAGGACCTGGTCGCCGAGGCCGACGAACGCCGGGTGCTCGACCGCGAATGGATCATCCGGGCCGTACGGGCCAAGGAGCTCACCGGCCCCTGCTCGCCGCCCCCCGTCCCGCGCCCCGAGATCGCCGCGATCCTCTCCGCCCCGCTGCCCGAGTCGGCGCTCGCCGCCTCCGCCGAACGCGCCGCCGAAGCCGCGGCCGCCGCCGGGGTCAACGGCTCCGCCCCGTCCGTCAACGGCACGCCCGCCGGCAACGGCACGTCCGTCAACGGCCGGACCGTCCACGGCGCGCCGCACCCCGACGGGCGGACCGGCGCCGACCGGACCGGCGCGCCCGGCGCACCCGGAGCGGGCGGCGCCACCAAGGGCGGCGTCCCCACCCCCAAGGACCTGGCCGCCCTGCACGCCCCCGGGAACCAGACCCCGGGGACCGCCGGCGCGGCCGCACCGCCCGCGAACGCCACCCTCCGCTGGTCCTCCGACCGGGGCTGGGTCGACCGCCCGGGCGGCCCGGTCGGCGAACCGCCCGAGACCGCCTCGCTGCCCACCCTCGCCCAGCTCACCAGCGCCGAGCAGCGGTGGGCCGACCGCGAGGAGGACATCACCACGGTCGGCGGCGACCCCTTCGAGGTGGGCCAGGTCTTCGCCCGGCGCTGGATGGAACGGCTCCCCGACCCGGCCCATGTGCAGAAGCTGTCCACCATGTACCCGCGCATCCCGCACCGCATCGACGGCGAACTGCTGCGGTACGCGGCACGCTTCGGCCTGCTCGCCCACAAGGACGACCAGATCGACGAGCACGACCGGTACGCGATCCGGGCCGGGTTCTGGCGCGAGATCGACGTACGGGCGGCGGCCGAGCACGCCCCCGTGGGCGAATAGGGCAGGGCGACCCTTTAGGCTCATCCCTCGTGAGTACGGTGTGCGTGGTGCGGGAGCTGGTCAAGACGTACCCCGCCACGCGCGGCGGGCGCGGACGGCCCGCGACCCCCGAGGTGCGCGCCACCGACGGGGTGTCCCTGGACGTGCGCGGCGGTGAGGTCTTCGGCCTGCTCGGACCCAACGGCGCCGGCAAGTCCACCCTCGTCCGCCAGCTCACCGGCCTGATGCGCCCCGACTCGGGCACTGTCGAGATGCTCGGCCACGACCTCGTGCGCCACCCCGACCGCGCCGCGCGCCTGATCGGCTACCTCGGGCAGGAGTCCACCGCGCTCGACGAGCTGACCGTCGCGCTCGCCGCCGAGACCACCGGGCGGCTGCGCGGCCTCACCGCCCGGGCCGCCCGGGCCGAGCGGGACGCCGTCCTGGACGAGCTGGGCCTGACCGGGCTGGCCGGGCGGCCGCTGAAGAAGCTGTCCGGCGGGCAGCGCCGGCTCGCCTGTTTCGCGACCGCCCTGGTCGGGGAGCGGCCGGTTCTCGTCCTCGACGAGCCGACCACCGGCATGGACCCCGTCGCACGGCGCGCCGTGTGGGCCGCGGTCGACCGGCGGCGCGAGCGGCACGGCACCACCGTGCTGCTGGTCACCCACAACGTCATCGAGGCCGAGACCGTACTGGACCGGGTGGCCGTGCTGGAGCGTGGCCGGGTCATCGCCTGCGACACCCCGGCCGGCCTCAAGGAACGGGTGGCCGGCGAGGTACGGGTGGAGCTGGTGTGGCGCGAGCGTGCCCCGCTGGAGGTGCCCGAGGTGGCGGCGCTGCGCGGCTCGGCCCAGGAGTCGGGGCGCACCTGGGTGCTGCGGCTGGCGCCGGACGAGGCCCGGGCGGCGGTCGCGGCCGTGACGGGCGGCGCGGCGTTCGCGGCACTGGACGACTTCACGCTGGCGACGCCGAGCCTGGAGGACGTGTACCTCGCGCTGGGCGGCGAGACGAAGGGCCTGGTCAAGGCGTGAAGGGGTCGAGGCGTGAAGGGGTCACGGCATGAACGGCCGGGGCCACGGCAGGAAGGGCCCGGTCACGGCCGGCACGGCCGGAGCGAAGCCCACGGGCCCGCTCACGGCGTGGCCGGCCGGGAGGCAGGCATGCGGGTCCGGTATCGGCGTGGAAGGCCCGGTCAAGGCGTGAACAGGAGCATCCGTTGAGCATCATGCCCGCACAGGCCGTGCCGTCCGGCGCGGTGGCCGCCGCACCGGCCGGCGCATCCGCCCCGGGCGACGCGGCGCCGCTCGCGCCCCGGGCGCGGCTGCTGCCGGCGCTCGCCGCCGTGTACGGGGCCCAGCTCTCGCGGGCCCGGGTGGCCCGTATCCCGCTGCTGTTCGTGGCGACCTTCCAGTCCGTCGGGATCATGGTGCTGATGCGCGGGGTCGTGGACGGGGGAGCGGAGGCGCGGGCGGTCGTCGCCGGGTCGTCCGTCCTGGTCGTCGCCTTCGTGGCGCTGAACCTGCTCGCCCAGTACTTCGGCCAGCTACGGGCGAGCGGCGGCCTCGACCACTACGCCACGCTGCCCGTGCCGCCCGCGGCGGTGGTGCTGGGCGCGGCCGGTGCGTACGCCTCCTTCACGGTCCCCGGCACGGTGGTGACGGCCGTCACCGGTTCGGTGCTGTTCCAGCTTCCGCTGACCCACCTGTGGATCCTGGCGGCGGTCGTCCCGCTCTCGGGGGCCGCCCTCGCCGGGCTCGGCGCGGCGCTCGGGCTGCTCGCGCCGCGCCAGGAACTGGCCACCCTGCTCGGCCAGCTCGGCATGTCGGCCGCCCTGCTGCTGGGGGTGCTCCCGGCCGGGCGGCTGCCCGAGCCCATCGCGTGGGCGCGCGACCTGCTGCCGTCGACGTACGGGGTGGAAGCGCTCGCGCGGACGTTCGACGCCCGGCCGGACTGGGCGGTCGTCGGGCTGGACCTGGCGGTGTGCGCGGGGGTCGGCGTCGTGTCGCTGGCCGTCGCGACGTGGGCGTACCGGCGGGCGGCGGTCCGGTGAGGCACCGCACCGGGCGGCCTGGCACGATGGCAGGGTGACCGCACCGCTGACTCCGCCCCACCGGCCGTCCCCGCAGGACCCCTCCTGGCCGCCGCCGTACCCCGCCGCCCCCAAGGACACGGACGACGTGCCGGACGCGGCCACGGAGGTGCGCCAGGGCCTGGTCGTCCTGCTGGTGGTCACCCTCGCCGGGATCGCCCTGGGGCTGCTGTGGCTGTGGCTGGCGCCGCGGATCCCGCTGATCTCGGACGGCAAGGCCGTGTTCCTCCGGGAGACCGAGGGCGAGGGCGCGGTCGGCGCGGACGGGACGTTCACCCTGCTGGCGCTCGGTCTCGGGGCGCTCAGCGCGGCGGTCGTCTTCTGGTTCCACCGGCACGGCGGCATCGCGGTGGTGGTCGGGCTCGCCGTGGGCGGGCTGCTGGCGTCGCTGCTCGGCTGGGGCCTCGGCACCCTGCTCGGCCCGGCGCACGACGTGGCGGAGCACGCCCGGGCGGTCGGCGCGGGCGTCACGTTCGACGCGCCGCTGGAGCTCAAGGCGCACGGGGCGGTGCTGGCGTGGCCGGTGGCCGCGATGCTCGTGCACCTCGCGCTGACGGCCCTCTTCGGCCCCCGCGACCCGGAGCCCGACTGGGACCTGCCCCCGCAGCCCTGACACCGCGGCCCCGCCTTCTGATCCGGAAGGTCCGGCGGACACCCGGTCCGGCGGACACCGCATCCGGGACACCTGGTCCGGCGGACGCCGCGTCCGGGACACCGCGCCCCGGACGCGAGGGGCGTTACGCGCGGCCGATCGGCGCCACCACCGCGCCGGTGAGCGCGGCCAGGTCGGCGGGCGCCAGCTCGACCTCCAGGCCGCGGCGCCCCGCCGAGACGCAGATCGTGGCGTGCTCCGACGCCGACGCGTCCAGCACGGTACGCAGGCGCTTGCGCTGGCCCAGCGGGGAGATGCCGCCCCGGACGTACCCCGTGGTGCGCTCCGCCGCCGCCGGGTCGGCCATGGTGGCGCGCTTGCCGCCCACCGCGGCCGCCAGGGCCTTCAGATCGAGCTGGCCGGCGACCGGGACGACCGCCACGGTCAGCTCGCCGTCCACGTCCGCGACCAGGGTCTTGAACACCCGGTCCGGGGAGACGCCGAGGGCCTCGGCCGCCTCCTCGCCGTACGAGGGCGCGGCGGGGTCGTGGTCGTAGGCGTGGGTCGTGAAGGGCGTGCCCGCGGCCGTGAGGGCCACCGTCGCCGGGGTGCCGCCGGACTGCTTCTTTGACTTCTTCGCCACGTCGGTCGTCGTCTCCCGGTTCAGTTGGGGCTCGTCGGTGCCCGGGTCAGCTCCACCGCCGGCAGCGACGGCAGGTGCCGCAGCACCGCCGTCTCCGCACGCAGCAGGTGCAGTTCCTCCCGCAGCCGCGTCGCCGTGTCCGGCGCCTGGAGGAGCCGCTGCTTGGCCGGGGTGTCGAGCACCGCGGCCGCGGCCACCAGATACGAGACGACCGACGGCTCATCCGGCAGTTCCTGACCGGTCGCCACCGACCGCTCCCGGGCTCCGGCCAGCCGCTTCTGGTAGGCGCGGAACGCCCGCAGGACGCCCTCGGCGAGCGCGCCCGCCCCGTCGCCCTGCTCCTCCTCCAGCTCTTCGAGCTCGGCGGTCAGGTACGGCCCGGTCGCGTCGACCGACAGCAGCTTCACCCGGGTCGTGCCGGTCGCCAGCACTTCGAAGCTGCCGTTCTCCCGTTCCCGGATCGTCGCCGCGTCGGCGATGCAGCCGACCCGGTGGAACGCCTGGATCGGGTCGGGTCCGAAGCCCGCGGCGGGGCCCTTCTCCGGCAGCGCGGTCTGGTCGGGCATCCCGGGCGCGCTGGGCGCGACCTCACGCCCGTCGCGGATCGCCACGACGGCGAAGCGGCGCGGCTCCGACTCGTCGGTCTTCAGCAGCTCGCGCATCATGGCGCGATAACGCTCCTCGAAAACGTTCAGGGGCAGCACGAGGCCCGGGAACAGCACCGCGTTCAGCGGAAAGAGTGGCAGGCGAGCGGTGGTCACAGCGGTCAAGCGTAATGGCCGCCCGAAAGGCCGCGTCCGGCCCGTCCCCGCGAGGGCGCGGCCGGGACCGTCGCGCGGCGCGCCTCGTCGCGCGTCTCGAGGAACCGGCCCAGCGGATCGTCGCTCACCGACGACCACGGGAAGGACGTCGCGTACGGGCCGATCAGCCGGAACTGCTCCAGCGCCGCCGCCCACCGACCCCGCCCCGCCAGCACGTAGACCAGCACGTTGCGCACCTCGGCCGGCCACGGGTCGCCCGGCGCGTACCGCCCGGACAGCTCGACCGCCAGGTCCGCCGCCCGGTCGATCCGCTCCGCCGGCACGCCGCCGTCGTCCCCGGCGACCAGTTGCGCGAACGCCGCCCGCACCGGCAACGCCCGGGTCAGCGAGCCCGGCAGCGCGTCGGCCGCGGCCTGCTCGGCGAAGTCCAGGCACTCGCGGTGCGCGCCACGCCGCTGGGCGGACAGGTACTTCAGCGCGGCCACATGGCACCCGTAGTGGTGCGAGGCCCGACGCACGGCCTGCTCCCACAGGGACTCGAAGGCGGCGTGCCCGGCCCGGGTCCCGCGCGCGTGGTCCAGCGCCAGGCGCCACGGCACCGGGTCGCGCGGCGCCGCCCCGGCCGCCGCGTCGATCAGCGGTCCGAGCTCACCCAGCCGCTCGGCGCGCGCCGGGGACGCCCACGCCCGGCGCACCGCCACCTCCGCCTCGACCAGCAGCGCGTCCGGGTCGCCGGGTGTGCTCGCCAGCCACCCCGTCAGCCACTCGTCCCGGCAGTGCGCGAAGGCGGCCAGCCGGGTGACGTACCGGTCCCGGCTCTCCCACTCGGCGGCGCCGCGCGTGGTGGCCAGCAGCTTCGCGGCCGGTTCGTGATCCCCCAGCGCGGCGGCGACCAGCGCCGGGGCGAGCCGGTCGTCCGGCGCGTCCAGCAGCACCGCGTGGTCCGGCGGCAGTCCGTCCGGGAGCAGCGCGGTGTGCCCCGCGGCGGTCCGGGAGTGTTCCCCGGGAGGGCACAGCGCGCGGGCGGTGCTGAACAGGGCACGGAGCAAGGACATGGTGCGGACCATTGAAAACCGCAGGTCGGGGCCGCGCCAGAGGGGCTGCTGTGAAGCTTTGGTAGGGGCGGAATGGTTGCACGGACGAATGGCAAGAGAACGTAAAGAAAGCGGTGTACGGGTGTGTCAACTGCGCCTGAGGAGACGGGAAGCACCGGCCGCGACGGTCGTGGCGAGGATCCAGCCGAGCAGGATCAGCACGGCCGACGCCCACTGCCACATGCCGTCCAGCCGCCAGTACCCGTCCTGGCCGAGATCGATCACCGGCAGCAGCAGGTCCAGGGCGTACAGGGCCGCGTTCCAGTTCGGGTGCTCACCCGGTTTGAGGGCCGGCGGATCGGACCGGGAGAAGGCGAACGTCCCCGCGGCCCACAGCACCGCCATCCACAGCGCCGCCCGGCCCGGCCGGTAGCCGTAGGCCACCGTCCAGTCCTGGAGGAAGCCCCACATCTTGGCGGCCAGCGGCAGGGTCTCGCGCCGCCGCCGCTGCTTGGCCAGCAGCACCTCCCGGGCGTCGGCGTCCTCGCCGCTGTTGCGCAGCACCGTCGCCAGCCGCTCGTACGGCTCCGGGGCGAACTCGGGGGTCGCCGCCGCCACCCACTCCAGGCGGCGGGCGAGCGGGAAGTGCCCGTACGGCACCAGGTTCTCGTACACGAACCCGCCCATCGCCAGGCCCCCGGGGCCGGGCCAGCTCGTGGACAGGTCGATCAGCGTCACCACCTTCGCGCCGTTCAGCACCACCCGGCCCTCCTCCGGGCGCTCCCCGTTGAAACGCAGCTCCGGGGTGACGATCCGGCGCAGCGACAGCTCCTCCCGCCGCTCCGACGACAGCAGGAACCGCGCGTGGTGGAAGTCGACCGCGTCCCCGAACCGGCCGTCGTCCAGCCGCACCCCGCCCCGGCACTCGAACGGCTGGATGCGGGTGCCGCGCATCGGCGTGTTGAAGTTGGCCAGCCCCCCGGGCGGTGTGGCGCCCGCCGCGTTCCCCGTCCGGTCGCTGACCCAGGCGTACGTCATGTACAGCGTCCGCTCCACGGTGAGCTGCGGGGCGTTCAGCGCCCGCCGGCCCTCGGCGCCCCGCAGCCGGCTGCCGCGCAGGCTCAGCGACACGCCGACCTTGGCCCCGCGCAGCGAGAACTCGCCGTGCGTCTCGATCAGCTCCGCCGTCAGGTCCTGCGCCACCGACATCCCGTCGGCCACGATCGCCCGGCCGCGCCGGTCCGGGCCCACGTCGATCTGGCTGATCAGCAGATCCGTGCCGATCTGGGCGTCGGTGAGCCGCATCCCCCGGTCCACCCGGCAGCGGGGGAGGTGCAGGTCCCCCTCGGTGTGCAGCCGCGCCGCCTCCAGCCGCGGTATCGCGCACTTGACCATGCGCAGCGTGGTGAACCGCGACTCGGGCAGCACCACCTCGTTCTCGAACCGGCAGCCGTGCAGCTCCACGTACGGAGCGATGGTGCCGCCGGCCAGATCGAGCGTGCCGGTGATCTGCACCCCGCGCAGCTTCAGCGCCGACACCCGCCCGGCCAGCGCCGGCGGCCCGTCCAGCAGCAGCAGCGCCACCTTGTCCGCCCGCACGCTCCGCTCGGGCGGCCAGACGCGCGGCGCGAACGGGTCGTCCAGCAAGCCGTTGCCGGTGCTCAGGTCATAGGTGGCGCCGATCCGGAACGCCTGCCACATCCCCACCTCGGACGGGGTGAGATCGGCCGGCACATCGTCGTCGTGCGGCTCGGTCACTGCCGCCCCCTCCGCTTCCCCTGTTTCGTACGGTTGTTCTTCCCGCTGTGTGACGGACCGAACGCTAACGGTCAGGTGTGACAACAAGACGCCACTGCGACGTGTATCAGCCAGTGATACGGACGCTCGGCCGCGCGATGCCGTCTGCGAGAATTGACCTGTGATCTCACGAATCGATCTGCGCGGCGACGCCCTCCCGAAGGGCGGCGCGCTGCGCGACCTGCTGCCCCGTGCCGAGTTCGACGTGGAAGCCGCCCTGGAGAAGGTGCGGCCCATCTGCGAGGCCGTGCACCATCGCGGGGACGCGGCGCTGATCGACTACGCGGAGAAGTTCGACGGGGTCGTCCTCGACCGGGTGCGGGTTCCGGCCGCCGCGCTCACGCGCGCGCTGGAGGAGCTCGACCCGAAGGTCCGCGCCGCCCTGGAGGAGTCGATCCGGCGGGCCAGGATCGTCCACCGCGAGCAGCGCCGCACCGCGCACACCACCCAGGTGGTGCCCGGCGGCACGGTGACCGAGAAGTGGGTCCCCGTCGAGCGGGTCGGGCTGTACGCGCCCGGCGGCCGCTCCGTCTACCCGTCGTCCGTGATCATGAACGCCGTACCGGCGCAGGAGGCGGGCGTCGAGTCGATCGCCCTCGCCTCCCCGCCGCAGAAGGAGCACGGCGGCCTCCCGCACCCCACCATCCTCGCCGCCTGCGCCCTCCTCGGCGTCGACGAGGTGTACGCGGCCGGAGGCGCCCAGGCCGTCGCCATGTTCGCGTACGGCACCGAGTCCTGCGCCCCCGCCAACATGGTCACCGGCCCCGGCAACATCTGGGTCGCCGCCGCCAAGCGGTACTTCACCGGCCGGATCGGCATCGACACCGAGGCCGGCCCCACGGAGATCGCCGTCCTCGCCGACGACACCGCCGACCCCGCGCACATCGCGGCCGACCTGATCAGCCAGGCCGAGCACGACCCGCTCGCGGCCGCCGTCCTGGTCACCGACTCGCCCGACCTCGCCCGGGCCGTCGAGAAGGAACTGGAGCCGCAGGTCGCCGCCACCCGGCACGTCGAGGACCGGATCGTGCCCGCCCTGCGCGGCAAGCAGTCCGCGATCGTGCTGGTCGACGGCCTGGAGGAGGGCCTGCGGGTCGTCGACGCCTACGGCGCCGAACACCTGGAGATCCAGACCGCCGACGCCGCTGCTGTGGCCCAGCGGGTGCGGAACGCGGGCGCCGTCTTCGTCGGGCCCTGGGCGCCGGTCTCGCTCGGCGACTACTGCGCCGGCTCCAACCACGTCCTGCCGACCGGCGGCTGCGCCTGCCACTCCTCCGGCCTGTCCGTGCAGTCGTTCCTGCGCGGCATCCACATCGTGGACTACACCCGCGACGCGCTCGCCGAGGTGGCCCACCACGTGGTGACCCTCGCCGAGGCGGAGGACCTGCCGGCGCACGGCGCGGCGATCAAGGCCCGGTTCGGGTGGAAGGTGCCGCAGCGGTGACCGGCGGGACCCTCGGCATCGACGACCTGCCCATCCGCGATGAGCTGCGCGGCAAGTCCCCCTACGGCGCGCCGCAGCTCGACGTGCCCGTACGCCTCAACACCAACGAGAATCCGTACCCGCTGCCGGAGCCGCTCGTCGAGCGGATCGCCGAGCGCGTCCGGGAGGCGGCCCGCGGCCTCAACCGCTACCCCGACCGGGACGCCGTCGAACTCCGCACCCGGCTGGCCGCCTACCTCACCCGGACCACCGGGTACGAGGTAGGTCTCGCCCACGTGTGGGCCGCCAACGGCTCCAACGAGGTCCTCCAGCAGCTCCTCCAGACCTTCGCCGGACCCGGCCGCCTCGCGATCGGCTTCGAGCCCTCGTACTCGATGCACGGCCTGATCTCGCGCGGCACCGGCACCGGCTGGATCTCCGGGCCGCGCAACGAGGACTTCACCATCGACGTCGACGCGGCGAAGGACGCCATCGCCAGGCACCGGCCCGACGTCGTCTTCATCACCTCCCCCAACAACCCCACCGGCACCGCCGTCGACGCGGAGACCGTGCTGGCGCTGTACGAGGCGGCCCAGGCGGCCAAGCCGTCCCTGGTGGTCGTGGACGAGGCGTACGTGGAGTTCAGCCACCGCCCCTCGCTGCTGTCCCTGATCGAGGGCCGCCCTCACCTCGTGGTCTCCCGCACCATGTCCAAGGCCTTCGGCGCCGCCGGACTGCGTCTGGGCTACCTGGCGGCGCACCCCGCGGTGGTCGACGCCGTCCAGCTCGTACGCCTGCCGTACCACCTGTCGGCCGTCACCCAGGCCACCGCGCTCGCCGCCCTGGAGCACACCGATACGCTGCTGGGGTACGTCGAGCAGCTCAAGACCGAGCGGGACCGGCTGGTCGCCGAGCTGCGCGCCACCGGCTACGAGGTGACCGAGTCCGACGCCAACTTCGTGCAGTTCGGACGCTTCACCGGCGAGGGCGGCGCCCACGCCGTGTGGCAGCGGATCCTCGACCACGGCGTCCTGGTCCGCGACAACGGCGTACCGGGCTGGCTGCGGGTGACCGCCGGCACCCCCGAAGAGAACGACGCGTTCCTGGATGCGGTTCGCGCACTGAAGAAGGAGCAGAGCTCATGAGCCGCGTAGGACGGGTCGAGCGCACCACCAAGGAGACGTCCGTCGTCGTCGAGATAGACCTCGACGGCACCGGCAAGGTCGACGTGTCGACCGGCGTCGGCTTCTACGACCACATGCTGGACCAGCTCGGCCGCCACGGCCTGTTCGACCTCACGGTCAAGACCGACGGCGACCTGCACATCGACTCCCACCACACCATCGAGGACACCGCCCTCGCGCTCGGCGCCGCCTTCAAGCAGGCGCTCGGCGACAAGGTGGGCATCTACCGGTTCGGCAACTGCACCGTGCCGCTGGACGAGTCCCTCGCCCAGGTCACCGTCGACCTCTCCGGCCGCCCCTACCTGGTGCACACCGAGCCGGAGAACATGGCGCCGATGATCGGCTCCTACGACACGACGATGACCCGGCACATCCTGGAGTCGTTCGTCGCCCAGGCCCAGATCGCGCTGCACGTCCACGTCCCGTACGGGCGCAACGCCCACCACATCGTGGAGTGCCAGTTCAAGGCGCTCGCCCGCGCCCTCCGGTACGCCTCGGAGCGCGACCCGCGCGCGGCCGGCATCCTGCCCTCCACGAAGGGCGCGCTGTGAGCGACGCACGCGCGGCCGCCGGGCCGCGGACGACCGGGAAGCCCGCGCGGAACGGACGGGCGCTGTGACGGGTCTGTCGACCATCCTGATCGTCGTGGGCCTCTTCCTGGCGGGAGGCGTGTACTCCTTCAGCAAGCAGAAGATGCCCCGGGGCGTCATCGTCCTGCTGGCCGTCGCCTCGCTGATGTGCCTGGTGGCGGGCGTCCTGCGGCTCCAGGGAATCTGGGAATGAGTGGCATGAGCACTGCGAAGAAGGTCGTCGTCCTCGACTACGGGTTCGGCAACGTCCGCTCCGCCGAGCGGGCCCTCGCCCACGTCGGCGCCGACGTCGAGATCACCCGCGACTACGACCGGGCCATGAACGCCGACGGGCTCCTCGTCCCCGGCGTCGGCGCGTTCGCCGCCTGCATGGCCGGGCTCAAGGAGGCCCGCGGCGACTGGATCGTCGAGCGCCGCCTGTCCGGGGGCCGCCCCGTCATGGGCATCTGCGTCGGCATGCAGATCCTCTTCGAGCGCGGCATCGAGCACGGCGTGGAGACCGAGGGCCTGGACGAGTGGCCCGGCACGGTCGGCCCGCTGAAGGCCCCCGTCGTCCCCCACATGGGCTGGAACACCGTCGACGCCCCGGAGGACAGCGAGCTGTTCGCCGGCCTCGGCACCGACGCCCGGTTCTACTTCGTGCACTCCTACGCGGTGCACGACTGGAGCCTGGAGGTCACCAACCCCGCCATGCGCGCGCCCAAGGTCACCTGGTCCACGCACGGGGAGCGGTTCGTGGCCGCGGTCGAGAACGGGGCGCTGTGGGCGACCCAGTTCCACCCCGAGAAGTCCGGCGACGCCGGCGCCCAGCTACTGACCAACTGGCTCAACACCTTCTGACCCGCCCAAAGGATCTAGGAACCGAGGACCCGCTGAGATGAGCAAGCTCGAACTCCTCCCCGCCGTCGACGTCCGGGACGGCCAGGCCGTACGGCTCGTCCACGGCGAGTCCGGCACGGAGACCTCCTACGGCTCCCCGCTGGAGGCCGCCCTCGCCTGGCAGCGCGCGGGCGCCGAGTGGCTGCATCTCGTCGACCTCGACGCCGCTTTCGGCACCGGTGACAACCGTGAGCTGATCGCCGAGGTCGCGAAGGCCATGGACATCAAGGTCGAGCTGTCCGGCGGCATCCGGGACGACGCGTCCCTCGCCGCCGCGCTGGCCACCGGCTGCACCCGCGTCAACCTGGGCACGGCCGCCCTGGAGACCCCTGAGTGGGTCGCCAAGGTCATCGCCGAGCACGGCGACAAGATCGCCGTCGGCCTGGACGTCCGCGGCACCACGCTGCGCGGCCGCGGCTGGACCCGCGACGGCGGCGACCTGTACGAGACGCTGGCCCGCCTCGACTCCGAGGGCTGCGCCCGCTACGTGGTCACCGACATCGCCAAGGACGGCACGCTCCAGGGCCCCAACCTGGAGCTGCTGCGCAACGTCTGCGCCGCCACCGACAAGCCGGTCGTCGCCTCCGGCGGCGTCTCGTCGCTGGACGACCTGCGTGCCCTGGCGGAGCTGGTCCCGCTCGGCGTCGAGGGCGCCATCGTCGGCAAGGCGCTGTACGCCGAGGCGTTCACCCTGGAGGAAGCGCTCGCGGCGGTGGCCGGATGACCGACTCCGTACGCCGGGTGGTGACCGGCGCCCCCTGGGAGGAGCAGTTCGGCTATGCGCGGGCCGTGGAGCTGCCCAGCGGCCTGGTCCTGGTCTCCGGCTGCACCTCCGTCATCGACGGCCAGATCGCCGGCGGCGGCCCCTACGAGCAGGCGGTCAACTCCTTCAAGGTCGCCTTCGCCGCGCTGGAGCGACTGGGCCTCGGCCCCACCGACGTCGTCCGCACCCGGATGTACCTCACCCACGCCCGGGACGTGGAGGAGGTCGGCCGCGCCCACAAGGAGCTGTTCGACGCCGTCCGACCCGCCGCGTCGATGATCATCGTCTCCGGCTTCGTCGACCCCAGCCTGGTCGTCGAGGTCGAGGTCGAGGCGTACCGGACCGGCACCACCCAGGGAGGCACTCCCTCATGACCCTCGCGGTACGCGTCATCCCCTGCCTCGACGTGGACAACGGCCGGGTCGTCAAGGGCGTCAACTTCCAGAACCTCCGCGACGCGGGCGACCCCGTCGAGATGGCCAAGCTGTACGACGCCGAGGGCGCCGACGAGCTGACCTTCCTCGACATCACCGCCTCGTCCGGGAACCGGGAGACCACCTACGACGTGGTGCGCCGCACCGCCGAGCAGGTCTTCATCCCGCTGACCGTCGGCGGCGGCGTGCGCAGCGCCGAGGACGTCGACCGGCTGCTGCGCGCCGGCGCGGACAAGGTCGGCGTCAACACGGCGGCGATCGCCCGCCCGGACCTGATCAAGGAGATCGCCGAGCGGTTCGGCCGCCAGGTGCTCGTGCTGTCCGTCGACGCCCGCCGCACCCCGGAGGGCACCTTCGAGGTCACCACCCACGGCGGCCGCCGCGGCACCGGCCTCGACGCCGTCGAATGGGCCCACCGGGCCGCCGAGCTGGGCGCCGGCGAGATCCTGCTCAACTCGATGGACGCGGACGGCACCAAGGACGGCTACGACACCGAGATGATCGCCGCCGTGCGCGAGCACGTCTCGGTTCCGGTGATCGCCTCCGGCGGCGCCGGCGCGCTCGCCCACTTCCCGCCCGCCATCGACGCGGGCGCGGACGCGGTGCTGGCCGCGTCGGTCTTCCACTTCGGCGACCTGCGGATCTCCGAGGTGAAGGCCACCCTGCGCGACGCGGGCCACCCGGTCCGCTGACGCCCGCGGGGCAGGGGCTCAGCCGAGCGGCTGGGTGAGCTGCACGAGGTTGCCGACGGTGTCGTCCAGCACGGCCGTCAGCACCGGCCCCTGCTCCGTGGGCGGCTGGGTGAACCGCACGCCCAGCCCGCTCAGCCGCTCGTACTCGGCCGCCAGGTCGTCCACCCCGAGGACGATGCACGGCAGCCCGGCGTCCCGCAGCCCCCGGCGGTACCGCTCCGCCAGCGGGCTGTCCCCGGGCTCCAGCAGCAGCTCCACGTCCTGACCGGGCGCGGACACCGTGATGAAGCGCGCCCCGCCCAGATCGAGATCCGTACGGGTCGCGAAACCGAGGACGTCCCGGTAGAAGACATGGGCCCGGTCCTCGTCGTCGACGTACACGCTGGTCATGGCGATCCGGATCATCGTGAACCTCCTGCCCGCCCGCGCGGGGGCCGCTTACGGGCGCCACCGCGCACGAGCCGCGTACGTCCGATGATGCACGCCCCCGCGGGCGCCCGCCGCCGCACGCCGCCGACGACGACCCGGGGCCGGCCCGCCCGGGGAGCGTCCACCGCGCGGCGGGCGCCCCGTACCGGACCGGCCGGGCCCTAGATGCCCAGCTGCTTCGTCCCGTGCAGCCGCTCCACGGCGTCCTTCTCGCCGGCCACCTCGACGTCCGCCGCGTCCTGGCGGCCGAACACGAACATCGTCAGCTCGCCCGGCTCACCCGTCACCGTCACCACCGGGGTGCCCCGGTGGCCCACCACCGTCCGGCCGTCCGGCCGGCGCAGTACCAGCCCCACCGGCACCTTCCGGCACAGCATCCGCGCGGCTTTCTCCAGCCGCACCCACAGGGCCTCCGCGAAGACCGGGTCCAGGGCGCGCGGCGTCCAGTCCCGCTGCGCCCGCCGCACGTCCTCGGCGTGCACGTAGAACTCCACCGTGTTGGCACCCTCGTCCACCTGCTTGATCGCGTACGGCGACAACCGCGGCGGCCCCGTACGGATCAGGTGGACCAGCTCCTCGTACGGCTTGGCGGCGTACTCCGCCTGCACCTGTTCCAGGCGCCCCCGCAGCGGACCGAGCAGTATCCCCGCCGCCGCGTCCGGGCGGCGCTCGCGCACCACCACATGGGCCGCCAGGTCACGGGTCTTCCACCCCTCGCACAGGGTCAGGGCATCGGGGCCCGCCGCCTCCAAGAGGTCGGCGAGCAGGAGTCGTTCACGCTTGGCATGGGTCGACATGGGGGCCAGGGTACGACCGCGCGGGGCGGTCCGCCCAGTGGACGCACCACCGGGAACCCCTCTCCGTCACGGCACAATGGCGGCATGACCAGCAACCTTGACCCGGCCATCGCCGCCCGTCTCAAGCGCAGCCCCGACGGGCTGGTCCCGGCCATCGCCCAGCAGTACGACACCGGCGAGGTGCTCATGCTCGGCTGGATGGACGACGAGGCCCTGCACCGCACCCTCACCACCGGCCGCTGCACCTACTGGTCCCGCAGCCGCCACGAGTACTGGGTCAAGGGCGACACCTCCGGCCACGTCCAGCACGTCAAGTCCGTCGCCCTCGACTGTGACGCCGACACCGTCCTGGTCAAGGTCGACCAGGTCGGGGCCGCCTGCCACACCGGCGCCCGCACCTGCTTCGACGCCGACGTGCTGCCCCTGGGACAGGCAATTCCCACCGAGTAGGGTCAGACGCCATGGATCTCGAGACCTTCCGCAAGCTCGCGGCGGACCGCCGCGTCATCCCCGTCAGCCGCCGCCTCCTGGTGGACGGCGAGACCCCGGTCGGCCTCTACCGCAAGCTCGCCGCCGAGCGGCCCGGCACCTTCCTCCTGGAGTCCGCCGAGAACGGCCGCTCGTGGTCCCGCTACTCCTTCATCGGCGTCCGCAGCGCCGCCACCCTCACCGCCCGCGACGGACAGGCCCACTGGCTGGGCGTCCCGCCCGTCGGCGTCCCGGTGGACGGCGACCCCCTGAAGGCGCTGCGCGCCACCGTGGAGGCCCTCCACACCCCGCGCGACCTGGCCTCCGGGATGCCGCCCTTCACCGGCGGCATGGTCGGGTACCTCGGCTACGACATCGTGCGCCGCCTGGAGCGCATCGGCGACCACGGCCGCGACGACCTCGACCTGCCCGAGCTGACCATGCTGCTCACCTCGGACCTGGCCGTGCTGGACCACTGGGACGGCACGGTGGTGCTCATCGCCAACGCCATCAACCACAACGACCTCGACACCGGGGTCGAGGAGGCGTACGCCGACGCCGTCGCCCGGCTCGACGCCATGGAGGCCGACCTGGCCGAACCGGTCCGCACCCGGCCCGTCGCCCTGCCCCCCTCCGAGCTCCCGCCGCACACCGCGCTGTGGGGCGGCAAGGCCTACCAGGACGCCGTCGAGGACATCAAGGAACGCATCAGGGCCGGCGAGGCCTTCCAGGTGGTGCCCTCCCAGCGCTTCGAGACGCCCTGCACGGCCGGCGCCCTGGATGTCTACCGGGTCCTGCGGGCCACCAACCCGTCCCCGTACATGTACCTCTTCCGTTTCGACGGCTTCGACGTCGTCGGCTCCAGCCCCGAGGCCCTGGTCAAGGTGGAGGACGGGCACGCGATGGTCCACCCCATCGCCGGCACCCGGCCGCGCGGCGCCACGCCCCAGGAGGACCAGGCGTACGCCGACGAGCTGATCGCCGACCCCAAGGAGCGGGCCGAGCACCTGATGCTGGTCGACCTGGGCCGCAACGACCTGGGCCGCGTCTGCGAACCCGGCTCCGTCGAGGTCGTCGACTTCATGTCCATCGAGCGGTACTCGCACGTGATGCACATCGTCTCGACCGTCACCGGCCGCGTCGCCGAGGGCCGCACCGCCTTCGACGTGCTCACCGCCTGCTTCCCCGCCGGGACCCTGTCCGGCGCGCCCAAGCCGCGCGCCATGCAGATCATCGACGAACTCGAACCCACCCGGCGCGGGCTGTACGGCGGCTGCGTCGGCTACCTCGACTTCGCGGGCGACTCCGACACCGCCATCGCCATCCGCACCGCGCTGCTGCGCGACGGCACGGCGTACGTCCAGGCCGGCGCCGGGGTCGTGGCCGACTCCGACCCGGTCGCCGAGGACACCGAGTGCCGCAACAAGGCTGCCGCCGTGCTCCGCGCCGTACACACCGCCAACCGGATGAACGGCGCATGACGGCATGAGGGATAGTGGACGGGTGAGTGCCGCATCCGTACCCCAGCCCCGTGCCACCCGCGCGGACGGGACGGCGGCCGCTTCGGGCGGCCGCCGCAGTCTCGCCGCCGCCCTGTCCCTCGGCGCCGCGGGCGCGGCCGTCGTGCTGCTCGCGTCCGGCCAGACCTGGGCCGAGGGCACGGTCACGGTCGGCGGCGGCTCCGTGCCGCTCGACGCGACGGGCGGAGACGTCACCGGCGTCCCGACCGCGCTCGCCATAGTGGGCCTGGCCGCCCTCGTCGCCGTCTTCGCGGTACGCCGCGCCGGCCGGTCCCTCGTGTCGCTGCTGCTCACCCTCAGCGGCGCCGGGGCCGCCACCGCCGCCTACCTGGGCGCCTCCGACGGGGCGGCGCTGGACGAGAAGGCCGCCTCGACGACCGGGGACGCCGCGGCCCGGGTCGAGGCCCTCACCCACACCCCCTGGCCCTGGGTCACCGTCGTGGGGGCGCTGCTGATCCTCGCCGCCGGGCTCCTCGCCCTCCGCCACGGGCGGGGCTGGCCCGCGATGTCCGGCCGGTACGAGCGCGACGGCGGCCCCCGCCCGGGGAGGACCGCCGGCGCGGCCCGCCCCGGCGACCCCGACCGGCCCGAGGACCTGTGGAAGGCCCTCGACCGCGGCGAGGACCCGACCGACCCGCGAGGGTGACCCCGGATCACCTCGTACGCGCGCGTGCGGGACAATGTCGCTGAGCGTCCGCACCCCGGCGGGGCCTTAAGAGAGCAACATCAACGAGGAGCAATTCATGGCCAGCGACCATGGACACACCCCGGCCGCCTGGACCGGTGTCATCATCTCCTTCATCGGCTTCTGCGTCGCCGGTGTCTTCATGGTGGCGGCCAACCCGTTCGGCTTCTGGGCGGGCATCGGCCTCATCCTGCTCGGCGGTGTCGTCGGCGGTGCGATGAAGCTGGCCGGTCTCGGCCAGAAGGAGTCGCCCGACCTCGTCCGGGCGCGCGAGGCAGCCGCCCGCAAGGACCGCACCCCGGAGACGGCCCGCGCGGACGTCACCGCCTGACCCGTCCGGGCGCGACACGAGAAGGCGCGGTCCGGCACCAGCCGGGCTGCGCCTTTCCGCATGACCGGCGACAATCACCCGGTGGACCCCGATCCGACCCGCAGCCCCGCCCCGCCGTCCGTGCTCCCGCACCCCGGCGCGCCCCCGCTCGCCGGGCCCGCGCTCCCCGGGCCCGCGCTCCCCGGGCCCGCGCGTCCCGGGCTCCGGAGCGGCCCGCCGCGTTCCGGCCCGCACCCGCCGCCCCCTCCGCGCCCGCTCGCGCGGCGGCTCGCGGCACCCCTGGGCACCCTCGCGGCGGCCGCCGCGGCGTTCGCGTACGTCGGCGCGGTGGACCCCAACGAGCCCGGGCACTACCCCGTCTGCCCGCTGTTCCGCTTCACCGGGCTGCTCTGCGCCGGCTGCGGCGGCCTGCGCAGCGCGCACGCCTTCGTCCACGGGGACCTGGTCACCGCCCTGGGCGCCAACGCGTTCGCCGTCGCGGGGTACCTGCTCTTCGCGGTGGCGATGGCGTACTGGCTGGCCAGGGCCGCCAGGGGGCTGCCCGCACGCCTCACCGTGGCCCCCGTGTGGTGGTGGTCCGCCGGGGCTCTGCTCGTGGTGTTCTCGGTCGTCCGGAACCTTCCGTTCGGATCGGCTCTCGCCCCCTGAAACAGCAGGTCACGGCGGTGCGGTCGGCCGGATGAGGACTCTGGGCCCCGGTGCGGATACCATCAAGGTGACTGATCCTGATCCAACACCGCCGCCGTGGAAGGGGGCCTCTCGCGTGAGTGTGCTCGACGAGATCATCGAAGGCGTGCGCGCCGACCTCGCAGAGCGACAGGCGCGGGTCTCTCTCGACGAGCTCAAGGAGCGGGCGGCCAAGGCGCCCGCCGCCAAGGACGGCGCCGCCGCCCTGCGCGGCGACGGCGTGAAGGTCATCTGCGAGGTGAAGCGCTCCAGCCCGTCCAAGGGCGCGCTCGCCGCGATCGCGGACCCCGCCGGGCTCGCCGCCGACTACGAGGCGGGCGGTGCCTCCGTCATCTCCGTGCTCACCGAGCAGCGGCGCTTCGGCGGCTCCCTGGCCGACCTCGAAGCGGTGCGCGCCAAGGTCGACATCCCGGTCCTGCGCAAGGACTTCATCGTCACGGCCTACCAGCTCTGGGAGGCCAGGGCGTACGGGGCCGACCTCGCCCTGCTGATCGTCGCCGCCCTGGAGCAGCCCGCCCTGGAGTCGCTGATCGAGCGGGCCGAGTCCATCGGTCTCACCCCGCTGGTCGAGGTGCACGACGAGGACGAGGTCGAGCGGGCCGTCGACGCGGGCGCCCGGGTCATCGGCGTCAACGCGCGCAACCTGAAGACCCTCAAGGTCGACCGCTCCACCTTCGAGCGCGTCGGCCCCGAGATCCCCTCCCGCATCGTCAAGGTCGCCGAGTCGGGCATCCGCGGACCGCACGACCTGATCGCCTACGCCAACGCGGGCGCGGACGCCGTCCTGGTGGGCGAGTCCCTGGTCACCGGACGCGACCCCAAGTCCGCGGTCGCCGACCTGGTCGCCGCCGGCGCCCACCCGGCCCTCCGGCACGGACGGGGCTGAACCTCCCCATGACCGCCGCCGCCCGCACCGTCGCCGCCGCGACGCCGCACCGGACGCCCTCGCGCCCGGTGCGGACGTCCCGCGCGTGCGCGGACGCCGGCGCGGCACCCGGCGCACCGGGCGCGGCCCCGGCCCGGATCCCGGCCCACACCCCGTCCTCCATGACCCTCGCCCGTCCCGGTACGGGCGCCACGCGCGCGTACCTGGCCGTCCCGGCGGCGGACGCCACGGCGGCCCGCGACCCGTACGCCCGGCTCGCCCGGGGCTGCCGCCCGCGCGGCTGCCGGGCCCCCGCGCGGCGCGTGCACGGACGCCGCGTCCGCTACGTCATCGGCGACGAACCCGGCCAGGTCAACGGCATGCGATGGCGCGCGCGCACCGCGCGCCCCCACCACCGCTGACCCACCGCCCGCTCCGGCGCACGGACGGGCGGGCAGTGGTCGTCCGGTGGCGCCGGCGCACACCGTGACCACCGTCAAGCCAGACGTCCGGGGACGACGCCGTCCCCGCAGAGGAGCATGTCGCATGCCCAGCGAGTTCTTCATTCCCGACCCCGAGGGCCAGGTCCCGAGCGCCGAGGGCTACTTCGGCGCCTACGGCGGCAAGTTCATCCCCGAGGCCCTCGTCGCCGCCGTCGACGAGGTCGCCGTCGAGTACGACAAGGCCAAGAACGACCCCGCTTTCGCGGCCGAACTCGACGACCTGCTGGTCAACTACACCGGCCGTCCGAGCGCCCTCACCGAGGTGCCGCGGTTCGCCGAGCACGCCGGCGGCGCGCGGGTCTTCCTCAAGCGCGAGGACCTGAACCACACCGGCTCGCACAAGATCAACAACGTGCTGGGCCAGGCGCTGCTCACCAAGCGCATGGGCAAGACCCGGGTCATCGCCGAGACCGGCGCCGGCCAGCACGGGGTGGCCACCGCCACCGCCTGCGCCCTGTTCGGCCTCGAATGCACCATCTACATGGGCGAGATCGACACCCAGCGCCAGGCGCTGAACGTCGCCCGGATGCGCATGCTCGGCGCCGAGGTCATCCCGGTCAAGTCCGGCAGCCGCACCCTGAAGGACGCCATCAACGAGGCGTTCCGCGACTGGGTCGCCAACGTCGACCGCACGCACTACCTCTTCGGCACGGTCGCCGGCCCCCACCCCTTCCCCGCCATGGTCCGCGACTTCCACCGCGTCATCGGCGTCGAGGCCCGCCGCCAGATCCTGGAGCGGGCCGGCCGGCTGCCCGACGCCGCCGTCGCCTGCGTGGGGGGCGGCTCCAACGCCATCGGCCTCTTCCACGCGTTCATCCACGACACCGGCGTCCGCCTGGTGGGCTGCGAGCCCGCCGGGCACGGCGTCGAGACCGGCGAGCACGCGGCCACGCTCACCGCCGGTGAGCCCGGCATCCTGCACGGCTCCCGCTCGTACGTCCTCCAGGACGACGAGGGCCAGATCACCGAGCCCTACTCGATCTCCGCCGGCCTCGACTACCCCGGCATCGGCCCGGAGCACTCGTACCTCAAGGACAGCGGACGCGGCGAGTACCGCGCGGTGACCGACGACGCGGCCATGCGGGCCCTGCGCCTGCTGTCCCGCACGGAGGGCATCATCCCGGCCATCGAGTCGGCCCACGCCCTGGCCGGCGCCCTGGAACTGGGCCGGGAGCTCGGCGAGGACGGCCTCATCGTGGTCAACCTCTCCGGCCGCGGCGACAAGGACATGGACACCGCCGCGCGCTACTTCGGGCTGTACGGCACCGACGCCGCCCCGGTCGAGGCCGACGCCTCCGCCGACGACGGCGCCGCCGAGATCCAGACGGACACCGAGATCCAGGGGGGCACCAAGTGAGCGGGAACATCCGGCTTCTCCAGGACACCCTGGAGCGGACCGCGGCCGAGGACCGGGCCGCGCTGATCGCCTACCTCCCGGCCGGCTTCCCCACCGTCGACGGCGGCATCGACGCCGTGAAGGCCGTCCTCGACGGCGGCGCCGACGTCGTCGAGGTGGGCCTGCCGCACAGCGACCCGGTCCTCGACGGCCCGGTCATCCAGACCGCCGACGACATCGCGCTGCGCGGCGGGGTCAGGATCGCCGACGTCATGCGCACGGTCCGCGAGGCCCACGAGGCCACCGGCAAGCCGGTCCTCGTCATGACGTACTGGAACCCCATCGACCGGTACGGCGTCGAGCGCTTCACCGCCGAACTCGCCGAGGCGGGCGGCGCCGGCTGCATCCTGCCGGACCTGCCGGTCCAGGAGTCCGCCGTCTGGCGCGAGCACGCCGACAAGCACGGCCTCGCCACCGTCTTCGTCGTCGCGCCGAGCAGCCAGGACGCGCGCCTGGCCACCATCACCGCCGCCGGCTCCGGCTTCGTGTACGCCGCGTCCCTCATGGGCGTCACCGGCACCCGGGAGTCCGTCGGCGAGCAGGCGGCCGACCTGGTGCGCCGCACCCGCGCCACCTGTGACCTGCCGGTCTGCGTCGGCCTCGGCGTCTCCGACGCCGCCCAGGCCGCCGAGGTCGCCTCCTTCGCCGACGGCGTCATCGTGGGCTCCGCCTTCGTCAAGCGCATGCTCGACGCCGACGACCACGCGGCCGGCATCGCCGCCGTAAAGGAACTGGCGGGCGAACTGGCCCGGGGCGTGCGGCGCTCCCGGCCCGCCTCGTAACTCGTACGGGTGGAAGTGGACCGGGGAGGCGCGCGGGCGCCTCCCCGGTTCGTTGCTGTGGGCGTGAGCGAGAAGAACAGTGCAGGGAAGCGGAGCGCCCGAGAACGGCTCCAGGAGGAACGCGACCGGCAGAAGGCGCACGACCGGCGCAGGCGCACGCTGATCGTCTCGGCCGCCGTCGTCGGCGTGCTCGGGCTGGCCGCCGTCGCCGGGCTCATCGCCGCCAACACCGGCGACAAGAGCGACAGCTCCGGCTCCGGCACCGTCGCCGCCCCGACCGGCGCGGCCGGCGAGGACCGGCTGGCGATCCCGGCCGGCGCCACCGACGCCCCCTCCACGCTCACGATCTGGGAGGACTTCCGCTGCCCGGCCTGCGCCCAGTTCGAGAACGCCGTCCGGGACACCATGCACGAGCTGACCGACTCCGGTCAGATCAAGGTCGAGTACCACCTCGCCACGATCATCGACGGCAACATGGGCGGCAGCGGCTCGCTCAACGCGGCCAACGCCGCGGCCTGCGCCCAGGACGCCGGCGCCTTCGTGCCGTACCACGACGCGCTCTACCAGAACCAGCCCCCGGAGCAGGACGACGCCTTCGCCAAGGACGCCAAGCTCTTCGAACTGGCGGCCAAGGTGCCCGGTCTGGACACCCCCGCCTTCCGCTCCTGCGTCACCGAGGGCACCCACGACAGCTGGGTGACCAAGTCCAACGAGGCCTTCCGCGACGGGGACTTCCGCGGTACGCCGACCGTCCTGCTCAACGGAGAATCGATCTTCCCCACCAAGGGCAAGGAGCAGATCTCCATCGAGAACCTGAAGAAGTGGGTCGCCGAGGCGAACAAGGGCAAGAAGCCGGGCACGGCCTTCCCGTCCCCGGCCGGTTCCGCGCCCGCACCGGCCTCGCCCCCGGAGCCCACGTCCCCCTCGGCGGGCTGAACGGCCGCGGCACCCGCCGCCGTCACGCACCGCGGTCGCCCGCCACTGTCACGCACCGCGGTCGCGCGCTGCCGTCACGCACCGCTGTTATGCACTCTTTGCCGGGCGGGTTGCCCCCGCTCCCGCCCGGCAAGGTAGCGTCGGTCCTGCCATGGACCTTGCCTACATCCCCAGCCCGTCGACCGGTGTGCTCCATCTCGGACCGGTCCCGCTGCGCGGCTACGCCTTCTGCATCATCATCGGTGTCTTCGTCGCCGTCTGGTACGGCAACAAGCGCTGGCTCGCCCGGGGCGGCAAAGCCGGCACCGTGGCCGACATCGCCGTGTGGGCGGTGCCCTTCGGTCTGGTCGGCGGCCGGCTGTACCACGTCATCACCGACTACCAGCTGTACTTCAGCGAGGGTGAGGACTGGGTCGACGCCTTCAAGATCTGGGAGGGCGGCCTGGGCATCTGGGGCGCGATCGCCCTCGGCGCGGTGGGCGCCTGGATCGGCTGCCGGCGCCGTGGCATCCCGCTGCCGGCGTACGCGGACGCCATCGCCCCCGGCATCGCACTCGCCCAGGCGATCGGGCGCTGGGGCAACTGGTTCAACCAGGAGCTGTACGGCCGGTCCACCGACCTGCCGTGGGCGCTGCGGATCAGCGAGGGCGCCAACCGCGAGGCCGGGCTCTACCACCCGACCTTCCTGTACGAGTCGCTCTGGTGCGTCGGCGTCGCCCTGCTGGTGGTCTGGGCGGACCGCCGGTTCACCCTCGGCCACGGCCGGGCGTTCGCGCTGTACGTGGCCGCCTACTGCGCGGGACGCGGCTGGATCGAGTACATGCGCGTCGACGAGGCGCACCACGTGCTGGGCCTCCGGCTGAACGTGTGGACCGCGATCGTGGTCTTCCTGCTGGCCGTGACGTACATCGTCGTCTCGTCGCGGACGCGGCCGGGGCGCGAGGAGGTCGTGGAGCCGGCGGCGCTCGCGGACGTGGCGAAGGCGGACGCCGCCGAGGCGGCCAGGGCGGACGCGAAGGGGATGGACGCGAAGAGGACGGGCCCGGCCGGGACCGGTCCGGCGACGGCGGACGCGGCGGGGACGGACACCGCCGCGGCGCCCGGGAAGACCGGCCGTGGCGCCGGCGCGAAGCCGGAGTCGGCGGACAAGGGCTGACACGAGCGTGGCGCGAAGCGGCCGCCGGGACCAGGGTCCCGGCGGCCGCTTCGTCATGCGCGGTGGGCCGAGGCCAGGGACAGGGTGCGGCGGGCGGCCGCGACGACCGCCGCGTCGACGAACCGGCCGTCCGGCAGCGCCAGCGCGCCCGCGCCGGTGGCGGCCGCCTCGACGATCTCCTCCGCCGCCGTGACCTCCTCGGGCGTCGGCAGGTAGGCCCGCTCGATGACCGGGAGCTGGCGGGGGTGGATCGCCGCGCGGCCCAGGAACCCCAGGGCCCGGCCGTGCGCGCAGGACGCGGCGAGGCCGTCGAGGTCCAGGACGTCCGGGTGGACGGACTGCACGGGCGGAGGGAGCCCCGCGGCGCGGGCGGCCACCACCACCCGGCTGCGTGACCAGTCCAGGCCGCCGTCCTCGCGCAGGCCGAGGTCGGCGCGGAGGTCCGCCTCGCCGAGGGCGATGCCGCGGACGGCCGGATGGGCGGTGGCGAGGGCGTGGGCGTGCTCGACGGCCAGGGCGGATTCGAGCAGCGCGTGCAGCGGGACGCCGGGGGCGAGGGCGGCGACCCGGTGGATGTCAGTGCCGTGTGTCACCTTGGGAACACGCAGAGCGGCGAGGCCGGGCAGCGGTGCCAGGGTCGTGATCGCCGTGGTGTCGTGCGCGCTGGGGAGGCGGACGTGGACCGGTACGGGGTGGGGCGAGGAGAGCAGTTCGGCGGTGGCCGCGAGGGCGTGGGCCTTGCGGTCGGGGGGCACCGCGTCCTCCAGGTCGACGATCACGACGTCGGCACCGGAGGCGA
The DNA here is from genome assembly GCF_055598725.1 of Streptomyces sp. NPDC039423. Lineage (NCBI taxonomy): Bacteria > Bacillati > Actinomycetota > Actinomycetes > Kitasatosporales > Streptomycetaceae > Streptomyces > Streptomyces sp. NPDC039423. The sequence continues at coordinate 989,714 of NZ_JBVKAH010000001.1, forward strand.
GCGCCTTGCGCACCACGTCAGGACGGTCGCCGGGGGCGTACAGCCAGGTGAGGGGCTGGGACCGGAGCGGTGGCGCGGGCCGGGGCGGGGGAGCGGTGGGCGGTGGCGTCACAGCGCGCCCTCGGAGCGCAGGGCGGTGATCTCACCGGCGTCGAGCCCGAGTTCGGTGAGCACCGCTTCCGTGTCGGCGCCGTGCGGGCGGCCGGCCCAGCGGATGGCGCCGGGGGTCTCGGAGAGGCGGAAGAGGACGTTCTGCATACGGAGGGGGCCGAGTTCGGGGTCGGGCACCGTGGTGACCGTGTCCAGCGCCCGGTACTGGGGGTCGGCCATGACGTCACGGATGTCGTGGACGGGGGCGATCGCCGCCTCCGCCTTCTCGAACGCGGCCATGGCCTCGTCCCGGGTGTGCCGGGCGATCCAGCCGCCGACCGCCTCGTCGAGGACGTCCGCGTGCTGGGCGCGGGTGGTGCCCTCGGCGAACCAGGGCTCGGCGACCAGGTCGGGCCGGCCCACCAGCCGCATCACGCGCTCGGCGACGGACTGGGCGGAGGTGGAGACGGCCAGCCAGGCCCCGTCGGCGGTGCGGTAGGTGTTGCGGGGGGCGTTGTTGCGGGAGCGGTTGCCGGTGCGGGGCTGGACGTAGCCGAGCTGGTCGTACCAGAGGGGTTGCGGGCCGAGGACCATGAGGATCGGCTCGATGATCGCCATGTCGACGACCTGGCCGCGTCCGGTGGCGGCCCGGGCGTGGAGGGCGGTCGTCACGGCGTAGGCGGTGGCGAGGGCGGCGATGGAGTCGGCGAGGCCGAAGGGAGGGAGCGTGGGCGGGCCGTCGGGTTCGCCGGTGACGGCGGCGAAGCCGCTCATGGCCTCGGCGAGCGTGCCGAACCCGGGGCGGCGGGCGTAGGGGCCGTACTGGCCGAAGCCGGTGACGCGGGCGAGGACCAGCCGGTCGTTGGCGGCGGAGAGTTCGGGCCAGCCCAGGCCCCACTTCTCCAGGGTGCCGGGGCGGAAGTTCTCGATCACGACGTCGGCGGTGGCGGCGAGCCGGAGCAGGGTGTCGCGGCCGCCGGGGGTGGACAGGTCGAGGGTGATGGCCCGCTTGTTGCGGCCGAGCACCTTCCACCACAGCCCCACGCCGTTCTTGGCCGGGCCGTGGCCGCGGGACGGGTCGGGCTTGCGGGGGTGTTCGACCTTGATGACCTCGGCGCCGAAGTCGCCGAGCAGGGTCGCCGCCAGCGGCCCGGCGAAGAGGGTGGCGAGGTCGAGGACACGCAGTCCCTGGAGGGCGGGGGTCGTGGAAGCGGTGGTGGTCATACGGCGTCGATCTCCGTGCGGTACGGCATCGAGGACGAGGCGCCCGGGCGCTGGACGGACAGGGCGGCGGCCGAGGACGCCCAGGCCAGGGCGTCCGGGACGGGTTTGCCCTCGGCGAGCGCGACGGCGAGCGTCCCGACGAAGGTGTCACCGGCGGCGGTGGTGTCGACGGCCCGGACCCGGGGGGCGGGGACGGTGACGGGGGCGGTGCCGCGGGCCGCGTGGAGGCTGCCGGCCGAGCCGAGGGTGATGACCACCTCGGGGACGTGCCGCAGCAGGTCCTCGGCGGCGGCGCGCGGGTCGGCCAGGCCGGTGAGGGCCGCCGCCTCGTGCTCGTTGGGGACCAGCAGGTCCGTGGCGGCGAGCAGGGCGGGGGGCAGCGGCTGGGCGGGAGCGGGGGTGAGGATCGTACGGACGCCGTGGCGGCGGGCGGCCTCGGCGCCGGCGACGACGGCGGAGAGGGGGAGTTCCAGTTGGAGGAGCAGGGCCTGGGCGGTGGCGATGAGGGTGTCGTCGCCGGGCGAGAGGGAGGTGACGGTGCCGTTGGCGCCGGGGATGACGACGATGGCGTTGCCACCCTCGTCGTCCACGACGATGTGGGCGGTGCCGGAGGGGCCCTCGACCGTGCGGAGCAGGTCGGTGTCCACCCCGGAGCTCTCCAGCCCGGCCCGGAGACGGGTGCCGAACTCGTCGGAGCCGACGGCGCCGATCATCGACACCTCGGCTCCGGCGCGGGCGGCGGCGACGGCCTGGTTGGCGCCCTTGCCGCCGGGGATCGTGCGGAACTCCCGGCCGGTGACGGTCTCGCCGAGCTTGGGGGCGCGGCTCACATAGGCGACGAGGTCCATGTTGGTGCTGCCGAGCACCGCGATGTGGGTCATGAGTGGTGTGCCTCCTGGTGCGTGAGTCGGGCCAGTGTGTCGAAGCCGATGCCGTCGAAGGGGTGGACGGAGGTGGCGAGCCGGTTCTTGAGGGGGGAGGTCCAGCGGTCGGGGATCCGGTCGGGGGCGCCGGCCAGGAGACCGGCGACGGAGCCTGCGGTGGCACCGTTGGAGTCGGTGTCCCAGCCGCCTGAGACGGCACGGCAGATGGAGCGGGTGAAGTCGCCGTCGGCGTGGGTGAGCGCGGCGGCGAGGAGGGCGGCGTTCGGAACGGCGTGTACCCAGTGGTAGGAGCCGTAGGCGGCGTGCAGCCGGTCGACGACGGCGTCGAAGTCACCGTGGGCGCGGGCCGTCCCGATGCCGAAGCGGACCGCGCGGGCCAGCCGTGAGTCGGGCGGGACGACGGTCAGCCCGGTGGCGAGCGCCCGGTGGACGTCGGCGGTGCCGGAGGCGGCGGTGGCGATGACGGCCGCGGTGAACATGGCCCCGTACACCCCGTTCGCGGTGTGGGTGAGGGTGGCGTCCCGGTGGGCCTGTTCGGCGGCGGCCGCGGGGTCGCCCGGGTGGGTCCAGCCGTGGACGTCCGCGCGGATCCAGGCGCCGATCCACTCGCGGAAGGGGTTGCGGTGGACGGCGGTGAGCGGGGGTTCGAGGCCGGAGAGGAGGTTGCGGTAGGCGACGCGTTCGGCGGTGAAGGTCCGGCCGGCGGGCAGTTCGTCCAGCCAGAGGCGGGCGACGTCGGCGGTGCTGAAGGTGGGGCCGTACCGCTGGAGGAGCAGCAGGTTGAGCAAGGCGTAGTTGAGGTCGTCGTCCTCGGGCATCCCGTCGATGTTCTCGGCGAGCGAGGTGGCGGCGGAGCGGCGGTTCCACGGGTGGGCGGCGGCGAGCGCCGGGGGCAGCCCCCTGGCGGTGAACCACGAGGTGATCGGCCAGTTCCCGGTGGCCCGGGCCAGGGCCCGGATCGCGGGGAGCGGCAGCTTCTCCACGGGCTTGCCGAGCAGGCACCCGGCGGCCCGCCCCAGCCACGCGGCGTGCAGCCGGGCGCCCAGCCCCGGCGCCACGGCGAGGGGTGCGGGCGGACGGGCGGTTGCCTGTGGGGCGTCCGGGGCGTCCGGGGCGGCGGGGGGCGGGCCGGGTGGTGGGGTGCCCGGGGCGGCGGGGGGCGGCGGCCAGTGGGGGCAGAGCCGCCGGATGTGGGGGAGGGGGGTCGGCTCGGCGGCGGCCAAGGGGGCCGGGAGGGCGGCCAGTTCGTCCAGCAGGTGCTCGGCCAGGGCCCGCAGGTGCGGGGGCGCCGGGCCGGCGGAGGCACCCGCCGCCACCGGGGCGGGGGCGCCCCCGGCGGCACGCCAGCGGGCCCCGACGGCCGAGGCGTCCCGGCCGTCCTCGCCGGCCTGGCGCAGCTCGTGACCGATCAGGTCCTCGGGCTGCACCCAGGTGAGGCGCACGTTCACCGGGGTGCCCCGGCGGCGGGCGACAGGGCGGCGAAGGCACGCTCGTGGGCGCGGCGGCGGGCCGTGTCGCGCGCGAACACCTCGTGGGCGACGTCCGCCAGCACCGCCGCCGGGGCGTGGAGGTCGAGGCGGCTGGCCTCGGCGACCTGCTTCGCCCAGACCGCGGGGACCGCAGCCTCCCCGTGCAGGGCGCCCGCGACGGCGCCCGCCATGGTGGCGATCGAGTCGCAGTCACGGCCGTAGTTGACGGCGCCCAGCACCGTACGGCGGTAGTCGCCCTCGCCGACCAGCAGCATGCCGAGGGCGATCGGCAGCTCCTCGATGGAGTGCAGCCGCGACGGGCGGCGCGCGCCGAGGGAGGGGGCGCGGTAGTCGGGGCCGACGGTGTCGAAGGGGGCGACCGCCGCACGGAGGGGGCGGAGCGCGGACTCGAAGTCGGTGTGCCGGCCGGCCACGTCGGCCACCGCCTCGATCGCCGAGCGGGTGCCGTCCTTGGCGAGCTCCAGCGCCGTGCCGACCACGGAGGACGGGGTCGCGCCGGGGAGGCAGGCCGCGGCGACCGCCGCCGCGAACACGCCCGCCGCCTCGCGCCCGTACGAGGACTGGTGGGCGCCGGCGACGTCGAGGGCCTCGGCGTACGCGGCGGCCGGGTTGGCCGCGTTGACCAGGCCGACCGGAGCCATGTACATGGCCGCGCCGCAGTTGACGATGTTTCCGGTGCCCGCCTCGCGCGGGTCGACGTGGCCGTAGTGGATGCGGGCCACCAGCCACTTCTCGGCGAGGAAGACCCGCTGGAGGGGCAGGGCCTCGGCTTCCAGCTCGGGGATCCAGCGGGGCGTGGCGATGAGGTCCGGGACGAGGTGGTCCGCCACGGCGTACGCGTCCAGATGGTCGCGGACCGCGTCGTACACCCGGACCAGCGCGTGGGTCATGAGGGTGTCGTCGGTGACGTGCCCGTCACCCTTGTGGTACGGGGCGATGGGGCGGGCGGTGCGCCAGTCGTCACCGTCCCAGGGACCGACGATGCCGGTGACGCGGCCGCCGTGGCGTTCGGCGATGCGGTCCGGGGGGTAGCCCTCGACCGCGCCGCCGAGGGCGTCACCGACGGCTGCTCCGACGAGGCTGCCGGTGATCCGGTCCTCCAGTGTGGGTTTCGGCGTCATGTCGGAATTGTCCACCCGGGGTGGCGAGTTCCGTGTGCGCGAGCTGTTCGGCGAGTTCCACCAGATCGGTACCCCTCAGCCGGGGCAGCGCGCAGCCCGCGAGGGTCCGGCAGGCGTCGCGCCAGGTGGCGGGCACACCGGCGCCGCCGCTGAGCGCGCCGGTCAGGGCCCCGGCGAGGGCGGGGGCGGAGTCGGCGACCCGCGACAGGCAGGCGGCGGCCGGTACCGCCTCGGTCACCCTGCCCCGGGCGGCGACGGCCAGGGCAAGGGCGACCGGGACGGTCTCGGCGGCGGCGATGCCGTAGCTGTAGACGTGGTCGACGATCTGGTGCTCCAGGAGCGGGACCAGTGCGAAGGCGCTGTCGGCGGCGCGCGCGAGCCGGGTGGCGTGCCGGGCGTTGCGGCCGATCTCGGTGCCGGGCGGGAGCTGGTCGAGCGCGGCGTCCACGGCGTCGCCGGCGGGGGCGCCGCCGAGGGCCGCGGCGACGGCGGCGGCCATGGCCCGGGCACCGTGGACGCCGTCGCCGTCCTGGGTGTAGCGGGCGTCGAACTCGGCGAGTTCGGCGGCGGCGCGGGGCTCGCCGGGGTGGGCGACGGCGAGGACGGCGGCGCGGACGCAGGCGGCGTCGTCGAAGTAGTGCGGGTTGTCGTGGCCGGTCGCGGGCGGCCGAAGCCCGGTGGCCAGGTTGCCCAGTCCGGCGCGTACGGAGATCCGGGCGCGCAGCGGCAGGACGGCGGACTCCACCTCGGGGGCGCGGTCGGCGGCGGCGGCGATCTCGGCGGCGAGGGAGTTCCAGGCGAGGTCCACGGCGGCGCACAGGCGGCGGGCGGGCGGGAGGGAGCGGAAGAGTCCCCCGGCGGCGGTCAGCAGGGTCTCGGCGGTGAAGACCGCCCATTCGGCGTCGTCCGAGGGGCCGAGGCGCAGCGGCTCGGGGGGCTGGTTGAGGGCGATCGGGACCGGGAGGGTGGTGGTGGCGTTCTGCTCGGCGAACGTGTCGAGCTCACGGGTGAGGCGGCGGGTCCACTCCGGCATGCGGGCGGCGCGGTGCCGGGCGGCGGGCCACCCCGCGGCATCCCCGGAGGCGAGGCCGAGCAGGAGGCCCTCGACGCGACGCGGCCCGTCCGCCGGGGAGATGCGGGCCGCGCCCCTCGTACCGGCGAGGTCGGTACGCCGTCCCTTACGGGCGGCGGGGTCGTGGTGCGGGGCGCCGGGGGTGGCACCTGGTGTGGCGCCCGGGGCGGTGGTGACGGGTGCGGTCGCCGGCGGCGGGGCGGGCGCGGGGGCGGGGGCCTCCGGGTCCGCCGGCCCCGGCCCGGGAGGCGCGGCCCGCCCGGCCGGAGGGGCGTGCGGGGGCGTGGGCGGCATCAGGGGGCCTCCGTCTCGTCGTACGGGGTGAGCAGTTCCGCGACGTCCAGCACGTGGTAGCCGCGCATCGAGGGCAGGCAACTGCCGCGTACGGGACCGATGGCGGCCGCCCAGTCCGGCGGGATCGCCGTCGCGCCGGACATCGCGCCCGCCAGGGCGCCCGCCACGGCGGCGGTGGTGTCGGCGTCGCGGCCCATGTTGACGGCCGTGAGGACCGAGGTGCGGAAGTCGCCGCGCGCCGCCGCGAACGCCCCGAAGGCGAGGCCGACCGCCTCCGGCGCGAGGTCCGTCCACGGGTAGCCGCCGATGACCACCGCCGAGCGGACGGCCCGTTCCCGTACGAGCGGGTCGGGCTGGACGCGCTGGGCCGCGACCACCGCGCGGCGCATCGAGCGGGCCGTCCACGAGTCCATCGGCACCACCGACAGGGCGGCGGCGATGACCGAGGCCGGCCCGGCGCCCGACATCGCCGCCGCCACGCCCGCCGCGACGGCCTGGCCCCCGTAGATGCCCTCGCCGTCGTGGCTCACCGTGCCGTCGATCGCCACCAGCCGCGCCGCCTCCGCCGGGCGCCCCGCCGCGAAGACCCCGAAGGGAGCCGCGCGCATGGCCAGACCGTCGCTCCAGGCGTGCCGGTGCTGGGCCGAGATGGGGGCTGCCAGGCCGCGCCGGAGGTTCTCCAGCGTGCCGCGCTCGCTGAAGCCGGCGCCCCGGAACGGGCCCTCGTCGAGGTCGGCGATCCAGCGGTGCCAGGCCTGCTCGACGTGGTGGACGGTCAGCGCGGAGCCGTGCCGGGCGAGCAGGAGCCCGGAGAAGATCGCGTACTCGGTGTCGTCCGTGCCGGCCGGGTCGTCGCTGACGAACCCCTCGATCCGGCCCCAGCGGCGCCGGATCTCGGAGGGGCGCATGTTCTCGGCGGGAGCGCCGAGCGCGTCCCCGACCGCCAGCCCCAGCAGGGCGCCCCGCGCGCGGTCGAGCAGCGCCTCCGCGGCGGTGGGGGAGGCGGGATCGCGGATGACCGGCTCCATCGGCGTGGCCCTTCCGTGCGCACCGATCCGAATCCTGGATACGTGCCACGGGCGGGGGGCGGGCTGTCGGCCCGGGACGTGCTGTCACCCGCGTGCCGCAGCCGCCCACTGGACCCGCCCGCCGGACCCGGCCGTCGGCCGCCGCGCGCGTGTCCCATCGACCGCCGCGCGCGTGCCCCGCCGGCCACCGCGCGCGTGTCCCACCGGCCACCGCGCGCGGGCCCGCCGGTTGTCGTGCGCGCCGCCCCCGCGACCGGCCGTGCGCGCGCCCCCGCGACCGCCGCGCGCGTGCCCCGGCGACCGGGCCGCGCGCGTGCCCCGGCGACCGGCCGCGCGCGTGCCCCCCGCGACCGGGCCGCATGCCGTGGTAAGTAAAGCCTGCCTTGCTGGCGGGCCCCTTACATCGCGCGTATTTTCGAGAGTGTTGGGGGAGCGGGGTCACCCGGACCCGCTGCTGTACGCAAGGCGTAAGGGGAGAGCTGTGTCCATCATCGAGACCGAGGCGACGCTTCACGAGGCGCACCGCGACAACCACACCCACCGCGATGTGAACGGTGGCTGGCTCCGTCCCGCCGTCTTCGGGGCGATGGACGGTCTCGTGTCGAACCTGGCGCTGATGACCGGTGTGGCGGGTGGCGCGGTGTCCCAGCAGACCCTCGTCATCACGGGTCTGGCGGGCCTCGCGGCCGGCGCGTTCTCCATGGCCGCCGGCGAGTACACCTCCGTGGCCTCGCAGCGCGAACTCGTCCAGGCCGAACTGGACGTCGAGCGCGCCCAGTTGCGCAAGCACCCGGTGGACGAGATGGAGGAGCTGGCGGCGCTGTACGTGGCGCGCGGCGTCGAGCCGGCGCTCGCCCGCGAGGTGGCCATGCAGCTCTCCAGGGACCCGGAGCAGGCGCTGGAGATCCACGCCCGCGAGGAGCTGGGCATCGACCCGGACGACCTGCCCTCGCCGGCCGTCGCCGCCGTCTCGTCCTTCGGTTCGTTCGCGCTCGGCGCGCTGCTGCCCGTCCTGCCGTACCTGCTCGGCGCCACCGCGCTGTGGCCGGCGGTCCTGCTGGCGCTGCTCGGCCTGTTCGCGTGCGGCGCTCTGGTGGCCCGGGTCACCGCCCGTAGCTGGTGGTACAGCGGTCTGCGCCAGCTCGCCCTCGGTGGTGCGGCGGCGGCCGTCACGTACGGCCTGGGCGCCTTGTTCGGCGCGGCGGTCTGACCCGGGGCCGGCCCCGGCGCCGGCGCCGCTGCCCCCCGCCCCCGGTCGCTGCCCCCGGCCCCCGGTCGCTGCCCCCGGTCCCGTGCCGCCCCCGGCCGGCGCCCCGACCCGCGCCCCGCCGCCCGCCCCGGGGGCGTTCCGGCAGGTCAGCCCCCTCGACAGGCGAGCGAGGGGGCTTCGCCGTACCGTTGCCGTACGTTGGCGAGAACGCCATGAGCGCTGTGACGAACGTCCAATAGCCCGATCCACCCCTCTGATGAGACACTATGCAACGCGGCACATAAGTAGCCGTAACACGGCGGTTTCGAGTCCCCCGACACGGGGCATGAGCCGTTAACCCGTGGGCAACGAAGCCCGCGCACCCCCCAGGACGCCGGAAGTCGATCTCTCGACGGTCCGTCCGCTCATCAGGCTTGTAAGACCTCCACCGCCATCAGCGGTGTCCGCATGCTGGAACGAGCTTTCCGCTTTCCGAGAAGCACTCCATCATGTAACCTGCACGAAATTTTGCGGAGGGCCAACGTCGTCCCTCTGGCGCTCATATGCCACGACGACGACGGGAGAGCCGATGCGTTCCGACGCCTGGTCGCCCATGGACGGTCGCCCCGCCCCGCAGGGTATGTACGACCCCCGCAACGAGCACGACGCCTGCGGTGTCGGCTTCGTTGCCACCCTCACCGGTGTCGCCAGCCACGCGCTGGTGGAGCAGGCGCTGACCGTTCTGCGCAACCTGGAGCACCGGGGCGCCACCGGCTCCGAGCCCGACTCCGGCGACGGCGCGGGCATCCTGTTCCAGGTGCCGGACGCGTTCCTCCGCGAGGTCACCGACTTCGCGCTCCCGGCGGCCGGCGAGTACGCCGTCGGCATCGCCTTCCTCCCCGCGGACGACTCCGCACAGGCCGTCTCGCGCATCGAGACGATCGCCGCCGAGGAGGACCTCACCGTCCTCGGCTGGCGCGAGGTCCCCGTTGCCCCCGAGCTGCTGGGCGCCACCGCCCGCTCCACCATGCCCGCCTTCCGGCAGCTCTTCGTGAGCGACGGCGGTACGAGCACGGGCATCGACCTGGACCGCAAGGCGTTCGTGCTGCGCAAGCGCGCCGAGCGCGAGGCCGGGGTCTACTTCCCCTCGCTCTCCGCCCGCACCATCGTCTACAAGGGCATGCTCACCACCGGGCAGCTCGAGCCGTTCTTCCCGGACCTGTCGGACCGCCGCTGCGCCACCGCCGTGGCGCTCGTCCACTCCCGGTTCTCCACCAACACCTTCCCGAGCTGGCCGCTGGCCCACCCGTACCGCTTCGTCGCCCACAACGGCGAGATCAACACGGTCAAGGGCAACCGCAACTGGATGCGGGCCCGCGAGTCGCAGCTCGTCTCCGACCTCTTCGGGGCCGAGAAGCTGGACCGGATCTTCCCGGTCTGCACGCCGGACGCGTCCGACTCCGCCTCCTTCGACGAGGTGCTGGAGCTGCTCCACCTCGGCGGCCGTTCGCTGCCGCACAGCGTCCTGATGATGGTCCCCGAGGCGTGGGAGAACCACGACTCCATGGACCCGGCCCGGCGCGCCTTCTACCAGTACCACTCCACGATGATGGAGCCCTGGGACGGCCCGGCCTGTGTCACCTTCACCGACGGCGTCCAGGTCGGCGCCGTTCTCGACCGCAACGGCCTGCGCCCCGGCCGCTACTGGGTCACCGACGAGGGCCTCGTCGTGCTGTCCTCCGAGGTCGGCGTCCTGGACATCGACCCCGCCAAGGTCGTCCGCAAGGGCCGCCTCCAGCCCGGCAAGATGTTCCTCGTCGACACCGCCGAGCACCGCATCATCGAGGACGACGAGATCAAGGCCGCCCTCGCCGCCGAACACCCGTACCAGGAGTGGCTGGAGAGCGGGATCATCGAGCTCGAGGACCTCCCCGAGCGCGAGCACATCGTCCACACCCACGCCTCGGTCACCCGCCGCCAGCAGACCTTCGGCTACACCGAGGAAGAACTCCGCGTCATCCTCGCGCCGATGGCCCGCACCGGCGGCGAGCCCCTCGGCTCCATGGGTACGGACTCGCCGATCGCCGCGCTCTCCGAGCGCCCGCGCCTGCTGTTCGACTACTTCACCCAGCTCTTCGCGCAGGTCACCAACCCGCCGCTGGACGCCATCCGCGAGGAGCTCGTCACCTCGCTGCACTCCTCGCTCGGTCCCCAGGGCAACCTGCTGGAGCCGACCGCCGCGTCCTGCCGCAGCGTCACCCTGCCGTTCCCGGTGATCGACAACGACGAGCTGGCCAAGCTCATCCACATCAACGCCGACGGCGACATGCCCGGCATGACGGCCGCCACGCTCTCCGGTCTCTACCGGGTGTCCGGCGGCGGCGAGGCCCTGGCCGCCCGCATCGAGGAGATCTGCGCCGAGGCCGACGCCGCCATCGAGGGCGGCGCCCGGCTGATCGTGCTCTCCGACCGGCACTCCGACGCCGAGCACGCGCCGATCCCGTCGCTGCTGCTCACCTCGGCCGTCCACCACCACCTCATCCGCACCAAGCAGCGCACCCAGGTGGGCCTGCTGGTCGAGGCCGGTGACGTCCGCGAGGTCCACCACGTCGCGCTGCTGATCGGCTACGGCGCCGCCGCCGTCAACCCGTACCTCGCCATGGAGTCCGTCGAGGACCTGGTCCGCGCCGGCACCTTCGTCGAGGGCCTGGAGCCCGAGCAGGCCATCCGCAACCTGATCTACGCCCTCGGCAAGGGCGTCCTGAAGGTCATGTCCAAGATGGGCATCTCGACCGTCGCCTCCTACCGGGGCGCGCAGGTCTTCGAGGCCGTCGGCCTCGACGAGGCCTTCGTCGAGAAGTACTTCCACGGCACCGCCACCAAGATCGGCGGCGCCGGCCTGGACGTCGTCGCCAAGGAGGTCGCCGCCCGCCACGCCAAGGCGTACCCCGCCTCCGGCGTCCCCTCCGCGCACCGCGCGCTGGAGATCGGCGGCGAGTACCAGTGGCGCCGCGAGGGCGAACCGCACCTGTTCGACCCGGAGACGGTCTTCCGCCTCCAGCACGCCACCCGCTCCGGCCGGTACGACATCTTCAAGAAGTACACGGACCGGGTGAACGAGCAGTCCGAGCGGCTGATGACGCTCCGCGGCCTGTTCGGCTTCACGTCCGACCGCCCCTCGATCCCCATCGACGAGGTCGAGCCGGCGTCCGAGATCGTCAAGCGCTTCTCCACCGGCGCCATGTCGTACGGCTCCATCTCCCAGGAGGCGCACGAGACCCTCGCCATCGCCATGAACCAGCTCGGCGGTAAGTCCAACACCGGTGAGGGCGGCGAGGACCCGGACCGCCTGTACGACCCGGCGCGGCGCTCGTCCATCAAGCAGGTCGCCTCCGGCCGCTTCGGCGTGACGAGCGAGTACCTGGTCAACGCGGACGACATCCAGATCAAGATGGCCCAGGGCGCCAAGCCCGGCGAGGGCGGCCAGCTCCCCGGCCACAAGGTCTACCCGTGGGTCGCCAGGACCCGGCACTCCACCCCGGGCGTCGGCCTGATCTCCCCGCCGCCGCACCACGACATCTACTCCATCGAGGACCTCGCCCAGCTCATCCACGACCTGAAGAACGCCAACCCGGCCGCCCGCATCCACGTGAAGCTGGTCTCCGAGGTCGGCGTCGGCACGGTCGCGGCCGGTGTGTCCAAGGCCCACGCGGACGTCGTGCTCATCTCCGGCCACGACGGCGGTACGGGCGCCTCCCCGCTCACCTCGCTCAAGCACGCGGGCGGCCCCTGGGAGCTCGGCCTCGCCGAGACCCAGCAGACCCTGCTGCTCAACGGCCTGCGCGACCGGATCGTCGTCCAGACCGACGGCCAGCTCAAGACCGGCCGCGACGTCGTCATCGCCGCGCTGCTCGGCGCCGAGGAGTTCGGTTTCGCGACCGCGCCGCTCGTCGTCTCCGGCTGCGTCATGATGCGCGTCTGCCACCTCGACACCTGCCCGGTCGGCATCGCCACCCAGAACCCGGTGCTGCGCGACCGGTTCTCCGGCAAGGCCGAGTACATCGTCAACTTCTTCCGGTTCATCGCGGAGGAGGTCCGCGAGCTCCTCGCCGAGCTGGGCTTCCGCACGCTGGAGGAGGCCGTCGGCCACGCCGAGCTGCTCGACACCAGCCGCGCCGTCCGGCACTGGAAGGCCCAGGGCCTCGACCTGGAGCCGCTGTTCTACGTGCCCGAGCTGCCCGAGGGCGCGGTGCGCCACGCGCTGATCGAGCAGGACCACGGCCTGGAGAAGGCGCTCGACAACCAGCTCATCGAGCTGGCCGCCGAAGCGCTCGGCGCCGCCTCCGTAGAGGAGGCCCGGCCGGTCCGCGCCCAGGTCGCGATCCGCAACATCAACCGCACCGTCGGCACCATGCTCGGCCACGAGGTGACGAAGAAGTTCGGCGGCGCGGGCCTGCCCGACGACACCATCGACATCACCTTCACCGGCTCGGCCGGCCAGTCCTTCGGCGCCTTCGTGCCGCGCGGCATCACGCTGCGCCTGGAGGGCGACGCCAACGACTACGTCGGCAAGGGCCTCTCCGGCGGCCGGGTGATCGTCCGCCCCGACCGGGGCGCCGACCACCTCGCCGAGTACTCCACCATCGCGGGCAACACCATCGCGTACGGCGCGACCGGCGGCGAGGTCTTCCTCCGCGGCCGCACCGGCGAGCGCTTCTGCGTCCGCAACTCCGGCGCGCTGGTGGTCTCCGAGGGCGTGGGCGACCACGGCTGCGAGTACATGACCGGCGGTCACGCGGTGGTGCTCGGCGAGACGGGCCGCAACTTCGCGGCCGGCATGTCGGGCGGTGTCGCGTACGTCATCGACCTCGACCGGGACAACGTCAACTCCGGCAACCTCGGCGCGATCGAGGCCCTGGACGAGACGGACCAGGCGTGGCTGCACGACGTCGTGCGCCGCCACCACGAGGAGACGGGCTCGACCGTAGCCGAGAAGCTCCTTGCCGACTGGTCCGCGGCCGTGGACCGCTTCAGCAAGATCATCCCGACCACGTACAAGGCAGTGCTCGCCGCCAAGGACGCCGCTGAGCTCGCCGGTCTCTCCGAGCAGGAGACCACCGAGAAGATGATGGAGGCGGCGACCCATGGCTGACCCCAAGGGCTTCCTGACCACCGGGCGCGAGGTCGCCAAGACCCGCCCCGTGGCCGAGCGCGTCAAGGACTGGAACGAGGTCTACGTCCCCGGCTCCCTGCTGCCGATCATCAGCAAGCAGGCCGGCCGGTGCATGGACTGCGGCATCCCGTTCTGCCACAACGGCTGTCCGCTGGGGAACCTGATCCCCGAGTGGAACGACTACGCCTACCGCGAGGACTGGTCCGCCGCCTCCGAGCGGCTGCACGCCACCAACAACTTCCCGGAGTTCACCGGGCGGCTGTGCCCGGCGCCCTGCGAGGCGGCGTGCGTGCTGGGCATCAACCAGCCCGCCGTCACCATCAAGAACGTCGAGGTCTCGATCATCGACAAGGCGTGGGACTCCGGTGACGTCACCCCGCAGCCGCCCGAGCGGCTGTCCGGCAAGACCGTCGCCGTCATCGGCTCCGGCCCGGCCGGCCTCGCCGCCGCGCAGCAGCTCACCCGGGCCGGCCACACGGTCGCCGTGTACGAGCGGGCCGACCGCATCGGCGGTCTGCTGCGGTACGGCATCCCCGAGTTCAAGATGGAGAAGGTGCACATCAACCGGCGCATCGAGCAGATGCGCGCGGAGGGCACCAAGTTCCGCACCGAGGTCGAGATCGGTGTCGACATCGACGCCGCGAAGCTGCGGCGCCGGTACGACGCGGTCGTCATCGCCGCGGGTGCCACCGTCTCGCGCGACCTGCCGGTCCCGGGCCGGGAGCTCAAGGGCATCCACTTCGCGATGGAGTACCTGCCGCTCGCCAACAAGGTGCAGGAGGGCGACTTCGTGGCGCCCCCCATCACCGCCGAGGGCAAGCACGTGGTGGTCATCGGCGGCGGCGACACCGGCGCGGACTGCGTGGGCACCGCCCACCGCCAGGGCGCGGCCTCCGTCACGCAGCTCGAGATCATGCCGCGGCCGGGCGAGGAGCGGAACGCGAACCAGCCGTGGCCGACCTTCCCGATGCTCTACAAGGTCACCTCGGCGCACGAGGAGGGCGGCGAGCGGGTCTACTCCGTCTCCACCACCCACTTCGAGGGCGACGAGGACGGCAACGTCCAGTTCCTCCACCTGATCGAGGTCGAGTTCAAGGACGGCAAGCTGGAGCAGAAGCCCGGCACCGAGCGGCGGATCCCGGCCCAGCTCGTCACCCTCGCCATGGGCTTCACCGGCACCGACCGGTCCAACGGCCTGGTCCAGCAGTTCGGCCTGGAGCTCGACGAGCGCGGCAACATCGCCCGCGACGCCGACTTCGCCACCAACGTCGACGGCGTCTTCGTCGCCGGTGACGCCGGCCGCGGCCAGTCGCTCATCGTCTGGGCCATCGCCGAGGGCCGCTCCGCGGCACGCGGCGTGGACCGCTACCTGACCGGCGCGAGCGAGCTCCCCGCCCCGATCCGCCCCACGGACCGCGCGCTCACCGTCTGACGCCCACCGTCCGACGCCCACCGGCCGGGCGTCCCGCACGACGTCGTGCGGGACGCCCCCGGCCCGGCACGGGACGGCGGCCGGAGGGGGTAGAGTCGGCGTATCACCGGCCGCGCCCCCCTCACCGGGCGCGGGCCCCCAGAGACGTCCCGTACAACGGCGTGCGGAACACAGCAGCGCCTGCCGTGTCCCCGACCGGACCGTGGCAGGCGCTGCGCCCTTGTGCGCCGCGTGCGCCCTGTCGGGCGGCGCCCCGCGTCTCCTACGATCGCCTACGGATCGGGGGAGGGGGAGCGCCCACGTACGCGCTCGGCGCGGGCGAGTTCCACACCACCGTGGTGACACCCGGCCGGACCGCCGCCACCCTCGTCCTCGGACCGGTCCCTGCCCGGCGGCCGGGACCCGTCCCCCGGCCCGCTCGACGGGCCACCCCGCCGCACCGTCGGCCGGACGTACGGCACCGAGGCGACCATGCGGGCCGTACGCACGGCCCTGGGGAGGATTCATGCGGAACGCCGCGCCTGACACCGGCCGACGCCCCCCGTTCGCCGCCGAACGCCGGGTGGCCGTCGCCGCGGCCGAGGCGACCGGACGCCTGCTGCGCGGCCACTTCGCCGACGCCCGGACGCTACGGACCAAAGGCACGCACGGCGACGTGGTGACCGACCTGGACCTGGCCGCCGAGGAGCTGATCCTCACCCGGCTGCGGCACCACTTCCCGCACGACCGGATCCTCTCCGAGGAAGCGGGGCTCCTCGACAACGGCAACGGCCGCACCTGGCTGGTCGACCCGCTGGACGGCCGCAACAACGTGGCGATCGGCCTCCCGGCGTACGTCGTCGGCATCGGGCTGTGCGTCGGGGACATCCCCGTCGTGGGCGTCGTCCACGAACCCGTCACCAACCGGACCTGGCACGCCGTCACCGGCCAGGGCGCCCACGACGACGACGGGCTCCGGCTGCGGGGGCCGCGCAGCACCCTCCCGGGACCGGGACCCGTGCTCGCCTGGACCCAGGGCCACGCCGTGGACCGCGCCGACCGCACGGCGACCGCGCTGCGCGGCGGCCTGGAACGGCGCTGCCGGCGCGTCCTGCAACTGTGGGCGCCGCTGCTGGGCTGGAGCCTGCTGGCCCGCGGCACCATCGACGGGTTCGTCGGCTACCGCGCCGAGGGCGTCGACCTGCCCCCGGGCGCGCTGCTCGCCGCCGAGGCCGGCGCGGAACTGCGCACCCTGCGGGGCGCCCCCTTCCGGCCCCGGTTCAACGGCCCCGACACCGGGCGCAGCTTCGTCGCCGCCCGCGCGGAGACCCTGACGTACGTCCTCGAAACGGTCGCCGCCGCGCTGCGGCGCACCCCGCCGTCATGACGTCGCCGCCAGCGCCAGCGCCACCGTCGCCGCCACCGTCGCCGGCGAGTTCTGGCACGTGGTGGGCATGTGCCGGTTCCCGCCGGGGGAGTTGGACGCGTTCCTCCCGGGGGTGCGCCGGCTCCCGCTGGGCGAGGAGCTGTGACGCGGTCGCATAGTCTCCGCGTATGCCGGTCAGCTTGCACAAGGTCCAGGAGACCGCCCCCGCCCTGGTCAGCCTCTACCGAAGCGCGGGCGTCTCGCTGCGCAAGCACGGACTGGACGGTGAGCGGGCGGCGGTGTACCTGGTCGTCGACTACTCCGGATCGATGAAGCCGTACTACGCGGACGGCAGTGTCCAGGCCCTGGCCGACCGGGTGCTGGGCCTGTCGGCGAACCTCGACGACGACGGGCGCGTCCCGGTGGTCTTCTTCTCCACCGACATCGACGCCGAGACCGAGATCGCGCTCGACGACCACCGGGGCCGGATCGACCGGATCGTGGCGGGTCTCGGCCACATGGGGAAGACCAGCTACCACCTGGCCATGGACGCGGTCATCGACCACTACCTGGACAGCGGCGCCACCGCCCCGGCGCTGGTCGTCTTCCAGACGGACGGCGGCCCGATCAACAAGCTCGCCGCCGAGCGCTACCTCTGCAAGGCCGCCGAGCTGCCGCTCTTCTGGCAGTTCATCGGCTTCGGCGACCCGGGCAGCCGCCAGTTCGAGTTCCTCCGCAAGCTCGACGAGCTGGCCGTGCCCGCCAGGCGCCGGGTCGACAACGCGGGCTTCTTCCACGCGGGCACCGACCCGCGCCGCGTCCCGGACGCCGAGCTGTACGACCGGCTGGTCGCCGAGTTCCCCGCCTGGCTCGCCGCCGCCCGCGCCCAGGGCATCGTGCGGTGACGGGCGTACGGGTGCTGCGGGCGGCCGGCCGGACGGCCGTGCCGTGGAAGAACGGGGGCGGCGTCACCCGGGAGGTCGCCGCCCTCCCGGAGAACGCCGGGACCGAGGGCTTCACGTGGCGGGTCAGCCTCGCGGACGTCGCCGCCGACGGGCCGTTCTCGACCTTTCCCGGTACGGACCGGATCCTCACGGTCGTGGCCGGTGCCGGCATGGACCTCGACGCCGGCGGCCGGCCCCTGCGCGCGGAGCGGTACCGTCCGGTGCCCTTCCCCGGTGACGTCCCGACCGGCGGGCGGCTCCTGGCGGGGCCCGTGGTCAACCTGAACGTAATGCACCGGCGCGGGGCGGTCGCGGCGGCCGTCGCGGTGATACGGGGCGCTCTGCCCGTCGCGGTCCCGCCGGACACCACGGTGCTCGTGGTGGCCCTGGACGGTCCGGCGGAGGTGGCGGGCGTCCGGCTGGGACGGTACGACGCGGCGCGGCTGGACGCGCCCGCTCCCCTCCTGCGTACGCAGGGGTACGCGGCGGTCGTCACGCTCGGCCGGACGGGCTGAGCCGGCCGTGTGATTGTGCCCGGCCCCTCGTGAACGGCCGGGCCCGGCGGGTAGGGCTGCCCTCGGGGCCGGCCCACCGCACAGGAGACACGCACATGTACCGTCCGATCTTCGTCGCCGCCACCACGACCGCGCTCACGCTCGCGGCCGCCGGACCGGGCTGGGCGTCCACGTCCAGTGGCGACATCACCACGAGCTGGGGAGACCGCACCCGGATCCAGGTGACGTGGCTGGACCGCGACTCGTTCCGGGACGCCACCCTCGCGGTCGCCGACCAGACGTGCGACGACCGCTCCCTCTACGCCACCCTCACCATCCGCACCGGCTCCGGCACCACCCTCGCCTCGGACGCCCGGCACAACACCCGCGGCTGCGGCACGACCGCCGACTTCCGCGGCATCCGGGCGACGGACCCGAGCGGCATCAAGAGCGTCACCCTCACCGTGTGCCGTGAGCACCCCGGGACCGCCGACCAGTGCGAGACCCGGTACACCGGCTTCAACCCGTACAACCCGTCCACCCTCGTGTTCTGACCTCACCCCGCCCCGCCGTGCCCCGCACCGGCACGGCGGGGAAGGGCTGTGACGGGGACGGCGGTCCATGGCGCGCCCTGTTGCGGACGGGTCCCCGGGATGGTGTGCTACGGTTGTTCACGTTGCAGTTTTGGTACCCATGAACTTTATGTGCGCCTGACGGGAATGTTCCTCAGGCGCATTATTGTTTTACCGGCTTTCTCCGGATGGGGCCCCGACACCATCAGGAGATAATTATGGCCACCGGTACCGTGAAGTGGTTCAACTCGGAAAAGGGCTTCGGCTTCATCGAGCAGGACGGCGGCGGCGCCGACGTCTTCGCCCACTACTCCAACATCGCCACCTCGGGCTTCCGTGAGCTCCAGGAAGGCCAGAAGGTGACCTTCGACGTCACGCAGGGCCAGAAGGGCCCGCAGGCGGAGAACATCCTCCCCGCCTGATCACCGGATACGCAGCACCGGTATCTCGCAGCCGGGACCCGCACCGAGCAGTCGCAGGTGCGGGTCCCGGCTTGTGCTGTGCTCAGGCCCAAGGAAGGCAATGTATGACGACGACTCGACCCGAACGCCCCGCCCGTAAGCGTCCCGCGCGGTCCGCGAACGTGAATGCCGCCCGCTCCGGCAACGGCAAGGCACCCGCCCGCGGCGCCGGCAACCGCGCCCCCGTCGCGCCCCCGCGCGAATTCACCCTGCCGGAGACGGCCACCCCCGCGCTGCCCCCGGCCGCGGCCTTCGACGACCTCGACATGCCGGCCGCCCTCCTGAAGACGCTCACCGCCCAGGGCGTCACCGAGCCGTTCCCGATCCAGGCCGCGACCCTGCCGAACTCTCTCGCCGGCCGCGACATCCTGGGCCGCGGCCGCACCGGCTCCGGCAAGACCCTCGCCTTCGGCCTCGCCCTGCTCGCCCGCACCGCCGGCCGCCGCGCCGAGCCCAAGGCCCCGCTCGGCATGGTCCTGGTCCCCACGCGTGAGCTGGCGCAGCAGGTGACCGACGCCCTCACCCCGTACGCGACCTCCGTGCAGCTCCGGATCGCCACCGTCGTCGGCGGCATGTCGATCAGCCGGCAGTCGGGCGCGCTGCGCCGCGGCGCCGAGATCCTGGTCGCCACCCCCGGCCGCCTCAAGGACCTGATCGAGCGCGGCGACTGCCGCCTCGACCAGGTGTCGGTCACCGTCCTCGACGAGGCCGACCAGATGGCCGACATGGGCTTCCTGCCGCAGGTCACCGCCCTGCTGAAGCAGGTCGAGCCGGACGGCCAGCGGATGCTGTTCTCGGCCACCCTGGACAAGAACATCGACCGGCTGGTGCGGATGTTCCTCACCGACCCCGTCGTCCACTCGGTCGACCCCTCGGCGGGCGCGGTCTCCACCATGGAGCACCACCTGCTGTACGTCGCCGACGAGACCGACAAGAAGGCCGTCACCACCCGCATCGCGGCCCGGGACGGCCGGGTGATCCTCTTCCTGGACACCAAGCGTGCGGTGGACCGGCTGGTCAAGCGGCTCCTCGCCAGCGGTGTGCGCGCGGCGGGCCTGCACGGCGGCCGTTCGCAGCCGCAGCGCAACCGGACCCTGGACCAGTTCAAGAACGGCCAGGTCACCGCGCTCGTGGCGACCAATGTGGCGGCCCGTGGCATCCACGTCGACGACCTCGACCTCGTCGTGAACGTCGACCCGCCCACCGACCACAAGGACTACCTGCACCGCGGTGGCCGTACCGCCCGCGCGGGCGAGTCCGGCAGCGTCGTCACCCTCGTCCTGCCCGAGCAGAAGCGCGACATGAGCCGGCTGATGTCCCACGCGGGCATCACGCCGCGGGCCGCCCGCGTGAAGTCGTCGGACGAGGAACTGGCCCGCCTCACCGGTGCCCGGGAGCCGTCCGGAATACCGGTCACCATCGAGGTCCCGCAGCCGGCCCGGCCCGCCGCGCAGCCCTCCGACAAGCCCGGCCGACGCCGCCGCCCCCGCCGCAGCGGCCAGGGCACCGGCACCGGCACGGCGACCGCCGGTGCGGCGAGCACGCAGGCGGGGGCCTCCCGCCGGCGCCGCACCGCCTCGGGCTCCGGCACGGGCGCCGGCACCGGTCGCCCCGCCGCGCGCGGCGGTCGCCGCAGCGCCGCCTGACGGACAGCCCTCCACACTCCGGCCCGCCCCCGCCGGCCCCGCCCCGCCCCTCCCGGTCCGCCGGGACGGGCCCGGGCACCGGCCGGGGGCGGGCCGGAGTCGTACCACCGGACGGGAGAGCGGGAAGGCTGAGGGAGGGGGGAAACGTTCACCATCTCGCCCCCTACGTGTCCAAGGCGTCAACGTCCGGGGAATTCCCGCCACTTGGCGTTGACGTGCACACATCTACACGCGTCATCATCGGCGTATGCGAATCCCCCCACGCCTCACCCTGCTCGGCGGCGCCGCGGCGCTGCTGTCCTCCCTCGTCGCCGGACCGGCCACGGCCGCTCCCGCACCGGCCACCGCCCTCGCCTCCGCGCCCGTCGCCACGGCCGTCGGCGACATCTGCTACTCCGCGCTGCCCTCCCAGGCGCACGACACCCTTCGCCTCATCGAGGGCGGCGGCCCCTACCCGTACCCCCAGGACGGCACCGTCTTCCAGAACCGCGAACGCGTCCTGCCCAGCCGGACCAGCGGCTACTACCACGAGTACACCGTCGTCACCCCCGGCTCCGACACGCGGGGCGCGCGCCGCATCGTCACCGGCGACGCCGGGCGGGAGGACTACTACACCGCCGACCACTACGAGTCCTTCGACCTCGTCGACCACGGCTGCTGACCGGGCCGTTCCCATGACGACCGTGTACGTGATCGAGGGCCGCCGGATCACCGGACCGGCCGGCTTCTGGCGGGCCGTCGGCGAAGCGGTCAACGGCCCCGGCGGCTACTTCGGCCGCAACCTCGACGCGTTCGCGGACTGTCTGAGCGGCGGCTTCGGCACCCCCGAGGACGGCGACTTCGTCTTCGAGTGGCGCGACCACGAGGCCGCCCGCCGCACGCTCGGGCGGGCCCTCTTCGCCGAGCTGGTGGAGATCATGGAGGAGAGGGCCCCGGGGGCGCTCCGGCTCCGCTGAGACCGGGCACGGCGGGAGCCGCGCGGTCGTCAGGTGTCGCACTCCAGCACGGTCCGGCACAGCCCGCAGCGCGCCCGCACCCTTCCCCGCACGGGGATCCGGATGCGCTGCTGACAGGTGGGGCAAGGGAACGACACCCGCAGCCCGGTGCCCCGCCCGTCGCCGTCGCCGCTGCCGCTGCCGCCCCCGTCGAAGGCGTACGAGACGCCGGTGACCGCCCCCGGGTGGTCCTGGGCGTGACGCCGGTCCCTGGCGTAGCGGCGGCGGCCCGCGCGGCCCGCCGCCGTCAGCGGGGGCCGGCGCCCGTCGTCCAGCGCCACCGCGCGGCCGCCGGTGTACGCGACGTACGCCTGCGGGCTGGTGAACCACGGCGACGGGTCCTCCCCGAAGGCCAGGGCCCGCTTGGCCAGCACGTACCCGAACTCCTCCGGGGTGAGGTAGCCCAGCTTCTGGCTCGACACCCCGTCCTCGCGGTACGCGTCCAGCAGCAGCCAGCCGGCGCCCAGGTACGTGGTGGCGGTGTCGGTCAGGATCTCGTTGTCCCGCGTGCCGGGGAAACTCAGGCCGAGCCGGTGCAGCAGCACATGGGTGATCTCATGGGCGAGGGCCGCGCCGATGTCCCGGCGGTGTGTGCGGAACCGGTCGTTGAGCTCGATGAAGTACTCGGGTCCCGACGCCAGTTCGACGCTCGCCGCGTGCGTCATCTCCCGGAAGCTGACGATCACCCGGGCGTCCGGCAGCCGCAGTTGCTGCACCAGCGCGTGGGCCACCCGCTGGGCGCCCAGGTGGAGGTCGTCGTCGTCGGCGAAGCACACGTCGGCGGGGGCGACGCTGCCGGCGTACGCGTACAGCCCCTCCTGGGTGAGCCGCCGGTACAGGGCGGTGATCGCCGCCCGCACGGTGTCGAGGTGCGGGTAGCCGTGCACGACCTCGCTGCCGTTCGCCACGTCCCTACCCCCATGTGCGACGTCGACCCTCCTCCACTGTAAGCGCCCGTCCGGGCCGGGCGCCCGCCCCGGACGGGTGGTCCGGCGACCGTCGGCGGGGCCGGCCGCGGGCCGCCGGGAGGGCGGGTGATGGCCGAAAACGCGGCCTTGTGGTCCCTCCGGCGGGCTCCGGATAATCCGGATCACGCCTTGACGGGCCCATGTCATAGAGCTGCCCGGGACATGGTCCCCGTCGTGCGCGCACGTTCTCAACCCCCCACGAAAGGCAGACAGTTGAACATCCTTCGCACCCTCAAGAGATGCGCCGCCGCCGGCGCCGTCGTCCTCGCCGCCGTCAGCCTCCAGCCCTCCTCCGCCTCCGCCGCCCCCCAGCCGGTCGTCGGCGGGACACAGGCCGCGCAGGGCGAATTCCCGTGGATGGTCAGGCTCTCCATGGGCTGCGGCGGCTCCCTGCTCACCCCGCAGATCGTGCTGACCGCCGCCCACTGCGTCAGCGGCTCCGGCAACAACACCGGCATCACCGCCACCGCCGGTGTCGTCGACCTCCAGAGCTCCAGCGCCATCAAGGTCCGCTCCACCAAGGTCCTCCAGGCGCCCGGCTACAACGGCAAGGGCAAGGACTGGGCCCTCATCAAGCTCGCCCAGCCGATCAACCAGCCCACCCTCAACATCGCCACCACCACCACGTACAACACCGGCACCTTCACCGTCGCCGGCTGGGGCGCCACCCGCGAGGGCGGCGCCCAGCAGCGCTACCTGCGCAAGGCCACCGTGCCGTTCGTCTCGGACGCCACCTGCAAGCAGTCGTACGGCACCGACCTCGTCCCCAGCGAGGAGATATGCGCCGGATACCCGCAGGGCGGCGTCGACACCTGCCAGGGCGACTCCGGCGGCCCCATGTTCCGGCGTGACAACGCCGGAGCCTGGATCCAGGTCGGCATCGTGAGCTGGGGCCAGGGCTGCGCCCGCCCCGACTACCCCGGCGTGTACACCGAGGTGTCCACCTTCGCCTCCGCCATCAAGTCCGCGGCGGCGACACTCTAGGACCGGCCCCGGGGGGCGGGCCCGGCGGGGCCCGCCCCCTCCCGCGCGCGCAGGCCCGCCCGGAGCCGCCCGCGCCCGTGTGCCCACCGGCACCCCGTCCGCTACACCAGCCGTACGGACGTCCCGGCGCCCTCCAGCTCCAGCACCCACACCTCGTTCGCCCCCTCCCGCACCACGGGACCCGGCACGAACAGCGACTCCTGCGGCCCCACCGCCCAGTAACGCCCCAGGCAGAACCCGTTCAGCCACACGAACCCCCGCGTCCAGCCGGGCAGTTCCAGCGCCGCGTCCCCCGCGCCGGCCACCTCCACCACCCCCCGGTACAGTCCCGGCGCGCCCGGCCCCGCACCGCCCCCCGCCACCGGCGTGAACGGCACCTTCGCCACCCCGCCCGCCGTGAAGGCGTCCACCCGCAGCCCCCGCGCCCACACCCCGTGCAGGTACTGGCGCTCGTGCAGCACCCCGCCCGTGACGCCCTTGGCCTCCCCGAGCCGCGGCCCGTAACCGACCCGCCCCAGCGACTCCACCCACAGGTCCACCACCGCCGGCCCCGCCACCGGCTCCGGCAGCACCGCGTCCTCCGCCGCCAGGACCCCCGCCCGCACCCCGTCCACGTACACCACCGCCCGGTCCCGCAGCCCCGACACCGACAACGGGTACGGCCGCCTCGGCCCCGGCACCTCCACCCGGTAGCGGACCACGCCCCGGTCCACCCCCAGCTCCTCGAAGGACGGCGGCACCGGCCCGTACCGCTCCTCGTCGCCCAGCACCTCCAGCACCGTCTCCGGCGGCGCCCACTCGCCCAGCACCGCCCCCACCGGCCCCGCCAGCCGCACCGGCGGTGCCGGAACCGGCGGCAGCGGGCCCTCCGCGTACCGCTCCAGCACCGCCCGGAACGCCCAGAACTTCGCCGTCGGCAACCCCGCCTCGTCGACCGGCGCCCCGTAGTCGTACGACGTCACCGTCGCCCGCAGCGCCCCGTCGTGCAGGGGCCCGGCCCGGTTCGCCCCCGCCCACCCGCCGAAGCTGGTGCCCCCGTGCGCCATGTAGACATTGACCGACGCCCCGCTCTCCAGCACCTCCGCCAGCGCCGCGGCCGCCTCCTCCGCCTCCCGCCCGGCGCCCTCCGCACCCCAGTGGTCGAACCAGCCGCACCAGAACTCCATGCACATCAACGGCCCGCGCGGCCGGTGCCGGCGCAGCACCCCGAACGCCTCCCGCGCCCCCGAACCGAAGTTCACCGCGGCCGTCACGCCCGGCAGGGACCCGCCCGTCAGCATGTGGTCCTCCGGCCCGTCCGACGTGCACAACGGCACGGCCACCCCGCACGCCTCCAGCAGGTCCGCCAGACGGCGCAGATGGCCCCGGTCCGAGCCGTAACTCCCGTACTCGTTCTCCACCTGCACCATGACCACCGGACCGCCCCGGTCCACCTGGCGCGCCACCACCTGCGGCAGCAGGGTGCGGAACCAGCGGCCGACGTGCCGCAGGTACTCGGCGTCCCCCGTCCGCACCCGCCGCCCCACCCGCCCGGTCAGCCAGTGCGGCAGCCCCCCGTTGTCCCACTCGGCGCACACGTACGGGCCCGGCCGCACGATCACCCACAACCCCGCCTCCCGCGCCGCGTCCAGGAACCGCCCCGGCGCGCCCACGTCCCGGTACCGGCCCGGCTCCGGCTCGTGCAGATTCCAGGGGACGTACGTCTCCACGCAGTTCAGGCCCATCGCCCGCAGCATCGCCAGCCGGTGGCCCCACTGCTCCTCGTGCACCCGGAAGTAGTGCATCGCCCCCGACAGCAGCCGCACCGGCCTGCCGTCCAGCAGGAAGTCCCGCTCACCCACCGTGAACACCGCCATGTTCCCCCGCCTCCCGGTCGGCCACCGCGCCCCACTGTCGCCCCCTGGCGGCCGGCCGGTCCATGGACAAAGATCAGCACTGGTTGGACGCGACGACCTCCGGGAGGACGCGGGATGTACCACACCTGGATGCGCTTCTTCACCCCCGGCCCGCTCCACCGGCGGCTCGGACTCGTCTGCCTCGGCGTCGGCCTCCAGCACGGCACCCTGCCCACCGTCGGCCCCCGCACCCTCGACCACCACGTCGCCGTCGTCATCGGCGCGGGCGCCGGCTGGTACCGGCACCCCGACGGCCGGCGCACCACCGTCACCGCACCGGCCCTGCTCTGGCTCACCCCCGGCGTACCCCACCACTACGCCCCCGACCCCGCCACCGGCTGGGACGAGGGCTTCGTCGACTTCACCGGACCGGTCACCTCCACCTACACCGAACTCGGCTACATAGAACCCGGCCGCCCGGTCGTCCCCCTCACCGACGCAGGCCCCGCCCGCTCCGTCATCCGCCGGGTCGCCCGCGCCGCCCGGCGCGGCAACCCGCTCCTGGAGGTCGAGACCTCCGCCGCCGTCCACGAACTGCTCGTCACCCTGCGCCGGGCCCGCGCCGACACCAACGCCGACGGCGACCCCGTCCTGGAGGCCCTCGCCCGCGACGCCTTCCAGCCCCTGTCGGTCGCCGAACACGCCGCCCGGCACGGCATGACCCCCGCCGAACTGCGCACCGCGGTGCGCCGGAGCGCCGGGTGCAGCCCCAAGAACTTCCTGCTCGGCATCCGGCTCGGACGGGCCAAGGAGCTCCTCACCGGCACCGAGCTGCCCGTCGCCGCCGTCGCGCGCCGCGTCGGCTACGACGACCCCGCGTACTTCTCCCGCCTCTTCACCCGCCGTGTCGGCACCGCCCCCGTCCGCTTCCGGGAGCAGCAGGGGCGCACCGTACCGGGCGGCTGGAGCACCCGGATCCCGGATGCCGAACACCCTCCGACGATCATCACCGGACACGTCTAAGCTCGCTGCCCATGAGCACCAACGAGACCGACGACTCCGTACGCGCCGAGCTGAACCGGCTGCGCGAAAGCATCGACAACATCGACGCGGCGGTCGTCCACATGCTGGCCGAGCGCTTCAAGTGCACCCAGCAGGTCGGCCACCTCAAGGCCCGCCACCACCTGCCCCCGGCCGACCCCGCCCGCGAGGCCCGCCAGATCGCCCGGCTGCGGCAGCTCGCGGAGAGCGCCAACCTCGACCCGGCGTTCGCCGAGAAGCTGCTGAACTTCATCATCGCCGAGGTCATCCGCCACCACGAGACGATCGCGGGCGGCTCACGGACCGCCTGAGAAGGCCCTCCGCTCAGCCCTGAGATGAACACCCGTGCCCCGCCCCCACCCCATCGGGCAGCATGGCCCCATGCCCGTACTGACGCGCGACGAAGCGCAGACCCGAGCCCAGCTCCTCGACGTCCACCGGTACACGGTCGACCTCGACCTGACCACCGGTGCGGGGACCCCCGCGGCGGAGCGCGGGGAAGAGACCTTCGACTCCACCACCGTCATCCACTTCACCGCCCGCACCGCCGGGACCACCTTCGTCGAGCTCAAGCCGGCCACCCTCCGCTCCGTCACCCTCGACGGCGACCCCCTCGACCCCGAGAGCCTCACCGACAACCGGCTCCCCCTCACCCTCACCGAGGGCGAGCACACCCTCCGCGTCGACGCCGCCATGCGCTACTCCCGCACCGGCGAGGGCATGCACCGCTTCACCGACCCCAGCGACGGCGAGACGTACGTCTACACCCAGATGTTCATGGAGGACGTCCAGCGCGTCTTCGCCGCCTTCGACCAGCCCGACCTCAAGGCCGTCTTCGAGGTCGCCGTCACCGCCCCCCACGGCTGGACCGTCCTCGCCAACGGCATCACCACCCACCAGGGCGACGGCCGCTGGCAGGCCGCCCCCACCCCGCCGATCTCCACCTACCTCGTCGCCGTCGCCGCCGGCCCCTGGCACTCCGTCCGCACCCGGCACGCCGGACTGCCCTTCGGCATCCACTGCCGCCGCTCCCTCGCCCCCCACCTCGACGCCGACGCCGACGAGATCCTCGAGGTCACCCGGCAGTGCTTCGACCGGTACCACGAGAAGTTCGACGAGCCGTACCCCTTCGACTCGTACGACCAGGCCTTCGTCCCCGAGTTCAACTCCGGCGCCATGGAGAACCCCGGCCTCGTCACCTTCCGCGACGAGTTCGTCTACCGCTCCGCCGTCACCGTCACCGAACGCCAGACCCGCGCCATGGTCATCGCCCACGAGATGGCCCACATGTGGTTCGGCGACCTCGTCACCCTCAAGTGGTGGGACGACATCTGGCTGAACGAGTCCTTCGCCGAGTACATGGGCTACCAGATCATCAACGAGGCCACCAGCCGCTACCCCGACACCTGGATCGACTTCGGGATCGCCCGCAAGGCCTGGGGGTACGACGCCGACCAGCGCCCCTCCACCCACCCCGTCGCCCCGGACCCCGACGCCGTCCCCGACACCGCCTCCGCGATGCTCAACTTCGACGGCATCTCCTACGCCAAGGGCGCCTCCGCGCTGCGCCAGCTCGTCGCCTGGATGGGGGAGAAGGAGTTCCTCGCCGGCATCAACGCCCACTTCGCCCGGCACCGGTTCGGCAACGCCACCCTCGCCGACTTCATCGACAACCTCGCCTCCGCGACCGAGCGCGACGTCCGCGGATGGGCCGGGCAGTGGCTGCGCACCACCGGCGTCGACACCCTCACCCCGCGGTACGACCAGGGCGCCGGCACCCTCACGGTCACCCGCACCGGCAGCCGCCCCCACCGCGTCGCCGCCGGCGTCTACGACCGGGACTTCGCCGACGGCAGGCGCCTCGTCCTCCGCGACCGCCTGGAACTCGACGTCCCCCAGGACACCCCGGCGAACCTCCCCGGCCCCCGCCCGGCACTGATCGTCCTCAACCACGGCGACCACACCTACGCCAAGATCCGCCTCGACGAGCACTCCCGGGAATGCGCCCTGCGCGCCCTCTCCGGCATCCCCGACCCCCTCACCCGGGCCGTCGTGTGGAACTCCCTGCGCGACATGGTCCGCGACGGCGAGCTCGAACCCCTCGCCTACCTGGAGACCGCCCGCGCCCACCTGCCGGAGGAGAAGGACCTCGCGATCGTCCAGGGCGTCATCGGCTTCGCCGCCGCCCACATCGCCGACCGGTACCTCCCCGCCGACGCCCGCCCCGGCGCGCTCGCCCTGCTCACCGACCTCACCCGCGACCTCATCCGCCGCACCGAGGACGGCAAGGACCCGGGCCTGCGCCTCACCGCCGTACGCCACTACATCGACGCCACCGACCGGCACGGCACCCTCCACGGCTGGCTCGACGAGGGCGGCGTCCCCGGCGGCCCCGAACTCGACCCCGAGCTGCGCTGGCGCATCCTGGGCCGGCTCGCCGTCCTCGGCGCCACCGACGAGGCCGCCATCGCCGCCGAACTCGACCGCGACGCCAGCGCCACCGGCGAGGAGGGCGCCGCGCGCTGCCGTGCCGCCCTGCCCACCCCCGAGGCGAAGGCGGCCGCCTGGGAGCGGATGTTCACCTCCGACACCCTGTCCAACTACCTGTTCACCGCGACCGCCCAGGGCTTCTGGCAGCCGGAGCAGGCCGACCTGGTGCGTGAGTACGTGCCCCGCTTCTACCCGGACGCCACCGCGCTCGCCGACCGCCGGGGCCCCGCGATCGCCGACGCGGCCGGCCGGTACGCCTTCCCCGCCCACGCCGTCGACGCCGCGCACCTCCGCCTCGCCGAACAGCACCTGGCGTCCGACGCCCTCCTCCCGGCGCTCCGCCGCAAGCTCGTCGACCAGATCGACGACCTCCGCCGCGCCCTCGCGGTGCGCAAGGCCTGACCCGGCCCCCCGCCCGGGCCACCCGGCCCGGGGGGGCCACCCCGCCCGCCCCGGAACCGCCCCGCGCCGCCCCGGAACCTCCCCGGCCCGCCCCGGAACCTCCCCGGCCCGCCCCGGAACCTCCCCGGCCCGCCCCGGAACCGCCCCGGCCCGCCCCCGGCGCCCACTCCGGGCGGCCACCCGCGGGCACCGGAGGCCCCGGAAACACCCGGCCGTGGCTCATAGCACGTCCCGCCTGTCCACAACCCCCGTGTCCCCCTTTCGGGTTGAGATCGCCCCGCAGCGCAACCACGTCCCACCGGGCCGCGTCACGCTGGCAGCATGAGCAGCAGTCCGTGGAGCACCCCGTCGAGCACCCCGTGCGGCACGCCACCCCTCGCCGGAGGCCCCGGTGGCGCCGACGCGCTCCGGCCACTCCTGCGCACCGTGCTCGACGCCCTCCGGGACGGCGCCGCCACCCGTGACGGGCCGCTCCCCGCCGGCGGACCGGAGGCCGTCACCGCCCACCTCCGCACCCTGCTCGGAGACGTTCTGCCCGCCACCGGCACCGGCGCCGAGGAAGCCCTCCGCACCCTGGTCACCGCCCTCGCCCACGGCGCCGCGGACCCCGCCCACCCGCTCTGCGCCGCCCACCTCCACACCCCGCCCCTCGCCCTGGCGGCCGCCGCCGACCTCGCCGCCTCCGCGCTCAACCCCTCCCTCGACTCCTGGGACCAGGCCCCCGCCGCCGCCACGCTCGAACGACTCGTCACCCGCACCCTCGCCGCCCAGACCCACCCCGCCGGACCCGCCCCCGACGCCCTCGTCACCACCGGCGGCACCGAGTCCAACCACCTCGCGCTCCTCCTCGCCCGCGAACACCACGGCCCCACCCTGCAAACGGTCTGCGGCGCCAACGCCCACCACTCCGTCCACCGCGCCGCCTGGCTCCTCGGCCTCCCCGAACCCGTCACCGTCCCGGCCCCCGGCGGCACCATCGACCTCACCGCCCTCGGCGCCGTCCTCACCGGCCTCCGCGGCCCCCTCCTCGTCACCGCCACCGCCGGTACCACCGACACCGGGGCCATCGACCCCCTCCCCGAGATCGCCGACCTCTGCGACACCCACGGCGCCACCCTCCACATCGACGCCGCCTACGGCGGGCCCCTGCTGTTCAGCACGAGCCACCGCCACCTCCTCACCGGCCTCGACCGCGCCCGCACCGTCACCCTCGACCTGCACAAACTGGGCTGGCAACCGGTCGCCGCCGGCCTCCTCGCCGTACCCGACACCGCACACCTCGCCCCCCTCGGCCACACCGCCCCCTACCTCAACGCCGAAGACGACACCGACGCCGGCCTCCCCGACCTCCTCGGCCGCTCCCCGCGCACCAGCCGCCGCCCCGACATCCTCAAGATCGCCGTCACCCTCCGCGCCCTCGGCCGCACCGGCCTCGGCCGGCTCGTCGACCGCGTCCACACCGCCGCCCAGCACCTCGCCGACATCGTCGACAAGAGCCCCCACCTCGACCTCTACGAACGCCCCACCCTCACCACCGTGCTCTTCCGCCCCACCGGAGCGACCGACCACGCCGTCGCCACCACCCGCCGCGACCTCCTCACCCACGGCCACGCCGTCCTCGGCCGCGCCCACGCCGACGGCCGCCTCTGGCTCAAAGCCACCCTCCTCAACCCCCACACCACCCCCGAAGACCTCGACACACTCCTCGCACTCGTGGAAGGCAGCACCACCCGATGACCGGCAGCACACCCCAGCACGACCACGACCAGCCCCACGACCTGGTGGGCATCGGCATCGGCCCGTTCAACCTCTCCCTCGCCGCCCTCGCCCACGGCGTACCCGGCGGCCTCGCCACCGCCTTCTACGAACAGCGCCCCGCCTTCCACTGGCACCCCGGCCAGCTCATCGAAGGCACCACCCTCCAAGTCCCCTTCCTCGCCGACCTCGTCACCCTCGCCGACCCCACCAGCCCCTGGACCTTCCTCAACTACCTCCGCACCCGCGACCGCCTCTACCCGTTCTACTTCGCCGAGCGGTTCCACACCCACCGCACCGAGTACGACGCCTACTGCCGCTGGGTCAGCGACAACCTCCCCGGCCTCCACTTCGCCCACCAGGTCGACGCCGTCCGCTGGAACGCCGAACGCGACGTCTACGAGATCGACCACACCCGGCTCGGCCCCGACGGCGAAGCCCTCGCCCTCGGCCGCACCCACGCCCGCCACATCGCCCTCGGCGTCGGCACCGAACCGTACGTCCCCGACCCGCTGCGCCCCCTCGCCGAACAGGCCTCCGTCCCCGTCATCCACTCCGCCGACTACCTCCACCACCGCGAACGACTGCTCGCCGCCGAGCACATCACCGTCATCGGCTCCGGCCAGTCCGGCGCCGAGATCTTCCTCGACCTCCTCCGCACCCGCCCCACCGGAGCCGAGAAGATCCACTGGCTCACCCGCACCGAGGCCTTCGCCCCCATGGAGTACTCCAAACTCGGCCTCGAACACTTCACCCCGGACTACACCCGCTACTTCCACGCCCTCCCCGAACAGGTACGCGGCGACCTCGTCCCCCGCCAATGGCAACTCCACAAGGCCATCGACGCCGAGACCATCGCCGCCATCCACGACGAGCTCTACCGCCGCAGCCTCCACTGCGACTGGCCCGACGCCGTCCTCACCCCCGGCGTCCGCGTCCGCACCGCCGGCCGCCTCGCCACCACCAAGGTGGAACTCCACCTCGAACACCTCCAGCAGGGCACCCGCTCCCGACTCACCACCGACGCCGTCGTCCTCGCCACCGGCTACCGCGAACGCCCCCTCAGCCGCATCCTCGCCGCCCTCGACCCCTACCTGCGCCGCGACTCCCAGGACCGCCCCCGCGTCGACGCCCACCACCGGCTCGTCCTCGACCCCTCCGTCACCGGGTCCCTCTACGTCCAGAACGCCGAGACCCACACGCACGGCGTCGGCGCCCCCGACCTCGGCCTCGCCGCCTGGCGCAGCGCCACCATCCTCAACCACCTCACCGGCAAGGAGCCCTACCCCCTCCCGCGCCGCACCGCCTTCACCACCTTCGGCCTCGAACGCCAGGAGGCGCCCGGCATTCCCCGCCAGACGCCTCCGCTCAACAGCCGCCAGACCCCCCAGGGCCTGCGCTCCTAGGTCGTGTCCGCAAAGTCTCGCCTGGCCCACGGTGTCCTGCACGCGCGCTCGCGGCGTTGTCGTCGGTCGCCATGACTCCGCCATGACCCCCCCTCCGCCTTGCGATCGCACGCACCGGACACCGCGGCCCCCGCCCCCCGGGCGGACGCCGATACTTTCCGGACACTCCCTAGAACACCGGCACACCGTCCCGGGTCAGCTTCCAGTCCACCGACGCGAACCGGCCCGGGTCGACCGTCCCCTGCGCCTTCACCCACTGGATGATGGTGTTCCGGATCTCCTCCGAGTTCGCCCACACCTGCTTCGCCCCCGCGACATGCGGGAACGCCCCACCACCCGAAGCCCGGTAGTTGTTCACCGCCAGCACGAACCGCGCCGCGGGATCCAGCGGCTTCCCCTCGAACGACAGGTTCACGATCCGCGACCCCGCCGGCTTCGCCACATCGATCTCGTACGACAGCCCGTACACCGCGTCATAGTTGTAATCCGGCGTCCCGCCCGCGTTCGTCAGCTTCGCCGTGTCCACCGGAGCGCCCGCCGGTGTCTGCACGTAGTACCGCGCCGAGAACTCCAGGTAGTCCTTGAGCTGCGCCCCCGTCAGCAGCCGCGCCTCCAGCGTGTTCTCGAACGGGTACAACCCCGCCGCGTCCTTGATCGTCACCTCCCCGGCCGGGATCCGCGCCGTACGGGAGAAGCACGACGCCTGCGACAGCACCGGCAGCGACGCGTACTCGCCACCCGCCAGCGCCCCCCGCACCGTCTCCGCCTGCACATGGTTGATCAGATCGATGATCGGCTCGTCCTTCCACGGCGCGTCCGCCGTGGACATCGCCGCCGTCGACGTACCGATCACCTGGTTGACGTACGCCACCACCTTCTCGTGCTCGTCGCCCAGCAGCTTGACGATCTCCGGGTCCTCCTCGACCGTGTTCGAGTTCAGCACCTGCGCGCCGACCCGCTCCACCGTCCAGCGCCCCTTCGACCACACCAGGTCGAAGTCGAACAGCGTCAGCCGCTGCCCCCACTTCAGCGGCTCGGACAGCACGACGTCCTTGCCGGTCTCCTTGTTGGTCACCCGGTACTCGGGGATCTCCGTGTGCGCGTGACCCACCAGGATCGCGTCGATCCCCGGCACCTGCTCCGCCACCAGCGCCGCCGCGTTCTCGACGTACGGGAGCTGGTCCCCGTACGACGACGTCCCGCTCGACCCCGAATGCGCCGACACGACCACCACGTCCGCGCCCATCGACCGGAGCTTCGGCACCCACTTCGCCGCCTGCTCCTCCAGCCCCGGGAACACCATCTTCCCGCTCACATTGGCCTTGTCCCAGATCGCGATCCCCGGGTTCGTCAGCCCCAGCACCGCCACCCGCACATCCCGCCCGCACGGCGTGCGCAGCCGGTGCATGCTGTACGCCGGGAACGCCGGCCGCAACGTCTTCGCGTCCAGCGCGTTCGCACCCAGCAGCGGGAAGTCGCACTGCTCCTGGAACTTCCGCAGCACCGGTATGCCGTAGTTGAACTCGTGGTTCCCGAGCGCCGCCGCGTCGTACCCGATCGCGTTCATCGCCTGCGCCATCGGGTGCACCGGGCCGCGCCGGGCCGTGATCGGGTCGACCTTGGCGTAGTAGTACGAGAGCTGCGTGCCCTGGATCGTGTCACCCGCGTCGATCAGCAGCGTGTTCCGGCGTCCCTTCTCCTTCCGGACCCGCTCCACCAGCGTCGAGATCTTCGCCAGGCCGACGTCGTTGTGCGCCTTGTCGTCGAACTCCTTGTCCGTGAAGTAGTCCCAGTTGAAGACGTTGCCGTGCAGGTCCGTCGTCCCCATGACCGTGAAGGAGTACCGCTTCGCCCGGGGCGCCGCCGCCGCCGGTGCCGCCCCCACCGCCCCGGTGATCGCCGCACCGGCACCCGCCACGGCCGAAGTGCCCAGGAAAGTCCTACGATTCAGCGGCATGTGATCTCCTTCGTTCTGTGCATGACGCGCGCATGACGCGCGTAGATTCTGGCGCAGACCCGCCCCCCGCAACACCCCCCACAGGTTTCGATCCGATGACCGGCTACGGAAGAGTGGAACCCCCGAGCGAAGGAGCCGACCGGCGATGACCCCGACCACCGACCAGCCCGCCGACCTCCCCTACGGCACCCCCCGAACCCCCCGTGTCGCCGTCCGCGGCGAAGCCCACCTCGAAGTCGACCCCGAGATCGCCCGCATCGGCATCACCGTCACCGCCCGGGGCACCGACCGCCGCACCGCCCTCGACGACCTCACCCGCCGCAACACCACCGTCCTGGACCTCATCAAGACCTACGGCGACACCGTCGAGAACCTCCAGACCGGAACGTTCTCCATCACCCCCCAACTCACCCGCCACGGCCGCACCGAACGCGTCCGCGCCTACCACGGCACCGTCCACATCACCGCCGAACTCACCGACTTCACCGCCCTCGGCGAACTCACCACCCGCCTCGCCGACCTCGAACTCACCCAGGTCGACGGCCCCTGGTGGGCCCTGCGCCCCGACTCACCCGCCCACACCCTGGCCCGCCGCCAAGCCGTCCGCGAAGCCGTCCAGCGCGCCCGCGAATACGCCGACGCCCTCGGCACCCACCTCGCCGCCCTCGTCGAACTCGCCGACATCGGCACCGACGACACCACCCCCTTCTTCCCGCCCGCCCCCCGCGGAGCCGTCCGCTCCTTCGCCGGCACCGCCGCCCCCGAACAGGACGCCCCGCCCCTCGACCTCGAACCCCAGCGCCAGACCGTCACGGCACGGGTCGACGCCCGCTTCACCATGCACCCGCCCCAGCTCTGACACCCCCGGCGCCGCTCATCGGAGCAGCGCCCCGCACACATTCAACACTTGTCAAGAGGGCTTCATCGAAAGGTCGTTGAGTAGTCACGCAGGACCAAATCCCTACCGACCGGTAAGCCGTAGGGTCGACCCATGCGCCGAGCCAAAATCGTCTGCACCCTGGGCCCAGCCACCGACACATACGACCAGATCAAGACCCTGGTCGAAGCCGGAATGGACGTCGCCCGCTTCAACCTCAGCCACGGCGGCTACGCCGACCACGAGGAGCGCTACCAGCACGTACGCAAAGCCTCCGACGAAACCGGCCGCAGCGTCGGCATCCTCGCCGACCTTCAAGGCCCGAAGATCCGCCTCGGACGCTTCCGCGAAGGCCCCGTACTCCTTGAACGCGGCGACCACTTCACCATCACCGTCGAACCCGGCGTCCAGGGCGACCGCCACACCTGCGGCACCACCTACGCAGGCCTCGCCGCCGACGTCACCCCCGGCGAACGCATCCTCGTCGACGACGGCCGCGTCACCCTCGAAGTCACCTCGGTCGACGGCCCCCGCGTCCACACCACCGTCGTCGAGGGCGGCATGGTCTCCGACAACAAGGGCCTCAACCTCCCCGGCGTCGCCGTCTCCGTCCCCGCCCTCTCCGACAAGGACGTCGAAGACCTCCGCTGGGCACTGCGCACCGGCGCCGACATCATCGCCCTCTCCTTCGTACGCAGCGGACGCGACATCGAGGACGTCCACCGCGTCATGGACGAGGAAGGCCGCCGCGTACCCGTCATCGCCAAGATCGAGAAGCCGCAGGCCGTCGACAACATCGACGACATCGTCGCCGCCTTCGACGGCATCATGGTCGCCCGCGGCGACCTCGGCGTCGAAATGCCCCTCGAACAGGTCCCCATCGTCCAGAAGCGGGCCATCAAACTCGCCAAGCGCAACGCCAAGCCGGTCATCGTCGCCACCCAGATGCTCGACTCGATGATCGACAACTCCCGCCCCACCCGCGCCGAGGCCAGCGACGTCGCCAACGCCGTCATCGACGGCACCGACGCCGTCATGCTCTCCGGCGAGACCAGCGTCGGCCGCTACCCCGTGGAGACCGTGCGCACCATGAGCCGCATCGTCGAAGCGGCCGAGGAGGACGTCCTCGCCAAGGGCCTGCCACCCCTCACCGAACGCAACAAGCCCCGCACCCAGGGCGGCGCCGTCGCCCGCGCCGCCGCCGAAATGGGCGACTTCCTCGGCGCCAAGTACCTCGTCGCCTTCACCCAGTCCGGCGACACCGTCCGCCGCC
The DNA here is from genome assembly GCF_055598725.1 of Streptomyces sp. NPDC039423. Taxonomy (NCBI): domain Bacteria; kingdom Bacillati; phylum Actinomycetota; class Actinomycetes; order Kitasatosporales; family Streptomycetaceae; genus Streptomyces; species Streptomyces sp. NPDC039423. Next base: position 1,026,156 of record NZ_JBVKAH010000001.1, read on the forward strand.
TCTCCCGCTACCGCTCCCCGATCCCGCTCCTGGCCTTCACCCCCGACCCGGCCACCCGCTCCCAGCTCAACCTCACCTGGGGCGTCGAGACCTTCCTCGGGCCGCATGTCGAGTCCACGGACGCCATGGTCGCCCAGGTGGACGAACACCTCCTGGAGATCGGCCGCTGCCGCAAGGGCGACGTCGTGATCATCACCGCCGGCTCCCCGCCGGGCGTCTCCGGCTCCACCAACCTCGTGCGCGTCCACCACATCGGCGAACCCCTGGCGTGACCGCGTAACCCCCTCAGTACTTCGGCCCGACGTGCGCGTCCATCAACCCCACGGACGCGCGTCGGGCGACCGAGACGTTGTACGGGTCCCCGCCCCGCGCGCAGAGCGTCCACCGGACCCCGAGCATGTCCAGGGTGTCGGTGTACAGCCGCCGGATGTCGTCCGACACGTTGGTGAAGAAGTACCGCGGATACTCGTACCGCTTCCGCTCCCCGCCCACGAGGCGGGTGGTCCAGTTGGCGATCCGGCACCCGTCGGAATGGATGAGCCCCCGGACGAACTCCCAGGGGTGCTCGTCGACGATCTCCTGCTGCCACTCTTCGAGGACGATGCGGCGCTCGTGCTTCTTGCCGGGGCCGTGCTGGGGGAAGAGGCACGGCCAGTGCTTGCTGGTGCACGCGACGGAGACGCAGCCCTGCTGCTGCACGCGGAAGACGCTGTTGTCCGGGCGTACGGCGCGCATCGCCTGCTCGCAGGCCTCGATGAGCCCCGGCCAGGCGTCGGCGCATGCGATACGGAGGCAGTGGACGCCTCTGCGGTGCTCGCTGATGCAACCGTCACCGAGGTACAGACCGAGCAGATAGGCGTAGGCCGCCGGGTCTTCCGGCGCGCCGGGAACACTCCGGCACCGGGGACACGGCCCGCCGTTCTTCACGAGGGGTTCCATTCGCGTCAGCCAGGACCGGATGGCCGCCCGGGATATGCCGGTCTGCCTGCTGACGGAGTTGAGGCTGCGCCCTTGGGCGACGAGCGCCAAGGCGCGTTCGCGTGACTGGATGTCGTACACACGGGCGAGAGTGCCTCGGCGTCGACTTTGCCGCAGGGGAACGAGGTCGCGTACCACGATCAAGTGAACTCGCGCGTACAGGCCGTGACCTTGGAATCCCAGGAAAAGTGCCCCGGGTCGGACTCGAACCGACACTGTGTGGGTTTTGAATCCACTGCCTGCTGCCAATTGGGCTACCGGGGCTCGCAGAATCCAAGGTTTCCGTGGACCCGCTGCGCGTCCACCATACCGCAGCTAGGTAGGCTCATGGGGAGCTGTACCTGCCTTGGAACGAGGAGCCAAAGTGACCGCCCCCGAGTCGCCCCAGCCCGACGCCACCGACGACGACACGTCGCACGTCCCGCCGATGACGACCCGTGTCGTCATCGCCGAGGACGAGGCCCTCATCCGCCTCGACCTCAAAGAGATGCTCGAGGAAGAGGGCTACTCGGTGGTCGGCGAGGCCGGTGACGGTGAGCGTGCCGTCGAGCTGGCCCGGGAGCACCGGCCCGACCTGGTGATCCTGGACGTGAAGATGCCCGTCCTGGACGGGATCTCGGCCGCCGAGAGGATCGCGGGCGAGTCCATCGCGCCCGTGCTGATGCTGACCGCGTTCTCGCAGCGGGACCTGGTCGAGCGGGCGCGGGACGCCGGGGCCATGGCGTATCTGGTGAAGCCGTTCAGCAAGAGCGACGTGGTGCCGGCCATCGAGATGGCGGTGTCGCGGTTCGCGGAGCTGAAGGCGCTGGAGAAGGAGGTCGCGGACCTCTCGCAGCGGCTGGAGACGCGGAAGCTGGTGGACCGGGCGAAGAGCATCCTCCAGACGCAGTACGGGCTGTCGGAGCCGGCGGCGTTCCGGTGGATCCAGAAGACGTCGATGGACCGGCGGATGTCGATGCAGCAGGTGGCGGAGGCGGTCATCGAGGACGCCGAGGAGAAGAAGGCCGCGAAGGGGCAGTAGCGCATAGACGCGTATGCACGAGGAGGGCCCACCCGTCACCGGGTGGGCCCTCTTCGTGTGCGTCCGTCGGTCCGGTCAGTCCTCGCCGAGGTAGGCCTTGCGGACGGACTCGTCGTGCAGGAGGTCCCGTCCGGAGCCGGAGAGGACGATCTTGCCGATCTCCATCACGTGGGCCTGGTCGGCGAGCGAGAGCGCGGCCTGGGCGTTCTGCTCGACGAGCAGGATGGTGGTGCCCTGGGCCTTGAGCTCGGCGATGGTGGCCATGATCTTCTGCATCATGATCGGGGAGAGGCCCATGGAGGGCTCGTCGAGCATGAGCAGCTTGGGCTGGGACATCAGGGCGCGTCCCATGGCGAGCATCTGCTGCTCACCGCCCGAGAGGGTGCCGGCGGCCTGCTTGCGGCGTTCCCCGAGGATGGGGAAGAGGTCGTAGGCGCGCTGGATGTCCTTCTCGATGCCCGTCCGGTCGCTGCGGAGGAAGGCGCCGAGGCGGAGGTTGTCCTCGATCGTCATGCGGGGGAAGATGTGCCGCCCCTCGGGGGAGTGGGCCAGCCCGAAGGAGACGATCTTGTGGGCGGGGTACTTCCGCAGCGGCTTGCCGTCGAACTTGACCTGGCCACCGACTGGCTTGAGCAGCCCGGAGAGGGTGCGCAGGGTGGTGGTCTTGCCGGCGCCGTTGGTGCCGATGAGGGTGACGACTTCGCCTGCGTCGACGGTGAAGGAGATGCCCTTGACGGCTTCGATCTTGCCGTAGGCGACGCGCAGGTCCTCGACTTCGAGCAGGGCGGTCATGAGTCGTTCTCCTTGCCGGAACCCGAGGCGCCCGAGGCTTCGGCGGCGGTGGTCGGGGCGGTGGTGCGGTCGGTGTCGCCGTCGCCGTCGGTGTCGCCGGGGGTGGCGGTGGCGTCCGGGGCGTCGGCGTCCGGGGCGGTGTCCGAGGCGTCGGTCTCGGTGTCGGCCTCGTCGGCGTCCGTCTCGGCGTCGGCCTCGGCCTCTGCGGCGTCGGCGTCGGCGTCCGAAGCGGCTTCCGGCTCGGCTTCCGGTTCGGCTGCCGGTTCGGCGTCCTCGTCGGCGTCCGTCCCGTCGTCGGCGGCCTGCTCGGCGGCGGCGACCTCGGCCGCCTCCGCTTCGCCGGGTTCGCCCTCGAAGGGCTCGCCGAGGTAGGCGGCGATGACGCGCTCGTCGCGCTGGACGGTGGGGCCGTCGCCCTCGATGAGCTTCTCGCCCTGGACGAGCACGGCGACGCGGTCGCAGAGGTTCATGATGAACCGCATGTCGTGCTCGATGACGAGGACGGCGATGCCCATGTCCCGGATGGCGAAGACCAGTTCCTCGGTGGCGCGGGTCTCCTGCGGGTTCATGCCGGCGGTGGGCTCGTCGAGGAGCAGCAGGCCGGGCTCGCTGGCGAGTGCGCGGGCGATTTCGAGCTTGCGCTGCTCGCCGTAGGGGAGGTTGCGTGCGAGGTGGTCGGCCTTGGCGCCGAGGCCGACGAACTCGAGGAGTTCGGTGGCGCGGGCGCGGGAGGCGGCTTCGGCCTTGTGGAAGCCGGGGCCGCGGAGGAGGGCGGACCAGAGGCCTTCCTTGGTGCGGGTGTGACGGCCGACGAGGACGTTCTCCAGCACGGTCATGTTGCTGAAGAGCCGGATGTTCTGGAACGTCCGGGCGATGCCGGCCGCGGTCACCTTGAAGGACTTCGGGGGCAGGACCTGGCCCTTGTACCGGACTTCTCCCTCGGTGGGGATGTAGAGGCCGGTGAGGCAGTTGAAGAAGGTGGTCTTGCCGGCACCGTTGGGGCCGATGAGGCCGACGATCTCACCGCTCTTGACGGTGAGGTCGACCGAGCGGACGGCGGTGAGGCCGCCGAAGCGCATGGTGACACCGCGGGCGTCGAGGACGGTCTCGCCGGCTGCCGGGGCCTTGGCCGTGGTGGCCGTCGTGGTGGTGGTCATGTTCAGGCACCTGCCTTGGTGAGGGTGGCGGGCGCTTCCTCGTTCTCGTGGAATTCGAGCTGACGGCGGCGGTTGGGGATCATTCCCTCGGGGCGGAAGCGCATCAGCAGGACGAGCGCGACGCCGAAGGCGAAGAGCTGGTAGTCGCCGAGGAACTGCAGCTTGTTGGGGATGAGGAAGAGCAGCGCGCCGCCGACGAGCGGTCCGCTGATGGTGCCCATGCCGCCGAGGACGACGGCGGCCAGCAGGAAGGCCGAGTTGGGCGGGACCACGTGGGCGAACTGGTACTGCTCGGGGGTGACGGTGTAGGTGACGTGGGCCTGGACGGCGCCGGCGAGGCCGGCCAGGGTGGCGCCGAGGGCGAAGGCGACGAGCTTGACGCGGAAGCCGTTGATGCCCATGGCGAGCGCGGCGGTCTCGTCCTCGCGGATGGCGATCCAGGCGCGGCCGATGCGCGATTCGGAGCTGCGGCGGAAGACCACGACCACGATCAGCGTGACCAGCAGCATGAGGAAGAAGTAGTTCGCGAACCGGCCGATGGTGAAGCCGCCGATGCTGTGCACGGCACCGAAGTCGAAGCCGAACATGTTGAGGTTCGGGATCGAGGAGATGCCGTTGGAGCCGTTGGTGACGTCGGGGCCGGAGGTGCCGTCGAGGTTGAGGACGGTGATGCGGAAGATCTCACCGAAGCCGAGGGTGACGATGGCGAGGTAGTCGCCGCGCAGCCGGAGCGTCGGGGCGCCGATGAGGACGCCGAAGATCATGGAGACCGTCGCGCCGACGAGGATGGCCGCCCAGAAGGGGAGGTGCACGTCGTAGGGCGAGGAGGGGGAGCCGGAGACCATGGCCGCGGCGTAGGCGCCGACGCCGAGGAAGGCGACGTAACCGAGGTCGAGGAGGCCGGCGAGGCCGACGACGATGTTCAGGCCGAGGGCGACGGTGGCGAAGATGAGGATGTTGACGCCGATGGTGGCGTACTGGTCGTCGCTCTGGGTGAAGGGGAAGGCCGCGGCGGCGACGAAGGCGCCGATCATGGCCACGTTGCGGTGCCGTGCGGTGAGCGCGGAGACGCGGGCGATCAGGCCGGCCTTGTTGAGGGCGGCGAAGCCGAAGGCGGCGGTGATCAGGAAGCCGAGGAAGAGTTCGTCGTACTCGGTGCCGATGCCGTAGGTGAAGACGGTGAGGCCGAGGGCGAGTACGGCGGTGATGATCAGGATCTCGACGTAGCCGGGGAGCTTGCGGGCCGGGGTGACCGGCCCGGTGGCGAGGGCGGCCTTGATGGTGGCCCACTGGTTGCCGGCGCGGTGCTTGAACTGGTCCCAGCCGGTGTCCTCCGGGTCGGCGGGCAGTAGCTGCGGCCGGTCGAAGGGGAGGGCCAGGGCGCCGACGAGGGCGGCGAGCGTGGCGAGGGCCGCGACGAAGCCGCCGGGTTCGAGGTTGATCAGGCCGCCGAGCTGGACGCTGATGGCGATGACCGTGTACCAGGCGGTGGCGAAGGCGGCCAGGGCGGCCAGCTTGATGGCCGAGTCGGCGCCGGCGGGGACGAGCCAGCGGGTGCCCTTGATCCCGTAGGAGGCGAGTCCGAAGAGGGCGGTCAGGGCGCCGCCGATGAGGACGAGCCACTGGAGGCCGCCGGGGTAGCCGTAGACCGTGAGGTCTCCGGGGAAGGCGGGGGTCCAGGTCCAGGCCAGGAACGCGGAGACGACGGTGAGCGCGCCGCCTGCGGTGGCGGTGGCCCGCGCGATGTGCGGGGGCAGGGCGATGAGCCCGGTGCGCTCGGCGGTCGTGGTGGTGTGCGGGGTGTCCGCGGTGGTGGTCTGTGTGGTCATGGTGGTGTCACGCCCTGTCCGCGACGCGCTCGCCCAGGAGGCCCTGGGGCCGGAAGAGGAGCACGAGGATGAGGAGTACGAACGCCCAGACGTCGGCCCAGGACTGGCCGCCGAGCTGCTGCATGCCGGGGATGTCGGCGATGAAGGCGGTGGCGAGGGTCTCGGCGAGGCCGAGGGCGAGGCCACCGATCATGGCGCCGTAGATGTTGCCGATGCCGCCGAGGACGGCCGCGGTGAACGCCTTGAGGCCGAGGATGAAGCCCATGCGGAAGTTGACCTCGCCGTACTTGAGGCCGTAGGCGACGGCTCCGATGGCGGCGAAGGCGGCTCCGAGGGCGAACGCGACCACGATGATGCGGTCGGTGTTGATGCCCATGAGCTTGGCGGTGTCGGGGTCCTGGGCGGTGGCCTGCATGCCGCGTCCGGTCCGGGTCTTCATGACGAAGTAGCCGAGGACCGCCATGGAGAGGGGGGCGGCCGTCAGGAGGAAGACGTCACCGGTCTGGATGGTGATGCTGCCGAGGTGGAAGGGGCCGCCGGGTATCTCCGGGAAGGTGAGGGAGGAGGTGGCTCCGGGGTACCAGGCCCACACGGCCTGCTGGAGGGCCAGCGAGATGCCGATGGCGGTGATGAGGGGGGCCAGGCGTGGCCCCCCGCGGAGGGGCCGGTAGGCGAATCGTTCGGTTCCGACCGCGATGGTGACGGCGACGATGATCGCGCCGATGATCATGAGTGGCAGGGCGAGCCACATGGTGGTGCCGCCGGGGAGTATCAGCCAGACCGTGAGTGCGCCGAAGCCACCGGTCATGAAGATCTCGCCGTGGGCGAAGTTGATGAGCTGGACGATGCCGTAGACCATCGTGTAGCCAATGGCGACCAGCCCGTACATCGATCCGAGTAGCAGGCCGTTGACCAGCTGTTGCGGCAGTTCGTTCACCGCAGGTCCTCCGAAGTCTTTCGCCGGATGTGACACCGCGCGGGGCGCTTTGTGCAGCGTCCCGCGCGGCCAGGGATGTGATGCGGAGTCGTGATCAGCCGGTGTAGGTGCCGGACTTCACGGGCTTCCAGGCGCCGCCCTCGTAGCGGTAGACGGTGAGCTGCTTGTTGGTCGCGTCACCGAACTCGTCGAAGGAGACCTTGCCGGTGACACCCTCGAAGGAGACGCCCTTCATGGCCTCGAGGACCTTGGTGCGGGCGTCGGAGGGCAGCTTGCCGCCGTTGTCGTCGACGACCTTCTTGACGGCCTCGATGATCGACCAGGCGGAGTCGTAGGAGTAGCCGCCGTAGGCCTCGAAGGCCTCCTTGTAGCCGGCCTTCTTGTAGTTGTCGACGAACTCCTTGGCCGAGGGGAGGGTCTCGACCGGCGCGCCGACGGAGGTGGCGAGGTCGCCCGCGCCCTCCTTGCCGGACAGCTTGATGAACTCGGCGCTGTAGATGCCGTCGCCGCCGACGAGCGGGATCTTGGCGCCGGAGGCCTTGATCTGCTTGCTCAGCGGGCCGGCGGCCGGGTACTCGCCGCCGTAGTAGACGACGTCGGCGCCGGAGTTCTTGATCTTGGTGACGACCGCGGAGAAGTCCTTGGTGTCGGGGTTGACGTGGTCCTCGCCGGCGACGGTGCCGCCCAGCTTGGTGAACTCGGCCTTGAAGGTGGCGGCCAGACCGGCGCCGTAGGTCTTCTTGTCGTCGACCAGGAAGACCTTCTTCTTCTTGGCGTCCTTGAAGAGGTACTGCGCCGCGAAGGGGCCCTGGATGGCGTCCGTGGTCGCGGTGCGGAAGTAGGAGGCGTAGGGCCGCTTCTTCGTGCCGCCGTTCCAGTCCTGGCCCTGGGTGAGGGCCGGGTTGGTGTTGGCGGGGGAGACCTGGACGAGCTTGGCGTCGTCGAAGACCTTCTGCATGGACTCGGCCACGGAGGAGTTCAGCGGGCCGACCACGCCGAGGACGTTCTTGTCGGCGACCAGCTTGGTGGCGTTCTGCTGGCCCGAGGAGGGCTGTGCCTGGTCGTCGAGCGCCTCGATCTTGAAGGTGACGCCGTCGACGTACTTCTTCTCGTTGGCCTGCTTGGCGGCGAGGTCCACCGAGTTCTTGATACCGAGGCCCAGGGCGGAGAGGTCGCCGGTCAGCGGCGCGTCCACGCCGATGACGACGGTGGTGCCGCCACCTCCGGCGGAGTCCCCACCCTTGTCGTCGCGCGAGCCACAGGCGGTGAGGGACAGTGCTCCGGTCGTGAGCACTGCGGTGAGTATGAGCAACGAACGCTGTCGCACGAAGGGGTCCTTTCCCTGGCGCGGTCTCCTCGGGTCGAGGAGCCGTGTCGAGCGCCGGGCCGTACATGGAGTGGTACAGCCGTGCAGTTGACGCGCCCGGCGGCGCGGTGACTGGCCGTGACTCTAGGCGCAGCCGGGGCGGCTCGGGGAGCGCCATCGGCAGGATGTGACTCTCTTGTTATGCCGTGGCCAAACGTTTGTATGCGTGGCGCCTACACGCGTCGGCGATGATCCGGCGTTCCTCTCACATGTCGAGAACGCCCAGTTCCGCTAAGGGGCTTGGGTCGATCTTGGTGCTTACGGGCGGCTCGGTCGCCGACGCTCCGCGAGGGGGGTGGGCACGCCCTCCGGGGCGCCCGGAGCCCCTCCCGAAGCATGATCATCCACCCTGCCGTATGTTACGCAGAGTGACGAACGGCCCGGGGGTCTCCGGGTCACTGCCAGGGGTGGCCGGTGGGTCCGCCGCTCCGGTAGCGCTCCTCGCACCGCCGCTCCGTCGCCTCGCGCACGACCCTCTCGGCGCCCGCCGCGCCGGTGCGTCCGAGCTCCTCGCGGGCCTCCGCGACGACCGCCTTGAGGATCTCGTTCTGACCGCCGGAGAGACCCTTCTGCATGAAGTCCCCCTTCGCGCGCCCGGCCAGCTCTTCACGTGCCCAGTGTCCGATGAGGGAGACACAGAGTCCGATAGGTGAAGTGGTGGACGGCGCGGGCGAGTTGGGGCGGGCGTCGGTTCGCGGCCCCGAGGCGCAGCCGGCGAGCAGGACGGCGCACAAGAGCAGCGTGAGCGGCCGTGCGTGGCGTCGGTCGCGGCGTGGTGCACCGGGCGTCATGGGGAAGACGGTACGGCTCGGCCGGGCCTCCGGCCAGGGGCGGGAAAGGTCAACTGTGCGTGAGCATCGGGGGGTTGGGCGGTTCCGGTGGGAGGGGTGGGTGGAGCGTGGAGTATGTGTGCGGTTCCGGTGGCCGCCGCGTGGGTCCCTGATGCCGGTGGCGGTCGGTTTGTCGCGATCGGCCGGATTGCTCGGGCCGGCCGCGGTGGCGTCTCCGGTGTGTGGGGTGGCGGTGCCGGACCGGTTCCGGTGGGGGTGATGGGGGCGGTCGCCGTGGGCGGGCCACCGGTCCGGTGGCCGGGCGCCGGGGCGGCGGCGGCCGCGCGGCGGGGCTTCCGGCGGGTGCCGGCCGACGGCGGGCGGGCCGGGGAACGGCGACGGACAGCGACGGAGGCGGCGGGCGCCGCAGTGGGCCGCCGCGGGTCCCGCGGCCTGCGGAAACCCTCTCCGGGAAGGTCGGCGAGGGGCCGGTCCGGGGGTCCTCGCGGGCCCTCCGCACGTGCGGTCGGGCAGCCTGCGAAGGGGCTGGGAGGTAAGGGGCTCCGGGGGCCTGCGGGTCTGTTCCCCGGGGTGGGATCGATGCCCGGTGCGGCCCGATCCGCCTGATGACGCCGATTTGAAGAGTGTCCAAGGGGTGGACACTTTCCGGCGTCCGCGCGGCGGATCGGCGACGTTCACGCCGGCCGATGACGCCCGCGCGGAGTCCGGACCCGCGGGTGGGCGCACCTGCCGGAGGGGACCGGGCGGGGTGGACGGGCGCGCGGGCGGCACGCCGAGGGCCGACCGGGGGTGCTCCGCCGGTCGGCCCTGGGTGCGAGTGGCGCGGGGGTCAGCCCGTGGTGCCGGGGGCGGCCGCCCCCGGGACGTTGTCCGCGTCCTTGGGGGAGACGTCGCGCAGCAGGCAGGTCAGGCGGGCGGTGCAGACCCGCTTGTCCTGCTCGTCGGTGATGACGATCTCGTACGTGGCGGTGGAGCGCCCGCGGTGGACGGGGGTGGCCACGCCGGTCACCAGCCCGCTGCGGACACCGCGGTGGTGCGTGCAGTTCAGGTCGACGCCCACGGCGATCTTGGAGACGCCGCCGTGCAGCATGGAGCCGATCGAGCCGAGGGTCTCGGCCAGCACGGCGGAGGCGCCGCCGTGCAGCAGCCCGTACGGCTGGGTGTTGCCCTCGACCGGCATGGTGCCGACGACCCGGTCGGCGGACGCCTCGCGGATCTGGACGCCCATGCGGTTGCCGAGGTGCCCCGCGGAGAAGAGGGCGGGCAGGTCGACACCGAGCGAGGCGTACTCGTCGATGACCTCCTGCGGGAACTTCACCTGTGTCTGCTCGCCCATGGGGCCCGGCTCCGATCGTCGTGCGGTCATGTCCCTGGTCCGTTGCCGCCTAAGCAAACGCTCAGGCGGAGGGTGATTGTTCCAGACGGACGACGACGGACTTGCTGGCGGGGGTGTTGCTGACGTCGGCGGTCGAGTCCAGCGGTACGAGGACGTTGGTCTCCGGGTAGTAGGCCGCCGCGCAGCCGCGGGCCGTGGGGTAGTGGACCACCCGGAATCCGGGCGCCCGGCGCTCCACCCCGTCCCGCCACTCGCTGACCAGGTCGGCGTACGCCCCGTCGGCCAGGCCCAGCGCGCGGGCGTCCTCGGGGTGGACCAGGACGACCCGGCGGCCGCCCTTGATGCCCCGGTAGCGGTCGTCCAGGCCGTAGATCGTGGTGTTGTACTGGTCGTGCGAGCGCAGCGTCTGGAGCAGCAGCCGGCCCTCGGGGACCCGGGGGTACTCCACGGGCGCGGCCGTGAAGTTCGCCTTGCCGGTCTTCGTGGGGAAGCGGCGCTCGTCGCGCGGGGCGTGCGGCAGGGCGAAGCCGCCGGGGTTCGCCGCGAGCCTGGCGTTGAAGTCCTCGAAGCCGGGCACCACGCGCGCGATACGGTCCCGGATCGTGGCGTAGTCCCGTTCGAACTCCTCCCACGGCGTGGCCGACGCCGCTCCCAGCACCGCCCGCGCCATGCGCGCCACGATCGCCGGCTCGGACAGCAGGTGCGGGCTCGCCGGGGGCAGGTTGCCCCGGGAGGCGTGCACCAGGCCCATCGAGTCCTCGACGGTGACGAACTGCCTGCCGCTCTTCTGTACGTCCTTGTCGGTGCGCCCCAGGGTGGGCAGGATCAGCGCGCGCGTGCCGGTGACCGCGTGCGACCGGTTCAGCTTGGTCGACACGTGCACCGTGAGCCGGGCGCGCCGCATGGCGGCCTCGGTGACCTCGGTGTCGGGCGTCGCGCCGACGAAGTTGCCGCCCATGGCGAAGAAGACCTTCGCCTCGCCGTCGCGCAGTGCCTGGATGGCGCGGACGACGTCGAAGCCGTGGTGCCGGGGGGAGGTGATGCCGAATTCCTTGTCGAGCGCGTCCAGGAAGCCGGCCGAAGGGCGCTCGAAGATGCCCATCGTACGGTCGCCCTGCACGTTGGAGTGGCCGCGCACCGGGCAGACCCCGGCACCGGGGCGGCCGATGTTGCCGCGCAGCAGCAGGAAGTTGACCACCTCGCGGATGGTGGGCACGGAGTGCTTGTGCTGGGTGAGGCCCATCGCCCAGCAGACGATGGTGCGCCGCGAGGCCAGCACCATGCGCAGGGCGGTCTCGATCTCGGCGCGCTCCAGTCCCGTGGCGGCGAGGGTCTCGTCCCAGTCGGCGGCCCGGGCCGCGGCGGCGAACTCCTCGTACCCATGGGTGTGCTCGCGGACGAACTCCTCGTCGACCGCGCCGTCCGTCTCCAGGACCAGCTTGTTGAGGAGCCGGAAGAGCGCCTGGTCGCCGCCGATGCGGATCTGGAGGAACAGGTCGGTGAGCGCGGCGCCCTTGATCATGCCCTGCGGGGTCTGCGGGTTCTTGAACCGCTCCAGACCGGCCTCGGGCAGCGGGTTCACCGAGATGATCCGGGCGCCGGAGGCCTTGGCCTTCTCCAGGGCGGACAGCATCCGGGGGTGGTTGGTGCCCGGGTTCTGCCCGGCCACGATGATCAGGTCCGCGCGGTGCAGGTCCTCCAGCGAGACGCTGCCCTTGCCGATGCCGATCGTCTCCGTGAGCGCCGAGCCGGACGACTCGTGGCACATGTTGGAGCAGTCGGGAAGGTTGTTGGTGCCGAACTCGCGGGCGAAGAGCTGGAGCAGGAACGCGGCCTCGTTGCTGGTGCGGCCCGAGGTGTAGAAGAGGGCCTCGTCGGGGGAGGCGAGCGCCGTCAGCTCCTCGGCGATGATCTCGAAGGCCCGCTCCCAGCTCACCGGCTCGTACCGGTCGGCGCCCTCGGCGGCGTACACGGGGTGGGTGATGCGGCCCTGCTGGCCGAGCCAGTACCCGCTGCGGGTGGCGAGGTCCGCGAGGGGGTGGGCGGCGAAGAAGTCCGGTGTGACGCGGCGCAGCGTCGCCTCCTCGGCGACGGCCTTCGCCCCGTTCTCGCAGAATTCCGCGACGTGCCGCTTGTCGCCCTCGGGCCAGGCGCAGCCGGGGCAGTCGAAGCCGTCCTTCTGGTTGACCTTGAGGAGCGTCCGCGCGGTGCGGGCCACGCCCATCTGCGCCTGGGACATGCGGAGCGTGTGCCCGATCGCCGGGAGGCCCGCGGCGGCGTGCTGCGGCGGCGTGACCCGCGGCGCGTCCTGGACCGGGTCCCCTGCGGGCGGCTTGCTGGCCATCGCGCTCTCCCTCGAGCGGTCGTGTCCGACGGACGTCTTCGGTGTACGTCTCCGATCCTGTCACGTGGCACCGACAGCGGCGGACTCAAGGCTCGCTCGGTCGGGATTGTCAGTGCGCCGTGGCAGGATCGTCCCCGTGGTAGAGACAGCATCGAAGAAGACCGACGACAACCGTCCGCGCCTGCTCCTCATGGACGGGCACTCCCTGGCGTACCGGGCGTTCTTCGCGCTGCCCGCGGAGAACTTCACCACCGCGAGCGGCCAGACGACCAACGCCATCTACGGCTTCGCGTCGATGCTGGCGAACACGCTGCGTGACGAGTCGCCCACGCACTTCGCCGTGGCGTTCGACGTGTCCCGCAAGACCTGGCGCTCGGCGGACTTCCCCGAGTACAAGGCGAACCGCTCCAAGACCCCCGACGAGTTCAAGGGGCAGGTGGAGCTGATCGGCGAGCTGCTGGACACGATGAACGCGGACCGGTTCGCGGTCGACGGCTTCGAGGCGGACGACGTCATCGCCACCCTGGCCACCCAGGCCGAGGCGGCGGGCTTCGAGGTGCTGATCGTCACCGGCGACCGTGACTCCTTCCAGCTCGTGTCCGACCACATCACGGTGCTGTACCCCACCAAGGGCGTCTCCGAGCTGACCCGCTTCACCCCGGAGAAGGTGCAGGAGAAGTACGGGCTGACCCCGTCGCAGTACCCGGACTTCGCCGCCCTGCGCGGCGACCCGTCGGACAACCTGCCGGGCATCCCCGGTGTGGGCGAGAAGACGGCCACGAAGTGGATCAATCAGTTCGGTTCGTTCGCCGAGCTCGTGGAGCGCGCCGACGAGGTCAAGGGCAAGGTCGGACAGGCGCTGCGCGACCACCTGGAGTCGGTCAAGCTGAACCGGCACCTGACGGAGCTGGTCCGTGACGTGGAGCTGCCCAAGGGGGTCGCGGACCTGGAGCGCCGGCCGTACGACAGGACGGCGCTGAAGGGCTTCCTGGAGGTCCTGGAGATCCGCAACCCGAGCCTCCGGGACCGGCTCCTGGCGGTCGACCCGGGCGCGGCGGAGGAAGAGGCCCCCGCCCCGGCCGCCGGTGTCGAGCTGGACGGCTCGGTGCTGGGCGCCGGCGAGGTGGCGGCCTGGCTGGAGGAGCACGGCCGGCAGCCCCTCGGTGTGGCCACCGTCGCCACCTGGGCGCTGGGCGTGGGCAATGTCGCCGAGGTGGCGCTGGCCGCCGCCGACGGCAAGGCGGCCTGGTTCGACACCACCCAGCTCGACGAGTCCGACGAGAAGGCGTTCGCCGGCTGGCTCGCCGACCCGGCCCGGCCGAAGGTCGTGCACAGCGCCAAGGAGGCGCTGAGGGTCCTCCCCGAGCACGGCTGGCACCTCGAGGGCATCACCATGGACACCGCCCTCGCCGCCTACCTGGTCAAGCCGGGCCGCCGGTCCTTCGCGCTGGACGCCCTGTCCGTCGAGTACCTGCACCGCGAGCTCGCCCCGGCGGCCGCGGACGGCCAGCTCGCCTTCGGCGCCGACGAACAGGCCGAGGCCGACGCCCTGATGGCCCAGGCCCGCGCGGTCCTGGACCTGGGGGAGGCGTTCGGCGAGAAGCTGGCGGAGGTCGGTGCGACCGGCCTGCTCCACGACGTGGAGCTGCCCACCTCCCTGCTGCTCGCCCGCATGGAGCGGCACGGCATCTCCGCCGACCGCGCCCATCTGGAGGCCATGGAGCAGCAGTTCGCGGGCGCCGTCCAGCAGGCGGTCAAGGAGGCGCACGCCTCCGTCGGGCACGAGTTCAACCTCGGCTCGCCCAAGCAGCTCCAGGAAGTCCTCTTCGGCGAGCTGAACCTGCCCAAGACGAAGAAGACGAAGACCGGTTACACCACGGACGCCGACGCGCTGGCGTGGCTGGCCGCCCAGACCGAGCACGAACTGCCGGTCATCATGCTGCGCCACCGTGAGCAGGCCCGGCTGCGCTCCACGGTCGAAGGCCTGATCAAGACGATCGCGGCGGACGGCCGCATCCACACCACCTTCAGCCAGACGGTCGCCGCGACGGGCCGCCTGTCGTCCACGGACCCCAACCTCCAGAACGTCCCGGTCCGCACCGACGAGGGCCGCGCCATCCGGCACGGCTTCGTCGTCGGCGAGGGCTTCGAGTCCCTGATGACGGCCGACTACAGCCAGATCGAGCTGCGGGTCATGGCCCACCTGTCGGAGGACGAGGGCCTGATCGAGGCGTTCACCTCCGGCGAGGACCTGCACACCACCGTCGCTTCGCAGGTCTTCGGGGTGGAGCGGTCCGCCGTCGACGCCGAGATGCGCCGCAAGATCAAGGCCATGTCGTACGGCCTGGCCTACGGCCTGTCCGCCTTCGGCCTGTCCCAGCAGCTCAACATCGAGGCGGGCGAGGCGCGCGCCCTGATGGACACGTACTTCGAGCGGTTCGGCGGTGTGCGGGACTACCTGCGCCGGGTCGTCGACGAGGCGCGCGCCACCGGGTACACGGAGACGATGCTCGGCCGCCGCCGGTACCTGCCGGACCTCAACAGCGACAACCGCCAGCGTCGTGAGTCGGCCGAGCGGATGGCGCTCAACGCCCCGATCCAGGGCACGGCCGCCGACATCGTGAAGGTCGCGATGCTCAACGTCGACCGGGCGCTGCGGGAGGCGGGCCTCACCACCCGGATGCTGCTCCAGGTGCACGACGAAATCGTGCTGGAGGTGGCCCCCGGCGAGCGTGAGCGGGTCGAGGAGCTCGTCCGCCGCGAGATGTCCTCGGCGGTCGAACTGCGGGCGCCGCTGGACGTGTCGGTGGGCGTGGGCCCGGACTGGGACTCCGCCGCGCACTGAGCGGGCGCGCGCCCGCCGGTGGCCCCGGTCGCACCCGGGGCCACCGGCGGCGCGCCATGCCGCTGCCGAGGGGCCGGTGCCCAGGGGCACGCGACCGAACGACGCGGCGGACGGGCGCCCGGCCCGCGGGGGCTCACCCCTCGCGACGCAGCCGCATCCCCGCGCCGTACAGCAGCAGGCCTCCCGCCAGCCCCGCGCCCGCGCCGAAGCAGGCCGTGGGGATGATGTCGAGCGGGGTGTCGATCCGGCCCCAGTACGCGTACCACCGGGCGCACCGGTGCACGATCCCCGCCGTCACGCACGCCCCCAGCAGCACCCCCGCCAGCAGCCGCCCCCGCCGGTCCAGCACCGGCACCGACGCCGGAGCCCGCACCGCCGCCTCCGGCGGGACCCGCCGCAGCGCCCCGGCCACGAACCACACCAGCACCACCAGGGCGACGGCCGAACCGCCGTACTGCGCGTACAGGTACAGCGGGAAACCGGCCACCACCTCGCCGAGCGCCGGCAGCACCCTCGTCCCCCAGCGGTCGGCGTGCGTGAACAGGTCCCACACCACGTGCGTCGCCGCCCCGATGACGGCCGACGCGTAGAAGCTGGCCGCCAGCCCCAGCGGCGGCCGCCCGCGCCAGGACTCGCCCCGCACCAGCGCGTGCACCCTGCCCTGCCACCGCGCCGGCACCAGCGCCAGCAGCGGCTCACGCACCATCAGCCACACCGCCACCAGCGCGGCGGCGATCAGGGCGTCGACGGTCAGGATCCCCACCAGGCTGTGCGTGACGTCCCCGAAGAGCATCGCGCCCGGGACGGCGGTGTCGGCGAAATAGGTCATGTCGGGCGCGAACGACCCCATGACGAGCGCCGACGCGACGAGCGGCCCCCGTGCGGTGCCGGACCTCCGTATCCCCGGCAGTACCGCCGCGGCATGGCTGAGCGTGAAAGGCATGACCGTCCCGTCCCCCGTTGTACGTAGCTCGGATCAACGGCGCCCAGTATGCGTGACGTTCGCCCACCGGATTCCGGGCGACCCGGAGGTGACGAAAGCGTGAAAACCGGTCAGGAGGCGGTGTCCGGCGGGGCCGAGTTGACGTAGGGTCGCCTGAGTCACCGCGCTGGGGAGCGCGAAGGGCCACCGGGGAGGGACCACACGTATGGCAGGGCACATCGGCCGTCGACTGCGCAAGGGAGCCACCAGCACCGCGGTGGCGGCGGCCGCGGTGGCGGCGCTCTCCGCATCACAGGCACCCGGGGTCACGACCGCCGCGGCCGGCGGCGACGGCCAGCCGCTGACCGACGCCACGCTCCCGTCCTCCGACGGCTCGGCGACCGGCAACTCCCCGTACTACACGGACCTGCCGCCGCTGCACACCCCGGCGAAGCCCGGCGCGCCCACCACACCGGTCGTCACGGGCCCCGCCGAGGCGGGCATACCCGCGACCGTGCTCGCCGCCTACAAGCAGGCCGAGCAGCACCTCAAGACCACCGACTCCGGCTGCAACCTCCCCTGGCAGCTCCTCGCCGGCATCGGCAAGGTGGAGTCCGGCCAGGCACGCGGCGGCCGGGTCGACGCCAACGGCACGACCTTCTCGCCCATCCTCGGACCGGTCCTCAACGGCGTCGGATTCGCCGACATCTCCGACACCGACCGCGGTGCCTACGACGGGGACGCGAAGCACGACCGCGCGGTCGGCCCCATGCAGTTCATCCCCTCCACCTGGGCCACCTGGGGCCAGGACGCCAACGGTGACGGCCGCAAGGACCCGAACAACATCTACGACGCCGCCCGGGCGGCCGGCATGTACCTGTGCGCGAACGACCGCGACCTGTCGCTCAGGGCCGACCTGGACAAGGCGATCCTCAGCTACAACCGCTCGACGGAGTACCTGCGCACGGTGCTGTCCTGGTTCGAGTACTACAAGAACAACAGCCACCAGGTGCCGGACGGCACGGGCGTCCTGCCGATCGACCGCAGCGACGACGGCTCCGGCGCGATCACCACGCCGCGGCCGACCCCCTCGCCGCTCGTTCCGGTCACGCCCACCCCCACCCCCGCGCCCACCCCGGGCCCGACCACCGGCGGCGGCACGGCCACCCCCAAGCCGACGCCGACCCCGACGCCCACGCCGACCCCGCCGGCGAAGCCGACGCCCACCCCCACCCCGACGCCCACGCCGACCCCCACCCCGACGCCCGCCGACACCGTCGCGCGCCTCAAGGCCGCGGCCACCGCGCCGCTGACCGCCACGGCGGGCACCCGGTTCGCGGAGCGCCCCGCCGTCACGGCGCTGGACGTGTCGGGCAAGCCGGTGGCCCGGGTCGGCGTGCGCTTCGCCCTGGTCGGCGACACCGACTCCCGCTTCCCGGACGGGGCCACCGCGGTCACCGTCCTCACCGGCGCCGACGGCACCGCCACCGCGCCCGCGCTCCAGGCGGGGGAGCGGACCGGCGAGTTCACCGTCCGGGCCACCGTGGTGGGCCGCACGCTCGCCCCCGCCGACCGCACCGCGACCGTCACCGCCCGCCAGGCCGACGCCCTGACCCGGACGGACGGCAAGACGCTGACGGCCGCGCCCGGGACGGAGTTCGCGGACCAGGTCCAGGTGAAGGCGACGTACAAGGGCGCGGCCGCCTCCGGGGTCGCGCTGACCGCCACCATGGTCACGAGCGCGGACGACGCCACCACCGCGGACAAGGGCCCCTTCTTCAAGGACGCGCAAGGGAACCCGGTCCGCAGCCTGGACGGCCTGACCACCGCCGCGGACGGCACGCTCACGCTGCCGAAGATCCACGCGGACGCCGGGACCGGCACCTTCCTGCTCCGCCTCACCACCACCGGCGGAGCGACCCTGACCGTCGAACTCACGGTGGCCTGACCGTCGAACTCACGGTGGCCTGACCGGCTCCCGCGTCACGACACCGGGGCACACCACCCGGCGCGCCACCCCGCACGACCCCGCACCGCCCCGCCCCGTACGGCGGGGCGGTGCCGTGTGTGCTCACCGCCCCGCCGGTGAACTGACGGAGGATCAGGCGAGGGGGCCGATCCATGCGCGCCACGCGACGCCGGCCGGGACGTCGTCGTCCGGAACGCCCTCTCCCACGTCGTCGGCACCGACGGCACCATGGCGTCCCGGATCCCCGGGCGCCGTTCGCCGGGCGCCGCCGCTCCGCCGCGCCGCCGCTCCGCCGTCAGCGGCGCGCGTTCGTCCGGCGGGTCGGCTCGGCCACCGACGGATCCTCCGGCCACGGGTGCCTCGGGTACCGGCCGCGCAGCTCCGCGCGGACCGCGCGGTATCCGTCGCGCCAGAAGGACGCCAGGTCCGCCGTGACGGCGGCGGGCCGCCCGGCCGGGGACAACAGGTGCACCAGCACCGGAACACCCGCCACGGACGGCGTTTCCGCGAGGCCGAACATCTCCTGGAGCTTGACCGCCAGCACCGGCTGCTCACCTCCGTACTCGACCCGGATCCGTGAGCCGCTCGGCACCTCGATCCGCTCCGGCGCCAGCTCCTCCAGCCGGGCCGCCTCCCCGGTGGCCCAGGGCAGCAGCCGCCGCAGGGCCTGCCCCGCGTCGATCCGGCCCAGGTCGGCCCGGCGCCGGGCCCGCGACAGCTCGGGCTCCAGCCACTCCTCCGTACGCTCCAGCAGCGCGGCGTCCGTCACGTCGGGCCACGGCGCGCCCAGCACCCGGTGCAGGAACGCCAGCCGCTGCCGCAGCTCGCCCGACTCGCGGGACCAGCGCAGCAGCCCCAGCCCCTCGCTCCGCAGCCCCTGGAGCAGCGCGTCCCGGACGAGCCCCGCGTCCGGGTCCTTCAGCGGCCGTACGGCGAGGTCGACGGCGCCCAGCCGCTCCACCGACCGGGCGACCACGTCCCCCTCCTCCCAGTGGACCTCCTCGCCCGACGTGAGCAGGTGCCGGGCCGCCTCCCGGGCGGTGTCCTCGTCCACCACGGCGGCCAGCCGGACGCGCGCGGAGGCGGCGTGCGCCGGGCGGTCCGCGACCGCGACCGCGAGCCACTCCGACCCGCGCAACCGGGACCCCGGGGCGAGCTCCGCCCCCGTGCCGGACGCCATCAGGTACGCCCCCTCGCCCTTGGCCCGCGCGACCCGCTCGGGAAAGGCCAGCGCCGCCACCAGACCGGCCGCCGCGTCGTCACTCCAGCCGCGCCCACCGACCGGCCCCGCGCCACCGACCGGCCCCGCGCCCCCGACCGGCCCCGCGCCCCCGACCGGCCCCGCGCCCCCGACCGGCCCCGCGCCCCCGACCGGCCCCGCGCCTCCGCGCGGCTCCGCGCCACCGGGCGCCTCGCGGGCGTCCACCTGGCGGGCCAGCCGCCGCGCCTCCTGGCGCCAGCGGGAGCCGTACGCGTCTCCACCGCCACGCGCCGCCCGCCACGCGCCCGCCAGGTCGTCGCCGTACTCCCGCGGCGGCTCCTCGCTCAGCAGGGCCACGACCTCCGCCGCGCGCCGCGCGCCGATCACCGGCGCGCCGTCCAACAGCGCGCGGGCCAGCCGCGGGTGCAGTCCCAGCCGGGCCATCGTCACGCCCCGGTCCGTCACCCGGCCCGCCCCGTCGACCGCGCCGATCGCCGCCAGCACCGACCGGGCGGCCGCCATCGCGCCCGGCGGCGGCGCGTCCAGCAGGGCCAGGCCCGACGCGTCGGGCTCGCCCCAGGCGGCCGCCCGGAGCGCGAACCCGGCCAGGTCGGCCACCTGGATCTCGGGCGCCGGGAACCGCGGCAGGCGCCCGTCCTCCGCCTCCGCCCAGCACCGGAGGACCACGCCCGGCCCCTCGCGCCCGGCACGGCCCGCGCGCTGGCGGCCGGCCGCCCTGGACGCCCGTACCGTCGTCAGCGACCCCAGGCCCCGCGCGTGGTCCACCCGCGGCTCACGCGCCAGCCCGGAGTCCACCACCACCCGCACCCCGGGAACCGTCAGGGACGACTCGGCGACCGACGTGGCCAGCACCACCCGCCGCCCCCGCCCCGGGAAGAGCACCGCGTCCTGCACGGCGGCCGGCGCCCGCCCGTGCACCTGGAGCACCTCCGCCCCCACGGACGACAACAGGCCCGCCACGCGCGCGATCTCCCCGACACCGGGCAGGAAGCACAGGACGTCGCCCTCGTGTTCCGCCAGCGCCCGCCGCACCACCGACGCCACGTGCGCCAGCAGCGCCGGGTCCACGAACGTCCCGTGCGGCGGCCGCACCGGCCCGGCCGGCGGGGACCACACCACCTCCACGGGATGGGACGTCCCCGCCGCCTCCACCACCGGAGCCCCGCCCAGCAGCCGGGCCCAGCCCTCCGCGTCGGTCGTCGCGGACGCGGCCACCAGCCGCAGCTCGGGCCGCAGGGCCGCCCGTACGTCCAGCAGGAAGGCGGCGGCCGTGTCCGCGTCCAGGTGCCGCTCGTGGCACTCGTCCAGGATCACCACGTCCACCCCGGCCTGCTCCGGGTCGCGCTGGAGCCGCTGGAGCAGCACCCCCGTCGTCACCACCTCGACGACGGTCTCCCGGGACACCACCCGCTCGCCGCGCACCGTGAAGCCCACCCGGCCGCCCACCTGCTCGCCCAGCAGCCACGCCATCCGCCGGGCCGCCGCCCGCGCCGCGATCCGCCGGGGCTCGGCGACCACGACACGCGCGCCGCCCGCCGCGAGTTCCAGCGGCACCAGGGTGGTCTTGCCCGTCCCGGGCGGGGCGCACAGCACCGCCGACCCGTGCGCGTCCAGCGCCCGCTCCAGGGCGGGCAGGGCGGTACGTACGGGAAGGTCCCGGGCCTCGTCCCGCAGGCGCATCAGACCCGCTCGCAGACGAAGATCGCCGTCCCCGGGATCAGGTTCCCGCGCAGCGGGGACCAACCGCCCCACTCCTGGCCGTTCCACGCGGGCCACTCCGGCTCGACGAGGTCCACGAGGCGGAACCCGCCCGCGACCACGTCCCGCACCCGGTCCCCGAGGGTGCGGTGGTGCTCGACGTACACGGCCCGCCCCTCCTCGTCCTGCTCCACATAAGGGGTGCGGTCGAAGTAGGACGCGGAGACGGACAGGCCCTCCGGACCCGGCTCGTCGGGGAAGGCCCACCGGATGGGGTGGGTCACCGAGAACACCCACCGGCCGCCCGGCCGCAGCACCCTCCGCACCTCCCGGAACACCCGCACCGGATCGGCCACGAAGGGCACCGCCCCGTACGCCGAGCACGCCAGGTCGAAGGAGCCGTCCGCGAACGGCAGCGCGGTGGCGTCGGCCTCCACCAGGGGCACGTCCCGCCCGATCCGCAGTGCGTGCTGGAGCTGCCGGTGGGACAGGTCCAGGGCCACCGGACGGGCTCCCCGGGCGGCCAGCCAGCGCGAACACTGGGCGGCACCCGCGCCGATCTCCAGGACGTCCCGCCCGGACACGTCCCCCAGGAGGCCCGCCTCGGCCTCGTCCAGCCCCTCCGGTCCCCACACGAACCGGTCGTCCCCCAGGAACGCCCCGTGCTCGCTCTGGTACTCGTCCGCGTTCCGGTCCCACCAGCCGCGGCTCGCCCGGCTGCTCTCCGCCTCATCGGCGTGGCGCCGCGTGGCTTCAGGCTCGTACTCTTGGATCATCCCGCCCGCCGTTGTAGGTTGCGCACGGCTCCCGGCGAAGCGGCAGCCGCGGCCACGATGGCCTTGGGAAACTTTAAATGTGCCGGGTATGCGACGTTCTGCCCCGGGTGTGCGCCTTCGCGCATTGACCCTGTCCGGACGTCCCCGTATGCTAAAGGTTGCGCTGCGGGCCTGCGCGCCTCAGACGGAGCAGGTCGCGCTCGCATCTGTTGTATGTCCCCTCGGTTGTCGAGGCGCCTCCCCTGGCGGGGATGGGCGCTTCCTTGGCTGTCCGGCTTCTTCAGCTGCGATACGGGCTCTCGGCGTAGCAGTACCTACGACTTTCTGTCCGTACCGGAGCCCTTTCCCACATGACGAGCAGCACCGAGACCACCGCCACCACCCCGCAGGTTGCGGTCAACGACATCGGTAACGAGGAAGCCTTCCTCGCCGCGATCGACGAGACGATCAAGTACTTCAACGACGGCGACATCGTCGACGGCGTCATCGTGAAGGTCGACCGGGACGAGGTCCTGCTCGACATCGGTTACAAGACCGAAGGTGTCATCCCGAGCCGCGAGCTCTCGATCAAGCACGACGTTGACCCGAACGAGGTCGTCAAGGTCGGCGACGAGATCGAGGCCCTTGTTCTCCAGAAGGAGGACAAGGAAGGCCGCCTGATCCTCTCGAAGAAGCGCGCCCAGTACGAGCGTGCCTGGGGCACCATCGAGAAGATCAAGGAAGAGGACGGCATCGTCACCGGCACCGTCATCGAGGTCGTCAAGGGTGGTCTCATCCTCGACATCGGCCTCCGTGGCTTCCTGCCGGCCTCCCTCGTCGAGATGCGTCGTGTCCGCGACCTCCAGCCCTACGTGGGCAAGGAGCTCGAGGCGAAGATCATCGAGCTGGACAAGAACCGCAACAACGTGGTCCTGTCCCGCCGCGCCTGGCTCGAGCAGACCCAGTCCGAGGTGCGCCAGACGTTCCTCACGACCCTGCAGAAGGGTCAGGTCCGCTCCGGCGTCGTCTCCTCGATCGTCAACTTCGGTGCGTTCGTCGACCTGGGCGGCGTCGACGGTCTGGTCCACGTCTCCGAGCTGTCCTGGAAGCACATCGACCACCCGTCCGAGGTTGTCGAGGTCGGCCAGGAAGTCACCGTCGAGGTCCTCGACGTGGACATGGACCGCGAGCGTGTCTCCCTGTCGCTGAAGGCGACGCAGGAGGACCCGTGGCAGCAGTTCGCCCGTACGCACCAGATCGGCCAGGTCGTCCCGGGTAAGGTCACCAAGCTGGTTCCGTTCGGTGCGTTCGTCCGCGTGGACGAGGGCATCGAGGGTCTGGTCCACATCTCCGAGCTGGCCGAGCGCCACGTGGAGATCCCGGAGCAGGTCGTCCAGGTCAACGACGAGATCTTCGTCAAGGTCATCGACATCGACCTCGAGCGCCGCCGCATCAGCCTCTCGCTGAAGCAGGCCAACGAGTCCTTCGGTTCCGACCCGGCCTCGGTCGAGTTCGACCCGACCCTGTACGGCATGGCCGCGTCGTACGACGACCAGGGCAACTACATCTACCCCGAGGGCTTCGACCCCGAGACCAACGACTGGCTCGAGGGCTACGAGACCCAGCGCGAGGCGTGGGAGACCCAGTACGCCGAGGCGCAGCAGCGCTTCGAGCAGCACCAGGCCCAGGTCATCAAGTCCCGCGAGGCCGACGAGGCCGCCGCTGCCGAGGGTGGCGCCGCCGCCGCCGCGGCCGGTGCCCCGGCGGGCGTCTCGGGTGGTTCGTACTCCTCGGAGTCGGACGACAACTCCGGCGCCCTGGCGTCGGACGAGGCCCTGGCTGCCCTCCGCGAGAAGCTGGCCGGCGGCCAGAGCTGACCTCCCGGCTCCTCGCCGAACGGTGAGCGGTAAGTAGCACGACCGAGGCCCGTCCCCATCGGGGGGCGGGCCTCGGTCGTGCGCGCGAAAGGCCCGCCTGCCTCGAAGCGTTCGGGCCATCCCGGTCCGGCGGGGCAGACCGGACAGCGACCCCCGGGAATGCCCGTACGGCCGGTGACGTTCTTCCTACGAACACGAGGAGGAGCGGTAATCGTGCTTGATCCCCAGGATTTGTACGCATGGGAGCCGAAGGGCCTGGCCGTCGTCGACATGGCGCTGGCGCAGGAGTCGGCCGGCCTGGTCATGCTCTACCACTTCGACGGCTACATCGACGCGGGTGAGACCGGCGACCAGATCGTCGAGAACCTGCTGGAGACGCTGCCCCACCAGGTCGTGGCCCGCTTCGACCACGACCGGCTCGTGGACTACCGGGCGCGCCGTCCGCTGCTCACCTTCAAGCGCGACCGCTGGGCCGGGTACGAGACCCCCGCCATCGAGGTCCGGTTCGTCCAGGACGCCACCGGGGCGCCCTTCCTGCTGCTGTCCGGGCCGGAGCCCGACGTGGAGTGGGAGCGGTTCGCCGTGGCCGTACGGCAGATCGTCGAGCGGCTCGGGGTGCGGCTTTCGGTCAACTTCCACGGCATCCCCATGGGCGTGCCCCACACCCGTCCCGTCGGTCTGACCCCGCACGGCAACCGCACCGACCTGATGCCCGGGCACCACAGCCCGTTCGACGAGGCGCAGGTGCCCGGCAGTGCCGAGGCGCTGGTCGAATACCGGCTCATGGAGGCCGGGCACGACGTCCTCGGGGTCGCCGCCCACGTTCCGCACTACGTGGCCCGGTCCGCCTACCCGGACGCGGCACTGACCGCCGTGGAGGCCATCACGGCCGCGACCGGTCTCGTCCTGCCCGGCATCGCGCACGCGCTGCGCACGCAGGCCCACCGCACCCAGACCGAGATCGAGCGCCAGATCGGCGAGGGCGACGAGGAACTGGTCGCGCTCGTGCAGGGGCTGGAGCACCAGTACGACGCGATGGCCGGCGCCGAGACGCGCGGCAACCTGGTCGCCGAACCGGTGGAGCTGCCCTCGGCCGACGAGCTCGGCCGCGAGTTCGAGCGGTTCCTCGCCGAGCGGGAGGGCGACCTCTGACACCCGGGGGCGACCTCCGGCACCGTGGGGCGACCTCCGGCACCCGTCCGGCATGATCGGCGAGACACCCCCTAGGCTTCCGCTCATGCTGAAGGTTGGGTTGACCGGCGGAATCGGCGCCGGAAAGAGCGAGGTTTCGCGGCTGCTCTCCTCGTACGGAGCGGTGGTCGTCGACGCCGACAGGATCGCCCGCGAGGTCGTCGAGCCCGGAACCCCCGGGCTCGCGGCCGTCGTGGAGGCGTTCGGACCGGACATCCTCACCGACGGGGGCACCCTCGACCGCCCCCGGCTCGGCTCCATCGTCTTCTCCGACGCCGAGCGGCTGGCCACGCTGAACCGCATCGTCCACCCCCTCGTGGGGGCCCGCTCCGCCGAGCTGGAGGCCGCCGCCGGCCCGGACGCGGTGGTCGTGCACGACGTCCCGCTGCTCACGGAGAACGGCCTGGCGCCGCTGTACGACCTCGTCGTGGTCGTCGACGCCTCTCCGGCGACCCAGCTCGACCGGCTGGTCCGGCAGCGCGGCATGACCGAGGCCGAGGCCCGCGCCCGGATGGCCGCCCAGGCCACCCGCGAGCAGCGGCGCGCCGTCGCGGACCTGGTGATCGACAACGACGGGCCGCTGGAGGCCCTGGAGCCCCAGGTACGCGAGGTGTGGGAGCACCTGACGGAGCGGGCCGCCGCCCAGGGGCCGGCCGGCCGGGACGGGTGATCACCCGCCGCGGCGGCCGCGGGGCCTGACGGGGCCCGCCGACGGGGACCCGCGACCGGGGCCCGCCGACGGGGCCGCTGAAGCAGGACCCGCGGGCCCGGAGGAATACCGCCGGCGCCGCGCACGTTGAACCGCCGGAGCGAGGGAAGGATGACAGCGTGCCCGAGACCAACCCGGAGACCCACGTCATCGACTACCGCGCGGCGGAGCGGCTGCTCGCCGCCCGGGACCCACGCGGTGCGGTCAAGCTGCTGGACTCCGTGATCGCCGCCCATCCGGAGAACACCGCCGCCCGGCTGCTGCGGGCCCGCGCCTTCTTCGCGGCCGCCCAGCTCCGACCCGCCGAGCTGGAGTTCGAGCTGGTGCTGGAGCGCGAGCCGGACAACGCCTTCGCGCACTTCGCGCTGGCCCGCACCTTCCAGCGCTCCGGCCGGCCCGAGCAGGCCAAGCGCCACTTCCGCCTCGCCGCCGCCCTGGACCCCAAGCCGGAGTACCTGGAGGCGGCACGCTTCCCGGTCGACTTCCCCGCGGACGTCCCCACCGAGGAGTGACCACGCCGCCGCGCGCCCGCCCCGGCAGGCCGGCGTCGGGTGCCCACCCCGTATGCCCGCCCCGGCGGGCCGCGCGACCGACGGGCTAGCGGCCGTCCGGGCGCCGGTCGCCGGGGTCGTACGGGGGCACGTCGCGGCCCGGCTGGTAGTGCGGGCCCTGGCGGATGTGGCGCAGGACGACCACCAGGTCGACCACCACGACCACGGCCAGCACCCCGCAGGCGGCCGCCCACCCGGGCCGGCCGGCCAGCGCGAAGGCCGCCGTTCCCGCACCCGCCCAGATCAGGCCCCACACACCCAGCCAGAAGCGGATCCGGAGGGGGCTGCGCGCGGTCCTCGGTTCACTGCCTGTACGCATGGCGATCACCCTCCGACCGCCGGGTACCCGCCCGGTGACCGTTCGATCCGAGCCATCCCGCCGCCGGACGGGAACGGGCCCGTGCCGCCGGCCGTTCCGGGCACATGAGCGGACGGATGCGCGAGGGACACCAGGGCACCGGCCCGGGGGCGATCACCCCGGACGGCTGTGCCGTCGATCTGTACGAGAGGCTCGCCCCGGGCGCCGAGCCGGACGTCGTCGCCGCCGCGGTGCCGGCGGGGGCGACCCTGCTGGAGCTCGGCAGCGGGGCGGGCCGCATCACCCGGCCGCTGGTCGAACGCGGCCTCCGGGTCACCGCGGTGGACGAGTCGGCCGAGATGCTGGAGCGGGTCCGCAACCGGGTCCCCGGCATCAGGACCGTACAGAGCCCGATCGAGATCCTGGACCTGGAGGAGCGGTTCGACGCCGTCCTCCTGGGCTCCTTCCTGGTGCACACCGGTGACCGGCGGGTGCGCGACGGGCTGCTCGCGGCCTGCCGGCGGCACGTGGCGGACGACGGGTGCGTCCTGGTCCAGCGCGAGGGCCCGGACTGGCACACCCGCGTACCGCGCGAGCGGGTCGACCCGGCCGGCTGCACCGTGCGGATCGCCTCGGCCGAACCGGTCGGGGACGGGGTCGACCGGGTGGTGGCCGAGTACGTCTTCCCCGACGCCCGCTGGACCCAGACGTTCCTGTCCCGGCCGTTGTCCGTGGCGGAGTTCGAGGACAGCCTGCGCGCGGCCGGCCTCGCGGTGGAGACCTACCTGACCGACGACGGCACCTGGGCGCGGGCACGGCCCGTCCTCGGAGGCCCGGCGGCCTGACGACCGGCGCCCCGTCGATCCGGCACGGCCCGACGATCGGCGGCCCGACGGCCGATGACTTTCCGGCGTTCCCCCGGTCCATCCTCTGACACGATTTCACCACCCCCAGAGGGAGACCCACATGAGCGCCACCACCGCCCGGACCACCACCGCGGCCTCCGCGCCGACCCGACGGGCCGACATCGGCGTGCTCGTGCTCCAGATCGTCCTCGCCCTGTTCTTCGCGGTCCCCAGCGCCGCGCCGAAGCTGGTCGGACACGCCTCGGCCGCGGAGTCCTTCGACACCATCGGGTTCGGCGACTGGTTCATGTACCTGGTCGGCGCCCTGGAACTGGCCGGGGCCGTCGGGCTGGTGGTCCCCCTCCTGTCCGGGGTGGCGGCACTCGCGCTCATCGGCCTCATGGCGGGCGCGCTCGTCACCCAACTCGTGTTCCTGGACGGGCGGTACTGGTTCACCCCGGTGGTCTTCGCCGCATTGCTGGCCGTCGTCGCCCGGACCCGTCGCCACCATAACGCCGAACTCCTGGCCCTGGCCCGCCGCCGGACGTGAACCCCGGGGGACCTTTACGCGGGGCCCGGCGGCACGGTACGAGAGAGGCACCACGACGAAGGGACCCCGATGCGACCGGTGTGCATGACCAGGCAGGGCTCCGTACGCGGCACCATCTCCTCCGACGGGATCGCCTCCTTCCTGGGCATTCCGTACGCGGCCCCGCCCTTCGGCCCGCTGCGCTTCGGGCCACCGGCTCCCCCGCGCGCGTGGACCGGGACACGGGACGCCACCGCCCACGGCCCCACCCCGCCCAAGGCGCCCTACGCCCCGCCGTTCGACACGCTCATACCGGAGACGACGATCCCGGGCGAGGACTGCCTCAACCTGAACGTATGGACCCCGTCCCCCGGACCCGGTGCCCGGCTGCCGGTCATGGTGTGGCTGCACGGCGGGGCCTTCACCAACGGATCGGCGGCGTCCTCGGCGTACGACGGCAGCGCCTTCGCGCGGGACGGCGTCGTCTTCGTCTCCCTCAACTACCGCCTGGGAGCCGAGGGGTTCCTGCACCTGGACGGCGTCCCGGACAACCGGGGGCTCCTCGACCAGACGGCCGCCCTGGAATGGGTCCGCGACAACGTCGCCTCCTTCGGCGGCGACCCGGACCGGGTGACCCTCTTCGGCGAGTCCGCCGGGGCGATGAGCATCGGCGTCCTCCTGGGCGACGCCCGGGCCCGCGGCCTGTTCCACCGGGCGATACTCCAGAGCGGGGCGGCACACCACTTCCTCCGCCCCGCGTCGGCCCGCCGGATCACCGCCCGGCTGGCCGCGAAACTGGACGTCGCGCCGACGCCCGGCGCCTTCGCCGCCGTACCGCTCGACCGGCTCCTGCCGGCCCAGGCCGAGCTGCGGGCCGAGATCGGCGCACGCCCCGACCCCGCCGTGTGGGGCGAGGCGGCGCTCAACGCCATGCCCTTCGAGCCGGTGACCGACGGCCCGGTCCTGCCCGGGCCCGACTGCGGCGTCGACCTGCTGGTCGGCAGCAACCGCGAGGAGTACCGGCTCTTTCTCGTCCCCACCGAGCGCCTGCACCTGCTGTCGGAGGACAGACTCCGCGCCGCCGCCGAGGCGTACGGCCTGGACCCGGACAAGGCCCTGCCCGTCTACCGGGACGCGAGGCCCGGTGCCTCGCCGGGGGAGCTCTTCGACGCGATGGTGACGGACTGGTTCTTCCGGATCCCCGCCGTCCGGCTGGCCGAGTCGGTGCCGGGCTCGTACGTCTACGAGTTCGCCCGGCGGTCCTCCGCCTTCGGCGGGCGGCTGGGGGCCTGCCATGCGGGGGAGCTGGCGTACGTCTTCGACCGGCTCGGCGACCCGGTGTACGCGCCGCTGACCGGCGAGGACCCGTCGCAGCCGGTGGCGGACGCGATGCACGGGGCCTGGGTGGCGTTCGCGACGACCGGTGACCCGGGCTGGCCGGCGTACGACCCGCGGAAGCGGACGACGAGGGTCTTCGACGACGCCGCACCCGGCACGGTGGACGACCCGCGCGGTGCCGAGCGGGCGCTGTGGGAGAGCGTGCGCTGACCGGGCTCGGCCCGATTGTCAGACCCCCGCCGTAAGGTCGTAGATCCACGACACGACCAGCGTGAGGGGAGGTGACCGGCCATGGAGCAGCGGCCGCCGCTGCACGCCTTCGCCGCCGTCTTCCTCCCCGCCGCGCTGCCCCGCGAGGGGCGGGTGGCCTTCTGGTCCCCCGACGGCCGCCCGCTGCCCCCGCCGCCGGCGTCTTCGGCGCGCCCCGGGCCGCCGGCCGGACCATCGGCGCCGCCCGCCGGACCGTGGGCCGGCGCCCCGGGCGGGACGACCGCCGGCGCGTACCCGGCGACCGGCGCGTACCCGCCCACCGGTGCGGCGACCGGCGCGGCGGCCGGGGCCGCTGCCGAGGCGGGGACCGCCGGTCCGGGCACGCTCACCGTGGTGCGGGCGCACGGGACGGGGGTGCGGAGCCGCACGGTCCCGGCGGTGGTCCTGCCCGTCGCGGACGCCCTGCCCGTGCTGGTCGCCGCACGGCACGACCCCGCCGCGCACCCCGCGGCCGCCTGCTGGGGCGCCGCCGCCCTGCACGCCCTGCACCTCGCCGGGCGGGGCCGCCTCCTGCCCGGCCTCGCGGCGGGGGACCTGGACGCCTGGCGGGCCGGCCCGCTGGACGCCGACGACATCGCCCACCTCCGCGCCGTCGCGGCCGCGATGCCGTACGAGGCCCACGCGGTGCCCCTCCCCGGGCTCAGCCCCCTCCGGCTCCCGGAGCCCGAGGCCCTGGTCCGGGCGTTCCTGGACGCCGTCGCCGACACCCTGCCCCGCACACCGGCCGCCGCGTACGCCGCGGGTGCGCCGTTCGCGGCGCGCGGCCCGCAGCACCTGCCCCACGCGCGCGCGTGGGCCGCCGAGGCGGCCGCCGGCATGGACGCCGGGGTCCGCGTCTCGCTGCGCCTCGACCTGTCCGGGTACGAACTGTTCGACACCCTCCGGGAGGGCGGCGAGGAGCGGCAGGCCGCCGCCGCGGTGCTCCAGGTGCACAGCCTCGCCGACCCCACCCTCGTCCTGGACGCGGCGGCACTGTGGGCCGGGGAGAGCGCCGAGCACTTCGGGCCGCGCGCCCGTATCGACGCCGTCCTGGCGCTGCGCCGCGCGGCACGCGTGTGGAGCCCGCTGGCCCGCCTGCTGGAGCGGGACGTCCCCGACGTTCTGTCGCTCACCGAGGACGAGCTGTACGAACTCCTCGGCCCGGCCGCCGCCCGGCTCGGCGCGGCCGGTGTGACCGTCCACTGGCCCCGGGAACTGGCCAGGTCGCTCACCGCCGCCGCGGTCGTCCGCCCCGCGCCCGGCTCGGCCACGGACGGCACGGCCTTCTTCGACAGCCAGGAACTGCTCCGGTTCAACTGGCAGCTCGCGCTGGACGGCGACCCGCTGACCGAGCGCGAGATGGACGCCCTCGCCGAGGCGCACCGCCCCGTCGTGCGGCTGCGGGACCAGTGGGTGGTCGTCGACCCCTCACTCGTACGCAAGGCGCGCAAGCGGGAGCTGGGCCTGCTGGGACCGGCCGACGCGCTGTCCGTGGCGCTCACCGGCACCGCCGAGGTGGACGGCGAGACGGTCGAGGCCGTCCCCGTCGGCGCCCTCGCCGCCCTGCGGGACCGGCTCGTCGCGGGCCCCGGCACCGTCGGCCCGCCGCCCGGCCTGGACGCCACCTTGCGCGACTACCAACTGCGCGGGCTGGCCTGGCTCGACCTGATGACGTCCCTCGGCCTGGGCGGCTGCCTCGCCGACGACATGGGACTCGGCAAGACCGTCACGCTCATCGCCCTCCACCTGCGCCGCGCCCGCCGCGCCCCCACCCTCGTCGTCTGCCCGGCCTCCCTGCTCGGCAACTGGCAGCGCGAGATCGCCCGCTTCGCCCCCGGAGTCCCGGTCCGCCGCTTCCACGGCGCCGGCCGCACCCTGGAGGGCACCGACGGGGGCTTCGTGCTCACCACGTACGGCACGATGCGCACGAGCGCCGGAGAACTGGCCGGCCACGAGTGGGGGATGGTCGTCGCCGACGAGGCTCAGCACGTCAAGAACCCGTTCTCCGCGACCGCCAAGGCGTTGCGCACCATCCCCGCGCCCGCGCGTGTGGCCCTCACCGGCACCCCCGTCGAGAACAACCTCTCCGAACTGTGGGCGCTGCTCGACTGGACCACCCCGGGGCTCCTGGGCCCGCTCAAGGCGTTCCGCTCCCGGCACGCCCGCGCGGTGGAGAACGCCGACCGGATCGAGGACGACGAGGCGGTCGAGCGCCTCGCCCGGCTCGTCCGCCCCTTCCTGCTGCGCCGCAAGAAGTCCGACCCCGGCATCGTCCCCGAGCTGCCGCCCAAGACGGAGTCCGACCACCCGGTGCCCCTCACCCGCGAGCAGGCGTCGCTCTACGAGGCGGTGGTGCGCGAGACGATGGCGCGCATCGAGGGCGCCGAGGGCATCGCCCGGCGCGGGCTCGTGATGAAGCTGCTG
This sequence comes from Streptomyces sp. NPDC039423, assembly GCF_055598725.1. Taxonomy (NCBI): domain Bacteria; kingdom Bacillati; phylum Actinomycetota; class Actinomycetes; order Kitasatosporales; family Streptomycetaceae; genus Streptomyces; species Streptomyces sp. NPDC039423. Next base: position 1,058,129 of record NZ_JBVKAH010000001.1, read on the forward strand.
ACGTCGCTGAAGCAGATCTGCAACCACCCCGCCCAGTACCTGAAGGAGGACCCCGCCCGGCTGGCCGGCCGCTCCGGGAAGCTGGCGCTCCTCGACGAACTCCTCGACACGATCCTGTCCGAGGAGGGCTCCGTGCTGGTCTTCACCCAGTACGTGACCATGGCCCGGCTGCTCACCGCCCACCTGACCGCCCGCGCCGTCCCCTCCCAACTGCTGCACGGCGGCACGCCGGTGGCGGAGCGGGAGCGGATGGTGGACCGGTTCCAGTCCGGCGAGGTCCCGGTGTTCGTCCTGTCGCTCAAGGCCGCCGGCACCGGCCTCAACCTCACCCGGGCCGGCCATGTCGTGCACTACGACCGCTGGTGGAACCCTGCCGTCGAGGAGCAGGCCACCGACCGGGCGTACCGCATCGGGCAGACCCAGCCCGTCCAGGTGCACCGGCTGATCGCCGAGGGGACCGTGGAGGACCGCATCGCGGAGATGCTGCTGGCCAAGCGGGCCCTGGCGGACGCCGTCCTGGGCTCGGGAGAGGCCGCCCTGACCGAGCTCACCGACCGGGAGCTGGCCGACCTCGTCTCCTTGAGGAGGCTGTCATGAGCCCCCACCACCCGGGCCCGCCCCCCGGCCCCGGCCCGTACCCGGCCCCCCGCCCCGGAGCCGGCCCCGGCCCGCGCCCCGGCCCCCGTACCGGCGGCGGCGCCCGGCGCGTCCCGCTGCACGACGACCGGCGCCGTACGTTCCCGCAGCTCGCCCCCGTGCGGGGCCCCGAGGGGACGTTCGCGGCCACCTGGTGGGGCAACGCCTGGGTCGAGGCCTTGGAGGACACCGCCCTGGACCCGGCGCGCCTGGCCCGCGGGCGGGCGTACGCCTCCACCGGGCACGTCGACGCGGTCACCGTCACCCCGGGCCGCGTCACCGCGTACGTCCACGGCAGCCGTCCCCGCCCGTACCGCACGGAGATCCGGCTGCGGGTCCTCGGCGACGACGACTGGGAGCGGTTCCTGGACGCCGCGGCCGCCCGCCCCGAGCACATCGCCGCCCTCCTCGACAAGGACGTGCCGCACGCGCTGGCCGCCGCCGTCGACCTGCTGCCCGGCCCCGGGGACCTGGTCCCCGACTGCTCCTGCCCCGACCACGGCTACCCGTGCAAGCACGCCGCCGCCCTCTGCTACCAGGCGGCCCGGCTGCTGGACGAGGACCCGTTCGTGCTCTTCCTGATGCGCGGCCGGGGCGAGCAGGAGATCCTCGCCGCGCTCAGCCACCGCAACGCCGCCCACGAGGCGGCCGAGGCGTCCGCCGCGCCCCCGCCCATGCCGACCGTGCCCGCCCGCGACGCCGTCGCCTCCCCGCCGGCCACGGCCCTGCCGCCCCCGCTGCCCGCGCCCGACCGGCCCGGCCGCCCGCCCCTCTACCCCGAGGACCCGGCCGCACCCGACCCGCTGGCCCTGGAGATGCTGGCCACCGAGGCGGCCGCCCGCGCCCACACGCTGCTGACCACCGGCCAGGACCCGGTCGCCGTCCTCACCCCCTGGCAGGACGCCGTCCGTCTCGCGGCCGCCCACCCGGGCTCCGGCCTGACCGCCTCCACCCGCGCCCTCTACCGCGACCTCGCCGCCGCCCTGGACCGCGCCCCCGCCGACCTGGCCCGCGCGGTCGCCGCCTGGCGCCAGGGCGGACCGGCCGGGCTGGCCGTACTGGAGGAGCCGTGGGACCCGCCCGCCGGCCCCTTCGACCGCGCCCGCCCGGCGCTGATCGCCGCCGACCTCCCGCAGTTCCGCCCCTGGCGCAACCGCCTCTCGTCCCGCTCGCTGCAACTGCGCTACGGCCGCGACGGCCTCTGGTACGGGTACGAGTCGGACCCCGACCGCGAGGACTGGTGGCCCCGGGGCACCCCCGACGCGGACCCGGTCGGCGCCCTCACCGACCTCCTGGAGCGCTGACCGCGGCGGCCGGGCGTCGTCCTCTCCCCGGCCCCGGCGACCGGGGGCCGGGGAGGACGACAGGTAAAGAGCCTGTGTGGGTTCGAATGAACCGCCACTCGATGGGGTGAATGGCGGATGCGTCATAACCCGCGTTGGCTGTAGGGCGTTAATTCCGGTGCGGGCGGGTGCCCGTGAAAGTCTCCGGAAGGCAGGAAGCCATGAGGCACACTCGCCGAAATGGTCTGGTCACACTGATGGCCACGGGCGGCGCGCTCGCCCTGGCGGCGGGATATGCGCACGCCGACTCCGACGCGGCCGGTGCCACGGCCGAATCGCCGGGGCTGATCTCCGGCAACGCCGTGCAACTGCCGGTGGACGTCCCGGTCAACGTCTGCGGGAACACCGTCAACGTGGTCGGGCTGCTCAACCCCGCGGCCGGCAACACGTGCAAGAACAAGGGCGGCGGCGGTCACCAGCACAAGGACCGTCCCGGCACCGCGCACGGCAACCACGGCGAGCACGGCGGCAAGGGCGGCGGCGGCAAGGGCGGCAGCGCCAACGGCGGTGGCGCCTCGGCGGACGGAGCCGCGGTGGGGTCCCCCGGCGTGATCTCCGGCAACGGGGTCCAGCTCCCCATCGACCTGCCGGTCAACGTCAGCGGTAACTCGGTCAGCCTGGTCGGCATCCTCAACCCCACCTTCGGCAACGCGTCCAGCAACGGCGGCAGCAAGCCGCCCGTCACGCCGCAGAAGCCGCCGAAGCACGACGAGCCGACCGCCCCGCTCCCCGAACACGACGAGCCCGCCGCCCCGGTGCCCGCCCCGGCCGACGAGGCCCCGGCGCCGCTGCCGCACACCAGCACGACCGCGCTGGCGCAGACCGGCGCGGGCGCCGGCCTGATCGGCATGGGCGTGCCCGCCCTGGGCCTCATGCTGGGCGGCGGCGTCCTCTACCGCCGCTTCCGCCCCGCGGCCGACCGCGTCTGAGCGACCGGCCGGAGGTCACCGCCGCCAGGCGGCCAGCACCGACTCGATGGCCGGTGCCACCCGGGTACGCGCCTGGCGGCGGGGGACACGGCTCATCAGCAGCGCGTCGTACTCCGTGTCGAGGTGCCGCACCGACGCCCGTACCGCGGCGGTGACCGCGCCCTCGTCCAGCGCCCGCCCCGCCGCCGTCCGGCCCACCCGGCCGCTCCCGCGCTCCCCGGCGTGGGCCGCGATCCCGGCCGCGCGCTCCGGCGGGCACCCCGGGAACAGACGCAGGATCTCGGCCGCCAGCGCGTCCCGGAACCGCACGTCATCGGCGGCCCGGCGCTCCGCGTCCCGGGCCCGGCGGCGCGCCCGCGCCTCGGCGTCGGCCAGGCACGCCGCCTCCGCCCGCGCCAGGGCGACCTCCTCCACCAGGACGCCCCGGCGTTCGTACCGCGTGCGCCGCCGGTCGTGGCGGACGACCACCGCCCACAGACCACTCGCCTCCCGGGCCCGCCGGGTCAGCGCCGCGTCACCGCGCGGCAGGTAGACCAGATGGCCCAGGTCCGCGCAGTCCAGGCAGAGCGGCGCGTTGAACTCCAGCACCATCCGGGCCAGCGGCCCGCCGCGGCACTCCGCGCAGTGGCGCCGCTTCAGCGGTTCGACCACCACCAGCGGGGCCACCGGGCCGGCCATCTCAGCGCACGCCCGGAGCCGCGGCCTCGACGCACGCGGTCGGCGCCCCGGCCTCGACGCGCACGGCCGGCGCTCCGGCCGCGCCCGCCGCGCGCCGGCGCGCCCGCCGGTACGTGATGCCGGGCCGGGTGCCGGTCACCGCTGTGAGCGTCGTCTCCATGGCTCCGCGCTCCTCACGTCGTCCCGTAAATCATTCGATCCGCACGCGCCCCCACTGATTCAATTCCCCCGTGGCAACGACAAGACTCAATCAGATCATCGCAGTTGAGAAGGGCGTCAAGGCCAAGGCGCAGCAGGACCTGGCCGCGGCGCACCACGGGCTGCAGAAGCCCGCGCTGCTCGCCGGCATCGCGCGTACGTACCAGCCGAAGGACGAGGAGGGGGAGCAGCTCCCGCCCGAGTCGACCCTCGTGCAGGTCAAGGCGGAAGACGTGCTGCGGGACACGGCGAAGACGCTGACGAGGCTGTTCGACGTCACCGCCACCAAGGACTGGGCCAACTGCACCGCGCGCGCGGACGTCACCGTGGACGGGCGGGTGCTGGTCGCCCAGGCTCCCGTCGCGTACCTCCTGTTCCTGGAGAAGCAACTGACGGACATCGCCGCCTTCGTCCGCAAGCTCCCGGTGCTGGACGCGGCCGAGTCGTGGAGCCAGGACCCGTCGACCGACGCGTGGAAGACCGAGCCGGTGCGGACCCTGCGGACGAAGAAGGTGCCGCGCAACCACGTCAAGGCCGAGGCGACCGACAAGCACCCGGCCCAGGTCGAGGTCTACTACGAGGACGTCCCGGTCGGGTACTGGACCACGGTCAAGTTCTCCGGCGCGCTGCCCGCGCGGCGCGTCAACCAACTGCTGGAGCGGGTGGACAAGCTCCAGCAGGCGGTGAAGTTCGCCCGTGAGGAGGCGAACGGCGCGGAGGTCACCGACCAGCGCGTCGGCGACGCCGTGTTCGGCTACCTCTTCGGCTAACCCGCACGGCACACCAGACTCCCCGGCCCCACGCACCGTGGGGCCGGGGCGCGCGAGGAGCGCGAAGCTGAAGCTGAAGCTTGTCGTGACGGAGCGGTTCCGGTAAGGAGCCGCCCTGAGACTCAGACTCTTGCTCCAGACTCAGCATGCGCCGCTCATCGCCGGTACGACCGGGCCCGGAACCCGGTGCGCCGAAATGCCGGTTCGACTCCGGCCCGCGCAGCTCGATGCGCGGTCGTCCAAAGGCAGGACGCGGCGACATGAGATTCATCCGGGTCCCACCATGCCGGCGTGTGATGGGAGCGGCACGACAGGGCTCGGGGGCCGGCTACGCCCCCGGGCCCGCTCCTTTCTTCCCGCCTTTCCCGCCTCTTCCCGCCTTCCCGCCCTTTCCCGGCCGCTGCCGCGGTACGCCGCTACTGGCGGTAGCCGCTCAGGAAGCGGCCGATCCGGCTGATGGCCGCGTCGAGGTCGTCGGCGTGGGGGAGCGTGAGGATCCGGAAGTGGTCGGGGCGGGGCCAGTTGAAGCCGGTGCCCTGGACGACCTGGATCTTCTCCCGCAGCAGCAGGTCCAGCACGAACTTCTCGTCGTCGTGGATGCGGTGCACCTTCGGGTCCAGGCGCGGGAAGGCGTACAGCGCGCCCTTGGGCTTGACGCACGAGACGCCGGGGATGGCGTTCAGCTTCTCCCACGCCATGTCGCGCTGTTCGTGCAGACGGCCGCCGGGGGCGGTCAGCTCGTGGATGGACTGCCGGCCGCCGAGGGCGGCCTGGATGGCGTACTGGGCGGGCGCGTTGGGGCACAGGCGCATGGAGGCGAGCATCGTGAGCCCCTCCAGGTAGTTGCGCGCGTGCTGCTTGGGACCGGTGACGACCAGCCAGCCGGAGCGGAATCCGGCGACGCGGTACGTCTTCGACAGGCCCGAGAAGGTCAGGACGACCAGGTCAGGGGCGAGCGAGGCGGCGGTGTGGTGCACGGCGCCGTCGTACAGGATCTGGTCGTAGATCTCGTCGGCGAACACCATCAACTGGTGGCGGCGGGCGAGGTCGAGGATGCCCTCGACGATCTCCCGGGGGTAGACCGCGCCGGTGGGGTTGTTGGGGTTGATGATAACGACGGCCTTGGTGCGGTCGGTGATCTTGGACGCCATGTCATCGAGGTCGGGGTACCAGTCGGCGGACTCGTCGCAGAGGTAGTGCACGGGCCGGCCGCCGGACAGGGTGGTGACGGCGGTCCACAGCGGGAAATCGGGCGCCGGGATGAGGACTTCGTCGCCGTCCTCCAGGAGGGCCTGGACAGCCATGGTGACCAGCTCGGAGACGCCGTTGCCGAGGAAGACGTCGTCGACGTCCACATCGGGGAGGCCGAGGGCCTGGTAGCGCTGGGCGACGGCACGTCGGGCGGAGAGGATGCCGCGGGAGTCGGTGTAGCCATGGGCCCGGGGCAGCATCCGGATCATGTCCTGCACGATCTCCTCGGGCGCCTCGAAACCGAAGAGGGCCGGGTTGCCGGTGTTCAGGCGCAGCACGCTGTGACCCGCCTCCTCCAGGGCGTTGGCGTGTTCGATCACCGGGCCGCGGATCTCGTAGCAGACCTCGCTGAGCTTGCTCGACTGCCGGAACTCCATGCGCGACGACCTCCCTGAAACGGCGTTGCTTGGTTTTACCAAGTGCGAGCTTGGAAAGTCCAACAAGTTGTCTAGACTGCCTCGCATGCCACGACGACGTCGTTACGACCAGTACTGCGCCGCCGCCCGCGCCCTCGATGCCGTCGGTGACCGCTGGACGCTGCTGATCGTCCGCGAACTGCTCGCGGGTCCGCGCCGCTACACCGATCTGCACGCCGATCTGCCCGGCGTCAGCACGGACATGCTCGCCTCGCGGCTCAAGGACATGGAGCGGGACGGCCTGGTGACCCGCCGCCGGCTCTCGCCGCCCACCTCGGCGTACGTCTACGAACTCACCGGGCGGGGCCGGGACCTGATGCCCGTGCTGCGTGCCCTGGCGGGGTGGGGCGCGCCGGCCCTGGACGGGCCCCGCCCCACCGACGCGGTGCGGGCGCACTGGTTCGCCGTCCCGCTGCTGGACGCCCTGGAGGCGGCGGGCACGGGGCCGGGGGTGGTGGAGGTCCGCCTCGACGAGGGCACGTTCCACGCGCGGCTGGACGGCGCCGGTGGCACGGCCTCGTACGGCGAGGGTCCGTACGCCGGGGAACCGGACGTCCGCCTGGTCACGGACGCGGCGACGTGCGTGGACGTCGCGCGCGGGGAACTGTCCGTCGCGCAGGGTGTGGCGGCGGGGCGCATCGTGGTCGAGACGGGCGCCGTCGACGCGCCCGCGTGACGCGCCGTGCCCACGCGCCGGTGCCCATCGCCGGCGCTCACCCGCCCGCGCTCACCCGGCCGTGCTCACGCGCCGGCGCTCACCCGCCCGCGCTCACCCGGCCGTGCTCACGCGCCGGCGCTCACCCGCCCGCGCTCACCCGGCCGTGCTCACGCGCCCGCGTGCGCACGGGCGCGTGGGGCGTGGGCGCGTGGACGCGTGGGGCACGGGGCCGTCAGTGGGCGAGCGTCTCTCCGTACGCCCCGAACCCCGCGATCACCCGGCCGTCGCGGAAGGCCAGCACCTCGTACACACGGCCACCGATCTGGTTCCGGTAGTCGATCACCACCGCGTCGACGCCCACCCGTACGTCCAGCACCTCGAAGCGCAGGTCCGGGATGCGGCGCAGGCCCTCGGTCCAGTACTCCCGCAGCGCCTCCTTGCCGCGGACGGTGCCGGACGGGTCGCCGGTGAACCGGCTGACCATGGGGGAGGAGAAGGTCACGTCGTCGTGGTAGTGGGCCAGGATGCGGTCGATGTCATGGGAGTTCCAGTCGTCCTGCCACCGGACGGCGAACTCCCGTGCGTATGCGAGGTCCATGGAGCGGATGGTACGTGCGTCATGCACGCGGTGTGGCGGGTTCGGCCCGCCGCAGTGCCGCCGCCAGCCGGTCCCGCGCGGCGGTCTGGGCGGCGATCCGGGCGTCCAGCACCGCGAGCCGCTCCCGGGCGATGCCCAGGCCCCGCTCCGAGGGCGGGGCCCCGGCCACGTCCCCGTCCAGACAGGCGCTGAACGCGGCCACGTCCTCCAACGTCAGCCCGGCATCGAGGAGATGCCGGATGTTGCGCACCCGGACGACCGCGCCCTCGTCGTACTCCCGGTACCCGTTGGACGCGCGGGCCGAGGTGATCAGACCCTGCTGCTCGTAGTGGCGGAGGGCGCGGGCCGTCGTGTCCGTCGCCCGTGCCAGTTCCCCGATGCGCATGTCGCTCCCTCCCGGGAGCATGGGTACCACGGCAGTCCGCCCGGCCGGTACGCGGTTCACGCCACGACCGCGCCCCCGTCCACGGGCAGGACGACGCCGGTCACGAAGGAGGCCCCGGGCGACGCGAGCTGTTCGACGGCCCAGGCGACCTCCTCGGGGCGCCCGACGCGGCCCAGCGGGGTGTGCGCCCGCTGCCACCGGCGCAGGGCGGCCAGGTCCTCGGGGGACAGCCCGGAGTGCTCGCCCATCGGGGTCTCGACCGCGCCGGGCGCCACGGCGACGACCCGGACACCGCGCGGCGCGAGCTCCACGGCCCAGCTCCGGGTGAGGACTTCGAGCGCCGCCTTGGTCCCCGCGTACACGGCGTTGCCCGGCCAGGCGCGCTGTCCGATCGAGGTCGTGATGTTCACGATCACGCCGCTCGCCGCCTCCAGGGCGGGCAGCGCGGCCTGCGCGAGGAGGACCGGTGCCACGAGGTTGGTGGCGAGCTGGGGCGCCATCGAGGCGCGGGTGTGGGTGCCGAGGCGGCCACTGCCCACGACGGCCGCGTTGTTGACCAGGACGTCGAGACGGCCGTGGAGGTCGAGCGCGGCGGCGACCACGCGCTCGGCCGCGCCGTCCTCGGTGACGTCGGCGGCCAGCGGCCGGATGAGGTCCCGGTGGCCCCGCGCGGTCTCGGCGAGGGGCTCGGGGCGGCGGCCGACGGCCAGTACGTGGGCGCCGCGCGCGGCGAACCTCCTGGCGGTGGCGCGGCCGATACCCGTCCCGGCGCCGGTCACGACGACGACCCGGGTGGTGCCGTCCGTTCCCGTGCCCCCGCCGCCGTCCGGGGTGTCCGCCGCATGCGCATCGGGGTCTGTCGTGCCGGTGCTCGTCGTGCCGGTGTGCGTGGTGCCGGTGTGCGTGGTGCCGCTGTTCGTCATGGGGCCGATCCTCGAACCCTGCCGCCAGTGACAAGGTCAAGTCCCCCCCGGGGGGGCGGGCCCCGGGGCCGGCTGGGGCAGCATGAGGGCGTGGAACTCGAACCGATCACCTGGGAACGCCTGGCCGGCACGCTCGCCGCGCACGTGGACGGGCTCGCTCCGGCGGACGGCGGCCCCTGGCTGAAGGTCGCCGTCGACGGCGCACCGGCCGCCCGCCCCGGGGAACCGGCCGCGCTGCTGGCGGAGGAGCTGCGGCTGCGCGGGCGGGCGGTGATGGTGGTGGGGACGGAGGGGTTCCTGCGGCACGCGTCGCTGCGGTACGAGTACGGCAAGGAGGACCCGGACGCGTACTACGACGGCTGGGTCGACACCGGCGCCCTGTGGCGGGAGGTCTTCGGGCCACTGGAACCGGACGGCGACGGACGGGTGCTGCCCGACCTGTGGGACCCGGCCACCGACCGGGCGACCCGCAGCCCGTACCGGACGCTGGCCCCCGGCGGGGTCCTGGTCCTGCACGGGCCGTTCCTGCTCGGCCACTGGTTCCCCTTCGACCTGACGGTCCACGTGCGGCTGTCGCCCGGAGCCCTCGCCCGCCGCACCGAGCGGCGGTGGACGCTGCCGGCCTTCGCGCGGTACGAGGACGAGGTGACCCCCGCCGAGGCCGCCGACGTCGTCGTGCGCGCCGACGACCCCCGTCACCCCGCCTGGACCGGCCTGCCCTAGGCCGTGTCGGACACTCCCCAGGCGGGTTCCGGCGTTCCCGTCCCCGCGCGCGGCACACGTCCCGGCCGCCGGGCCCCGCCCCCGCCCGGCCGCCTCACGCTTCCGGGCGGCCGCCCAGGAGCGTGACCGCCGTCGCACCGGCGCGACAGCCGGCCTCCGCGGCCGCCGCCGGGTCCGCTCCGGCCAGCCGGGCCGCCAGGAACGCGCCCGTGAACGCGTCGCCCGCGCCCGTGGAATCCACCGCCGCGGCCGCCGGGGCCGCCACCCGCGCCACGACCCGCCCGGACACGGCCACCAGGGCCCCCGCCGCGCCCAGGGTCATCGCCACCAGCGGGAAGCGGCGGCTCAGCGCGGCCGCCGCGTCCCCGGGGCCGGCCAGACCCGTCAGCAGCGCGGCCTCCTCGGCGTTGGGCAGGAGCAGGCCGGCACCCTCGACCGCGGCCAGGAACCGCTCCGCGCCCAGTCCCCTGACGAACCCGGCCGACGCCGGGTCCACGCTCACCGGCACGTCCCGCTCCCGCGCCGTCGCCAGGGCCAGCCGCGCCGTCTCGCGGCTGGCCCCGGCGAAGAACAGGTACCCGGACAGATGCAGGTGGGACACCCCGTCCAGCAGGGTTGGCGACCAGTCGCCAGCCGCGAGCCGGAGGGCCGCGCCGCTGTCCGTGAGGAACGTCCGCTCGGCCGCCGCGTCGACCAGCGCGACCACCGTCGCCGTCGGCGCGGCCGGGTCCCGTACCAGCAGCGGCCGTACCCCGGCACGCCGCAGCCACTCCTCGTGCCAGGCCGCCCGGTCGGTGCCCACCCGCGCCAGTATCCGCACGTCCGGGCAGCCCGAACGGGCCGCCCAGCACGCCACGTTGGCCCCCGCCCCGCCCGGCAGGGTCCGGATCTCCGCGGCCGTGTCGGTGGCCGGGGCGAGGGGCGTCAGGTGCCGGGCCACCACGTCGGTGACCACGTCCCCGACCACGAGCAGGGCGCCGCTCACAGGGCGGCCGCGACGCGCGCCGCCAGCCGCACGTTGCCGCGCACCGCTGCCAGGTTGGCCTCCAGCGACGCCCCGTCGGTGTGCCGTGTCAGGTATTCCAGCAGGAACGGCGTCACGGCCTGACCGGTGATCCCCCGCTCCCGGCACTCGTCCAGCGCCCGCGCGAGCACCCGGTCGTGCAGCCCCGGGTCGAGCTGCTGCTCCTCCGGCACCGGATTGGCGACGACCAGCGCCGCCTCCGGGCCGCCCAGTGCGTCCTGCGCCCGCATCACCGCGGCGACCTCCTCCGGGGTCCGCACCGTCCAGTCGACCGGCTCGCCGGACGAGGCCAGGTAGAAGCCGGGGAAGCGGTCCGTGCCGTACCCGAGGACACCGACCCCCAGGGTCTCCAGCCGCTGGAGCGTCGCCGGCACGTCCAGGATGGACTTGACCCCCGCGCACACCACGGTGATCCGGGTCCGCGCCAGCAGCCGCAGGTCCGCCGACTCGTCCTGGGCGCGCGTCCACTCGCGGTGCACCCCGCCCAGCCCGCCGGTCGCGAAGACCCGGATACCGGCCCGCGCCGCCAGGAACGCCGTCGCCGACACCGTCGTCGCGCCGCTCGCCCCCACCGCCAGGGCGGGAGCGAGGTCGCGGTGGCCCAGCTTCCGCACGCCGGGACCGGTCGCGACCCGCTCCAGTTGCTTCTCGTCCAGCCCCACGCGCGCCACACCGTCCAGCACCGCGATGGTCGCCGGCACGGCCCCGCCGGCCCGTACGAGCGCCTCCAGCTCCCCGGCCACGGCCAGGTTCCGCGGCCGGGGCAGGCCGTGCGCGATGATCGTCGACTCCAGGGCGACGACCGGCCTGCGCGCGGCCAGCGCCTCCCGTACCTCTTCCGACAGCGTCACTGTGGTCTCCGGCATGTCCCATCCCTGGCGCGGCGGCGGCTCGCGCAAACGTCCGGACGGTCACCTTCCCGTTGCGGCGCGCGGCCGCCCGGACCGCGTCGCGCGACCGGTGCCGAGGGCCCGGCCGGTCGGGGGCCGCTCGGTGGCCCCCGCTACAGTCACCGGCCATGACGACCCTTGAGCGACCCTCCTTCGCCGTGCACATCCCCGACGCCGAGCTGGAACCCGAGCCGCTGGACCCCGCGCAGATCGTCTCCGGGGACCCGGTGGTGACCGGCAAGGTGCTGTGGGAATCGGCCGACGGCACGCAGTTGCGCGGCATCTGGCAGATCACGCCCGGCGTGGTGACCGACACCGAGGCGAACGAACTGTTCGTGGTGGTCAGCGGGCGCGCCACCGTGGAGGTCGAGGGCGGCGACACCCTGGAGCTGGGACCGGGCGACGCGTGCGTGCTGCGCGAGGGCGACCGCACGACGTGGACGGTGCACGAGACGCTGCGCAAGGCGTACCACATCAGCCTCTGAGCCGGTCCCGTCCCGGGCCCGCCGTCCCGGGCCCGCCGTCCCGGGCCCGCCGTCCCAGGCCATTCGTCCCCGGCCTGCCCGTCCCCAGCCCGCCGGGTCCCGGGCCGCCGGTCCGGCCCGCCGGTCGCGTCCGCGCGCGGTCAGGACCGCGCGTGCCGTACCGTCAGGGCGGCCAGCGGGAGCAGCAGCGCCGCGCCCACCGCGTTCAGCCAGCCGTACCCCGCCTGGGCGACGATCAGTCCGGCCCCCGCCCCGCCGATGCCCGCCGCCGTGTTCATGGTCAGGTCCGACAGGCCCTGCACGGCGGCCCGGGCGGACTGCGGGACGGAGTCGGTCAGCAGCGCGGACCCGGACACCAGCCCCGCGGACCAGCCCAGCCCCAGCACGAACAGCCCCGCCGCGGTACGCCCGTGGCTCGCCCCCGCCGTACCGGCGAGGAACGCGGCCACGGCCAGCAGCCCCACCGCCAGCCCGATCACGGCCGGCCGGCCGAGCCGGTCCGACAGCCAGCCCATCACCGGCGAGAACGCGTACATCCCCGCGATGTGGCCGCTGATGACGAGCCCGATGAGCGTGATGCCCGCCCCGTGGTGGCTGAGCGCCACCGGGGTCATCGACATGATCGAGACCATCGCGGTGTGCGAGACCGCCACGGCGACCAGCGCCAGCCGGGCACGCGGCGACTCCCGTACGGCCCGCACGCCCGCCCGCAGCGACCGGCCCCCGGGGCCCGTGTCCTTCTCGCCGCCGGCGGCGAGCGCCCGCGCGGTCAGCAGCGGATCGGGCCGCAGCAGGGCCGCGACCACCGCCGCCGAGACCAGGAACACCCCGGCCGCCCAGAGGAACGGCCCGGCCGCCGCCGGTATGCCGAGACCCGCGACGCTCCGCCCGGCGGGCGCGGCGATGTTGGGTCCCAGCACCGCGCCGATGGTCGTCGCCCACACCACCGTGGAGATGGCCCGCCCGCGCCGCTCCGGCTCCGCCAGGTCCGCCGCCGCGAACCGCGCCTGGAGGTTGGCCGACGACCCGGCGCCGAACCCCGCCATGCCGGCCAGCAGCAGCGGGAAGTTCCCCGCGACGGCCGCCACGACCACCACGCCCGCGCCGACCGCCCCGATCAGGTAAGCCAGGACCAGACCCGGCCGCCGCCCCCGCGAGGCCATCAGCGCGGCCAGCGGTACGGACAGCAGGGCCGTCCCGGCCACGGTGGCGGTCGGCGCCAGCCCGGACAGCGCCTCGGTCCCGCTCACCTCCTGCGCCAGGACGGAGGCCAGGGCGATCCCGGTCGCCACCCCCAGCCCGCCCAGGATCTGGCTGGCGATGAGGACCGCCGCGGTCCTCCGCCGCAAGGCGGGCAGGCCGGCCGCGGTGACGCCGGACGGCGCGCACACGGAACCGGCGCCGGAGGCCGGGGCCGTCACCGCTCCGGAGGGCTCGGGAACGTCGGGATCAGTAGTCACCGCGGCAGTTTGCCACCCCTTACAGGATCGGAACAGCGGCTTAGAACAGCGGTTGCGGAAGGATGCCTTCCAGGGCCAGCAGCTTCCGCTTGGTCTCCAGACCCCCGCCGAACCCGCCGATCCCCCCGTCGCTCTCCACCACGCGGTGGCACGGCACCACCAGCGGCAGCGGATTGGACCCCATCGCCGCGCCCACCGCCTGCGCCGCCCCCGGCTGCCCCACCCGGCCGGCCAGGTCCCCGTACCCGACGACCGAGCCGTACGGCACGCCGGACGCCAGCTCGCGCAGCACCTGCCGGTTGAAGCCGGCCGTCAGCGACCAGTCCAGCCGCACCCCGAACGTCTTCAGCCCGCCCGCGAAGTACGCCTCCAGCTCACGTATCGGCTCGGCCAGCCACCCCGTGGCCCGGTGCACCGGGTCGGCGCCGAGCCGCCCCGCCAGCCGCTCCAGCGCCCGCTCCCGCACCCGGTCGTCCGCGTGGAACACCACGCTCACCAGCCCCTCGCCCGTCGCGGCGAGCAACAGCGGGCCGATGTCGCTGTCCACGACGGCCCACTCCAGGAACTGCCCGTTGCTGTCCATGAAGGCCACCGTACGACCGCCCACTGACAACGCCGACAACGCCGGCGACGCCGACCGGCCCCGCCCCCCGCCGGACGGGCGCGGACGGAAGCCCTCCGGACGCCCGGCACCGGAGCCTCCGGCCGGCGAACCGACCCGCCGGTGTCCGATCGGTGACCCACGGGCCGTAGCCTCGCCCCCGTACCAGCGGGTACACATGGCACCACCGGTGCCGCGGCACGAGCGCGGGGCGCGCGGACGGCGGGGCACGAGGAACGAGAGGCGTACGGGCATGCAGGCCACGGTCGACGGTTTCAGCTACGGCTTCATCACGCCCGTGGCCGCCTTTCTCATGGCGTGCCTGGGCGGTGCCCTGGGCCTGCGCTGCATCGCCCGGTCCCTCCGCGAGCACGGCACCTTCTCGCCCGGCTGGCTCGCCCTGGGGGCCACCTCCATCGGCACGGGCATCTGGACCATGCACTTCATCGCGATGATGGGCTTCACGGTGCAGGAGGCACCGGTCGGCTACGACCCCGCCATCACCTTCGCCAGCCTCCCGGTGGCGGTGGTGACGTCCGGCATCGGGATCTTCATCGTCGGGTACCGGGGCGCCACCGTGATGGCCCTGGGCACCGGAGGCACCCTCATGGGCCTCGGCATCGCCACCATGCACTATCTCGGCATGGCCGGCATGCGCCTGCCGGGCCGGCTCCAGTACGACACCGCCACCGTCGCCCTCTCCGTCGTGATCGCGGTCGTGGCGGCGACCTCGGCGCTGTGGGCGGCCGTCGCGGTCCAGGGGCTGCTGCCCAGCCTCGCCGCGGGTCTGGGCATGGGCGTCGCGGTCACCGGCATGCACTACACCGGCATGGCCGCCGTCAGCGTGCACCTGCACGGCGAGGACCCCGCCCCCGGCTCCGACACCGCCTGGCTGCTGGGGCCCATGCTGCTCGGCCCGGTGGTGTTCCTGCTGCTCGCCGGGATCATGGTGGTCTTCGACCCGCTCCTGGTGGCGGGCGACCCCGGCCGGCGCGGGCCGATCCCGTCGCCCCGCCGTCCCGGGATCCCGGCCGCCTGGCAGGAGGGCCACGCCTACGGCGGGTCAGCCCTCCCGCCGCCGGTCCGCCGGACCCGCCGCCGGGCCCGCGCCGGCGACCGCTGACCGGCCGGAACACGGCCCGCGCCGCCGGCTCCGGGCCGCCGCCGGGAGGTCCGGCCGGCCCGCTCGCCCCCCGACTGTCAGTGCCGGGTCGTACGGTGGTTGCATGCGGCCCGTTTCCAAGATCGAACGCTCGGTGGCGCCCTTCGAGGTCGTCAGTCCCTACCAGCCCAGCGGCGACCAGCCCACGGCCATCGCCGACCTGGCCCGGCGCATCGACGCGGGGGAGAAGGACGTCGTCCTGCTCGGCGCGACCGGCACCGGCAAGTCGGCGACGACCGCCTGGATGATCGAGAAGCTCCAGCGCCCCACCCTCGTCATGGCGCCGAACAAGACGCTGGCCGCCCAGCTGGCCAACGAGTTCCGCGAACTCCTGCCCAACAACGCGGTCGAGTACTTCGTCTCGTACTACGACTACTACCAGCCCGAGGCGTACGTCCCGCAGTCGGACACCTACATCGAGAAGGACTCCTCGATCAACGAGGAGGTCGAGCGGCTGCGTCACTCGGCGACGAACTCGCTGCTGACCCGCCGGGACGTCGTCGTGGTCGCCTCCGTCTCCTGCATCTACGGCCTCGGCACGCCCCAGGAGTACGTCGACCGGATGGTCCCCCTGAAGGTCGGCGAGGAGATCGACCGGGACCTGCTGCTGCGCCGCTTCGTCGACATCCAGTACACCCGCAACGACCTGGCCTTCACCCGCGGGACGTTCCGGGTGCGCGGCGACACCATCGAGATCTTCCCGGTCTACGAGGAGCTCGCCGTCCGCATCGAGATGTTCGGCGACGAGATCGAGGCGCTGTCCACGCTCCACCCGCTCACCGGCGAGATCATCAGCGACGACCGCGAGCTGTACGTCTTCCCGGCCAGCCACTACGTGGCGGGGCCGGAGCGCATGGAGAAGGCGATCAACGGCATCGAGCGGGAGCTGGAGCTGCGCCTGGCCGAGCTGGAGAAGCAGGGCAAGCTGCTGGAGGCCCAGCGCCTGCGCATGCGCACCACGTACGACATCGAGATGATGCGCCAGATCGGCTCCTGCTCCGGCATCGAGAACTACTCGATGCACTTCGACGACCGCGAGCCGGGCTCCCCGCCCAACACCCTCCTCGACTACTTCCCCGAGGACTTCCTGCTGGTCATCGACGAGTCCCACGTCACGGTGCCCCAGATCGGCGCCATGTACGAGGGCGACGCCTCCCGCAAGCGCACCCTCGTCGACCACGGCTTCCGGCTGCCGTCCGCGCTCGACAACAGGCCGCTGAAGTGGGAGGAGTTCCAGGAGCGTATCGGCCAGACGGTCTACCTCTCGGCCACCCCGGGACAGTACGAGATGTCCCGCTCCGACGGCTTCGTCGAGCAGATCATCCGGCCCACCGGCCTGGTCGACCCCGAGGTCGTGGTCAAGCCCACCGAGGGCCAGATCGACGACCTGGTCCACGAGATCCGGCTGCGCACCGAGCGCGACGAGCGCGTGCTCGTCACCACCCTCACCAAGAAGATGGCCGAGGACCTCACCGACTACTTCCTGGAACTGGGCATCCAGGTCCGCTACCTGCACAGCGACGTCGACACCCTCCGCCGGATCGAGCTGCTGCGCGAACTGCGGGCCGGTGAGTACGACGTCCTGGTCGGCATCAACCTGCTCCGCGAGGGCCTCGACCTCCCCGAGGTCTCGCTCGTGGCCATCCTCGACGCGGACAAGCAGGGCTTCCTCCGTTCCGGCACGTCGCTGATCCAGACCATCGGCCGTGCGGCGCGCAACGTCTCCGGCCAGGTCCACATGTACGCGGACACCATCACCCCGGCCATGGCGAAGGCCATCGACGAGACCAACCGCCGCCGCGAGAAGCAGGTCGCGTACAACACGGCCCACGGCATCGATCCGCAGCCGCTGCGCAAGAAGATCAACGACATCGTCGCGACCATCGCGCGCGAGGAGGTCGACACCGAGCAGCTGCTCGGCACCGGCTACCGCCAGTCCAAGGACGGCAAGGGCGCCAAGGCCCCCGTTCCCTCGCTCGGTTCCGCGTCCGCGCAGGCCGGCGGCAGGGCGGCCGGCAAGGCGGGCAAGGGCGGCACGGCGGCCGGCAAGGGCGCCCTGGTCAGCGACCGCCCGGCGGCCGAACTGGCCGGAATCATCGAGGAGATGACCGCGCGGATGCGCGCGGCCGCCGCCGAGCTCCAGTTCGAGGTGGCGGCGCGGTTGCGTGACGAGGTCGGCGAGCTGAAGAAGGAGCTGCGGCAGATGAAGGAGGCGGGCATCGCCTGACGCGGCCGGGCCGGTGTGTTGCAACACCGCCACAAAAGCGGACCTGGCCTGATGCGGCCCCCCGGCCACTGCGTAGGGTGCTGGTCAACCGCACTCTTCCTATGGTCGCGGGGGTAGGCAATGAGAGGGGACAGCGCGTGACGGTCAACATGACCAAGGGCCAGGCCATCAGCCTGCAGAAGAGCGACGGGGGTACTCTCACCGCGGTGCGGATGGGGCTCGGCTGGCAGGCGGCTCCGCGCCGCGGTCTGTTCGGCTCGCGCACCCGGGAGATCGACCTCGACGCCTCGGCGGTGCTCTTCGCCGAGAAGCAGCCCGTGGACGTCGTCTTCTTCCGCCACCTGGTCAGCGACGACGGCTCGGTGCGCCACACCGGCGACAACCTGGTGGGCGGCGCGGGACAGGGCGGCGACGACGAGGCGATCCTCGTCGACCTCCAGCGGGTCCCCGTGCACATCGACCAGATCGTCTTCACGGTGAACTCCTTCACCGGCCAGACGTTCCAGGAGGTCCAGAACGCCTTCTGCCGCATCGTCGACGAGACGAACGGCCAGGAGCTCGCGCGCTACACCCTGGACGGCGGCGGCCAGTACACCGCGCAGATCATGGCCAAGGTGCACCGAGCGGGGACCGGCTGGCAGATGACCGCCCTGGGCAACCCGGCCAACGGCCGTACGTTCCAGGACCTGATGCCGTCGATCCTGCCGCACCTGTAGGACGCACCGCACCGACCACCCGCAGCTCCCGGAGGCCAGGCCGCCGGGAGCTGCGTTTCACCGAGGCACCGAGGCACCGAGGGGACACAGGGATGACGGCCGAGCTGGTCCGGGGGCAGAACCACCCCCTGCCCGACAGCCGACTCGAGATCCGGGTGACGGCCGGCGCGCCGGTCGTCGCGGGCGCCACGCTCGCCGACGCCGCGGGCACGGCGACCGGCCCCGAGTGGGTCGCCCACCCCGGCTCGCCCGCGCTGCCGGGCCTGGAGGTGTCGCGGCAGGCGGCCGCCGGGCACCGGCTCGCCGTGGACCTCGACGCCCTGCCCGGGGCGGCCCACCGGGTGACGGTGTTCCTCGCGCTGCCCGACGGTGCCGGCGGCCCGGACCGGTTCGGTGCCATGGCGGCCCCGTTCGCCGCGGTGGTGGCCCTCGACGGCACCGAGATCGCGACGTACACCCTCACCGGGCTGGACACCGAGTCCGCGGTCGTCGCCCTGGAGCTGTACCGCCGTCAGGGCGCCTGGAAGGTACGGGCCGTGGGGCAGGGGTACGCGGGCGGGCTCACCGCGCTCCTCGCCGACCAGGGCCTCGACCGTGCCGCCGACGTCGCCGCCACCGTCCACGCGGCGGTCGCGGACGGCATCACCCGGTCGGTCGCCGCGCCCCCGCCCCGCGCCGCCGGGGGCGACCGCGCCAGGCACGGCGCCTCACTGACGGCGTCCGGCGCACCCGCCGGCCCCGGCGAGCCGGTCCCCGCCGACCTCGCCCCCGACACCACCCAGGTCACCCCCGCCGCCGGGCCCGCCCCGGCGGCCCCGCCCCACGGGCCGGCCCCGGCCACCCCGACCGGCCCCGCGACCCCGGCCGGGCCCGCCACCGGCGGCCCGATCAGCTACGCGCACCCGCGCCGCGGCTCGACCACGCCCCCGCCGCCGCCCCCGGCCCAGCAGCCCGCGCAGCAGGGCGGGCCCGCCCGGCCGGTCGCCGGTGACGCCAGCGGCTGGTCCATGGACGAGCGCCTGTACAACCAGGTCTGGGGCATGTTCGAGGACCTGGCTCGCACCACCGCCGCGTACCGCAGCGCCGTCGACTTCGCCGAGTCCCGCATGGACCAGGAGCTCGACC
Source organism: Streptomyces sp. NPDC039423 (assembly GCF_055598725.1). Lineage (NCBI taxonomy): Bacteria > Bacillati > Actinomycetota > Actinomycetes > Kitasatosporales > Streptomycetaceae > Streptomyces > Streptomyces sp. NPDC039423. The sequence continues at coordinate 1,077,327 of NZ_JBVKAH010000001.1, forward strand.
GGGTCCTGTCCGACCCGCGCAGCCGGATCGGCACCGCCGGTGACGCGGCCCGCGCGGCGGCCCGCGCCAGGTGCGACGAGCTGACCGCCCGGGCCCGGGAGGCGCTCGACCGGGACCTCGCCCAGCTCACCGCCGAGTCCGAGGTCGTCGAGCCCGCCCTTCCGGTCGCCTACGCGGGCTGGGACAACCCGGTCTGGCACGGCTACCGGGTGCCCGCCGAGGCCCCGATGGCGCTGCGCCTGGGCGACCTCCACCTCCCCGAGCGTCCCGAGCTGCGCATCCCCATGCTGATGCGGCTGCCGCTGGAGCGCGGTCTGTGGGTGGACAGCGGCCGCTCCGGCTCCGAGGCCGCCGCCGCGCTGGACGACGGTGAGCTGCGCCGGCTGGCGGTGGACACCGCGGTCCTGCACGCCGCGCGGCTGCTCGCGGTCCACCCGGCCGGCGCGTACGCGGTCCACGTCATCGACCCGGCGGGTGCGGCGGCCGCCTCGCTCGCCCCGCTGACCGCGTCCGGGGCCCTGGCGGCACCGCCCGCGGCCGGTGCCGCGGGAGTGGCCTCCGTCCTCGGCGCGCTCACCCAGCGGGTGGAGCTGCTCCGGATGGCCGTGAGCGGGGGAGCGACCGACGCCCTCCCGCCCGGCCTGGACACGGCCGACCAGCTACTGATCGTCAACGACTTCCCGCACGGCTTCGACGACCGGACCGTCACCCAGCTCCGCTACCTGGCCGACGAGGGCCCGGCGGTCGGCGTCCATCTGCTGCTGGTGGCCGACCGGGAGGACGCCCGGGCCTACGGGCCGGTCCTCGACCCGCTGTGGAAGTCGCTGCTGCGCCTGACGCCCGTTCCGGACGACCACCTCGCCGATCCGTGGGTCGGCCACGCCTGGACGTACGAGCCGCCCCGGCTGCCGGCCGGCAGCGGGATCCTCGGTCAGGTCCTCTCCCAGGCGGTCGACGCCCGTACCAACTGGCGCCGCTGACCTGCTCTTTTGAAAGTTCTTTTACTGTTCCCTTTACCTCCCTTTGGTCTTTGGGGTAACGTTCTTGGTGCGGAGGGGAGTACTCCCGTACGCGGCGTACCCGTCAATACGGACGGTCGGACATGAGACCGGTCCCGGGGCGCCGGCCCGCGGCACGACCGGTCATCGGGACCGGGCCGCCCCGGGTGGAAGAGACCTCCGGCAGCGACGACGCTGATCCATAGCCGTACGACGCCGGAGGCGCAGTGGACGTTTCGATGAGCCTGTGGGCGGCGACCATTCTCGGTCTCACCGCCCTGATCGCGGTCGACTTCTTCATCGGGCGCAAGCCCCATGACGTGTCGGTCAAGGAAGCCGGCATCTGGACGGTCGTCTGGATCGTCCTCGCCGCCCTGTTCGGCCTGGGCCTCCTGGTCTTCGGCGAGAGCCGGGCCTCCGGCGAGTTCTTCGCCGGCTACATCACCGAGAAGTCGCTCAGTGTCGACAACCTGTTCGTCTTCGTCCTGATCATGGCGAAGTTCGCGGTGCCGACCCACCTCCAGCAGCGGGTGCTGCTGATCGGTGTGCTGATCGCCCTGGTGCTGCGCGCGATATTCATCGCCGCCGGTGCCGCGATCATCGCCAGCTTCTCCTGGGTGTTCTACATCTTCGGCGCGTTCCTGATCTACACGGCCTGGAAGCTGATCCAGGAAGCGCGTGCCGACGAGGAGGACGAGGAGTTCGAGGAGAACCGGCTCCTGAAGTCCATCGAGAACCGCTTCGGGGTCGCCGACAGGTACCACGGCACCAAGCTGTTCATCCGCAACAACGGCAAGCGCGTCCTGACCCCGCTGATGGTCGTCATGCTCGCCATCGGCACCACGGACGTCCTGTTCGCGCTGGACTCCATCCCCGCGATCTTCGGCCTGACCCAGGACCCGTACATCGTGTTCACCGCCAACGCCTTCGCCCTGATGGGTCTGCGGCAGCTGTACTTCCTCATCGGCGGACTGCTGAAGAAGCTGGTCCACCTGAGCTACGGCCTGTCGGTGATCCTCGGCTTCATCGGCGTGAAGCTGGTGCTGCACGCCCTGCACGAGTCCGAGGTGCACGTGCCGGAGATCTCGATCCCCGTCTCCCTCGCGGTCATCTGCGGCGTCCTGGTCATCACCACGATCACCAGCCTGATCGCCTCCAGGAAGCAGGCGGAGCGCGAGGCCGCCGAGGCCGCCGAAGGGGCCGGGAAGGCCCCCAAGGACAGCGTCGAGGCCTGAGCCCGGCCGGCGGGCCGCACCGCCGGAGACACGGCACCGGCCGGGGCCGCCCGCATTGCGGGCCGCCCCGGCCGGTGTTTGCTTTGACGGTGAGCGCCCCGACCCCAGGGGCACGGCGCACCGCGGAGAACGGCATGAAGTTCGCGCAGATCATCGACTTCGAAACCGAACGCATCGACGACTTGGACGCCCTGATGGAGCAGCGGCGGGCCGACATGACCGGCCGGCCCGGCGGACCGACCTCCCGCCTCCTGCTGCGGGACCGGGACAACCCCAACCGCTACCTGTCGGTCATCCACTTCGACTCGTACGAAGAGGCCATGCGCAACAGCGAGGACCCCGCGACCACGGAGATGGCCGGACAGATCGCCGCCCTGTGCACCCGGCCGCCGTCCTTCACGGACTGCGACCTGCTGGCCCAGGAGGACCTGCGCTGAGACCGCCGGGGTCTCAGGCGGCCGCCGACTCCAGGGCGGGATCCGCCACCCGTCCGGGCAGCGTCTCCGGCAGCAGGGCGAAGCAGCCGAGACTGAGCAGGGCGATCACGGTCAGGTAGGCCGCGACGCCCCAGGGCGGCCCCGAACCGCCCGCCGAGGCCGTCGCCACGATCGGGGTGAGGGCGCCGCCCAGGACACCCGCCAGGTTGTAGCCGACGGCCGCCCCCGTGCAGCGCACCCGCGGCGGGTACAGCTCCGGCAGATAGGCGGCCACCACGGCGAACATCGTGATGAACGCCAGCAGGGCCCCGGTGAACCCCAGGAACATCAGTACGGGCCGCGCGGTGTGCAGCAGGCCCACCATCGGGAACATCCACAGGGCGGCGGCCGTGCAGCCGGCCAGGCACATCGGCCGCCGCCCCACCCGGTCGCCCAGCATCGCGGCGAACGGGGTCAGCACGCCCTTCACCGCCACCGCCGCCATGATGCACACCAGCATCCGCGTACGGCTCACGCCGAGCCGCTCGGTGCCGTACGCCAGCGCCCAGGTGGACACCGCGTAGAAGATCGCGTACCCGACCGCCAGCGCGCCGGCCGTCAGCAGCACCAGCCGCCAGTGGTCGCGCGCCACCTCCACCAGCGGGGCGCTCGCCCGCCCGCCGGTTTCGGCCATCTCCCGGAACTGCGGCGTCTCGGCCAGGGACGTCCGCAGCAGCAGCCCGCCGGCCGCCAGCAGCCCGGCCGCCCAGAACGGCACGCGCCACCCCCACGCGCGGAACTGGGCGTCGCTCAGCCCCGCCGACAGCGCGAGCATCACGCCGTTCGCCAGCAGGAACCCGACCGCCGGACCCACCTGCGGGAAGCTCGCCCAGAGCGCGCGCCGCCGCGCGGGCGCGTGCTCCGCCGTCAGCAGCACCGCCCCGCCCCACTCGCCGCCGAGCCCCAGGCCCTGGAGGAACCGCAGCACCAGCAGGAGCACCGGAGCGGTCACCCCGAGGGTCGCGTACGAGGGCACGCACCCCACGGCGACGGTGGCCGCCCCGGTCAGGACCAGCGACGCGAACATCACCGGCCGCCGCCCGTACCGGTCCCCGATGTGACCGAACAGCGCGGAACCGAGCGGGCGCGAGAGGAACCCCACCGCGAACGTGCCGAAGGCGGCCAGTGTGCCGGCGACCGGCGAGAAGGTCGGGAAGAACAGGGGGCCCAGGACCAGCGCGGCCGCGGTCCCGTAGACGAAGAAGTCGTAGAACTCGACGGCCGTGCCGGCGAGGGAGGCGGCGGCGAGCCGCACCATGGAGGGCGGCCCGGGCGGTGCGGGGGAGGACGGACGCGGACCGTGACTGTGGCGCATGTCGCGCCAACCACCCGTGGCGCCCCCGGGTTACGGGGGCGCTCGGGAGCCGCCGGAGCGACTACCAGCCGCGCTCGCGCCACTCCGGGAGCTTCGGGCGCTCCTGCCCCAGGGTGGTGTCCTTGCCGTGCCCGGGGTAGACCCAGGTCTCGTCCGGCAGCACGTCGAACAGCTTGGTCTCGACGTCCAGGATCAGGCTGGCGAAGGCGTCCGCGTCCTGGCGGGTGTTGCCGACGCCGCCGGGGAAGAGGCAGTCGCCGGTGAAGACGTGCGGATGGCCGTGCGGGTCGTCGTAGACGAGCACGATCGAGCCGGGGGTGTGCCCCACCATACGGCGGGCGGTGAGCTCCACCCGCCCCACCCGCACCGTGTCCCCGTCGTCGACGGGGACGTCCGTGGTCACCTCGATGCCCTCGGCGTCGTACCGTCCCGCGAGGGTGCGGGCGCCGGTCGCCGCCACGACCTCGGCCAGCGCGTCCCAGTGGTCGCGGTGGCGGTGGGTGGTGACGACGGACGCGATGCCGTCGTCACCGATCAGCCGGAGCAGCGTCCGGGGCTCGCTCGCCGCGTCGATGAGCAGCTGCTCGCCGGTCGCCCGGCAGCGCAGCAGGTACGCGTTGTTGTCCATCGGGCCGACCGCGACCTTGGAGATCATCAGGTCCGTCAGCTCGTGCACATCGGCGGGCCCGCCCACCTTCACCGCTCCGCTGTACGTCATGGAGCCAGCCTATAGCGGGGGCAGTACGGGAAGGGGGCCTCCCTTGACCTCCAGAGCCGCGCCGTCACGGCGTCCGGCGAGCCACCCGAGGAGGTCGGGCGCCGGGCCGGAGACGGTCACCGCGGGGCCCTCGTCGCCGCCCGTGCGCCACTCCGCCCCGGCCGCCAGCAGCCGGGTCGGAGGTACCGTGGGATGGCCGGCGAAACGGTCGGCCAGGAACGCGATCTCCCGCTCGGTGAACTCCTCCGGCAGGTCCTCCAGCTCGTAGCCGGCGTCCAGGTCCACGTGGTGCAGCTCCACCTCGACGAGGCGGCGGAAGGGCAACCTCGCGGCCCGGTCGGTCACCCCGTTGCGCAGCTCCACCACCCGGTCCCAGTCGGCCGGCGCCTCGCCCGCCGCCCGGAACCGCGCGGCGCTCTCGCGGACGTCGTCGAGCTGGACGGCGAGCGGGCGGGTGGCGTCCCGCTCGATGTCGGCGTCGCGCGCCTCGGCGCTGACGTACATGGGACGCCCCAGGAGGACGTTCACCAGGGCGTCGGCGTTGCGGGCGAGGTGGGCCAGGACGTGCCCCCGGGTCCAGCCGGGGAGCCGGGACGGCGCGGCGACGGCGGCGTCGTCGAGCTTGGCGGCGGCGGTGAGCAGTCGGTCGGTCGCCTCGCGCACGGAGGCCAGGTCATGCACATGGTCGATCATGCTGCTGACCCTAGCGCCGCCACACGATCGGGTGAAGGTGGTTGCTCATGGCCGGAAATCGAATGCGCGTGCTATACGCTCGGTGGAGGCATCCTTGAAAGCCAGACATCCATTTGGCGGCCCCCCGTAGGCTTGAACAGTCTGGGACGGGGGCTGTGCCCCCGCTTCTCTCAAGAAAGGTGCGGACCGGCGTGGCCGACCGTCTCATCGTCCGTGGCGCGCGCGAGCACAATCTGAAGAACGTCTCGCTCGACCTCCCGCGTGACTCCCTCATCGTCTTCACCGGGCTCTCGGGGTCGGGCAAGTCCTCCCTCGCGTTCGACACGATCTTCGCCGAGGGGCAGCGCCGCTACGTCGAGTCGCTCTCCTCCTACGCCCGGCAGTTCCTCGGCCAGATGGACAAGCCGGACGTCGACTTCATCGAGGGCCTCTCCCCGGCCGTCTCGATCGACCAGAAGTCCACCTCGCGCAACCCGCGCTCCACGGTCGGCACCATCACCGAGGTCTACGACTACCTGCGCCTGCTCTTCGCGCGCATCGGCAAGCCGCACTGCCCCGAGTGCCACCGGCCCATCTCGCGCCAGTCGCCGCAGGCCATCGTCGACAAGGTGCTGGAGCTGCCCGAGGGCAGCCGCTTCCAGGTCCTGTCGCCGCTGGTGCGCGAGCGCAAGGGCGAGTTCGTCGACCTCTTCGCCGACCTCCAGACCAAGGGCTACAGCCGGGCCAGGGTGGACGGGCAGACCGTCCAGCTCGCCGAGCCGCCCACCCTGAAGAAGCAGGAGAAGCACACGATCGAGGTGGTCGTCGACCGCCTCACGGTCAAGGACAGCGCCAAGCGGCGGCTGACCGACTCCGTCGAGACCGCGCTGGGCCTGTCGGGCGGCATGGTCGTGCTCGACTTCGTCGACCTCCCCGAGGACGACCCCGAGCGCGAGCGGATGTACTCGGAGCACCTGTACTGCCCGTACGACGACCTGTCCTTCGAGGAGCTGGAGCCCCGCTCCTTCTCCTTCAACTCGCCCTTCGGCGCCTGCCCCGACTGCACCGGCATCGGCACGCGCATGGAGGTCGACCCCGAGCTGGTCGTCCCCGACGAGGAGCGCTCCCTCGACGAGGGCGCGATCCACCCCTGGTCGCACGGCCACACCAAGGAGTACTTCGGCCGGCTGATCGGCGGCCTCTCCCAGGCCCTCGGCTTCCGCACCGACATCCCCTGGGCCGGGCTGCCCGCGCGCGCGAAGAAGGCGCTGCTGTACGGGCACAAGACCCAGGTCGAGGTCCGCTACCGCAACCGGTACGGCCGGGAGCGGGCGTACACCACCCCCGCCTTCGAGGGCGCCGTCTCCTTCGTCAAGCGGCGGCACAGCGAGGCCGAGAGCGACTCCAGCCGCGAGCGCTTCGAGGGCTACATGCGCGAGGTGCCCTGCCCCACCTGCGAGGGCACCCGCCTCAAGCCGATCGTCCTCGCGGTCACGGTCATGGAGAAGTCCATCGCGGAGGTCTCCGCGATGTCCATCAGCGAGTGCGCCGACTTCCTCGGCCGGATGAAGCTGAACGCCCGCGACAAGAAGATCGCCGAGCGGGTGCTCAAGGAGGTCAACGAGCGGCTGCGCTTCCTGGTCGACGTCGGCCTGGACTACCTGTCGCTGAACCGCGCGGCCGGCACGCTCTCCGGCGGCGAGGCCCAGCGCATCCGGCTCGCCACCCAGATCGGCTCCGGCCTCGTCGGCGTGCTGTACGTCCTGGACGAGCCGTCCATCGGCCTGCACCAGCGCGACAACCACCGGCTGATCGAGACCCTGGTGCGCCTCCGCGACATGGGCAACACGCTCATCGTCGTCGAGCACGACGAGGACACCATCAAGGTGGCCGACTGGGTCGTCGACATCGGCCCCGGCGCGGGTGAGCACGGCGGCAAGGTCGTGCACTCCGGCCCCCTGAAGCAGCTTCTGGCCAACAAGGAGTCGATGACCGGGCAGTACCTGGCCGGGAAGCGGTCCATCCCGCTCCCCGACGTCCGCCGCCCGGTGGACCGGGCACGGCGGCTGACCGTGCACGGCGCCCGGGAGAACAACCTCCGTGACATCGACGTGTCGTTCCCGCTGGGCGTGCTGACGGCCGTCACCGGCGTCTCGGGCTCCGGCAAGTCGACCCTGGTCAACGACATCCTGTACACCCACCTGGCGCGCGAGCTCAACGGCGCCAAGTCCGTCCCCGGGCGGCACACGCGGGTGGACGGCGACGACCTGGTCGACAAGGTCGTCCACGTCGACCAGTCGCCCATCGGGCGCACCCCGCGCTCCAACCCGGCGACGTACACCGGTGTCTTCGACCATGTCCGCAAGCTCTTCGCCGAGACCATGGAGGCGAAGGTCCGGGGCTACCTGCCGGGCCGGTTCTCCTTCAACGTCAAGGGCGGTCGCTGCGAGAACTGCGCCGGTGACGGCACCATCAAGATCGAGATGAACTTCCTGCCGGACGTGTACGTCCCGTGCGAGGTCTGCCACGGAGCGCGCTACAACCGGGAGACCCTGGACGTCCACTACAAGGGCAAGTCCATCGCCGAGGTGCTGGACATGCCGATCGAGGAGGCCCTGGAGTTCTTCGAGGCCGTCCCGACGATCGCCCGCCACCTGCGCACCCTCACCGAGGTCGGTCTCGGGTACGTCCGGCTCGGCCAGCCCGCGCCGACCCTCTCCGGTGGTGAGGCGCAGCGCGTCAAGCTGGCGTCGGAGCTCCAGAAGCGGTCGACGGGGCGCACGGTGTACGTCCTGGACGAGCCGACCACGGGTCTGCACTTCGAGGACATCTCGAAGCTGATCACCGTGCTCTCCAACCTGGTCGACAAGGGCAACTCGGTGATCGTCATCGAGCACAACCTGGACGTCATCAAGACGGCCGACTGGGTCGTGGACATGGGCCCCGAGGGCGGCAGCGGCGGTGGCCTGGTCGTCGCCGAGGGCACGCCCGAGCAGGTCGCGAGCGTCCCGGCCAGCCACACCGGCAAGTTCCTCCGGGACATCCTCGGCGCGAACCGCATCAGCGACGCGGCCGCGGCGGTGCCGGCGGCGCGGAAGCGGGCGGCCGCGAAGAAGACCGTCGCCTCGGCGGACGGCGTGACCCGCCGGACCGCCACGGCGAAGGCGGCCGGGACGACCAGGGCGAAGAAGCCGGCCACCCGGTCCGCCACGTCCTGACCCGCCCCGCCGGGCGCGGACCCGCGCCCGGCGGCCTCCGCGCCCGGCAACGGGCCAGTCAGGGCGACGGGGCGAGGCGGGCCGCCAGGGCGGGGATCGAGTCGGTGAACCAGACGTGGGAGCCCCGGTTCGCCTCGCGGACGAAGTCGCGCAGCGGCGTGCTGCCGGCCACGTGGTGCGAGACGTCCCCGACGACGACCAGCCGCAGGCCGTAGTCGGTGAACTTCTGGACCACCTCGCCGGCCACGCCCGTGCGCAGCGAGAAGAAGTCCGCACCGAGCCGCTCCACCGGCACCACCACCAGTGCCGCCTCGCGGCCCAGCGCGTCCCCGACCAGGTCCAGGGCGGCCTGGCGGCCGGCCAGCGTGGGCCCGCCGGGAGAGCAGACCAGCGCGGGCACGCCGTGCAGCGGCAGCACCGTGTCGGACGTCACCAGCTCGGCGGCGTACGGCGGCTCCGCGCCCGGGCGGGAGCAGGTGACCGCCGCCGCCCGGGCCGCGAACGACAGCAGGTCCGTCCAGGCCCCGGCGTCCAGGGCGGACAGCGGGCGGGACCCCAGCCCGTGCAGCAGCGCCGCGTTCACCGTGTCGCCCGCCCCGATGGTGTCGGCGACCGCCACCGGCACCGCGGGCACCGACACGGTCAGCTCCTCCGTGAACACCGTCAGCCCCTCAGCGCCCCGGGTGAGCACCACCGCCTCCGGCCCCGCGGCCAGCCACTCGCCGGGTGAACCGCCCAGCCACCGCGCGTCCTCCTCGGACAGCTTCAGCAGCGACACGTACGGCAGCCACCCCGTGAACCGCGCCCGGTGGGCCTCCGCGTCCGGGAGCAGACCGGGCCGGACGTTCGGGTCCAGCAGCGTCAGCACCCCGCGCCCCGCCTCCCGCCGCAGCAGCGCCTCGTAGGCGCTCGCGCCCGGCTCCAGGGCCAGCGAGCAGGTACCGAAGGCCATCGCCCGTACCGCGTCCGGAAGCCGCCCGGGCAGTTCGAAGAGCCGGTCGGCCGTCCCCTCGGCGTGGAACGAATACCCCGCCGAACCGTCCGCGCCGACCGAGGCCACCGCCAGCGTCGTGGGCTCGGCACCCCGCTGGACGAGGCCCGTGGCGACCCCCGCCGCCCGTAGCCCCGCCAGCAGCGCCTCCCCGAACGCGTCCGTGGACACCCGGGAGCAGAACGCGGCCTCGGCGCCGAGCCGGCCCAGCGCCACCGCCGTGTTGTAGGGGCCACCGCCCCGGCGCGGGACCAGCGCCGACAGCGGCTCGGCCCCCGTGGGGACGAGGTCGATCAGGGACTCTCCGGCGGCAACGATCACGAGGCCGAACGTAACCCATCGGCCCCGCACGGGACAGCCCCCGCAGCGCCCCCCGAACCCCGCCGCAGGCCCACCGATCTACCCCGGTATCGTCGGTTCCGTCACCGCACCCCCAGCCCACCGTGGAGCCCCCATGCCCGGCCAGCCGCCCGCCCGCCGTTCCGTGCTGAAAGGCGCAGCCCTCGCCGGGGCCGCCGGGCTCGGCGCCGCCGCCTGCTCCACCGAGTCCAAGCTCGGCCACGCCCGGACCCCCACGCCGACCGCCCCGGTCGACCTGGGCGCGGCGGACGCGGTCCCCGTCGGGGGCGCCAAGCTGTACCGCGAGGAGCGCCTCGTGGTGAGCTGCCCCGCCAAGGGCCAGTACAAGGCGTTCAGCGCCCAGTGCACCCACGCGGGCTGCGTCTTCGACAAGGTCGAGGGCACCGAGGGCAACTGCCCCTGCCACGGCAGCCGCTTCGACGTCACCACCGGCAAGCCGCTCCGGGGCCCCGCGACCGCCGCCCTGCCCGAGGTCCCGGTCAAGGTCACCGGCGGCAAGCTGGTCGCCGGCCCCGACGCGTAGTCCGGGTCAGTCCCAGTCCCAGTCGATCCCCAGGATCCCCGGCCGGACCGCCTGCTCCACGAAGTGCACCGTGCGGTGCCGCCCGCTCAGCGTCAGGTCGCCGCGGGCCCCGCGCGGCGCCCCCGCCGACGTCTGCGCGAAGCGGCGGCACCGCACGGGCAGGGCGTCCTCGTGGAACCGGACCTGGAGCACGTACTGCCCGCCCGCGAAGCTGAAGCCCCGCACGTACTCGCCGCTCACCCCGCCCGTACCGTCCTCGAAGCCGTACCCGAAGAGGTACGTCTCCCCCGCCCGCAGCCGTGCGTCGAACAGCAGCTCGGCCACCACGACCCCGGTCTCCCCGTGCCGCCGCACCCGCCCCGGGCGGCAGTTCTCGCCCGCCCGCACCACCACCCGCTCCGGGTCGCAGCCGGGGTCGCCGTGGTGGATGGCCAGGTAGCGGTCGACGCCGTCCCGGTGCGCCCGCACCACCTGCTGGGAGTCCCGGCCGAGCAGCTCCCGCCCGGCGCCGATCCGCACCCGCTCCTGGTGCCCCACCGTGTGCAGCCCGCCGTCCGCCGGGGCCTCCAGCTCCGCGATCAGCCGCTCCACCGCGCCCGACGCCTCCAGCAGCGAGCGGTACGTACGGCCCGCCGGCCTGGTCACCGCGGGCCGCGGGCCCGCTCCCGTCCCCGTTCCCGTACCGGCGCCCGGGTCGTCCGCGCCCGGATCGCCGAGCAGCCGTATCAGGGACTCACCGGGCAGCCGGAGCAACTCCTCCAGGGCCCGGACCGCCTTCAGGGACTCCGGCCGCTGCGGGCGGCGGGCGCCCTGCTGCCAGTAGCACAGGCTGGTCACCCCGACCTTGATGCCCCGGTGGGCGAGATGGTGCTGGACCCGCTGGAGCGGCAGCCCGCGCACCGCCAGCGCCGCGCGCAGCGCCAGGTGGAACGGGCCGGTGTGGAGGATCCGCGCGAGATCGGTCTCGGTGTGCGGGGTGCGTGCCATGGGAGTCCTCGGTGAACGTTCACGACGGGGCGGTACGACTCCGGGCCGGTGGCGACGGGCGGGGCTGGTGGGGGAGGGGATCCGTTCACTCGTCAACCAGTGGCGTTCACAGCGCGGTGTCACCACGCATTGAAGCGTGTTGACCTGCGCCCGACAACGCTCGATGCTCCCAGCAGCGTCCGGACGCGATCCTCCCTCCCCACATCCCCAGCCGGAGGAACGCGATGCGCACACCCGTCAACCCCCCGGGCAGAGCCCGGCAGTTCGTCCTCGCGGTGCTCCTCGCCGCCACCACCGTCCTCGTCCTCCCGGTGACCGCCGCCACCGCCGAGGACCGTTCCGCCACGGCGCTCGCCGCCAAGCGCCTGGACATCACCATGCAGGCACAGGCCAAGACCAACTGGTGCTGGGCCGCGGGCGGCAACACCATCGCCACCTGGTTCGGCCGCTCCTACACCCAGAACCAGTTCTGCAACGCCGCCTTCGACCGGCAGCAGGGCTACGACTGCCCCAACTGGCAGGCCACCCTCGGCAACGTCCGGACCGGGCTGCGCTGGGCCGGCATCAAGCCCGGCTCGTACGTCGACGGCTGGCTGCGCTACTCCACCGTCCAGACCGAGATCAACGCCGGTCGCCCCGTCGAGACCCGCATCCAGTGGGCCGGCGGCGGAGGACACATGCACGTGGTGTACGGCTACGACGACGCCAACGGCTGGGTCCACTGGGGCGATCCCTGGCCCTCCAGCGACCGGTACAACTGGGCGTCGCACGCCTGGTACGTCGACAACAGCGGCTTCTCCTGGACCCACTCGCTCTACCGGATAGGGGCGTGAGACCGATGACCCCACGTCGTCTCGTGGCGGTGACCGCCCTGACGCCGGCGCTGCTGCTCCTCGGCGTCCCGGCGGCCGGCGCCGCCGACACCCCGGGGGCGGCGGTCACCGCCCCCGCCACCCTCGACACGCTCTCCCGCTTCTTCGCCCGCGACGGAGCCGTGACCCGGTCCGCCGCCCGGCCCCGAGTCGAGGGCCGTACCGTCCCGGTGCGGTTCCTCTCACCGGACTTCGTCGCGGGCAAGGCGGGGGCGCCGGTCGCGCGCGTCGAGTTCCACGCCGCCGCCGCGGTCTCCTCCGACGGGCGGCGGGCGTCCGTGTGGACCGCCCGCCGGGGCGCCGGGGGCTGGCAGGTGGTGAACATCGCGACCGGCGACGACGAGACCCGGTACGCGGCGGAGGGCGCCCGCCGGGCCCCGGGCGGAACGGTGTTCCGGGAGCCGCAGATCGACGCCTGGTACGTCCACGCCGGCGGCAGGGTGCTCCCCCTGGACGAGGACGCGGTACGCGCGGTGGGAGCCGGCGGGACCACGCTCGCCGCCTACCGGGACCGCGTCGCGGCGGCGTACCGCGACAAGCTCCCCGGCTCGGCGTACGCGCGCCGGGGCGGTGCCGGCGGGTACGGAGGGCCCGCCGGACCCGCCGGACCCGAAGCCGTGGCACCGGACACCACGGCCACCGGTCCCGGGGCGGACGGCCCGCGTGCGGACGGCCCCGGTACGGCCGGCGCCCGGGCCGCCGCGGTGCCGGGCGCCGCGGCGCCGGCCGCCGCCTCCCGCCCGACCGGAACCGGAACCGGGACCGACGGGGCCGCCGTGGCCCCCGTCGCCGGGGCCGCCGCCCTGGTCCTCGTCCTGGCCGGGGTCCTCGGCGGGGCCTTCCGGCGCCGCCGCCGCTGATTCCCGGGGCGGTACGGGCCCGGCCCCCACCGGCCCGGCACCGCCCCGGAACCCCGTACCCCGACGACCCCACCCCGTACCGGACCCACCACCCCCTCCTCCCACCGTCTCCCCTCCGCTTCCGCGACCCACCCCCCACCCCGGCGCGGGGCGCCTCCGGTCCCACCCGGCGGCGCCCCGCGGCCATGGCGGCGACACCTCTCGGACGCCCGTGGTGTCAGCGGACGCCAGTAGGGTGTGAGGCATGGCAGACCCCTCCAGCTACCGCCCCAAGCCGGGACAGATCCCCGACTCGCCGGGGGTCTACAAATTCCGTGACGAACACCGCCGGGTGATCTACGTCGGGAAGGCGAAGTCCCTGCGCCAGCGGCTCGCCAGCTACTTCCAGGACCTGGCCGGCCTCCACCCGCGCACGCGCACCATGGTCACCACGGCCGCCTCCGTCGAGTGGACCGTCGTCTCCACCGAGGTCGAGGCGCTCCAGCTCGAGTACTCCTGGATCAAGGAGTTCGACCCGCGGTTCAACGTCAAGTACCGCGACGACAAGAGCTACCCGTACCTGGCCGTCACCCTCAACGAGGACTTCCCGCGCGTCCAGGTCATGCGCGGCCAGAAGAAGAAGGGCGTCCGGTACTTCGGCCCGTACAGCCACGCCTGGGCCATCCGCGACACCGTCGACCTGCTGCTGCGCGTCTTCCCCGTGCGGACGTGCTCGGCCGGTGTGTTCAAGAACGCCGAGCGCACCGGCCGCCCCTGCCTCCTCGGCTACATCGGCAAGTGCTCGGCGCCGTGCGTCGGCCGGGTCGACCCCGAGGAACACCGGGAACTGGCCGAGGAGTTCTGCGACTTCATGGCCGGCCGTACCGGCACCTACATCCGCCGCCTGGAGAAGGACATGACGGTGGCGGCCGAGGACATGGAGTACGAGAAGGCGGCCCGGCTGCGCGACGACATAGAGGCGCTCCGGCGGGCCATGGAGAAGAGCGCGGTCGTCCTCGCCGACGCCACCGACGCCGACCTGATCGCCGTCGCCGAGGACGAGCTGGAAGCGGCCGTGCAGATCTTCCACGTCCGCGGCGGCCGGGTGCGCGGCCAGCGCGGCTGGGTCACCGACAAGGTCGAAGCCGTCGACACCGCCGGCCTGGTCGAGCACGCGCTCCAGCAGCTCTACGGCGAGGAGAGCGGCGACGCGGTACCCAAGGAGGTCCTCGTCCCGGCCCTCCCCGAGGACCTGGACGCCGTGACGCAGTGGCTCAGCGGCCGCCGCGGCTCGCAGGTGTCCCTGCGCATCCCGCAGCGTGGTGACAAGAAGGCGCTGATGGAGACCGTCGGGCGCAATGCCCAGCAGGCCCTCGTGCTGCACAAGACCAAGCGTGCCAGCGACCTGACCACCCGCTCGCGCGCCCTGGAGGAGATCGCCGAGGCGCTGGACCTGGAGTCGGCCCCGCTGCGCATCGAGTGCTTCGACATCTCCCACCTCCAGGGCGAGGACGTCGTCGCTTCCATGGTCGTCTTCGAGGACGGCCTGCCCCGCAAGAGCGAGTACCGCCGCTTCCAGATCAAGGGCTTCGAGGGCCAGGACGACGTCCGCTCGATGCACGAGGTGATCACCCGCCGCTTCCGGCGGTACCTCGCCGAGAAGGAGCGGACCGGCGAGTGGGCCCTGGAGGAGACCGACGGCGAGGTCCCGGCCCAGGCCCCGGAGGACGACGGCCGGCCGAAGAAGTTCGCCTACCCGCCGCAGCTCGTCGTGGTCGACGGCGGGCAGCCGCAGGTCGCCGCGGCCCGGCGGGCCCTGGACGAGCTCGGCATCGACGACATCGCCGTGTGCGGCCTGGCCAAGCGCCTGGAGGAGGTGTGGCTGCCGGGCGACGACGACCCCGTCGTCCTGCCCCGCTCCAGCGAGGGGCTCTACCTCCTCCAGCGGGTCCGTGACACGGCCCACGACTTCGCCATCCGTTACCAGCGCACCAAACGCCACAAGCGGATACGGACCAGTCCCCTGGACGCGGTCCCGGGCCTCGGGGACGCCCGCAAGCAGACACTGATCAAGCACTTCGGCTCGGTGAAGCGGCTGCGGCAGGCGACAATCGAGCAGATCTGCGAGGTGCCGGGGTTCGGCCGGAAGACCGCCGAAGCCGTGGCCGTGGCCCTCGCCCAGGCGGCTCCGGCCGCCCCTGCCGTGAACACGGCCACAGGAGAGATCATGGATGAGGACGACGGGGGAACGGGACATGTCTGAGCACGACCCCACGGCGGCACCAGAGCCGACAGCACGAGAAGACGGAGCAGCACACGTGAGTACGGGCACGACGATCGAGGCCGGAGAGGCCGCCGAGGCGGCCATCC
This sequence comes from Streptomyces sp. NPDC039423, assembly GCF_055598725.1. NCBI lineage: Bacteria > Bacillati > Actinomycetota > Actinomycetes > Kitasatosporales > Streptomycetaceae > Streptomyces > Streptomyces sp. NPDC039423. The sequence continues at coordinate 1,092,901 of NZ_JBVKAH010000001.1, forward strand.
CCGAGCTGGTGATCATCTCCGGCATGTCCGGCGCCGGGCGCAGCACCGCGGCCAAGTGCCTGGAGGACCTCGGCTGGTTCGTCGTCGACAACCTGCCGCCCGCGCTGATCCCCACCATGGTGGAGCTCGGCGCCCGCTCCCAGGGCAACGTGGCGCGCATCGCCGTCGTCGTCGACGTGCGCGGCCGCCAGTTCTTCGAGAGCCTCCGCGAGTCGCTCGCGGTCCTCGACGCCAAGCAGGTCACCCGCCGGATCGTCTTCCTGGAGTCGTCCGACGAGGCCCTGGTCCGCCGCTTCGAGTCGGTGCGCCGCCCGCACCCCCTCCAGGGCGACGGCCGGATCGTCGACGGCATCGCCGCCGAGCGCGACCTGCTGCGCGAGCTGCGCGGCGACGCCGACCTGGTGATCGACACCTCCAGCCTCAACGTCCACGAGCTGCGCGCCAAGATGGACGCCCAGTTCGCCGGCGACGAGGAGCCGGAGCTGCGGGCCACGGTGATGTCGTTCGGGTACAAGTACGGCCTGCCCGTCGACGCCGACCTCGTCGTGGACTGCCGCTTCCTGCCCAACCCGCACTGGGTACCGGAGCTGCGCCCGTTCACCGGCCTCAACGAGGAGGTGTCGGGGTACGTCTTCAACCAGCCGGGCGCCAAGGAGTTCCTCGACCGGTACACCGAACTGCTCGAGCTGGTCTCCGCCGGCTACCGCCGCGAGGGCAAGCGGTACGTGACGATCGCCGTCGGCTGCACGGGCGGCAAGCACCGCTCCGTCGCCATGTCCGAGAAGCTCGCCGCCCGGCTCGCCTCGGAAGGGGTCGAGACCGTCGTCGTCCACCGGGACATGGGGCGCGAGTGAAGCAGTACCGCCGGCGTACGAGGCCCCTGACCGCCCGTACGCTCCGCAGACGCGGCGCCCAGCCCAAGGTCGTGGCCCTCGGCGGTGGCATGGGCCTGTCGGCGTCCCTCGCCGCGCTGCGCCGTATCACCGGTGACCTGACCGCCGTGGTCACGGTCGCCGACGACGGCGGTTCCAGCGGCCGGCTCCGTGAGGAGCTGGGCGTGCTGCCGCCCGGTGACCTGCGCAAGGCCCTGGCGGCCCTGTGCGGTGACGACGACTGGGGCCAGACGTGGTCCCGTGTCATCCAGCACCGGTTCCAGTCCAAGGGCGACCTGCACGAGCACGCCGTCGGCAACCTGCTGATCGTCGCCCTGTGGGAACAGCTCGGCGACCACGTCCAGGCGCTGGACCTGGTCGGCCGGCTGCTCGGCGCGCACGGCCGGGTGCTGCCCATGTCGGCCGTGCCGCTGGAGCTCCAGGCGCTGGTCAAGGGCCACGACCCGGAGCGCCCGGAGGACGTGGACACCGTCCGCGGCCAGGCCACCGTGGCGCTGACGCCCGGCGAGGTGCAGTCGGTGCACCTGGTGCCGAACGACCCGCCCGCCGTGCCGGAGGCGGTCGAGGCCGTGCTCGACGCGGACTGGGTGGTGCTGGGCCCCGGCTCCTGGTTCTCCTCGGTGATCCCGCACCTGCTGGTGCCGGAGCTGCTGGAGGCGCTCGTCGAGACCAAGGCGCGCCGGGTGCTGTCGCTGAACCTCGCTCCCCAGCCCGGAGAAACCGAGGGCTTCTCTCCGCAGCGTCATTTGGAGGTTTTGGGACGACACGCCCCTAAACTCGCCCTGGACGTGGTGCTGGCCGACGAGGCCGCCGTGCCCGACCGCGAGTCCCTCGCAGACGCCGCCAAGCGGCTCGGTGCCGCGGTCGAGCTGGCCCCGGTGGCGAGGAATGACGGCTCGCCGAAGCACGACCCGGAGCTGTTGGCCGCCGCGTACGACCGTATTTTTCGGATGCATGGAAGGATCGGCCCATGGCGATGACGGCAGCGGTGAAGGACGAGATCTCCCGGCTCCCCGTCACCCGGACCTGCTGCAGAAAGGCGGAGGTCTCGTCGATCCTGCGGTTCGCCGGCGGGCTGCACCTGGTCAGCGGGCGGATCGTGATCGAGGCGGAGCTGGACACCGCGATGGCGGCGCGCCGTCTGAAGCGGGACATCGCGGAGATCTTCGGGCACGGTTCCGAACTGATCGTGATGGCTCCGGGCGGGCTGCGGCGCGGCTCGCGGTTCGTGGTGCGCGTGGTGGCGGGCGGTGACCAGCTCGCCCGCCAGACCGGGCTGGTGGACGGCCGGGGGCGCCCGATCCGGGGCCTGCCGCCGCAGGTCGTCTCCGGGGCGACCTGTGACGCGGAGGCCGCCTGGCGCGGTGCCTTCCTGGCGCACGGCTCGCTGACCGAGCCCGGCCGTTCCTCGTCCCTGGAGGTCACCTGCCCGGGACCGGAGGCCGCGCTGGCGCTGGTGGGTGCCGCGCGGCGGCTGTCCATCGCCGCGAAGGCCCGTGAGGTGCGGGGCGTGGACCGCGTGGTGGTCCGGGACGGTGACGCGATCGGCGCGCTGCTGACCCGGCTCGGTGCGCACGAGTCGGTGCTGGCCTGGGAGGAGCGGCGGATGCGCCGCGAGGTCCGTGCCACCGCCAACCGGCTGGCCAACTTCGACGACGCCAACCTGCGCCGGTCGGCCCGTGCCGCGGTGGCGGCCGGTGCCCGGGTGCAGCGCGCCCTGGAGATCCTCGGCGAGGAGGTGCCCGAGCACCTGGCGGCGGCCGGCCGGCTGCGCATGGAGCACAAGCAGGCCTCCCTGGAGGAGCTCGGCGCCCTGGCCGACCCGCCGCTGACCAAGGACGCGGTCGCCGGCCGCATCCGCCGGCTGCTGGCCATGGCCGACAAGCGGGCCCAGGACCTGGGCATCCCCGGCACGGAGTCCAACCTCACGGAGGAGATGGCCGACGGTCTCGTCGGCTGACGGCCCGGTGCGCGCCGCCGCCCCACCCGGAGCGGCGGCGGCCGTCGGCCGTGGCCCCCGAGGCGGTATTGACATGATCATGAAGTGTCATGAGCCTGGCGCCTGTCCACTTCCGTGGCAGACAACTGCAAGGGGGGCACATGAGACGTAGGGCGCGAGCGATCCTCGCCGCGGCTTCACTGCTGGTGACCGGACTGGTGGCGGGACCCGCCGCCGGGGCCGAGGGACCGGACGGCCCGGACGACGGCAGGGGCGACGGCCTCTCCGTATGGCACGCCAGGGTGACCAAGGAGCAGGTCCCGCTCCTCCTCGACGCCGGGGCCGACGGCCACGAGCTGAGCGAGCAGGTGCCCGACAAGGGCACCGCCACCGTCGAGCTGTACCTGACCGGCCGGCAGGCCGAGACGCTGCGCGACAAGGGCGTCGGCGTCACCGAGCACGACCTCACCGCGACCGCCGAGAAGCGCGTTGCGGCCGCCGGCGACGGCGTGTTCCGGCCGTACTCCGGCAAGGGGGGACTCAAGGAGGAACTCCTGACGACCGCCCGGGCCAACCCGGCGCTCACCAAGGTCGTCAGCATCGGCAGGACCGTCCGGGGCCAGGAGATCCTCGCCCTCAAGGTCACCAAGGGAGCCAAGAGGTACGAGGACGGGTCCAAGCCCGCCACCCTGTACCTCTCCAACCAGCACGCCCGTGAGTGGATCACCCCCGAGATGAACCGGAGGCTGCTCCACCACTACCTCGCCGGCTACGGCAAGGACCCGCGCATCACCAGGATCGTCGACACCACCGAGCTGTGGTTCGTGCTCTCGGCCAACCCCGACGGCTACGACCACACCCATGCCGACCCCGCCAACCGCCAGTGGCGCAAGAACCTCCGCGACAACAACGGCGACGGGAGCATCACCCCCGGCGACGGCGTCGACCTCAACCGCAACTTCTCCTACAAGTGGGGCTACGACGACGAGGGTTCGTCACCCGACCCCGCCGACGAGACCTACCGCGGCACCGGCCCCATGTCCGAACCCGAGACCAAGGCCATCGACGCCTTCCAGAAGCGGATCGGGTTCCGGTACGGCATCAACTACCACTCCGCCGCCCAGCTCCTCCTCTACGGCGTCGGCTGGCAGGTCGCCACCGACACCCCCGACGACGTGCCCCTCAGGGCCCTGGCCGGCACCCCCGCCAAGTCCGCGGTCCCCGGCTACCGTCCGCAGGTCTCCTCCGAGCTCTACACCACCAACGGCGAGGCCGACGGACACGCCGCGAACGTCAACGGGATGCAGATGTTCACCCCGGAGATGTCCACCTGTGCCACCGCTTCCCGGATCGACCCGGACGACGCCTGGGAACCGGCCGACTGCGCGTCCGTCTTCACCTTCCCCGACGACGAGAAACTGATCCAGCAGGAGTTCGCCAAGAACATCCCGTTCGCCCTGGCCGTCGCCGAGTCCGCCACCCGCCCCGACGACCCGGTCTCGCCGGCCGGCACCGACGCCCCCGCCCTCGTCCCCGACACCTTCACCACCTCCTACGCCTACGACGGCGCCGACCAGGAGGTCGCCGTCACCGCCCGCAAGTCGCTGCGCGACAAGGAACTCAAGTACCGCGTCAACGGCGGCCGCACCCACGACCAGCGGCTGGAGGCCTGGGACGGCGGCGAGACCTACGGCGGCGAGGACAACCTCTACTACGACGAGTACCGCGCCGAGGTCCAGGACGGCGAACCCGGCGACACCGTCGAGGTGTGGTTCACCGGCCGCACCCGCGCCGGCAAGCGCGTCTCGTCCACCCCGTTCACCTACACCATCGCCGAGCGGCCCCGCGCCGACGTCCTGGTGCTCGCCGACGAGGGCGGCACCACCGCCGCACGGCACACCGCCGCGTACACCGCGGCCCTGAAGGCGGCCGGCCACAAGGCCGTCGTCTGGGACGTCGCCACCCAGGGCACCCCGCACGACCTCGGCGTGCTCGGCCACTTCTCCGCGGTCGTCTGGTACACCGGCGCCGAACGGCCCTCCGGGCCCGTCATGCTCGCCGTGCGCGACTACCTCAACGAGGGCGGCAAGCTGGTCAACGCCGGTGAGCAGTCCGGCGGACTCGTCGACATCGGCCGCGCCGACTCCAACGACTTCGCCCAGTACTACCTCGGCGCCTACCGCCGCGCCGGCATGGCCTCGCCCGGTTCCTTCCGGGGCGTGGGCAGCTTCGCCGGCACGGAGGCCGCCCTCGGCGACGCCCCGGGCAACCCGCTCGACAGCGCCGGCGCCTTCACCGTCACCTCCGACACCCTCGACCCCCGGCGGTTCCCGCAGTTCCGCAGCACCGCCGCGGGCGACTACCCCGGCGTACGCACCCCCTTCGAGCCGTACGAGGGCGACACCTTCGCCGCCGCCCGGCACGCCGACAACGCCTGGATGCGGCTCACCCGGACCGTCGACCTGACCGGCACCGCCGCCGCCGCGCGGCCGGCGCTCCGGTTCAGGCTCAGCCACGACGTCGAGCCCGGCTACGACAACGTGGTCGTCGAGGCGCACACCGTCGGCCAGGACGACTGGACGACCCTGCCCGATACCGGGGGCCGCTCCTCCAGCGAGGTCCCGACCGACTGCGCCGAGGGCTTCTACCTCGCCCAGCATCCCTTCCTCTCCCACTACCTCACCGCCGGCGAGGGCGGCTGCACCGCCGCCGGCACCACCGGCGCCTGGCACGCCTTCAGCGGCACCTCGGGCGGCTGGCAGCCGGTGTCCGTCGACCTGAGCGCGTACGCCGGCAAGCGGGTGGAGCTGTCCGTCTCGTACATCTCCGACTCCGGGACCGGGGAGACCGGCGTCTTCGTCGACGACACCGCGCTGGTCGTCGACGGAGCCACCCGGGACGCCGAGGGCTTCGAGACCTCGCTCGGCGCCTGGACCACCACCGGCCCGCCGGCCGGCAGCCCGGGCAACGCCACCGACTGGGCCCGCTCGCCCGCGCTCTTCCGCTCCCGGGCGGCCGTCACCACGCGCGACACCGTGCTGCTCGGGTTCGGACTGGAGCACGTCACCGACCCGGCGCTGCGTGCGCGGCTGCTGGGCCGGGCGCTGTCGGCACTGGCGCGCTGACGAGCGCGTTCCCGCACCGAAGAGCGCTCCGGGCTGACGCTCGGTAGCCGGGTGAACGCCCCGGTGGACCGTACTGTCCAGTAGGACGGGGACCGCGGTCCACCGGGCGCGTCCGGGTGCGCTAGATGTCACTCCGCCGCCTGGAGGGAGGTAGGGTCGTAAGCGGTCGGGGACATCCCTAATAGAAACTCGCCGGGCGTCGAAACCCGGCGTACCTAACGAGGAGATCGGTTCGTGACGATCCGCGTAGGCATCAACGGCTTTGGCCGCATCGGTCGTAACTACTTCCGCGCGCTGCTGGAGCAGGGTGCAGACATCGAGATCGTGGCTGTCAACGACCTGGGTGACACTGCGACCACGGCCCACCTGCTGAAGTACGACACCATCCTGGGCCGCCTCAAGGCCGAGGTGACCCACACCGCCGACACGATCACCGTCGACGGCCACACCATCAAGGTGCTCTCCGAGCGCAACCCGGCCGACATCCCCTGGGGCGAGCTGGGCGTCGACATCGTCATCGAGTCGACCGGCATCTTCACCAAGAAGGCCGACGCCGAGAAGCACATCGCCGGCGGCGCCAAGAAGGTCCTCATCTCGGCTCCGGCCAGCGGCGAGGACATCACCATCGTGATGGGCGTCAACCAGGACAAGTACGACGCGGCCAACCACCACGTCATCTCCAACGCCTCCTGCACCACCAACTGCGTGGCGCCGATGGCCAAGGTCCTCGACGAGAACTTCGGCATCGTCAAGGGCATGATGACGACGGTCCACGCCTACACCAACGACCAGCGCATCCTGGACTTCCCGCACAAGGACCTCCGCCGCGCCCGCGCCGCCGCGGAGAACATCATCCCGACCTCGACGGGCGCCGCCAAGGCCACCGCCCTGGTCCTCCCGCAGCTGAAGGGCAAGCTGGACGGCATCGCCATGCGCGTCCCGGTCCCCACCGGCTCGGTCACCGACCTGGTCCTGGAGCTCGACCGCGAGGTCACCAAGGACGAGATCAACACCGCCTTCCAGAAGGCGGCCGAGGGTCAGCTCAAGGGCATCCTCGAGTACACCGAGGACCCGATCGTCTCCTCGGACATCGTCAACTGGCCGGCCTCCTGCACCTTCGACTCCCAGCTCACCATGGTGCAGGGCAAGCAGGTCAAGGTCGTCGGCTGGTACGACAACGAGTGGGGTTACTCCAACCGTCTCGTGGATCTCACCGTCTTCGTCGGCGGCCAGCTCTAAGACACTGGGTACCAGGGCAGGCACTTCGATGTGAGCGCAGGGCCCGGGCAGCGCAACGCCGCGCTGTACGGGCCCTGACGCTTGCGCCGATCTTCCAAGGAGTACGGAGTAACAGGACAGATGAAGACGATCGACGAGCTTCTTCGCCAAGGGGTCGAGGGCAAGCGGGTGTTCGTCCGCGCCGACCTCAATGTGCCGCAGGACGGCACCACCATCACCGACGACGGCCGCATCCGCGCCGTCCTGCCGACCGTCAAGGCACTGACCGAGGCCGGCGCCAAGGTCGTCGTGGCCTCGCACCTCGGCCGCCCCAAGGGCGCGCCGGACCCCGCCTTCACGCTCCGGTTCGCCGCCTCCCGGCTCGGTGAACTGCTCGGCCGCCCGGTCGCCTTCGCGGGCGACACCATCGGCTCCGAGGCCCACTCCGCCGTCGCCGGCCTGGGCGACGGTGAGGTCGCCGTCCTGGAGAACCTCCGCTTCAACCCGGGCGAGACGTCCAAGGACGACGCCGAGCGCGCCGAGTTCGCCGCCCGCCTCGCCGCCCTCGCCGACGTGTACGTCGGTGACGGCTTCGGCGCCGTGCACCGGGGCCACGCCTCCGTGTACGACCTGCCGCGCCTGCTGCCCGCCTACGCCGGCTACCTGATCGCCACCGAGGTCGGCGTCCTGAAGAAGCTCACCGACGACGTCCGGCGCCCATACGTCGTCGTCCTGGGCGGCGCCAAGGTCTCCGACAAGCTCGGCGTCATCGACCACCTGCTGGAGAAGGCCGACCGCATCCTCATCGGCGGCGGCATGGCGTACACCTTCCTCAAGGCCAAGGGCCACGAGGTCGGCATCTCGCTCCTCCAGGAGGACCAGGTCCCGGCCTGCCTGGACTACCTGGCCCGGGCCGAGAAGAAGGGCGTGGAGTTCGTGCTCCCCGTCGACGTGCTGGTCTCGGCCGAGTTCCCGGACCTGAAGACCAAGGCCCCGGCCCACCCCACCCTGGTCGCCTCGAGCGCCATCCCGGCCGACCAGGAGGGTCTGGACATCGGTCCCGAGACCCGCAAGCTGTACGCATCGAAGCTCGCCGACGCGGCCACCGTCTTCTGGAACGGCCCCATGGGCGTCTTCGAGCACCCCGACTACGCCGAGGGCACCAAGGCCGTCGCCCAGGCGCTCGTCGACTCCCCGGCCTTCACGGTCGTCGGCGGTGGCGACTCCGCCGCGGCCGTCCGGACCCTGGGCTTCGACGAGAACGCATTCGGCCACATCTCGACCGGCGGCGGCGCGAGCCTCGAGTACCTCGAAGGCAAGACGCTTCCCGGCCTCGCCGCACTGGAGGACTGACCCTCAATGACCGCCCGTACCCCGCTGATGGCGGGCAACTGGAAGATGAACCTCAACCACCTCGAGGCCATCGCCCACGTCCAGAAGCTCGCCTTCGCCCTGAACGACAAGGACTACGAGGCCGTCGAGGTCGCCGTCCTCGCGCCCTTCACCGACCTGCGCTCCGTGCAGACCCTGGTCGACGGCGACAAGCTGAAGATCAAGTACGGCGCCCAGGACGTCTCGGCGCACGACTCCGGCGCGTACACCGGTGAGATCTCCGGTGTGATGCTGTCCAAGCTGAAGTGCGCCTACGTGGCCGTCGGCCACTCCGAGCGCCGGCAGTACCACGGCGAGAGCGACGAGCTCTGCAACGCCAAGGTGAAGGCGGCCTTCCGCCACGGCCTGGTGCCGATCCTCTGCGTCGGCGAGGGCCTGGACGTCCGCAAGGCCGGCAACCAGGTCGCCCACACGCTCGCGCAGCTCGACGGCGGTCTGAAGGACGTCCCGGCCGAGGAGGCCGAGACGATCGTGATCGCCTACGAGCCGGTGTGGGCCATCGGCACCGGCGAGGTCGCCACCCCCGAGGACGCGCAGGAGGTCTGCGGGGCCATCCGCGGGCGGCTCGCCGAGCTGTACTCCAAGGAGCTGGCCGACAAGGTCCGCATCCAGTACGGCGGCTCCGTGAAGGCCTCGAACGTGGCCGCGATCATGGCGCAGCCCGACGTCGACGGCGCCCTGGTGGGCGGCGCGGCGCTGGACGCCGACGAGTTCGTCAAGATCGTCCGATTCCGCGACCAGTGAGTGTGGTCCCCCTGCCGGTGAGTATGCGGTAGGGCGGAATCGTCGTACCCTTGCGGGGGCCGAGGCTCTTTCCACGGAGCCTGGGCCCCCGTCGTCGGTGGAAGTCCGATGGTCCGTGTCATCCGAGAATTGCCAGGAAGTAGGGTCCAGCCGTGGTTATGGGGTTCTCGATCGCCCTCATCGTCTTCAGCGCGCTGCTGATGCTGCTGGTGCTGATGCACAAGGGGAAGGGCGGCGGCCTCTCCGACATGTTCGGTGGCGGCATGCAGTCGTCCGTCGGCGGCTCGTCGGTCGCCGAGCGCAACCTGGACCGCATCACCGTGGTCGTCGGTCTGCTGTGGTTCGCGTGCATTGTCGTACTTGCTCTCCTGATCAAACTGGACAACTGACGTCTCGGTTCCACGTCCGGTGCGGGGTGTAACTCCAATCACTGGACGCGCGTTGGGCCTTACGTAGACTGGGGCATCTTCGAGCACCATCACGCAGGGAGTTACAACCGTGGCAAGTGGCAACGCGATCCGGGGAAGCCGGGTCGGCGCGGGGCCGATGGGGGAGGCCGAGCGGGGCGAGTCCGCACCGCGGCTCCGCATCTCCTTCTGGTGCTCGAACGGGCACGAGACGCAGCCGAGCTTCGCGAGTGACGCGCAGGTCCCCGACACCTGGGACTGCCCGCGGTGCGGGTTCCCGGCAGGCCAGGACCGGGACAACCCCCCGGACCCGCCGCGCACCGAACCGTACAAGACGCACCTCGCGTACGTACGGGAGCGGCGCAGCGACGCGGACGGCGAGGCGATCCTGGCCGAGGCGCTGGCCAAACTCCGAGGCGAGATCTAGAGCGGTCGAGGGCCCTGTAGGTGGATTCCACCGGCAGGGCCCGACGTGTTCCCGCCGTCCTTTCCGTCCTTACCGTCCTTACCGTCCTTTCCGTCGTTCCGTCGTTTCCCGGCCGTTCCGCCACCGGCTCCGCCCGGCGTTGTCAGTGGCGCCCCCTACCGTCATGGGTGAACGGATCATCCGGCGTACGGGGGGCGGCAGTGGCGACGACGGGGACGACGAGGACGACGAGGGATGTCCGGCGGGTACCGGCGTGGCGGGGCGGCTTCGGACGGCTGTGGACGGCCGCCGTGGTGTCCAAGGCCGGGGACTCGTTGCGTACGGCGGCCATGCCGCTGCTCGCCGTCTCACTGACCCGCGAGCCGCTGCTGATCGCCGCGGTGACCGCGTGCGGCCATCTGCCGTGGCTGCTGTTCGGGCTGGTGGGCGGGGCCGTCGCCGACCGGGTCGACCAGCGGCGCGCCATGTGGGCCGTCGACCTCGTCCGGGGCGGGCTGATGGCGGCCTTCGCCGTCGTGGTCGCCCTGGGGCACGCCTCCGTCGCCCTGCTCCTCGCCCTCGCCTTCGCGCTCACCACGCTCCAGACGCTCTTCGACAACGCGGCCACGTCGCTGCTGCCGTCCCTGGTGCCCGCCGAGTCCCTCGCGGGCGCCAACGCCCGGCTCCTGACCGGCCAACAGATCGTGGGCGGCCTCCTGGTGGCCCCGCTGGTGCCCGTGCTGCTGCTCGCGGGCGACGCCGTGCCGTACGCGGCGGACGCGGCCTCGTACGCGGTGGCCGCCCTGCTGGTGGCCTCGCTGCGGGTGCCGGCGCCAAAGCGGCCGCCCCGCCGGGACGGCTCCACCCTGCGCGCCGAGATGGCCGAGGGGCTGCGGGTCCTGTGGCGGGACCGGACGCAGCGCCGGCTGTGCGTGGCGACGACGCTGGCCAACCTGGGCGTGGGCGCCCTGGTCGCCACCCTGGTGCTGCACATGACCGGCTGGCTCGGCGCGGGTGACGGCGGGTACGCGGCCGCCCTCACGGCCTACGGCGTGGGCAGCGTGGCGGGCGGCGCGGTGGCCGGCCGGATCGCCGACCGGACCGGCCGGATACGGGCGGTGTTCCTCGCCGGTGTCGTCCAGACCGGGGCGCTGGCCGTCCTGGGGTCGGTGCGGGAGCTGTGGGTGGCGCTGGTGGCCCTGGCGGTCTTCGGCCTCATGGGCATGGTGTGGAACGTCAACCAGGTGACGCTGATGCAGGAGCGCAGCCCGGCGGAGATGCTCGGCCGGATCAGCGCCGCGTTCCGCACCCTGGCCATCGGCGGCGCCCCGCTCGGCGCCCTGCTGGGCGGCGCGGCAGCGGCGGCGTGGGGCGGGGGCGGTCCCGCCCTGCTGGCGGCCGCGCTGTTCGCGGTCGCCGTCGCCTCGTTGGGGCGGCAGATCAATTAGGTTGGAGGGGCAGCGGGGCAAGCAGGCAGGTACGAGAAAGTGGGCTGATGTCCGAGATGAACGCAGAAGGCCGCACGAGGCTCAACCGGATGCCCGAGTGGACCGCCCTCGGCAAGCACCGGGAGCAGCTGGGACACACACAGCTGCGCGAACTGTTCGCCGCCGACCCGGCGCGCGGCACCGCGTACACGCTGCGGGTCGGCGACCTGTATCTGGACTACTCCAAGCACCTGGTGACCGACGAGACGCTGCGACTGCTGCGCGAACTCGCCGCCGCCACCGGGGTGGCGGAGCTGCGGGACGCCATGTTCCGCGGAGACAAGATCAACACCACCGAGAACCGGGCCGTCCTCCACACGGCGCTGCGCGCCCCGCGCGACGCCGTGATCGAGGTCGACGGCGAGAACGTGGTGCCGAGTGTCCACGCGGTGCTCGACAAGATGGCCGCGTTCTCCGAGCGGGTCCGCTCCGGCGAGTGGACCGGCCACACCGGCAAGCCCATCAAGAACGTCGTCAACATCGGTATCGGCGGCTCCGACCTGGGCCCGGCGATGGCGTACGAGGCGCTGCGCTCCTACACCCGGCGGGACCTGACGGTCCGTTTCGTCTCCAACGTGGACGGCGCCGACCTCCACGAGGCGGTCCGGGACCTGGACGCGGCCGAGACGCTCTTCATCATCGCGTCGAAGACGTTCACCACCATCGAGACCATCACCAACGCCACCTCCGCCCGCGACTGGCTCCTCACCGAGCTGAGGGCGGGTCAGGACGCGGTGGCCAAACACTTCGTGGCCCTGTCGACCAATGCCGAGAAGGTCCAGGACTTCGGCATCGACACGGCCAACATGTTCGAGTTCTGGGACTGGGTCGGCGGCCGCTACTCGTACGACTCCGCGATCGGCCTCTCCCTGATGATCGCCGTCGGACCGGACCGGTTCCGGGAGATGCTCGACGGCTTCCACCTGGTCGACGAGCACTTCCGCACCGCCCCGCCCGAGGAGAACGCACCGCTGCTGCTCGGCCTGCTGGGCGTCTGGTACGGCGCGTTCTTCGACGCCCAGTCGCACGCGGTCCTGCCCTACAGCCACTACCTGTCGAAGTTCACGGCCTACCTCCAGCAGCTCGACATGGAGTCCAACGGCAAGTCCGTGGACCGCGATGGCCGCCCGGTCGACTGGCAGACGGGCCCCGTCGTCTGGGGCACCCCCGGCACGAACGGGCAGCACGCCTACTACCAGCTCATCCACCAGGGCACCAAGGTGATCCCGGCCGACTTCATCGGCTTCGCCCAGCCGGTCGCCGAGCTCCGGCCCGGCCTGGTCGCCCAGCACGACCTGCTGATGGCCAACTTCTTCGCCCAGACCCAGGCGCTCGCCTTCGGCAAGACGCCCGACGAGGTCCGGGCCGAGGGCGTGGCGGAGGAGCTGGTGCCGCACAAGACCTTCCGCGGCAACCACCCCACCACCACGATCCTCGCCGACGAGCTGACCCCGTCCGTGCTGGGCCAGCTCATCGCGCTCTACGAGCACAAGGTGTTCGTCCAGGGCGCCGTCTGGAACATCGACTCCTTCGACCAGTGGGGCGTCGAGCTCGGCAAGGTCCTTGCCAAGAGGATCGAGCCCGTGCTGACCGAGGGCGAGGGCGGTGAGCGGCTGGACAGCTCCACCGCCGCGCTGGCCGCGCGCTACCGGACCCTTCGCGGCCGGTGACCCGACGCCGCTGAGCCGGCGCGGACGACCGAAGGCCCGGTCCACCCATCAGGGTGAACCGGGCCTTCGCCACGAGGCGACCACCACGCGACCGCGGCGCGGCCGGGCCGCCCGCCGTCCGGGCAGCCGTCAGAGAGTGGCCTCCGGGAACAGGGCCAGCGGGAGCCGCGCGGCGGCCGCCTGATCCAGCAGCCACAGCGTCCGCGACCGGCCGTAGGCGCCGGCCGCCGGGGCCTGCACCTCGCCCGCGCCCGACAGCGAGATCGCCGCCGCCGTCGCCTTGTCCTCGCCCGCGGCCAGCAGCCACACCTCACGCGCCGCCCGGATCGCCGGCAGGGTCAGCGAGATCCGGGTGGCAGGCGGCTTCGGCGCGCCGTGCACGCCCACCACCATGCGCTCGGTCTCCCGCACCGCCGGGAGCTCCGGGAACAGCGAGGCGACGTGCGTGTCCGGGCCGACGCCCAGCATCAGCACGTCGAACGCCGGCACCGGGCCGTGGTCGTCGGGTCCCGCGGCCGCGGCCAGCTCCGCCGCGTACGCGGCGGCCGCAGCGTCCGCGTCCGTACGGTAAGCCCCGCCCGACACGGGCATGGTGTGCACCCGCGCCGGGTCCAGCGGGACGCTGTCGAGCAGCGCCTCACGGGCCTGGGTGTCATTGCGGTCCGGGTCGCCCTCCGGGAGGAACCGCTCGTCCCCCCACCACAGGTCGAGGCGCGACCAGTCGATCGCGTCCCGGGCGGGGGACGAACGCAGCGCCGCCAGCAGGCCGTTGCCGTTGCGGCCGCCCGTCAGGACCACGGAGGCGGTCCCGCGGGCGGCCTGGGCGTCCACGACCGCGGTGATCAGGCGGGCCGCCGCCGCCTGGGCCATCAGCTCCTTGTCCCGGTGGAGCACCAGCCGCGGTGCGCTCACTTGGCCGCCGCCTTCTTGGCCGGGGCCTTCTTCGCGGCGGGCTTGTCCCCGGAACCACCCGACGCGCCACCGGAGTCACCGGAGCCGTCCGCGGCACCGTCGGGAGCGGCGTCCGAGGCGTTCGCCGCGGTGGAGCCCTTCGCACCCCCGGCCGCCGGCCGCTCGGGGTGACCCAGCCGGTCGACCCCGTACCGCAGCACCGAGGCGTAGGTGTCGTCGGGGTCGAGGCGCCGCAGCTCCTCCGCGATCAGCTCGGAGGTCTCCCGGCGCTTGAGCGCCACCGCGCGGTCCGGCTGGCCCTCGATGCACAGGGTGGCGAGCGAGGCGTCCGGCCGGTGCAGCACGATGGGACCACAGGTGGTCTCCATCCGCACCGCCGTCAGGCCCGGCCCCGACGAGGCCAAGCGCTTCACCGGGATCTTCAGCCGGTCCGCCAGCCACATGGCCAGCAGTTCCACGCTCGGGTTGAACTCCTCGCCCTCGACCTCGGCGGACGTGACCTCGCAGGTCACCTGGTCCAGGGCCGCCGCCAGCATCGAACGCCACGGCGTGATGCGGGTCCAGGACAGGTCCGTGTCGCCCGGGGTGTAGGCCGCCGCCCGCGCCGCGAGCTCCCGCACCGGGTGCTCGGAGGCGTACGAGTCGGTGACGCGCCGCTGCCCGAGGGCGCCCAGCGGGTCGTTGGCCGGATCGGCCGGCGCGGCCACCGGCCACCAGACCACCACGGGGGCGTCCGGCAGCAGCAGCGGCAGGACCACCGACTGGGCGTGGTCGATGACCTCGCCGTACAGCCGCAGCACCACCGTCTCGCCGGTGGAGGCGTCCGCGCCCAGCCGCACCTCGGCGTCCAGGCGCGCGTTCGCCCGGTCGCGCGGCGAACGCGACGGGCGCTTGATGACCACCAGGGTCCGCGAGGGGTGCTCGCGGGACGCCTCGTTGGCCGCCTTCAGCGCGTCATAGGCGTTCTCCTCGTCCGTGACGATGACGAGGGTGAGCACCATGCCTATGGCAGGTGTACCGATGGCGCGCCGCCCCAGTACCAGCGCCTTGTTGATCTTGCTGGATGTGGTGTCCGTCAGGTCGGTCTTCATGGCCGGCGCCAGCTCCGTCCGTCTCGTGCGAGCATCTCGTCCGCCTCGGCCGGACCCCAGGTCCCGGACTCGTACTGCGCGGGCTTGCCGTGGCGGTCCCAGTACTGCTCGATCGGGTCGAGGATCTTCCAGGACAGCTCGACCTCCTCCGTGCGCGGGAAGAGGTTGGCGTCACCGAGCAGGACGTCGAGGATCAGCCGCTCGTACGCCTCGGGGCTGGACTCCGTGAAGGACTCGCCGTACGCGAAGTCCATCGAGACGTCCCGGACCTCCATCGACGTGCCCGGCACCTTCGAGCCGAACCGCAGCGTCACGCCCTCGTCCGGCTGGACGCGGATGACCAGGGCGTTCTGGCCCAGCTCCTCCGTCGCCGTGTGGTCGAAGGGGGAGTGCGGGGCGCGCTGGAAGACGACCGCGATCTCGGTGACCCGGCGGCCGAGCCGCTTGCCGGTACGCAGGTAGAAGGGGACGCCCGCCCAGCGGCGGTTGTCGATCTCCAGCTTCACCGCGGCGTAGGTGTCGGTCTTCGACTGCGGGTCGATCCCGTCCTCCTCCAGGTAGCCGACGGCCCTCGCGCCGCCCTGCCACCCGGCCGCGTACTGCGCGCGCACGGTGGACTTGCCGAGGTCCTTCGGCAGCTTCACCGCGCCCAGCACCTTGGTCTTCTCGGCCGCGAGCGCGTCCGCGTCGAAGGAGGCGGGCTCCTCCATCGCGGTCAGCGCCAGTAGCTGGAGGAGGTGGTTCTGGATGACGTCACGCGCGGCGCCGATGCCGTCGTAGTACCCGGCGCGGCCGCCGATGCCGATGTCCTCGGCCATGGTGATCTGCACGTGGTCGACGTACGACCGGTTCCAGATCGGCTCGAAGAGGGTGTTGGCGAACCGCAGCGCCAGGATGTTCTGGACGGTCTCCTTGCCCAGGTAGTGGTCGATGCGGAAGACCTGGTCGGGCGAGAAGACCTCGTGGACGATCCCGTTGAGCTCCTTGGCGGAGGCCAGGTCGTGCCCGAACGGCTTCTCGATGACCGCGCGGCGCCAGGAGTCGTCCTTCTCGTCGGCCAGCCCGTGCTTCTTGAGCTGCTGGACGACGACCGGGAAGAACTTGGGCGGTACGGAGAGGTAGAACGCGAAGTTCCCGCCGGTGCCCTGCGCCTGGTCCAGCTCCTCCATCGTCTTCTTCAGGGTCTCGAACGCCTCGTCGTCGTCGAAGTTGCCCTGGACGAAGCGCATCCCCTGGCTGAGCTGCTGCCACACCTCCTCACGGAAGGGCGTGCGGGCGTGCTGCTTGACGGCCTGGTACACCTCGTCCGCGAAGTCCTCGTCCTGCCACTCGCGACGGGCGAACCCGATCAGCGAGAAGCCCGGCGGGAGCAGGCCCCGGTTGGCGAGGTCGTACACGGCAGGCATCAGCTTTTTCCGGGACAAATCGCCCGTGACGCCGAAGATCACCAGGCCCGACGGCCCCGCGATGCGCGGGAGCCGTCGGTCTGCGGCGTCACGGAGCGGATTCGCTCCATGAACTGCGTTCAAGGTTTACGCCTCCGAAGGGGCGAGGCGCTTGAGCTCCGCCTCGGTCGACTTGAGCAGGTCGTTCCAGGACGCCTCGAACTTGTCGACGCCCTCGTCCTCCAGCAGCTGCACGACCTCGTCGTAGCTGATGCCGAGCTTCTCGAGGGCCGCGAGGTCGGCGCGCGCCTGGTCGTACGTACCGGCGATGGTGTTCCCGGTGATCGAACCGTGGTCGGCCGTGGCCTCCAGGGTGGCCTCGGGCATGGTGTTCACCGTGCCCGGCGCGACCAGGTCGTCGACGTACAGCGTGTCCTTGTACGCCGGGTCCTTGACGCCCGTGGACGCCCACAGCGGACGCTGCTTGTTGGCCTGCGCCTTGTCCAGGGCCGCCCAGCGGTCGGAGGAGAACACCTCCTCGTACGCCTCGTAGGCCAGTCGCGCGTTGGCGAGGGCGGCCTTGCCGCGCAGCGCCGAGGCCTCGTCGGTGCCGATGCCGTCCAGTCGCTTGTCGATCTCGGTGTCCACGCGGGACACGAAGAACGAGGCCACCGAGTGGATCTTCGACAGGTCCAGGCCGCGCTCCTTGGCCTTCTCCAGGCCGATGAGGTAGGCCTCCATCACCCGGCGGTAGCGCTCCAGCGAGAAGATCAGCGTGACGTTGACGCTGATGCCCAGGCCGATGACCTCCGCGATGGCCGGCAGACCGGCCTCGGTGGCGGGGATCTTGATCAGCGTGTTCGGCCGGTCGACCAGCCACGCCAGCTGCTTGGCCTCGGCGACCGTCGCCCGGGTGTTGTGCGCCAGGCGCGGGTCCACCTCGATCGACACCCGGCCGTCCTGGCCCTGCGTGGCGTCGAAGACCGGGCGCAGGATGTCGGCGGCGTCCCGCACGTCCGCGGTCGTGATCATGCGGATGGCTTCCTCGACCGTCACCTCGCGGGCGGCGAGGTCCGTGAGCTGCTGGTCGTACCCGTCACCCTGCGAGATCGCCTTCTGGAAGATCGACGGGTTGGTGGTCACGCCCACCACGTGCTGCTGGTCGATCAGCTCGGCGAGGTTCCCGGACGTGATCCGCTTGCGGGACAGGTCGTCCAGCCAGATCGCGACGCCTTCGTCGGAGAGGCGCTTGAGTGCGTCTGTCATGAGAATTGCATCTCCTACTAGTTCGTGTACCGGCGTCAGCGCGCTGCGGCTTCGATGGATTCCCTGGCCGCGGCGGCAACCGCCTCGGCGGTGAAGCCGAACTCCCGGAAGAGCACCTTGCCGTCGGCCGAAGCACCGAAGTGCTCCAGCGACACGATGCGACCCGCGTCACCGACGAACCGGTGCCAGGTCAGACCGATCCCGGCCTCGACCGCGACGCGCGCCTTCACCGACGGCGGCAGCACGGCATCCCGGTACCCCTGGTCCTGCTCCTCGAACCACTCGACGGACGGCATCGACACCACCCGGGTCGGAATGCCGGCGGCCTGGAGCTGCTCGCGGGCCTGGACGGCCAGGTGCACCTCGGAGCCGGTGCCGATCAGCACCACCTGCGGCTCGCCGCCGTCCGCGTCGAACAGCACGTAGCCACCGCGGGCCGCGTCGTCGTTCCACTCGTACGTCGGCACGCCCTGACGCGTCAGCGCGAGGCCGTGCGGAGCGCCCTTGCCGAACTCCTTGGTCCAGCGGCGCAGGATCTCGCGCCAGGCGATCGCCGTCTCGTTGGCGTCGGCCGGGCGGACGATGTTCAGGCCCGGGATGGCGCGCAGCGAGGCCAGGTGCTCGACCGGCTGGTGCGTCGGGCCGTCCTCGCCGAGACCGATGGAGTCGTGGGTCCACACGTACGTCACCGGCAGGTGCATCAGCGCCGAGAGGCGGACGGCGTTGCGCATGTAGTCGGAGAACACCAGGAAGGTGCCACCGAAGATCCGGGTGTTGCCGTGCAGCGCGATGCCGTTCATCTCCGCGGCCATGGCGTGCTCGCGGATACCGAAGTGGATGGTCCGGCCGTACGGGTCGGCCTCCGGCAGCGGGTTGCCCTCGGGGAGGAACGACGACGTCTTGTCGATCGTCGTGTTGTTCGAGCCGGCCAGGTCGGCGGAACCGCCCCACAGCTCGGGGATGACCGCGCCCAGCGCCTGGAGCACCTTGCCGGAGGCGGCGCGGGTGGCGACGCCCTTACCCGTCTCGAAGACCGGGAGCTTCTCCTCCCAGCCCGTGGGCAGCTCGCCCGCGGCGATGCGGTCGAACTCGGCGGCGCGCTCCGGGTTGGCGGTGCGCCACTCCTGGAACTGCTTCTCCCACTTCGCGCGGGCCTCGCGGCCGCGGTCGAGGGCCCGGCGGGTGTGGCCGATAACCTCGTCCGAAACCTCGAAGGACTTCTCGGGGTCGAAGCCCAGGACGCGCTTGGTGGCCGCGACCTCCTCGTCGCCGAGCGCCGAGCCGTGGGCGGCCTCGGTGTTCTGCGCGTTCGGGGCGGGCCACGCGATGATCGAGCGCATCGCGATGAACGACGGGCGCGAGGTCTCCGCCTTGGCGGCCTGGAGGGCACGGAAAAGGGCCTCGGGGTCGAGGTCGCCGTTCTCCTTGGGCTCCACGCGCTGGACGTGCCAGCCGTAGGCCTCGTACCGCTTCATCGTGTCCTCGGAGACGGCCGTCTCCGTGTCGCCCTCGATCGAGATGTGGTTGTCGTCCCACAGCAGGATCAGGTTGCCGAGCTTCTGGTGCCCGGCCGTGGAGGACGCCTCGGAGGAGATGCCCTCCTGGAGGCAGCCGTCACCGGCGATGCAGTAGACGAAGTGGTCGAACGGCGAGGTGCCGGGAGCGGCCTCCGGGTCGAACAGGCCGCGCTCGTAGCGGGCGGCCATGGCCATGCCCACGGCGTTGGCGACACCCTGGCCCAGCGGGCCGGTCGTCGTCTCGACGCCCACCGTGTGGCCGTACTCCGGGTGGCCCGGGGTCTTCGAGCCCCAGGTGCGGAAGGCCTTCAGGTCGTCCAGCTCCAGGCCGAAGCCGGCCAGGTAGAGCTGGGTGTACAGCGTCAGGGACGAGTGTCCGGCGGACAGCACGAAACGGTCGCGCCCGGTCCAGTCGGCGTCCGCCGGGTCGTGCCGCATCACCTTCTGGAAGAGGGTGTACGCGGCCGGGGCCAGGCTCATGGCCGTACCGGGATGGCCGTTGCCGACCTTCTGTACGGCATCGGCGGCCAGGATGCGGGCGGTGTCGACGGCCCGCTGGTCCAACTCGGTCCACTCGAGGTCTGTGGTGGTCGGCTTGGTGCTCACCCTGGGTCAGGGCTCCTCTCCACATGTCGAATGCCGGTGACGTAGATCCCACCGGCCGTTGTCGAGCCTACCCCCGTGAGAACGTCCATTTTTTCGAGTCATTCCAGACTGCCGGGGTCGGCCGGGATCCGCCTCCTGACTGGGCCCTACGGCTTTTGGCAAGTGAATACGGAGCCGCTCATCCGATCGCTCATCCGAGCGTGGAAACCACCCTTTGCGGTGCCCTCTCCAACACGACCCACCCCCGCGGAGAGCGAGGTATGGGCAACGTCTAGAGTGGCGTGGTACGCGCGAGTCTTTACCCGGTCTTCACGGCCCCGAGGGCCCTCATGCCCGGAGCGACTCGCTGGGATGTCTCTGTCAGGGGTGTGCGTGACGGCCGTCGAATCCCGTCCGGCGGGTGTGCTCGGGACGAGCACGGGGAAGCGGCCATTCGGGGCCCGCGTCAAGGCCTTCGTGGCGCTGACCAAGCCGCGGATCATCGAGCTGCTGCTCATCACCACGGTTCCCGTGATGTTCCTGGCCGAGCAGGGCGTGCCCGACCTGTGGCTGGTGCTCGCCACCTGCCTGGGCGGCTACCTCTCGGCCGGCGGCGCCAACGCGCTGAACATGTACATCGACCGCGACATCGACGCCCTCATGGACCGGACGTCGCAGCGGCCACTGGTCACCGGCATGGTCTCGCCGCGCGAGGGGCTGGTCTTCGGCCTCACCCTCGCCGTCGTCTCCACGCTCTGGTTCGGGCTGCTCGTCAACTGGCTGTCCGCCTGGCTGTCGCTGGGCGCGCTGCTGTTCTACGTCGTCGTCTACACGATGATCCTCAAGCGGCGCACCGCGCAGAACATCGTGTGGGGCGGCATCGCCGGCTGCATGCCGGTCCTGATCGGCTGGTCGTCGGTCACGAACACGGTGTCCTGGGCCGCCGTCGTCCTCTTCCTCGTCATCTTCTTCTGGACGCCGCCGCACTACTGGCCGCTGTCGATGAAGGTGAAGGAGGACTACGCGCGCGTGGGCGTGCCCATGCTGCCCGTCATCGCCTCCAACAGGGTGGTCGCCCGCCAGATCGTCCTCTACAGCTGGGTGATGGTCGCCGTCTCGCTGCTGCTGACGCCGCTGGGCTACACCGGCTGGTTCTACACGACGGTGGCCCTGGCCACCGGCGGCTGGTGGCTGTGGGAGGCGCACGCGCTCCAGAGCCGTGCCAAGGCCGGCGAGACCGGCGGCAAGCTCAAGGAGATGCGGCTGTTCCACTGGTCCATCACCTATGTGTCGCTGCTGTTCGTGGCGGTCGCCGTGGACCCCTTCCTGCGCTAGGTCGTGTCCGGAAAGTCTCGCCTGGCCCGCGGTGTCCTGCACGCGCGCTCCCTAGGGGATCTCTCGTCGATCGGCCCGGCATGATCGGCCGGGCACCCCTGGGGCCGGCTCTGGCGAGTTCCCCTACTGGTGGGTAGCATCCTGTTCATGGCAGACACCAAGCAGGGCGACACCACCCAGGCGGAGGCCAAGGCCGACCGCAAGGCCACGCGGCTCGCCAAGCGGATCCGGACGTTCTCCCAGGAGCACGGCGGCGCCGAGGGCCAGCTCGCGTACATCGGGCAGATGGGCACCCGCATCGTGCTCGTCGGCGAGGACGGCGGCTGGGGCGACCTCGTGGCCCCCACCCACGAAGTCGCCAGGAGCGCGGCCGAGAAGGCGGGCCTCACCCTCCACGAGTCCTTCGACGGCGACCTCGCCGCCAAGGTCCGCACGGGTCGCTACGAGTGGAGCCGCATGGCCGGCATCCAGGTCGGCGGACCCTCGAACGACTGAGGCAACACCTTGGGCGGGGCTCACCCGTTAGGACCTGTGACGGTTCAGCCATCGCAGGGAGCCCCCGCATGATCGACACCCCGACGCTGGTGGACCAGTACTGCCACGGGGTGCTCCGTACGGAGCTGGGCCTGGGCACCTTCGAGACCCTGCTCGGCCGGTCCGCCGGGCCCCCCGCGGCCGGCACGACCTTCTTCGACACGCAGACCGGCTTCGCCGTACGGCGCTGGTGCCCGCCCCTGCTCGGCCTCGAACCGCACTGCCCGCCGGCCCACTACCTGGCCCGCCGCCGTGAACTCGGCGCCCTGGAAGCCGGCCGCCGGCTGCTGCGCGCCACCGGCATCTCCACCTACCTCGTGGAGACCGGCCTGCCCGGCGACCTCACCGGACCGGTCGAGCTCGCCGCCGCCGGCGACGCCCGGGCCCACGAGATCGTCCGCCTGGAACCGCTCGCCGAGCAGGTCGCCGACACCTCCGGCAGCGTGGACGCGCTGCTCGCCAACCTCGCCGAGGCCGTGCACGGAGCCGCCGTCACCGCCGTCGCGTTCACCTCCGCGACCGCCGTGCGCCACGGGCTCGCCCTCGCGCCCGCGCCCCCGGGCCCCGGCGAGGTGCGGGGCGCCGCCGGGCGCTGGCTGGCCCGCCGCCGGGCCGGCGGGACGCTCACCGACCCCGTACTGCTGCGCCACCTGCTGTGGATCGCCGTCGCCTCGGGGCGGCCCCTGCAACTGCGCCTCGGCCACCACGACCCCATGACGCTCGGCGACTTCGCCGAGGCCACCGCCGGGCTCGGCACCGACCTGGTGCTGCTGCACGGCTATCCGTACCACCGGCAGGCCGCGCACCTGACGGGCGTGTTCCCGCACGTGTACGCCGACCTGGGGCCCGCGCTCGCGCGGACCGGGGCGCGGGCGGCGGCCGTCCTGGCGGAGACCCTGGAGCTCGCGCCGTTCGGCAAGCTGCTGTTCTCCAGCGGTGCGCGGGGGCTGCCCGAACTGCACGTGGTGGGCGCGCGGGTGTTCCGCGAGGCCCTCGGCCGGGTGCTGGCCGACTTCGTCCACGAGGGCTCGTGGTCCCGCCGGGACGCCCAGCGGGTCGCCGAGATGATCGCGGCGGGGAACGCCCGGCGGGTCTACCGGCTGGCCTAGGGCAGGCTCGCTCGGGGCCGGCCGGGCCGGGCTGGGGCGGGCCGGGGCCCGTCGCCCAGCGCCCGCCCGCCGCCGGGTCAGGCCGCCGGGCTCAGCGCCGCGTCCGCCTGCTGGGCCGGGATGCCCGCGCCCGGGTCCGCCGGCGGCCGCTCGCGGAGGCTCAGGGCGAGCCGCAGCACGGCGATCCACATCAGGGACGAGCCCAGCATGTGCAGGGCCACCAGGACCTCCGGCACCCCGGTGAAGTACTGCACGTACCCGATCCCGCCCTGCGCCAGCAGCACCAGCAGCAGGTCACGGGCGCGCGCCCGGGTGTCGTCCGGGGCGTCCACCACGCGCAGGACGAAGAACACCGCCAGTGCCAGGGCGCACACCATCCATGCGAAGACGGCGTGGACATGGGCCATCGTGGCGAAGTCGAACGGCATGCGCGGGACGTCGCTGCTGTCCCCCGCGTGCTTGCCGGAGCCCGTCACCGTCGTCCCCGCGGCGACCAGCAGGCCTGCCACGACCACCAGCGTCCAGCCCAGCTTGCGCACCGGGCCCGGGACCCGCGGCCGGGGCGCGCCGTCGCCCTCGCCGGCGCGCACCCAGGTGAGCGTGGCGAGGGTGAGCAGGGCGTTCGCGGCGAGGAAGTGCCCGGCGACGCTCCACGGGTTGAGGCCCGTCCACACCGTGATGCCGCCGATCACCGCGTTGCTCATCACGGCCCAGAACTGGGCCCAGCCGAGCCGGGTCAGCCCGCGCCGCCGCGGCTTGGCGGCGCGCGCGGCGACGATCGCCCAGCCGACGGCCGCCGACAGGACGTACGTCAGCATCCGGTTGCCGAACTCGATCGCGCCGTGGATGCCCTGCTCGGGCGTGGCGAACAGACTGTCGTCCGTGCACTTGGGCCAGGTGTCGCAGCCGAGACCGGAACCGGTCAGCCGGACGGCACCACCCGTGACGACGATGACGACGCTCATCACGACGGCGGAGAGCGCGGCGCGCCGGACCGTCTTGGGGGAGGGTGTCCAGCGCTGGGCGATATAGGCGAGGGGGGTCAACACGCCCCCTATCGTAGGCGCCCGCTTGTGCATGGATTCACGAGGGGCCCGTACAGCCCGCCGAGCCTGCTCCAGGGGCCCGTACGGCCGCCGCCGTGCCCGCTCCCGGGGCCCGTACGGTCCGCCGCGCCTACTCCCAGCGGAAGAAGCGGGCCGCCGCGCCCAGCCCGAGCACCGCCCAGACCGCCAGGATCCCGGCCGGCCCCCAGGGCAGGGGCGCCCCGCCCGCCAGGACGTCCCGCAGACCGTCCGACAGGGCGGAGATCGGCAGCAGCTCCAGCACCGTCCGGGCCGCGTCCGGGAACCTCTCCAGCGGCACGATCACCCCGCCGCCCACCAGCAGCAGCAGGAACACCAGGTTCGCGGCGGCCAGGGTCGCCTCGGCCCGCAGGGTCCCGGCCATCAGCAGCCCGAGTCCCGAGAAGGCCGCCGTGCCGAGCAGCAGGAGCAGCGCCACCGCGAGGGGGTTGCCCCGCGGCGACCAGCCCAGCGCCAGGGCGATCACGGTCAGCAGCGCGACCTGGAGCACCTCGGTGACGAGCACCGAGGCGGTCTTGGCCGTCATCAGCGCCCAGCGGGGGAGCGGTGACGCGCCCAGGCGCTTGAGCACCCCGTACCGCCGCTCGAAGCCCGTGGCGATGGCCTGCCCGGTGAACGCCGTCGACATCACGGCCAGCGCGAGGACACCGGGCGCCAGGAAGTCCACCGGCTCGCCACCGCCCGTGTCGACGATGTCGACCGTCGAGAACAGCACCAGCAGCAGCGAGGGGATGATCACGGTGAGCAGTAGCTGCTCGCCGTTGCGCAGCAGCATCTTCGTCTCGAAGACGGCCTGGGCGGCGATCATCCGTCCGACCGGTGCCGCACCCGGCTCGGGCGTGTAGGTCCCGGCGCTCATGAACGCAGCTCCTTGCCGGTCAGTTCGAGGAAGACGTCTTCGAGGGTGTGGCGCTCGACCGCGATCCCGTCGGGCATCACCCCGTGCTGGGCGCACCAGCTCGTGACCGTGGCGAGCAGCTGGGGGTCGACGGTGCCGCTGATGCGGTACGCGCCCGGCGTCAGCTCGGCGGCCGCGGTGCCGTCCGGGAGGGCCTTCAGCAGCGAGCCGAGGTCGAGACCGGGGCGGCCGGTGAAGCGGAGGGTGTTCTCCGCGCCGCCCCGGCAGAGTTCCTCGGGGCTGCCCTGGGCGGCGACCCGGCCCGCGTCGATGATCGCGACGTCGTCGGCGAGCTCCTCGGCCTCGTCCATGTAGTGCGTGGTCAGGACGGTGGTGACACCGTCGGCACGCAGTTCGCGGACCAGCTCCCAGGTGGAGCGGCGGGCCTGCGGGTCGAGCCCGGCGGTCGGCTCGTCGAGGAAGACCAGCTCGGGGCGGCCGACGACGGCCATCGCCAGCGCCAGGCGCTGCTGCTGGCCGCCGGACAGCCGCCGGTAGGTCGTCCGGCCGCAGGAGCCGAGGCCCAGGCGCTCGATCAGTGCGTCCACGTCGAGCGGGCGGGCGTGCAGCCTGGCCATGTGGCGGAGCATCTCGTCGGCGCGGGCGCCGGAGTAGACGCCGCCGGACTGGAGCATCACGCCGATGCGGGGCCGCAGCCGGGCGGCGTCGGCGACCGGGTCGAGGCCCAGCACCCGGACGGTGCCGGCGTCGGGGCGGCGGTAGCCCTCGCAGGTCTCGACGGTGGTGGTCTTGCCGGCCCCGTTCGGCCCCAGGACGGCGGTGACGGTGCCCGCCCGGACGTCGAGGTCGAGGCCGTCCACCGCGGTCTTGGTCCCGTACCGCTTGACCAGGCCCCGGACCTGGACGACGGACTCGTTTCGCATGGGCGGAAGTCTAGAGAGCTGCTCGGGACCACCCGTCCGGCGGGTGGACCCCGGGACGGGTGGGACTCGGGCGCGGGCCGGGCGGAGTCCTTCGCCCGGTCTCCCGCCCGGGGGCCCGACGCCGCCGCGGCCGGGCAAAACGGGCAGGTCAGACCGGGGGTGCGGGGCCCGAAGTGGTCGGTTCCCTGCTCGTTTCCCCAGGTCAGGTTAGGTTTCCCTTAGTGATGCACGGCACCGTCCACCCCTCAGGACGTCGCTTGTCAGGTTCTGAGGAATTACGCAACAATGGCGTTGTGAAAAACGTCGGTGAGGCTCCCGCGGCTCCAGCGGAGGAACTCGCGACCGGGGAGCGCTCCACGCGCAACCGGGTCGCGCGGTCCATCCTGGATCACGGCCCGTCCACCGTGGCCGAGCTCGCCAAGCGGCTCGGCCTCACTCAGGCCGCCGTCCGCCGCCATCTCGACGCCCTGGTCGCCGACGACGTCGTCGCCCCGCGCGAGCAGCGCGTCTACGGGGCCCGCACCCGTGGCCGCCCGGCCAAGGTGTTCGCCCTGACGGACTGCGGCCGGGACGCCTTCGACCAGTCGTACGACACGCTCGCCGTCGACGCCCTGCGCTGGATCGAGCGGTCGGCCGGCGGCGGTGCCGCCGGGGAAGCCGCCGTCGCCGCGTTCGCCCGGGACCGCATGGAGAACCAGGCGGAGGTGTACCGCGAGGCCGTCGAGGCCGCGGCGCCCGAGGAGCGGGCCGAGGCACTCGCCAGGGCCCTGAGCGCGGACGGGTACGCTGCCACGGCGCGCAACGCGCCGGTCGGACAGCAGCTCTGCCAGCACCACTGCCCGGTCGCCCACGTCGCCGAGCGGTACCCGCAGCTGTGCGAGGCTGAGACGGAATTCTTCAGCCGCCTGCTCGGCACCCATGTGCAGCGACTGGCCACCATCGCCCACGGCGACGGGGTCTGCACGACGTACATCCCGCACACCACACCCACAGCATCCGCAAGCACGGCCGGGAGGAACCCCGCATGACCACCGAGATCAGCCACCCCGAGCTCGAGGGCCTGGGTCGGTACGAGTACGGCTGGGCCGACTCGGACGCGGCCGGTGCCGCCGCCAAGCGAGGTCTCTCCGAGGACGTCGTCCGCGACATCTCCGCGAAGAAGAACGAGCCGGAGTGGATGCTGAAGCTGCGGCTGAAGGGTCTGCGCCTCTTCGACAAGAAGCCCATGCCGAACTGGGGCTCCGACCTGTCGGGCATCGACTTCGACAACATCAAGTACTTCGTCCGCTCCACCGAGAAGCAGGCCGGTTCCTGGGAGGACCTGCCCGAGGACATCAAGAACACGTACGACAAGCTCGGCATCCCCGAGGCGGAGAAGCAGCGCCTCGTCGCCGGTGTCGCGGCCCAGTACGAGTCCGAGGTCGTCTACCACCAGATCCGCGAGGACCTGGAGGAGCAGGGCGTCATCTTCCTGGACACCGACACCGCGCTCAAGGAGCACCCGGAGCTCTTCCAGGAGTACTTCGGCACGGTCATCCCGGTCGGCGACAACAAGTTCGCGTCGCTGAACACCGCGGTGTGGTCCGGCGGCTCGTTCATCTACGTCCCCAAGGGCGTGCACGTCGAGATCCCGCTCCAGGCCTACTTCCGCATCAACACCGAGAACATGGGCCAGTTCGAGCGGACGCTGATCATCGTCGACGAGGACGCCTACGTCCACTACGTCGAGGGCTGCACCGCCCCCATCTACTCCTCGGACTCGCTGCACAGCGCCGTCGTCGAGATCATCGTCAAGAAGGGCGGCCGCTGCCGCTACACGACGATCCAGAACTGGTCGAACAACGTCTACAACCTGGTCACCAAGCGCGCCGTGGCCTACGAGGGCGCGACCATGGAGTGGGTCGACGGCAACATCGGCTCCAAGGTGACGATGAAGTACCCGGCCGTCTACCTGATGGGCGAGCACGCCAAGGGCGAGACCCTGTCCATCGCCTTCGCGGGCGAGGGCCAGCACCAGGACGCCGGCGCCAAGATGGTCCACATGGCCCCGAACACCTCCTCCAACATCGTCTCCAAGTCGGTGGCGCGAGGCGGCGGCCGCACCTCCTACCGCGGTCTCATCGAGATCGGCGAGGGTGCCCCGGGCTCCAAGTCGAACGTCCTGTGCGACGCGCTGCTCGTCGACACGATCTCCCGCTCCGACACGTACCCGTACGTCGACGTCCGCGAGGACGACGTGTCCATGGGCCACGAGGCGACCGTCTCCAAGGTCTCCGAGGACCAGCTCTTCTACCTCATGAGCCGCGGTCTGTCGGAGGACGAGGCCATGGCGATGATCGTGCGCGGCTTCGTCGAGCCGATCGCCAAGGAGCTGCCCATGGAGTACGCGCTCGAGCTCAACCGGCTGATCGAGCTCCAGATGGAAGGCGCGGTGGGCTGACCCGCCCCGCCCCTGTCGATCACGTCCCCCGGCTCACCCGGTGTGAGCCCCGTGAGCCGCCCGCAGGGCGACCGGCCGACGGCCGGAGCCGCCCCGCGGGCAGCGAACGCACCGAACGCAGAAAGCGAGCAGACCGACAGCCATGGCTGAGGCCCAGAACATCCCGGTGGGCTCCACCACCGCCGGCTCCATCGCGGTGGCCGCCGAGTCCACCGTCGCGACCCGCATGAGCGCGCCCCCCTCCTTCGACGTCGCGGACTTCCCCGTCCCGCACGGCCGTGAGGAGGAGTGGCGGTTCACGCCGCTGGAGCGGCTCCGCGGGCTGCACGACGGCACCGCGGTCGCCACCGGCGACGGCGTGCGCGTCGAGGTGGAGGCGCCCGAGGGCGTCACCGTCGAGACCGTCGGCCGCGACGACGAGCGGCTCGGCAAGGCCGGCACCCCGGTGGACCGGGTAGCCGCCCAGGCGTACTCCGCCTTCGAGAAGGCCTCGGTCGTCACCGTCCCCAAGGAGACCGTGCTCACCGAGCCGGTCCGGATCTCCGTGCACGGCCAGGGCGGCACCGCCTTCGGCCACCAGGTGATCGAGCTCGGCGCGTTCGCCGAGGCCGTCGTGGTCATCGACCACACCGGTGACGCGGTCCTCGCCGCCAACGTCGACTTCGTGCTCGGTGACGGCGCCAAGCTGACCGTCGTCTCCATCCAGGACTGGGACGAGAAGGCCGTCCACGTCGCCCAGCACAACGCGCTGGTCGGCCGGGACGCCTCCTTCAAGTCGGTCGTCGTCACCTTCGGCGGTGACGTCGTGCGTCTGCACCCGCGCGTGAGGTACGCCGGCACCGGCGGCGGGGCCGAGCTCTTCGGCCTGTACTTCACGGAGAAGGGCCAGCACCAGGAGCACCGCCTCCTCGTCGACCACAACACCCCGCACTGCACGTCGAACGTCGCCTACAAGGGCGCGCTCCAGGGCGAGAACGCCCACGCGGTGTGGATCGGTGACGTCCTCATCCAGGCCGCGGCCGAGGGCACCGACACGTACGAGATGAACCGCAACCTGGTGCTGACCGACGGCGCCCGCGTCGACTCCGTGCCGAACCTGGAGATCGAGACCGGCGAGATCGCCGGCGCCGGCCACGCCTCGGCCACCGGCCGCTTCGACGACGAACAGCTCTTCTACCTCATGGCCCGTGGCATCCCGGAGACCGAGGCCCGCCGCCTCGTCGTTCGCGGCTTCTTCGCCGAGCTGGTCCAGCAGATCGGTCTGCCGGACGTCGAGGAGCGGCTGATCGCCAAGATCGAGGCCGAGCTGGAGGCGTCCCTCTGATGCCCTTCGTCCGAGCCTGCGGGCTGAGCGAGCTGGAGGAGGACACCCCGAAGCGGGTGGAACTCGACGGCACGCCCATCTCCGTCGTCCAGACCGAGGGCGAGGTGTTCGCGATCCACGACATCTGCTCGCACGCGAACGTCTCGCTGTCGGAGGGCGAGGTCGAGGACTGCCAGATCGAGTGCTGGCTGCACGGGTCGGCCTTCGACCTCCGCACCGGCAAGCCGTCCGGCCTTCCCGCGACGCGCCCCGTCCCCGTATACCCCGTCAAGATCGAAGGGGACGATGTGCTCGTCTCCGTCACCCAGGAGTCCTGAGTCACCCATGGCTACGCTTGAAATCCGCGACCTGCACGTCTCCGTCGAGGCCGACAACGCCACGAAGGAGATCCTCAAGGGCGTCGACCTGACCGTGAAGCAGGGCGAGACCCACGCCATCATGGGCCCCAACGGCTCCGGCAAGTCGACGCTCGCGTACTCCCTCGCGGGTCACCCCAAGTACACGATCACCGGCGGCACCGTCACCCTCGACGGCGAGGACGTCCTGGAGATGTCCGTCGACGAGCGCGCCCGCGCCGGCCTGTTCCTCGCCATGCAGTACCCGGTCGAGGTCCCCGGCGTCTCGGTGAGCAACTTCCTGCGCACCTCCGCCACCGCCGTCCGCGGCGAGGCCCCCAAGCTCCGCACCTGGGTGAAGGAGGTCAAGGAGGCCATGCAGCGCCTCAACATGGACCCCGCCTTCGCCGAGCGCAACGTCAACGAGGGCTTCTCCGGCGGTGAGAAGAAGCGGCACGAGATCCTCCAGCTCGAGCTCCTCAAGCCGAAGGTCGCGATCCTCGACGAGACCGACTCCGGCCTGGACGTCGACGCGCTGCGCATCGTCTCCGAGGGCGTCAACCGCGTCCGCGAGACCGGCGAGGTCGGCACCCTGCTGATCACGCACTACACGCGGATCCTGCGGTACATCAAGCCGGACCACGTCCATGTCTTCGCCGGCGGCAAGATCGTCGAGTCCGGTGGCCCCGAGCTCGCCGACAAGCTGGAGGCCGAGGGCTACGAGTCCTACACGAAGGGTGGCGCATCCGCGTGACACAGCTGCCGGGCCTCCTCGACACCGAGGCGCTCCGCAAGGACTTCCCCATCCTCGACCGGGTGCTCCACGACGGCAAGAAGCTCGTGTACCTGGACAACGCGGCGACCTCCCAGACGCCGCGCCAGGTCATCGACGTGCTCAGTGAGTACTACGAACAGCACAACGCCAATGTGCACCGCGGCGTGCACGTGCTGGCCGAGGAGGCCACGGCGCTGTACGAGGGGGCGCGCGACAAGGTCGCCGCCTTCATCAACGCGCCGAGCCGCAACGAGGTGATCTTCACCAAGAACGCCTCGGAGTCGCTCAACCTGGTCGCCAACATGCTCGGATGGGCCGACGAGCCCTACCGGGTCGACCACGAGACCGAGATCGTCATCACGGAGATGGAGCACCACTCCAACATCGTTCCGTGGCAGCTGCTGTCGCAGCGCACCGGCGCGAAGCTGAAGTGGTTCGGCCTGACCGACGACGGCCGCCTCGACCTGTCGAACATCGACCAGGTCATCACCGAGAAGACGAAGATCGTCTCCTTCGTGCTGGTCTCCAACATCCTCGGCACCCTCAACCCGGTCGAGGCGATAGTGCGACGCGCCCAGGAGGTCGGCGCGCTGGTGCTGATCGACGCCTCGCAGGCCGCCCCGCACATGGTGCTGGACGTCCAGGCCCTCCAGGCCGACTTCGTCGCCTTCACCGGCCACAAGATGTGCGGCCCGACCGGCATCGGCGTCCTGTGGGGCCGCCAGGAACTGCTGGAGGACCTCCCGCCGTTCCTCGGCGGCGGCGAGATGATCGAGACCGTGTCGATGAACTCGTCGACCTACGCCCCCGCGCCGCACAAGTTCGAGGCGGGCACGCCCCCGGTCGCCCAGGCCGTCGGCCTCGGCGCCGCCGTGGACTACCTCACCTCCATCGGCATGGACAACATCGCGCGCCATGAGCACGCGATCACCGAGTACGCGGTCCGCCGCCTCCAGGAGGTCCCGGACCTGCGGATCATCGGCCCGGTGACGGCCGAGGACCGCGGCGCGGCGATCTCCTTCGTCCTCGGGGACATCCACCCGCACGACGTGGGCCAGGTCCTGGACGAGCAGGGCATCGCCGTCCGGGTCGGCCACCACTGCGCGCGGCCGGTCTGCCTCCGGTACGGAATTCCTGCGACCACGCGGGCGTCGTTCTATCTGTACTCCACCCCGGCCGAGGTCGACGCCTTGGTCGAGGGCCTGGAGCACGTCCGGAACTTCTTCGGCTAGGAGCGGGTGTGAAGCTGGATTCGATGTACCAGGACGTCATCCTGGACCACTACAAGCATCCGCACGGGCGGGGCTTGCGGGACGGCGACGCCGAGGTGCACCACGTCAACCCGACGTGCGGCGACGAGATCACGCTGCGCGTGAAGTACGACGGATCGCGGATCGCGGACGTGTCGTACGAGGGCCAGGGCTGCTCGATCAGCCAGGCGTCCGCCTCCGTCCTGAACGAACTCCTCGTCGGCAAGGAGCTCGCCGAGGCGCAGCGGATCCAGGCCACCTTCCTGGAGCTGATGCAGTCCAAGGGCAGGATCGAGCCCGACGACGCGATGGAGGAGGTGCTGGAGGACGCGGTCGCGTTCGCCGGCGTCTCCAAGTACCCGGCCCGGGTGAAGTGCGCCCTGCTGAGCTGGATGGCCTGGAAGGACGCGACCGCCCAGGCGATGGGTGACGGCGCGGAGAGGAAGACGGCATGAGCGAGAACCAGACGGCCCAGATGAAGCCCGCGTCCGAG
This sequence comes from Streptomyces sp. NPDC039423, assembly GCF_055598725.1. Classification (NCBI taxonomy): domain Bacteria; kingdom Bacillati; phylum Actinomycetota; class Actinomycetes; order Kitasatosporales; family Streptomycetaceae; genus Streptomyces; species Streptomyces sp. NPDC039423. Next base: position 1,125,400 of record NZ_JBVKAH010000001.1, read on the forward strand.
GAGGAGGTCCGCGAGGCGCTGTACGACGTCGTCGACCCCGAGCTGGGCATCGACGTCGTCAACCTCGGCCTCATCTACGGCATCCACATCGACGACTCCAACATCGCGACCCTGGACATGACGCTGACGTCGGCGGCCTGCCCGCTGACCGACGTGATCGAGGACCAGGCGAAGGCCGCGACGGACGGCATCGTCAACGAGCTGAAGATCAACTGGGTCTGGATGCCGCCGTGGGGCCCGGACAAGATCACGGACGACGGCCGCGAGCAGCTCCGCGCGCTCGGCTTCAACGTCTGAGACCACCGGTACCGTCCGGCTGCGACGGCCATGCCCTCCCCCTGCTCGAAGAGCTTGGGCGGAGGGCATGGCCGTCTCTCCGTACGTCTCCCCGTACCCGATCGGGGAGCGGCCGGCCGGCGGACGCACCGGCGTCGAGCCGGCCTACGAACTCCCCCCTCGCCGCCCCGGAACGCCGGGCCGGCCGCTCGCGTGAACCCCCACCCGGCCTGCGGGGAACAGCGGGTGTGACCACACCCGCCGCAGACGGAGACCCCGTGACCGGACCGCCGGACGCCCACCACGACGACGCCCATGACGACTCGGCCGTCGTGACACGCTCCCTCGACCGCCCCGAGGCCTTCGCCGAGCTGTACCACCGGTACGCCGCCGACATCCACCGGTACGCCGCCCGGCGGCTGGGCGACGCGGCCGCCGACGACATCACGGCCGACACGTTCCTCGCCGCGTTCCGCGGCCGCGCCCGCTACGACCCGGCCCGCGCCAACGCCCGCCCCTGGCTCTACGGCATCGCCGCCAACCTGATCGGCAAACAGCGCCGCACCGAGGTCCGCGCCCTGAACGCGCTGGCCCGCACCGGGCACGACCCGGTCGCCGAGTCCTGGGTCGACCACGCCGACGACCGGCTCACCGCCCAGGCCGCCCACGGCCCCCTGGCCGGCGCCCTCGCGTCCCTGTCGGGCGGCGACCGGCACGTGCTGCTGCTGGTCGCCTGGGCGGACCTCACGTACCAGGAGGTCGCCGAGGCCCTCTCCATCCCGGTCGGCACGGTCCGCTCCCGGCTCAACCGGGCGCGCAAGAAGGTCCGGTCCGCCCTCGGCGACAGCGACCCCACCCTCGTACACGACTTCACCACGGAGGTCACCCATGGATGAGATGCGGACGCTCCAGGACTTCCGCGCGGACGCCCCGACGCCCGACCGGGCCCGCCTCGCCCCGGGCCACGCCCGCCTCCTCGACGAGGCCGCCCGTCCCCGGCGGCGCCTTTGGGGCGGGTGGCGGCTCGCGGTGGCGGGCGCCGCGGCGGCGGTCACCGCGGTGGCGACGCTCGCCACGCTGCTCCCGGCCGGTCACGAGCCGGCGGCGCCGGCGGCGCCGGCGGCCAAGCCGCGGGCGGACCAGTGGATCTACCGCAAGACCGAGTGGCGGATGGTGAACTGCGAGGCCGGGGGAAGCGGCGGCCGGGGCATGGAGATGCTCGGCTTCAACCTCTACTTCACGCAGGGAAGGCCCTGTGACCTGGGCAGCCTGCGGTCCCGCACCGACGAGGACTGGACCCGGTACGACGGATTCGACGAGCGGATGGGCGCCGAGACGCCTCCTCCGCAGACCCGCACGGGCGCCACGTACGGAGGGACGGGCAATGGTCACACCCTCACTCCCCGGCAGGCGGACGCCTTGGTGGAGGACCTGCCGGACGACACCGACGGCGCCCTCCGCCTGATCCGCAAGCGGTCCATCCCCAGCCGGGTGTCCAGCGCGTGGCGTCTGACCCAGGCGCAGCGCGACTTCGAGGAGATCGCGGAAGTGCTGGCGGTGACGCCCAGCATGCCGGAGGAGAAGGGGAAGCTGCTGATCCGGACCGCCGGAGAGCTACCGGGCGCGAAGCTGACGTCCACGGTCGTGCCGGACGGGAGGGAGACCCTCATGGCGCTGGGAGTCGAAGGCAACTACCGCGACTACTCCTACGAGCGGAACACCTTCGAGGTGCTGTTCGATCCCCGGACCCAGGCATTCCGGGGATTCCGGCTCGTGGCCGGGATCGGCTACTACGTCGGCGGCAAGAAGTCCGGTGGCCCCTTCGTGACCAAGGGCACCGTGCTGGCCACCGCCATGCGCGTCACGACCGAGGTCGTCGACGCGCCCGGCACGCGTCCCTGAACCGCCGCTCCGGTCGCCGCCCCGGCACGGGGGTGCGGGGCGGCGACCGGGAGGTGAGACCGGTTGGCCCGGGCGGCGGGCGGCCGGTTAGGTTTCTGGCATGACTTCTGCACCCCGTACCACCGGCGCCGTCGCCGCCGGCCTTGCCACCATCGCCGGCGACGGCACCGTTCTCGACACCTGGTTCCCGGCTCCCGAGCTCGTCGACGGGCCCGGGCCCGCGGGGACCGAGCGGCTCACCTCCGACCAGGCCGTCGACCTCCTCGGCGAGGGCGCCGCCAAGGCCCTCGGCGTCGACGCCCGCCGCGGCGTCGAGGTCGTCGCCGTGCGCACCGTCATCGCCTCGCTCGACGACAAGCCGCTCGACGCCCACGACGCCTACCTGCGCCTGCACCTGCTCAGCCACCGGCTCGTCAAGCCGCACGGGCAGAACCTGGACGGGATCTTCGGGCTGCTCGCCAACGTCGCCTGGACCTCCCTCGGTCCCGTCGCCGTCGACGACGTGGAGAAGGTCAGGCTCAACGCCCGCGCCGAGGGCCTGCACCTCCAGGTGACCAGCGTCGACAAGTTCCCCCGCATGACGGACTACGTCGCCCCCAAGGGCGTCCGCATCGCCGACGCCGACCGCGTGCGGCTCGGCGCGCACCTCGCCGCCGGGACCACCGTGATGCACGAGGGCTTCGTGAACTTCAACGCCGGCACGCTCGGCACCTCGATGGTCGAGGGCCGCATCTCCGCGGGCGTCGTCATCGGCGACGGCTCCGACATCGGCGGCGGCGCCTCCACCATGGGCACCCTCTCCGGCGGCGGCAACGTCATCATCTCCGTCGGTGAGCGCTGCCTGATCGGCGCCGAGGCGGGCGTCGGCATCGCCCTGGGCGACGAGTGCGTCGTCGAGGCGGGCCTCTACATCACCGCCGGTACGCGCGTCACGATGCCCGACGGGCAGATCGTCAAGGCCCGCGAGCTGTCCGGCGCCTCCCACATCCTCTTCCGCCGCAACTCGGTCACCGGCACCGTCGAGGCCCGGCCGAACAACGCGGTGTGGGGCGGCCTGAACGACATCCTCCACAGCCACAACTGATTCGTGTGATCGTGCGTGACCTTTCCGCCGGCCGGGTGGATAAGCAGGTCGTACACGGTCACACCCATCGGCAAGGCGAGGGACGGCTCATATGACAACCCGCAGACTCATCGTTCCGGTCGTGCTCGCGCTGGCGGCGCTGGTGCCGTCCGGCGTCGCCCACGCCGACGAGTCCGGCCGCGCCTCGGGCACCGGCCACCACCTCACGCTGGTGTCGATCGGCCAGATCGACGACCCCATGGAGGACGTGCTGGAGCACGTCGCCGTCCTCGGCCACAACGAGGTCGTCGGCTCCTGAGCGGTTCCCCGCCCCGTTTCCTCGTACGCCGCCCGCAGCCCGTCGACCGCCTCCCGGTCGGCGGGCTGCGGGCGGTTCACGGACCGGGCCCGCGTCCAGCACCGACCGTACAGGTCTGCTTAGAGGTCATCACCTTCGAGGGTAAGGGTTGCTGAAGCATCGGTCGGTTCCGGGACGGTACGACGGGGTACCCGGACCTTCCCGTACGAGATGGGAGGCGATCCGCGTGGCCGGAGAACCGTCGGTCGGCGAGCTGGTGAAGCAGGCGTCTGAGCAGCTCTCCGACCTGGTGAAGACCGAGATGCGCACCGCGCAGGCCGAAATGATGCAGAAGGGGAAACGAGCGGGCAAGGGTGGCGGGATGCTGGGGGCCGCCGCGGCCGTCGGCTACGTCGGGCTCATCGGCGTGTGGGCCACCGTGGCCGCCGCGCTGGCCGTCGTGCTCGATGTCTGGCTCGCGGTGCTCATCGCGACCGTCCTGTTCCTGGCGATCGCCGGGGTGCTCGCCGTGCTGGGCCGCGGCCAGCTGAAACGGGCGGTGCCGCCCAAGCCGGAGCGAGCGATCGACGGTGTGCGTTCGGACGTCCACGAGATCAAGGAGAGGGTCCACCGATGACACGGGACACGCACCACACCCCGGGCCCTGACGAACTCCGCCTCCAGGCGGCACGCAAGCGGCAGGAACTGGGCGAGACCATCGACCAGCTGATGGCCAAGACGGACGTGAAGGCGCGCGCCGCGCACCTGGTGCACGAGAAGACCCCGGAGCCGGTCCGGGAGAACTCGCGCACGATCCTCGCCGCGGTCGCCGCGGTGGTGGTCGCGGGCGTGGTGCTGTGGCAGCTTCGGCGCACTGGAAAGTGGGGATGAGGACGGGAATGGCGAAACAGAAGAAGAAGCGCAAGCAGAAGCTGCTCTACCGGCCGGTGGGCATCCTCCTCGGCATGGCCAGTGGTGCCGTGGCCAGCTCACTGTTCTCCCGTGCGTGGGCGGCCGTCGGCGACGGCGACGCCCCGGACGCGATGGACGAGGAACGCCGGTGGAAGGAGATCCTGCTGGCCGCCGCCCTGGAAGGGGCGATCTTCGCGGTGGTCAAGGCGGCGGTGGACCGCGGCGGCGCGGTCGGCGTCCGCCGGCTGACCGGCACCTGGCCGGGCTGACACCCGGCCGACGGCACGCGCCCGCGCTGAGCCTCAGCGCGGGCGCGTGACCGGAGCGGGCCCGGACGCCCGGCGGCCCCTACGGGCGGAAGCGCAGCACCTGCGGGTCGTGGTCGCTGTCCTGGTCGGCGAACTCGGCGTTGATGTGCACGCTGTCGTACTCGAAGCGCCGGATCGAGGGGCTGGTCAGGATCTGGTCCAGCACCTGGCTGTTGCCCTGGTACACGTACGAGTAGCGCTCGCTGCGCGGCAGCGAGGTGACCGCCGCGTGCAGCGCGCCCCCGTCCGTCAGGGCCTTCGTCGTCCCGGAGAACTCGAAGTCGTTGATGTCGCCGAGGACGACGACGTCGGCGGTGCGCTGCACCTCCAGGAGGTCCTTGACGAAGGTGTTCACGGCCTGGGCCTGCTGGAGGCGCTTGACCTCGGAGGAACGGTTCGGCGGCTGGTGGTGCGAGACGATCGATTCGTCACCGCCCTTGGAACCGAAGTGGTTCGCGATGACGAAGACCGTGCGGCCCCGGAAGGTGAACTCGCCCGCCAGCGGCTTGCGGCTGTTGTCCCACGCGGTGTTCGCCGGGTCGATCCGGCCGGGGGAGTGGGTCAGGGCCGCCCGGCCCTTCTCCCGTACGACACCGGTCGCCGTGGTCGCGTCGCCGCCCGCGCGGTCGGTGAACGACACGCGCTCGGGGTTGAAGAGGAACACCTGGCGGATGTTGCCGCCAGGCTCGCCGCCGTCCTTGTTGTTCACCGGGTCGACGGACCGCCACGCGTACGCGGGGCCGCCGGCCGCGACGATCGCGTCCGTGAACTTCTTCAGCGTCTCGTCGGCGGCGACCGTGCCGTCGTTCTTGGCGCCGTTGTTGTCCTGGATCTCCTCCAGGGCCACGACGTCCGGCGAGGACAGGTTCTCCACCACGGCCTTGGCCAGGGCGTCGAACTTCTCCTGCGGGTCGGTCGGGTCGAGGTTCTCGACGTTGTACGTGGCCACCGCCAGCTCACCGCGGTGCTGCCGCTCGGTCCGCTCACGCTCCAGGCCCCGGTCGGCCGGGGTGCCCAGGGTGCGGGCGGTGAGGGTGTAGCCGCCGAACTGGTTGAAGTCCAGCGGGCCTTCGGTGGTGCCGGTCAGCCAGTCGCCCACGTTCGCCTTGGGGAACGGCCGCTCGGCGACCGGGGTGAGCGACTGGACCTGGAGGCGGCCGGTGTTCTGCGAGGTGTACGAACCGTAGACCGTGCCGCCGCGGCGGTTGTCGTTCTCGTGCGGCTTGACCGTCACCCACAGCTCGTTGTACGGGTCGGTCGCGCCGACGACCCGCGAGGAGCCGATGCGGACGTTCGTGCCCTCCAGGGACTCGAAGTAGTCCAGGGCGTAACGGCCCGGCTGGAGCGTCAGGCCGTTGATCGAGCCGCCGGCCGCCGGGTCGCCCTCGGGGGTGTACGCGGAGGGTACGGAACGAGCCGTCAGGACGGTGGGCGCGGGCAGCGCGTTGCCGGAGGAGACGACCGTGACGGTGGGCTTGGTGATCTGGGTGAGCGACTGGTTCCCGGACGACGTGCCGCCGGGGACGTACTCGGTGACCGTGCCGGACACGGTGACCGCGTCGCCGACGGCGACGGTCGGGGCGGAGCCGGTGTAGACGAACACGCCCTCGCTGGTGGCCGGGTCCTCATCGGCCTGCGGGTCCTGGATCCAGAAACCGCGCGAACCGTACGTACGGACGCCGATGACGATGCCGGACACCCCACTGACCTGCTGCCCGGCGAGCGGGGATATGCGGGTGGTGCCCTGGATGTCGTGGACGCGCACCGCGTCGGCCGTGCCGGCGGCGGTGGCCGAACCCGTGGCGAGCAGGCCCGCGGCCAGGGCGGCGGCGACCACGGCCGAGACGGCGACGGGGCGCGGCGAGGTCGACGGGGTTCTCCGCGCGGCTCTCGGCAGGGAGGAAGGCATCACAAGGCTCCGATGGGTTCGTGGGAGGTACTGAGCGGTAGCTCTACGCGCGTCAATCTCTGGTCTGGGGCCGGTACTTGTCAAGGGTTCGCGGGTGGACGGGCCTTGACCGGTACATGAACTGCCGGGCGGGGGGCCGAATACGTCTACGCTGGGGGCCGCCCGACCCCCCACGTACGTGCCGAGGAGAAACCGCTGATGTCGTCGGATCGCCCCACCCTGCCGCCGGTGCGGCTGCCCTCGGACGCGGAACTGGCCCGGGACGCGCTCGGCGCCCCGCTGCTGGCCCGGGCCGTCCGGCTCGCCCGCTGGGCCGGTCCCGACACCCGGGTGGGCCCCGGCGGCGAACTCGTCGAGGAGCAGCTCCCGGCCGCCGCCGAGGCGCTCGGGCTGGGTCCCGACGACGACGGCGCCGCCTACGCCAGCGAGGCGTGGCGGGTCGCCGTCGACACCGGACTCGTGGTGGCCGACGACCCCCAGGAGGACGAGGAGGGCGGCGAGGGCGGGGCCGTCGAGGCGGGCGGACAGCTCGCGCTCGTCACCGGCGGGGCGCCCCAGGACGTCCTGGCGCTGTGGCTGGACGCCCTGGACACCGCGTTCGCCGACGCCACCGCGCCGCTGCTCGACGACCTCGCCGACGCGCTCGGCGAGGACGGCGACCTCGACCTCGACGCACTGGACTGGGACCCGCAGCACGAGGCGGAGTTCCTCGACGGCGTCCTCGCCAACCTGTACCTCCTGACCGTCGCCGAGGGCGGCTCCGGGGATGCGCCGGTGCCGCTGCCGGCGCTCGCCGCGTCGATGATCGTCCCCGACGACATGGGCGAACCCACCGACGACGTGCTGGAGCAGGTGTCGGACGCCATGATGCGGCTGGACGACCAGTTCCGGGTGCTGGAGCCCGTCGGGCTCGTTGAGTACCAGCCCGTCGACGAGGCGCTGATGGCCGAGGAGGGCGAGGAGCCCGCCTCCATGGGCGACGACGAGGACGTGACACGGTACGGCATGGTGCGGCTGACCCCGCTCGGGCTGTACGGCGTCCGCGCCCGGATGCTCGAGGCGGGCGTGGACGCCCCCGCGGTCGGCGACCTCGCCGACAAGGGCGCGGACGTGCTGCTCGACGGGGTGGCCCACTACCCGCAGGCCGCGGCGCGGGCCGAGACGCAGGCGTGGCTGGCCCGTCGCGAGGCGCTCCCGGCGGCGCGCGAGCTGCTCGCGGCGGCCCGGGGCGCGGACGCCGGCTCGCCCCTGCGGCGGCTCCACTGCCAGCAGGCGCTGACCCTCGTGGGCGCCGGGGCGGAACCGGCGGTCCGCGAGGTTCTCGACGACCCCGAACTCGGCGGCCTCGCCCGGGTCTGGCTGGCGGAGCGGGGCGCGGCGGACGTGCCCGCGCCGCCGGAGTCCATGGTCTTCTGGCTGGCCATCGACACGATCGCGGCGCAACTGGACGCGGTGGGCGGCGGGGACCTGGAGGAGCTGCGGGAGCTTGTCGAGGGCCTGACGAGCCGGCACAGCGGGTTCTTCGACGCCGTGTGGCGGGTGGAGCACCCGGCCACGGCGGACGTGCTGGAGGCGATGGGGCGGCTGCACGGGGACAAGGCGGCGGCGAAGGACGCCCGCAAGGCCGCGTTCAAGGCCCGCTCCCGGCCCGGCGCCTGACGCCCGGCGCGGGGTGGGGCCGTGGCCCCGCCCCGTACCGGTGGTTGCCCCGTCCCGCCCGCACGTGGGCGCACCGGGAAGCGCGCCGCCCCGGGGGGACCGGGAGAGGGTGCCGCCCGGGTTCCGTTGTGCCCACCCTCCCCCAAGCTCTCGGCTTCGCTCGAGCAGGGGGGACCCCCATCGCCCTGCGGAACGACTGCCCACAACGGGGCAGCCGGAGCGCGGGGTGGGGCGAGGCACCGGCGGAACGACTGCCCACAACGGCGGGGCGAGGCGCCGGCGCGGTGCGGTCAGGTGCGGAGGTGGGAGGCGCCGTTGACGTCGAGGACCGTGCCGGAGGACCACTCCGCCGCGGGCGAGGCGAGCCACAGCACCGCCGCCGCGATCTCCTCGGGCGTGCCGACCCGTCCGAAGGGGCTCTGCGCCCGGATGGCGTCGCCCTCGGGGCCGGCCAGCCGGGGGCCGACGCGTTCCGTGGCGAAGAACCCGGGCGCGACCGACGCGACGGCGATGCCGTACGGGGCGAGGGAGACCGCCAGGGACTGGCCCAGGGCGTGGACGGCCGCCTTGGTCGCGCCGTAGGCGGGGTGGTCCGGCTCGCCCCGGAACGCGCCGCGCGAACCGATGTTGACGATCCGTCCGCCCGTGCCCTGGTCCATCATGCGGCGCCCGGCCAGGTGGCTCAGGTTCGCGGTGGCCAGCAGGTTGACGGCGACGTGCCGTTGCCAGACCGTCACCCACTCCTCGTACGGCGTCTCGGGGAGCGGGTGACGGGTGTTGACGGCCGCATTGTTGACGAGGACGTCCAGGCCGCCGAGCGCCGAGGCGGCGGCGTCGGCGACACGCGCCGCCTCCGAGGGGTCCGCGAGGTCGCCGCCGACCAGGGCGTGGCCCGTGCCCGGGAGGGCGCCGAGCGTGGCGCGGGCCTCGTCGGCGCGCGAGCCGTAGTGCACGGCGACCCGGTCGCCGTTCTCCGCGAAGGCACGGGCGACCGCGCGGCCGAGGCCCCGGGAGGCGCCGGTGACGAGGACGCGACGGCCGGTGGCGGGGAGGGACATGGGGCGAACGCCTTTCGGGGGTGCCGGGGGCCGGGCGTGGGCCGCCGCCCGTCCGGTGAGGCCGGCCGGACCGGGGCCCGCCCGGGTCGGGAGGGGCGGGGGTGGTCCTACAGGGCCTGCGCCGCCGGCTTGACCATGCCGCGCACGGTCCGCGACTTCACGAACTCGCCCATCGCCGTCATCTCCCACTCGCCGGAGAACTGCTTGATGAGCTTGGCCATCATCACGCCGGTCTGCGGCTCGGCGGTGGTCAGGTCGAAGCGGACCAGTTCCTCGCCGGTCGCCGCGTCCATCAGCCGGCAGTACGCCTTGGCGACCTCGGTGAACTTCTGGCCGGAGAAGGAGTTGACGGTGAACACCAGGCCGGTGGCGTCCGCGGGCAGCCTGCCCAGGTCGACGACGATCACCTCGTCGTCGCCGGCCCCCTCGCCGGTGAGGTTGTCGCCGGAGTGCTTGACGGCGCCGTTCAGGATGGTCAGCTTGCCGAAGTAGCAGCTGTCCAGATGGTTGCGCTGGGGCCCGTACGCGATGACGGAGGCGTCCAGGTCGATGTCCTTGCCCCGGAAGGCGGGCTCCCAGCCGAGGCCCATCTTGACCTGGGAGAGCAGGGGGCGGCCGCCCTTGACCAGGGACACGGTCTGGTTCTTCTGGAGGTTGACCCGGCCCTTGTCCAGGTTGATCTTCCCGGTGGACGCGGCGGGCGGAGCCGGGGGAGCCGGGGGAGCGGGCGGCGCGGCGGCGGGCGCGGGTGCCACCGGGGCGGGGGTCACGGGGGCGGCGGGAGCCGGGGCGGGGGCGGGCGCGGCCTGTGCGGGCTCCTCGTCGACCGAGACGCCGAAGTCGGTGGCGATGCCGGCCAGCCCGTCGGCGTAGCCCTGGCCCACGGCGCGGGCCTTCCAGGCGCCGTTGCGGAGGTAGACCTCGACCACGACCAGCGCCGTCTCCGTGCCCAGCCGCGGCGGGGTGAAGGTGGCGAGGACGGTGCCGTCGTCCGCGCCGCGGATCGTGGCGGTGGGTTCGACGCCCTGGAACGTCTGCCCGGCGGCGTCCGGGCTGGCGGTGACGACGATCTTCTCGATGCCGGGCGGGACGGCGGCGGTGTCCACGATGATCGCATCGGGCGCCGTGCCGCCGCCGGACCGGTACGTCACACCGGGGCCGGACGGCTGGTTGTAGAAGATGAAGTCGTCGTCGGAGCGCACCTTGCCGTCGGCGGTGAGCAGCAGGCCCGATACGTCGAGCCGCACGGGCGCGGCGACGTCCACCACCACGCGGGTGACGGGAAGCGGGATGTTCGAGCCGGGGGTCATAGCTGTCATGCCGGGGTAACGAGCGGGGCGGCTTTGCCGTTCCCTTACCTTGGGCCACTCCGGTTACGGGCCTGTCCGCGCGGGGCCGAGCGGGCGCCCGGACATCACCCGCGCGGGCGCCCGGACATCAGTAGGGCCAGCGGGGCGGCCGCGTACAGAAGTGGCCGCCGAGGTGGGCGTGGTCGGGGTTGGCGTCGTCCAGCTCGCCCTGCTCAGCGATCAGCCCGGGGGCGTACTGCTCGGAGTCGTCCTGCGGTTCGTAGCCCAGGGCGCGGGCGGAGGAGAGGTCCCACCACAGACGGGTGTTGGCGGACGAGCCGTGGACCACGGTGTGCCGGACGTCCTCGGCGGTGAGGGCGGCGTGGAAGAGGCGGGCGCAGTCGCCGGGGCTCAGCCAGACCGACAGCATCCGCACCGAGGTGGGTTCCATGCAGCAGGCACCGATCCGTACGGAGACGGTCTCGACGCCGTGGAGGTCCCAGTAGAGCTGGGCCAGGTCCTCGCCGAAGCATTTGGACAGCCCGTAGTACGTGTCGGGGCGGCGGGGGGTGTCGACCGGGATCAGCGGGTCGCCCTCGCGGGGGCGCGGGGTGAACCCGACGGCGTGGTTGCTGGACGCGAACAGGATCCGGCCCACGCCCTCGGCGCGGGCGGCCTCGTAGAGGTTGTACGTGCCCTCGATGTTGGCGCGCAGCAGCTTGTCGAAGGACGCCTCCAGGGAGATGCCCGCCAGGTGCACGATCGCGTCGACGCCCCGTACGGCCTCGCGCAGGGCCTCCTTGTCGGCGAGGTCGGCGGCGACCGCGCCGGGTTCGCCCTCGATGGGGGTGGCGTCGAAGAGGCGCAGCTCGTAGCCGTACGCCGGCAGCAGCCCCCGCATCAGGGTGCCGAGGCCGCCGGCGCCTCCGGTGAGCAGGAGCGTGCGGGGAGCGGGCATGGGCGGGCCTCCTGGGGGGCGGCCGTGCGAACGGGCCGAGGGGTTCCGGTCCGGCTCCTGTCCGTGTGCGCCACGCGCACGCGGGGACCGGACACCGTCAAGTGTGGCGGCAACGACGCGGCCTCGCCCCTGAGTTGCGGTTTTCCGTCCGCTGCCGCCGGGCCCGGGCCGGTGGGGACCGTCCCGCGTCAGCCGGGGAGGTTGACAGCTCCGGTGGGGCCTGGCTTGATGAACACGACACGACTTGGGAGCGCTCCCACACTTCCCTCGTCAGAAGGGCACACAGTGGGACCGTCACGAACAGCGAGCAGGCTCCGCCGCGTCCGGGCGCTGGTCGCCGCGGTGCTGACCGCCGTCTTACTGGCAGCCGGCACCCCGGCCGCCGCCTCCGCCCCGGCCACCACCTTTGGGGCGGCCGCCCCGGGCGACGACTGGCTGCACACCCGGGGCAACCGGATCGTCGACGCCAACGGCGACGAGGTGCGGCTCACCGGCACCAACTGGTTCGGCTTCAACGCCTCCGAGCGGGTCTTCCACGGCCTGTGGTCCGGCAACATCACCCGGATCACCGCGTCCATGGCCGCCCGGGGCATCAACATCGTCCGCGTACCGATCTCGACGCAACTGCTGCTGGAGTGGAGGGACGGCCGGGCGACCGTCCCGAACGTCAACGCGCAGGCCAACCCGGAGATCGCCGGGAAGACCTCACTGGAGGTCTTCGACTTCTGGCTCGCCCTGTGCAAGCGGTACGGCATCAAGGTCATGCTCGACGTGCACAGCGCCGAGGCCGACAACTCCGGCCACGTGCACCCGGTCTGGTGGAAGGGCGCCCTCACGCCCGAGCACTTCTACACCGCCTGGGAATGGGTGACCGCCCGCTACCGGAACGACGACACCATCGTCGCGATGGACGTCAAGAACGAGCCGCACGGCAGGGCCAACGAGACACCGCGCGCCAAGTGGGACGGCTCCGGCGACCAGGACGACTTCCGGCACGCCTGTGAGACCGCCGGCCGCCGCATCCTCGCCGTCAACCCACGGGTGCTGGTGCTGTGCGAGGGCACCGAGGTGTACCCCAGGGCGGGCGCGGGCTGGACGTCCACCGACCCCGCCGACTACCACTCCACCTGGTGGGGCGGCAATCTGCGCGGCGTCCGCGACCACCCCGTCGACCTCGGCGCCCAGCTCGTCTACTCGCCGCACGACTACGGGCCGCTGGTCTTCGCCCAGCCCTGGTTCACCGGGGACTGGAACCGCACGACCCTCGAACGGGACGTCTGGGACCCCAACTGGCTCTACCTGCACAAGGAGAACAAGGCCCCGCTCCTCATCGGTGAATGGGGCGGCTTCCTCGACGGCGGCCCCAACGAGAAGTGGATGACCGCGCTGCGCGACCTCATCACCGAGCACCGCCTCCACCACACCTTCTGGTGCCTCAACCCCAACTCCGGTGACACCGGCGGCCTGCTGCTCGACGACTGGGCGACCTGGGACGAGCGGAAGTACGCCCTGCTGAAACCCGCCCTGTGGCAGCACGGCGGCCGGTTCGTCGGCCTCGACCACGAGGTCCCGCTGGGCGGCGCCGGAAGCACCACGGGCATCAGCGTGCGCCAGGTGTACGGAGGTCCCGGCGGCCCGGCGGACACCACCGCGCCCACCGCCCCGACCGGCCTGACCAGCACGGCGAGGACCGCCACCAGCGTCTCGCTGTCCTGGACGGCGGCGACCGACGACGTGGCGGTGACCGGCTACGACGTGTACCGGGGCGCGGTCCGGGTGAACACGGCGCCGGTGACCGCCACCACGTACACCGACACCGGGCTCGCCCCCGCGACCCCCTACCGCTGGTCGGTGCGCGCCCGGGACGCGGCGGGCAATGTGTCGGCGCCCTCGCCCGTGCTGGACGTGACGACGACCGGACCGGGCGACGGCCCGCCGGGCGCGGTGAAGGTCCGCTACCGGAACAACGACGGGTCGGCGACGGACAACGCCGTCCGGCCCGGGCTCCAGGTGGTCAACACCGGTGCCTCCGCGCTCGACCTGGGCACCGTGTCCGCGCGGTACTACTTCACCCGTGACGGCGGGTCGCCCTCGGTCAACGCCTGGTGCGACTACGCGGCGGTGGGCTGCGACCGGGTACGGCTGCGGGTCGTGCCCCTCGTCCCGCCGGCCGCGGGGGCGGACGCCTACCTGGAGGTGGCGTTCACCGGCGGCTCCCTGGCGGCCGGGCGGGACACCGGTGACATCCAGCTCCGGATGAGCAAGGCCGACTGGTCCGCCTTCGACGAGACCGACGACCACAGCCGTTCGGCACCGGCCGCGTACGCCGACGCCCCGGCCGTCCCCGCGTACACCGGCACCGCCCTCGTCTGGGGCGCACCACCGGCCGGCTCCTGACGGCCCCCTCCCGCGGGGCCGTCACCCGGCGCGCGGACGCTCGTACCGCAGCGCCAGCCCCGTCACCACCGCCCCCAGGCCCTCCCACAGGCCCACGCCCAGGAACCCGGCCGGGGCGCGGCCGGAGACGACCGCCAGCGTGAACACCGCACAGGTGAGGAGGCGGAAGGGAACCGTCCAGCGGAAGAACGCCTTCCAGTCGGACAGCGCCGCCAGCACGTAGTAGACGCCCATGTTGACCGCCGCCATCGAGGAGGCGGTCAGGAACAGCAGCGTGTGGTCCCCGTCCGCGCGCCGGGCGTCCGGTACGGGCCCGAAGCCCATGACCGTCAGCAGCGCGTCCGGGGCGATCAGGCCCACCGCGCCCAGGGCGGCGGCCAGCAGCCCGAAGACCGCCATCGTCCAGCCGGACGGGGAACGGGGGAGCAGACGGGGCGGCGGTCGCACGGATGGTCCTCCTACGCACAGGGGTACGGGAAGGACCTGCATACCGTGCGGCCGCCGGCCCCCGCGCGCCCGGGTCCGTCCGGGCGCCGGCTACCGCAGCGCCGCCGCCATCATCTTCCGGGCCACCGGCGCGGCCAGCCCGTTGCCGCTGACCTCCGCCCGCCGGGCCGCGGCGTCCTCGATCAGCACCGCGACCGCGACCTCCTCGCCGGTGTCCGCGTCCCTGGCGTACGAGGTGAACCAGGCGTACGGCTTCCCGCTGTTGTCGACACCGCGCTGCGCCGTGCCCGTCCTGCCGCCGACCTCCGCGCCCTGTCCATGCCGGAGGGGTAGACGCTCGGGTAGGTGCGCACCGGCACGTCCTGCTCGGCGTCGTCGAAGCCGAACTTCTCCGCCAGGGAAACGTTCATCCACGGGAGCCGGCCGCGGTGATGAACCCCGATTCGTACGCCGCGATCACCGCCTGCGTACGGTCCCGCGCCCCCGTCTTGGCCAGCACCGCCGCCACATGCGTCTTCACCGTCGCCGGGCCGACCCCCATCCGCCGGGCGATCTCCGCGTTGGTCAGGCCCGTCGTCATCAGCCGCAGCACCTCCGCCTCCCGCTCGGTCAGCCGCGCCACCCAGGGCGGGGCGGACGCCGGGCGGCGGCGCGCGTACTCGGCCGCCAGGCCCCGCAGGGCCGCCGGGTACAGCAGCGAGTCGCTGCGGGCGACCAGCCGGACCGCGGCCACGAGGTCCTCCGCCGCCGACCGCTTCAGCAGGAACCCCGCGGCCCCGGCGCGCAGCGCGTCGTACACGTAGCTGTCGTTCTCGAACGTCGTCACCACCACGATCCGGGGGTGCGGCTCGGGCAGGGAGGCCAGGATCCGCTCGGTGGCGCGGATCCCGTCGGTCCCGGGCATCCGCACGTCCATCAGGACGACGTCCGGCCGCAGCTCGCGCACCACGGACACCGCCTCGGCGCCGGTCGACGCCTCGCCGGCCACCTCCAGGTCCGGCTCGGCGTCCAGGATGACCCGCAGGGCGGTACGCACCATCCGCTCGTCGTCCGCCAGGACGATCCGGATCACCGGACGGCCTCCCTCAGCGGCAGACGCGCGGCCAGCCGCCATACGCCGTCCACCGGGCGGGCCTCGGCGGTGCCGCCCAGCAGGCGGGCCCGTTCGCCGATGCCCCGCAGACCGCGGCCGCCGCCGGGGCGGGCCACCGGGGGCCGGGCGGGCAGGGGGTTCTCCACGGTGATCTCCAACTCGTCCTCGTACCGCTCGATGGTCACCGACACCGGCTCGGCGCCCGCGTGCCGGGCCGCGTTGGTCAGCCCCTCCTGGACGATCCGGTACGCCTCGCGGGACACCGCCTCCGGTACGCCGGCCACGTCACCGCCCCTGACGGTCAGCGACACATGCCGGCCGGCCGCCGACAGCAAGGTGTCCAGCGCCTCCAGGCCCGGCCGCCCCGGCAGCTCCCCGTCGTCCTCGCCCTGCCGCAACAGGCCCAGCACCGCGTCCAGTTCACCGACCGTGCGGCGCGTCGTCTCCTCGATGGCCGCCAGCGCCTCCCGTACGAACGCCGGGTCGCTGTCGAGCACCGTGCGTGCCGCGCCCGCCTGGAGCGTGACCGCGCTCAGCGCGTGCCCCACCGAGTCGTGCAGCTCCCGGGCGAGGCGATTGCGTACGGCCAGTTCGGCGGCGCGCCGCTCCGCCGCCGCCAGCCGGTCCGAGGGCGTCGGCCCCAGCAGCGGCGGCGCCTGCCGGGCCAGCAGCGCCCCGGCCCCGGCGGACGCCGCCGCGAGGGCGACCAGCATCGCGAGCCCCGCGGGCACCCCGCCGTACACCAGCCACCGCTGGTCCAGCGCCCAGAACCGCCCGAACGCCGACTCCCGCAGCCCGGCCGAGAACGGCAGCGCCATCACCGTCACCGCGAACGGCGGCAGCGCCAGCGACGCCCCGCTGACCAGCCCGCCGAGCCCCACGTGCAGCGTGAACCAGCCGGCCGTGCGCACCCGCGCCTCCCGGGAATGCGCCGGCCCGTCCGCGAACTGCTCCGCCGGAACCCCGCACAGCGTCCGCGCCACCGCCACCGACATGGGCCGGGCCAGCGGGAACAGCGCCGTCACGGCGGCGAGCGGCAGGGCCGACCCGTACGCTCCGAACTGCACCGCGAGGGAGCCGGAGAACAGCCCGCCCGCCCCCACGAGAGGCGCGACGACGAGCGTGCCCAGCAGCCAGTACGGCATCAACAGCGCGCCGCCCACGACCAGATGGACCCACCGCAGTCGCGCGCGCCGCCCCAGCAGCGCCCTGCCCAGTGCTCTCACGCCGTGCGCCGCCGCAGCAGGACGGCCACGCAGGCGCCCAGCAGCATCCCCGTGATCATTTCGCCAGCGTAGGCCAGCTCCATGGCCACCGTGGGCTCCTTGGCGGGATCGCTCTGCGGCATCACGGCGGTGAGCAGCAGCCAGCCACCCCAGCAGCCCACCCCGCCCGAGCCGGTCCAGGCGAGCGCCAGCGGCGCCTTCAGGGGCAGTGCACGCCCCAGGCGGAACACCAGCATCAGCACACCCGACACCGCGGCGGCCACGAAAAGCAGACGTACGCCCTCCAGGACGTGGAAGTCGCTGCCGCGTTCCGCGATCCGCCCCGCCGGCAACCCACGGGTCGAGCCGGCGAGCCACAGGACGTGCAGCGCCGACGGCACCAGCAGGAGCACCGAGGCCGCCACGGCGGTCACCCGGACGACGGGCGGGAACAGCGACGGGGACAGCTCACCGACCCTGCCCCGCCACACCCGGCTCCAGCGGTCCCGGGCGTACAGCACGAACAGCGCGCCGAGCGTGAGTCCCTGAACGATGAACCCGCTGTAGACGAGGGCGAAGACCCATTCGTCGAGGAACGGCTCCTTGGGGCCGCCGGTGTCCTGTCCGGCCGCCAACTGGGCGGGGAAGCCCACCATGATCGGCCCGAGCAGCCCGGTCGCCGCCCACATCGGGAAGGCCGACAGCCACGCCTTCACGCGCAGACCCCAGCGCTGGGTGAACAGCAGCGCGAGGACGACCACGGCCGCGTCCATCAGCACGGTCACCAGATTGACCGCCGCCATCAGGCCCGTGTCCCTCAGCAGCACGCTGCCGTCCGGAATACCGACACGGCTGCCGGCCACCCACGCGATCTTGAGCGAGACGTAGGGGACGCACGAGGTGATGGCGAGGGCACGCAGCACCCGGCGCGCCGGGCCGGGCCGGGTCGTGCCGGTGAGGGCGGACGAGGTCGTTGTCATGCCCCTACGCTCCCGCCCGCGCCCGGTCCCGCGCCTCATGCCCGGCGGTGAACCCTCTCCGCCGCGCGGCGGAGGACGGTCAGCCGCCCAGGAGGACGACCACCGCGCTGGTGCCCTCGCCCCGCGCGGGCGCGAAGCCCCGGTCGTGGCCGGCGACGGGGGAGCCGCGCACCTCCCGGAGGACGGCGTCCGTCACAGCCGCCGGGTGGCCAGCGTCAGCCGGTCACGGGCGTCGAACAGGGCGTGCTTGACCAGTTGCTCGTGCGCCGGGGTGAGCCGGGCGACCGGGACCGAGCAGCTGATGGCGTCCCGCGCCGGGGTGCGGTAGGGGATGGCGATGCCGAAGCAGCGCAGGCCCAGGGTGTTCTCCTCGCGGTCCACGGCGTACCCCTGCTCGCGGACGGAGTGCAGCTCCTCGATGAGCCGCTCCCGGTCGGTGGTGGTGTGCTCGGTCAGCGCCGGCAGCGTCTCCGGCAGCATCGCGCGGACCCGTTCGTCGCTGTACGTGGCCAGCAGCGCCTTGCCCAGCGCGGTGGAGTGGGCGGGCAGCCGGCGTCCGACGCGGGTGAAGGGGCGGAGATGGTGCTGCGACTGGCGGATGGCGAGGTGGACGACGTCGGTGCCGTCGAGCCGGGCCAGGTGGATCGTCTCGGCGGTGTCGTCGGACAGCCGGTCGAGGGTGGGGCGGGCCGCGGCGACGACCTCGTCACCGTCGATGTACGACGTGCCCACCAGCAGGGCGCGCACGCCGATGCCGTAGCGGGTGCCTGTGGCGTCCGTCTCGACCCAGCCGAGCTCCACCAGGGTGCGCAGCAGCATGTAGAGGCTCGACTTGGGGTAGCCCACGGCCTCCTGGACGGCGGCCAGGGAGTGCATGCCGGGGCTGCCGGCGAGGTGTTCGAGGAGTTCCACCGTGCGGACGGCGGACTTGACCTGCGCCCCGCCGGATTCAGCTGCCATTCGACTCGCCCCTCTTGTGACCCACCGCGCCCGTCAATAGAGTCCCATTCATCATCAGGAACGCTGTTCAGAATACCGAACAACCTCGGTGGACTGGAAGGACGTAGCGGTGTCAGCAGCAGAAGTGTGGAGTGTCGACCCCCGAACCGGGAAGCGGCGTGAAGCGGTCGCCGTCGAGGCCACGGCCGAGGACGTCGACCGCGCCGTACGCGCGGCGCACGCGGCCCGCGGCGGGCTCGCCGACCGCGCGGTGCGCGCCGCGTTCCTGCGCACCGCCGCCGACGTCCTCGGCGGCGCCGAGGACCGGCTGGTCACGGTGGCCGACGCCGAGACCGCCCTCGGCCGCGCCCGGCTCACCGGCGAACTGGCCCGCACCTGCTACCAGTTGCGGGCCTTCGCGGACATCGTCGACGAGGGTGCCTTCCTCGACGTGATCATCGACCACCCGGACGCCACGGCCACCCCGCCCGTCCCGGACCTCCGCCGCCACAAGGTGCCGCTCGGCGTCGTCGCCGTCTACTCCGCCTCCAACTTCCCCTTCGCCTTCTCGGTGCCCGGCGGCGACACCGCCAGCGCGCTCGCCGCCGGCTGCCCCGTCGTCGTCAAGGCCCACCCCGACCACCCGGCCACCTCCGAACTGGCCGCCGCCCTCCTCGGCCGGGCCGCCGCGCTGGCCGGCGTCCCGCAGGCCGTCGTCGGCCTGGTGCACGGCTTCGACGCGGGCGTCGCGCTGGTCCGCCACCCGCTGGTCGCGGCCGCCGGGTTCACCGGCTCGGTGCGCGGCGGGCGGGCGCTCTTCGACGCCGCGGCCGCCCGCCCCGTACCCATCCCCTTCCACGGCGAACTCGGCTCCCTCAACCCCGTCGTGATCACCGAGGAGGCCGCCGCCGAGCGCGCCGAGCAGATCGGGACCGGGCTGGCCGGGTCGATGACGCTCGGGGTGGGCCAGTTCTGCGTCAAGCCCGGCCTGGTGCTGGCGCCCACCGGCGCGGGCGGCGACGAACTGGTCGCCTCCCTGGCCGGCGCGGTCAAGGGCGTGGGCGAGGGCGTGCTCCTCGACCACCGCATGCGGGACAACTTCGTCGAGGGCGTCGCCGAACGCGCCGCGCTCCCGGACGTCGAGGCCCCCGTCACCCCCGGCGCCGGTGACGAGCACACCGTCAGCCCCGGGTTCCTGACCGTGCCCGCCGCCAAGCTGGCCACCGAGGGCACCCACGACCTGCTGCTGGAGGAGTGCTTCGGCCCCGTCACCGTCGTCGCCCGGTACGACGGCGACGACGAGGTCACCGCCGTGCTGTCCCGCCTGCCCGGCAACCTCACGGCCACTCTGCACCTCTCGTCGCGGGAGGCGGCCGGCGAGGGACGGGGCGCCGAACTCCTCGCCGCGCTCACCCCGCTCGCCGGCCGGGTGCTCGTCAACGGCTGGCCCACCGGCGTCGCCGTCGCCCCCGCCCAGCACCACGGCGGCCCCTACCCGGCCACCACCTCCACCTCCACCTCCGTCGGCGGCACCGCCGTCGAACGCTGGCTGCGCCCCGTCACCTACCAGTCGACCCCCGAGCCGCTCCTCCCGCCCGAGCTGCGCGACGACAACCCGCTCGGCCTGCCGCGCCGCGTGGACGGACGGATGGAGCACCCGTCCCGCGCCTGAGCGCCCGCGCCCGGCCGCCGCGCGAACGACGCCGCCCCGCTCCGCCCGGTCGCCCAACGGTGCGCCGGCGCCCGGCGCGAGCGGAACCGGAACCGGAAGCGGAACCGGAAGCGGACCGGGGCCACCGCCGGAACCGGCGCCGGCGGCCGGTCGTCCTTCCCCGCATGATCCGATACGCCACCCCCCAGGACCTCGACACCATCACCGCCCTCCACCGGGAGGCCCGCGCCACGTACTACCGCGGCCACATCCCGGACGCCGACTTCGAGGGCCCCGCCGAACTCGCCCGCGGCCGGGCCGGCTGGGCCGCGGCCATCGACCGCGGCGACGCCGTGCTGTGCGCCGAGCGGGCGGGGGAGGTGGTGGGCGTCGCGGCCTTCCGGCCCGTCGACGGCGTGCTGACCCTGACCCAGTTCCACGTGGCCCCCGCGCACTGGCGCCGGGGCATCGGCACCCGGCTGCACACCGCCTGCGTCGAGGCCTGGCGCGCGGCCGGCGCCACCACGGCCCGCCTGGAGGTCTTCGAGCACAACCGGCGTGCCCAGGCCTTCTACGCCCGTCACGGCTGGTACCCGGACCCGGACGCACCCAGGTCCGGCGACCACCTGGTGCTGCGGTTCGCCGTCGCCTCTCCGAAGGACCGGGACCGCGATCACGGCGTAACGTGACGAAGAGGAGCAAACCGGCCCATGGAGGGATCATGGCAGTCCCGGACCCCACGGCCTTCCCGGCCGGCGAACGGCCCCCCGACCCGGCCCGCCGGGAAGCCTTCGCCGAGCTGATGGTCGACGTCTTCAACAAGGGCGCACTGGCCCTGCTCACCAGCGTCGGCCACCAGACCGGCCTCTTCGACACCATGAGCACCCTGCCGCCCGCCACGAGCGCCGAGATCGCCGGGGCGGCGGCCCTCGACGAGCGGTACGTCCGCGAATGGCTCGGCGGCATGGTGCTGGGCGGCATCCTGGAGTACGAGCCGGACGGTGCCACCTACGCGCTGCCGCCCGAGCACGCCGCCTCGCTCACCACCGCCGCCGGACCCGACAACCTGGCCGGGATGATGCCCTACGTCGCCCTGATGGGAGAGGTCGAACAGGGCGTCGTCAGGTCCTTCCGGGAGGGCGGCGGCGTCCCGTACACGGCGTACCCCCGCTTCCAGGCGCTCCAGGCCCAGGAGACGGCCAGGGTGTACGACGCCGCCCTGGTCGACGCGATCGTCCCGCTGGTCCCCGGTCTCACCGAGCGGCTGCACGACGGCATCGACGTCCTGGACGTCGGCACCGGCCAGGGACGCGCCCCGCTCGTCCTGGCCCGCGCCTTCCCGCGCAGCCGCTTCCACGGCCTCGACCGCTCCGAGGACGGCATCGCCACCGCCCGCCGCGAGGCCGAACGGCTCTCTCTGGACAACCTGCGCTACACGGTCGGCGACTCCACGGAGATCACCGGGCGGTACGACCTCGTCACCGCCTTCGACGTCATCCACGACCTGGCCCGGCCGCAGGAGACCCTCGACGCCGTCGCCGCGTCCCTCCGCGACGGCGGCACCTTCCTGATGGGCGACATCGCCGCCTCCAGCAACCTGGAGGAGAACCTCGGCCACCCCTTCGGCCCCGCGCTCTACGGCTTCTCGGTCTTCTACTGCATGACCACCTCGCTGAGCACCGGAGGCGCCGGGCTCGGCACGGTCTGGGGCG
Organism: Streptomyces sp. NPDC039423; assembly: GCF_055598725.1. Lineage (NCBI taxonomy): Bacteria > Bacillati > Actinomycetota > Actinomycetes > Kitasatosporales > Streptomycetaceae > Streptomyces > Streptomyces sp. NPDC039423. The sequence goes on from NZ_JBVKAH010000001.1 coordinate 1,147,456, forward strand.
AACAGACCGCCCGGCGCATGCTGGCGGCCGCGGGCTTCACCGACGTACAGGTCCGCTCGATCGAGGGCGACCCGCTGAACGTCTACTACGTGGCGACGACCGCCTAGTGCCCCCCGCGGGGCTTCACGCACCCGCCCTCCATGTACGGCCCGTGTGCCTCCACCCTCACGGGCGGGCCCGTGAACCCGGTGACGCACGGGCCGGCCCCCGGCACCATCAGGCTGAAGGCGAGGGCCGGGCCCGAGCCGTACACCTCGGTGCCGTCCGCCGGGTAGCCCAGCTTGCTCAGCGCCGCCCGCAGACCGCCCTCGTCGCGCACCCCCGCCAGGGCCCCGGCGATCCGGTCGGCATGGGCCCGCCCCCGGCACTCGGCGTCGGCCTTCATCGGGAGCTGCTGCTGGAACGCGTGGTTCTCGGCGTACTTCGCCCGCTCCGGGTCGTACGGCTCCCCCGCGGGGAGCGGACCGGTGGGGGCAGCGGCGGACGGGCCGGGGCGGACGTCCGCACACCGGTCGGCGACGCCCGGGAACCTCCGGTCGTGCTCGGTGAGGCCGGCCTTCCGCCGAGCCGCGTAGTCCGGGTCCGGGGAGCCGGAGGGACCGGCCGGCACCACCCGTTCCGTGCCGCAGCCGGTCACCAGCACCAGCGCGGCGAGGGCGGCGGGCAGCAGGGGACGTCTCACTGTGTACTCCATTTCCGATGCGGCACGGCGGGCCGCAGCATCGTCCCGCACCACAGCGGCGATCGTCGTGAGTACCCGTACTCAGAGAGCGAGGCACCACCTGGGAAGGAGCCGCCGGGTCACCCACGAGCTGCGGGAATGTACCGGCCCGGCCGGCGGTTGAGGGGCTGAGCGGAGGAGGCCTCCGCACCGCCCGGCCCCACGACCTGGAGAGAACGGACACATGCGCGTCGAGATCTGGAGCGACATCGCCTGCCCTTGGACTAACGAGACAAGAGCTTAGCGGACCGGGTCTGACCTGCGGGTTCTTTCTGGAAACGAAAAGGGGCCCGTCTGCGTCGGCACAGACGGACCCCGGTCTCAAGGTCTCCACTTCTCTCTGGTACCCCCAGCGCAGATGGGGCAGGGGACACGGTAGGTACGGCAACACGTCTTGCAACCAGCGAACCCGCCACAGTCCGGGCACCACACCGCGCGCTGATTGGCGCAGTACCCGCAGATGGTTCCTTGGGCCGTCAGAAGGGCTAGCGAACGCCCCGCACCGGCCGCTCCCGATGGTGCAGCCTCGGGAGAACCGAACGGACTGTCAGGGAGTCGGGTAGGTTGCCACGCTTGCCGTTTGGGCCCCGTCACCTCACCGCAGCGAGATCACGGGCAACAGCCATGCGCACCCCGAGAGCGCAGACCCGCCCCGTTCGGCAGACGGAGCACGTAGACGAGTGCTCACCGGCCGCTCGGGCGAGGGTTTGAAGATCCTCCGGGCGCGGGTGCTCGGACATCTCAGGGGCGGGCGCTAGGGCGTCTGTACGCCCGTCTCCCGGCCTCACGCACGCCGCCGGGGGATTCGGGCCCGCCGGGGCTTTGCAACGCTCTCAGGGAGCGCACAGGGGATGCAGCGGTACACGGGGGCAGGTGACCCCGAGGTCCGTTCGATGTCCGTTCGTCGGGCAAGCCCCCGGATCTCTTTGCGGCAGTCCGCGCAGATGGTCACGGGCGGGGGCGTCGTGGTGTAGCTCAGGTCCACTACATCCATGCCGAACCCCCGCCCCGGGTGCCGGTCACTGATGCTTGACCGACCCCGGAACGGGGGTGCGAGTCAAGCGACATTCGCCGTGCCGATGCACGGTCCGCTTGGGTCGTCATTCGGTTGTCCTCACGGGAAGTTGATCATCCGTCAGTTAGAGGATGATTCCCGAACGGTACGCCTACGAAACGGGATTGTCTGCCGTTTCGTCACCGGTTGCGCGAGGTTCCGGCACGTCAGCGGGTGCGTCCGTGTTGACCGAGTTGTCAACGCTGTAGATCACTCGCCCCACCTTGACGCTGAAAGAGCCCTCACGGACCCCCTGAGCGGCTTCTCGGTACCGAGCTACCCTCTCCTCGCTCTGCCCCATGCAGAACGCCCCCTGTGCCCGGTCCTCAAGCTCGGCGATCACCTGTTCAGCGGTGCCGGTGAAGCGGGCGTAGTCCTCGCTGTATCCAGTCATGGGGCGCAGCGTAGGGCCCCGAACCCTCAACTACCGGGCGCGGGGCCGAATGTGACGCTGCGTATATGCCAGGAAAACGCCGGCTGGAGCGTAGAGCTAGGGTAATTCGGACATAGCGGCTGGGCACCGCTTACGGGCAGTGAGGTTCACAGCTTGGCCGACACCCTCACCCGCATGAGATCAGCGATCCAGGCGAAATAGGCGTCCGGGTAGTCCGTGATCACCCAGTCACCGCCCGTTGGGTCGTAGGTCTGCGTTAGGTCGTTCCAATGACGGGGGACCATGGCCAACACCCGGCCCGTTTCGGTCCCTTGGACGACGATGCGGAACCAGCACGACACGGGGTCGTACATGGGCCCGATCGTCTCTATCAGGCGCGTGTACGTCCGCAGGATCGCGTACAGCTCCCGACAGTCCCGGCCGGTCTCCTGAGCCCCTGGTACGCGCTCTGAGCGCTTCCAAGTACGTCCGTCCGCCGAGGTCTCCACCCAAAGATCAACTGTCACATCCAATCGCGCGGTCACATCCACCGTGACGCCCCCCTGTGTCTTGCGTATGGGAACGATTGTTCGACAGATGTTCACCTCCGAACAACTGGTTTAAGCCAACCATGTCCGATACAGCCCGACATACGGACGATCATCACAGTGTGGTCACATCTAAAAGGTTGTGCAGGTGGGAGGCGCAAGGTTGTTTCGTAAATGGCCGTTCCGGCATGTTTGACAACGCTGTCACGAGGGGATGGGCACAGGCCATTACTTAGCCTAAACAACTTGTTGAAGTTTCAAGCATCATTTGTTTACGGGTACGACAAAAGGCCCCCCGGTTTCCCAGGGGGCCCCTCGTTCTTAGGTACTAGCGGACGGGGCGCAGATACCCGTCAGACAGCGTGTAGAGCATGTCCCAGACGCATACGTCCTCGTCCCACACGCGCAGCTCGTACGTGTCGCCCTCGTACATGTCGTAAGAGAGGATACCCGCATCCGAGGCCGCGTGAGCCTCCCAGCGCATCGTCTCGGCGGTCATCTCCTGACCCTCGCCAAGCTCCACGCCGCCCATGTCGCGGTTGGTGTTCTCGTGGCAAATCTGAAGGAACATCAGGTTTCCTCTCGTTCCCGCCTCGGGCTTGTTCCCTCGGCGACAAGAGAAAGATACCACGAGAAAGGGCCACCTAGCAACGTTACTAGGTGGCCCCTCGCAGATTAGGCGGCGTTCTGCTCGATCAGTTCGCCCCACCCGCCGCCGGTAGCCCGGTAGAGGGAGACGAACTGCGCGCTATCGGCCTCGGCGCTGTAGGTGATCCACGCGTCAGCCACGTTGCGGAACGCGAACTTGTAGACACCGACGTTCACCCAGTAGTTCACCTGACCACCGGCGAGGGCCCGGTAGGCTCGCTCCTCCCAGGTGCGGGGGAGGTCACCCGGCATGGCGTAGGTCTCGCGGTCGGTGTCGGTAAGCGTGATCATCTCGGTTCCTCTCGTTTCCCCTCGGGCTAGTTCCCTCGGGCACAAGAGAAATCTACCACGGCACCGGACCACCTAGCAACGTTACTAGGTGATCCGGCATGTGGGTTAGATCACGCGGCCGACAGGCAGGAAACCTCACGGTTCAGGAGCTTGCCCCACTCGGCCGACAGGGCCTCGGCGTTCTCGATGTCCGCGAGGGTGGCGGTACCCATCTTGACCAGCGCAGCGAACGCGTCCAGCTCGCGCCGGTAGAAGTGGAGACCAGCGTCCCGGCGGTCAGCGGGGCACAGGTCGGACATGCGGCCGTTGTTGCAGATGCAGCCGGAGAAAGAGGTCTTGACGGTCATTGTGCGCTCCTCGCGTTCGCTGTCGGGGCTTGTTCCCCTCGGCGTTGACTCCATTAAAGCACAGGAACGGGGCGCAGTACAACCCACCTAGTAACGTTACTAGGTGACCCGAGCTTGTGAATGTGATCACGTGAAAGGGCCCGGATACGACAAAGGGCCCCCGAAGGGGCCCCCGTCTCTCAGGCTTAAGCGCCGTAGTGCATCACCATGCGCTTGGTGCTCTTGTACTCCCAGGGGAAGTATCCGAAGGTGATGTAGGTAACATCCCCGTCCACCTCAACCGCTCCCGCCTGCCAGGCGAGCCGACCGAAGCTCACCCAGTCGCCCGGCTTGATGTTCTTCGCTGCCTTGGTCTTGGGCTTGGCGTTCATGTCTTGGTCCTTCCCTTGGCCTTGGGCTTGTTCCCTTGGCGACAAGAGAAATATAGCACGGTGGGGGACCACCTAGCAACGTTACTAGGTGATCCCCCGTGTGGCTTAGGTCACGGCTGCGGCTGCGGCGGGGTCGGGCGGTTCGTGCTCTCGGTCGGGGTCGGGGTGCCGGTGCTCGCGGTCGGGATGACCGGGGGAGTGGTGGTCACGGTCGGGGACGCGGTGGCCGTGGGCTTGGTCGGCTCCGGGGTGGCCGGGACGGTGACGTAGACCGTGGGGCCCGGGACCGGAACCTCAACGTAGACCGTCTGGCCGGGCTGAGGGGCCGTGGTGGGCATCGTCATGGGCGGGATGGTCTGCGGGGCCTGCGGAGCCTGCGCGGGGGCCTGCGGGGCGTACTGCTGGACCGGGGCCTGAACCGGAGCAACCGGGCGCGGGGACAGCGTGGGCATCGGGGAAGGGCCAGTGACGGCGGGCATCGGGACGACAGTGTCAGCGCCACCGGTCGGAAGCTCGACGTTCGGGTTGATCAGCGCGCCGACCGCGAAGAGACCCGCACCCGCGCCGATCATGAGCTTGGTCTTACCGGCCATCTTGCGGGCCTCGGTGGTGTTCTGCTCGGTCATTTCTGACCCTTTCTCGTGTCCCTCGGGGCTTGTTCCCCTCGGTGTGAGCACTACATTACACGAGATCGGGCACCTAGCAACGTTACTAGGTGGTCTTTTCCGTGTGGCCTAACCCACATCGCGAAGGGGGTTGACGGGGTTGAGATCAGGGCCTAGATTGGTTCACGGTGGAAAAGGTGCCGCGCAGCAGACTACGGAGAGTGAGGCCGGCGGGCACCCTCCGTGATCATTGCAGGTCAGGGCATGGGAAAGCCCCGCCAGTCCGAAGACCAGCGGGGCCAATCCGTGTGCTACTTGGTTGCGCGCTCGGCGTTGCGGTAGCGGTCCCGCGTCAGACCGTACAGCGTCCGCGCCTCGTCCTCGCTGTCACAGCGGATGAACTGCGGCGACTGGTCGGCGTAGATGAACGCGACCCACCACGCCCCACCCTCGCTGAACAGGTAGACATCGTCCCCGCCCTTGGCGCTCAGGTGCTGCGCCTCGTTCTTCGCCTCGTGCTGCGCCATGTCCGGCCCCTCTCGTTCGCGTCGTGCTTACGAGTAGAACTCTAGCACAGGCGGGGGACCACCTAGCAACGTTACTAGGTGGGGTACCTCACACGACGAAACCCCCGCCATATTGACGGGGGTCTCATCCTCTAGGCGTAGCCGTTACGGCATGATCGCCTTAGTGGGGGACACGACCACGATGTCAGCGAAGCGAACACCGCGCGCAGCGGCGACACGCTCGACAGTGGCGCGAATGTCGGGGCGGAGCGCGTCCAGCGGGTTGGAGACGACCACACGGGAGGTACGGGAGCGACCGAGCGTGTTGGGCTTGCGGCGGTAGCGGGTAACCTCGGCGGTGTCGCCGGTGATGCGGACCTGATCCATGAAACCGTTTCGGCGGAGGTTCATTGCCTTGCCTTTCGTCGTGTCCCTCGGGCTTGTTCCCTCGGCGACAAGAGAACAGTAACACGCCCGGACCCCACCTAGTAACGTTACTAGGTGATTTCATCCGTATGACGTAGCCCACACACGACGAAACCCCCGACCAATCGGCCGGGGGTCTCATCTTCACTCACTCGCCATAGTGGCCAGTGCGGCACTGCTCGGAGTCACAGGTCACATTCTCGAACTGTCCGTCACAGTCCCATTCCCAGGTACGAGGGCGGGAGCCGCAGTGCACACACGCATTGGCCACGCGCTCGCGGACCTCGCGGACCACGACGAACACCTTGCCAATCTCGGGCTTGGCCTTGATCCGGCGGAGCATGTCACCCGCCTGACGCTCGCTCAGCGCCTTGGGGGTGAACCCGTCGCCCTCGTCCACCGTCTCAAGCCAGTAGCGAACGTCCACCTCTACGGCCGTCTTCCCCGGGAAGTACGTGCGGCCCTTGATCAGTGCCATTGTCGTTGCCTTTCGCTCCCGCCTCGGGCTCGTTCCCTCGGCGCTGAACCAATCTAAGCACAGGTGCCGGGGTCGGCGCAACACTGAACGGCCACGAGCGGGGGCGAATGTCCGGCATGGGCGGCGGGGGCGTCTTGTCCCAACCCTCGGAGCGCAGTTCCTTTGCCAGCGGACCCGTGATCGCGAACACGCCGTCAAGGTCCGGGAACATCTCGCGCGTCTCGGTCTCCTCGCCGTTGTGGGGCCGGTCAATCATGGTCAAGCTCATGCCCTGAAAGACCTTGTCCGGCCCTTTGACCACCCGGCGGATCTTGATTATGAACCAGTCCAGCGCGTCAGGATCGCCGTCTACGGGCCGGAACCATTCCCAATCCATGTCACTCCTAGGGGAGGGGCCCCCAGTCTCCCAGGGGCCCCGTAGCGGGTCGGTCAGCCCTTGTTGCGGTGGTCGGTGCAGGCGTAGACAGCGAGAGGCTTGTTAGAGCCGAACGGCCCCTTGCCGGGGATCTTGACGCTGTCGATGAACTCTCCGGTACGCCCACAGTCGGCGCACATGCCCGAACCCTTGTGGAGGATGCCGAACTTGTCCTTACGGTAAGCCATGATCTCTACCTCTCGTCTGTCCCTTGGGCTTGTCCCCTTGGCGACAACTGAAAGGTAGCACACCACCTAGCAACGTTGCTAGGTGGTCCCGTGTGGTGAACGCCACAACGCGAAAGGCCCCCGGTTTCCCAGGGGCCCAACACTGTGTCACGCTCTATCACTCGGCGTAAGCGCCGGTACCCTCGTACTCGTCGCGGCACTCGGGCTCACAGAAGAGATCGCCAGGGGCGGCGGGGGCATCCTCGCAGTTCGCGCACGGGCGACCGCTGATCTGATCAAAGAAGCTCATGTGTTCTCTCCTGTGTCCCACCGTCGGCGTGTTCCGTTCGGTGCAAGAGAAACGTACCACACCACCTAGTAACGTTGCTAGGTGGTCCAACGGGAAAGGCCCCGGTTTCCCGGGGCCCCTCTCACTTCTCGTCGGGAAGCTGTCCGATGATCTCCGCCGTTCCGGTGTCCGGCTCGACGTCCGCCCCGTCTCGGCAGAGCTTGAGCCAAACCTGATGCTTGACCGTGGTCTCTCCGGTCAGTTCATGGGCGTCAACCTCGGTGACCCACGTACCGCCGTCGTTGTCCGGGAAGAGAACCCGCCACACGTTCCGCATTACTTCGGCCCCTTTGCGCTGATCTCGCGGAGCTTGACACCCGCGAACCGCTCCCGTCCGATGGCCATTGCACCCCACACGGTGTGCGCCATGACCGTGAACTCTTCAACCTCGCCCGTGGTCAGTTCGACCCTGACCGGAATGTTTGTCATGCGAGAACTGTAGCAGGTGTGACGACCCGCGCAATACCCGCCGCGCGAATCAGCGTGAGGCACTGCGGGCAAGGACGGCGAGTCACGTACAGCGTGGACCCCGGCAGATCCTCGGGGCGAGCGCGCGTGATCGCGTTGTACTCCGCATGGTTCGCGGCGCAGTTGGCATAGTTGCTGTCCGGCGCACAGTCGGCCGAACTCAGGCGACCACGCGGGCAGTTACCGGCGGACGCGCAACCGGGGATGCCGGACGGGAGACCGTTGTAACCGATGCTCACACGGTGGTCACGAGACACGAGGACAGCGCCTACCTGAGCGCGGGTGCAGTCGGCACGGCTAGCCGCCCAAGCTGCACCCGCAAGGTAGTACGTGTCCCAATCGGGACGACTCAAGCGAGGAGCCCCCTAATCTGCGCCTCGGTCGCGCCGCCTCGGTGCTCCGCTATCGGCTCCTCGTACTCGCCGTAAACGCGCAGCGTGGGCACGGCAGTTACGTTGTTCGCGCGACTGTCGCCGTACTCCACATCGACGTACTCAAACGGCACGTCAAGCTCAACCGCCACGCGCTCAGCGATCGGGTACGTGGCTTTACAGGGGCGGCACCAAGAGGCACCGAAGAACACCAGGGTCTTAGTCATTGTCGTTGTCCTCGTGGCAGACGATCAGCGGGGTACGTGCGGCCGGGGGAGTGGTTTCCGGCTTGCTCGGCGGAGCGTTGAACTTGGGAGGGGTAACCGGCTTGTTCATGCTCGGCGGACGAGGAGCGGGGGCCGGTGCCGGACGAGGAGCAACCGCCGCAACCGTGCCGATCCGGTCACAGTCGGTGTCGTCGTCGTCAACGGAACAGCCGGTCAGAACGAACAGCGCGGTAAGCGCGGTGACGATGGTTACGCGTCTCACTTGTAAGGCTCCTCGGGGATGTCCTGAACACAGTTGGGGGCGTAGTTGCGAAGCTGCGTCAGCACCTTGCCCGCGAACTCCTGAATCTCAGCGTCAGCGGCGACGTGCCAACGCTTCCCGAGGACGTCACGCCATGCCCGCAGGTTGCCGGTAACGACCATGTCCACCGGTGCAGCATTCGGCAGCACACAACGTGCAGCCTCTCGCGCTGCCTTGCGCTTAAGCCCCTTGCCCACGAGGTGAGTTACAAGGGACTCGTACGCTTCAAGCGCTTGGTGATACGCGTTGTGAATCTCCCAATCGCCCACGTGATCCTGAGCGAGGGCCGGAGGAATGACCGGCTTAGTGTCGGCATAGTTCACGTACCGCTGAGACACGACCGAGAACGACAGGTGACGATGCCGGGACAGCTCGGCGAGGAGCGCACGCGAGACACCCCGAACCAGGAACGTCACGGATGCGTGTTCCATGACCGAGTAATGACCCTGATCAATGATGTTGCGGAGGTAGTCACCGTTCCGCGCGGTCTTGGGGTTCGGCCGGTTGAACGACTTGTAGCAGATGCGGCCCGCAGCTTCGGCGAGGGCGTCACCGTCTCGGCTACGGGTCTGCTCGTCTTCCGGCCAGACGTCGTATCCGTACGCGTTCCACAGCGCAAGATCACTCATCTCGGTAGCGGCAATGACGTCAACGTTCATGATCGTGTCTCCTCATGCAGGGGGACCACCTAGTAACGTTGCTAGGTGGTCCCCATGGTTGTGCTTCTAGCGGGTGATCTTGGGTCAGTACGCGCCATTGACGTTGTCGATGGACCCATACCGAGACGCTGCGTAGTTGCAAGCGGCTGCAATGTTGGCGACGGGGTCGAACACATCCCACGACGTACCGGCAACGTGGTACGCGCGGAACGTCGGGTCAATCGTCTGCAAGAGGCCCTTACTCGGGGTGCCCGCCGCAGCGTTGGAATCCCAGTTGTTCACCGCGCGAGGGTTGCCGCCAGACTCCCGCATGATGTTGCGGTGAATGCCGTTGTACGAACCGGGAATGCCCTTGGCGCGCATCACGGACAGCGCCTCACGAATCCAGCCGTCTAGGTTGTCGGCGTACTGTCGGGGTGCCTCGGCCGTGGGGGAGTAGGGGGCACGATGCTTGCCGTTGCCCTCGCTCGGCTTGATCTGCGGAGCCTCGCCCTCGCGTATCTCAAGCTCGGTACCGGGGCGGAGTAGGTCCGGGTCTTTGCCGACAGCGTCAACGTTTGCTCCCCACAGGTTCGGCCACTTGTCGGCGTCGCCTAGCCGCTCCTCGGCGATGCTGGACAGCGAGTCACCGGCACGGACCTTGTACCGCTCGGCGACCGCTGCGCGCTTCTCTGCGCCCCTGTCGGGGGTCGGCTGGGGTTCGGGTACCTCGGGCGGTTCCGAGGACGTCACAGGGCGAATGACGGGCATCTCCCCTGTCTCCTCGGGGTCACTCAGAGCGTTGGTTATGCCAGTCGCACCCGCAGCGAGGAGCGAGGCCATAGCGGCGGCGGTCATCCCTACCGCGAAACGGTCACGCAATGTCGTCACCCGCCAGGAACTTTGCAAGCTCTAGGTGATCCTCAACCGTCGCATCGAACGCGAGACCGTTAGCGCTGATCAGTCCACGGGCCGTAACCCATGCGTCGGCACGCTCGGCGTGAAACTCGGTGTGCGTCTGCGGGCCCTCGGCCTCGGCCGGTACAAGCTCGTTCACGTACGCGGCAAGCTCGGCGATTCGCTCGGCGGTCAGGAACACGGTACGGATGGACGACTTGTCACCGTAGGCAATGGTCACCTCAAGTTCGCCGTCCTCGTCCATGCGCACAAACAGCGCGTCCGAGGAGTCGTGAGCGTCAGCAAAACGCTTGGTCTCGGTGTTCACAGTTCGTCGTCCTCGGTGTCGTCGTAGGTCAGTTCCTCGCGGTCCCACTCGTCCCACACGGAAAGCGTCGGGGCCTCGCCCGCGTCGTACCCGTCAAGGCTGGGGATGTGCTTCTTGCCGTTCACGCGTGCAGCTCCTCGCCAAGCGTCTTGAAGTGGGCCCATGCTTCCCGCTCGGAGAGGATCACGGTTGCGATGGTCTCGCCCTCGGGGTTCTTCACCTCAAGGTCAATGCCGGTCAGCGTGCGCGTAGCGGTGATGGTCCCGTTGTCGGGGGTCATGATGGTTTGCATTCCGTCTCTCCTCAGAATGTCGCGGCCCACTCGGCGAGTGATCGCGCTGCCTTGTCCAAGTTGCATGGGGCGCAAGCGGGGACGACGTTGTCTAGCGTGTCGCCCCCGCCCTTGCTTATCGGGGTTACGTGGTCTAGGTGTTCGGCCGGTCGGTCGCAGTAGCAGCAGAGACCAGACCAGCGGGGGAACACGTCTTCTTGCCGCACACCGGGCGGAGATTCGCGATCGTGTGTTCCCCGCCCTCGTAGAGCGGTGTTGAGTGCACGATTGCGCGCCATCCTCGGCCGCATCCGTTCCCGCATGTGTTCGCCACGCTGACGGCTTCCCAGTGCGTGACCAGCGCGCGAGCGTCGATAGGTGCGGCGCGTTCGCCGGTTCCGTTCAGGTTGTGCCACAGCGCGTATACCGCCTCGGTTTCCTCAAGGTGTCGGGCCACCCGCACCCGGTACCGGTAAGCGGCTTGTCGTACGGCTGCAAGGGATCGTGTGCGGCCCCGGTACTCCGAGACGTGGTCAGCGTTGGCGGTCCGCCATGCTCGCCCGTAGGCGGCCGTACGGAGCCGTTCCGCAGCCTTGTACCTCTCGGCGTATCCGGGACGCTGGCACTCCTTGCAGCGGGTTTGAAGCCCATCCGTCGAGTACGAACGGGCCCAAAACTCTGTCTGCGGCAACTGACGCTGACAGCCCTTGCAGAACTTCACGCGCTCATCCCCGTGACCTTGCGGTATCGGTTCTCAAAGCTCAGGTGAGCCTGACGGCGAACCGTCTTCACTGCCTTGGGCTGCATGTCCAGTTCGGCCGCAAGCTCGGCGTCCGCTTCCGCGCCGGTACCGAGGCAGGCAACCGGGTCAATGCCGTACGTGGCCTTGAGAACGTGAGCTTGCTTGGCCCCCATGCTGTCGATCACAGCGCGCACCGTCTTGATCTTCCGGTCACGGTCGCCCCGCGCAATGTCGCCAGACTCAACAAGGTCATCCGGCACGCCGTAGTCAGTGGCAAGCGTGTCGGCGAGGCTGAAACCGTCCTCGTCGCCAGTCGGCATGTCGAGCGAAACGGCACCTTCCCACGCCGTACGGGCGGCGTATGCGCGCTCGGGGGAGAGGCGGCGACCCTTGGGCGGAAGCGTGCAGCAAAGACGCTCAGCGACGTCAAGATCCCCGTTGGATTCCTTGAGCATCGCAGCAAAGACCTTGGCGGCCTCGTGGTCGGCACCGGTAGCACCGGCCACCCGCTCATCATGGGCAGCGTCTCGGATCTTGCCGTCAATGGTGCGGTGCATGAATGCGTAGAACGAGTCCACGTCTTCACCGTTGAAACGGGCGAGCCCTTCCCAAACCGCTATTCGGCCAACCTGGGTGAACTCGTCCCGCTGGTCAGCGCTCGCGCCCATCTTGAATGCGATGTTCGCAATTCGCTTTTCCATTGCGGTGATGATCTCGGCCGTAGCGGCAATGTCGTTGCCCTGTGCGGCGGTGATGGTCTCGAAGCTGAGCGCGTCCATTTGTTTTCCTCCGGTTTTCCGTCTCTCTGGAGTCCAGAGAGGGTGTGGGTTAAGCCCGGAGGGGCGGAGCGCGCAGCTTTCCCATGTGACCTGAGACACATTGGGTACGAGGGCACAAGTAGGCCCCGTCCGGGTGGTGCTAGACGGGGCTGCGCTTGCCGTTCGTCGTTGCCCCCACAACTCATCACGAGGCCACTGGCATATGCAACGGGCTTACCGTGATCATCCGGAGGCTTGAGGGGGCGTCAGAGATCGAATCAAAGGGGGAGACGGGGGGTCGGCCTGTGATCCGCAAGTTGCAGACGCGGGGTTTTTAGCCTTCACATGATCATGTCCGGAATGATCACGTTTGGTCTCGTGGCCGAAAGTCGTAGGTAAAAAAATGAGGGACCACCTAGTAACGTCGCTAGGTGGTCCCCCTTGGGAACGGTCAGTAGTCGGCCCCGTACAGAGAGCCCCAAGAACGTAGTCCCTTGGTCTCAGCACCGGCTGTGATGGGCACACCACCGAGGGTCATAGTCATGCAACGTTCCACCTCACGGGCGTACTCGTCAGCCTCACGGGCGGGAACACTGCACAGAACCTCATCGTGGATCGGCAAACGGAGGTAGGGCAGAAGTCCGTTTTCGTCCATGTTGATCAATGCCTGTCCGAGAACGTCACGCGCAGCGCTCTGAACCTGGTAATTGGTCACGGCGTATGCGCGCTCCCGGTCCAGCGGAAGACGTCGCCCGGTCAGCGTCACAGTCACCATGCGGTTCTCACGGGCTAGCCGCTGGTGTCGCGCACCGAACCGCTTGATCTCCGGGTACACCCGGTCATAGGTGGCAATCGCCCCCTGAACCTCGGCGAGACCCGCACCGGTCTGCCTGCTAATGGTGGCAGCGCCGCCCCCATATACCTTTCCGAAACCGACGCCCTTACAAATCTTGCGATGCTTCTTGGTGAATCCCGGTCCATAAACCAGGGACGCCGTAAAGTCGTGCAAGTCCTGTCCGGCGTTGATCGCTTCTTTCATGCGCTTAACGTCAGCGAGTGCGGCAAGTACGCGCATCTCTACGGCGTCAAAGTCACAGGACAACATGACGTGACCCTCCTCGGCGAGGAGTGCACGGCGAACCATCTGATCCGAGGACGGAAGCGTTTGCAGTGCGGGGCGCGTAATCGACATGCGGCCCGTCCGTGCCATGAGCGTATTTATCATCGGGTGCACGCGTCCGTCAGCGTCCACGGTCTCAAGGAACGTGTCCACGTACGCCGACCGCCACTTACCCGCACGCTTTGCACGAACTACCGCGTCAGCCAAGGGGTTTGCGTGACGAGTCCCGAGGGGTTCCCACGAGTGCAAGTCAAGGTCAGCGAGGGCGAGCAAGACAGACTTATCTACCTTGGTGTTGCCGGACGCCGTACGCTCGGTCAGCGTCTCGCCCATGGCGGTCAACGCTTCCACAATCTGAGCGTTTGAGTTGACGTTCTCGACCCCGTACCGGCGAGCCTTGGCCGCGAACGTCTCGGCCTCGTGGCGCAGTTGGGCGTCAAGCCTCTTGGTGTAGCCCTTGTCCAGAACCATCCCCGTGCGCTGCATGGTCGCGCAGATACGGGCTATCTCGTGTTCGTAGTCAAGGAGCATTTCCCGAACCTCAAGCCGGTCAAGGTCAGCCTTGAGGTACGGGTACAGCCGAGACGTGAGGATCACGTCAAGTCCCGCGTACAAGTTGTAGGTTGGGTGTTCCAGCGGGATACCTGCCCACCCCGTGGCCTTGGTCAGACCGAGGGAGCGGAACACCTGCGTAAGGTCCCCCTGAGTGTCCGGCGAGGACGGGTCCACGTACAGCGCAGACAACGGCTTAAGGGCCGTACCCTGCCCGCCCTCTTGCGGCTGTCGCGGGTCGATGAGCGTAGCCATGATCTTCGTATCACGGGTCAGCGGTGCGAGTTCTTCCAACGGGATGCCCGCCCGCTTGTCCAACACGAGCCAGTCATAAGGGGCGTTGTGGATGAGCACGCGGGGCCGCAGCGTGCGCAGTGCCCAGAGAACCATCTCAATGAACGGGCCGCCCCGTTCCCAGTGGATAACCCACCCCGTGAACGCGTCGCCAAACTGCACCGTGCGCAGACGGAACGTATCCGAGTAGATATCGAGACCGGTCGTCTCAGTGTCCAGCGCGATAGCTCCCCGAGCGTGGGCCCACAGCATCCATGCGCGGAAGTCGTCAAGGTCCGCCGGGGTCTCGGGGACGCGCACGGTTACCACGTCGCCCGCAACCTTGTGTTTGTAAACCTGCAAGGTCTCTCCTCCTTACAAGGGAGGGACCACCTAGCAACGTTACTAGGTGGTCCCTCGGATGGATGGGGCTACTTGGCGAAGATGCCGGGGCCCTCGGGTGCGGTCAGCTTGTCCGTCAACGTCACGCCGATGAGCGCTTGCCCTCGGGACGTCCGTACGCGCTGGATACCCCGTTCCTCAAGGGCCCGGTACAGCATCGTGCGCGACCAAACTTCCTTGGACTGCAACCCCTCGGCCTCGCACCAATCGCGGTAAGCGTTGTAGACCTCGGTCCCGTCGATGCGCTCAAGTCCGCCGGTCGGGCGCAGCACATCGGGGAAGAATCCGGCAAGGGTGTCCGAGGTCTCTCGGTACTCACGCGTTGCGTTACGGACAACGTCCGGGTCTTGCAGCCCACCCCGGTACCACTCCACAGCACCACGGACGGCCCAAGCGATGATGCCCGCAGACTCGGCCATCAGCTTTCGGTCAAGGTCGTAGTCCCGCTCATGGGGAGCGAAATACCGCTTGAACGGCAGGAGCTTGACGCGTCGCCACAGACCCTCGTCCTGCGAACGGAAAGAGGGCTTGTGGTTCGTGGCAAGCATGATCAGGAACGTAGGCGCGTAGGTAAAGAACTCCTTGTTCAGGAACCGCGCGGTGACCCGATCCTTACCGGTGAGCCGCTTCAACACCGCCTCGGACATGGGCTTACCGGACTCACCCTCAGACGCCATGACCAGACGCGAACCCCTCAGCGCTGCAATGTCGTTGGGGATACCGCCGCTTCCGCCCTTGCTCTCGAACGTGGCGAACGGCGTTGTCTTGGTGATCGCGCCAAAGATGCTGGACAGCGTCTCGGCGTACACGCTCTTACCGTTGGCACCCTTGCCCCAGAGAACGGCAAAGCACTGTTCGGACGTGTGGCCCGTGATGCCGTAGCCGGTGAGCCGCTGCAAGTACCCCGGCATGTCTGGCATGTTGGGCATGATCTCGCGTATGAACTCCTCCCACCTAGGGCACTTGGCGTGCGGGTCGTAGTCCAGCGGGAGAGAGGTAGTCAGCATGTCGCGCATGTCGTGCGGACGCATCGCGCCGGTACGCAGATCAACAACCCCGTTGGCAAAGCTCAGAAGGTCCGGGCGAGCGTCGAACGCGTCAGGCTCAACATGCACGTTGGGCACCGACTTGAGTTCCTTGGTCAGGTTGTCAATGTTCGTCGTCATGGTGAACCCTCGGGCCTCTTGGGTGTGCCCCGAGAGAACCAGCGCCGCCCCCATGCGGTGGATCTCCTGCCGTACGAGGGTGGCCGACTGAACCCACACCCGTCCGTCCCACACGTGGAACCCGAGGCCGGGCGCGTACTTGATCCGGCCGTTGGTCCACGCAACCAAGGCATGTGCGTTCATCGCGTCTGACTTGTCGTACTTCTTGAGCAAGCCAGCGATGATGCGCGCTGCCTCGGTGCCCTCGTCCGAACTCACAGACTCAGCGCCGGTACGAGTGGTGATCTCCGCCGATGCCTTGGCCATAGCCGCAGCTTGGGGGAGACGTGCCGACTGTACGGCCCGATGGAATTCCGACGGGAACGACAGCGGGTCACGCATACGCCACGCGTTCAGGTCGTCGCCCTCGCGCGGAATGGCGAGCGCGTACACCTGTATGCCGTGGTCACCGAGACCAGCGGAGAGACGTTCCGTGAACGTGTTCCCTGCCGAGTCATTGTCACCGGCCACGATGACTTGAGTACCGCGCAGACCGAACGCGAGGTCTCGCACAAGCTCAGGAGAACCAGCGAGCGAGGCACCCCGGACCATGACCACGTCATAGCCAAGCGCAACCGCTGTGAGCGCGTCTGACGGCCCCTCGGTGACGATGGTTGCCCCGTACCCACCCGACCCGCGAAAGACCCCGTAGAGCCCCCAGCGGTAGCCGTCAGGGTTGCTCAGACCAACCCACCGACCCGGGCAAGTGCCGGAGAGGTCCCGACCCTGTAGCCCCCGCACCATTCCGTCAAAGTCCTTGAACGGAACCGTGAGGCGGGGAAAGCGAGTGAACGCACGCGAGCGATAAGCGAAGTTGGGAACCGACATACCGTCGTCCGCCCCAAGCTCAAGATCCCGCATCGAATCAGCGTCAAGGCCGAACCGCTCAGCGGCGTACTTGATCGCGCTGATTCCTACCTGACTGTTCGGCGCGTGCAGCATTTCCGTAGTCCGGTCAACGTACATGGCGAGCGCCGCAGTGTGGCCCACGCCGACAACGGCCGGGGGTTCCTTGGCTACGGTGTTGCCCTCGCCGGTAGCGTCGAACATGTCCACCTGTCGCAGACCAGCGGCCGAGACGATCTCAGGAAACTTGCAGCCGACACGGCACGTCACCCGTACCTTGTTGTCGTCGCCCCGCCAGATACGCAGCGAGGGGCGCGAGTCGTTGTGTGCCGGACAGAGCGCGAGGTAGCCCCCGTCCTGATGTTCCGAAACGTCAGTGAAGTGATCGAGCACCTTACGAAATTCCATGTATTTCCTTCCTTCACTGACCAGTGAGTGTGTGGGTTAAGCGCACACGGAAAGTCACCCTCCGTGAGGCCGGCGGCGACGGAGGGTGACAAACCGCAGGTCAGAAGGGGGGCACGTCGAAAGACTCGGACCACTCGGCCAGTGTCTTAGCCCCCTTGCTCAGATTGCACGGGGCGCACGCGGGCACGATGTTGGATTCCGTATCCGTCCCACCCTTGGACAGCGGGACCACATGGTCTAGATGCTCGGCGCGGTTCCCGCAGTACGCGCACTTGTTGCCCCAGCGAGCGAGGATGGCCGTACGGCTGTACTCCTCGTGTTCCACCCCGTACGCCTCGGCACGGCGCTTGTGAGTCAGGGTGTTGCGCTTGTCCGTGCTGAGACCCGCGTAATACTTCCGGCGGTGCTGAGCGGCTAGCTTGCCTCGGCACGTCCCGCAGGTCGATGACGGACGCTTAGCCTTACCGGCGAGAAACTGTGAAGCGGGCTTATCCCGCCCGCATAGTCGGCACGTCTTCACCGGCGACCACCCGCCCACGCTGCACCAAAGAAAAACCCCGCATTGAATGCGAGGAGAGAGGCAACCACAATCGTGGAAAGACCGATCATCGAACCCACCTGACCTCGGCACCACGGGTCACAGCGGAAGCGAGCGCGTCAAGGTATCGGCCCCAATCGTTCCGCTGATCAACACCGGGGGAGAGCCACACCGTGTCACCCGCACTCATTGCGCGGATATCCCCGAGGGCCGGGGCAGCGTCAGCGGTCATACGTCGTTCCATGCTTCACCTTTCGGGTACCCACCTAGTAACGTTGCTAGGTGGTGAAACGCAAAAAGCCCCGGACCACAGCCGTTAAGCCATGATCCGGGGCAACTCCTCGTTACTCGTCTTCCGTAGCGGGGAGGATGAGCCGCACGTGTTCAGCCGAAACCCACACGGGGCGATAGCTGCGGCGGCGAGTGAAACCCGACTCCATACCGGTCGGGTGAACCTTGAGCATCGGGCGAAGCCTGCCACCCTCAACACGGGCCGTGACCTCGGAGATAACCGCATCCGTCATGCGGACACGGTTACCCTGTCGAGCCGAGTAGGTCACGAGGTCACCCGCGTAAAGCTCCTCACCGGCATAGTCGGTGACAACTCCACGCTTGCCCATGTCAGATCACCGAGTAACGGGGAGCGTCCACGACCACGGCCGGGGAAACCTCTACGGTCTCGGTGATCTCGGTCTCGATGATCTCGGGCGCGTCCGGCAGAACCTCGGCGTACGGGTCCTCAAGGGTGTCAACGAGAGACGCCAGGATCACGCCGTTCGGAACGTCGCGGCCGTCGTCCAGCTTGACAACCTCGGCATCCTTCCGGTTGACCAGCGGAGCGAGCTTGGCAGCCTGCCGAGTACCGGACGCGCGGACAACGTAAGAGTCACCCTCGCCGAACTGGTTCTTGCGGCCGTCGGTGACAAGGTAGAACGCCATGGGTTTTCTCTCCTGTTTGTGAAAGGGGTTTGTGACTTGGGGGAGTGGCTTAGTAGTCGGTGTCCGCGTCATCGGCCACAGCCGACGCCCACGTCTTGAGAACCTTGATCACCGGCTTACGGTAGGAAACGTCCCGACCCGCCTTAGTGGTGAACTCGACAAGCTCAAGGGACAGTTCGGCCAGAACCTCGCCCTTGTGCATGGCAAGGTCAGATTCCGTCTCGTGCAGAACCTCGGCGAGCTTCCACGCAGTGGACTGGAAACGGAACTTGCCAAGGTCGTAGTCCTCGGCCAGACGGAACGTCAGGAAGGTGTAAGGGGACGGACCACGGCCAGACTTGGCCATTGCCTTACGGTCGTCCATGAGAGGCGGGCAACCGCACGGCTCGCCCCTGTCCTCGTCCATGAGGGACTGGACACCGTCACAGTGGTGAATGAGACCCTGACGGCCGTACAGACGCATGTCCGACTTGAGGGCCGCCGGTCCGTCGATGACGACAAGAACCTTGTCCGTGTCGGTGATGACCTCGTTGAAGTCCTCGCCCGTGGTCTCCCACTCGTTCGCGGTACCGCCCATGAGCTTAGTCACCGCATCGGCAACGGTCGGATCACCAGTCGTGACACGCCAAGTCGCCAGGGACTCGGGCCGGTTACCGACCAGACGCCCCGAACGGAATCGACCAACGACGTCATCGGCAAACTGACGGGGCTTGGGCTTAGCGGCCGGGTCGGTCTCGAAAATGCGGAGCGCCATACGTTCTACCTCTTGTCTGTGAGTCTTTAGTGACAAGAGGGAAGGGCAGGGATGCGGTCATGTCCCGTACCACCTAGCAACGTTACTAGGTGGTGATCCTCGCTGACCGTTCCGGCCGCCCTTCCCTCTCTACATACCAGAGAGCGTGTGGGTTAAGCGCGCTTATCACGCACGGCGCTGAGTGCCAGTCACAAGAGCGCCATAACCCTTGGGGCCGCCCGTGGCGAACGGCTTACCAATCACAGACTTGGAAACCTCGCGGTCCCAGTCGAACGTCTTCCGCAGCGTGAGGAAGTGCGAAAAGACTTCCTCATCAAAGCGCACCGGCTTGAACGACCACTGTTCGGGGGTGATGTGGAGAACCGCCGCAGCGTCAATGTGAGGCATCGGAGCCTCGTTACCCTCGGGGTCAATGAGCTTGTCGGCGAACCCGTATGCGGCCATCTGTAGGGCGACATCCGGGTAAGTGGCCTTGGACGTCTTCCAGTCGGCGATAACCGTTACAGCGGTGCCGTCCTCGTCCTTAACGCGCAGCAGAGCGTCAAAGCTACCGGCGTACTTGTGCGTGTCCGACCACGCCACATCTTCCGCGCGGATCAGTTCCGGCTTAACGACGTCTAGGAACTCGGCGAAGTTGGCCCGGTACGGCTCAAGGTCCGGGTGTACGCGGGTCGGGATGTACTGCCCGCGAATCATGCGCTCAAAGAGGTCATGCGCCTTAGAGCCGATCTCGGCGCGGCTCTTGGTGTACCGGTACGAGGCACCGGCAATGTACTTGCGTGCCCCCTCGCGGTCCCGCTCGGCCATGGCCTTTACGTAGTCCAGCGAGTCAAGGGCAAGATCGGCCGCCATGTTGGCAGACCAGCGGGTCAGGAACGGCTTAGGCAGCATTCCGACCACGGACGTAACGCCCGGTACCTTTTCCTGAGTATCGGCGTTGACGTAGAAGCGGGAACCCCCGCGCTGAACAGTGGAGACCTTAGCGGCCATGTGGGCACCCTCTCAGAGTTGCTGTGTCTTACAGCGCTCAGAGAGGGCGTGGGTTAAGCGTGTGTTGAGTGCTGATCGTCGGAACGTTTTTGGCTTGGCCCTTGGGTTCTCAGGAGATGACCTATTTTTGTGTAGAGAATCGACACTCAACACTTGGACATGAAAAAGCCCCGATCCTCTCCGCTGTGGGAGGGAACCGGGGCCGGTTGCCGGGCGGTCAGTGCTGACAGGTGGAATGTCCGTCAGAGTCGCAGCGCGAGCACGGGGGTACGTGCTCCTCGGTGGTCTCCTCGGGGTGTTCGTTCTTGCAGTTCAGGCAGTAGCTCACGACGTACCCTCTTCCCGGGCCTTGAGGGCCCCTAGGAACTCCTCAACTTCCGTGCCCGGCTTCCG
The DNA here is from genome assembly GCF_055598725.1 of Streptomyces sp. NPDC039423. Classification (NCBI taxonomy): domain Bacteria; kingdom Bacillati; phylum Actinomycetota; class Actinomycetes; order Kitasatosporales; family Streptomycetaceae; genus Streptomyces; species Streptomyces sp. NPDC039423. The sequence continues at coordinate 1,168,176 of NZ_JBVKAH010000001.1, forward strand.
GGTCGCATCCCCGGTCAGCGCGGCGTGTAGGGCCCACCTGAGCGTTTCGATCCGGTGCGTCTGCTGAGACCGGGTGGTCTTGCCCAACTTGTCGGCGTCCCGCTCTAGCGCTGCCTCGGCTCGCAGGATCTCGCGCCCGATGACCTCGGGTCCTTGCTCGCTCACTGGTCATCGTCCTTGGGCGGAAGGATCAGACGGCGGTCCCGCATGTCCGGGCGCATGGCCTCGGGGAGCTTGGCGAACAGACGGACGTAATGCGCGTACTGCCCCTCTTGGTGAGCCGTCGCGTTCGTGAGGCTCTGTCGGATGGCACCGGGCGCGCTCTTGCCTTCCTCGCTGGCAAGCATTTCCCGAGATTCGGTGATCTGCCGTACGAGGGTAGCCAGGGTGAACCATGCCGAGTACGCGAGCCCCTGTGTCAGTTCGTCGTCCCGCGTGACCATGAGGTCAGCAAGGTTGTTCAGTTCGTCGCTGATCCGCTGGAACCCCTCGGGGGTGACGTTGTAGTCCGGTGTGCCGTCCGTGTCCTCGTTGAGGATCATGTTTGCGATGGTGGGGCTTTTCTCTGCCTCCCACACTCGGCGCAGACCCTCGGGGGTGAAAACACTGTTCCAGCTAGCCGACATGATCCCTACTCTCATCCTGTGCGTCTAAGGGGCGGGGCCCCGCCCGATGGTCCGAGCGGGGCCCCTTGGGGAATGGTGCGGGTCAGAGCTTGGTAAGGGCCTCGGTCAGCGCGGTGATCGTGGCGTTGATCTTGTCGCGGATGGCCTTGGCCTCGTCCGGGGAGCGCTCATCCTTCCGGCCGACGATCTCGGCGAGTTCCTTGGGGAGCTTGTCCAGCTTGGCCGAGTCCTTTTCGAACTGCGACTTCTCGGCGCGGGTGGTGCTGCCCTCGCTGTCCAGCTTCTCGGCCTCGGCCTCGGCGTCTTCCTTGGTGATCTCGCCTGCCTCGACCTTGTTCTCAAGCTCCTTCTTGGCGCGGCGCTTCTCGGCGGCAAGCTCGGCCTTGGACTTGGGGTTGATGCTGTACTCGGCGAACACGACGTCAGACGGCTTCTGACCCTCCGGAACCTCCATGCCCGGGAACAGCTCGGCGAACTCCTCGGGCGAGTTGTCCAGCGCGCGGATGAACTCGGGGAGAACCGCGCTCATCTGGTAACCGACCTTGAACTTGAGCCCCTTCAACAGCTCGTCCACGTCGGCGACGTCCGAACCGTACTCCTCGGCGATGAGCTTTTCCGCCGCAGCGTCGTAGATGCGGGTGGACAGCTTCTTGGACGCGTCGCGGGTGCCCTTGAGGTCCGGGCGACCCTTCTTGTCGGTGACCCTCAGTCGGCCGTCCAGGATCGCGCTGGCAACCTTCTTGGCCGCTTCCTGAGCGTCAACCTCGGACTTGATCGAGTCGGCGACGACACCGGCCGTGTGGCTGATGACGTTCTCGTAGTCCTTGATCTGCTCGACCGTCTCGACCGCCTCGCGGACGGCAACCGCCGTGGTCGCGGTGCGGGTCTTGGCTTCCGCAATGGCGGCCTTGAGGCGCATGGAGAAACCGGCCCGCTTGTTCGCGCCGACCTTCATGAGTTCGGCCGTGGCCTGTGCCTCAAGGGCGGTGAGCTGCTCGCCGTCGTTCTTGGTCAGAGTGGAGATCACGTCAAGGATGTTTTCGACATCCTTCTTGACCTCGGCCGCGATCTCGTCGTTCGACTTCTCGGCGGTCTTGCTCTCGGTGGCCACGTCGTCACCCTTCGTGTTGTCGTTGTTGTTGGCGGAGTCGCCGTTGAACTGAGCCCACCACACCTCGGGGTCGGCCTCAATCTGAGCCTCAACCTTGGCGCAGTTCGCGCACTTCTTGTCACCCTCGCCCTCGGAGAGGTCCGCAACCGGCTTGCCGCAGAGGGTCAGGTAGTCGGTGCCGTCCTCAACGAGGATGCCCGCCGAACGGTGCTCGGTCTTGGCGGCCCCAACGAGGACCCAAACAAGCTCCTCGCCGTCCTTGGCGTCCGCAAGGATGTTTTCCTGAGTCTCGTTGAGCGCCATTCCCAAACCCCTTGTCTGATTCCGGCCGACTCCGTGTCGGCCTCACAAGAAGAACAGTAGCAGACCCTCGGGGGTGCTTGTCAACACGACCCACCTAGTAACGTCGCTAGGTGGTCTCGAACAGAGCGAGCGCAGCGCGGAGCCGTGCCGGGTCGTTGCCGAAACACCCGAGACCGCCGGTGCACTTCTGGCACAGCGTGGCAAGGACAGTTCCGGCGGGGCCGTAGGCACTGTTTCGGTCGTGGCTTCCGCAGATGTCACAGGGGAGAGCTGCAAGCCGGGTCAACTCCTCGGGGGTCACTCCGAGCTTGGCCGCGCGAGTCTTGCGGTTCAGGTCGGACGAGGACACCCCCTTAGCGCGTAGGGCCGCCTTACGGTCTCGCTCACGTCGCGCTCGCCGTGCCTTGCTGCAAGCGTCGTGAGTCGCCAAAGTGCCAGGGTTCCCGCACTCGGGGCAGATGGGGTTAGGTCCGTTATTGGGCATAAGCACATAGTACAGCCCATGTCAAACGCAGAAAGCCCCCACAGCCGAGGGGCCATGGGGGCTAACTGTTAGTGCATGAGGTAGCGGGTCACGCGGTACCCGAGGAATGCCGGGGTCATGTCGTTGCGGATCACAGCGTCACCGACGTAGTTGTCTAACGCTGTCTCGCTCTCGTGCGTACCCGCACCCTCGTTGCCGGGGCGGTAGATGCGAACGAGCTTGAAACCAGCGGCCCGCAGTGCCTCGGCCTCGTTGGGGTAGCGGACGTCCGAGACGACTACGGGATAGCCGAACTCTCGGGCACCCTCCACCTGAGCCATGAGGAGCCGTACCCAGTAGTCCGGGTCACGGTCACGGATGGTCTGCCCGATGTGCTGCAACACCCGCCGAACCTCGGGGTAGTTGTCTTTCGCGTACTCCCAACCGACGTCCCGGACAAGCGACTTGAGCCGCACGTGAACGCCAACGGCCGTAGGGATCAGCGGGTCTACCTCGTCCGCCATGTGCTTAAGGGGGTCGGCGAACGCGAGACGCTTGTACCCGTGGACGTCCACGAGGAAAGCCGCAGCAGTGTCCTTGCCGCTGCGAGCCTTCCCCATGAGTGCTACGTCGTGCATGTGCTCTCTCCTCTCGGGTGGTTCTCCGTGGCAGAGAGAGCGCCGGTTAAGCGTTACGCAAGCGGGCAGTCTGCACAGCCGGAAGCCGGGCAGTTCTGGCACGCAAGCGGGTTGGCCGCGAAAGCGGTAGCGGTCTTGGCGTTCTCGGTCCGCTGGACAGCCTCACCAAGACCGAGGGTCGCGGCAACGACACCTAGCAGTAGCTCAGTTGGTAGCTCGGGGACGTAGAACGCGACCAGCGCGAGGGCGGAAACAACCACGGCGTAGACACGGGCGGGGTTGGTCTTGACGAAATTCATGGGTACCTCTCGATAGTTACTCAGGGTGAAAACCGCGGGGCCCCGCCGGCTGGGGCACAGGGGGTAAAAACGGACATAGGGAGCCCCGCGGAAACTACAGTCTGTGACTAAACCTTGGGGACCTTGAGCGCATCCCACGTGGTCTTACCGGGCCAACCGTCAGCGTCGTCCCCGTAGAACCCCCGCTTGCGCTGCCACTTGGCGTACGACTCGCGGTCGGCGTTCGTCCACTTGGGGCCCGGACCCTCGGAGTAGGCCGAGCAACCCTCAGCAACTAGCCGCTTGCCCATGGCAGTTACGACAGCGCTCCGGGGCTTCTTCTTGAAGAACTGAACACCGGGGAACGGCTCGTAAGCAACAGGACGGGGCGACTCGGGCGAGGGCGTAGCCCCACCGACGTCCGCAACGCTGCCAGTCGCCTTGACCTTGTAGCCAAAGGCGGACGCGTTCGGGTCAGCGCTAACGGAACCCTCGGCATAAGCCGGGTAGCCGTAGCCGTACAGGTAGTCATCCCGACGCGCACGCTTGCGCCGGTAGACCCCGTCACCCTCGGCCGAACCGTTGTCGTTCGTATTTCCTTCCACCGTGTAGACGTAGTCAGCGTCATACGAGGTGACCACGCCGACGTGAGAGCCACCGCCCGGACCGAAAAACACCTGAGCGCCAACGGCGGGGTAGTAGCTGAAACGGCCTCGGTCCTTGAACCACTGAACAGCCGTGTAGCAAGAGGCAGTTACCGGAGCAAGCGCCTTGAGTCCAGCCGTCTGGAAAATCCACGACTGGAACGTCTGGCACCAAGCCTGATTCTGCGACCACTCAAGGCCCGGTACGGCGGGGGAATACTTCTGTAGGTTGTTCCAGTGACCGTTACTGAAACCCTCGTGATAGCCAACCTCGGCGTCGGCAACGGCAATTAGCCGCGAAACCTCAGTCATTGGGAACCTTTCCAAAGAGGGGCCCCGCCCGGAAGTCCCGAGCGGGGCATAGCACCTAGTAACGTTGCTAGGTGGTCAGGCAACGGCCATGATGCAAGGGTCATGGTCTGTGAGCCCGTTAGCTGGGGTGATCGTCGCCGGTAGCGTCGTCTGGCCAGAGAAGTACATGTTCCGGACGAACGGCGTTCCCAGGAAGAACGAACCGCCCATGTTGGCCGGTGCCTCGTTCTGCACGTGGAAGTAGTAGAAGTCCGTAGCCGCACCGGCAGTCATGAGGAACGCAAGCCAATACTTGCCGGGTGCCATCGTGTACGCCGCCGTCAGCGGGAACTCAACCGGGCCGATGTGGTTGTCTCGCTGCTGTGCCGGAGTGCCCGCCGTCTGCCCCGGGGGGCCCACGTTGCTAAGAGGGGTTGCGCCCGTGTAGGCAACGCGCGAGCCAGACGAGTTGTAGATACCGGCCATGAACCGTGCAGCCGGAACAGCGGTGTTGCCCGCCCACCCGCGAGAGTGGATATAGACATCGTTCACTACCGTGGACTCGGTGATGTTCACCGCGCACAGGTAGAGCCGCTGAATCGTCGCAGCCTTGAGGGTCGTCGGGTTGGAAACCATGTTGGGATCGTGAGACCACGCCAGGAACCCGAGACTCTGCGGCGTCCAAGAATTCTTGGTAAGGGCCGTAGGCATCTGCGCAACGGGGATACGCGTAGTGGCGTCCAGCGAGGCAACACCGTTTGCGGCAGCTCGGGCCGTCGTGGCAAGCGCGCCCACATCGGAAGCAACGAGGGTAACCGCGCCGTTTACGTCGGGGGTCTTGGTATTGACGCTGGTAACCGTACCGGCACCGCCACCCGAACCAACCGTGATAACGGTTCCGTCGGCCTTACGGAACTTTGGCGTTCCGCTCTCGGAGTAGAGGACAACGCCACCCGTTGGGTTGGTCGTTGGGACCGTAGCCGCATCCTTGATACCGAGCACACCGAGACCGCCACCGCTGAAATCAGGAGTGGTCGCACCGAGCTGCATGTTAGCGGTGAAGTACGCCGTATTGGACGCAACGAGGTTTCCATTAGCGCCAATTCGCGTGCGAACCGTACCGGCTGAATCCTGCCACTCGGCAACGTTGTTGGTACCGTCGCCCTTGGTGATTACCTTTCCGGTAAACGTACCGCCCGTAGACGGAACCGCACCGACGTTGCCAGCGGTCAGCGTGACGTTACCGCCACCATCCGGCAGGATCGTGTTAACGGCCGTGACCGTACCCGAACCGGTGCCGGGGTCGCCCTTGTCACCCTTCGGACCCTGGGGGCCGGTAGGACCAGCGGGACCAGTAGGACCGGCCGGACCCTGTGGCCCGGTAGGACCGGGAACCGTAGACGCTGCACCGGTCGCGCCGGTATCGCCCTTGTCTCCCTTGTCTCCCTTGGGGCCCTTGAGATTGCCCTTTGCGGTGCCCCACGAGGTAGCGCCACGCTGCCAGAAATCACCCGTGTCGGAACGGATGAGTAGGTCACCCTCACGCGTAGTCGCGCTAGACGTGGTCGTGTTGTTGACGTAAATCTTATGGCCGCGAACCTCGCCGGTCCGAACCTGCCACACGTCGTTGACGTTCTGCCAGAAAGTGACGGACGTGTCCGTGACACCGAGGAATGCGGCAGAGATGTCACGCTTGACGTACATGTCCCCATGCTTGCCAAGACCGGCCATCGGGTCAGCGGTGCCGGTGTAAATCTGCCCGCCCTCAACCGGCACGTAGGTTGGGGTAGTTGGGTCGGTCGGCGCAAGCTCATCTAGGAACGGGTCCACGAGGGACTGAGGGAGCTTGATCATGTACGGGGCCCGGTCGTTGACGCCGGTAAGCCGCTCGGTGATCTGGTACGCCCACTCAGTGGGGTTCTGTCCGGCAACGTCCGTGGCCGGAAGGACAACGGTAAACCCGCCCTCGCTGTCCAGCGGTAGCACGATGGGGCCGGTAACGAATGTGTCAGCGTTCGGGAACGTCAGACCAAGCGGGGCCAGGATCTCAACCCAACCCCCATGCGGACGGCCGTCCGGCGCAAGGTACTTGGCATGTAGCGTGACCTTGGGCACCGAGGCCGGAAGATTGAACGGGCCAAACGTCGGCACGCGTTAGCTCCTTTCGGGGGGGGAGCACCTAGTAACGTTACTAGGTGGTGGGGTTGTCCTTGAGTCCGAGCGCGTGCCGTAGCTCCGCATTCTCGGCACGTAGGGCCTTGACTTCCTTGGTGAGTTCGGCGACCTGTTCCGCTAGCCGGTCTCCTCGCTGCTTCTGTGCCTCGGCCTCTTCCCGCCAAGTGGTCTGCATTCCAGTCTTGAACTTCTGGAGTGAGACAAACGCAAACACGAGGACGGGAACAATGACTTCTAGTCCCGAGAGGTAGGAGAGGTTCACGCCTTACCCTCCACTCGCGCGCCGTCAGCGCTGAACGCGACGATCTCAGCGTGAACAGTCTTGGTACCTAGGTCATAGCCGTACGGGTACTGCCACGTTCCATCATTCGCCGTACCGCTAACGAGGACAGCGGGAGATGCAACCCCGCCGGACGTCTCGTCAACAATGGCAATATCGACGCTCACGACGTTGACGGGGGAGACCACCCGAGCGGACGGGCGGCACACCCCCTCATTGACGTTTAGCTGAACCTCGGAAACTTCCATAACTCCTCTTACGAATATGGCTCGTTGATGACCACCGAGGCATCACGCAGCTTGGTCATGGTGTTGACAGCGCTGGACCACGCCCACCACCCATTAGGGGTAGCCTGTGGGGCGATCTCCTGCGGGACACCAATGCAGTAGTGCATGTTCGAAATGGCGTACTCGTCCACCTGACTCTGACCGGGGAGCGTCACCCAGCCATACGAGTTGATCCCGCCACCCGAGGACTTGAGCGAGACGTGCCAATAGTCCTCGCCCGTGGTGTCAATCCGGTAGCCCCGGTTAACGTCCTTCTGACCCTTGCTGAAACCAAGCATCTGCAAATGGTCGGTTGCTGGGAGATTGACCAAGTGGGTACGGTGCTGAACCTCAACCGTGTACATGGCGTTATCCGGCTCGTCAAAGTCCCATCCGTACTGGATGCCATGCATCCAACGGCACACAATGTGACCGACTCCGTTATCAGCGCGAGGCTGACCCGAGATCAGGCGAGCATCACTAGACGAAATGATCTGCCGATGCGGGCCGTTGGAATCAACCCACGTGCGGAAAGCGGCTACGCGTAGCTCGCCCTCAAGCTCGCCCTTGAACAGGTTGTAAGTAATGACCTTCCATTCAAGGCGGTCGTACTTGAGACCCGTCACGTTGGCCACGCCAACGGAGTTCCATACGTTGCCCGCGTACGCGGGTCGGCCGGGTGCCTGCAACTCGGTGCAGGGGTACCGGTCATAGATGCTCTGGGGGACAGGCTTGCGCTCAAGCGCGTCTAGCCGCCCCTGAATCTTGCGCAGTTCGCCGACTAGGTCAGGCTCGGTCGTGCCCGGACGTGCCATTAGTTCTCAGTCTCCTTGAATAGGTCTGCCTGAACGAGGGACAGTGAAAGCCGGTCGCTGCCATCCGTAGCCACCGAAACGGCCGTCTCGGTAATGACGTACTCCTCGGCGAGGAGCGACAGGAACCCGTCATCTGACGTGACCGAGGTAGACATGCCAGGCTGTAGCGCGAGGGGCGAAAACAGATCCGGGTACGTGTCTGCCTTGGGGAGGATCACGGGCTTACTGCCGAACGCGAGGGCCGACCGAACCTTGTATTGCAGCGCTACCGCTTCCTTGGTGCCGGTCTCATTGAGGACCACGTTCACTTGCGGAATCTGTGCGGACAGCGCGGTATTGCTGTCAGACGCATAGGGGGTGATAGACGCGGTGCCGTCCGTCGCGCCGACAGCAAAGGCCGAGGATGCAAGCCCCGTACCGTCAACCGAGATATCGGCAAACTCGCAGTTGACACCCTGTTGCAGGTTCTTCCCGCTGGTGTAGGGGTGCCGGTTGGCGGTGTTCCGAATCCGGTTACCAATCTTGGTGCCGGTCGTGATCCAGTACGGCTCAAGGTAGAAAAAGAACCCGCCACCGTAGATGCCGGTAACCGTGTCCTTAGACGTGATGTCGTCGGCGAGATCGGCGAAAACCTCGGCAAGGTTCTTGAACTCGTAGGGGTTCCACGCGCGCGTACGCACCATGTTGGTAGCCACGAGACCAGACGTCAGAGTCTTGATGCCGTTGGCGGCAATCGAGTCAATGAAATTCTTAATCATCGTGGTCTGTTCAAGGTTCTTGTACTTGACCCCGGCGGTTGCCGTATGGCGGTACCGGTAGTAGCTCAGGTAACCCTGTGCCGAAAGCGAAAGCGTCCGCTTGGCGAGGTCAGCGCGGTAAGCCCACAAGAGGCCACCCCACACAAGCTCGCTGTCCCGCTGAATCGCGATGCCGGTACGGACCGGGAACACGTCGTCAGGGGTTAGCGGGGTGCCGTTCGTCTTGAGGGCGGTCATGGGAATTTCAATCTCTGCCGTACCCGGCTCATCCATGACGTAGCTGTACGAGAGTGCCGCGAACGGGATTTCAGTAATCACGTTCTGAGTCAGCACGTTGTAAAGAAAGACCTTGTAAGTAGCCATTAAACCCACGTATCCCGCCACTTGACTACGGCGGTGCCAGTCTTGGGCGTGCCAGAATCCTTGAGGATCAGGAAGCGTTCACCGGGGATGTACTTGGGGCCGGTCGTGCTGAACGTGCCGGTACCGGTGTACGTGGTGCCAACACCCGTGAACGCGTTCTCAATGCGCGGGTTGGTCACGCCGGTAAAGTCAATGGTGGTGTCAGCCGTTCGAGATCCCTCTACCAATACACGAGCAAGTGGACCCGAGGGGGTACCGTTGCGAATCGTTACGGCGGTTTCCTCGGCCGCGTAGATGAGCGGGTCAGTAGCGAACAGCTCGATTTCAAACGCGCAGTACAGCCGACCAAACCGAGCGTCCAGCGGAGCGGACCGGCGACGGGTACGGACATTGACGTACGCCTCACGCCCGTTGGCAATACCGGGAATCTTGAACGTCATAGGAGACTCACCCGAGACACCGGGGGAGAATGCCCGCATGACAAGGTTGACAGCCTCGTTGAACTCGTCAGAGTCCTTGCCCTGAACCTCTAGCGATAGGGCGACAGTTCGGCCGCCCATGTAGTCGTCACCGGCCCAATAGCCGTCCCGCTGAATCAGGGTTATGTCATTGGTGCGAACCTCGGGCATCGACATGACGTCAAGGTTCGTGAAGTTCACAGCGGGCAGGGTCTCGGCGTCGCCGATCGTGATAGGCCCGTAGGAAAGCGTCCAGTCTTGCAGCATGGGGAAGCCTCTCAATGGGGGTGGGGCAGGGGTCGAAACCCCCACCCCACCTAGTAACGTTGCTAGGTGCTATCGGCCCTGCGTACGCAGAACCCAAGCAACCTCGCGGCCGATCTCCGCCGGATTGGCGTTCGTCTCGGCGTTCACGGTCACCTGTGCCGTAGGACGGCTCACGGTCTCGTACGCGGTGCGCTGAGACTCAATGGCCTTACGGAGCGCGGACGTGTTCGCAGACGACGCACGGTCAGCCTGTGGCATCTGTGCTAGCCGCTCTAGTGGACTCGCCCCCATCGGTAGCAGCGTCGCCGAGGTCTCGGAGAGGAGCGGCGCGAACGCGTCACCCTCGCCGATCTCAGGCAGGTACGCCAGACGGAACGTCGGGATACGCGGGATGTTCGGCGCAACCGGGATCGAGTTGTACCCGTCGATCAGGTTGTTGATCAGCCCGATAACCCCGTTGATCGCCCACTTAAAGGCATCCATGATCATGCCCGGGATTCGCTGCACGCCGTTGTAGATGCCCATAAAGAAGTTCACCGCGCCACTAGCGAACTGACCAATCCCACCGAGCACGCTCGTTAGCTTGCTGATCCACGACGCTAGCCAATTGATAATGTCCCGGATGGCAGGAACCAGCGAGGACACAATCCCAGCAACGAGCTTGGCAATGATCGCGATAATCGGGGTGATGATCGGGACCAGAACCTTTAGCGCTGCCTCAATCAGCTTGGCGAAAATCGGCAGTAGCGGAGAGAGCGCAAGCATGATGTCCACAAAGGCTTGCATAAGCTGACCGAGGGACGGGCCTAGCGCGCCGAGGATCTGCGTTGCGATTTCCACGAACAGCGGGATAAGGATGTTCAGCGCTTCTAGGATCGGCGCGAGGAGCTGCGGCAGAGCCTCGAAGATCGGGGCTAGCAGCGTCATTAGCAGCGTGGCAACCTGCGAGATCAGCGGCATTAGGGCCGTGAAGATCGGGGCCAGTCCCGAAACTAGCTGCTCGATCACCGGCAGGATAGCCGAGAGGATCTGAGCGAAGATCGGAATAAGGATCTGTAGGAGCGGCAGAATCGCCTGTAGGGCGGTCGCAACCACAGTCCCGAGGAGTTCACCAAGCTGCACGAACACGGGGGTTAGCGCGGTGATCAGCGGGGTTAGACCCTTGATCGCTGCGGTAATGGCCGGTAGCGCTGCCTGTGCGAACGCTGTAAGCCCCGGCATGATTGCCTGAATTGCTGCACCGAGGGCACCACCGAGGGCCGCCGCAAGGTCACCGACAAGCGGAGCAATTACCTTGACCGCTGGAACGAGACCCTGAACGAGCCCGTCAATGATGTTCAGGAGTCCGCCAGTTACGCCGTCAAACAGCGGGGCGAACGAGGACGCCAGACCACCGAGGAGCGGACCGAGGGCGGCGAGGATATCCCCGAGGCCACCGAATAGCGAGTTCATCGCCATACCGGCACCGGCCGCATTCTCGCCAAGCGCCGCGAACATGTCGCCTATGCCGCTGCCTAGGGTGCCTAGGCCCATCTGCATACCCTCAACCACAGGGCCGAGGTTCTTCATAGCCGAGGTCAGACCGGGCAGCGCGTTGGACGCGAGGCCGGTAAAGCCCTCAACCATGGGCTTGATCCACTGAGCACCGGCGGCGAACAGCGGGCCCATCTGCCCGACCAGCTTTTCAACTGCGGGCATCGCTCCAATCAGGGCCTCACCGAGGGGCTTAGCCACCTCGCCGAACTTGGCCTTGATCTTGTTTGTAGCCGCCTCATAAGCGGCCGTCATCTCCTCACTCTGGGCAATGGCCATCTTGCCCACACCGGCCATTGCGAGGGGGAGCGCAGCGAGGGCACCACCCGCAGCAACACCGGCAAAACCGATGGCACCGACACCGATACTCGCCTTGGTGGCAACACCGGCCATCTTGCCGAGACCACCGAGCATCCCGGAGATAGCACCGCCCGCGCGGGACAGTCCGCCCTTATCAACGTCTACGTCGATGTTGGCCGTACGGTCCTGCGCGAGTCGGTCTAGCTCGGCCTCGGCGGTGCCGGTGTCAATGTCTACGTCGATGCTGATTTCTCGGTCATCGACCAGACGATCAATCTCGCGCTCAGCGGCGGAGATATCTAGCTCTACGTCAACGTGGACAACGGCCCGACGTTCGACGCGATCTAGGTAGCGCTGTAGGGCGGGAGCGAAGAACGACGTATTGGGCAGTACCCGAATACTGACGCGTCCCGCTTCCGACCCGCCCGGACCGGCCATGCGTACCCCTTAGTTTCAGGCACGCGACGCGGGCAACCGGTGTTCAGGAATAGGCATCGCGCGCGGGTTGTTCTTGAGCAGAGTTTCCGCAGCGCGGACGTTCCGCTTGTGCGTGCCCGGACGCTCAAACGGCTTAGGCTTAGCGGGCTTGCGCTTAGCGTTCTGTGCGCCGATCGCCCAAGTAGTCATGTTCACCGAGTCGATAAGGCAGGCGAGGAGATAGGCAGACGTGTCCCATCCGGTGAATTCCCGGCCACCCCGTACAGCGTTGATAAATGCGGAATCCTCCGGAAGATGTTCGACCAGCGCCACAGCGCGACGGGGCGAGACTGAGCCACCGACAACGGCCACGAGATCAAGCCCGTAGAACCGCTGAAAGTCGGCGACTAGTTCCGCCCCGTGGGCGTCGCACATCTCCCGGAGTGTCAGGCTTCCGGGGCCTGCGTCCCCTCCGCCCACATCTGAACTAGCTTGAGCTTGGCACCAAGGGGCAGCACGTCAAGCGCCGGAGTGAGAGCGGACGCGTTATCGCTGACGGCGCACAGGACATGGTCTACAGCCGTCTCCTGAGCGTCTACGTCAGACTTCTTGTCGTTGACCACCTTGACAGCGGCAATGACCAGCTTTCGAGCCTCGCGCGGGAGGATAGCGAGGGCCCGCAGATTCACAACGGTGCCGTCGGCTAGCTCGAACTCAACCGCGCGGTAAGTCTCCTCAACCTCGGCAACGAGGTCATCAAACGTAATCTTAGCCATGGTCCCTACTCTCCGAACGGTCCCGAGGAAAAGTGAACCCTCCCCCGCAGAGGGACCAGAACTACGGGGGAGGGGAGTGGAGCACCTAGTAACGTTGCTAGGTGGGGTTAGCCACCGGCCGGACCGGGGGCAACAAAGGCGTCAATGTCGCCAAGCGAACCGTCCGAAGCACCGGCAAGGATGGTGCCCTTGATCGGGAACTCAAGCAGTGCCGCCGGGTCCATCGCGATAGCGTCGGAACCGAGTAGCGAGACGTTCGGGAAGTACAGCGGGAGCATCTGCGAACCGTCAACGATGACGACTAGCAGAGCCTTGGACTGAGCCTGTGGCTTAGCGGGAATCTTGAACACGCCGCCCACAGTCGCACCGGGGCCGCCACCGAAGTACAGTTCGTAAGTCTCCTTAGACGCCTGTAGCGCAGCGAGAGACAGCGTGTAGGTAACGTCCGGGTTGGTCGTCCGTAGCTTCGGGTTCTGCCACGAACCAAGGGTCTCGGGGTCGTCGCCGTCACGGCCAAACTCAATGCCGTTCTCTAGCGACGTGTGACCAATGGAAACCCAGCCGGTACCCGGAGCGAGCGGGTCAAACGAACCCGTAGGCTTGGCGGTCTTGGTGCCCTTACCGTCATCGGCCACACCGAGGTAGACGTAACCGGTTCCAGGAACCACAACGTCAGTGTTGTCTAGTGCCATAGTGGCTACTCCTTATCGCGCTGGACGCGCAGTTAGCTGGTACGTCGCGATGAACCGCGACAGGTTGGCGTGATCACCCGGACCGGGGGACCATGGGCCGGTTACCTCGCGGAAATCGGATAGGTAGCCCTCGGCATCCGAAACAGCGGAACGGCAAGCGTCAAAGAGAATCGCGCGAACCTCGCGGGCAAGCCGGGAAGCCTCGCGCCGATCGGGAGCCCATACCTGCACGTCCATGAGCGCACGGTCTAGGAACCGAGCGTCTAGGGCGGCCCCTCCGACCCTGTGAGCGACCACAAGAGGGCTTGCCGTATCCCAGTCGGCCGGATAGTCCACGGCCACGCGTGCGCCCGTTAGACGGCCACTCAGGGCCTTTAGGGTCAGCGCCTCAACATCGGGGAGAACTGCGGTCACTCAAGCCCCTTTTCGATAGCGTGGATTCCTCGCACGGGGCGGCCCGACTTGCTGTCGATGTGACCCCAGTTGATCGAGATAGCCCACGGGTGATTAATGGCAACTAGCCAGTCTTGGCGGCGATGGGGGCCACCCGCCTTGACCACCTTGATAGAGCGCTGAAACTCACCGGACAGGATGTGACCCGAGGCAGCGGAACGGACCTTGTACGCGCGGCGGTTGGCTTCCTCGTGTACTGCCTCGTTGACGCCGGGAAAGCTCGCGATGCGCTTACCGATCCCGCGCTTGACAGTTGCCATGATTACGCTCCGCTCCCGCCGGCCTGACTCTGCGTAGTTTTTTCGACCACCTCAGCGGTAGCGAAAGTGGTACGGCGAGAGGCAGCGTGAATGCGCGGCTGACGGACAACAGACCAGACACGGCCCATCATCTCGACGCGAGACCACGCACTCAGGAAGGGGAGTTGCCGGGCGATAATCTTGTACCGCTCGGGGGAAGACCAGCCGTTAGGGTCCTCGCTGCCCATGGGTTGGGCAAATACCCGAATCTCAACCGGGGTGCCCTCGCCGGGGCGAGTCCCGCCGTACCCGTCATCGACAAGCACAACGGGAAACACCTTGGCGACCACCGGGGCACGATCAAAGATCGCCATTCCGGTAATCCTTCCCGTGCGGGTAATGCAGATCCTTAGCCACCATGACCGGCCGAGAGACCGGAACAGCGACCAGACCAGTACGGCCCGCAGACTGGCGAATGACCGACAGTTCGTCGGGCCGGAAGAACATGCCCGCTGAACCCGCCTCGGGAAGCCGGTAGGAATACTCACCGGCCATCTCAGAAACGTAGCCCTCGGGATTACGCATACGGCGCTCTGCCACAGCGAGGACAACCGCCTTGACTGCCTCGGGGGCAGTAGTGCCAGCGTTGCCCCACACGGGGAGCCCGTACAACCGCGCAAGTGCCGAGATATCCTCTAGCGCTGCGTTGGCGGCGACGCTCTCAGCAGTAGAGAACGTCACCCCCATACGCGCCTGTAGATCCTCAACCGTTGCTAGAGCGGCCATAGTTGTACCTCCCTAGCGGGGGACCACCTAGCGACGTTACTAGGTGGTCCCCATCGGATTAGGCGGCAGGCTCAAGCGAGACCTTGACGCCTCGGAGCTGAGCCTTAACGATGTTCGCCGGGGTCGGGGTCGCGATGACCGCACCCGCAGCGTCCACGTACTGACCACGGGAGTTCACCAGCGGGTCAAGGATCGGCGAGATACCGGCGTAGACGGACAGGAACGAACGGTCCATCGCCTTATCCGAGTTGTAGTCTCGGATGTATCGCATAGCCACACCGTTAGCGCTCTGCGAGCTAGCGAACTTTGCACCCTCCGGAGCAACCGGCGCGATCATGGCGAGCTTGAACGCAGTTGGGTGAACGGCGATCATCTCGTCAGGCTCGATCACGTCAGACACGACGATGGTGAAGCCGTACAGGCGACCGATGGAAGCCTCACGCAGCGCATCCGTGGTGCCCGACTCGTCTAGCTTGGTCAGGTGCGGGTCCGCGATGAGCATGGACTCAATCTCGGTGCCGACCAGGAGGATACGGCCACCCTGTGGAACGTGGTTCGCGTTGAGCTGCTTACGCAGCTTGGGGATAGCTAGGCGAACCTTCTTAGCCTGTAGCTCGGCGTCAGCGTCACGGCCGATCACGACAACCGCGCCGTTCGCATCCTTGAGGTCAGGCAGGGTCTCAAGCGCGTCACGAACCTTGAGGTCAAGGTCAACCGCGACAGCCTCAACCTGCGGCGCTAGAACCTGCTCGGCGAACGAGTCAAGGTCTAGGGTCGCCTCGGCGTCGGTGATGTCAACCGCGCTGTAGACGTGCTGGTCTAGCTTGACCTGAATGGACGACTCAACGATTTCGTCGGTCAGAATGCTGCGGGTCTTGGACCGAGTGATGTTCTCGGACCGCGCAGCGAGGACGGCCGGACGTCGGATGTTCAGGACGTCGCCCTGTGCACCCTTGAAGTCGTTCGCAGACAGCTTGTCAATGAAAGCCGACAGAATGAGCGAGCGCTTTAGGAGAGGCAGCGCGGCCGAAAGTAGCTTCTGCTGCTGCTTAATGAAATCGGACATGCGGGGTTACTCCCTTAGAAATAACGGTTCTTGGCAAAGATGCGGTCGGCTAGCGCCTCGCCCTCGGCCTTGGGATCGTGGTTATCGGTCGGGTCAAGCCCGCCGGTGCCAAGCGTTGAACCCTTGGCCGTAGCGAGTGCACCTAGAGCCTTGGCGTCTGCCTCTAGCGAGTCAGCGCGGAGCATCCCAACAAGCTCGTCGGGGACACCGTGCTTGCGCGCCATGCGCTCACGGTTCAGCTCTAGCTCAAGCTGTGCGGCGCGGGCCGTAGCCTTAGCCGCTTCCGCCTCGGCCTTAGCCTTGGCGTCCTCGTCGCCCTGTGTGGGCGTCTGAGGGGCCGGAACCTCGGGGGTGGTCTCTTTGGTCACCGGCGGTGTCACAGGCTCCTGTACGGGCTCCTGTGGCTTCTGTGGGGTCTCCTCGGGCTTAGGGGCCTCGGGAGTCGGGGGAGTCTCCGGAGTCTCCGGGGTCTCGGGGGTCTGCTCAGGCATGGATTAGCTCTCCTCTCGAAATGCACGACGGAAGTTGGCAAGTTGGGCAGCGCCGGAACCATCGGTCTCGTTCCACTGCGACAACCAGCGCGCCGCGCGTTCGCGATCCTCGGCGGGCATGGAAACGCCCTCAAACAGGGGGAGGGTCTGACACCGGCAATTGGCGTGATACGCCTCGGGGTTCTGCTCGTCCAGATAGGACCGAGAACGGCGGGAAGAGTTCCGGCCGTCGGTGTAAACGAGACCTCGGCTAGCGAGCATCGCGCAGAACCCGCACGGGTCAGCCTCGGCCTTGCGGTAATAGCCGATGACCTCGCGGTCAGATTCGCGAGCATTCGCTAGGGCATCTCGTCCGCCTGCCAGCGTGACCCGATCGGTGTTGTCCACGAGCGGGGCGTAAATCAGCCGGTCAAGCTCGGCGACGAAATCCGGGTCGTCTAGGCGGGAACGGGCGGGGGCAACCGCTGAGTAAAACGCGTCATTGACGCCGTCACTCGCGCGTACGCCTCCCCACTGAGAGGGAGGGAGTGAACCCAATCCGGCAGAGTTGCGAACGGAGTTGTGGAAGTTCTGCGCTAGCTGGATTGACTCACGCCGCCCCCGCTCAACCTCTCGGCGGTAGCTCTCAAACAGCCGGTCGGGGTTGCCTAGGTTTCCCTGAGCTTCCCCGACCCACCACTTAAGCAACCACGAGAGAACCCGACTAGCCACGTTGTCTTGCGCGTTCTGATAGTTCCGCGTCAGCGTGGATAGCTCGGTCACTTTGCAACACCCGGCTTAGGGGCCTGCGGCTGTGCCTGCGGGTCACCCTCGGGGGAGGAGCTAGTAACGTTACTAGGTGGTGCCTGCGCTGCGATCTCCTCGGCCTTGGCGTCTGCCTTGTCCTTGAGTTCGCGGAACCGGTCCACGTCCGTCTGAGTGAAACCAGGGAGCTTGTCCCATAGAGCCTCGGCCGGAACGCTGACCATCTGAACGAGCTTGCCGTAAGCGTCCGCCGTCTGTGCCAGCGAGCGGGAGCCCGTGTCACGCCAAACGACCTGCGCCTTACGGTCGTTGGCTAGCTTGGTCTTACCGAGAGCCTTAGCGCATAGGCGGAGCACAGATTCCCACGCCTCGCCGAATGCCTGCTTTAGATCCTCAACACGCCGCATTAGCGAACTCTCGGCGGCTGCCAGAGCGTCAGCACTCAGGTTGGCCATATTGCCGAGTAGGTAATGCGGGGGAGTCTGCGACACAGCGGCCATGTGCTGTACCGAGGTCTCAATAGACTTGAGGAATCCGTCTAGGGAAGTCTCGGACAGCTCACCAAACTTGGTGTCCGGGTCCTCGGCCATCATGACGCGCGTCGGGTCGAACTGCACCGGACGGTAAAGGGGCTCGCCCGTTTCCGGGTCTACCCGAACCTCACCGGTCACCGGGTCGATATCCAGCGGCGGAGCCATGCCCGTTGCGTACCGGACCTTGAACGACCCGAACGTCTGGGCAATCAGGAGATCGAACCACGTCTGATTGATGCGGTCGGCAACCGGGATGAGCGGCTGAACTAGACCAACCGAACGGCCGAGTAGATCCATGCTCGCAGCGAAACGGACAACCGGCGTGACGCCGAACCCGTGTCGCTGAACCTTGGTCGCCACGGCCGTACCGTTGTCGCGAAACGCAATGTCGTAAATGGCCTCGTCGTCAAAGTACCGGCACCGCTCAAGCTGCCCCGTATCCGGGTGCTCGAAAATCTGCACCGCGTATAGCGGGAACTCATCCGATGCCGGGTCCTCGTACGCCGCCCACGAACGCAGCGCGGACATAGGACGGATAGCGGGGCCGTCCGGCTCGGGAACAACCGCTACGTACGAGTGCCCATAAACTAGGGCCCCCTCGTGTACGGCACCCTGTCGGCCATCCATGCGGTTCGCCTGCCAGACGTCCCACACTTCCTCGCCCTTACCGGTCGATGGGCGGAACCCGTCAACCTGTAGGTTCTGGAGAGGAGCGGCGACAACCCACGGAAGCCAGTTATGCACGCAGCGCTCAGCGAGTAGCTTGTACTCGGCATTGGCGTTGCGCGGCATGTACGGGCCCGCGTGCTTGCCTCGGTAGTACCGGTCAATCTCTTCTAGCCGCTCGTTGTACTCGTACTTGAGTCGGCCAATGGCGTGTTCGACACGCCGCTTGATATCTGCCATGGCTCCTCGCTTGGAAGGGTGGGGGAGGGGTTATCCGCCGAATCCCCACACTCGGCCGGAACGAGGACGCTTGAGCTTCCCGGATTCAAGGAGCTTGGTACGGGCGAGATCAGCGAGGAGCATTGCGGCGTAGCCGTCAACCTTGCGCTTGGACTCGCGGTGTTCCTTGCCGAACGAGACACCCCAACGGGTAATCCGGCGCTTGGCGTTCATCACGTGCCGCCTGAGCGTGTGGTGTCCGGTGTGCTTGATCTGCCCGGACTCAACCGAGGAGACAAGCCGTTCGTTGGCGTAGGTCACGTCCGGCTTTTGGCCACCGTCCATACGCATACCGACCGAGGAACCGCTAGACGCCTTGACGACCAACTGAGCGCGGTAATCCTCGGACCAGCGCTGAACCTCCGCCTCCCACAGAACGGGGTCAGCGAAGAATGCGGCAACGTCGTACATGCCGAAAGCGTGTTCAACGGCGTCGGATACCTCGGCGTGGTCAACCTCCCAACCCTCCCCAGCGGGGCCGTCAGGGGCTTCCCATATGCCGATGGGCTGAACTAGCCGATCGTCCACGCGGACGGCTACGAGGGCCGTTGCGTCGTCTGAGCGTCCACCATCGAAACCGAGAGTGATACGGTCACCGCGCTTTAGCCGGTCCTCGCTCGCGCACGCATCCCAAGTCTCAGGAGAAATGAGGGAGTCCTCATCGGCAACTAGCTGATTCAGGAACATGCGGCGGGACTGCCATGCGGGGTACGTACCGGCGTAGATCGTGGAAATGATCCAGTCCACGTCTAGCCACGTCGCGTCACCTCGGGCAGCGATGATGCCAGCGGCGAGGGAATCGCGGTCAGCGAGGATGCACGACGCGGGAGCTTCAACGCTGTCGTAGTAGAAGCCTGCGGCGCGGGGGATTTCTCGCCCCTTGTCGCGCAGCTTGGACCACGCGTGATAAGTACGCTCGGCTACGGAGTCCTCGCCCGGGAGAGGGGCGTTCGTGATCTCCATAGAACGAGCGCCACCACCGCGCGACTTGGCGAGATTTCCCGCAATCGTGAGGGCCATAGCGTGGCCCCCGTTGTTGGCAATCCAGTGCTGAGTTTCGTTGAGCAAATTAAAAGTTGCTCGTCCGCCCTCAAGGGCACGCGCCGAGGACGTCACCGCTTCAATGCGATTGCCTACGGCGGAATAGATGATTTCCTTGCCCATGTCGATGCCGTACTTTTCAATGCACTCGTCAGAGAAAAGGCCGGGGAAAACCGTCATGGTGTTGCGGGTCTGATCCTTGGACGTCGCCGCAATCTGCACCCAAGCGGAATTCTGCGGCTTAGCCACCGGCATACCGTCAGCGTCCCAATGGGAGAAACGGCAAGGGCCGACAAACTCAAACGCACACAGCGCAGCGGTAAACGGGTCCTTGCCCCAACCCTTGAGTCGGCGAATGGTTCCCTGCCGATAGACGAACCGTCCGGCATCGTCAATCTCGTACCACCGCTTGATAATGCGGATCTGCTCGGACGTGAACCGCCACGGGCTACCGGCATCCGGGCCGTCAGGCTGACGCAAGTAATGCGAGCACCACAGAAAAGCCCACACGCCAAGCGTGCGGTTGTCCGGCGGTACGTAGTCGTCCTCAATAGTGCGGACTGGTTCCATGGTGGCCCCTTTCAGCGAGGGACCACCTAGTAACGTTGCTTACTGCTGTGCCTTGTATGCGGCCATGAGATCGGCTAGGCCGGAATCAACCTCGGTAGCCTCGGCCTTAGACAGCTCGATACGCAGACGTCGCCGGGAACCCTCGGTAGTGAGTAGGTCAGATGCGGCGGAAATGACGGACGCGAAAAGCTGCCCGCTGAGACGCTGTCCCTGGTTCAGGTTGCGGCTCATTGCCTCGGCGACATACGCGGCGGTCGCCCAGTCGGACGGCTCGAAAAAGAACGACTGTCCAGACTCGGCGAGCGCGTCATACCAGCGCCGTGCGATCGGGTGCCAATCGTCCTCGGGTGGGGGAGCGGTAGCGCCGTCCGGGTTTCCACTCGGGGCGGTAGCTAGCTCGACCTCGGAAGCGTTGCGGCGTCGCCGCTGGTCGTCCCGCTTGGGGACCGGTCCACGGGTTCCCATGTGCTCACCTCCGGTTGTCACGTAGGGTAATGCCGGCGAAAACCTCAACCTTTGAATCGAAGCTCGGCGACCTTGAAACCCGTACGAACTCCGAGGTGCTACACGCTTGCGGTCCTTTAGAGATCCGATCCGGGGTCTCCCCCCACCCTCCGCCTTGGATTCCAAGGTTCAGGCTCGGATCACATCACTTTGAGTGAACACAGAACGCAACGTGAACAGCGCGTGAGACAGCGAGGAGCGACACAAGATGTGGTCACCATGGGTCGGGCGTAGCCTCGCGTTGATCACGGGGGATGGCTTGCTTTGGAATGCTCTTGGTAGAGCGTGCAGCCTGTGATTCAGCCTGTGTCTTACGCTTGTGACACCAGGGGCACAGGAGTTGCAGGTTAGATAGGGAGTGGTCGGCACCGGGCCGTATATGGTCCACGTCCGTACCGGGGTGCCCACATAGGCCCCCTGTATCTAGGACCCCCTGACAGAGGCCCTTATCCCTACGGATAACGCGCTGTCTGAGGGTGCCCCAGTTAGGGGGTAGCTCAGAACGCCGATTACTGGAGTGCCACGCCACAGCGGACACCCCCTCAGTTAGTAACGTTGCTAGGTGGTCTGGTCGGCAGGGATCGAACCTGCGGCCCCTCGGTCCCAAACCGAGTGTTCTACCGCTGAACTACGACCAGTAGGCGCGGCCCATTGCTGGGAACCGCGCTCGCTCCTCGGCGTGGATTCGAACCACGATTACCCGATCCAGAGTCGGGCGTACTGCCGTTGTACTAACGAGGAATGGCCCAAGGGCCTAGTAGAGAAAGGGAACCGTGATATCGGCGTACTCGGCGAGGAGCCAAGCCATATCCGCCCCACGCACGAAAGCAGAACCCCCGAGACCCCAACTAGGGCCCCAAGAATTCTGAATCGTGAAAACGTCGCCGTCGTGGCCGCTGATGACCAGCGCATGACCGCCCCACACGGGGGAGGAGCGATCCACGGACACGAACCCTTCGGCATCCACGCGGAACATGGACTGACGCCAAAGCGCGCCCCAAATCACGGGGCCATTGTCGAGACCGGCCACGAGGCCGGGCAGCGAACGCGTGTGGAAGTAGTCGGCGACTAGGCCAAGGGCCTTACCGGCTTGCGCCGCAGCGAGCCCGTTAGAGCCCGTGTCAGCGCCCGGATACTCGCCACGGTACGAATCGAACCGCGTAGCGAGGGCATAAGCGCGACGGGCGAACTCCTCGTCAAGCGCATGAGAACCAGCGGGGAAGATGCCGAAACGGTCGGCCCTCACGCGGACATGTGTTGTGCCCGTGCGATCCCGACTGTCTGACCCGAGGACACCCGCTAGCGCGTTCCCCGTACAGGAACCGATGCGCCCCTGAGTGTGAATCGGGATGCGTCGCTGCCATACCGGCACGGTTCCTCCAAAAGAGCCCCTAGCAGGAATCGAACCCGCATCACCTGATTACTAAACAGGTGCTCTAGCCATTGAGCTATAGGGGCCTACGTACCCACTGGGGGAGTCGAACCCCCAAGCCATAAGGCGGCGCGTTCTAAGCGCGCTGTGTTTTCCGTTTCACCAAGTGGGCAAGAGCGGGCAGTGAGAGATTCGAACTCCCTTGACGGCTGATCAGGCCATACCGGTTTTGGAGACCGGCGCGACCCTCCAACGTCGCCGACTACCCATGCGTGCCGCCCGATGGATTCGAACCACCGACCTACGGGATTTCACCCCGTCGCTCTGCCAAACTGAGCTAGAACGGCATTTAGGACTACTCGCCGCCCGGTTCCCCACGCTGACTAGGCGCGGCTACTACGGGCCGGTTTCGTCCACGGCGCATATCGTCGGCCAGTCACGGCCTATTGTCTGCACCCGCTGTCACAGCAGGATTCGAACCTGCAACCCCTTGGTTCGTAGCCAAGTGCTCTATCCGTTGAGCTATGCGACATGGTGAGTGGGACGGGACTCGAACCCGCAGCATCCGGGGAATGAGCCCGGCGTTCTACCATTGAACTACCCACAAGCTGGCACGGCTGGATTCGAACCAACACCTAACCGGGTAACAACCGGTTGCACTGCCATTGTGCTACGCGCCAAAGAGTGGACCCTATCGGATTCGAACCGCAATTCCTCCATGCAAGGGAGGCGTGTTACCGGGTTACACCATAGGGCCCAAAGGGGTGACGGACGGGAGTTGAACCCGCAGCCTCGGGGGTCACGGCCCCGCGCTCTACCCATTGAGCTACCGTCAACGCGCGCTGTACGGGACTCGAACCCGTGGCCATCCGCTCGACAGGCGGACGCTCTAACCTCTGAGCTAACAACGCTTGGTTTGGGTGACCGGACTTGAACCGGCGACACACGGCGTATCAGGCCGACGCTCTAACCATCTGAGCTACACCCAAAGTGATTCCGGTTGGATTCGAACCAACGACCAAGGGATTAAGAGTCCCCGACTCTGACCAACTGAGTTACGGAATCTTGGGCCCGTACGGTCTCAACCGGAGGAGAGGGCCGGGAGTCGAACGCACGGGCCGGGGGAGTGCTCAGACCACCGTGTGACTGTGCGGCAACCTCCCACACTACTAAGAGAGTGTGTGGGTTAAGCACAGCGGGGGAGGGGAGCACCTAGCGATGTTGCTAGGTGGTGTGTCGAGTGTCGGTTGCGAACGCACTTTCACCGAGGCCCTTGGAAACCCCACTGTGTCTTTACTTTTGTGTTCAGAATCAACACTCGTAACATCATCCCAGGTCAGAGGGGGTATAGGTCGTGTCGATCCTGTCGGCGGCCCCCTTGCGCTGTCCGGGCGTAGCCCCTGTAAACACAAAAAGCGGCCACAGGGTGTGAGCCCCGTAGCCGCTAAGTGTGTCCTAGCTCATACTCTCTATGGCCTTGTCCATGGCCGCGAGTGCCGCCGCTGCCTTCCCGTCCTTCCAGTGAATCACCAAACGTTCTTCAATCGGCGTTCGGTCCCCTTGGTGCTTGGCGGGCAACAGGACGATTCCCTTGGGCCCTAGTGCTGCCTGCAAGAGCGCACGTTGCCCCGGGACGCCCGCGCCGACCCACAGCGCCGTAAGGGCCTCGGGGTCCATGAGCGGGGACAAGTCCGCTTCCACGGACAACAGCTCAAGTTCCTTCTTGTGTGCGTCGATCTGCTCGTTAATCTGTTTCCAGAAGAACTCATAATCGGCCTCGGAAATGCGACCGAGAACGAACCGTTCCTTCTTGAGCTGCATTTCTCGCCCTACGGCAGATTCAAGGGCGGCGGTTACCTCGGCCTTACGTGCCTCTTTCTCGGGGTCCTTGTAGGAAAGCCAATCCTTGGCGATTGCGTGCAACGTGTCCGACTCGGGGGAGAGGTTCAGGACGTGGTTAAACCACATGGTCTCAACCGCTGTATCGGCCCGCTTGCGCTCCGTGGACACGCCCTCGCACGCCGTCTCCCCTTCCTGCTGTCGCTTGTAACAGCGGTAGTTGTTTCCGCCGTTGGACGTGGGCCCCTTGCAGTGCGGGCAGCGCATTGACTCGGAGAGGAGCGCCACGGTTTCCCGCTTGCCGCGCGTCTTGTCCCCGATGCTGGTTCCCTTCTGTGCGCGGCTCGCAAGAATGGCCTTGATCTTGATGTGTTCGGCGAACGTGATCACGCCATCACCGCACGAAATCGGGAAACCCTTCTTGTCAAGGAGCGGCTTTCCACCACGGTGATACTTGCCGTGCCAGCGTCCGTGTTCGTCAAGGATGCGTTCCCGCTGTGCCACGAGACCGGCCCATGTGACAGCGTGCGCGAGCGCGATGATTCCCGTTGCCTGCCAGTTCTTACCGGTGCGGGTTTTCAGACCCTCGGCGTTCAACGTGCTGGCAATCCAGTTGGGCGTCTTCCGAGCTAGCAGGTACTCGGCGATCCGGCGCGCAAGGGGGTATTCGTCGGGTCGGTGGATGAGCTTTCCGGCCCCGTTGGACATTAGGCCGAATGGCGCAACGCCCCCGGTCCACTTGCCGTCAACCTTGGCTCCGTCCATGCCCAGTTTGGAGAACTCGGCAAGGTCTTTGACTTGGTCGCGCGCCTGTTCGCTGAGGATTGCGAGGACGAGACGCTGATAGCGGGAATCAAGATTCTCGTTGACGACGAAAATGCGGGCGGCGAGTTCTTCGAACTTGTCGAGCAACAGGCCAACCTGACCCATACCCCGGCGGGACAGTCGCGAGGTCTTGAAGACGTAGAGGGTTTTCGAGAGGCCCGACGTGATCGCAGCGCACGACTGTTCGAACTCCTCGCGCCGGACGTAGGACTTGGACGCTGAGATTTGCTCGAACCAGACTCGCCGGATCTTGACGCCCTCGTTCGCGGCCTTGGCGCACATGCGGCGCACCTGTTCCCGCATGGCGCTGAGACTGTCTTTCTTCTTGCTGCGCCGGACGTACATCTCTGCCAGCGTGGACGGGTCGCCGACGGCCGGGAACCAGAGCCCAAGCTCTTTCAGTTCGTCGTCATCGAACCCAAGTGCGCTGAGGGCAGGGTAGTCCTCACGGTCACTCACAGTAGTCATCCCATCACCGAAGGTAGACCGCTCCGGCATGGGGGATTCGGTCCGCTTGTCGGCATTTAGGGAGCGCGCCGGTTAAGCGAAAACCGAGGAAATCAGTAAAACCCCAGGTCAGAGCGATATTGCTTCGTTAGTCCATGGGTGCCCCTGGTGCTACATCGGGAAGGCGCGCTTCGAGCAGGGCCTCGCGGCCTTCGCCCACCGGGACGAGGTCGAGGTGGTGCACCGCTCCTTCGAGCTCGACCCGGGACGGGCCAAGGGCGACACCGCGCCGGTCCTCGACATGCTGGCCCGGAAGTACGGCCGGACGCGCGAGGAGGCGCGGGCGATGGAGGAGCACGTCGCCGCCAACGCGCGCTCCGAGGGGCTGGAGTACCGCACCGAGGGGCGGGACCACGGCAGCACCTTCGACATCCACCGGCTGCTGCACCTCGCCAAGGCGCGCGGCCGGCAGGACGCCCTCCTGGACCTCGCCTACCGGGCGAACTTCGCCGAGGAGCGGTCCGTCTTCGACCCCGAGGTGCTGGTGGCGCTGGGCGTCGAGGCCGGGCTCGCGGAGGACGAGGTGCGGGCCGTGCTGGCCGACGAGGACGCCTACGCCGAGGACGTACGCGCCGACGAGCGCGAGGCGGCCGAACTGGGCGCCACCGGTGTGCCCTTCTTCGTCCTGGACCGCCGCTACGGCGTGTCCGGCGGCCGGCCCGCCGAGGTCTTCACCCAGGCCCTGGAACAGGCCTGGCAGGGCCGGGCCGTCCAGCCGGCCGGCGCGGCGGCGCCGGCCTGCGACGCGGACGGCACCTGCGCGGTGTGAGGTCCGCGTCAGCGGCGCGTGATTGACCGGGCGCGACGCGCGGCCGAGGGTAGGGGGATGGAAACTCCTCTCGGCGGCGGCGAGTTCGCGCCCGCGCAGACGTACCTGAACACCTCCCGCTGCGGGCTGCTGCCCCGTCGGACCGTGGCCGCCGTGACGGCGCTGGCGGAGGCGCTCGCCGCCGGGACGGCCGGCGGGTCCGGCAGCTTCGGCGCCGTCGACGGGGCGCGGCGCGCGTTCGCGCGGCTGGTGGGGACCGGCGAGGACCGGGTCGCCGTGGGCAGCTCGGTCGCCGTCCACGTCGGCCTGATCGCCAACTCGCTGCCGGCCGGCGCGGAGGTGCTGTTCGTGGAGGGCGACTTCGGTTCGCTGATCACGCCGTTCACGGTACGGGGGGACCTCAAGGCACGGTTCGTGCCGCTGGAGGACCTGGCCGGCGCGGTACGGCCCGGCACGGCGCTCGTCGCCTTCTCGTCCGTCCAGTCGGCCGACGGCCGCGTCGCCGACATGGCGGCGGTACGGGAGGCGGCGGCGGCCCACGGGGCCCGCACGCTGCTCGACGCGACCCAGTCGGCCGGGTGGCTGCCGCTGGACGCGGGGGCGTACGACTACACCGTGACCGGGGCGTTCAAGTTCCTGATGTGCCCGCGCGGGGTGTCGTTCCTCACGGTCACCGAGGAGGCCCAGGAGTCCCTGGTCCCGATCCACGCCGGCTGGTTCGCGGCCGAGGACCTCGACGACCCGTACGGCCCCGCCGTCCGGCTCGCCGGCTCCGCACGTCGTTTCGACGAGCCGCCCGCCTTCCTGCCCTACCACGGCGCCGAGCAGTCGCTGGCGCTGCTGGAGGAGATCGGCGTCGACGCCGCGCACGCCCACGCCACGGCGCTCGCCGCGCGCTTCCGGGACGGTCTGGTCCGCCTCGGCCACCACCCGGTGCCCGGCGACTCGGCCGTCGTCGCCGTCCCGGGCCTGGGCACCCGCCACGCCGAGCTGGCGGCGGCGGGCGTCGTCGTCTCGGCCCGGGCGGGCAACCTCCGCGCCGCCTTCCACCTCTACAACTCGGCCGCCGACGTGGACCGGGCCCTGGACGTCCTGTCCTGACCCCGCCCGGCACGGCGAGGGGCGGGACCCCACCCGGGTCCCGCCTCTCCGCCCGTACGCCCGGCGCGTCACCGCCCGGGCAGGTGCCCGCGACCGGCGTCACCGCCCGGATGTGTCACCGCACCGGGGTGAAGTCCCTCGCGCCGATGAACTCCGGGCGCCGGATCGGGGCCGCGAACGGCTCCACCGCCGTGTTCTCCACGCTGTTGAACACGATGAAGACGTTGCTGCGCGGGTAGGGCGTGATGTTGTCGCCCGAGCCGTGCATGGCGTTGCAGTCGAACCAGGTCGCCGAGCCCGCCCGGCCGGTGAAGAGCCGGATGCCGTGGGCGTCCGCGAGCTCGGTCAGCGCCTTGTCCGAGGGCGTGCCCGCGTCCTGCATCTGGAGCGACTTCTTGTAGTTGTCCTTCGGCGTCTCACCGGCGCAGCCGAGGAACGTCCGGTGCGACCCCGGCATGATCATCAGGCCGCCGTTGGTGTCGAGGTTCTCGGTCAGCGCGATCGACACGGACACCGTGCGCATCCGCGGCAGCCCGTCCTCCGCGTGCCAGGTCTCGAAGTCCGAGTGCCAGTAGAAGCCCGACGCGCCGAAGCCCGGCTTCACGTTGATCCGCGACTGGTGGACGTACACGTCCGAGCCGAGGATCTCGCGGGCCCGGCCCACCACGCGCTCGTCGCGCACCAGCTCGGCGAAGACGTCGCTGATGCGGTGGACCTCGAAGACCGACCGCACGTCCTGCGACTTCGGCTCGATGATCGAGCGCTCGTCCGCCCGGACGGCCGGGTCGCCGACCAGCCGGTCCAGCTCGGCGCGGTACACGGCGACCTCGTCGTCCGTGATGAGCTGGTCGACGGCGAGGAAGCCGTCCCGCTCGAACGACTCCAGCTCCGGGGTGAGCGGACCCCAGACGACCGGGTCCTGCCGGGGCGTGACGACCTCGGACGCGCCTCGGGTCGGGTACAGGTCCTTCAGGGTCGTGGTCATCGTCATGGTTCAGCCCTCCTCGGTGAGCAGCGGGTAGACACCGTTCTCGTCGTGGTCCTCCCGCCCGGTGACAGGGGGGTTGAACACGCACACGCACCGGAAGTCGGTCTTGGGGCGCAGGGTGTGGCGCTCGTGGCCGTCGAGCAGGTACATGGTGCCCGGCTCGATCCAGTGCGTCTCGCCCGTCTCGTCGTCGGTCAGTTCCGCCTCGCCCTCGACGCACAGCACGGCCTCGATGTGGTTGGCGTACCACATGGACGTCTCGGTCCCGGCGTACAGCACGGTCTCGTGGAGCGAGAAGCCGACCTTCTCCTTGGCGAGCACGATGCGCTTGGACTCCCAGGTGCCGGAGGCCGCCTTGACATGGCGCTCGGTGTTCTCGATGTCCTTGAACGATCGGACGATCACGGTGGTGCAACTTCCTTTCGTACGGGTGGGGTTCAGGCGGTCTCGCGGACCGCGCGGGCCAGCGTCCGCAGCCCCTCGTCCAGCTCGTCGGGCGTGATCGTCAGCGGCGGGAGCAGCTTGACGACCTCGCTCCGCGGGCCGGAGGTCTCCACCAGCAGCCCGAGCTCGAAGGCGCGGGCGCAGACGGCGGCGGCGCGGGACTTGTCGGTGAACTCCATGCCCCACACCAGGCCACGGCCCCGGAAGTGGGCGCCGTAGGCGGAGTTCTCGTCGCAGATGGCCAGCAGCGCCTGCTCGACCTGCTCGCCGCGTGCGATGGTCTGCTTCTCCATCTGGCCGTCGGCCCAGTAGGTGTCCAGCGCGGCGGTGGCGGTGACGAACGCCGGGTTGTTGCCGCGGAAGGTGCCGTTGTGCTCACCCGGGCCCCACACGTCGAGCTCCGGCATGAACAGGCACAGCGACATCGGCAGCCCGTACCCGCTGATGGACTTCGACAGGGTCACGATGTCCGGGGTGATGCCCGCCTCCTCGAACGAGAAGAAGGCGCCGGTGCGGCCGCAGCCCATCTGGATGTCGTCGACGATCAGCAGCATGTCCTGGCGGTCGCACAGCTCGCGCAGCGCGCGCAGCCACTCGGGCCGGGCGACGTTGATGCCGCCCTCGCCCTGTACGGTCTCCACGATCACGGCGGCCGGCTTGTTGAGGCCGGAACCCTGGTCCTCCAGAAGCCGCTCGAACCACAGGAAGTCCGGCACCCGGCCGTCGAGGTAGTTGTCGAACGGCATCGGCGTGCCGTGCACCAGCGGGATGCCCGCCCCGGCGCGCTTGAAGGCGTTGCCGGTGACGGCGAGCGAGCCGAGGGACATGCCGTGGAAGGCGTTGGTGAACGACACGATCGACTCGCGCCCCTTCACCTTCCGGGCCAGCTTCAGCGCGGCCTCGACGGCGTTGGTGCCGGTCGGGCCGGGGAACATCACCTTGTACGGCAGGTCGCGCGGACGCAGGATCACGTTCTGGAACGACTCCAGGAACGCGCGCTTCGCGGTCGTCGCCATGTCCAGGCCGTGGGTGATGCCGTCCCGCTCGAGGTAGTCGAGCAGCGCGCGTTTCAGCACCGGGTTGTTGTGGCCGTAGTTGAGCGAGCCGGCGCCGGCGAAGAAGTCGAGGTAGGTGTGGCCGTCCTCGTCGGTGAGGCGTGCGCCCTGCGCGCGGTCGAACACGGCGGGCCAGCCGCGGCAGTAGCTGCGCACCTCCGACTCGAGGGTCTCGAAGACACTCAGGGCGGGCGGGGTGATGGTCACGGCGGTTCGTCTCCTCGGTGGGGGTGTCTCAGACGTTTATGGCGGCTTTTCCGGCGGCGTACGGCCGCGGTGCGGCGGTGCGGCGGTGCGGCGGTGCGGCGGTGCGGCGGTGCGGCGGTGCGGCGGTGCGGCGGTGTTCCGGCGACGGGTCCGGGCGGGTGGTCGGGCGGGGGCCGCGGGCGGGCGGCCGGGTTCCCGGCCGCCCCGGGCCCCGGGGCGTCAGGCGATCGGGCCGATGCGGTACAGCACCTCGGGCTCGTGCGTCCCCTCGGGGAACAGCGCCCCGTCGAAGAGGACCTCGCGCGTCACGGACGCGCCCCGGCGCTCCGCGTACGAGGTGAAGAGCCGGTCGGAGGCGGTGTTGTCCGGGGTGATGGTGGTCTCCACGGTGTCGACGCCCTGCCCGGCCACGCGTGCGGTCAGCGCGTCCAGCAGCACACCGGCCAGCCCGCGGCCCCGGTGCGCCCGGTCGACCGCGACCTGCCAGACGACGAGCGTCCGCGGCCGCTGCGGCCTGATGTACCCCGTGACGAAGGCGATCGGCTCCCCGTCGGCGTCGCGCGCCACGAGGGACGTGGCGGCGAAGTCACGGCACCACAGCAGATAGCTGTACGAGGAGTTGAGGTCCAGGACCTCGGAGTCGCGGGCGATGCGCCATATCGCGGCTCCGTCCTCCACTCCGGGAGTGTCTATACCGATGGCCGGTGCGGCCGGTCGGTGGAATTCGTTTCGGGCACCTGCAAGGTCTGCTTGTGCGGCGGTCATGCGGATTGAACTTACCCAGCAATTCCTGAAATTGCATCGGGGTGAGGGGTTGGGTGAGCGTCCGGCCTGTGTTATCGCGCGGGCGCGAGTCCATGGGTGAGCTGCCCGCCGATCGCCGCGTTTTGCCCGGATATACACGGGCAAAACGGGCTCCATGTGGAGTCGATCACACCAGGACAGGTGGCTTGACGGGTGCCCGAATGGCCCGTGGGGTCCTTATGAAATCCTTGTGTTTAGCCTCGGGGATACGGGGCAGGAGAGTCCGGGAAGACACCCTCCATAAAACCCTCGCCGTATTCGAGTATTCAACGCCGGTTCTGTATTTCTGTCACGTGGACGTCATATCGTTCCCGCACGGCCGGGAGCCTCTCCGGGGCGGCCTCGCTGCGCGCGATCCGCCCGGGCGCCCGCAAGTACCCGAACCGCTCCACCCCCGGGCGTGATCACCGCCGGCAGGTCCGCCCCCGACGGCGGCTCCACCGTCTCCGCCACGCTCTCCCGCACCACCGTGTGAGTCATTCCGGCCTCCTCGCCCGTACCTGTGTTTCGACGCCGGGTCCGCGCCGGAAACACGTACATGCCGGGAAGAACGGGCGACCAGGAAGCGGTTGACGGGGACAGTGATCATCAACGGTGATGAGTGGGGGCAGGAGTGGAGCTGCGTCAGCTGGAGTACTTCGTCGCGGTCGCCGAGGAGCTGGGCTTCGGCCGGGCGGCGGAGCGGCTGCACATCGTCCAGGCCGAGGTGAGCCGGGAGATCGCCCGGCTGGAACGGGAACTGGGGCTGCGGCTGTTCGACCGCTCCACCCGGCACCTACGGCTCACCGCAGCCGGCGAGCGGCTGCTGCCCGAGGCCCGCGCCGCGCTGGCCGCGGCCGCCCGGGTCCGCGACACCGCCACGGGGATCACCGCCGGCACCGAGGGCCTGGTGCGGCTCGGCACCACCCGGGCGTTCGCCGACCGCGTCTACCGCGCCCTCGACACCCTGGCGGCCCGCCGCCCGGGGCTGCGCGTCCGGCTGGAGCGGGCGCCCCAGGAGGCCCGCCTCGCGGCCGTACGCTCCGGTACGTTCGACGCCGCCCTCGTACGCACCGTGCGGCGCGCCGACGGCGTGGTCCTGCACCCGCTGTGGGCCGACCCGCTGATCGCCGCCCTGCCCGCCTCCCACGCGGCGGCGCTCGGCCTCGCCGACGACGAGCCGCCGAGTCTGGACCGGCTGGCGCGGCTGCCGCTGCGGCTCGCCCCGCGCGCCGCCAACCCGGCCTTCCACGACCTGGTGACGGCCGCGCTCCCGGACTGGACGCCGGGCCCTCCGTTCACCACCCTCCAGGACACGCTCACGGAGCTGGCCGCCCACCCCGAGCCGTCCTGGACCGTGTTCTACCCGGTCGGGCCGCTGCCGCCGACCGGCCGGATCGCCTTCCGCGCCCTGCCCGGCCTCACGGTCCCGGTCTCGCTGGCCGTACCGGCCGGGCAGCCGCTCGCCCCGCCGGTGCGGGCCCTGCTCGACGCGCTCGCCGCCACGGCCCCGGCCCCGGCGCCCCGGACGACGCCCGTACGCCCGGTCGCGGCCCCGTCCCGGCCCGGCCCCTCGCCGGTGCGCGTGGCCGCCGCACCGTCCGCCGCCGGGGTCACCGGCCTGCCGGGCACCCCGTCCGGCGCGGTCGCCCCGGCGGAGGCGGTCACGCCCGCGTGAGCCGCGCCTGCCGGGGCGGGCCGGCGGCGGGGCCGCCCGGGGGCACGACCCGGGTCATGACCGGGTCACGCCCAGGCTTCGGTGACCGCCCGGCGGGCGCCGTCCAGGTCCACCGGGCCGCCGGCCGTCCGGGCCAGGGCGGCCCCCAGCGCCACCACCGAGGACTCCACCACGCCCCGGTCGGCGTCGGCCCCGTAGTGGTTGACCCGGACCATCTCCTTGGCGAGCGCCCCGCCGCCCGCCGCCAGGGGCAGGGACGGGTCGGCGGCCAGGGCGGCGGCCACCAGCTCCGCGGCGTCCACCCCGGGCGGGGTGCGCAGCGTCGTGGCGACCGGGGCGGCCTCCCTCGCCTCGTGCACGTACGGCTCCAGGCCGGTGCCGAGCGCGAGCACACCCGCGCGGGTGGCCGCGGCGGCCGACGCGTGGCGGGACATCACCCGGTCCAGGCCCTCCGCCTCGACGCGCTCCAGGCAGGCCTCCAGCGCCAGCATCTCCAGCTTCGCGGGAGCGTGCAGCAGCGTCCTGCGGCCGCCGTCGATCCAGCGCTCCTTCCAGTCCAGCAGGGACAGGTACGAGCGGCGCGGAGCCGCCGGGTTGGCCGCGAACCGCTCCCAGGCGCGCGGGCTGACCGACACCGCCGACACACCGGCCGGGCCGCCCAGCGCCTTCTGCGCGCCGATGATGCACATGTCCACGCCCCAGGCGTCCGGCAGCACCGGCTCGGCGCCGATCGAGGCCACCGCGTCCAGGTAGAACAGCGCGCCGTGCGCCCGCACGACCTCACCGATCTCCGCCACCGGGTTGGTGTTGCCGGTCGCCGCCTCGGCGTGCACCAGGGACACGAAGTCGATCTCCGGGTTCCGCTCCAGCGCCCCGGCGATCCGCTCGGCGGTCACCGCCGTGTGGAACGGCACCTCCAGGTCCACCACCGTCGCGCCGCAGTCGCGCAGCCAGTCGCCGAAGGTCTGTCCGTACGGCCCGGTCACCACGTTCAGCGCGGTCGAACCGGGCCGCGCGCCGCTGCGGATGCAGCCCTCCAGCGGCAGCAGCGCCTCGCCCTGGGTGATCACCACGTCCTGCTCGGTGTCCAGCAGCGCGGCCACCCGCCGTTCGATGGCCGCGAAGCGGTCGGCGGTCAGCGGGGCCGGATCGAGGAGGGGGTGCGTCACGGGGGTCCTCACGGGGGCGCTCACGGGGGTCTCTTCTCTTCACGTACGGACTGCTTCGCCGAGGGTACTTGCGCCCTCGTAGAGTGCGGGACATGAGCGTGGTGCTGCATGTGACGGGGCGGGTGCTGGCCGGCCCGGAGGACGTACGGGACGAACTGTGGGTGGTCGACGGGCGGATCACCTACGACCGCCCGTCCGGCGCCGGTGACGTCAGGACGGTACGGGGGTGGGCGCTGCCCGGTCTGGTGGACGCGCACTGCCACGTGGGGCTCGACGCCCACGGCGCGGTGGACGCGGCCACCAGCGAGAAGCAGGCGCTCACCGACCGGGACGCGGGCACACTGCTGATCCGGGACGCCGGGTCACCGGCCGACACGCGCTGGATCGACGACCGCGACGACCTGCCGAAGATCATCCGTGCCGGGCGGCACATCGCCCGGACCCGCCGCTACATCCGCAACTACGCCCACGAGATCGAGCCCGCCGACCTCGTCGCGTACGTCGGCCGGGAGGCCCGGCGCGGTGACGGCTGGGTCAAGCTCGTCGGCGACTGGCTCGACCGGGGCACCGGCGACCTCGGCGCGTGCTGGCCGCGCGCCGAGGTCGAGGCGGCCATCGCCGAGGCGCACCGGCTGGGCGCGCGTGTCACCGCCCACTGCTTCGCCGAGGAGTCGCTGCGGGACCTCGTGGAGGCCGGGATCGACTGCGTGGAACACGCCACGGGCCTGACCGAGGACACCATCCCGCTGTTCGCCGAGCGCGGGGTCGCGATCGTGCCGACGCTGGTCAACATCGCCACGTTCCCGCGGCTCGCGGCCGGCGGGGAGACCAAGTTCCCGCGCTGGGCGGACCACATGCGGCGGCTGCACGAGCGCCGGTACGACACCGTGCGCTCCGCCTTCGACGCGGGCATCCCCGTCTTCGTCGGCACCGACGCGGGCGGCTCCCTGGCGCACGGCCTGGTCGCCGCGGAGGTCGCCGAGCTCGTCACGGCCGGCATCCCGCCCCTCCAGGCCCTGTCGGCCACCTCCTGGGGGGCCAGGGCCTGGCTGGGCCGGCCCGGCCTGGACGAGGGCGCGCCGGCCGACCTGGTCGTCTACGACGAGGACCCGCGCGCCGACGTCCGCGTCCTGGCGGCGCCGCGCCGGGTGGTCCTCAACGGCCGCGTCGTGGGATGACCCACGGGCGGCCGCGCCGCCCCGGGGCGCTGCCCACGGCCGTACCGCCCCGGGGCGGCGCACCGGGACCGGCGGCCGCACCACCGTGCCGCGCCCGGCGGGTCAGTCCGTGGGGTGCCGGCGGGTGAGGAAGGCGAGCCGGGCGCGCTTCTCCGCGAGATGCACCTCCGGCAGCACGATCTCCGGCAGCACCACCTCCGGCCCCAGGACGAAACCGCCGCGGGCGAGCAGCGCGACGGCCTTGTCGTTGGCCGCGTCGGGCTCCGCCACGATCCGCTCCTTGCCGGTCAGCGCGAACGCCGTCAGCGCGGTCAGGAGGTGCGCGGAGAAGCCCCGTTCGGGGGTCCGCGCCGGTGCCAGCAGGAGGTGGACGCCGATGTCGCCGGGCCGCACCTCGTAGCACTCGCCGACCCGGTCGGCCTCCGGCTCGTACGTCTGGAAGAGCGCGACGGGCGTGGTGTCGCGGTACACCAGGAACGCGTGGTGCGTGGTGAGCGAGTCCAGGTGCGCGTAGATCTCCCGTACGTCCTCGACGGTCGTCTCCCGCATGCCCCAGAACCGGGCCCGCTCCTCGGCGACCCAGCCGTGGATCAGCCCGGCGTCGCGCTCCGGGTCGACGCGGACGAGACGGACGGTGCCGAAGCCCTCGACCTCCTGTTCGTACACGGGCAGGGGCTCAGTGGTCGTCATGCCGCTCCTCGGTGAGCTGGTTCCAGTCGGTGATGACGGGTGCGAGTTCGCCCCGCAGCCACAGGGGCAGTTGGTCGTGCCGGTGCGGGTCGCCGGGGATCCCGGAGGCGCCGAGGGGCACCACCCAGAGGCTGTCCTCGCGCCGGGCCAGGTCCCACACGTAGCGGGCGGCCGGGCCACGGGCGCTGAGGTCGGTGACGCCCGGGACGCTGGAGGTGGACAGGACGCAGTCGTGGTCGCCGTCCAGTCCCGGCCATGTGTCGGTGCCGTCGGGCAGTGCCGCCCAGGGCGCGAGGCGGTGCGTGGCGCCCCAGGGCTCCGCCGGGGGCGCCGCGGCGACCTCCTCCAGGGCGCCGCGGACCGCCGCCAGCCGGTCGGCCTCCGGTACCGGCCCGCCGGTCAGCAGCGTCTCCAGGGCGTACGCGACGCGCGGCACCAGGGCCAGCCAGGGCTGGAAGAGCGCCGGGTACGCGGGCGGTTCGGCCAGCACGGCCAGGCGCGGGTGCCGGGCGAGGCGGCGTACGACCGCCCCGCGCACGGCCGCGAACAGCGCCGCGTCCAGGCTGTCGGCCGTCATGCGCCGGTTCCAGCACAGCAGCCGGTCGCGCACCTCCCGCTCGGCGGGGGCCAGGTCGGGCAGGGCCGCGATGAGCGTGAGCAGCGGACGGGCCGACGCGAGGTGGGTGTCGGTGTGGACCGCCGCCATGTCCGGGGCGGTCCAGTCCCGCGAGGCGTCCAGCAGCCGGGCGATGCGGTCCGCGCGGTGCGGCGGGGCGAACTCGACGCCCAGCGGGGCGGCGATGCCGCGGGCGTTCGCCATCACCGCCACGCCGTCGACCGGTTCGCGGGGCATCGGGTCGTGGGCGCCGCGCCACTCGTGGCCGGGTTCCCAGGCCGGGACGACGCGCAGCCGGTTGGCCTGGTGGCGCAGCGGCACGTGCCCGGCGACCCGGTGGAGGGTGCCGCCGCGCGTGTCGGCGGCCTGGACGACGTTGACGGGCTCCACCCAGGGGTCGAACGCCCGGTCCACGTCGGCGACGGTGCGGGCGCCGAGCAGCGCGGGCAGGGCGTCGAAGCCCAGCCGGCCGGTGACGCGCGGCGGGTGGCGCAGGCTGACGACGCCCTCGGGACCGTCGATGACCACGGGGCCGCGCTCGGTCTCGACGACCTCCACCACGACCGCGTCGGCGCCCTTCACCTCGACGGTCTCGGTGTGGACGTGGGCGGGCGCCCAGCCCTCCGGCCCCAGGGCCTCCACCTCGCCGCCGTCGGTGCGCCGCAGCCGTTCCCGGTAGAGGTCCTGGTAGTCGGCCATGGCGTTGGTGATCGCCCAGGCGACCGTGCCGGTGTGGCCGAAGTGGGCCAGGCCCGGCACGCCGGGGACGGCGAGCCCGACGACGTCGAACTCCGGGCAGGCCAGCCGGATCTGCTGGTAGACGCCGGGTGCCTCGATGAACCGGTGGGGGTCGCCCGCGATGAGCGCCGCCCCGGTGGCGGTGCGGTCGCCGGTCACCAGCCAGCCGTTGCTGCCGGAGGTGCCGGGGGCGTCGGTGGCGAAGAGATCGGCGTACTCCTCGCCGAGCCGCCGGGCGACGTGCTCGCGCCACAGCTTGGTGGGGAACCCGGCGAACAGGATGTGCGTCGACAGCCACACGGCGAGCGGGGTCCACGGTTCCCACCGCCCGGGCGCCAGGCCGGTGGCGGCGAACTCGGGGGAGCGGCGGCCCCCCCCCCCGAGTCCGGCGTTGACCCCGTCCACATAGGCGCACACCCAGGTACGGGTCGGGTCGTCGAGCGCCTCGAAGCAGCGACGGGCGGTGTCGGCCAGCCGGGCGCGGCGGACGAACACGTCCCATTCGACGGCCTCGGGGCCGAGGAAGGCGGCGGTCGTGCCCTGCGCGCGGTGGCGCTCGACCTCGAGCTGCCAGGCCCGGTCCAGGGCGGTGGTACGGCCCTGGGCGTGGCTGAGTTCGTGCGCGTCGGCGGCGCGGAGATGCGGGATGCCCCAGGTGTCCCGGTAGACCTCGATGCTCACTTCTGTCCCGATCTCTTTAGGTTAGGCTGGCCTAACTTAAGCTACGGTCCGGCCAGAAGCAATCCGGAGTCATGTTGACGCCCCGTGACGATCGGGCCGCGCCTGTCGTTGAACGCTTTTCCCCTCATCGTGTGCCGGCGGGGAGACCGGCGAACTGGTGTGGCGAAAGATTCGAATATGGGAACGGAAACCCCCCTTTGGGGTGAACTCACGGCAGGCTTCCGCCCGTTCACTCTCCGTGCGTAAGGATTCCGGTGTCCCACGTCGGCGCCGCTCGTGTGTTCCCCATGGGTGGACGTCGCGACGTCATGTCTCCTCTGGGGGTTCCACCACCGTGAACGGCACCA
Source organism: Streptomyces sp. NPDC039423 (assembly GCF_055598725.1). Lineage (NCBI taxonomy): Bacteria > Bacillati > Actinomycetota > Actinomycetes > Kitasatosporales > Streptomycetaceae > Streptomyces > Streptomyces sp. NPDC039423. Next base: position 1,205,989 of record NZ_JBVKAH010000001.1, read on the forward strand.
CCTTGCGCCTGCCCGCCCGCCGCGCCGCCGCGACGGCGGCCGCCCTGACGCTCACCGCCGGCCCCGTCCTGCTCGCCGCGCCCCCGGCGCACGCCACCGGGGGTGCGGCCGGCCGGGCGAGCGCGGTCGTCCTGCGCACCGACCTGGACGTGTCGCTGCTGAACGGGGCGGTCGACGTCCCGCTCACGGCCTCGCTCAACGATGTCCGGGCGCCCGCGAGCGCGGGGAGGACCGCGCTCATCGTCACCCTCGACGGCGTCGAGCAGGGCAGGCCGGTCCGGGTCCTCACGGCCGACGCCGCCACCGCCCGCGCCACCGCCGACGACCGCCGCGCGGAGGGGAGCACCCGGCTCGCCCACGCGAAGCTGCACGTCCCCGGGCTGCCGCTGCTGTCGCTGATCGAGGTCGAGGAAGTGACCTCCCGCGCGCTCTGCGCGGCCGGGAAGCGGCCCGTCGCCGAGGCGAACGTCCTCGGCCGCGTCACCGTCCTGGGCAAGCGCGTCACGCTCACCACCGGAAGCCCGGCCAAGGTCGGCGTCCAGGGCGTCGGCGAGGTGACGTCCGCCTGTCCGAGACCCGGACCACCTCCCGCACCGCCGCCGCCACCGCCCTCACCCTCACGGTGTCGGTCAACCCGCTGAAGGCCAACGTCGCCGACGTCACCGGCGAGCTGACGCTCGCCGAGGCCACCTGTGAAGCACCGACGGCACCGGCGAAACCGGCGGCACCGGCGGCACCGCCCGGAGCCGCGCCCGGACCCGCCCGGCCCGGCGAGCCCGCCGGCGTACGGGCCCAGTCGGCCACGGACCCGGTCGAGTCCGGCCTCGCCGAGACCGGGGGCGGTTCCCTGACCCCCTATCTGGCGGGCGGCTCCCTGGTCCTCCTCGCCGCCGGCGCCGGCGTCACGGCCCTCACGCGCCGCGCCCGCGCCGCCCGCGAACGCGCCTGACCCGGCGTGCGCGGTGCCTCCCGGCAGGCACCGCGCACCGTTCCCGGCATTCTTGCGACAGTGCCGGGAAAAGCACAGACTGGATTCATGGGACGCCCGCCCCTGAAAAAGAGAAAGGGGCTTCCATGGATAAGCAGTTGCAGATTCACCTTTCCGAGGCAGGGGCCGATCCCGAACGGGTGGAAAGGCTGACCGGCTATCTGCGCCAGGAACTCCTCCAGCTTGACGTCAAGAATGTCGAGACCCTCCCCGCCGGTGAAGTCCCGCCCGGAGCGCGGGCCGTCGGCGTCATGGAGATCGGAGCCCTCCTGGTCACCCTCGGACAGTCCGTCACCGCCATCAAGCAGGTCGCCTCCGTACTCCACGGCTGGTGGGCCCGGTTCCAGGAGGCCCGCCCGTCACTCAGCCTGACCATGGACGGCGACGTACTCGAAATCTCCGAAGCCACACCGGAACAGGCCGCGCAGGCTCTGGAGGCATTCATCCGCCGGCATTCCACCGTCGACGCCTGACGCCGGGGCACACCATGGACGACGATTCCCGCCACGCCCTGATCATCGCCAATGACGACTACCAGGAGGGCGGTCTCCAGAAATTGACGTCCCCCGCCGCCGATGCCGAAGCGCTCGCGGAGGTCCTGGGAGATCCCCGCATCGGCGGCTTCGACGTCCAGGTGGTGCGCAACGAGCCGTCACACATCATCCGCATGCGCATCGAGGACTTCTTCGCCGAACGCGCGCCCGGTGACACGCTGTTGCTCCATCTGTCCTGCCACGGGCTCAAGAGCGAATCCGGGCAGTTGTACTTCGCCGCCACCGACACCCGGCCCAAACGCCTCAAAGCCACCGGGATCCCGGCGGACTTCGTGGAGACCTGCATGGCGGACACGCGGGCCCGCGGCACCGTCCTCTTCCTCGACTGCTGCTACGGCGGGGCCTTCTCACCCGGCTCGGTCGCGCGGGCGGCCGGTGACGCGCACGTGCTGGAGAACTTCACCGGCGAGCGGCTCGGCGGCGGCGGACGCGGATGGGCGGTGGTCACCGCCTCCAACTCCATGGAGTACGCCTTCGAGGGCGCCCGCCTGGCCGACGGGGGCGCCCCCAAGCCCTCCGTCTTCACCGGCGCGCTGGTGTCGGGCCTCGCCACCGGGGAGGCGGACCGCAACGAGGACGGGAAGGTCTCCCTCAACGAGCTGTACGACTACGTGTACGAGCGCGTCCGCCGCGAGAACAGGAACCAGACGCCGAGCTGCAAGTCCGACCTCCAGGGCGACCTGTATCTCGCGCACAGCGAACGGCGCAAGATCGTCCCGGCCCCCCTCCCGCCGCGGCTGCGGGCCGCACTGGCCAGTGAGGACGACTTCTCCCGGCTCGGCGCCGTCACCGAGCTGCGCTCCCGGATGGACCACACCGACGTGGCCATCGCCATGGCGGCCCACGAGGCCCTCAAGGAGGTCGCCCGCAACGACCTCCAGTCCGTCGCCGAGGAGGCGGCCCGGGCACTGGGGGAGGTGCGGATCTCGCCCGAGCCCACGGTGCTGCGCCTCAGCCCGGTGTACCGGCACGCGGTCCCGTCCACGGGGCACGTCCGCCTGCTCGGCCCGCCGCTCGCCCGGAGTTGCACACCGCGCGCCCAGGACGACCGGCTGCACGTGACGCCGGTCGCGGACGGCCTGGCCGTCACCGTCGACACCTCCACCCCCGGACCGCTGCGGGCCGACATCGTGCTCAAGGGGCCGGTGGGAGAGGCGGTCGTCCACGTCGAGGCGGAGGTACGGGAAGCAGCGCCCGGACCCGCCGGAGCCACCACGGTGACCGGCGAGGTCCCGAGGAAGCCGAACCGGCCCCCCGGGACACCCGGCGGGCCCGCCGGCACCACCGGCCCCTCTGGCGCCACGGATCCCACCGCCGACGCGGACCCCACGCGCGACCCCGGTCGCCCGGGCCGCACCGGCACCCCCGATCCCACCAGCCGTCCCGACCCGACCCGCGACACGGACCACAGCGGCCACACGGACCGCACCGACCCGACCAGGGACACGGACCCCACCAGGAACACCGGCCACACCGACCCCACCCGGAACACCGGCCACACCGACCCGACCCGGAACACCGGCCACACCGACCCGTCCAGGAACACCGGCCACACCGGCCACCGCCGCGACGAGGAGCGTCACCCCCAGCCCCGCCCGCAGGGGCTCAAGGCGTTCCGCGCACCGGCGCTCGCCGTCGCCGCGCTGGGCCTGGCGATCGCCGCCCTGGCCATCGGCATCAAGGCGGCCGTGGAGGCGGCGCGCCTGGCCCAGACGGGGGAGACCTGGGTCGACATCCGCGACCACCTCGCCCAGCAGTCGCTCCGCGACCTGGTGATCTGCCTGGTCATGGCGCTCGTCTCGCTCATCCTCGTCGGGCTGGCCCGCTACGACCTCCGCGCCTCGCCCTCGTTGTACGGCAAGCAGTCCACGGCCGCCACGAGCCTGCTCGACTGGTCCGCGAAGGTCCTCGCCCTCCCGCTGTTCGTCCTGTCGGTCCTCGGCGTCATCGGCATCATGATCGCCGCCAACGTGGGGTGAGGAACCCGGGCGCCGACCACGTCCGCGCCCGGCCCCCGCCCGCCCCCGTCGTACGCACGCCTCACCGCCCGTGCGCGTGCCCCGCCATCACCAGCGCCTGGTCCAGCGCCTGGAGGAATCGATTCGTCGTCGCCCGGTCCCGGACCGCCAGCCGCAGCCACCGCGGGCCCAGCCCCGGGAACGTGTCGCCGCGCCGGGCCGCGAAGCCCAGCGACCGCAGCCGCTCCCGCACCACGTCCGCGCCCTCCATGCGGACCAGCACGAACGGCCCCTCCGCCGCCGTCACCGCCCGCACCTCCTCGAACTCGGCCAGCCCTGCCAGCAGATGGGCCCGCTCCACGGCGATCCGGCGCGCCGCGTGCTCCGCCTCCGCGAGCGCCGCCCGCGACATGCACGCCTCCGCCGCCGCGAGCGCCGGGGTGGACACCGGCCACAGCGGCTGGGCCCGCTCCAGCGCCGCCACCGTCTCCGGCGCGGCCAGCACGTAGCCGATCCGCAGCCCGGCCAGGCCCCAGGTCTTGGTGAGGCTGCGCAGCACCACCAGCCCCGGTACGTCCGTCCGGCCCGCCAGCGCCTCCCGCTCACCGGGCACCGCGTCCATGAAGGCCTCGTCCACCACCAGCGTCCGCCCCGGCCGGGCCAGCCGGGCGAGCAGCTCCGCGGGGTGCAGCACCGACGTCGGGTTCGTCGGATTGCCGACCACCACCAGGTCGGCGTCCTCCGGGACCGCCCCCGGATCCAGCCGGAACCCGTCCTCCTCCCGCAGCAGCACCCGCCGCACCCCGTGCCCCGCGTCCCGCAGCGCCGCCTCCGGCTCCGTGAACTGCGGGTGCACCACCACCGGCCGCCGCGCCGGCAGTGCCCGGGCCAGCAGCACGAACGCCTCCGCCGCCCCGGCCGTCAGCAGCACCCGCTCGGCCGGCAGGTCGTGCCGCGCGGCGACGGCGGCCCGGGCCGCCCGCCCGTCCGGGTAGGCGGCGAGCCCGGTCAGCGAGGCGGCGATCCGCTCCCGCAGCCAGTCGGGCGGGGTGTTCGTCCGGACGTTGACCGCGAGGTCGATCAGCTTCTCGTCCCGGACCTCCGCGTCACCGTGGTGCCGCAGGTCGTGAGTGTCGGTGTGCGTATACATGGCCGCCATGGTGTGGGTGAAGTGGGGGGTGGGGGAGGAGAGGCCGACGGCCTCCCCGTAGCGCTCCATGACCAGGGTCTAACACTCCGGTGTCTCCCCGGCGATGTACCCGTGACCCACATTCAACAACCGCCTGCGTGCCACCGCACACGTCACCCGCCCCTTCCCCGACTTCCGTTTCGGCACGAGCAGTTCGCCCCCGCCCGCGAGCGCCGCCGCCTCCGCCACCGACGGTGTGCCCGCCGCCGCCCGTACCGCGTCCGACGGATGGGGTACGGCGACCAGCGCCAACTCGGCCGCCGGATAGGTCCGCAAGGGCACGCCCAGCCGGGCCGCGGCCTCGACGATCCCCGCCTCGTCCGCCTTGGAGCCGACGGTCGCCAGCTCCCCGACGACCGAGACATCCAGCGCGGCCTCCCGCAGCGCCTCCGTGACCAGCGCGAGCACCGCGTCGGCGGACACCCCCCGCCCGGACCCCACGCCGACCACCACCGTCATCGCGCGCAGTGCTCCACGAACCGCCGCGCCGTCCCGGGCGCGCCCGCCCAGTGCGTGTGCACGTAACTGGCGTGCACACCGCCCCGGACGAAGCCCTCCATGCGGCGCGCCGGCTGCCGCAGCCCCCACGCGGGCGCCTCGCCCGCGCCCGGCTCGATCACCGTGCGGTGGAACTCGTGCCCCCGCATCCGCGTCCCGGCCGCCGCCAGCGGGCTGTCGCCCACGGCCACCGCGTCCCGGTAGCCGAGGGTCAGCCGCTGCGACATCCGGGCGTCCGCGTCCAGGACGCCGCACATCGGCTGCCCGTCCAGCGACCGCGCCAGGTACAGCAGCCCGGCGCACTCCGCGGCCACCGGCGCCCCTGAGGCCGCCAGTTCCGCGACGGCCTTCCGCAGCCGGGCGTTGGCCGACAGCTCGGCCCCGTACACCTCCGGGAACCCGCCGCCGATCACCAGCCCGCGGGTGCCCTCGGGCAGCTCCTCGTCCCGCAGCGGGTCGAAGGGCACGACCTCCGCGCCCGCCGCCGTCAGCAGCTCCGCGTGCTCGGCGTACGAGAAGGTGAACGCGGCCCCGCCGGCGACCGCCACGACCGGCCGCCCGGCGACCGGCTCCAGGGCCGGCTCCCAGGGCGCGTCCGGCAGCGGCGGCGCCGACCGCGCCAGCGCCAGCAGGGCGTCCAGGTCGCATCCCGCCCGCACCTGCTCCGCCTGCGCCGCGACCGCCTCCACGGCCGCCGCCTGCCGCTCGGCGACCGGCACCAGGCCCAGGTGCCGAGACGGCGTCGACACGGCCGGCGCCCGGCGCAGCACGCCCAGCACCGGCACGCCCGACTCGCCCAGTGCCTCGCGCAGCAGGTGCTCGTGCCGGTCGGTGGCCACCTTGTTGAGGATCACCCCGCCGATCCGCACCTCCGGGTCCCACGACGCGAACCCGTGCACCAGTGCCGCCACCGACCGGGACTGCGAGGAGGCGTCCACCACCAGCACCACCGGTGCCTTCAGCAGCTTGGCCACCTGCGCGGTGGACGCCAGCTCGCCCTGGTCGGCGGCACCGTCGTACAGACCCATCACGCCCTCGACGACCGCCAGGTCGCAGCCGCGCGAGCCGTGCGCGAACAGCGGCGCGACCAGGCCCGTGCCGCACATGTAGGCGTCGAGGTTGCGGCCCGGGCGGCCGGTGGCGAGCGCGTGGTAGCCCGGGTCGATGTAGTCGGGTCCCACCTTGTGCGGGGACACCGCGAGACCACGGCCCGCGAACGCGGCCATCAGGCCGGTCGCGACCGTGGTCTTGCCCGCGCCCGACGAGGGCGCGGCGATGACGAGACGTGCTACCACTCGATGCCCCGCTGGCCCTTCTGACCCGCGTCCATCGGGTGCTTGACCTTCGACATGTCGGTGACCAGGTCGGCGAACTCGCACAGCTCGGCGGGCGCGTTGCGGCCGGTGATCACCACATGCTGCCGGCCGGGCCGGTTCCGCAGCACCTCGACGACCTCGGCGGTGTCGATCCAGCCCCAGTGCAGCAGGTACGCGAACTCGTCGAGGACGTAGAAGGTGTACTTCTCCTCGGCCAGGTCCCGCTTGACCTGCTCCCAGCCCTCGCGCGCCTTGTCCTCGTGCGACTGCTCGCCCTCGGCCGGCTCGCGCTGGATCCAGGACCAGCCCTCGCCCATCTTGTGCCAGGCGACGGTCCCGCCCTTGCCGGTCTCGCCGAGCGCCTTGAGGGCGTTCTCCTCGCCGACCTTCCACTTGGCGGACTTGACGAACTGGAAGACCCCGATCGGCCAGCCCTGGTTCCAGGCGCGCAGCGCCATGCCGAAGGCGGCGGTCGACTTCCCCTTGCCGACGCCCGTGTGCACCATCACCAGCGCGCGGTTGCGGCGCTGGCGGGTGGTGAGTCCGTCGTCCGGTACGACGGTCGGCTGTCCCTGCGGCATTAAGCGGCCCTCCCGGTAGTTGCTCTGACATCCCTGACGAGACCCGCGATGGCGTCCGCCCGCAGCTCGTCGAGTGTGACGGCGGTGCCGCCGAGGTGACCGGCCAGTTCGGCGGCCATGCCCAGCCGTACCGGCCCGGTCTCGCAGTCCACGACCACGGACGCGGTGCCCTCCGCCGCGTGCAGGCCCGCCGCCCGGGCGGCCAGCGCCACCGGCTCGGGCCCGCCGGTCGCCCGGCCGTCCGTGACGACCACCAGCAGCGGGCGGCGCGCCGGATCGCGCAGCCGCTCCACCCGCAGCACGTCGTGCGCCTTCAGCAGCCCGGCCGCGAGCGGGGTGCGCCCCCCGGTCGGCAGCAGTTCCAGGCGGGCGGCCGCCGCGTCGACCGACGACGTGGGCGGCAGCGCCAGCTCGGCGGACGAGCCGCGGAAGGTCACCAGCCCCACCTTGTCGCGCCGCTGGTAGGCGTCCAGCAGCAGCGACAGCACGGCGCCCTTGACCGCGCCCATCCGCTGCCGGGCCGCCATCGAACCGGAGGCGTCCACCGCGAACAGCACCAGGTTCCCCTCGCGCCCCTCGCGCGTCGCCTGCCGCAGGTCGTCGCGGCGTACCACCAGCCCGGGGCCCGAGCGGCCGCGCGCCCGCTGGTGCGGGGCGGCCGCCTGCACGGTCGCCGCCAGGTGCAGCTTCGTCAGCGTCCCCCGCGGGCGGCGCGCCCCGGTCGTCCTGCCGTGGTCGGTACGCGCCCGGGACCGCCGTCCCGCGGCACCTTCGCCCAGGCCCGGCACGCTCAGCATCTTCGTACGGAACGGCTCGGCGGCCCGGACCGGAGCCTGCTCGCCGCCGCCGGCGCCCGGCGCGGGCGCGGGCTCGGGGGTCTCGGCGGGCGTCTCGGCGGGGGCCTCGGGGGCCGAGCCCTCGGGCTCCCCGCCCTGCGGGGGCACCCCGCCACCTCCGCCACCTCCGCCGGGGCCGCCACCGGGGCCCTCCGGGCCGGGGTCCGGGTCGGGGTCGTCGTCCCCGCCGAACTCCTCCAGCGTCTCGTCCAGCTTGTCCTCGTCCAGCCCCGGCGCGTCGAACGGATTGCGCCTGCGCCGGTGGGGCAGCGCCAGCAGCGCCGCCTGCCGCACGTCGTCGGACGTGACGTCGGTACGCCCCGCCCACGCGGCCAGCGCGGTCGCCGTCCGGGCCATCACGATGTCCGCGCGCATGCCGTCCACCTCGAACGCCGCGCACGTGGCGGCGATCTGGCGCAGCGCCGCGTCCCCGAGCGTCACCCCGGGCAGCAGCGTCCGCGCGGCCACGATCCGGTCCCGCAGCGCGGCCTCCTCCTCGGCCCAGCGCGCCGCGAAGGCCGCCGGGTCGTCCTCGTACGCCAGTCGCCGGCGCACCACCTCGACCCGCTGGTCCGGCTCCCGCGAGGCGGCCACCTCCACGGTCAGCCCGAACCGGTCCAGGAGCTGCGGCCGCAGCTCGCCCTCCTCCGGGTTCATCGTCCCGACCAGCAGGAAGCGCGCCGCGTGCCGTACCGAGACGCCTTCGCGCTCCACGTACGAGGCGCCCATGGCGGCCGCGTCGAGGAGCAGGTCGACCAGGTGGTCGTGGAGGAGGTTCACCTCGTCCACGTACAGCACGCCCCGGTGCGCGTCCGCCAGCAGGCCCGGCTCGAACGCCTTCACGCCGTCGGCCAGCGCCCGCTCGATGTCCAGCGCGCCCACCAGCCGGTCCTCGGAGGCGCCGACCGGCAGCTCGACCGTCCGCGCCGGGCGGCTCACCGCCTCCGCCCCGGTGTGCGGCCCGTCCGGGCAGCCCGGGTCGGGGGAGCCGGGCGCGCACGAGAAGCGGCAGCCGGCGATCACGTCCACGTCCGGCATCAGGGCGGCGAGGGCGCGGACGGCCGTCGACTTGGCGGTGCCCTTCTCCCCGCGCACGAGGACGCCGCCGACGGCCGGGGACACCGCGTTCAGCAGCAGCCCGAGCCGCAGGTCGTCCTGGCCGACGATCGCGGTGAAGGGGTAGTGGGGTGCAGCGCTCATGAAGGTGCTCCGGGTGCGATGAAGGGAAGTCCTGTGGGCGGGCCCTGCTCGATCAGTTTCCAGAGCGCGTCCGTGTCCGCGTGTTCCTCGATCAGGTCGCCGAGCCGGTCGAGCTGCTCCTCGCGCAGCGCCCCGAACGACGTGTCGGGGGCCGGTACGAAGCGTCTGCCGGCCGCGCGGGCCACCTCCGTGAGGAACGCCCGGCGGAAGCCGTCGCTCTCCAGCGAGCCGTGCCAGTGGGTGCCCCACACGGCCCCGACCCGGCAGCCGTCCAGGAACGGCTCGCCGCCGCGCACGTCCGCGACGCCGTGGTGGATCTCGTACCCCTCGACCCGCTCGCCGAGGGCCTCCCCGACCGGCCGGGCGAGGGTCTTGTCCACCGCGAACCGCACGCTCACCGGCAGCAGGCCCAGTCCCTCGACCTCACCGGCCCGGGACTCGACGTCGTCCTCGATGCGCTCGCCCAGCGCCTGGAAGCCGCCGCAGACGCCGAGCACCGGACGGCCCTCGGCGGCGCGGCGCGCGATGGCGTCCGCGAGGCCCCGCTCGCGCAGCCACGCCAGCGCCTTCACCGTCCCGCGCGTACCGGGCACCACGACGAGGTCGGCGTCGGCGAGCTCCTCCGGCCGGTCCACGAACCGCACCACCACACCCGGCTCGGCGGCCAGCGCGTCCACGTCGGTGAAGTTCGACATCAGCGGTACGGCGCAGACGGCGACCCGCAGCACGTCCTCGCCGACCGGCGGCGCCACCACCGACTCGCGCACCGCGCCCCGGAGGGACACCCGCAGCCCGTCCTCCTCGTCGATGCCGAGCCCGTGCGCGTACGGCAGGACACCGAAGGTCCGGCGCCCCGTCAGGCCCAGCAGCATGTCCAGGCCGGGCTCCAGCAGCGTCACGTCCCCCCGGAACTTGTTGACCAGGTAGCCCGCGACCAGCTCCTGGTCCTCGGGCGCCAGCAGCGCCGTCGTGCCGAAGAACTGCGCGAAGACCCCGCCCCGGTCGATGTCGCCGACCACGACGACGGGGAAGCGGGCCGCCCGCGCGATGCCCATGTTGACGATGTCGTTGCGCCGCAGGTTGATCTCGGCGGGGCTGCCCGCGCCCTCGCAGATCACGGCGTCGTAGGCGCTCCGCAGCTCCTGGAGGCACTCCACGACCGTGCCGAGCAGCGCCTGCTGCCGGCCGCCGTGGTAGCCGCGGGCGCTCAGCTCGCCGACCGGCCTGCCCATCAGCACGACCTGGCTGGAGCGGTCGCTGCCCGGCTTGAGCAGCACCGGGTTCATCAGCGCGGTCGGCTCGACCCGTGCGGCCTGGGCCTGCATGGCCTGGGCGCGCCCGATCTCCGCGCCCTCGCGCGTGACGAACGAGTTGAGGGACATGTTCTGCCCCTTGAACGGCGCGACCTTCACGCCCTGCCGTACCAGCCAGCGGCAGATGCCGGCCGTGACGACGCTCTTGCCCGCGTCGGACGTGGTGCCCGCGACGAGCAGCCCCCCACCCTTGCTCATGTACGCCTCCGCTTGATCGCCCCGTACGCCAGTCGCCCGCCCGCGCACACCGCGAGGGTCAGGGCGCTCACCCGGCGCGACAACCGCACCGCCCGCTCGATGTCCGCCACCTCCACGGCCCGGCCCGCCCCGTTCAGCACCGGCCGGTGCTCGACGCGGCCCCCGTACGAGAGCGTCCCGCCGAGCCGTACGCCCAGCGCGCCCGCGAACGACGCCTCGACGGGGCCCGCGTTCGGGCTCGGGTGCTTCGCCGCGTCCGCCCGCCACGCCCGTACCGCACCGCGCGGATCCCCGCCGGCGGCCACGGCCAGGGCGGCCGTGAGGCGGGCGCCGGGCCAGCCGGCCACGTCGTCCAGCCGGGCGGACGCCCAGCCGAAGCGGCGGTACCTGGGGGACTTGTGGCCGACCATCGCGTCCAGGGTGTTCGCCGCCCGGAACGCGACCAGGCCGGGTACGCCGCCGATCGCGCCCCACACCAGGGCGCCGACCACGGCGTCCGAGGTGTTCTCGGCGACCGACTCGACGACCGCGCGGGCGATGCCGGGGCCGTCCAGGGCCTGCGGGTCGCGCCCGCACAGGTGCGGCAGCCGCTCCCGGGCGACGTCCAGGTCGCCGGCGGCCAGGGCGCCGCCGATGGCCCGGGCCTCCCGGCCCAGCGACGTACCGCCGACGACGGACCACACGGAGGCGGCGGTCAGGCCCACGGACAGGGCGCGCCGGTCCCGTACCGCACGGGCCGCGAGCGCGGCCGCCGCCGCGGCGCCACCGGCGCACACCGCCGTGTGCAGCGCGCCCCACCCGCGGTGGTCGCGCCACAGCGCGCCCTCCACGGCGTGCGCGGCGCGCCCGAAGGCGGCCACGGGGTGCCCGCGGCGGGGATCGGCGAGGATCAGGTCGGCGGCGAACCCGGCGGCGGCGCCGTACGCGAAGACGCGATCACCGCGCATGGGTTCTCGATGTGCTGGACGCTTCCGGGGCAGCGCGAAGGCAGCCGGGCATGGCGATGTCCTCACTCAGGGTCCGCGCCCTGGCTCGACGTGACCGGCGACGAGAGTTCCTGACTCATCCGCCCGTCGGGGGCGGACTCACAGTGGCGGGACCGCGCCGGATTCGCACCGGCTTCCTCTCCTGCCGCCGTAATGGCCCCGGCAGTCCACCACGCCCCGCGAACGCCCGTCAACTCGCCGTTGACCTGCGACGGGAGGTTGTGCCGAGGCACACACCGGCGCGCGGCAGAACGACGGCGCCCCCGGAACGGTTCGTCGTTCCGGGGGCGCCGAGGGCCGTTCCCGATCAGGTGACGATCAGGAAGATCCCGTAGGCCACGGCCGCCGCGCAGAGCGCGAAGGCGGCGTAGGCGCCCGTACGGGCCAGGGTGGCGGAGCCGCCGCCCGCCGCCGCCCGCTCCTGCTTGGAGAGGCCGACGATGCCGAGGGTGAACAGGCCCACCAGTGCGACGGTGGCCAGGAGGCTGACCCCGAAGACGGAGCCGAGAGCTGCCCAGTCGATCTTCATGCTGTTCTTTCCTTACACCGTGGCGGCGGGAGCCGGGGTGGCGGCCTCGCCGGCCGGGGCCGGGATGGTGGCCTTGAGGTCGTCGGAGCCGGCCGCGAGGGTGCCGGCCGGCGGCGGGGTGACGGCCGCGATGGCGGTGGTGACGACGCCCGCGGGCTCGTCCTCGCCCTCGGCGTCCACCTCGTTGACGTTGGTGTGGTCGACGACCTGGCGGCGGGAGACGAACCAGATCGCGGTGCACGAGGCGATCAGGAAGGCCGCCACGGCGGCGACTCCCCAGTCGCCCTGCTGGGTCACGAACTCCGAGCCGGCGGCGACGAGGCCGGCGGCCGGCAGGGTCAGGCCCCAGGCGACGAACATCCGGGTGGCCGTGGACCAGCGGACCACGCCGCCCTTGCGGCCGAGGCCCGCGCCCATGACGGCGCCGGAGCAGGAGTGCGTGGTGGAGAGCGAGAAGCCCAGGTTGGAGGAGGCGAGGATGACGGCCGCCGCGCTGGTCTGGGCGGCGAAGCCCTGCTGCGGCTGGAGGTCGGTCAGGCCCTTGCCCATGGTGCGGATGATGCGCCAGCCGCCCAGGTAGGTGCCGAGCGCGATGGCCGTACCGGCGGAGACGATGACCCAGACCGGCGGGTTCGAGCCGGGCACGAGGACGCCTCCGGCGACCAGGGCCAGGGTGATGATGCCCATCGTCTTCTGGGCGTCGTTGGTGCCGTGGGCGAGGGAGACCAGTCCGGCGGAGGCGATCTGGCCGGCGCGGTAGCCCTTGCGGCCGGTCTTCTCGTCGATGCCGCGGCCGGCCTTGTAGGTCAGGCGGGCGGCGAGCATCGCGGCGATGCCGGCGACGAGGGGTGCGGCGACGGCCGGGATCAGGACCTTGGTGACGACGACGCCGCCGTTGACGCCGCTGACGCCGACCGAGGCGATGGTGGCGCCGATCAGACCGCCCATGAGGGCGTGGGAGGAGCTGGAGGGCAGGCCGACCAGCCAGGTCAGGAGGTTCCACAGGATCGCGCCGACGAGCGCCGCGAAGATCACTTCGGGTTTGATGCCTTCTTCGTTGACGAGCCCGCTGGAGATCGTCTTGGCGACCTCGACCGAGAGGAAGGCACCGACCAGGTTCAGCACGGCGGACATGGCCACCGCCGTCTTGGGCTTCATGGCACCGGTCGAGATGGTGGTGGCCATCGCGTTGGCGGTGTCGTGGAAACCGTTCGTGAAATCGAACACTAGAGCTGTCACGACCACAATGGCGAGCAGCAGCGTGATGTGTTCCATTTACCCAGGCAATCGTTCGACGTCAGTGGTCAGGCGAACGTAAGCAACCTGAGTGAACGGAAGGTGAACTGGGCCGGGCGTCATGGTGACCCCATGCGGACGGACCCCGTTCCGCTTCCCTTCCGCCCCACCGGTCCCAGGGGTCCCCGCCCCCTCCCCGGGCCCCCGGAGGAGATCCTCCTCACGCGCCCCGCCCGCGCCCCCCGCCGTACCGCCCGGAGGGCCGCCTCCCAGGGGCGCCCCGCCCGAGGAGAGGGGGCGGCTGGCAGGATCGGGACATGACACAGGACACGATCGCGCGGACCTGGGACGCACTGGTCGCCACCGCCCGCCGCACGGTGGCGGAAGGGCTGGTCGTCGGCACCTCCGGAAACGTTTCCGCACGGGTGGGCGACGACCTCGTCCTCGTCACCCCCAGCGGCGTCCCCTACGACCGGCTCACCCCGGACGACGCCGTCGCCGTCGACCTCGACGGCACCCGGATACGCGGCCGGCTCGCCCCCACCAGCGAGCTGCCCATGCACCTGGAGATCTACCGCCGCACCACCGCCCGCGCCGTCGTCCACACCCACGCCGTGCACGCCACCGCCGTCTCCACCCTCGTCACCGAGCTCCCGCTGATCCACTACATGGCCGCGGCCCTCGGCGGCCCCGTCCGGGTCGCCCCCTACGCCCTGTACGGAACGGAGGAGCTGGCCGACGCCATGCTGCGCGCCCTCGACGGCCGCACCGGCTGCCTGCTGCGCAACCACGGCACCGTCACCTACGGCGACTCCCTGGACCAGGCCTACGACCGCACCGCCCAACTGGAGTGGATGTGCCGCGTCTGGCTCACCGCGAGCTCCGTCCCCGGACACGCCCCCAGCCTCCTGTCGGCCGCCGAACTGCACGAGGTCGCGGAGAAGTTCCGGGGCTACGGCCAGCCCCGCTGACCAGGCCGGCCGCCCGACACTCCGGCGGACCCCGCCCACTGGCATCCGCCCCCGCCCGTGCGGACACTGGAACGGTGCGCCCGGCTACAGCGACGGCAGCGGCCGTCACCACCCTGATCGGTGCCGGCGCGGCCGCGGTCGCGGCCGGCCGGTACGCCAGCAGTGCCGCGCTCAGCGTGCCGCCCGGCCTGCCCCTGCCCGGCGAGCCCCGCCTCACGGTGCACGCCACCGCCGCCGGGCAGGTCACCCTGACCCGCTGCCTCGCCTCCCGGCGCCCCGGCTTCTACGGCCTCGCCGCTCCCGGCGTCCACGCGGTCGTCGGCCCCGTCCTGGACGACGTGCCGCACTCCGCCGACACCGTCGTCCGCCGCCTCGAACGGGTCACCGGCGGCCGGCTGGAGGCCGGCGGCCGCGTCCGCCTCACCCCCCAGCTCCACACCGGCGACCCCGCCGCCGCGCTCGGCCTGGAGTACCAGGACGTGGAGGTCCCCGGCGAACTGGGCGCCCTGCCCGCCTGGTTCGTCCCCGCCGCCCGCTCCACCTGGGTCATCACCGTCCACGGCATCGGCACCACCCGCGAGCACCCCATGAACCTCATGGGCTTCTTCCACCGCATGCGCCTCCCGGTGCTCGACCTCGCCTACCGGGGCGACCCCGGAGCGCCCCGCCCCGCCGGCGGCCTCGGCCACCTCGGCGACTCCGAGTGGCGCGATCTCGACGCCGCGATCCGCCACGCCGTGCGGTACGGGGCCGAGCGCGTGGTCCTCCACGGCTGGTCCACCGGCGCCGCCATGGCCCTGCACGCCGCCGCCAACTGCGGCCTGCGCGACCGCGTCAGCGGCCTCGTCCTCGACTCCCCGGTCCTCGACTGGGAAGCCACCCTGCGCGCGCTCGCCACCGCCCGCCGCGTCCCCGCCCCGCTGCTCCCGCTCGCCGTCCGCGCCGCCCAGGGCAGCACCGGCGTGCACGGCGACCGGCTCGCCGAAGCGGCCGACCCGGACGGGCTCCGCGTCCCCACCCTCGTCTTCCACGGCCCCGACGACCACCTCGCCCCCTGGCAGGCCTCCCGCGAGCTCGCCTCCCGCCGCGCCGACCTGGTCACCCTCCACACCGTCCGCGACGCCCCCCACGCCGCCATGTGGAACGCCGACCCCGACCGTTACGAGGAAGCCATGCGCCGCTTCCTGACCTCCCTCGTCTGACGTCCCTCCCGGCCCCGCGCAGGGGCCACGAACCCGGCGAATCGGATTCCGTTTGGGCTTTCGGGGCGTCAGCGGGAAGACTGCTCCCGTGACGTCTCGAAAGCCTGATGAGCAACTGGCGCGCAATTCCAGACTCCGACTCGTCCGTCCGCGGCCCCTGACCACGGCCCGACGGGCCGTGACGACCCGGCGTACCCGGCCGGTGCCGAGGCCGCCGGAGGGGACACCGCCGCCGGCCGAGCTGGCCCGACAGGCGAGAACGGTGCTCGCCGACGCCGTGCGCATCGCCCGCTGGGCCGCCGTCGAGCGGGACCGCGACCACGACCGCGACGCCACCACGGCCACGCAACGGGCGGCCGCCGCCCTCGGACTGACCCCCGCTCAGGTACGCGCCGGCTGGGACCGCGCCCGGCTCGCCGGACTCGTCGAGCTCCACGGCGACACCGCCCGCCCCGGCTGGCGGCTGCGCGCCTGGGACCGGGACGACTCCGCCGTCCTGCGCGGCTGGGTCGCGCTGTTCGACGCCTGGTCGCTCGTCCACCCCGCGCCCGGGGACGTCGCCCCCGCCGCCGTCGCCGAGGTCGTGGAGGCCGTCCCCCAGGTCCTCTCCCTCCTCCAGCTCTCCGCCGGCCCCGTGCTCGTCCCGGCCCTGCTCGACCTGCTGGGGCAGCGCGTCGCCGAACTCCGCGAGGAGCGCTGCGAGGTCCAGGGCGGCCCCCTGCCCCAGCCCCTGCCCGGGCCGGACTCCCTCGCCCGTCTTCTCGACTGGGCCCTGGAGGGCCTCGCCGCCGTCGGCGCCCTGACCCTCGGCGACGGCCAGGCCACCCTCACCCCCCTCGGCAACTGGGCGGTGTGGGTGAAGCTGGAGCAGATCTGCGTCGCCGCGCAGAGCCCCGCCGGCCACATCGAGCAGTCCGCCGAGGACATGCTGCGCGGCTGCGCCCGCCTCACCCCGGGCCCGGCCCGCGCGGAGTACCGCGCCTGGCTCGCCGCCCGCCCGGTCGGCAGCGCCGTCACCGAGCTGCTCGACGCCGCCCGCGGCGAGGACTCCCTGCTGCGCGGCCTCGCCTTCGAAGCCCTCCGGGTCGTCGGCGCCCCCGCCGAGGCGGAGGTCAGGGCCGCCGCCGACGAGGTCTGCCTGCGCCCCTACGCGCTGCTGTGGCTCGCCGAGTACGAGGGCGCCGACCCCGACGACGCCCCCGACGTCCTCACTCGCGAGGAGGCCACCTGGCTCTGGGTGGACACCGCGGCGGCCGTCGCCGACCACGGCGAGAGCGCCCTCCTCGTCCGCCACCTCGAATCCGCCGTCCAGGGCACGGTGCCCGCCCTGCTCGACGAGGTCCGGGCGGTGGGCCACCCCCGCACCGTCCAGGTCCTGGTCGCCCTGGCCGCGGCACACCCCGACCCCGCCCTCGCCAAGGCGATGCGCCGCGCGGCCTTCCAGGTCCACACCGGCGGAGCCTGACCCGGGGGCTACTCCGCCGCGCCGGGGGCGTACGTCCCGAAACTCCAGACGTTGCCCTCGGCGTCCCGCGCCATGTAGTCCCGCGAGCCGTACTCCTGGTCCGTGGGCGGCATCAGGATCTCCACCCCGTGCTCCACCGCGCGGGCGTGGTGCGCGTCCACGTCCTCCACCACCACGTACACCCCCACCGGCCCACCGCCCTCCATCGCCTTGGCGAAGACGCCGTCCCCACCCTTGCTGCCCAGCATCACCATGCCGTTCCCCTGGGCCAGCTCGGAGTGGACGACGCGGCCGTCCTCGCCCTCGTACACACTCACCTCGGTGAACCCGAAGGCCTCCTTCAGCGTTCTGATCGCTGCCTTCGCGTCCTCGTACAGGATCGTCGGATAGATGCTCGGTACGTGGGCCATGCTGATCACTCTCCGACCTTGCGACTGTGATCCGGATCTCAGCCCACCCAGTCTGGCACCCGGCGCCGACAACGCCCCGCCGAGCGCCCCCGCCTCACCGGAAGGTGTTGCGCCCATGCCCCACACCCGCCACCCGGTGCGGCACGGACCGGGGTGTCCGGCCTGAACGGGCGGCCTCGCGGGGCCGAAAAGCAGTTGCACACGCCCGTTAGACTGGCCCCCATGGCCATTCTCCCCGTGCATTAGACCGGCGTCGAAGCCACCGCACCCGCCGTCCTTCCGCCGTCTTCCCCACCGCCCTGGAGTCTGTCCGTGATCACCGCTTCCGGCATCGAGCTGCGCGCCGGCGCCCGCGTCCTCATCGAGTCCGCTTCCTTCCGCATCGCCAAGGGCGACCGCATCGGTCTGGTCGGCCGCAACGGCGCCGGCAAGACCACGCTCACCAAGTGCCTCGCCGGCGAGGGCGTCCCGGCCGGCGGCACGATCACCCGCTCCGGCGAGGTCGGCTACCTTCCGCAGGACCCCCGCACCGGCGACCTCGACGTCCTGGCCCGCGACCGCGTCCTCTCCGCCCGCGGCCTCGACCTCCTGCTCCGCAAGATGCGGCAGAACGAGGAGCGCATCGCGGGCGGCACCGGCGCCACCCGCGAGAAGGCGCTGCGCCAGTACGAGCGCCAGGAGACCGAGTTCCTGACCAAGGGCGGGTACGCGGCCGAGGCCGAGGCCGCCACGATCGCCGCCGCCCTCGGCCTGCCCGACCGGGTCCTCGGCCAGCCGCTGCACACCCTCTCCGGCGGCCAGCGCCGCCGCGTCGAGCTCGCCCGGATCCTCTTCTCGGACGCCGACACCCTGCTGCTCGACGAGCCGACCAACCACCTGGACGCCGACTCCATCGTCTGGCTGCGCGACTACCTCAAGACGTATCGCGGCGGCTTCATCGTCATCTCCCACGACGTCGACCTGGTCGAGACCGTCGTCAACAAGGTGTTCTACCTGGACGCCAACCGGTCGACCATCGACGTCTACAACATGGGCTGGAAGCTCTACCAGCAGCAGCGCGAGGCCGACGAGAAGCGTCGCAAGCGCGAGCGCGCCAACGCCGAGAAGAAGGCCGCCGCCCTCAACTCGCAGGCCGACAAGATGCGCGCCAAGGCCACCAAGACCGTCGCCGCGCAGAACATGGCCCGCCGTGCCGAGCGGCTGCTGTCGGGCCTGGAGGAGGTCCGCGCCTCCGACAAGGTCGCCAAGCTCCGCTTCCCGGAGCCGGCGCCCTGCGGCAAGACCCCGCTCACCGCGGAGGGGCTGTCCAAGTCGTACGGATCGCTGGAGATCTTCACCGACGTGGACCTCGCCATCGACAAGGGGTCACGGGTCGTGATCCTCGGACTGAACGGCGCCGGCAAGACGACCCTGCTGCGGCTGCTCGCGGGGGTGGAGACGCCGGACACCGGCCAGGTCACGCCCGGTCACGGTCTCAAGCTCGGCTACTACGCCCAGGAGCACGAGACCCTCGACCCCGACCGCACGGTCCTGGAGAACATGCGGTCGGCCGCCCCGGACCTCGACCTCGTCGAGGTGCGCAAGACGCTGGGCTCGTTCCTCTTCTCCGGTGACGACGTCGACAAGCCGGCGGGCGTCCTCTCCGGTGGTGAGAAGACCCGGCTGGCGCTGGCCACCCTCGTGGTCTCCTCGGCGAACGTGCTGCTCCTGGACGAGCCGACGAACAACCTCGACCCGGCCAGCCGTGAGGAGATCCTGGGCGCCCTGCGTACGTACAAGGGCGCGGTCGTCCTCGTCACGCACGACGAGGGCGCGGTCGACGCCCTCCAGCCGGAGCGGATCATCCTGCTGCCGGACGGCGTCGAGGACCTGTGGGGCGCGGACTACGCGGACCTCGTGGCCCTGGCGTGATCACCGCCTGACGGGCCGGACCACCGGCCCGGCACCACCCGGATCGTCCCGGCATGGATCATTCGGCTTACGCGTGATCCGTCATCTGAGTGAGGACGTCTCGTACTCCGGCGTGGCGCCGGGCGGATCCCCCGCCCCGGCCGCGCACCGGCCGCCCTCTCCGCCCACCCCTGTGACCTGCTGCTTTTCCGGTGGGCATGGTTCCGGTACCGGCGCACGGCCCGGGCGGCGCGCCGGTGAAGGCGAAACCTTGCGGCACGGACCTTGTCGAATGGCTGGCCAGGAGGCGCCCGAGGGGTGATCATGAGAAGACCAGAGCGCACTTCCCATGAGGAGGCACGGGTGGCCGAGACTCTGAAGAAGGGCAGCCGGGTGACCGGCGCCGCGCGCGACAAGCTCGCGGCAGACCTGAAGAAGAAGTACGACTCCGGTGCGAGCATCCGGGCATTGGCCGAGGAGACGGGCCGATCCTACGGATTCGTCCATCGGATGCTGAGCGAATCCGGAGTCACGCTGCGTGGACGCGGCGGAGCGACGCGGGGCAAGAAGGCCGCTTCGGCCTGACGGCCCCAGTGACCTGACAACCCGAGCGCGGCTCGTCCGGCCCCACCGGTTACGGCAGGGCCACCCGGTCGATCGCAGTGTCGGCCGGGTGGTTACTGTGCAGTCACTTACATGGCTGCACAGCCGCACCGGACCCGGAGGCGCCCCATGACCTCGCTCGACCCAGTCCTCGACAAGGACGGCGTACGGCTCACCGTCGACGACGCCGTTGCCACGGTGACCCTGACCAACCCGGCCAAGCGCAACGCCCAGTCCCCCGCTCTGTGGCGGGCGTTGACGGAGGCCGGACGGTCGCTGCCGGGCAGCGTGCGGGTCGTGGTGCTGCGCGGTGAGGGCAAGTCCTTCTCCGCCGGGCTCGACCGGCAGGCGTTCACGCCGGAGGGCTTCGACGGCGAGCCGTCGTTCCTCGATCTGGCGCGCGGCTCCGACGCCGAGCTCGACGGGGTCATCGCCGAGTACCAGGAGGCGTTCACCTGGTGGCGCCGTAACGACATCGTGTCGATCGCGGCCGTTCAGGGGCACGCGATCGGGGCGGGCTTCCAGCTCGCCCTGGCGTGCGACCTGCGCGTCGTGGCCGACGACGTCCAGTTCGCCATGCGCGAGACCAGCCTGGGCCTCGTCCCCGACCTGACCGGTACGCATCCGCTCGTCGGGGCGGTCGGCTACGCCCGTGCGCTGGAGATCTGCGCCACCGGCCGGTTCGTCCACGCCGACGAGGCCGAGCGGATCGGGCTGGCCAACCTCGTGGTGCCCGCCGCCGACCTCGACGGCGCGGTGCGCGACCTCACGGGCGCGCTGCTGGCGGCCCCGCGTGACGCGGTCGTCGAGACCAAGGCGCTGCTGCGCGGCGCGGGCGGACGCACGTACGAGGAGCAGCGCACGGCCGAGCGCGCCGCCCAGGCGCGCCGTCTCCGCGATCTGGCGGGTCTCTCCGACTGACCGTTACGACGTACGGCCCGCGCCGGCCCCGGTGACCACGACGGTCACCGGGAGCGTTCCGCCCACGGCCCCGCGTACCGCCCGTGCCACGTCCAGCACGCGGTGGTCCGGGGCCGTCGCCAGTTCGACCCGGACGTGGTCGGCGGCCCGGTGGACCGAGGGCCCCAGGACCGTCGTCAGCCGCGCCACGCCCGGTACCGCCGCCGCCAGGACGGCCAGCGGATCGGGCTGGGCATCGCCGCCGGGCACCTCACCGGCCCGCGGCGCGTCGGGCGGGGGAGCGGCCGCCGGCGGTTCGGGCGGGGCGTCCAGCAGTGCCGTCACCCGCAGGTCCACCTCCGCCACGGTCAGCCCGAGCCGGTCCCGTGCCGCCGCCGACAGCGCGGCGCGCAGCCGTTCGGCGAGGTCCGGGAGCGGGACACCGTACCCGGCGGCGAAGTCCACGTCGATCCGCAGCGGGCCGTGCGGCACCGAACCGGGCGGGGCCGGGTGCGTCGGGGCGCTCGCCGCGTCCGCCGGGCCGGTGTCCGCCGGGGCGATCCGCAACCGGCCCGGGTCCACCCCCCGTACGCTCCGCGCCGCGTCGCGCAGGACCGCGTCCGCGGCGGGCTCCGCGATCCACGCGCCGTCCGCCGCGTCACCCAGGGGAATCAGCCGGCCCAGGCCGATCCGGCTCCGCACCGCCGCCATCCATCCATCAGCCGTCGTCATTCCTCCAGCCTGCCGCATCCCAGGCGCGAGATCCGGAAACCACCCTTAATGTGAGCGAAGGAGTCCAAATCCTCCCGAAGGGAAGCGGTGATGACTGACGCGTCGCAGTCAGCCCAATCAGCCCAGTCCGACCAGGCGGCGAGGGCCGCGCGGATCAGGGAACCGGCGGCCGAGGAAGCCCGGAGGACGTCCATGGCCAAGCGAAGCGGCAGCGGCGGTGACCCGGCGTCCCGTGGCCATACCACCATCGCGGACGGGGTCGTCGAGAAGATCGCCGGACTGGCCGTGCGGGACGTCGCCGGCGTCCACGCGATGGGCAGCGGAGTCTCCCGCACCTTCGGCGCGATGCGCGACCGGGTGCCCGGCGGCCGCCCCAGCGTCAGCCGCGGGGTGAAGGCCGAGGTCGGGGAGGTCCAGACGGCACTCGACCTGGAGATCGTCATCGAGTACGGCTTCCCGATCCACGACGTCGCCCGGGCGGTGCGCACGGACGTGATCTCGGCGGTCGAGCGGATGACCGGTCTCGAAGTCGTCGAGGTCAACATCGCCGTCAGCGACGTGAAGCTGCCGGAGGACGAGGAAGACGAGCCGGAGTCCCGGCTCCAGTAGGCAGCCAGGTGAGGAGCGCACGATGAACATGGCGATGGTCGGCCTATTGGCCGGAATGGCGCTCGGTTTCGCCGGATACTTCGGCGGCTTCGGGGCGTTTCTGCTGGTAGCCGCGTTGGGAGCGGTCGGCTTCGTGACCGGGCGGTTCCTCGACGGGGACCTCGAACCCGGTGACCTCTTCCGGAGCCGTGACCGTTACGACCGGCGGCGGTGACGCGGTGACGGGGGCCCTGGCGGCGGAACGCGGATCGGTCACCATCGCCGACCGCGTGGTGGCCAAGATCGCGGCGCGTGCGGCGCGCGAGGCGCTCGCGGGCGCGGCGGAGGACGAGGGCGGCGGCGGTCGCGGCGGTCTGCCCGGCACGGGAGGCGGCCGGCCGCCGCACGCGACGGTGGTCGTGCACCGGGATACCGCGCGCGTCCGCATCAGCCTGGAGCTCGGCTACCCGTCCGACATCGGCGCCCGCTGCGGCGCCGTACGCCGCCATGTGACCCGGCGCGTGGAGACGCTGGCCGGCCTCGCGGTACCCGAGGTCGCGGTCCAGGTGGAACGGCTGCACTCCTCGTACACCCGCGACCACGACAAGGGACGGGGGAGGGTCCGATGAGCACGATCGCGTCCCACGCTCCCGAGCCCGAGCCCGAGCCGGAGTCGCAGCCGGCGCGGGAGCCCGGGCAGGGGACGGTCCCGGTGCCGGAGGACGCCCCGCCGGGGCGCGCGCACCGCTTCTGGTCCGTGCGGCGCGTCCCGGCAGCCCTGCTGGCGCTGCTGGTGCTCGCCGGCGCCGGACTGCTGCTGTACGACGTCGCGTCCGTGCAGGCGGGGCGGCCCGGCATGCGCTGGCGCCGGGTCCTCGCCGACGACCTGGCCGCCCGGCAGCTCGACGACGTGGCGGTGCTCGCCGGCTCGGCGGTCGCGATCGCGCTGGGCCTCTGGCTGCTGGCGCTCGCCTGCACGCCCGGCCTGCGCGCGCTCCTGCCCATGCGGCGCGGTGCCGATCTGCGCGCCGGGCTGCGGCGGGAAGCGGTCGAGACGGTGCTGCGCGACCGGGCGATGGCGGTGTCGGGCGTGCAGTCCGCGCGGGTACGGGCCCGGCGGCGCAAGGCCGTGGTACGGGCCGTGTCCCACTTCCGCGAGCTCGGCGACGTACGGACCGACCTGGACGGCGCGCTGCGGGCCGCGGTCGACGAGCTGGGCCTGGCCCGGCCGCCGCACCTCGCGGTGCACGTGGCGCGACCGCCGCGGAAAGGGTGAGGACATGCTGAGGACCGTCAACCGGGTGCTGCTGGGTCTGGCCGGGGCCGCGCTGCTGTGCGTGGGCGGGGCGATGCTCGTGGCCGGCCTGGACCTGGGCGTGCCGTCGTGGTGGCCGTGGCGGGGCCCCGACGCCGTGGTGCTCACCGAGTCGGTGCGCACGCGGTGGGCGTGGGGGGTCGTCGTCGCGGTGCTGGCGGCGGTGGTGCTGCTGGCGCTGTGGTGGCTGCTGGCCCAGCTTCGGCGGCCCCGGCTCGCGGAGGTGCTGGTCGACAGCCGGGACGGGGAAGGCGTAGTGCTGCGGGGCCGGGCGCTGGAGGGTGCCGTGGCGGCGGAGGCGGAGGGGCTGGACGGCGTGTCGGGCGCCCGTGTCCGGCTGGCCGGCCGCCGTACGGCACCGTCCGCGCGAGTGTCGCTGCTGCTGGAGCCCCACGCGTCCCCGGCGGCGGCCCTGGCACGCCTCCGGGACGGCGCGCTGCGCCACGCCCGCGAGTCGGCGGGCCTCCCGCACCTCCCCGCGGAGGCCCACCTCCGGGCCGCCAAACACCCCGCACGCCGCGTCACCTGACGGCCCGCGGCCCGGAGGTGGGCGTCCGTCCGGCGCCCGGCGCCCGGCACCGCCGCCGGGCGCACCGCCCCGCGGGGCGGCCGGAAGCCCCCGCCGGCCGGCCGGAAGCCGTGCCGGGCGGTCAGAAGCCGTGCCGGGCGCCGCCGTCGACGGGGAGCATGACGCCCGTGAGGTACGAGGCGGCCGGCGAGAGCAGAAACGCCGCGGTGTTGCCGAACTCCTCCGGGGTGCCGTAGCGGCGCAGCGGGATCCGGGACTCGTTGGCGGCGCGGGCGGCGGCCTCGTCGCCGGACAGCGCGTCCAGTTCGCGGACCCGGTCGGTGTCGATACGGCTCGGGAGCAGGCCCACGACCCTGATGCCGCGCGGGCCCAGCTCGTCCGCGAGCGACTTGGCGAAGCCCGCCAGGCCCGGCCGCAGCCCGTTGGAGATGGTCAGCCCCGGGATCGGCTCGTGCACCGAGCCGGACAGGACGAACCCGATGACCCCGCCCTCGGGGAGCGCGGCCGCCGCCGCCCGGGCCATCCGTACCGCGCCCAGGAACACCGAGTCGAACGCCGTCCGCCACTGGTCGTCCGTGCTGTCCGCCGCCCACCCCGGGGGCGGGCCGCCCACGCTGATGAGCACGCCGTCGAAGCGCCCGAAGTGCGTCCGGGCGGCGCCGATCAGACGGTCGGGGGCGGACGGGTCGGCGTTGTCCACCGCGACCCCGACCGCGCCGTCACCCAGCGCGGCGGCGGCCCCGGCCACCGCCTTCTCGTCGCGCGAGGACACGACGACCTTCGCGCCCTCCGCCACCAGGGCCCGCGCCGAGGCGTTGCCCAGTCCGCGGGAGGCGCCGGTCACGACGTACACACGGTCCTTCAGTCCAAGATCCATGGGCCTATCCTGCCGCCTCCTCCCGCGCCAGGGCGAGGGCCGTCCCCACCAGGCCGATGTGACTGAACGCCTGGGGGAAGTTGCCGAGCTGCCGCCGCGCGGCGGCGTCGTACTCCTCGGCCAGCAGCCCCACGTCGTTGCGCAGCGCCAGCAGCCGCTCGAACAGCTCCTTCGCCTCCTTCGTCCGGCCCGTCATGCGCAGGGCGTCCGCCATCCAGAACGAGCAGACGAGGAAGGTCCCCTCGTCGCCGGGCAGCCCGTCGACCGGCACGCCCTCGGTGCTGTACCGGCGGATCAGCCCGTTGTGGTTGAGCTCGGCCCACACCGCGTCCACCGTGCCGACCACCCGCGGGTCGTCGGGCGGCAGGAAGCCGACCCGGGGGATGAGCAGGGTCGCCGCGTCCAGCTCCCGGGAGCCGTACGACTGGGTGAAGGTGTTCCGCTCCGGGTCGTACCCCTTCTCGCACACCTCCCGGTGCACCTCGTCCCGCATCGCCCGCCACCGGTCCGCCTCGCCGCGGAGCGACGGGTCCCGCTCCAGGGTGCGCACCGCCCGGTCGGCGGCCACCCACGCCATCACCTTGGAGTGCACGAAGTGGCGGCGCGGTCCGCGCACCTCCCACAGCCCCTCGTCGGGCTGCCGCCAGGTCGACTCCAGGAAGCCCAGCAGGCTGAGCTGGAGGTTCCAGGCGTGCGACTGGGACGCGAGCCCCGCCTCGCGGGCCAGGTACAGCGCGTCGATGACCTCCCCGTACACATCGAGCTGCAACTGGCGCACCGCGGCGTTGCCGGTCCGCACCGGCGCCGATCCGGCGTACCCGCGCAGCCATGGCAGCTCGGTCTCCGGCAGCCGGCGCTCGCCCGAGATGCCGTACATGATCTGGAGGTCCGCAGGGTCGCCGGCCACCGCCCGCAGCAGCCAGTCGCGCCAGGCCGCCGCCTCGTCCAGGTAGCCGGCGGACAGCAGCGCCCCGAGCGTGAGGGTGGCGTCGCGCAGCCAGCAGTAGCGGTAGTCCCAGTTCCGCACGCCCCCGATGTCCTCCGGCAGCGAGGTCGTCGGCGCGGCGACGATCCCGCCCGTCGGGGCGTGCGTCAGCGCCTTGAGCGTGATCAGCGAGCGCATCACGGCATCGCGGTGGGGCCCGTCGTAGGTGCACTGGGCGGCCCAGGACTCCCAGTCCTCCAGCGTGTGCTCCAGCGACTCGTACGGGTCGATCAGCGGCGGCCGGGGGTGGTGCGAGGGGTGCCAGGTCAGGACGAACGCCACCTTCTCGCCCGCGCCCACCGTGAACGAGGAGCGGGTGCTGAACTGCTGACCCCACGTCTTGACCTCGGGCTCGCTGCGGAGCCATATCGCGTCGGGGCCGGCGACGGCCACCCGGTGCCCGTCGGTCCGGCGCACCCACGGCACGATGTGGCCGTAGTCGAAGCGCAGCCGCAGCACCGAGGCCATCTCCACCGTGCCGCTGACGCCTTCCACGATGCGTACGACATCGGGGGCCTGGTCGCGCTGCGGCATGAAGTCCAGCACCTTCACCGTGCCGGTGCGGGTCTCCCAGAGGGACTCCAGGACCAGCGAGTCACCGATGTACCGGCGCCGTGTGCAGGCCTGGGCGTCTTTGGGGGCGATCCGCCAGTGGCCGTTGTCCTCGTCGCCCAGCAGCGCGGCGAAGCAGGCCGCCGAGTCGAACCGTGGCAGGCAGAGCCAGTCGATCGAACCGTTCCTGCCCACGAGTGCGGACGTTTGCAGATCCCCGATGAGGGCGTAGTCCTCGATGCGTTGCGTCACGCTCTGGCGTGTTCCCGCCACGGTGTACCGCTAAGCAAGCGCGTACGTCACTCCCGGTGCCGCGCCGGCGCGGCACCGGGTCAGGCCGGGGCGTGCTCGGCCGGTTCGGGGGCGGCCGGGGGTGCCGGGTCGGACGCCGCCGCCTCGCGGTCGCGCTTCTCACGGCGTACCAGCACCACCCAGCCGACCGGAACGCCCGCGGCGAAGAGCCACCACTGCACCGCGTACGCCATGTGCGGGCCGATGGAGTCGTGGTCGGGCTCCGGGATGAGCTCCGGGGTGTCCCCGGCCGGGACCGGCGCGGTCTGCTCCAGGTAGCCGCCCAGCACCTGGCGGCCGAGGCTCTTGGCCTGCTGCCCGCTGTTGATCAGCATGACCTGGCGGGGCGGCAGCCCGCTGAGGTCCTTGATGCCGCTGGCGCCGGTCGTCTCGTCGGCCTTGAGTCGGCCGGTGACGGTGACCTCGCCCCTGGGGGCGGGCGGTACCTCGGGGAAGGACATCTGGTCGGCTGCGGCGGGGATCCAGCCCCGGTTGACCAGGACGGCGCGGCCGTCGGCGAGGATCAGGGGAGTGAGCACCAGGACGCCGATCCGTTCGTCGGCGTTGGTCCGGCGGCGTACGACGACCTCGTGGGCGGTGTCGAAGGTGCCGGTGGCGGTGACCCGGCGCCAGTAGTCGGGGCGGGGCACGGTGTGGCCGGGGGAGGTGAGGTCCGTCACGGGGACGGGCGCCGCCTCGAGGTTGTCCGCGATCAGCCCGTTCTGCGCCACCCGGTGCTCGTGCCGGTGGAACTGCCAGAAGCCCAGCTCGACCATCACGGGGATGAGAACGAGGGCGATGAGGGTGAGGATCACCCACTGCCGGGACAACAGGAAGCGGTACACGGCTTCGACCGTACCTGCTCGTGTCCGGCCGCCGGAGAGCGGGTCCGGCCGCCGGGTCCGTGCCTGCTGGTCCCCCGGGTCCGGCCGCCGTCCGGGTCGGGGCCGCCACCGGGGGGCCTGGGCGGCGCCCCGGTGACGGCCCCGCCGGGTGCCGTCGGGTCACACCTTGTCGACGATGCCCACCTGACCCTTCTCCGCGCGGGCGCAGTGCGCCCCGCAGAACCACTGGCCGTCGGCCTCGACGCCCTGGCCGATGATCTGGACCCGGCAGTGCTCGCAGATGGGCGCCATGCGGTGGATGGCGCAGGCGAAGCAGTCGAAGACGTGCACCGCGCCTTGCGCGTGCACCTCGAAGGACATGCCGTAATCGTTTCCGCAGACCTCACAACGTGCCATGCGCCACAGGGTGCGGTCCGGCGCTCCGCGAGGAGCGGCGAAACGCCCGGCGGTCACCCGTCTGCCTACTCGTCTGCCGGGGCCACGTCACGGAGCAACTGGGTGAACGCCGCCTCGTCGACGATCGGCGTGCCGAACGCCGTGGCCTTGACCGTCTTGGAGGTGGCGGCGTCCGGGTCGTTGGTGACGAGCAGGCTGGTCAGCCGGGAGACGCTGCTCGCCACGTGCAGGCCCGCCTCGACCGCCCGGTCCTCCAGCAGCTCCCGGTCGATGGAGGTGTCACCCGAGAACGCCACCCGCATGCCCTGCTTGAGCGGCTTGTCTGCTTCGTACCGCCCGGGGTTGGGGTACGGGCAGGCGGGCCGCTTGCGGGACGGCCGCCAGCCGTTCCCGTGGTACGAGGTCTGCCGGGGCACTCCCGGGGCGGCCGGCGAGGACGCCCACTCGGTGAGCGGACGGCATTCCAGCAGCGGCAGCCGCACGCCCCGCTCCGCCGCCGCGTGCAGGCTCGGACGGAACGCCTCGGCCAGGACGCGGGCGTCGTCCAGCGCGTTGTGCGCGCGCCGCTGCACCACACCGAAGTGCGTGGCCAGCGACTCCAGCTTGAAGTTGGCCAGCGGCAGGCCCAGCTCCTTGGAGAGCGCGATGGTGCACAGCCGCTGCCGCACCGGCGCGGTCCGCTCCGCCCGTGCGTACTCGCGGGCGATCATCGACCAGTCGAACATCGCGTTGTGCGCGACGAGGACCCGGCCGTCGAGCCGCTCGGAGAACTCCGCCGCGATCTCCGGGAAGAGCGGCGCCCCCTCCAGTACGTCGCTCGTCAGGCCGTGGATCCACACCGGTCCCGGATCGCGCTCGGGGTTGACCAGCGTGTACCAGTGGTCCTCCACGTTTCCCTGCGCGTCGAGCCGGTAGACGGCAGCGGACACTATCCGGTCGTCGCGGGCGAGGCCGGTGGTCTCCACGTCGACGACCGCGTACCCCTGGGTCGGGTAGGCGGTCGGCCACGGTGCTGCTGTCGTACGGTCGTCGAGCATGGTCACTGAGAATAGAGGCCGCCACTGACAATGGCGCCGCCGGGTTTGCCCCGAGGGGTCGTCCTGTTGACGCCGGGTGCCCCTGGAGCCGTTCCGCGAGAGCGGGTTGACG
The DNA here is from genome assembly GCF_055598725.1 of Streptomyces sp. NPDC039423. Taxonomy (NCBI): domain Bacteria; kingdom Bacillati; phylum Actinomycetota; class Actinomycetes; order Kitasatosporales; family Streptomycetaceae; genus Streptomyces; species Streptomyces sp. NPDC039423. The sequence continues at coordinate 1,235,071 of NZ_JBVKAH010000001.1, forward strand.
CCGCCGCGGCATGTCCCATTCGTACGGATACGTTCCGCCTCGACGTGGTGCGGAGTCCGGCGCGGCGGGCCGGCCGGGTGCCAACCCGCCCGTCACGGGCCCTCGTTCGTGGCTCCCGGGGCGACCGGGCCGTCGACGCGGCCGGCCGCACCACCCCCCTCAGGGTGGACCTCACGGCCTGCCCGTCGGTCCGTCGGCCCCGCGCCGAGGGCGGTGGAGTCCCGAACTCGCCGGACCGACCCGCCTCCTGGCGGCCCCGGTGTCAGGCCGTGGCCCACCGGGCGGGGTCCGTGCCCCAGAGGCCCGAGGGGCGGGCCCAGTTCGCCGGGGCGCCCTCGTACGCGATCGGCGGCAGCGCGTGGCGGAGCCGGCCCATGGGGCTGTCCGTCTCGGTCGTCCAGCGCTCCGGATCGTGACCCGTGCTCCCCGCGGGCGGCCCGCCCGCCGCCGGGCCCGCGTCCCCGGCCAGGCCGTGCACCAGCCAGTGCGCGGTCTGCGTCAGGGCCAGCCGGGCGAGCCACGTCCCGCCGCCGTCCGGGCCGAGCCGCCCGGTGAGCGCCCGCAGCACGGCGGCGGCCAGCAGGTAACCGGTGCCGTGGTCCAGGGCCTGCGCGGGCAGCGCGCCCGGCTCGTCGGCGGAGCCCTCCAGCACGGCGATGCCCGTCGCCGCCTGGACCAGGCTGTCGAAGCCGCGCCGCTCCCGCCACGGCCCGTACCGGCCCCAGGCCGACAACTGCGCCACCACCAGTCCGGGGCGGCGCTCGGCGAGGGCCTCGGGGGAGAGCCCGAACCGGTCCAGCGCGCCCGGCCGGTAGCCGGTCACCACGACGTCGGCGCCGGCGAGCAGGTCCTCGAAGACGCGGTGGTCCGCGCCGCGCCCGAGGTCCAGCGTCGTCGACCGCTTCCCCATCCCGGTGTCGTTGTGGGCGTCCTGGCTCTCCGGGAGCCCCGGCGCGTCGATCCGCAGGACGTCCGCGCCCAGCAGCGCCAGCGTCCGCGTGGCGACCGGCCCGGCCAGCACCCGCGTCAGGTCCAGCACCCGCACCCCGGCGCAGGGGAGCCGCGGCGTACCCGGCGTCCGGCTCCACGCGCGCGTGCCCCCCGCCCGGGTGGGGGCCGGCGCCTGCGCCCCGCCGATCCGCTCCAGCGTCAGCAGCGGCCGGCCCGCGACCAGGGCGCCCTGCTCGTGCGCCGCCCACCGCCGTACGTCCCGGGCGGCGACGGCCAGGCCGCCCGCCGCGTACACGGTGTCCTCCACGTCCGTGGCGCGGCGCCCGGCCACCGCCTCGGCGACCGCGTCCACCCCGGCGTCCCCGGGCAGGCCGAGCGCGACGAGCAACCGCTCCCGGTGGTGCGGGTAGTTGGCGTGCGTGCGCACCCAGCCGTCGGCCGCCCGCCAGAACCGCGACAGCGGCGCGAACGTCGCCGCCGCCCGGCCGTCGACCCTGACCAGCCGGTCGCTGAGGAACGCCGTGGCGACCGCTCCGTCGTCGACCCGTACCCGGGGCACCGGACCCCCGGTGCGCGCCGCGGCGAGCTCGGCGGCCGCCAGGGAGCAGACCGCGACGGTCGCCCGCGCCAGCTCGCGTACCGGCAGCCGCGCGGGGAGGCCGTCGGTGGGCCCGCCGTAGGAGACCCGATCCAGAAGGGCCGGATCGGCACCCAGTGCCGCCCATGCCTGGGACGTACCCGGAGAAACATCGCTGCTCATGGCAGCACTATGGCACTCAGTGCCACCTTCGCGGAAGATCCCGGACACGACCGGGCCCGGACACGACCGGGACCCGAGCCCGACCCGGACCCGCACATGACCGGGGCCCGAACCCGAACACGACCCGCACACGACCGGGCCCACGGCACGACCGGGCCCCGGGCACGGTGGCACGCACCGCACCCGGGGCCCGGGGCCGCTCACGGCTCCGCCGCGTCAGCGGCGCACCGCGTCCAGCGCGTCGGTCAGGCCCGCGCCGTAGAAGCCGTTGCCGCGCTTGCCGCCCTCGCACACCGCGTCGACCGTGCCGTCACCGTTGATGTCGTACGGGTCGGTGCACGCCATGGGGTCGGCCTGCTTGTACAGCAGGGCCTTCACCTCGGCGGGCGAGGCGTGCGGGCGCGTCGACCGGATCAGCGCGGCCACACCGGCCACGTGCGGCGACGCCATCGACGTACCGGCCTTGTAGCCGTACTTGCCGCCCGGCAGCGTCGACAGGATCAGCCCGTTGGTGGCCGGAGCCTCCGGCGGCTGGTACGCCGTCGAGTCACCGCCCGGGGCGGCGATGTCCACCACGCCCAGGCCGTAGTTGGAGTACGAGGACTTCAGGTCCTTGGCGCCCGTGGCGGAGACCGTCACCACACCGTCCAGCATGGTCGGGACGTCCGGGCACACCTCGGGGTCGACGACCCGCTCCACCGGCGTGGTGTCGTTGGGGCTGGTCTTGTCGGTGACCTCGTCCGCCGCCAGGTCCGTACGGGAGTTGCCCGCCGCGGCGACGTTGACCGCGCCCTTGCGCTCCGCGTACCGCGTGGCCCGCTGGAGCGCCTCGACCAGGGCGCCCTGGTCGAGGTCGTTCTTGCACGTGTACAGCCACGGGTCGACGTAGTAGCTGTTGTTCGTCACCTCGACGCCGTGCTCGGCCGCCCAGACGAAACCGCAGACCACGGACTCGGTGTAGAAGAACCCGTCGGGGTTGGACACCTTGATGCCGGAGACCTTCACGCCCGGCGCGACACCGGTGACGCCGACCCCGTTCTTCGCGGCGGCGATGGTGCCCGCCACGTGCGTGCCGTGGTCGCTCTCCGTCGGGCCCGGCCGCCAGGAGCCGTCGGTGGTGTCCGGCGCGCCCGTCACGCAGTTCGCGGACGCCGCGCGGTCGAAGTTGGGGGCCAGGTCCGGGTGGGTGTCGTCGACACCGGTGTCCAGGACGGCGACGGTGACCCGCTTGCTGCCGAGGGACTTCTCATGGGCCTTGTCCGCCTTGATGGCCGGCAGGTCCCACTGGAGGGGCTCGAAGGGGTCCTGGTCATCGCTCGCCCGGTCGGCCGCCGAACGGGCCTCCGCGGCGGACAGGGGCTGCTCCGCACCGATGTCCGTGGTGCTCTGGGCGGCCAGGGGAGCGGTCCTGGTGGCCCCCGCCGACTTCACGCCCCGCACCCCGCGGATCGTGGCGGCGAACTCCGGGTTCTGCGAGTGGACGACGATGACGCCGATCTGGTCATAGGCGATCACCACGGTGCCGCCCGCCGCGGCTATCGCCTTCTTCACCGCCTTGACGGTGGAGTGACCACCCGTCACGTTCACGACGTACGACATCTTCGCACCGGTCGTCGCGGCGGCGGTGACACCGCCGGCGCCCGGCGCCCCCTCCAGCGGGGCGGCCGAGGCCCCGGCGACCGGAACCAGACCGAGTGAGGCCGTGAGCGCCAGGCCGGCGGGCAGCGTGAGTATTCGCCCGCGTCCGGATCGCAGATGAGCCATGGGTTCTCCACATCATCCGTGAGATCCGCCCGCACACCGGTTGTGTGTGGGCGGGTACATGACGAGCGAAGCTATCGCCGATCATCCCGGCCCATCAATGACTTCGGGGAAGAAAAACGCCGCAGGTGAACCGCGTCGCCACGGCTTCCGTGCCGTTGACAGGGGAGAGCACGAGCGAGTACCGGCCCCCACCGTGAGGTTCTTGTCCATGCCCAGCGCACCCGCGTCACGAGGAGATTCCGTGGTTACCGATGCACCGCCGCCCGACGGCGGTACGGACACCAGTCCCGCCCAGCCCACGACGGAGGCGTTCGTCGAGGTGCAGGAGAGTGCCGAATTCGGCGAGCTGCGCCGCGCCCACCGCTCCTTCGCCTTCCCCCTGACCGTCGCCTTCATCGCCTGGTACCTGCTGTACGTGCTGCTGTCCAACTACGCGGGCGGCTTCATGGGCACCAGGCTGTTCGGCAACGTCAACGTCGCGCTGGTCCTCGGCCTCGGCCAGTTCCTGACCACCTTCCTCATCGCCTGGTTCTACTCCCGGCACGCCGCCGGGACGCTCGACCCCAAGGCCGAGGCCATCAAGTCCCGTATGGAGGCCGACGCATGAGCAGCACCGCCACCACCCTGCTGGCAGCCGCGTCCGACGCCTCGGAGCACCGGCCGCTGATCATCACGCTCTTCGGCGCCTTCGTCGTCGCCACGCTCGCCATCACCGTCTGGGCCGGCCGCCAGACCCGCAGCGCCTCCGACTTCTACGCCGGCGGCCGCCAGTTCACCGGCTTCCAGAACGGTCTGGCCATCTCCGGCGACTACATGTCCGCCGCGTCGTTCCTCGGCATCGCCGGCGCCATCGCCCTCTTCGGGTACGACGGCTTCCTCTACTCCATCGGCTTCCTGGTCGCCTGGCTGGTCGCCCTGCTGCTGGTCGCCGAACCCCTGCGCAACTCCGGCCGCTACACGATGGGCGACGTCCTCGCGTACCGGATGCGCCAGCGCCCCGTCCGCACCGCCGCCGGCACCTCCACCATCGTCGTCTCGATCTTCTACCTGCTGGCCCAGATGGCCGGCGCGGGCGTCCTGGTGTCCCTGCTGCTGGGCATCACCTCGGACGGCGGCAAGATCGCCATCGTCGCGCTGGTCGGCATCCTGATGATCGTGTACGTGACCATCGGCGGGATGAAGGGCACCACCTGGGTGCAGATGGTCAAGGCGGTCCTGCTGATCGCGGGGACCCTGCTCATCACCTTCCTGATCCTGCTGAAGTTCGGCTTCAACCTGTCCGACCTGCTCGGGGCCGCCGCCTCGAACAGCGGCAAGGGCGCCGCCTTCCTCGAACCGGGCCTCAAGTACGGCGCCAGCGGCACCTCGAAGCTGGACTTCATCTCCCTGGGCATCGCGCTGGTGCTCGGCACCGCGGGCCTGCCGCACATCCTGATCCGCTTCTACACCGTGCCCACGGCCAAGGCCGCCCGCAAGAGCGTCAACTGGGCCATCGGCATCATCGGAGCCTTCTACCTGATGACCATCGTGCTCGGCTTCGGCGCCGCCGCCCTGCTGGAGCCCGGCGACATCATCGCCTCCAACAAGGCGGGCAACACGGCCGCCCCGCTGGCCGCCATGGAGGTCGGCGGCGGCGGTGACTCGGCGGGCGGCGCGATCCTCCTCGCCGTGATCTCCGCGGTCGCCTTCGCCACCATCCTCGCCGTGGTCGCCGGGCTCACCCTCGCCTCGTCGTCGTCCTTCGCGCACGACATCTACGCCAATGTGATCCGCCGCGGGCAGGCCACCGAGAAGGAGGAGGTACGCGCCGCCCGCTGGGCGACCGTCCTCATCGGTGTCGTCTCCATCGCCCTCGGCGCGCTCGCCCGTGACCTGAACGTCGCCGGCCTGGTCGCCCTGGCCTTCGCGGTCGCGGCGTCCGCCAACCTGCCGACCATCCTCTACAGCCTGTTCTGGAAGAGGTTCACCACCCAGGGCGCCCTCTGGTCCATCTACGGCGGCCTGCTCGCCTCCGTGACGCTCGTGCTGTTCTCGCCGGTCGTCTCCGGCAAGCCCAGCTCGATGTTCCCGGACGCCGACTTCGCCTGGTTCCCGCTGGAGAACCCGGGCCTGGTCTCCATCCCGCTGGGCTTCCTGCTCGGCTGGCTGGGCTCCCTGCTCTCCAAGGAGGAGCCGGACCGGGGCAAGTACGCGGAACTGGAGGTCAAGTCCCTCACCGGTGTCGGTGCGCACTGATCCGCACACCCTGTGCGACCGTACGCGGCCGCGCCGTGGGGATCGTCGTAGATCCCTACGACGCGGCCGTGCCTCTCCTGTGGACAACGGCCCGTGTCGTCGCCGGTGGGGTCACGTAGGCTCCTTGGTATACGGAACCTGGTAACCGGGGGAGGGCGCCCACAGTGCTCATCGACACATACGGCCGCGTGGCCACCGACCTGCGCGTCTCGCTCACCGACCGGTGCAACCTGCGGTGCACGTACTGCATGCCCGAAGAGGGCCTCCAGTGGCTGGCCAAGCCGGATCTGCTCACCGATGACGAGATCGTCCGCCTGATAGACATCGCCGTCACCGCGCTCGGCATCACCGAGGTCCGCTTCACCGGCGGCGAGCCCCTCCTGCGTCCCGGCCTGGTCGGCATCGTCGAGCGCTGCGCCGCCCTCGAACCCCGCCCCAGGATGTCCCTGACGACCAACGGCATCGGCCTCAAGCGCACCGCGACCGCCCTGAAGGCCGCCGGACTGGACCGGGTCAACGTCTCCCTCGACACCCTGCGGCCCGACGTCTTCAAGACCCTGACCCGCCGCGACCGCCACAAGGACGTCCTGGAAGGCCTCCAGGCCGCCCGGGACGCCGGACTGACCCCGGTCAAGGTCAACTCGGTCCTCATGCCGGGCCTCAACGACGACGAGGCCCCCGACCTCCTCGCCTGGGCCGTGGAGAACGACTACGAGCTGCGCTTCATCGAGCAGATGCCGCTGGACGCCCAGCACGGCTGGAAGCGCGACGGCATGATCACCGCCGGGGACATCCTGGAGTCGCTGCGCACGCGCTTCACCCTCGACCCGGAGCCCGACGAGGCACGCGGCTCGGCGCCCGCCGAGCGCTGGATCGTCGACGGCGGACCCCACCGGGTGGGCGTCATCGCCTCCGTCACCCGCCCCTTCTGCCGGGCCTGCGACCGCACCCGGCTCACGGCCGACGGCCAGGTGCGCACCTGCCTGTTCGCCCAGGAGGAGACCGACCTCAGGGCCGCCCTCCGCTCGGACGCGCCGGACGAGGAGATCGCCCGGCTGTGGCGGTTGGCCATGTGGGGGAAGAAGGCGGGCTCCGGTCTGGACGACCCGTCCTTCCTCCAGCCGGACCGCCCGATGTCGGCGATCGGCGGCTGACCGGCCACCCGCACCGGCCGGCAGGCCGCACCGGCCGGCCACCTGCACCGGCCACCCCGCACCCGCCGGCCGCACCGGCCGCGGGAGCGCGGCCCGGTCACCCCTCGGGCGGGCGGGACTCCCACTCGGCCAGCGTGACGACGTCCTTCAGGAAGCCCCGTACATCCAGGAACCGGGACAGGTGCTCGCGGTGGTCCTCACAGGCGAGCCAGGTCTTGCGGCGCTCCGGGGTGTGCAGCTTCGGGTTGTTCCACGCCAGCACCCACACCGCCGCCGTACGGCAACCCTTGGCGGAACAGACAGGGGTGGTCTCGTCGCTCACAACACGTCCAAACGAAGGCCCGAACTACCCGGACAAAGGCGACGCCGGGCAGCCACGGGGGGAGCTGCCCGGCGTCGGTCCGTCGCTCCGACGGGGGATGCGGAGCGCCTACGAAGTATGTCACGGGGACCGGGTTCGAGTGCACTGAAACCACATGATTGATCTGAGCTTTTCTTGAGCTTTGCAGACCGGAGGCGGCTCAGCCCTGCTCGAACTCCCGGTCCCGCCGGGGCTTTCCGCCGCCCGGCCGGTCCTCCGTGCCGGGTTGCGCGACCGGTTCCGCGGTGGGTTCCGCCGCCGGGTCCGCGTGGGCCCGCGTCCCCTCCTCGTCCGCCGGGCGTCCCGGCGTCAGCATCGGGTTCCCGGTCGCCGGCGGCACGAAGGCGCGCGGCTGCGGGGGCGCCGTCTCCCGGCCCGCGTTGGCGATCACCACCGCCACGTACGGCAGCACCGCCCCCAGGACCAGGGCCACGATCGCCACGTGCCGCTCGACGTTCCACAGCGACGCGGCCGCGATCACCGCCACCGTCCGCACCGACATCGAGATCACATAGCGCCGCTGCCTGCCGCGCACGTCGTCGGCCAGTCCCTGACGGGCGCCGGTGATCCGGAAGACCTCGTCGCTCCCACGCTTCCGCATCACGTTCCACCACCCGGCATCGCGCCGGACGCTCCCCGGTCCGGCCTGCTTCCACGGTACGCCCGCCCTCCGCCGCGTACGAGACCGGGGGCGCCCCCCACCAGCCCGGACGCCACCGTACGGCGCACGTACGGGGCCCTCCGACATGCGCCGTACGCCGAGCGGGCCGAGACTTGTCGGGACTGCTCACGTCGATCCACCGAGGAGGCAGCCATGGGCTGGTTGTGGGCGATTGTCGTCGGTTTCGTGCTGGGTCTGCTGGCCAAGGCGATCCTGCCGGGCAAGCAGCACAGCCCGCTGTGGCTGACGACCATCTTCGGCATCATCGGCGGCATCGCCGGCAACGCCCTCGCCAGGGCGTTCGGCATCGAGGCGACCCCGGGCATCGACTGGGGCAGGCACGCACTCCAGGTCGTGGCGGCCGTCGTCCTCGTCGGACTCGGCGACATGATCTACATGTCGATGCACCGCAACAGACAACGCGCCTGACCGACGTACGACGCGAGGCGGCGCCCCGGGATGCTCCGCACACCCCGGGGCGCCGCCCCATGACCACACGGGCCCAACCCCCTCACGCCTCGCGGCGTGGGACCGGCCCGACCGCCGGCCGACGGCGGCCTCACGACCGACCGGCGACCGCCGGCCGACGACGGCCCTACGGCCGACCGCGACCGCTCAGCCGGCCGCGACCTCGATCGCCGCGAGGTTCTTCTTGCCGCGCCGCAGCACCAGCCAGCGCCCGTGCAGCAGCTCGTCCGCGGACACCTCCGCGTCCTCGGCGGTCACCTTGACGTTGTTCACGTACGCGCCGCCCTCCTTGACCGTGCGGCGGGCCGCCGACTTGCTCGGCGCCAGGCCGACCTCGGCGAACAGGTCCACCACCGGGCCGGGCGCGGGGACCCTGGCGTGCGGCAGCTCCGCGAGCGCCGCGGCGAGCGTCGCCTCGTCCAGCTCCGCCAGGTCACCCTGACCGAACAGTGCCTTCGAGGCGGCGACGACCGCGGCGCACTGCTCGGCGCCGTGCACCAGCGTCGTCAGCTCCTCGGCGAGCGCACGCTGGGCGGCACGCGCCTGCGGCCGCTCCTCGGTGAGCTTCTCCAGCTCCTCGATCTCCTCGCGGGACTTGAAGCTGAAGATCCGCAGGAACTTCGACACGTCCCGGTCGTCCGCGTTCAGCCAGAACTGGTAGAACGCGTACGGCGTGGTCCGCTCGGCGTCCAGCCAGACGGTGCCCGACTCGGTCTTGCCGAACTTGGTGCCGTCCGCCTTCGTGATCAGCGGCGTCGCCAGGGCGTGCACCGCCGCGTCCGGCTCGACCCGGTGGATCAGGTCGGTGCCCGCGGTGAGGTTGCCCCACTGGTCGCTGCCGCCGGTCTGCAGGACGCAGCCGTGGCGCCGGTACAGCTCCAGGAAGTCCATGCCCTGGAGGATCTGGTAGCTGAACTCGGTGTAGCTGATGCCCGCGTCCGAGTTCAGCCGCCGGGCGACCGCCTCCTTCGCGATCATCTTGTTGACGCGGAAGTACTTGCCGACGTCCCGCAGGAAGTCGATCGCCGACAGCCCCGACGTCCAGTCCAGGTTGTTCACCATGGTCGCGGCGTACGGTCCCTCGAAGTCGAGGAACCGCTCGATCTGCGCCCGCAGGCGCTCCACCCAGCCCGCGACGACCTCCGGCGCGTTCAGCGTGCGCTCCGCGTTGGGCTTGGGGTCGCCGATCAGGCCCGTGGCCCCGCCCACCAGGCCCAGCGGACGGTTGCCCGCCTGCTGGATCCGGCGCATGGTGAGGATCTGGACCAGATTGCCCAGGTGCAGGCTGGGGGCCGTCGGGTCGAAGCCGCAATAGAACGTGACGGGACCGTCCGCGAACGCCTTGCGCAATGCGTCCTCGTCAGTGGAAAGGGCGATCAGCCCCCGCCACTGCAGTTCGTCGACGATGTCCGTCACGGTGCCGTCTCTCCTTGAGCGAAATGGGATCGAACAGGTGCGGTGTTCCCCGCCAGTCTATGGGCGTCACACGCCCTGGCTGACCGAACTCATGTTGAAGTCGGGCACCCGCACCGGTGGCATCGCGGCCCGGGTGAACCAGTCGCTCCACTCGCGCGGCAGCGTCCGCTCCGTCCGGCCGGCCTCCGTGGCCCGCGACAGCAGGTCCACCGGCGACTCGTTGAAGCGGAAGTTGTTCACCTCGCCGACGACCTCGCCGTTCTCCACCAGGTACACGCCGTCCCGGGTCAGCCCGGTCAGCAGCAGCGTCGCCGGGTCCACCTCGCGGATGTACCAAAGGCAGGTCAGCAGCAGCCCGCGCCCGGTGGAGGCGACCATCTCCTCCAGCGACCGCTCGCCCCCGCCGTCCAGGACGAGGTTGCCGGCCGCCGGGCTGACGGGCAGCCCGGTGAGCCCCGCGCTGTGCCGGGTGGTGACGAGGTGCTCCAGCCGGCCGTCCCGCACCCAGTCGGTCGGTGACAGCGGCAGCCCGTTGTCGAACACCGACGAGTCGTCGCCCGACGCGTGCGCGATCACGAACGGCGCCGACTCCAGGCCCGGCTCGTTCGGGTCGCTGCGCAGCGTCAGCGGCAGCGGGGACAGCGCCTCGCCGATCCGCGTGCCGCCGCCCGGCTTGGCGAACACCGTGCGGCCCTCCGCCGCGTCCCGGGCGGCCGACGACCAGAGCTGGTAGATCAGCAGGTCCGCCACGGCCGTGGGCGGCAGCAGCGTCTCGTACCGCCCCGCGGGCAGCTCCACGCGGCGCTCCGCCCAGCCCAGGCGCCGCGCCAGCTCGGCGTCCAGGGCGATCGGGTCGACGTCCTTGAAGTCCCGCGTCGAGTGCCCCGTCCACGCCGAGCGCGTCCGGTCCGGCGACTTGGCGTTGAGTTCCAGCGTCCCGGACGGCTGGTCGTGCCGCAGCCGCAGCCCCGTCGAGGTGCCCAGGTACGTCGAGGTCAGCTCGTGGTTGGCGAACCCGTACAGTTCCCGGCCGCCCGCGCGGGCCCGGGCGAACGCCTCGCCCAGGGCGGGCGCGAAGTCGGCGAACACCGCCGACGAGGTCTCGGCGGGCGCGTCCGTGAAGTCCGGCGACGCCTCCCGGCCCGGCACCAGCGGCTGGGCGTCCTCGGCCGGCCCGGCGCCCCGCGCGGCGGCCTCGGCCGCCCGTACCAGCGGCTCCAGCTCCTCGGCGGTGACCGCCGACCGGGACACCACGCCGGACGCGGTGCCCTCCGCCCCGTCGACCGTGGCGATCACGGTGAGCGTCCGGCCCCGGGTGACGCCGTTGGTGGTCAGCGCGTTGCCGGCCCACCGCAGGTTGGCGGACGAGTGCTCGTCCGCGATGACGACGCACCCGTCGGCGCGGGACAGCTCCAGCGCCCGCTCGACGATCTCGTACGGCTTCACTACGGGGCTCATCGGCCACCCTCCTGCGCGGTGTTGAGAATGTTCACGCCCCGGAACAGGGCCGAGGGGCAGCCGTGCGAGACCGCCGCGACCTGGCCCGGCTGGGCCTTGCCGCAGTTGAAGGCGCCGCCCAGGACGTACGTCTGGGGGCCGCCGACCTTCTCCATCGAGCCCCAGAAGTCCGTCGTCGTCGCCTGGTACGCGACGTCGCGGAGCTGACCGGCCAGCCGCCCGTTCTCGATCCGGAAGAACCGCTGGCCCGTGAACTGGAAGTTGTACCGCTGCATGTCGATCGACCACGAGCGGTCGCCGACCACGTAGATCCCGCGCTCGACCCCGCCGATCAGGTCCTCCGTCGCCAGCCCGCCCGGATCCGGCTGAAGCGACACGTTCGCCATGCGCTGCACCGGCACGTGCCCCGGCGAGTCCGCGTAGGCGCAGCCGTTGGACCGGCCCAGCCCCGTCAGCTTCGCGATCCGCCGGTCGAGCTGGTAGCCGACCAGCGTGCCGTCCTTCACCAGGTCCCAGCTCTGCGCCTCGACGCCCTCGTCGTCGTACCCGATGGTCGCCAGCCCGTGCTCGGCGGTCCGGTCACCGGTCACGTTCATGATCGGCGAGCCGTATGCCAGCTTCCCGAGCTGGTCGAAGGTGGCGAAGGACGTCCCCGCGTACGCCGCCTCGTAGCCCAGCGCCCGGTCCAGCTCGGTGGCGTGCCCGATCGACTCGTGGATGGTCAGCCACAGGTTCGACGGGTCGACCACCAGGTCGTACCTTCCCGCCTCGACGCTCGGCGCCCGCATCTTCTCGGCGAGCAGTGCCGGGATCTCCTCCAGCTCGGCGTCCCAGTCCCAGCCGGTGCCGGTCAGGTACTCCCAGCCGCGCCCGACCGGCGGCGCGATCGTCCGCATCGAGTCGAACTCGCCCGTCGTCCCGTCCACCGCGACCGCCGTGAGCTGCGGGTGCAGCCGCACCCGCTGCTGCGTGGTCACCGTCCCCGCCGTGTCCGCGTAGAACTTGTTCTCGTGCACGGTCATCAGCGAGGCGTCCACGTGCGCCACCCCGTCCGCCCGCAGCAGCCGGGCGCTCCACTCCGCCAGCAGCCCGCTCTTCTCGGCGTCCGGCACGGTGAAGGGGTCGATCTCGTACGACGAGACCCACGTCCGGTCCGCGTGCACCGGCTCGTCCGCGAGCTCCACGTGCTCGGACGACCCCGCCGCCGCGATCACCTGCGCCGACAGCTTCGCCATGGCCACCGCCTGGGAGGCCACCCTGGCGGCCGCGTCCATGGACAGGTCGACCCCGGAGGCGAACCCCCAGGCCCCGCCGTGCACGACCCGCACCGCGTAGCCGAGGTCGGTAGTGTCCGACGAACCGGCGGGCTTGGCGTCCCGCAGCCGCCACGAGGCGCTGCGCACCCGCTCGAAACGGAAGTCGGCGTGCGCGGCGCCGAGCGCCCTGGCCCGCGCGAGCGCCGCGTCGGCGAGCGCCCGCAGCGGCAGCGCCGTGAAGGCTTCGTCGATGGAATGAGGCACGAATGTCTCCTGTCGTATGCGACCGGTCGCCCTGATCATGTCGCGCCGCACGGTTCCCTGCCCAGCACTTTGCGTAGGGCCCCCGGCCGCTTTCTGTAGGGACCCGACAGTGACGCCCCTGCGCCACTGTCAGGGGTCGATTCTCCGTAGCGGGGGCGGGACCGATAGGTTTCCGGGGTACCACACCGCTACGGAAAGGGTGATCCGTTGAGCCGCTCGGTTCTCGTCACCGGAGGTAACCGGGGCATCGGCCTCGCCATCGCCCGCGCTTTCGCCGACTCCGGCGACAAGGTCGCGATCACGTACCGCTCCGGCGACCCGGCAGAGCTCGCCGAGGAGGGCTTCCTGGCCGTCCGGTGCGACATCACCGACGCCGAGCAGGTGGAGCAGGCCTACAAGGAGATCGAGGAGAAGCACGGTCCCGTGGAGGTGCTGGTGGCCAACGCCGGCGTCACCAAGGACCAGTTGCTGATGCGGATGTCGGAGGAGGACTTCACTGCCGTCCTCGACACCAACCTCACCGGCACCTTCCGCGTCGTCAAGCGTGCCAACCGTGGCATGCTGCGCGCCAAGAAGGGCCGTGTCGTGCTGATCTCCTCCGTGGTCGGCCTGCTGGGCTCCGCGGGCCAGGCGAACTACGCCGCGTCCAAGGCCGGACTGGTCGGCTTCGCCCGCTCCCTCGCCCGCGAGCTGGGCTCGCGCAACATCACCTTCAACGTCGTCGCACCCGGCTTCGTCGACACCGACATGACCAAGGTGCTGACCGACGAGCAGCGCGCGAACATCGTGTCGCAGGTGCCGCTCGGCCGCTACGCGCAGCCCGACGAGATCGCCGCCGCGGTCCGGTTCCTCGCGTCCGACGACGCCTCGTACATCACTGGAGCCGTCATCCCCGTTGACGGCGGATTGGGCATGGGTCACTGAGTCACATGAGCGGAATTCTCGAGGGCAAGCGCGTCCTGATCACCGGTGTGCTGATGGAGTCCTCCATCGCCTTCCACACCGCCAAGGTGGCCCAGGAGCAGGGCGCCGAGGTCATCCTGACGGCCTTCCCCCGGCCCACGCTGACCGAGCGCATCGCCAGGAAGCTCCCCAAGCCCGCCAAGGTCATCGAGCTGGACGTCACCAACGACGAGCACCTGGCCCGCGTCGAGGACGTGGTGCGCGAGGAGCTCGGCGGCCTCGACGGCGTCGTCCACTCCATCGGCTTCGCCCCGCAGGACGCGCTCGGCGGCAACTTCCTCAACACGCCGTTCGAGTCGGTGGCCACCGCGATGCACGTCTCGGCGTTCTCGCTGAAGTCGCTGACCATGGCCTGCCTGCCGCTGATGCAGAACGGCGGCTCGGTCGTGGGCCTGACCTTCGACGCGCAGTTCGCCTGGCCGCAGTACGACTGGATGGGCCCGGCCAAGGCCGCCCTGGAGGCCACCAGCCGCTACCTGGCCCGTGACCTCGGCAAGCAGAACGTGCGCTGCAACCTGATCTCGGCGGGCCCGATCGGCTCCATGGCCGCCAAGTCCATCCCGGGCTTCGGCGAGCTGGCGAAGGTGTGGGACGAGCGCTCCCCGCTGGCCTGGGACATGGCCGACCCGGAGCCCGCCGGCCGCGGCGTCGTCGCGCTGCTGTCGGACTTCTTCCCCAAGACCACCGGCGAGATCGTCCACGTCGACGGCGGCGTGCACATCATGGGCGCCTGAGCCCTCCCGCGCCCGAAGGCCGCGCACCGCTCCGGGGGAGCGGTGCGCGGCCTTCGCTTTTCCCCACGGACGGCTTCTCTCGCACGTCCGTACGCTCCGAAGCGCCTTCGAGTCGAAGAGTCACCGAAAACCCGGCAAACTGGTCGGGAACGGACAGGCGTGATCCGTGGCTCGGGGAGACGGGGAGGAGGTGTGACCGTGGTGAGCGAAGCCGTGGTGACGAAGACCGGGGTGGCGGGGGCCCCGGTGAGGACCCGGGCGGCGAGGCCCCCGGCGAGGCACCTGACAGGGCGCGGGACGGCCGGGGCGCCGGTGGCGGACGGCGACGGGCCGCCCGCGAGGACCGTTCCGCCGGCGGGGCGCCGCCGCGTCGGCGCCCTGGCGGCCACCGCGGCCCTGCTGTCGGGCGTCGCCCTCGGGGCCCAGGCCCAGGCGGCCGGGCAGGAGGTGTACGTCGCCTCCTGCCGTACGTCGGTCGAGGGCTCCCGCGTCACCGCGTACTGCCACAACCCCTATCCCGGTACGGACCGTGTCCAGTTGCACGTCGAGTGCGCCCGCTGGTGGGACATCGACTCCGACAGTCGTCCCGTGGACGTCGGCCCCACGGTGTACGCCGAGCTGACCCAGCGCTGCTGGAAGGAGGTCGGTGACGCCTGGATCAGCCACCGGCCGGTGAACGATCGGGCGACGCCCGGATCAGCGACCGGCCGGTGAACGATCGGGCGACGCCCGGATCAGCGACCGGCCGGTGAACGATCACCGCCGAGGCACATGAACGGGTAGCCGGCCGCCTCAGAGGCCGCCGCGTCGGCGTCGCCGGCCCGGATCGCCTCCACCAGCCGGGCGTGGTCCATGTGGTTCTCCGGCCGCAGGTCCTGGCCCACGTCGTCGCGCAGCCAGTCCCGCAGCAGATGGCCCAGGTCGGCGTACAGCTCGGACATGACGTCGTTGTGCGAGGCGGCGACCACCGCCAGGTGGAACGTCGCGTCGGCCGCCACGAACAGCTCCGCGTCACCCGCCTCCCACGCCTCCTCGCGCCGCGCCAGCAGGGTGTCGAGCTGCCGCATGTCCCGGTCGGTGCGACGCGCGGCCGCCAGCCGGGCGGCCGACGACTCCAGCGTGGAGCGCAGCTCGGCGATGTGCCGGGGGTCGGCGGCTGCGAACCGGCGGTGCATCACCCCGGCCAGCTCGCTGGTCGCCACGACGTAGGTCCCGGAGCCCTGGCGGATGTCCAGCAGGCCGTTGTGGGCCAGTGCCCGCACCGCCTCCCGGACCGTGTTGCGGGCCACGCCAAGCTGCTCGACCAGCTCCGGCTCGGTGGGGATCCGGGAGCCGACCGGCCACTCGCCCGAGGTGATCTGGTTCCGCAGTTGGGCGATCACCTGGTCGGACAGCGCGGACCGGCGGGGAGAGCTGAGCGCCATGGTGCTCCTTGGCTCCGGCGGGATGGGACGGGCAGGGGGCCTGGGCGGGCCCTTCCCAGGTTCTCAGAAGGACCGCATCCGGACCCTCAGGAGACCGGGTCTCATGAGGCCCGGCAGAGGATTGGACAGTCAATCATCCCATGATTCTATGATGGGGTCATGCCCGACGAGCCGCAGACCCGGACCCAGAGCCGGACGCAGACCCCCACCCGTACGGACAGCCACGCCCCGGCGGCACCTGCCGACGGCGCCGGAACCGCCCCCGCCGCGACCGCCCCGCAGCAGCAGGGGACGGTCTGGCTGGCCCGGTTCCTGGTCGTCGGGCTGGTCCTCGCCGCCCTCAACCTCCGCCCCGCCATCACCAGCCTCGGCGCCCTCCTGGAAGAGGTGCGCACCGGACTGCACATGAGCGGCGGAGTCGCCGGCGTCCTCACCTCCGTACCGCCGCTCTGCTTCGCCGTCTTCGGCATCACCGCCCCCCGCCTCGCGCGCCGCTTCGGCCCCGGAGCCGTCGTGTTCGCCGGCATGGCCGCCATCACGGCCGGCCTGGTGATCCGCCCCTTCACCGGCGGCACCGCCGCCTTCCTGGCCGCCAGCGCCCTGGCCCTGATGGGCATCGCCGTCAGCAACGTCCTGATGCCGGTGATCGTCAAGCGGTACTTCCCCGACCGCGTCGGCACCATGACGGGCCTGTACTCCATGGCCCTCGCCCTCGGCACCTCGCTCGCCGCCGCCGCGACCGTGCCCGTCACGGACGCGCTCGGCGGGAGCTGGCGCGCCGGGCTGGCCGTGTGGGCGGTCCTCGGCGCCCTCGCCGTGGTGGCCTGGCTCCCGCTCGTACGCCACCGCGGCGGCGACGCCGCCCCGGCCGGCACGGGGGAGCGCGCCGGTACGGGCCCGGCCGGAGCCGGCCGGCGGGAGGCACCCGCACCCGCCTTCCGCATCACCCGCAGCCGCACCGCCTGGGCGCTGGGCTGTTTCTTCGGCCTCCAGGCCACGGGCGCCTACATCACCATGGGCTGGATGCCCCAGATCTTCCGCGACGCCGGGGTGTCCGCCGGCACCGCCGGGGTGCTGCTCGCGGTGACCATGGTGATGGGCGTGCCGCTCGCCTTCGTCATCCCCCGGCTCGCCACCCGCATGAAGAACCAGGGCCCCATCGTCGTCGTCCTCGGCCTGTGCGGACTGAGCGGGTACGCCGGTCTCCACTTCGCCCCGGCCGCGGGGGCGTGGGCCTGGGCGCTGCTGCTCGGCGTCTCCAACTGCGCCTTCCCGCTCGCCCTCACCATGATCGGCATGCGGTCCCGGACGGGCGGGGGTGTCGTGCGCCTCTCGGCCTTCGCGCAGAGCGTCGGCTACCTGATCTCCATCCCCGGGCCCACGCTGGTCGGCGCCCTCTACGAGCACAGCGGCGGCTGGGGCACCCCGCTGGCCCTGATGATGGGGCTGATGGTGCCGCAGATGGCCGTGGGGATCATCGCCGGACGGGACCGGACGATCGAGGACGAAGCCTGAGGTGCGAGACTGGGCCCATGCAGCCCGTACTCGACCCGAACCCCCCGAACGGCCAGAAGAAGCTCCTGCTCGTGCTCGGCGCGATGCTGGCGATCGGTGTGGTCATCGGCATCATCGCCACGCTCGCCTCTCCGTGACCGGTGACCGGTGACCGGTCACCGCCGGGGCGGGGGTGGGGCTGGCCCCACCATCCCCTAGGGGGCCAGGGTCAGGGTCGAGTGGGTGGCTTGCCGGATGGGCCCGACAGCCCATGATCCGTAACGTGGAAGCCACTTCGACCACCACCTCGGCACCACGGACCCACGGAGGCTGCCATGCCGGCCCGTACGCAGCAGCGGCGGACGCCCGCCATCCCCGTCGGCCGGGCCTCCTCCGGCGGCGCCGACACCCGGCTGCCCTGGTGGTCCCTCGCCCTCCCCGTGCTCGCCTTCGCCGTGCTCTTCGGGCTCCTCACCGGGAGCGGTGAGGCACACGCGGCGGGCGGTGACCCGGCGGTCGCCCGGATCCTGGAGCAGATCCAGCACACGCTCGCGCGCTAGGCGGTGTCCTGTCGATCAGGCCGCGGCGAGGCGCGGTGCCAGGCGAGACTTCGCGGACACGATCTAGGGGCGAGCTGGTCAACACCCAGCGCCCGGCGGCGTGTTTCATGCGAAGCTGGTGAGCATGAGCGTCGATACACCCCGCAGGATCGTGCTACTCCGGCATGCGAAGGCCGACTGGCCCCAGGTGTCCGACCACGAGCGGCCGCTCGCGGAGCGAGGCCGCAAGGACGCCCCCGTGGCCGGCCGCCGGCTCGCCGAGACCGGAATCGCCTTCGACCTGGCCCTGTGCTCCACCGCGGTCAGGACCCGCGAGACCTGGAAGCTGGCGGTCCAGGAGCTGCCACAGCGCCCCAAGACCGTCTACGAGGAGCGGCTCTACGAAGCCTCACCCGGGGAGATCATCGCGCTGCTCAACGAGACCCCGGAGGACGTGAACGACCTCGTGGTCATCGGGCACAACCCGGGGATGCACGCCGTCGCCGACGCCCTCGCCGGCTCGGCCGACGGGGACACCCTGGCCCGGATGAACCAGGGCGCCTTCCCCGCCTCCGCCTTCGCCGTCGTCGGCTTCAGCGGCTCCTGGAAGTCCGTGGAGCACGGCGTGGGCAAGCTGCTGAGCTACTGGGCGCCCCACGACTAGGCCGTACCTCCGCGCGTACACGACGGAGGCCCGGACACCGAGCGGTGTCCGGGCCCTTCACCGACCCCGGGATCCTGGCCCGGGCCCGGGGCTAGTCCTGGTCGGCGTCCGCCGCCTCGACCTCTTCCCGGGTGATGCCCAGCAGGTACAGCACCGTGTCCAGGAAGGGCACGTTGACCGCGGTGTGGGCGGCCTCCCGCACCACCGGCTTGGCGTTGAAGGCCACGCCCAGGCCGGCCGTGTTCAGCATGTCCAGGTCGTTGGCCCCGTCACCGATCGCGACCGTCTGCGCGAGCGGTACGCCGGCCTCGGCGGCGAACCGGCGCAGCAGTCGCGCCTTCCCGGCCCGGTCGACTATCTCGCCGGTCACCCGGCCGGTCAGCTTGCCGTCGACGATCTCCAGCGTGTTGGCCGACGCGAAGTCCAGACCCAGCCGGACCTTCAGGTCGTCGGTGACCTGGGTGAACCCTCCCGACACCACACCGACCTGGTAGCCGAGCCGCTTCAGCGTACGGATCAGCGTGCGCGCCCCCGACGTCAGCCGGACCTCGGACCGCACCTTGTCCACCACGGACTCGTCCAGCCCCTCGAGCAGCGCCACGCGCGCGTGCAGGGACTGCTCGAAGTCGAGCTCACCGCGCATCGCCCGGGCCGTCACCTCGGCGACCTGCTCCTCGCAGCCCGCGTGCGCCGCGAACAGCTCGATCACCTCGTCCTGGATCAGCGTCGAGTCCACGTCCATGACGACCAGCCGCTGCGCCCTGCGGTGCAGGCCCGCCGACACCACCGCCACGTCCACGCCGATCTCGTGCGCCTGGGGTGCCAGCGCGGTGCGCAAGGCGCTCGTCTCCGTACCCGACACGGCGAACTCCACGGCCGTCACCGGGTACTTCGCCAGCCGGAAGACGCGGTCGATGTTGCCGCCCGTGCCGGTGATCGTGGCCGCTATGGCCGCCGTGCTCTCGGCCGTCAGCGGATGGCCCAGCACGGTGACGTGCGAGCGTCCGGAGCCGCGCGGCCGGTTGTCACCCGTACCGGAGATGATCTCCGCCTGGAGCTTCAGGGAGTCGGCCCAGCTGTGCACGGTGGCCCGCAGCTCCCCCTCGGTGCTCGCGGTCGGCTCCGTGACGAGCGCGCACAGGACGATGCGGCCACGGGTCACCACCTGTTCGATGTCGACCACGTCGACGGAGAAGGCGGCCAGGGTGTCGAACAGCCCGGCGGTGATCCCGGGGCGGTCCTTCCCGAAGATCTTGACGAGGAGAGTGGGAACGTCAGAGGTCTGCGATGCGCTCATGGTCCTCCCACCGTATCGGCCCCCGCGCGGTCGGGCGCGCCCCGTCCCGACCACCGGACACCCACCCGCCCCGCCGCGCCCCCGGCCCGCCCCCCGCGTCAGCCGCCGGGCCACCCAGGCTCCCGCGCTCCCGGCCCGGGCGGCCCGGGAACCCCGGCTCCCGCGCTCCCGGCCCCGGCCGCTCTGGCCACTCCGGCGCTTCCGACAGCCCCGGCCGCCCCCCCCACGCCCACGGGCATCACGCCGACGGCCGCCCCCACCGTCACCGCGCTCGCCACCCCCGCCCCCCGACACCTCGGCGACCGGTGTCACCGAGCCACCCGTCCCGAGCACCACCACGGCCCCGTCGGCGCCGTGTCCGCGCCCAGCGGGCGCAGTGCGAGCGCCGCGCCGCCCGCCATGGCCGCCACCGCCCAGCCCGCGGCGGCGACCGAGGCCAGGATCACACCACCCCACCGGACACCCCCACCGTCGCCGCCCCCGTACACAGGACCCCGGAAGTACTCGCCATCCGTGCCGAGTTGCCCCGTTCACGCATGATCCGTACGCAGTCATGGGCTCTTGCCACCCTCGGGACGCATTTCTCCGCAGTCAACGGCACGGAGGAGCAGAGCGCCGGGGCGCCTGCGCGCTGTCTTCACACCGCCCGACTTTCGATTCCGGCTCCGGGCCTGAAATAGTTCCCCCCGATGTTCGCCATCCCTAGGCTCCCTGCACGGGGGGAACTCGGGGGACAAGTAGTGGGGCATGGAGTGCCGGAACTCGTACTGGAATTGAACGGAAGGACCTGGACTCTCGATCCGTCCAGGTCGTACACCCTCGGACGTGATCCGCAGGGCGACCTGGTGATCGACGACGCCAGGGTCTCGTGGCGGCATGCCACGGTGAGCTGGAACGGCCGTGGTTGGGTCATCGAGGACCACGGCTCCACCAACGGCACGTACGTGCAGGGCCAGCGGATCCACCAGATGGAGATCGGCCCCGGCTCCGCCGTGCACCTCGGCAACGCGACCGACGGTCCCCGGGTGAGCCTGACCGACGCCGCGGCGGCGGGCGGGGCGGGCGCGGCGGGAGCGGGCGCGTACGGCGCCCAGGCCGTCACGCCCCAGCCCCAAGCCCAGGCGCATGCCCAGGCCCCGCAGGCCGCCGCGCACCAGGCGCCGCAGCAGCAGGCCTGGCAGCAGCAGGCCCCGGCCGCCCCGCAGCAGCAGCCCCAGCAGGGCTGGCCCCAGCAGCCGCACCAGGCTCAGGCCCAGCCCCAGGCGCAG
The DNA here is from genome assembly GCF_055598725.1 of Streptomyces sp. NPDC039423. Classification (NCBI taxonomy): domain Bacteria; kingdom Bacillati; phylum Actinomycetota; class Actinomycetes; order Kitasatosporales; family Streptomycetaceae; genus Streptomyces; species Streptomyces sp. NPDC039423. The sequence continues at coordinate 1,256,202 of NZ_JBVKAH010000001.1, forward strand.
CCGCACGTCCCGCACCAGCAGTCCGGCCCGGCCGGTCACCACGGCGGCCCCGCCGGTCCCGCGGAGCCGTACCCGCGGGGCGTCCCGGGCCAGGGCGGCGGCAGCGCCCCCGCGGTCCCGCCGGTCCACGGCGAGCGCAGCCCGACCACCTTCCACCAGTTCGCGCTGGGCCGCGTCATGCGCATCGGTCGTGCGCTGGAGAACGAGCTGGTGGTCTCCGACCTCCAGGTCTCGCGCCACCACGCCGAGTTCCACGCCACGCCCGACGGCCGCTTCGAGATCCGCGACCTCGGCTCGCACAACGGCACGTACGTCAACGGCCAGCCGCTCGCCAAGTCCGGCTCCGCCCTCATCGGCCCGAACGACATCGTCGGCGTCGGTCACTCGACGTTCCGGCTCGTCGGCGACCGGCTCGAGGAGTTCGTCGACACCGGTGAGGTCTCCTTCTCGGCCCGCCACCTGACCGTCACGGTCGACGGCGGCAAGCAGATCCTGAAGGACGTCTCCTTCGGCGTCCCCGAGAAGTCGCTCGTCGCGGTCATCGGCCCGTCCGGCTCCGGCAAGTCGACGCTGCTCAAGGCGCTCACCGGCTACCGCCCGGCCAACCAGGGCGATGTCCTCTACGACAACCGGAACCTGTACAAGCAGTTCGCCGAGCTCCGCCAGCGCATCGGTCTGGTCCCGCAGGACGACATCCTGCACAAGGAGCTGACCGTCCGCACCGCGCTCAAGTACGCCGCGAAGCTCCGCTTCCCCGCGGACACCACCGCGCAGGAGCGCGAGGCGCGGATCGACGAGGTCCTGCGCGAGCTGAAGCTCGACATCCACAAGACCAAGAAGATCACCGCCCTCTCCGGCGGCCAGCGCAAGCGCGTCTCGGTGGCCCTGGAGCTGCTGACCAAGCCGTCGCTGATCTTCCTGGACGAGCCCACCTCGGGCCTCGACCCGGGCATGGACCGCGACGTCATGCAGCTCCTGCGCGGCCTGGCCGACGACGGCCGCACGGTCCTGGTCGTCACCCACTCCGTCGCCGAGCTCGCGCTCTGCGACAAGCTGCTGGTCATGGCGCCCGGTGGTTCCGTGGCGTACTTCGGCCCGCCGGAGGAGGCGCTCAACTTCTTCGGCTACGAGACGTGGGCCGACGTCTTCTCCGCCTTCGAGAACTACCGCGACTACGACTGGGCGGGCCGCTGGAAGGGCTCGCAGCACTACCAGATGTACGCGGCCGACCTCGACGCCGTCGCCCCGCAGTCCGTGGAGATGCCCCCGGCCCAGGCGATGCGCCCGCCCAAGCCGCAGGGCTGGGGCGCCCAGTTGCTGACCCTGATCCGCCGCTACCTCTCGGTCATCGCCTCCGACAAGGGCTTCATGGCCCTGATGGTGATCCTGCCGGCCGTCCTCGGCGTGGTCTCCACGCTGATCAGCTCGAACTACGGCCTCCGGCCCAGCCCGCGCGGCCCGAACGGCAGCGCCGCCACGATCCTGCTGATCCTGGCGGTGGGTGCCTGCTTCGCCGGCGCCGCCAACTCCGTACGAGAACTGATCAAGGAACGGGTCATCTACGAACGGGAACGGGCGACCGGCCTGTCACGTTCGGCGTACCTGATGTCGAAGGTGATCGTCCTCGGTCTGATCACCATCCTCCAGGGCGCGATCATCGGTGGCATCGGCTTCGGCATGCGGGACGTGCCGGACGAGGGCCTGATCTTCGGCTCCTCCCTGGTACGGCTGGAACTGAGCCTGCCGATCATGGCGCTCGGCTTCACCTCGATGATGTTCGGCCTGATCATCTCCTCGCTGGTGAAGACCGCCGAGAAGACCATGCCGCTGCTGGTGATGTTCGCGATCATCCAGGTCGTCTTCACCGGATGCCTGTTCACCCTGCACGGCCAGGTCGGCGTCAACGAGTTCTCCTACCTGATGCCGTCCCGCTGGGCGGTCGCCGCCGCCGGAACGACCGTCGAGCTCAACCGCCTGTTCCCCAACCAGGACGACCCCACCGACACGGACCCGCTGTGGGACAGCGAGGTGGGCCAGTGGATGGTCGACATGGGCGCGCTCCTGGCGCTCGGCGCCCTCTGCGGCGTGATCGTGGCGCGGCTGCTGCGCCGCCACGAGCCGGAGGTCATGCGCAAGTAGCGCACGGGGGCGGGCCCGAGGGGCACGCACACGCGCCGGAGGGCGGCACCCACGTGGGGTGCCGCCCTCCGGCGCGTGCGGACGACGGGTGCCGGCCGGCTCAGTAGGCGCTGTTCACGTTGTCCATGGAGCCGTAGCGGTCGGCCGCGTAGTTGCAGGCGGCGACGATGTTGGCGACCGGGTCGTACTGGTCGAACTTGGTGCCCGGCACGTGGTAGGTCTTGAAGGTCGGGTAGATGACCTGCAGCAGACCCTTCGAGGGGATGCCGTTGATGGCGTTGATGTCCCAGTTGTTGATCGCCCGGGGGTTACCGCTGGACTCCCGCATGATGTTGCGGTGGATGCCCTCGTAGGTACCCGGGATGTTGTGCTTCTTCATGATGTGCAGCGCCTCGCGGATCCAGCCGTCGAGGTTGTTGGCGAAGACCGGCTTGCGGGCGGCGGCGCGGCTCGCGGCGGCCTTGGCGGCGGCGCGCTTCTTCGCGGCGGCCTCGGCCTTCGCCTTCGCGGCGGCCTGCGCCTTGGCCTTCGCGGCGGCGGCGGCCTGGGCCTTCGCCTTCGCGGCGGCGGCGTCGGCCTTCGCCTTGAGCTCGATGGTCGTCTGCTGCTCGGTGATGCCGAGGTGCAGCGGCTTGGTCTGCGTGTTCATGAACGCGACCGGAGCAGCGGCGGCGGCAACGGCCTGCGGCTCCGTCTCGGCGGCGGCGTCGTTGCCCGGAACGACGGAGAACGCGAGCGCGGCGGCGCTCAGCGTGGCTACGCCGGCGAGGGAAAGCTTGTGGTTCTTCTTGAGACGGCTGAAGCCGGGGCGGGTGCTGAACGCGGACATGCAGTCGTACCTCTTCGAATCGCGGGACGTCGCAAGGCCAGGGCGGCGCTTCGCCTGCTCGGCGGGCGACGGATGCAATTCTTAGCGGCAGCAAAATCCTGGGGCAAAGGTGTGACGTACGAAGGCGCGTAGTGGATCAGCGGGTGCCGCGGAGCGCCCCAGGACCCTCCCGACACCCGCTGGGCCAGCGCTGATCTGACCTTTATGGCACCCACTAACCACTTTCGTAAGTGACCTGGGTCCTATGTGCGGGCTCACATCGAGCACGTGACGGTCTCACCTGCTGTTGCACAAGCGATGCTCTCCGTGCACCCCCTCCTGGGGGAGGATGAGGTGGACGTCGCCGAACTCGTGCCACAGGTACCGGCGCCGAAGCGCCTCGGCGTACGCACGGCCCAGCGCCTCCCTGCCCGCCACCGCCTCCAGCATCAGCAGGTGCGACGCCTCCGGCTCGTGCAGTCCGGTCAGCAGCCCGTCCACGGCCCGCACCCCGCGCCGGGGCGTGACCACCAGGTCCGTCCAGCCCTCCGCCGCCCGCACCACACCGTCCGCACCGGTCGCCGACTCCAGGGCTCGCACCGCCGTCGTCCCCACCGCCACGATCCGGCCGCCGCCCGCCCGCGCCGCCCCCACCAGCCACGCCGTGGCCGCCGGCACCTCGAACCGCTCCGGGTAGGGAGGCTCGTGCGCCTCCGCCGACGCCACCCCCGTGTGCAGCCTCACCGGCGCGAACTGCACGCCCCTGCTCACCAGCTCCGCCACCGTCCCCGCGGTGAAGGGCCGCGCCGCGCTCGGCATCTCCGCCGACCCCGCCCCGTCCCGGGACGGCCGCGCGAAGACCGTCTGGTACGCCGACAGCGGCTGGTCCCGCTCCGTGTAGCCGTACCGGATCGGACGCCCGTACCCGGCCAGCAGCCCGGGCACACCCACCGACACCGACGCCCACCACAGCCGGCCCGCCACCGGCCCGGCCGACGCCACCAGCGGCTCCTCCAGCACCAGGTGCGCGCCACCGGGCAGCCGCACCACCCCGCCCGCCGGCCCGCCCGGCCGCGGCCGCGTACTGCCCCGCCCGTCCGGGTCCCGCAGCTCCACCGACCAGCGCCCGTCGTCCCCCCGCGTCGAGAAGTGCACCACCACGGCGTCCCCGCCCAGCCGCCCGGTCACCGCCGCCGCCAGCGTCGGCGACGTGTTCACCACCAGCACGTCCCCCGCCCGCAGCAGCGCCGGCAGCTCCCGGAAGGCGTGGTGCGACACGGCCGGCCCCCGCGACACCATCAGCCGTACGTCGTCCCGCCCCGTGCCGCGCTCCTCGGCCGGCACCCGGGCGGACAGCTCCTCCGGTACCCGCAGCGCCTCCAGCACGCTCATGCCTCCACCCCCACCAGCGCGGGAGCCACGTACCGCCCGCTCGCCGGCCGCTGCGCCAGCAGCCGCAGGAAACCCGGCACGACCGACTCCGGCCCCGGCCTGCCCGAGTCGTCGTCCAGGGGGACGGCGGCCCGGTACAGGTCCGTCCGCATGTCACCCGGGTCCACCGCCCACACCCGCAGCCCCGGCTCCTCGACCGCCAGGACCGCCGCCAGGTGGTCCAGCGCCGCCTTCGACGCCCCGTAACCGCCCCACGTCTCGTACGCCTCCACCGCCGCGTCCGAGCTCACCGTGATCACCGACCCCGCCGCACTCGCCCGCAACAGCCCGAGCGCCTCCCGCACCAGCCCCAGCGCGGCCACCACATTGGTCTCCAGCGCCGCCCGCAACCCCTCCGGGGACAGCGCGTCCAGCCGCACGAGCGGCTCCGCGCCCAGCGCGCTGGCATTGCTCACCAGCAGGTCCAGCCCGCCCAGCTCCCGCGCCGCCGCCACCAGGGCCGCCCGGTGCCACCCGTCCGTGACGTCCCCCGCCAGCGCCACCACCCGCGTCCCGTGCGCCCGCACCTCCCTCGCCGTCTCCTCCAGCACGGGGCCGGTCCTGGCGTCCAGCACCAGGTCCCAGCCCTGACGGGCGAGCGCGACGGCCAGCGCCCGCCCCAGTCCCTTCGACGCACCCGTGATGATCGCGACAGCCATGACACCCATCCCCTTTGTGAACCGTGACGACGTTGAACAAGCCGGTAGGAGCCGCACCGGACCGGGGCCCCTGCCGGGACGACCCGGACCGGCCGACGCCCCCAGCCTGGAACCCCGCCCCCGGCCCCCGCCTCGGCCGCCGGCCCCCACCCCTCAGGGGACTTCGACCTAGGACCTCCGCCCCACCCACCGCCGTCCCCGGTCCGATACGGACCGTCACACCACGCCGGTAACGTGAACGCATGACCGATCGACCGCCCCGCTCCGGCCTCGCCGCCGTCAGCACCGCCCTGCTCGCCATGAGCAGACACCTGGAGGTGCGCGACGTCCTCAAGACGATCGTCGCCTCCGCCCGCGAGCTGCTCGACGCGGAGTACGCGGCCCTCGGCGTCCCGGACGACCACGGAGGCTTCGCCCAGTTCGTCGTGGACGGCGTCAGCGAGGAGCAGTGGAAGGCCATCGGCCCCCTGCCGCGCCAGCACGGCATCCTCGCGGCGATGCTCCACGAGGCGAAGCCCGAGCGGCTGGCCGACGTCCGCAAGGACCCCCGCTTCGAGGGCTGGCCCGCCGCCCACCCCGACATGTCCGACTTCCTGGGCCTGCCCGTCCGGGACGGCGACGAGACGATCGCCGCCCTGTTCCTCGCCAACAAGCGCTGCCCCCGGGGGCCCGCCCCCGAAGGCCGCTGCGGCTTCACCGAGGACGACGAGGAACTGCTCGGCATCCTCGCCCAGCACGCCGCGATAGCCCTCACCAACGCCCGGCTGTACGAGCGGAGCCGCGAGCTCACCATCGCCGAGGAGCGCTCCCGCCTCGCCCACGAGCTGCACGACGCGGTCAGCCAGAAGCTGTTCTCCCTCCGCCTCACCGCCCAGGCCGCCGCCGCGCTGGTGGACCGCGACCCCGGCCGCGCGAAGGGCGAGCTCCAGCAGGTCGCCGTACTCGCCGCCGAGGCCGCCGACGAGCTGCGCGCCGCCGTCGTCGAACTGCGCCCCGCCGCGCTCGACGAGGACGGCCTGGTCCACACCCTCCGCGCCCAGATACAGGTCCTGGACCGCGCCCACGGCGCGCACGTCACCTTCGACAGCTCCGGGGTACGGGCCCTGCCCGCCGCCCAGGAGGAGGCGGTCCTCCGGGTCGCCCAGGAAGCCCTGCACAACGCCCTCCGCCACTCCGGGGCCGACCGGGTCGCCGTGTCCCTCGTACGCCGCGGCCAGGGCGCGCTGCTCAGCGTCACCGACGACGGCAAGGGCTTCGAGCCCCGCTCGGTCCGCCGGGCCGGCCGCCACCTCGGCCTGGTCTCCATGCGGGACCGCGCGAGCGGCGTCGGCGGCAGGCTCACCGTCCAGTCCCGGCCCGGTGAGGGCACCACGATCGAGATGGAGGTCCCCGGTGGCTGACAAGACGATCCGCGTCCTGCTGGTCGACGACCACCAGGTGGTCCGGCGCGGGCTGCGCACCTTCCTGGAGGTTCAGGACGACATCGAGGTCGTGGGGGAGGCCGCCGACGGCACGGAGGGCGTGGCCCGTGCCGAGGAGCTCCGCCCGGACGTCGTCCTGATGGACGTCAAGATGCCCGGCATGGACGGCATCGAGGCGCTCCGCAAGCTCCGCGAGCTGGCCAACCCGGCCAAGGTCCTGATCGTCACCAGCTTCACCGAGCAGCGCACGGTGATCCCCGCGCTCCGGGCCGGGGCCTCCGGCTACGTCTACAAGGACGTCGACCCGGACGCGCTGGCCGGCGCCATCCGCTCCGTGCACGCCGGGCACGTACTGCTCCAGCCGGAAGCGGCCGTGGCGCTCCTCTCCCAGGAGGAGACCAACGGCGGCACGGGCCGCGGCACCACCCTCACCGAGCGGGAGCGCGAGGTCCTCGGCCTGATCGCCGACGGCCGCTCCAACCGCGAGATCGCGCGGGCACTGGTCCTCTCCGAGAAGACCGTCAAGACGCACGTCTCGAACATCCTGATGAAGCTGGACCTCGCCGACCGCACCCAGGCCGCGCTCTGGGCGGTCCGCCACGGCCTGACCGGCTGAGTCAAGGGGAGGCCCGGCACCGGTCCGAGATTCATACTGTCGGGTGTATGTCACCCACTCGGCGCAACCCGGGCGCCGCGTGGCCGTTCTCCATGGCGTGCCGCGGTGACCGCCGCGGCGGTAGTCGACGGAGGATGGACGAAGTGAAGAACCTGAAGAAGGCCGCAGCCGTCACCATGGTCGCCGGCGGCCTCGTCGCCGCCGCCGCGGGCGCCGCGTCCGCCAGCAGCGGTGCCCACGCGGACGGCGCGGCCATCGGCTCCCCCGGCGTCGCCTCCGGCAACCTGGTCCAGGTCCCGGTCCACGTCCCGGTGAACGTCTCGGGCAACAGCGTCAACGTGATCGGCCTGCTCAACCCGGCCTTCGGCAACACCGCCGTCAACCACTGACGCCCCGGCCCCCAGCCCCACCTGGGGGCCGCCCCTCAGCCAGGGCCCCACGGCCCTCGGCCCGCACGGTGCGGGGCGGTGGGTCGGCCGATAGCCAGGCCCCGGCCGTCGGCCGAGGCAGCCCCCGCCCCACCCGGGGCGCTGCCCCTCCCCGGCGACGCCACGAGCCGTGACTCGCCCGGGCCCTCGGCTCCGGCCCACGCCCGCCGGACGAGGCCGCCACGCCTCTCGGAGCCCAGCCGAAGCCGGCCTGGGGCCCGACCGCCGGCGAATGCCCGCCCGACAGAAGCCGACCAGCCGAAGGCCCCGTCCCGCCCGCCCGGCGGCCCAGCCAGGCGAAGCGGCAGTCTTAAACCCCCGCCACCGGCCGCCCGGCCCCACCCCCGAGGTCCCGCCCCCAGGCCCCGCCTCAGCCCCGCTCGCGCTCCTCCACCCAGGCGTTGAACGCGGCCACCTGCGCCCGCCGGGCCACCCGCTCCACCGGCCGCAGGGCCTCGGCGCGGGCGGCCATCTCCGACGCGCTCACCGCCCCGCCGTGCGCACCCCCCGTCCCGTACGCGGGGGAGTGGGCGAGCGACACCAGCAACCCCACCCGCTGCGCCAGCTCCAGGACCCGCACCGCGCGCGGCGGGTACCCCGGCGCCAGCACCTCACGACCCGCCTCCGCCCGCGCCCGGTACGCGTCCAGCGCCGCCTCCGCCACCGGGCCCGACGCCGCCACGTTCAGCCGCGTCAGCACCACCGTCGCGTCGCGCAGCGCCTCCGCCAGCTCCCGCTCCGCCTCCCCGAGCGACGGCACGTCCGCCGGCGGGGCCTCCCGGACCGGAAGGCAGTGCCACACCACCTCCACGTGCACGTCGTCCACGGGTCCCGCCTCGTACACCTCGGGTACGAGGCCGAAAGCCGCCCCGTACCCGACGACCGCCTCCTCGGCCTCCAGCGCCCGCGCGTTGAAAGCCGGCGGCCCGCTCAGCCCCAGCGGGTGCCCCGGCGCCGGGAGCGCCACCCGCCACCCCTTCACCCCGAGCGTCCGCAGCCGCCCGAGCGCCAGCGTCAGACCGACCGGCCTCTCCTCGCCCGGCAGCCCCTCCACCCGGTGCACGGCATCGTCCCCGACAATCGCGAGCACGGCCTCATCCGGCGACACCATCCCGGCCAGCAGGGCGTTCCCCCATGCGGCCAACCGTCCTGAACGTGGTTCCGAAAGCATCCCCCCACCCTAGGCACTGCCGACCGGCCACTGTCCGGAACCGGCCCTAAGGACCGACCCCCGTCACCGGTGGCGTAGGTTTTCCCCTGGAGCTTCGCCCGCCGGCGCAAGCGACGACGAGACTCGACCGCATAGGGGAGACAACGCGCTCATGAGCGATGTACTGGAGCTGGTGGACGTATCCGTGGTCCGCGACGGACGCGCTCTGGTGGACGACGTCTCCTGGTCGGTCAAGGAGGGCGAGCGCTGGGTCATCCTCGGCCCCAACGGCGCCGGCAAGACCACCCTCCTCAACCTCGCGTCCAGCTACCTCTTCCCGAGCTCCGGAACCGCCCGCATCCTGGGGGACCTGCTCGGCAAGGTGGACGTCTTCGAGCTGCGCCCCCGCATCGGCATGGCCGGCATCGCGATGGCCGACAAGCTGCCCAAGCGGCAGACCGTACTCGAGACCGTGCTCACCGCCGCGTACGGCATGACCGCCACCTGGCGCGAGGACTACGACGCCATCGACGAGGACCGCGCCCGCGCCTTCCTCGACCGCCTCGGCATGACGGAGTTCCTCGACCGCCGCTTCGGCACCCTCTCCGAGGGCGAACGCAAGCGCACCCTCATCGCCCGCGCGATGATGACCGACCCCGAGCTGCTGCTCCTCGACGAGCCCGCCGCCGGCCTCGACCTCGGTGGCCGCGAGGACCTCGTCCGCCGCCTCGGACGCCTCGCCCGCGACCCGTACGCCCCGTCCATGGTCATGGTCACCCACCACGTCGAGGAGATCCCCCCGGGCTTCACCCACGTGCTGATGATCCGTCAGGGCAAGGTCCTCGCCGCCGGCCCGATCGAGATGGAGCTGACCAGCCGCAACCTCTCGCACTGCTTCGGCCTGCCCCTCGTCGTCGAACGCGTCGGCGACCGCTACACCGCCCAGGGCCTGCCCCTCTCCTGACCCCGCGGGCCTCCGCGGCCCCCAAGGCCCCTCGACCGGCCGCGGCCCCCCCCAACGGCAGCGCCACGGCCCCCTGGTGGCCTCGGAGCAACCCCGGCGCCCCACCGCGCCCTGTCCGCGACCCGACGCACGGTCCTACCATGACCAGGTGGACATCGACGCATGGGTCTGGTGGCTGATCGGCGCGGTGGGACTCGGCATCCCGCTCGTCCTGACGGCGATGCCGGAATTCGGAATGCTGTCCGTCGGAGCGGTCGCCGGCGCCCTCACCGCGGGCCTCGGCTTCGGCATGGTCGCCCAAGTGGTGGTCTTCGCCGCCGTCTCCGTCGCCCTCATCGCGGTGGTACGCCCCATCGCCGCCCGTCACCGCGACGGACGGCCACAACTGGCCACCAACATCGATGCGCTGAGAGGCCGCCGGGCCGTCGTGCTCGAACGCGTCGACGGCAGCGGCGGCCGCATCAAACTCGCCGGCGAGATCTGGTCCGCCCGCACCCTCGACGGCGACCAGGCCTTCGAACCGGGACAGCAGGTCGACGTGGTCGAGATCGACGGGGCCACCGCCGTGGTGATGTGATGGGCGGTCAGACATGACGGCCACGCGCCGCAACCCGGTCAACTCCCGCGGAACGGCGCACGCGACGGCCCGCCGTCTGCGAAACTCGATCATCGAACCACACCGGCAACGAACCGGCAGACAACCGGCAGCGAAGGGCACGGGGAACACGCGATGCCATCAGTCATCATCGTCCTGGTCATCCTGGTGGTGCTCGTCTTCATCGCCCTGATCAAGACGATCCAGGTCATCCCGCAGGCCAGCGCCGCCATCGTCGAGCGCTTCGGCCGCTACACCCGCACCCTCAACGCGGGACTGAACATCGTCGTCCCGTTCATCGACTCGATCCGCAACCGGATCGACCTGCGCGAACAGGTCGTCCCCTTCCCGCCCCAACCGGTGATCACCCAGGACAACCTGGTCGTGAACATCGACACCGTCATCTACTACCAGGTGACCGACGCCCGCGCCGCGACCTACGAGGTCGCCAGCTACATCCAGGCGATCGAGCAGCTCACCGTCACCACCCTCCGCAACATCATCGGCGGCATGGACCTGGAGCGGACCCTCACCTCCCGCGAGGAGATCAACGCGGCCCTCCGCGGCGTCCTCGACGAAGCCACCGGCAAGTGGGGCATCCGCGTCAACCGCGTCGAGCTCAAGGCCATCGAGCCGCCCACCTCCATCCAGGACTCGATGGAGAAGCAGATGCGCGCCGACCGCGACAAGCGCGCCGCGATCCTCACCGCCGAGGGCATCCGGCAGTCGCAGATCCTCACCGCCGAGGGCGAGAAGCAGTCCGCCATCCTCCGCGCCGAGGGTGAGGCCAAGGCCGCCGCCCTCCGTGCCGAGGGCGAGGCCCAGGCCGTCCGTACGGTCTTCGAAGCCATCCACGCCGGTGACCCCGACCAGAAGCTCCTCTCCTACCAGTACCTCCAGATGCTCCCGAAGATCGCCGAAGGCGACGCCAACAAGCTCTGGATCGTCCCCAGCGAGATCGGCGACGCCCTCAAGGGCCTCTCCGGCGCCTTCGGCAACCTCGGCAACGGCACCCCCGGCTTCAACACCGGCGGCACCGGCACCGGCAAGGAACGCCCCCCGGCACAGCGACGCGAAGAGCCCCCCGTCGACTGACCCGCCCCACCCTTCGTGCATGATCAGTGCACCAAGCACGGATCCGCCGAGCACCGATCCTGTACGAAGGGCACAGCGTGACGATCTGGGAGATGCTCGCCGTCCTCGCCGCGGGCGTCGGCGCCGGCACGATCAACACCATCGTCGGATCGGGAACGCTGATCACGTTCCCGGTCCTGGTCGCCACCGGCCTCCCGCCGGTCACCGCCACCGTCTCCAACGCCCTCGGCCTGATCCCCGGCTCCATCAGCGGGGCCATCGGCTACCGCGCCGAACTCACCGGACAGCGCCGCCGCATCCTGCGCCTCGGTGCCGCCGCCGCGACCGGAGGACTCTGCGGAGCCGTACTGCTCCTCCTCCTGCCCGCCACCGCCTTCGAGACCATCGTCCCGGTCCTGGTCGCGCTCGCCCTGCTGCTGGTCATCCTGCAACCCCGCATCTCCAAGGCCGTCCAGCGCCGCCGCGACCGGGAAGGCACCCCCGGCAACCCCGACGGCGGCCCGCTCCTCGTCACCGGCCTCCTCCTCGCCAGCGTCTACGGCGGCTACTTCACCGCCGCGCAGGGGATCATCTACCTCTCCCTGATGGGCATGCTGCTCGACGACAGCCTCCAGCGCCTCAACGCGACCAAGAACATCCTCGCGGCCGTCGTCAACACCATCGCCGCGCTCTTCTTCCTCTTCGCCGCCCGCTTCGACTGGACGGCGGTCCTGCTCATCGCCGTGGGCTCCACCATCGGCGGCCAGATCGGCGCCAAGGTCGGCCGCCGGCTCCCGCCCACCGCGCTGCGCGCGGTGATCATCGCCGTGGGTATCCTCGCGATCATCCAACTCACCGTCAGGAGATGACCCCATGGCACTGGAGATGCGCGGCACCTGCGAGCGGTGCGGAACACCGCTGTCCACCACCGGCACCGCGTACATCTGCAGCTACGAGTGCACCTTCTGCCAGGCCTGTACGACGGCGATGACCCACGCCTGCCCGAACTGCGGCGGGAACCTCGTCCGCCGCCCCGTACGCGAAGAGCCCGCCCCCTCCTGACGGACGGGACGGGCTCCCCTCACACCCCGCGGCTCACGCGGCCGCCGAGGACAGCCACTCGGGCAGCTCCGCCCGGTCGCGCACCCCGAGCGCCAGCAGCATCGCGTCCGCCGGCGACGGGACGAACGGCTGGTGCAGCAGCGGCATCCCCGCCTGCTCCGGCGTCCGGTCCGCTTTGCGGTGATTGTCCTCCGCGCAGGACGCCACCGTGTTCAGCCAGTTGTCCCCGCCACCCTGCGCCCGCGGCACCACGTGGTCCACGGTCGTCGCGCGTCTCCCGCAGTACGCGCACCGGTGCTGGTCCCGCACCAGCACACCCCGCCTCGACCACGGGGCCTGTCTTCGGAACGGCACCCGGACGTACCTGCACAACCTGATCACCCGCGGCACCGGCAGTTCGAGGGCGGCCGCCCGCATGCGCAGACGAGGATGCTCCTGCTCGACGACGGCCTTGTCCTGGAGCACCAGGACCACCGCACGGTTCAGCGTCACCGTCGACAGCGGCTCGAAGCTCGCGTTGAGCACCAGCGTGTCCCGCATCCTGCCCACCTCCCGTGTGCCGGCCCCGCCCTCATGGCGGGCCTGGGGCTGGGGACCAACTCTGGCCGGGCGCGCCGGGTTGGACAACGCAATATCCGTGCGCAACGAAAGATGCCCGCTCCTGATCTCTCCAAGACCAGGAGCGGGCAAACAAAAAGCGAACGGTCAGCTTTCCGCCGGCTCGGCGTAGTGACCGACCAACTGCGCCCGCGCCAGCGTGTGGAAACGCAGGTTGAACCCGACCACGGCGGGCGAGGCGTCCGCGTCCGGCCCGAGCTTCTCGGTGTCCACCGCGTACACGGTGAACACGTAACGGTGGTCCTCCCCGGCCGGCGGCGCCGCCCCGCCGAAGTCCCTCGTCCCGTAGTCGTTGCGGACGTGCACCGCCCCCTCGGGCAGCCCCTCGAACTTCCCGCCGCCCGCGCCCGCCGGCAGCTCGGTGACCGTCGCCGGGAGGTCGAACAGCACCCAGTGCCAGAACCCGCTCCCGGTCGGCGCGTCCGGGTCGAAGCACGTCACCGCGAAGCTCTTGGTCTCCGCCGGGAACCCTTCCCACCGCAGGTGCGGCGAGGTGTTCCCCTTCGCCTGGACCTGTGCGTCCGCCAGTACGGCCCCCTCCGCGACGTCGTCGCTCACCACGGTGAACGACGGCACCCGTGGATGGAATTCGTGGGGAAGCGGTGCCCTCTTCTCGCCCTGGGTCACGCCAGAACCTCCGTTTCGCTGTTGTTCCTATCGGCTCCGCCGAGCCTAGGTCGGGTCCGTGAAGTCTCGTCCGGTCCGCCCTCCGGGCGGACGCCGATACTTTCCGGACACTCCCTAGAGCCAGTTGCGGCGCCCACCGACGTCGGCGAGCCACTGGTTGAGGTACGCCGCCCAGTCCGTGTTCCGGAAGTCGTGCAGCCCCACCGTGAACGCCCGGTACGAGTCGCTGCCCTCGCTGAACAGCCCCGGCTTCTTGTCCATCTCCAGAACGACGTCCATCTCGCGCTCGTCCGCGACGAACGTCAGCTCGACCTGGTTCAGCCCCCGGTACTGCTGCGGCGGCAGGAACTCGATCTCCTGGTAGAACGGCAGCTTCTGCCGCGTCCCGCGGATGTGCCCGCGCTCCATGTCCGCGCTCTTGAAGCGGAAGCCGAGCTGGATGAAGGCGTCCAGGATGGCCTGCTGGGCCGGCAGCGGGTGCACGTTGATCGCGTCCAGGTCACTGGAGTCCACGGCCCGCGCGATCTCCAGTTCCGTGGAGACCCCGATGTCCATCCCGCGAAGCTGCTGACCGGCGATGGTGGTCACCGGCGTCTCCCAGGGGATCTCCAGCCCGAACGGCACCACGTGCACCGCCCCGGCCCGCACCTCGAAGGCCCCGCCGAGCCGCACCTTGGTGAATTCGACGTCCTGCTTGTACTCCTGGTCACCGCCCTCGACCTCGACGCGGGCCTGGAGACCGACCGACAGCCCCTCGATCCGCTGGTCGACCGAACCGCCCTGGATGCGCACCTCGCCCTGGACGACACCACCGGGCACGACGTTCGCCTCGGTGAGCACCGTCTCCACCGAGGCGCCGCCCGCACCCAGGCTCGCGAGCAGCTTCTTGAACCCCATGTTCACTCCTTATCCGGATCCTGACCCCTACATACGCGCATACGCCCAGGGACCGCGGCCGGTTCCCAGTACGCTCGTACGACATGATCGAGAGCTCCGACCGTACGCCGCTGCCCCGGGACTTCTTCGACCGCCCCGTACTGGAGGTCGCCCCCGACCTCCTCGGCCGCACCTTGGTACGCACGACGGACGACGGCCCCATCGAGCTCCGCCTCACCGAGGTGGAGGCCTACGCGGGCGAGGCCGACCCAGGCTCCCACGCCTTCCGCGGCCGCACCGCCCGCAACGCCGTCATGTTCGGCCCGCCCGGTCACGCGTACGTCTACTTCACCTACGGCATGTGGCACTGCCTGAACCTGGTCTGCGGTCCCGAAGGCTCCGCGAGCGGTGTCCTGCTCCGCGCCGGCGAGATCCAGGTCGGCCAGGAGCTCGCCCGCAAACGCCGGCTGTCCGCCCGGTACGACAAGGAACTGGCCAAGGGCCCCGCCCGGCTCGCCACCGCCCTCGACGTCGACCGCACCCTGGACGGCACCGACGCCTGCGCCGGCCCGGACTCGGCCCTCACCGTCCTGACCGGTGACCCCGTCCCGTCCGACCAGGTCCGCAACGGCCCCCGCACCGGTGTCGGCGGCGACGGTGCCACCCACCCCTGGCGCTTCTGGATCGAGGGCGACCCCACCGTCAGCCCCTACCGGGCCCACGCGCCCCGCCGGAAGAGGACTTGACTCGAGGGACGGAAGCGCCTAATGTCTACCGAGCTGCAAGAGCTGGGCCTGCCGTTCCAGGCACCCCAGGGGCAGCCATCCACCACCTAAGATCGATCTCCCACAATGGGTCTGATTTTCGGCATGTCCGGAATGAAATCCAGCGGCCCGATTATGAGCCGTCAGGGAAATGGTCTAAAGTGATGGAGCGCCGAAAGGCAAAGGCCCTCCAACGGCCACCGGAAACAGAATCCGAACCGGAAACGGAACGGAAAACGGATCTGGTAAGGTTGGAAACACGAAATACCGAAGGGAAGCGCCCGGAGGAAAGCCCGAGAGGGTGAGTACGAAGGAAGCGTCCGTTCCTTGAGAACTCAACAGCGTGCCAAAAATCAACGCCAGATTAGTTGATACCCCGTCCATCTTCGGATGGTCGAGGTTCCTTTGAAGAAAACACAGCGAGGACGCTGTGAACCGAGGGGATCATTCCTCCCCTCCGGTTCCGCTCAACGCGAGTGTCAACCGGATAACCGGTAAACATTCACGGAGAGTTTGATCCTGGCTCAGGACGAACGCTGGC